>CAYXZD010000001.1:0-7163 GCA_964469565.1 uncultured Planctomycetaceae bacterium
GTTGACCCGGTGTTGACCCGGTGTTGACCCGGTGTTGACCCGGTGTTGACCCGGTGTTGACCCAGGGTCGATCCAGAGTCCAGCTCGGGCCTACTCAGCTCCGTTGCCGGCCCACCGATTGGGTTGCAGCGGCGTTGCTTGGGGAAGGGGGCAGAAGGGTCCCTCGCCATTGGGCATGCGCCCGAGGGACCGGTCCTGCCCGATAGGTCCGAATGTCACACTGTCGATGAGGAGCGTCCCTGTGTTTGGGGGGCCGCTCAGGTGAAGTTCTTCTCCGTTGGCCGAGAGCTTGAAGTTGGCGTGCAAGGGCCCCTGGGATTGATCTTCATCCAACCAAACCAGAAGCATTCCCTTGGCGGGAACCACAGTCCCGGGTGGAAACCGCCACTTGTCTGGGCGCGACCCATCATCGGAAAGGGCCCAACCACTGAGATCGACGTCCGCTGCTTGCGTGTTGATGAGTTCCGCCCAATCGTCACTCTCCCCGGCCTCATCGAGCAGGGTGTTCTTGTTGGACGCCTGCAGTTCGTTGATGCGCACGCTGATGTCCACGATGAAATCTCCGCGCTCTAGGGCACTCCATTCACTACCGTCGAAGGATCGGGCCAAGACCGATCTCGTGGGGCCGGTGAGTGTGAAGGGGGCGCTGTAAACGAGGGCGCTGGGATTGAGGACCCCACCTTCGAGGCGTGGGTCGCTGCCATCGAGGGTGTAGTAGGTGGTCGCGCCGGTTGGGGTGCTTAGGCTGATCGCAGTCTGGGAGGACACAGCCCCTCCGTACTGGGAGAGCAGTGGGGCATCGATGGTGGGATAGAGCTGGGGCTGGACATTGCGGAGCTGGGCGAGGAGAACACCCGATCGCATGGGGAAGTAGTTGTTGAGGAGACGATCGCGCTCCACGATCCAGTCACTTGGCATGACGGCGCCGGGGCTGTGCCAGTAGTTTCCCCAGCGGGCGTACTCCAAGATAATGGCCGGCCAGATTTCATTGGCTCGTCGGTAGTACAAAGTGGCGGGGGCATTCCGCTCTGGATAGGTGGGGTCATAGATCGTACCCGGGGTGGTGAAGTCCGGGTCAACGTACAGAGCCCCATGAAAGAGTTCCTTGTGGGCGAGGTCGGCAAAGAGCATGCGCCATTCAGCGTTGACGCGTAGGTAGTTGTAAAAGTACGTGATGTCCCCGATCCACGTGGAAGTTCGGTCTGTGCGGTCATAAAAACCGTCGCCTACAGATGTCGCTGCACCGCCCCAGTGGAGGACCGTTTCTGCGTCCCATGAATGCCAACGAAACACACCCTCTGGGTTTGTGTCGGTGAAGTCTCCTGATAGGCGTGAGTGAGAAGTGCCGCGCCAATTGTTCTGGGGCCAATCGGTGTTGCCGCCAAAGTAATTCAAGAGCAAGTAGCGAGCATAGCTGCCTACATCGAACCATTGGCCAAACTCTTCATAGGCACTTTGTCCCTGCCACATGTCTGATGTGTCCAACCCATTGGCTGCAATGGCGACCGCCGTCTTCCAGGCGCCGGGTGCATAGGGGTCATTCCAGTCGTTGCTGTTGCCCTCCTGCAGTGCACCTTCTTTCACATAATCGTACTCAGACGGGCTGCCACCCCCATTTCCCGATGCGAATTGTTCATTGATGCGTTCGTGAATGTTGTAGACGCCCCAGTACAACCCGTTCAGATAGACATGCGCCGGCCGTCCCTGGGGGGCGAGGTCATCCATATCGTTTTGAACGTCACTGATAAACTGGTCTCGCAGTCCTTGTGCGTGAATCTTATTCTTGGTCGACGTCTTTGAGTTGGGAGCGTTCTGATTGCCCGCCTCCAGCAGGATGTGGTCAAAGCTCTGGATGGAGCCGTCAAACAGGTTGGCCTTGAGCTTGCGGGGCCCATAATTGCCGTTGAAGGACAACAGGATCGAGAGCTGGTTACGAATGGCCGGGACCGTGCTGGAGGCCCCTTGAATCGATGCCCGGCAGTCAATCTGAAATGGTTGCAACTCATCATCGCCGAACCACTCCAAAGAGGCAGCCCGCTGCCAGTCCTTACCGATCCGGTCGGAATTGCTGTAGATTCCGGCCACCGGGCCCGTGGAACCGTCCCCGAACCAATCTGCCCTGTCCATGGTCACGCTAACACTTGGGATGGCTTGTAGCGCTTGCTCGAGTTGAGCAGTGCTGAACGCAGCTAGAACCGCGGGGTCGAGCCCATACCATGCACCTGGACGAGTGCCGCCCTGGTCCCAATTGGTGCCGTCTTCTTCAATCCATTCAGCGGGGAAACCATTGGCGAGGGCACGGGCGTCACTCTGTGCGAGTACGTCCGCACTGAACAGAAAGGTCGAGGTGGCGACCGGGGAGGGTGCCATCTGGGTGACCTTCGCCCAAGCTCTTAGCGTAGTCGTGGTGCTGACCTGGATGGGGCCGGTGTAGGTGCTGGCATTGCCCGCACCCGGATGGGATCCATCAAGGGTGAACTCAATGATCGCAGCGGCATGGGGGTGAGCGAGTTGCAGCGAGAAAGGCTGTGTCTGGTGCCCGCGTTCTTGGGAGACTTGCAGTGGCGCGAGCTCCGCAAAACGGTCACCATTGGGTTGGCCGGGGCTGGGGGGAGAGAAAAACCCCTCACCGCCGGTTGTGTCCTTGAGGCCAAATGAAATATCAGTGCTCTGGAGCGGAAAGGCGAGGTAGGAGCTTTCAACGGTCACCCCGTCTGGTCGGGTGAGGCACAGGTCTTCGCCCGTTTGTGAGAGTTTGAAGTTTGTGTGCAGCTCGCCCTTGTCCCGATCCTTGCCGGACGCAAACACCACGATTCCCGTCCCAGGAGTCAGGACTGTCGTAGGCATTCTCCATTGAACGAGGTCACCTGCGTTATCCGAAAGGTACCAGCCGTCTAGGTCGACGGGGTTGGCGCCACTGTTCCAGATTTCAATCCAATCGCTGGTCTGACCGTCTTCATCCTCGAGCCCGTCACGGTTCGAGGCTACGAATTCGCTGAGGTAGACATCCCCATGCGGGCCCCGCAAGGCAGGGGACGGCGCGGGGTTAGAAGCGGCGCCTGGACACATCCAAAGGAGTGACCCATAGAGCACGAGCGCAGTACGAGTTGGGGATATCATGGGTAGGGGGCCCTGCAGGGGTGTAGCCCGTTATCAGTCTACGGACTGGCCCCGTAATTGGCATTCTACAAAAAACCAATAATCAGGCGATTCTTGGCCACCAAGTGCAAATTCGGGTCGCCGAGGGTCCCGATGGTGCAGGATCTGGATAGTCCCTCGGGGTTTGTCGCCTGCTGTACAGCGTTTCTCGGGCAGCCCTGATCCTGGGTGTACGGCATGTCGATTGCAGGGCCCTGTACGCCGACAGGGCTGCCGGGAGTCGGAGGGGACTCGATCAGCGAGTGGGCCGTTGCTCGTGGCTCGGCGGACACGGGGAACCCACGTTCACCGGCGATCCAGTGGCCCAGACTGGCCCGTCTAGCTTGCTTCGAACATGGCTAGCTCGTCTCGATGACAAGGGGCCTAGACGACCCCGGGCGACCGAGGCGATCTGAATCAGGCCCCTCGACGTGGGGGATCTGCAGCTAGCTGCGCGAGAACCTGCGGTGGGGTCCCTTGCGTGCGTCGATGTCCTCGCCCTGGCTGAGCTTCCATTCTTTATACGAGTCGTAATCGCCGTGATGAAACACGACCCGTCCATCCCCTTCGAAGGCCAAGATATGGGTGGCGACTCGGTTCAGGAAGTACCGATCGTGAGTCACGATGATCATGGATCCCGGATAGTGTTGAATCGCTTCCTCCAAGACACGCAGAGTGTCGAGGTCGAGGTCGTTGGTGGGCTCGTCCATGATGACGAGGTTGGCGGGTTCGCGCAGCATCTTGGCTAGCAAGACGCGGTTTCGCATCCCCCCGGAACACTCGGAGAGGGGGCGCTGTTGGTCTTCTCCTCGGAAATTGAAACGCGCGACGTAGGCGCGGGAGTCGATCGTGCGGTTTCCAAAGGGCAGCACTTCGTTGCCATCCGTGATGTTGTTGAAAACAGTGTCATCGTCGTCGAGCACAGTACGACTCTGATCAATGAAGCTCATTTCCACGGTAGAGCCCAAAACAGACTCGCCCTTATCGGGAGACTCCATGCCCATGATGATCTTCATCAATGTGGACTTGCCTAATCCGTTGGCACCAATGACTCCCAGCTTGGCCTGGGGCTCGAGTGTAAACGACAGGTCTTCAAACAAACTGCGACCGTCATATCCCTTGGATAGATCCCTGATTTCCAATACCTTGTCGCCCAAGCGTGGGCCAGGCGGGATGCGCAGGTCCAACGACTCGGCCTGCTCCTCCGCACGGGCCTCGGCAGCGAGGTCTTGGTAGCGCTTGAGGCGAGCTTTGGATTGGGTGGTTCGCGCGCTGGGGGTGCGGCGAATCCACTCGAGCTCACGTGCCAAGACCTTGTTGCGAGCCACATCCGCCTTGCGTTTGAGGTCGAGCATGCGCTGTTTTTGCTCCAAGTACATGGAGTAGTTGCCTTCGTAAGGCTTGCCTTGTCCGCGCTCAATCTCGAGCATCCACCCTACGACGTTGTCGAGGAAATACCGGTCGTGGGTCACGAGGATGACTGTTCCCTCGTAGTCGGCGAGGTGTTGTTCAAGCCAAGCGATGGACTCTGCATCGAGGTGGTTGGTGGGTTCATCGAGCAGCAGAATGTCGGGGTGGTCCAACAGCAGCTGGCAGAGGGCCACTCGACGGGCCTCGCCTCCCGAGAGGGTCGCCACATCTCGATCGAGAGGCGGCACCTGGAGGGCGTGCGCGGCTTGTTCCAGCCGGCTGTCCAGATCCCAGATCCCCTTCGTATCCATTTCGTGTTGGAGGTGGTCGTACTCTGCGGAGAGCTTTTCCGCTTCGGAGCCCTCGGCCTCACCCATGAGGGTCATGACCTCGTAGTAGCGGGCTTCGATGGCGCGCAGGTGCTCCACGGCGATGTTGATATTGCCTGCCACATCAAGGGTGGGATCGAGCTTGGGTTCCTGTTTGAGGTAACCCACCGAAACATCGCCCACAGGCTTTGCTGTGCCTTCAAACTGGGTCTCTTCTCCGGCGATGATGCGCAGCAAGGTTGTCTTGCCCGCACCGTTGAGGCCGATCAGGCCGATCTTGGCACCCTCGAAAAAGGACAGGGTGATCCCGGAGAGGATTTCGCGTTGCTCGTAGAACTTGTGTAGGTCTTGGAGCTGGTAGATGATTTTGTCGTCAGCCATTTGGCAGAAGAGAATAGCGTCCGCGGCGGAGAGGGGAAGTGCTCGTGAGCGGCAAGCGAGCGAATCGGTGCGGACTCTGGCCGGGCCAACGGCCCTAAGGCCTTGGGGGGCACACAATGCTAGCGGGGCCTTCGCGCTCAAACCCACTCCTAGGCAGGCATGCACCCACGGCAGACTGCTGGCACGGGCCCGCTGGGGAGGGTGTCCCCGGGGAATGGCAGATTGGCCCGGGCCGCCTCGCACCGAGTCTGGGTGTGCGCTATCCTGTCCGCCGAATCTGAGCCCCGCTAGGTGGGGCTCGCAACCCACCCCGTGACCCCTTGCAGGCCCACCACACCTGGCACACCCCATGGACTTCCTAAAAGAACTCGGTATCGAGGAAATCAACTCCGGCGCATACAACGGGCAGTGGCTTGAGACCACGGGGCCCCTTCTGGAATCCAAGAACCCTGCCACGGGTGAGGTGATTGCCAAGGTGCGTCAGGCGACGGCGAGTGAATACGAGGTCTGCGCCGCTGCCGCACAGGAGGCCTTCCTGCGCTGGCGTGAGGTCCCTGCACCGAAGCGTGGTGAGATCGTTCGCCGTTTAGGCAATGCCATGCGAGAGAAGAAGGACGCCCTTGGGAAGCTCATCACCTTGGAGATGGGCAAGCTTCTCCAGGAGGGTTGGGGCGAAGTTCAGGAGGCCATCGACATCGCAGACTTTGCCGTGGGCCAGTCACGGATGCTCTATGGTCTCTCCATGCATTCCGAGCGCCCCGGCCATGCCATGCGCGAGCAGTGGCACCCGCTCGGAGTGGTGGGCTGCGTCACCGCGTTCAATTTCCCCATGGCCGTCTGGGCCTGGAACTCCATGTTGGCCTTGATTTGCGGTGATGCGATGCTCTGGAAGCCATCCAGCCAGACACCACTCTGCGCAGTAGGCCTCACCAACGTCTGCCGTCCGGTCTTGGAAGAGGAGGGCTTTGGTGCGTTGATCGGTTTGGTGGTGGGCTCGGGCCGCGAAGTGGGTCAGCGCTTGCTGGAAGACCCGCGCATGCCCCTCGTTTCATTCACAGGCTCCACCCACGTTGGGCGTGGCGTGGCGAGTACGGTGGCGGGCCGATTCGGTCGTACAATCCTCGAGCTGGGTGGCAACAATGCCATCGTGTTGATGCCCGATGCGGATCTTGAAATGGCGATTCCGGCCATCGTCTTTGGTGCGGTGGGGACCGCTGGCCAGCGCTGCACCTCAACCCGCCGACTCCTTGTGCACGCCTCCATTGCAGAAGATGTGCAGAACAGGCTCGTGAGCGCCTATGAGCAGATCCGCATCGGGGATCCCTCTGAGGAAAGCACCCTGTGCGGGCCCTTGATCGACTCTGCTGCATTGGACGCAATGATGAACGCCCTGGACAAGGTGCGCGCCAGTGGGGGCGAGGTGATCTACGGTGGTGAACGCGTTGCCCTAGAGGGTGGTCACTACGTGAAACCCGCCATTGTGCGTGCGGAGAACCACTGGGATGTGGTCCAGGAAGAGACCTTCGCACCCATCCTGTACATCATTGTGTGCGACGACCTCGACGATGCATTGGCCAAGCACAACGGCGTGCCCCAGGGCCTGTCTTCGTCCATCTTCACGATGAACATGCGCTCAGCTGAGCGCTTTCTCTCACCGGCGGGATCGGACTGCGGTATCGCGAACGTCAACATCGGCACGTCGGGGGCCGAGATCGGAGGGGCGTTCGGTGGCGAGAAGGAGACCGGCGGCGGTCGTGAATCGGGTTCGGATGCGTGGAAGGTCTACATGCGCCGCCAAACCAACACGGTCAACTGGTCCGCCGAGTTACCCCTCGCTCAGGGCATCAAGTTCTTCTAAGCACCGGGTCTTCTAAGCACCGGGCAATTCTTGCAGCATGGCCAGCA
>CAYXZD010000001.1:7263-39535 GCA_964469565.1 uncultured Planctomycetaceae bacterium
TCTTCTAAGCACCGGGTCTTCTAAGCACCGGGCAATTCTTGCAGCATGGCCAGCATGCCCGCACTGAGCTCGAGTTGGTACTCCCCCTGAGCCTGCAGCAGACTCAGTAGATTCCCGCCACCCAACATTTGGGCGGCGCGGAACAGGAATAGAGGGTCTTGCGTGTATTCGTAGGCGTAGGCCAGTGATGAGTAGTAGCTCTGCTTGCTGTAGGAGGATTGCGCCCACTCGGGGATGTTGTGGCAGTACTCTCCCAACTGGCCGACTTCTCCAACACCCACATACGCGTAGGGTTGATCGTTGTCATTGTCCCAGAATCCAGTCGAGACCTGGGCATAGGCGTTGCCCACAATCATCTGCTCGAGTTGCTCGGTCAACGAATCGTCGCGCCCCTCGAAGACGCTGTTGCGCATACCTTGCAGTGCATTGTCGCCGTAAGAGGAGTGTCCTACCATGCGGATGTACGCCTTGCCCCCAAGGGTCTTGCCAATATAAGTGGCCATTATGTTGCCGGTGCAGGTGGATTGACCCGCGCGAACGGTCTGGGCGATTCTCTCAAACCAGGGATACAAGCGTGTGCGCAGTTCCGCATCGCCGAGGGCATAAGCGCAGACTCCCACGTCGGTGCCCCAGCCCTCACTGCGCTGGAAGTCCACCCCCTGGCCGGGGTAACTCACAACATAGTCCATTTTGGTGCGCAGGCCGGTGCCTTGGGTGTAACCGTTTGCGGAATTCCTGTACTCGTGAAACCCGAGTCGGAAAATCTCAGCTGCGGCGATGAGTTGATCCTTGGCGAGTGGGTCATTGCCCACAAACGACAGGGTTTTCAAATTGCGGGTGTAACGGATGTAGTGTTGGACATCGATGGGCATCCAGCTATCGAGGTTGTCTGCATAGGCGGGCTCGAGGCCGGCAGCCTTGACAGCCGTCGTCTGGTAGGTGGGAGCATCGTTGAAGCCGTAGGGGTCAGCCGAGCTCGAGGGCGTGATGTAGAAGGTGCCGTTGGCGTAAGGCTCGCCAGATCCCGTTTGAACTAGAATGTCCTCCACTTGGGTGGGGCGGCCCTGTAAGTCAAACAGGGCTGTGGGCTGGCGATCCATGTAGCATCGAGCGGTCAGCAGACTCAGGGCATATCCAGCCTGACAGGCTGTGGCGGTGGTTCTTAGACCGTCGAAGATGTTGATCTCATCGCCCCCGGTCATGCCACCGTAGGCAACTCCCCAGGGTTGAGCCCAGCCGAGGGCCGGCGAGCTCAAGGGATAGTTTGCACTGCTGCCCGAGGCTACCTGCGCGCTGCGATTGGTGTACTCGGTGACGAGTTGTGAGCGCAGGTTGTCCAGCCCCAAAAAGCTGAGGTCGGGCAGTCGCTTGGCTTGACCTAGGAAGCGTGCAGTGGCGGGGTTCCACCACGACCAGAGGGGTGTGCCATCCGCGCGTGTGCCTTCAGTGCAAAACCCAAGAGTCTGGTGATTGAGGTGTGCTAGGGCAGCGTCGCGGTCCTGGTCGCGGAACACGACTAGGCGTCGGACAAAGCGGGACTGGCGGGGCATGAAGTGCAGGCTGCCGTCTGATTGTGCTGCGATGAGCGGTAGGTGCCGGCCATCGCTGGCGATTGTGGGCATCCCCTCACTGGGTGAACTCTGGAATGTGCGAGCTTGCCACTGTTCGGGCAAGACTAGATCGAGTTGGTCAAAGTAGACCTCGAGCAGGGCGTCGTCATCACCCGTCGTTTTGTCGAGGCCGTCCATGCCATTGTGTACGTGGAGATCGAGTGAGAAAAAACCCTGCTTGTGGTAGGTCGTCACGTAGGCATGTACGCCCATCATGTGGGGAAGCGTGCCTTGGCTGCCTCCTTCGGGGGAGGTCGGCAGCATGACGCCATGGGTCCTGTAACCGTTGACGACTTGACCCGTGCGCGTCTTGTGGTCGGGGGTCTGGTCATCGATGACCGCTTCAAATAGGTCGGTCTCGTAGGTGTGTCCGAACACGTCATGGGTGACGAGGCGCAAGCTTCCAGGGGTGCCGAGCAGGTCGCGGACATCCTCCTGAATGGTCATTGTGCCTTCATCAAATGGCATCCAGGCCACTGGAAAGGAGAGTGGCGTTCCGACACTCGTTCCTGCGGGGACCTGCACGTGTGCGGTAACCTCGGCTACGGCGACCCCATCGGTTGGGGACGGGTACAAGCTCACGGGCTCGCACTGGGTGATGTAGGTGCGCTGGTTTTCATCGACCACCCGTAGGGGCGTCTTGGTTGATTGACGAGGATCCCAGACCCCGCGCGGAAGGGGCACGGTGCCGTGCAGTAGAAACGATGAAACCGCAGGCGCTTCACACTGCAGCACAGCCACCAGATCTCCCTCCTTGACATCGTCACCGCCTCCGTTTTGTCCGTCGCTTGTTGAGCCACCCTGGCCGTCTCCTTGGGGGCCCGTGCAGGCGGCGAGGGCCAGCAGAGTCCAGGTCAGGAGTGAGGCCGAGCGGAGTTTGCGAGGAAACGGTCTTCTTACTTCGTTAGTCATCGATGGTTTTTGCAAGGCCCACTACGAGTGTGCAATCTTGGCCTAGGAGGAGTCTTCGGCCTGAATGGGCCCTACCAAGAGCCCTACTTCCTCAAAAAAACCAGGTCCAGGGCCTGGGGCCCTGGAATGAGGCCCTAGGGCCAGTGTGGGAGGCACTGACCCTGAGCAAGGGTCCCATCTTGGGTGAGCGGAGGCAAATCGAGACAGGGAATGGAACAGGAGAGAAGCGGGTTGTCGGGCTTTGAACGGATACAGGCCCCTACCCGCGCGAGGGGTGGGGGCCTGTGTTCAGACACTCAGGGTGGGGCCGGGTTCATGCCTGGCCCCGGCGTGTGCATGGGGACCTAGAGCTTGACGTACTCAAACTCCACGGGTTGGGAGTTGATGCCCCTCGCGGGTGGGGTCAACCAGCCCGCAAACTTGCCCGGCTCGGTGACCTGAACCATGAGGGACTTCACGAAGTCCTTGTCCTTCTGGCTAGGAAGCCACTGGTCGCATTGCTCGGTCCAGGCCGCTTCGCTGATGGGATTCCCGAGAGGGTCAAAGCGAGATCCGCTGAATTCACCAATGGTTCGATTGAACCGCCGGTGGGGGTACTTGAAAGTGAAGTCGATATTGGCCTTGGCACACTCGCGGTTCCAATAGTCGACACCCTTCTCGTTGTCCTTGATGTAGGCCTCACGCAAGACCTCATTCATGGCATTGCGCATGGGGATTTCCTCCCGTGTCAGCTGCCCATCCTTCCATCGTTCCATTTCAAAGATCTGGTCATTGGCGCTGTGCTCTTCGTACTTGGTTTCGTCGGCGCGACCCTTGAGACCTGCGGCGAAGAAGTTTGCGGAGTTGCTGGAAACCTCAGCTCCAAACAAATCGAGGCTCGACGCTGCCCAGAAATAGATGTAGCGCTGGATGAGTTCGAGGGGGATGGCGCCGTGTTCGCTGGGACAGGAGTCCGGATGCTCGTTCATGACTTCGCAGGTGCGGCGGATGACGCGTGCGATACCGGTCTGGCCCACAAACATATGGTGAGCTTCCTCGGTGAGCATGAACCGACAGGAACGGGCTAGGGGGTCGAAGCCCGATTCCGCAAGCGAGAGGAGTTGATACTTACCGTCCCGGTCGGTGAACATGGTGAAGCAAAAGAAGGACAACCAATCTTCGCAGGGTTCATTGAACGTGCTGAGAATCCGCGGGTGGTCGGGATTGCCCGAGCGCCGGTCGAGAAGCTCGTCGGCTTCCTCACGCCCGTCGCGCCCGAAGTAGCTGTGCAGGAGATACACCATGGCCCAGAGGTGGCGCCCCTCTTCCGCATTGACCTGGAACAGGTTACGCATGTCGTAGAGAGAGGGTGCCGTGTGCCCCAGCAGCCTCTGCTGCTCCACGGAGGCTGGTTCGGTGTCCGCTTGTGTGACAATCAGGCGGCGCAGCCAGTTGCGATACTCGCCGGGTACCTGCTGCCAGGCGGGCTTGCCCTCGTGGTCACCGAAGCCAATCATGGCTTCCTTTTCGTGTGGGGTGAGGAAGATGCCCCAGCGATAGTCGGGCATCTTGACGTGGCCGAAGTGGGCCCAGCCATCGCGCTCTACGGAAATGGCCGTGCGCAAGTACACATCGTTTTCATTGAAGTCCGTGGGCCCGGCTTCGCGCCACCACTCGATGTAGTCGGGCTGCCAGCGCTCGAGGGCGCGTTGCAGACGCTTGTCCGACTTGAGGTCGACGTTGTTGGGGATTTTCTGGGAGTAGTCGATGGTCGTCATGGAGAATCTCGTGATGCTGGGGTGAGCAGGAAATCAAGTGCGTTCAGTATTGAACTGGGGTTGGGTGGGTGTGCCGTAGCAGGTCAGTGCGCCCTGTTCGCCCACGGCGTTGGGGCGCTGGAATATCCAGTTCTGCCAAGCGGAGAGGCGGCCAAAAATCTTGGTCTCCATGGTCTCGGGGCCAGCAAAGCGCAGGTTGGATTCCATACCCGTGAGGGCATCGGGTGAAAAGCTTGCGCGCTCTTCGATGGCGAGGCGTAACTCATCTTCCCAGTCGATGTCATCGGGGGCGAAGGTGGCGAGGCCGAGGTCGTCGGCGCTCTCGGCATCGATGGGGCCCTCTTGGGCAAGTAGGGTGTCCACGGCCTCAGGGTTGGCGAGGAAGCGTGTCTGCAGGCGGGAGATTCCATTGCTCATGGGCATCAAGCCAGCATTGACGGCGGTCACGCCGAGGTGGACCGGCATGTCGGGGTCATTGAGCAGATAGGTGCGGTCACAGGCGAGTGCCAATTCGAGGAAGGTCCCGACAAAGGCCGTGCCCTCGTCCATCACCGCGTACAGGCTCTTGGCGGTTAGGTCGAGGCGCTTGAGGGTACGGCGTACGAAGGCACAGCATTCTTGGGTGAACCAGTTTTCGCCTGCGGCAAGCAAGGCGTCACTGGTGCGCAGGGTTTGTGCCGAGCCCAGGCAGCGAAGCAGGACGAGGGCGATGTGCTGCTCGTTCATGCGCAGGTTGAGGAGCGCATCGTCGAGTTCACGGAAGGCCTGCAACAGCCACCATTGGGAGCCCTCGGCGAGAGCTCCTTCCGCGTCCTCTGGGCATAGCTCGGGGGCCGTGAGGGTGAGGTTTGCGGTGCGTGCCTCCCTGTCGAGTTCGAGGGTGACATACGTGTAGGCCCAGCCCTGCTCGGTTTGTGTCGCTTGAACCTGGGGCCATTCAATGCCCTGATCTGCGCGCACAGTCTGGGAGTCGGCGAGGGCGCGAGCACGGGTTTCCACGGCCTCATCCCACTGGGAGAGGGGAGCAATCCCGTCGACGAGATTCCATTGCACGGCCCGCTTGCCCTTGATGCCCTCGGCGAGGGTACTGAAGACATCATTATGGTCCCGGCGTAGTTGGCGCTTGTCCGTGATGCGTGTCAGTCCGCCGGTGCCGGGTAGGACGCCGAGCAGGGGCACTTCGGGGAAGGACACAGCGGAGTTGCGGTCGTCGACGAGGAGTATCTCATCGCAGGCGAGCGCTAGCTCGTAGCCGCCGCCCGATGCGGTCCCGTTCAGGGCGGCGAGGGTCTTGAGCCCGCTGTATTGACTGGCGTCCTCGATGCCTAGGCGCGTTTCGTTGGTGTACTTGCAGAAGTTGACCTTGAATGAGTGGGTGCTCGAGCGCAGCATCAAGATGTTGGCCCCCGCGCAGAAGACCCTGTCGAGGTCCCCGGTCAGGACGAGGCAGCGGACCTGTGGGTTCTCAAAGCGCAGGCGTGTGATGGCGTCGCTCAATTCAATGTCTACGCCGAGGTCATAGGAGTTGAGCTTGAGTTCATATCCCTCGTGCAGGCCGCCTTCGGCGTCCACTTCCATGCGGAGGGTGGCGATGTCGCCGTCGATGGCGAGGCTCCAGTGGCGGTACTGGTCGGGGCTGGTCTGGAAACTCAGGCGCTGGGGTAGGGTCTGGGTAGTCACGGGAGGGTCTCGGGAGGGGGGTGGCAGGACTGAGGCGCGGAAATAAACTGGGAATTATACTTCCCTACGCACTTCACTGTGGGCAATATACATATCATATGGTGAATGAGCAAGGACTTCTAGCGGAACTTGGACGCCGCCTGAGACTGGCCCGGGAGGGCGAGGGTCTGGGGGTGTCGGAGTTGGCACGCCAGGCGGGGCTCTCCCGCAGGCACATCACCGAGGCCGAGGCCGGGCGGGCGAATTTGACGATTCTCAAGCTGGCGCGCCTCGCCTCTTGCCTGCGGACCCCCCTGCGGGACCTGTGCGACCTGGGCGCGGCGGCCCGGGGCGAGCGGCTGGCCCTCGTGGGGCTGCGAGGCGCGGGCAAATCCAGTGTTGGACGCGCCCTAGCCGCAGAGCTTGAGGCCCCCTTCGTGGAACTTGACCAACGTGTGGAGGAGCTGGCTGGGGTACCCCTTGGTGAGGTGTTTGATTTGCAGGGTACGGAGGCCTACCGCTCCTATGAGGCGGAGGCCCTCGAAAGCCTGCTGGGTGAGGGGCAACGGATGGTGATCGCCACGGGGGGGTCCTTGCCCACCGCTCCTGCGACCTACAGCCGTCTGCGGGAAACGTGCAACACCGTATGGCTCCGCGCCGAACCCGAGGATCATCTGCAACGAGTGATGGGGCAGGGTGACCAACGCCCGATGGCAGGCCGTCCCCGGGCTCTGGACGAGTTGCGCGGAATCTTGAGTGAGCGCGAGGACCTCTATGGCCTGTGCGATCTAGAGCTCAACACCTCCACCCGATCAGTCCATGATCTCGTTGCCGAGACCCTCTCGTGGTTTCGCGAGCGAGCCGCCCTGTAGATCCTGCACTGTAGATCCTGCACTGTAGATCCTGCCCCATAGATCCTGCCCTGGGCCGTCTGCGCCTGTTTCAGGGTGGGTCAGCCATCCAACGAGGGCCCGGCACTCCGGCAGAGGCACCTCCAATGGCAGCGGGTGCAGTTCCCTCGACCAGTGTCTAGTACCGGGCGCCTAGTTTGGGGCATGCTGAGGCTCCCATGAAGTGCAGCCCCCATTGCTTGTTCGGCCTATATGTCTTGGCCGCTCTCTTCGCACTCGTGTGGCCGGTGCTGTCGTGGGTGGGGGCGGAACCCGGTCCGCTCATCCTCGGGCTACCACCCACCTTGGCGTGGCACGTGCTTTGGATTCTCTTGGCCTTCATTGCCCTGTTTCTCTACGACCGCGCCGTGCACCCTCGGCGGAATTCATGAGTTCCTGGCCCCTGGTGATTTGCGGGCTCTACCTTGGCGTGAGCCTCGTGGTGGGGCTTTTACCGGGTTCAAAGGCTTCTGATTCGGCGGAGGGCTTTGTGGCGGGTGACCGGAGTTTGGGCCCCCTGGTGATGTACTTCATCACCGGAGCGACCCTGTTCAGCGCTTTTGCGTTCCTAGGCATGCCAGGTTGGGCTTACAGCAAGGGCGTGGCTGCGTGCTACGTCCTTGGGTATGGCGTACTCGGGTTCCTGCCCTTTTATTTTGTGGGCCCGCGAGCAGCCCGGGTGGGGCGAGCCTACGGTGTCGTGACCCAAGCCGGTCTGGTCGCACGGCGCTTCGATTCCCGATGGTTGCCGGGTGTCATGGCCCTCGTGAGTGTCTATGCGCTCGTTCCTTACGTGGCGATTCAGATGCAGGGCGCTGGCTATGTGTTGGAGGTCGTCAGCGAGGGGGCCATTCGCCGGGAGGTGGGCGCGGCGCTGGTTTACGGAGTCGTCCTCGTGTACGTCTGGCGCTCCGGCGTACTGGGAGTGGGGTGGACCAACACCCTGCAAGGAATCCTGATGATGTCCATGGCCTGGGTGATCGGGCTCTACATACCATGGAAACTGTACGGGGGTGTGGGGGAGATGTTCAAAGCCATCGGGCAGAGCCACCCCGAGTTATTGCAGGCGCCCGGATTGGGCTCTCCGAGGGTCGATGCCGATGGGGTGCTTGAACGATCGGGGCCGGGCCATTGGGGGTCGTACACGAGCCAGGTGCTCGTCTCCATTGTAGGCTTCACCTGCTGGCCGCAACTCTTCATGCGTGCGTTCAATGCGAAGGACGAGCGCACCCTGCGCAGAACGGTGGTCCTCTATCCCTCGTTTCAATTGTTTTTGTTGCCGTTGCTCTTCATAGGTTTTGCAGCGGTCTTGTATTCGGTGCCCCCGGTCCAGGCCGATCAGGTCGTACCGCATATGCTGACCCAAATGGGCCTGCCGCCACTGATTGTGGGCCTGTTCATCGCAGGGGCACTTGCCGCATCCATGTCTTCGGGGGATGCGATAATCCATACCGCCGCCACGGTGTTTGTGCGCGATGGGCTTGTGAACTGTGCGGGCCTGCAGCCCCAGCCTCGGCAAGAGAGGAGCTGGATCCGTGCGCTGATTCTGATCGTCGTCGTTCTAGCGTACGGGCTCGCCACCCAATACCAGGGGTCGTTGGTCGGGCTCTTGCTGTACGCCTACGGGCCCATCGCACAGTTTGCACCGGTCCTCGTCGCGACCCTCTATTGGAAGTCTGCCACCCAGGCAGGCGCCCTCACCGGATTGATCGGGGGCAGCGTGACTTCGCTGCTCTTCGTGACCGTGCTTGACCCGCCACTGGGGCTGCATGCAGGGTTGCTCGGCTTGGTGGTCAATGGGGCGTTGCTGGTCAGCGTCAGTTTGGCCACCCGGCGCGATCAAGTCGTGGGGCAGGCCGTGCTTGAATGTGCTCAAACTGCGACCGAGTGAGGGCGACTCCGTCCAAGCCATCCGTGCACCGTTTGCCGTGTGTTGGGCGGGGGGCGGAGGGCGGAGGGCGGAGGGTGAGTACGGAGGCCATTGGACTCAGACGCGATTCCGTAGCCCCCCACGCTAGGTTGGAAGCTATTCTTGAACATGTGAATCCTTCTCCTCGCTGGCTGCGTTGTTGTGTGTGTTCGATGACTTGGCTGGGGCTGAGTATCGTTGGAACGTGGCGAGCCCATGGGCAGACTCCCCGTGGGGAGGCTGAGTTGCTCGAAGGCGTGGGGCAGGGTACGCCCGTCGAGTTGGCCTTGGAGTTGGGAGAACGTGCTCTCGCAGACGAACAGTGGGAGCTGGCGGGCAAGCACTTCGAGCGTGCTCTTCTGCATGCACCCAATGATTCCTCCATCGTTGCCAGAATCCTAGGCACTCTAGCGGCGGAGGATCCGATGACCCAAGAGGCTCGTACTCTCTGGGGGCAGCATTGGTTTGAGTTGGCCAGTGATGGGGAGGGCCGGGTGAAGGTGCCCGCCCATTTGCGCTCGGCCCTCGGCGCGGATCCCTGGGCGGGCAAGGTGCTGAGTGCAAGGGTGGCTGCGCTTGCCGAGTTGCAGCGCTTTGCGCAGGACCAAGACAAAAACCGTTCTCGCCGCCCGGAGGTGCGCCTCTTGGGGAATTGGGCCGCTCGCCTCGCCATGGATCTCGCCAGCCCGGTACCCGCCTTGAATGCAGGCATTGACTTCGAACTTGGCCCCCAGGTGCACGTGGGGCCCAGTGATCACAAGCCCGTCTTGGCGGCCCTGTCTAAGCTCATGCGAACCAGCCTAGGCACTTCGTCGACCGGCATGGCCATGCGCGCGGCTCGCTCCTTGCATGGGTTGGCCGTGCAGGCGGACTTCAAGGATCTCAAGGGGCCCCGACCCAAGGGTATGGGGGCCGTGCGCAAGGATGCTGGCCGCGGACTCTCCAAGGCGCGTGCGCAGCAGCGTGAGCGCAGTCCCGATCCATGGAGCGTGGAGGATCTCGAATGGCTGGAGAGTGAGGAGGGGGAGGCCTTCACTCGGGCTCACGATAGCTTTGCGTATCCCGGTCAGGCCTATTCCCCCCGGGAGTGGTACCGCGTGGAGACTGATTGCGGGTTTGAAACCCTGCTCGGTGTTGCAACGACCATTGAGTTACACCACCAACGCCTCGCTGGCTGGTACGGCCAGGATCCCTTTGTCGATCAACAGGGGATTGTGCGCATCGTTCCCGAGCCCAATGGGCTCGAATCAGAGGGAGCTCCCTTTTGGTGGGCCGCTGGGTTCCAAGGGGGAAACACGACGGTCATGCGTTTTGCCCAGGGGAACATCGAGGGATTGGGTCATGGGTTGACCCACGAACTCACCCACCGATTCGACGGGGCACTCTACCCCGGCCAGCCGAGTTGGCTGACGGAAGGCAAGGCCGTTTGGACTGCATCGGCTTACGGGCCCTCTACCGATGAGTCGTTCGTCGAGCACCACGTGAATTTCGCAACCATGCAGAGTGTGTGGATCGATGGCTGGGGTAAACCAGTGAAGCTCAAGACTCTGATCACGGGAGACCTCGAGGATTACCGGGCCAATTACTCTGCGGGGTATTGCTTGTATGTGTACCTCAACACCATGGTCAAGTCGGAGGGTGAGGGGCGACTGTTTCAAGAGTCCTTGCAGCGCTTCATGGAGGCAGGGCGTGGGCGCAAGTCCAAGCCCATCGACTTTTTTGTGGACCACTTCTGTGATGGGGAGCAAGGACGTCCGGACGGATTTACGGCGTTTGCAGAAGGGTACGAGGAGTTCCTGCGGGGGTTCTGGTGGAAGGAGCGTGCGGATTGGACGGCGCGCTACACCCAGAGTGTCCCCCGCACCCCTGCCCAGCCCTTCGTCTATGACGAGCCCACCTGGACTTGGCAGCGCAATCGAGCCGAGCCGTACTTTGGTCAGGATCAGGCCCGGGTCGCTGCGAGGGTCTTGTTGGATGCGGGACAGGAGCGCGATGCGCTTGGGGCCCTCTTGTGGTCCTTGGGTGTCGATGGGCGTGAGCCCCGTTGCTTGCGCTGGCTCGGGGATGTGCTACCGGGCCTAGGCCACCAGGATGCTGCCTGGGTGGCTGAGCATGGCTTGGTGTTTCCGGGGTGGCCGGCAGAGGAGGAGGCTCCCTTCGGGCGCAAGCTGCTCAAGACGCAGGCGCTCCTTGGGGTCCTCGCACAAGCTGCCCGGGACTATTCCAATCAAGGGCTCCCCCTCAGCGCAGCGGCCCTCGCTGCAGACCATGACCGTCTGGCCCTGTGGTTGGGCAAGCCGCGATTGCGATTCGAGCAGGTGGACCCCGAAGACCTGCGGCATCCCTTCGATCGCCCCGCGAGTTTGATCGGAGCACGCGGTTGGGTGGAGGATGAACTTGTGGGCTACGACAAGAAGCGGGTGGTGGGCCTCTGGCATGAGCTTGAAGATGGGGACCTGCTGGTGGGGCGCAGAGCCAAGCGATCAGGCACGGGTAAGCTGGACCGATCCGGGGGAGGCATGGCCTTCACCCGCAGCCAGGACTACCAACTTCCCGGAACCTACCGCCTAGAAACAAAGGTGCATTTCACGACATCTCACGGACGGGGGCAGATCATCCTTGGTTACCAGCGGCGTGACCGCAGTCTGCGGTTCACGTTCAGTGGGGGGGCGTTCATGTACGCGGTGGGTGAGGGTGATGAGGAGCCAGTGTTTGACACGATTGCCTGGAACCTCTCTGGCATGTGGGAGAGGGATGGAGCCTTATCCGGGTCAACGTGCGGGGGCAGCATTGATTTTGGCAAGAAGCGCACGAGCTTTGACCTCGTACTCCTCGTGGACGGGGCCAGCGTTCAGGCCTTCGTGGATGGGCGTGAGGTCGGCACCTATCACACCGCTGATGGTCGGCCCATTGAAGGGCACATCGGATTTGCCAGCAGCCACGGGGCCTTTCAATTCAAGACTCCCAGGGTGCAACGGCTAGAGCGATCGCGTGGGGCTGATGTGCCCGACCTACTGCCGGCGGGCCTCCACTTAGATCGCCCTTCATCCCCAGCATTCGAAAACATGGAGAACCGGTCGGTCTATGGGTTGAAGCCTTCCAGCAATGGCAGTCTGCTCCTCTGGATTCCCACCCCCTGGACAGGCCCCGGGGAGAGCGTTCACCCCGAACCAGAGGGGGGACCGGTGACCCGCCGAACCTTGGAATCGACGCGTCGTTTATCGAAGTCACTTCAGCGCAGTGGTGCGACTCAGCCCGTGGCCATCGCCCTCCCCGAGTGTCTGGGCGAAGAGTCGTTGGACTATCTGCGCGGAGAGTTGGCGGGCTGGTTCGACCCTCCTGCCCGCGTGTTTGCCCATCCCTACACTGCCGCACCCCCAGCGGGTCTAGCGGATGCGGTGGATTTGAACAAACGTTGGATCTTCTTCATTGACGCTGCAGGCGTAGCGCGCGTTGTGTCGCCCCTATTCAGTGTGGAGGGTGGATTCGAGCCCCGCCTCGCACATTGGCTGACGGTCTTCAAGGACCACGGCCGTCCAGCCCGTGACCTGCCCGTGCCGGTGCGTGAGTCGGAGCGGGCGGCTGAGGAGGGCGAGACGGACGAAGACTGAGTCCTAGGTGACGAGGCTGCCACGATGGACCTCGCGCCAGCACCCTGCTGCGACGTGAGGTTTCGCGAGGGAGTTAGGGATGAACGGTGACCTTGAGATTGAGGGCTTGCTCAATGGCTCTGCCTCGCCGGATCAAGGCTTGGGTTGAGAGCTTGGAGAGCCTCTCAGCTCCCGGCTGCATGACCTCGCGCTCAAGTCCATAGAGCAGGACGTCTTGCACGTTGGCGCCGGCCTCGAGTGCACGCTTTACCAGGCTCTCCCATGCGTGATCCTCTTCTGGGCTTGGGCCTGAGCCGTCCGTAGCCAAGCGCAGGGTTTGCAGGCGCGTGGGCACTCTAGAGCAACAGTGTACGAGGTTTTCGATGACACGCTCGTCACTCACTCTGGTGCCGTTCAGGGTCAGCCGTCCCGCGCGTGTGCCGCTGTCTAGTTTGAACCACACTTCCCCTTGGACTGTGCGCAGGCGTTCAAGGCCCGCCTGCACGCGCTGCTTGTGGGTTTGGGATCCGTTTGTGATCAGGATGGTCTTGGGCTGAATCTCTGCACAGGTGTCTTCCCACACCCGGGCCACAACCTCTACGGCTTCTTGGAATTGCGGGGACGTGGTTGCCTCACCATTGCCGGAAAACGCGAGGTCATTCAGCCGGCGCGATCCCTCGGGGACGTGCTGTTCCATCCAGTCGCCCTCAAGCACGTCCACGAGGAATCCCCTCAGTTCAGAATCCAGCAGGTCTAGATCGAGGGCGGGACCGTTGCCTGAGGTGAGGCCAGGGACTTGGCAATAGGCGCAGCGCCAGTTGCAGGCATTGTTGGGGTTTAGATTGATGCCAATGGATACGCCCTGCGCCCTGCGCGAGATGACCGGGTAGACATACGTGAGTTGGGCTGCATCACGGTCGTGGGTTTGAGTGGACAGTCTCATCGTGGGTGCACAGTCTAGACACCTAGCAGTGCGCGCAGGTGTTCCTCTACGGAACTTGCGAGCCCCTCTAGGTGGTAGCCCCCCTCCAAAACGGAGACTAGACCGCGCCCGGACGTTTCACGGGCCACCTGCAGCAGCGAGCGGGTCATCTCGCCGTAGGCACTCGTCGTGAGATTCACATCGGAGAGGGGGTCGAGGTGGTGGGCATCAAAACCCGCGGAGACAAGCACGAGGTCCGGAGCAAACGACTCGATTGCAGGTAGGACCTCCCCGGTGAAGGACGCGAGCCACTCGCGATCAGAACTGTGCGCGGCTTGTGGACAGTTCAACGTCGTTCCCAGCCCATCACCTAGGCCCCGCTCCCCGCGTGAACCTGTCCCCGGGTAGTGGGGGTATTGGTGCAGGCTGGCATAAAAGACACTCGCGTCGCTCTCGAACAGGTGTTGGGTTCCATTGCCGTGGTGAACATCCCAGTCCACGATGGCCACTCGCGGGCAATCCAATTCGGCCTGTGCATAGCGAGCGGCGAGGGCCACATTGTTCAGAAGGCAGAAGCCCGCTGCCGAGGATTCCTCAGCGTGGTGACCTGGAGGCCGTGCGGCCACGAATGTTGACTCAATGGTGCCCCTTGCCACCGCCCTTGCGGCGGCTCTGGCCGCACCGGCGGCTGCCAATGCGCTGGAGTACGATGTCGGGCAGACTGGAACATCGGGGGCGTCGACATAAGAACGCCCCTGTTCGATTTCGGCACGGATGCGCCCGGCATAGCCTGGGGCGTGCACGCTGGCGACTTCCGATTCCAGGATTGGCTCAAAAGCCAGAGGGGTCAACTCCTGGGCAAGGCCCGATGCTGCGAGGCGCTGGTCGATGGAGATCAGCCGTTCTGCCCCTTCGGGGTGGCCGGGGCCGGTGTCGTGCTCGAGGAACTGGGGTGAACCGATCCAACCGACGGTGGACTTGACGGTGCTCACTGTCGTCGGGACTGTTCGAGCTAATCGGGGAGATGGAATGCGTCGCGGTACTTGGTCTCAAGCATGCGGGCAAACGCCGGGTCGCTAGCGAGTTGACGCAACGTGGTCATCGAGACTGGGGCAAGGCCTAGGTACTCAGCAGCATCCGAGTAGCGCTTGAGCCTCGCATAACAGCGGGCAATGCCGATGTGCGCCTCCCCCTTGTTGGCTAACCCACGCTGGAGGCTTATCGCGTTCTTGAAATCCTTGATTGAACTCTGGTACTCGCCAATCCTGTAGAAGATCTCACCGCGCTCGGCGTGAGCGACGGATGAGGTTCGGTTGCTCTTGATTCGGTTGTCATAATCCTTGGTCAAAACTCGCCGCGCATTCTTGTCCTTGGAGCGGGCGAGCAAGATGAGGGCACTCTCACGTAGATCCAGCATCGTGGAGTCTTGCAGGTCGGACAGGCGGCGTTTGGCCTCCCCTTTGAGCTTGATGTCAAAGTCTGCAAGGGACTCAAGCAGTCCGACTGCGGACTCCCGGGCAGTATCGGCGTGGCTGGCGAGCTCAATGATCCCGAGTAGATGATCTTGATCCGAGAGCAGATCGTTGCGCACTCGATAAAACGTGACGAGGACGGCGGCCTGGTGGGGTGCACTCTCACTGGCGAGGAACTTGGCCACACTCGGGGCGATGGCGGCACACTGAACTCCCGCCAGTGAAGTGAGTAAGCGGCTCGTGCGCTCGGGGTCACTGGGGTCCGGGGAGGCCAGCAACGCCTCTGCGAGGAGTTGATCGGGATTGGAGTCCCCCAACTGCAACCGTGTGATGAGTGCGGCTGTTCGCACCCCACCCGTCGCGGAGCCGTGGGTTTGGCGTACACCTGCCATCACACGATCGGGGGCGGGGAAGTTGGCCAGCACGCGCAGGGCATTGATGCGGCCCTCATCGGGGCCCCGTTGGCTAGAGGCTACGAGCTCGTTGCCGATGGCTGCCGATTGCAACTCCCGCAACACTGTGACGATTTCAGTGGCCCGAAAGCGCGCGCCCCGGCTGGGATTTGCCCCCGGGTTGAGGGCACCGAGGAGGAGGGGGGCGATTTGGGGGCCGAGGTCAGTCAGTTGGGTGCGCAGGGACGTGGCGACCGTCGGTTGGATGCGGGGCGTGGCGGTCTCTAGTTCAGTCACAATTCCCTGAACCTTGCCCCTCAGGCCCTCCAGCAGTTGACTGCGCTTCAGGCGTGCGGCTCGCAGGAGGTCCTCAAGGCTTTGGCCCGGCTTGTCAGTGCGCGGGTCTTGGGTCTCAGAGAGGGCCCCACAGGGCGGGATTCCCACACTTGCGGGGGCACTGATGAGCAGAATGAGGGCGAAGGAGAGGGGCATGACAGGGATTGGGGGCTCGGACCCTCCTACGATAGTGCCGGGGGCTGTCCAGTGAAAGGGAGGCGGTCTGACCTGATTTCGTGGGGTCCTAGTCTCCCAGAGTCGGTTCGGGCTCGCGGATCGTCTAGTTCGGCCAGCAGCCTAGGCAGTGGGACGGGCCTCGGGTCCAGATGTGATTTGGCTAAATCACTTGTCACACTGGGTTTAGGTGACTGGATTCAGGAGACTGGGCATAGGTGCTCAGTGGGCACGAGGTTTTCGGCATGAAGGCCGACTCAGAGGGGACTCCGAGGGATGGCGGGTGACCCCGAGGACGTACCCTTGACCTAGCCGACACGCCGCTTCATGGGCGTGATCACGACGTCCTGGGAGCGTTCTTGAATCGTACCGCCTGCGGAGGCCGGTGGCAGGGGGCCCTCGATCCGGTCCTCGACTCCAGTCGGGAGGTGCGTGGCTGGGAGTTCCTCAGGCGTGGGGGCAGAGGGGCTCCCGCCCACCGGGGCACTCGCAGCCTGCACCGGGGCCGAGGGGGCCTCAGGGGTCGGGGTGCCGTAGATGAGCCGCAGGCGGGCTCGGTTTCTAAAAATCCAGGAGTGCACGTACATGGGATCGGCAGGGTGGGGGGCGCTTGTTGAGGGGTGGGTTGCGAATTCCGGTGGTCAGTCTGGTGACGGGGCACCTCGAGGCTGAAATACTGACCCGCCCGCCTTGCGAGGATCTTCATCGTGCCGATTCACTCCCACCCACATTCCCAACCGGTCCAAACCTTGCGCCCAGCGGCCAACTGGGACTATGACGTCCTCGTCGTGGGGGGCGGGCATGCGGGCATTGAAGCCGCATTGGCCGCAGCCAGGGTCGGGGGCGGGGAGGGACTGCGTGTTGGGCTGTTGAGCCTAGATCTCGAACGAATGGGAGAGATGAGCTGCAACCCGGCGATTGGGGGTCTGGGCAAGGGCCAGATCGTCCGTGAAATCGATGCACTCGGGGGGGTCATGGGGCGCATTGCGGATGATTCAGGTATTGCATTCCGTGTCCTCAATACCCGCAAGGGAGCCGCCGTCCAGGCGCCGCGATGCCAATCCGATCGGCACCGCTATCGAGAACTCGCGATCCAGGCCGTGCAGAATCAACCGGGACTGACTTGTTTGGGGGGGGCCGCAGTGGGACTGCTGGTCGACTCGGGGTCACCCACGGGGAAGGCGGTGGTCGGCGTCCGCCTAGAGGGAGGAAAAGTCCTGCGTTCCCATGCGGTCATCTTGACCACAGGCACATTCATGGGCGCGGTGATGCACACGGGGGATTCCACCGAAGCGGGCGGGCGTGTGGGTGACAGAAGCGTGGCGGGCTTGAGTGAAGACCTTCTGGCCCTCGGCCTGAGCATGGGCCGGCTCAAGACGGGTACGCCTCCGCGCTTAGAAACGCAGAGCTTGGACTTTACAGCGATGGAGGAACAGTGGGGTGATGAGCGTCCTCGTCCCTTCTCGTTCACCACCCCTCCTGATCGATTTCCCCTACTCCCGCAGGTGGCTTGTCACATCACGTACACCTCCCCGACCACCCATGGGATCATCGCAGACAATATCCACCGTGCACCCATGTACGCGGGACGCATTCAGGGAGTGGGGCCACGCTACTGCCCTTCAGTGGAAGACAAGGTCATGCGCTTCCCTGACCGTGATCGGCACCAGATATTTGTGGAGCCCGAAGGGCTAGACTCGTCTGTGTCCTATATCAATGGCATTTCGACATCCCTGCCTAAAGAGGTCCAAGAGTCGTTTGTGCGTACCATTCCTGGGTTGGAGAAGGCGCGCTTTGCTCGCTTTGGATATGCCGTGGAATATGATTTCGTCCACCCCAGCCAGTTGCATGCAACCCTAGCGGTGGGGTCCGTCCGGGGACTCTTTCTCGCTGGGCAGGTCAACGGCACTTCGGGTTATGAGGAGGCTGCCGGCCAGGGACTGATGGCAGGGGCCAATGCAGCCCTGTGGTTGCAGGGCCGGCCACCGTTCGTATTGGGCCGGCACGAGGCCTATATCGGCGTGATGGTCGATGACTTGACGGTGACCCAGCCCAGCGAACCCTACCGGATGTTCTCCAGCCGGGCAGAGTACCGGTTGCTCTTGCGCAGCGACAATGCAGATCGCCGCTTGACGCCGAGGGCACTGGAGGTTGGCCTCGTCAGCTCGGCACGGGCCGAGGCTTTGGACCTCAAGGCGGAGAGGGTGCGCGGCTTGATCCAATTGCTCGAACAGCGCCGCAGCGGGGCACACACCCTAGCGGAACGGCTGCGTCGACCCGGCGTGAGCCTTGCTGACCTTGTGGCTGATTGCCCTGAATTAGAGCCAGTTCTCAGGGATCGTGAGTTGTCCCACACCCTTGAGGTGGACGTGAAATACTCGGGGTACGTCGAGCGGCAGGAGCTCAATGTGCGCAGGGCGGCTAGGCAGGAAACCACTCCCATTCCAGACGACCTGGACTATGGGGGGATTTCGGGGTTGGGGGGGGAGGCCAGGGAGAAACTGGAGCGGCTCAGGCCCGGGAGTTTGGGGGCTGCGGGGCGCATTGAGGGGGTGCGGCCCCCTGATGTTGCTCTGCTCAGCGTGGTGATCGAACGTATGCGGCGATCCAATGGGCCGGGCGCACCAATTTCGGGACCCTCGAAGGTGACGGGGAAGGGCACGGAAAGCAGGGAGGGAGTCGCGCTGCGGCCCTATTCTCCATCCCCTCCCACGGATGGGACCCCTTGAATGTCCTCAGGAGTACGTATTGCTCCTGAAGCACAGGGAGGGCATCCTCTCCACGAATTGGGATATCCTAGGGCAGCCATTGCACTCGCCTTTGGGTATACTCTCACCTGCACGGTAGGTTTTGGATTCATGCACCCCCCCTTTACGTGCCGATAAGAGCCGCTGGATCCCCTGCCCGTTGTTGGTTCATACACCTTTCCCCAAATCCCACGCAGTCCCCCCGTGAAAGTCCTCCACATCACCCGCGCTCTCCCGCAAGAATCCCTCGGCGTCATGTACCTGAGCCGTGCGATCAAAGACGCAGGCCATCAATATGAGGCGCTGGTTCTGCCCGATCCGAAGTGGTTGAAGAAGGTCGCGGACTACGCGCCCGAGGTCGTGACCTGGTCGATCATGACTGGAAGCCAGGGTCCGATCCGTGATGTGAACAGCTTGCTCAAGACTAAGTTTGACTTTTTCTCGGTCATGGGGGGGCCTCACGTGACCTTCACGCCTGAGATCGTGACCAACCCTGATATCGATGCTGTCTGCGTAGGGGAAGGCGAGCAGGCCATGGTGGAGCTGCTCGATACCTTGGACCGCGGTGAAGAGTGGCGCGGTATCCGTAACATCGCCTATTGCGACGACGGAGAGACGGTTGTCCAAAACCCGCTGCGCCCGCTGGTGAGTGATATCGACTCCCTCGGGATACCGGACCGTTCCATTCTCTACGATGCCTCGCCTATCTACCGAAACAGCCCGCGCAAGGTTGTCGTTAGCCAGCGCGGTTGTCCCATGTTGTGCTCCTTTTGCTTTCACCATGCCTGGAAGAAGAAGGTCTACGGTGTGCGCAATAACGAATACGTTCGCAAGCGTAGCGTAGATCACATCATTGAAGAGGTGAAATCCATCCGGTCGAAGTACCCCTTGGAGTTTGTTCACTTCGTGGACGACATCTTCAATATCGACAGTAAGTGGTTGGAAGAATTCTGCGAGCGCTGGCCCAAGGAGGTGGGGCTACCTTTTGATGTGATCCTCATGGCCAATATGACCAAGGAGGTCCATATCGAGCAGTTGAAGGCCGCTGGCTGTATTTATGCTCGCATCGCATTTGAAGCAGCCAATGACTACGTGCGCAATACGATTTACCGCAAGAATACAGCCCGTCAACAATTGGTCGATGCGGCAGGTTGGATCAAGAAACACGGCATCCGCCTAGGTTCACTCAACATGTTGGGGGCTCCTGGTGGGACGCTGGAGGATGATTTCGCCACCGTGGAGTTGAACATCGAGTGCAAGGTCGACCACCCACTTTGTTCAATCGTTCAACCCTACCCCAAGTTTGAGATCAACGACATTACCGAAGGCCTAGGGATTGCCGTGAAGGAGTACGAAGATTTCCCGGCGTACTTCAACCGCGAGGCGACCATCAAAGTTGACAACATGAGTGCCATCGAAAACCTGCACAAGTGGTTTCCGATCCTCGTGCGTTTCCCATCGCTGATGCCGATCGCTCGCCGAACCTTGCACATGCGGTTCCTGAAGTACCCGCTCTTGTGGACCTACATGCTGTTCTCCGAGTGGCTGGTCACCGAGCAGAACCAAATCTACACCCAAGCGTGTACGACCAAGCGCTTCAAGCGCTGGGCTGTCTGGGACTTTGGAGTGCGCGTCGTCCAGAAAGGAGTCATTCGTGTGGTGGGCACCTTGGGTGCAAAGTTTGTGCGGCGCTGGAATATGCGCTTGCAGATGGGGGATGAGCGAGTCGTCGCTCACATGGACTGATCTGCGACGGGTGCGGTGACTCGCGCTGTGTGTCACTTTCTGGGCGGCTTCTGACGTGGGCCCCTGGGGTGGCATGGGGCCCTCGCCGGATTCGATGTGGGGTTGGGGGGCTGCGGCGTTAGGCTGGCGGGTCCGGCCTAGCTCAGCCGAATGCGGGGGGGCCGCTCTTAGCCAACCCGTGGGGTGGCCTAGCCAGGGAATCGGACCTTGGAATCCGGGAGCGAAAACTCCCGGAGGTGCCTTGCTTCCCGGGCTCTAAGTAGAAAGACTCTCCACGTCTACGATCTAATAAGGTCAGTTCTACGCCTTCAGTCCTCCCTTACGACCCGCCCCAATGCGTACTTTTGTCTACACCCTACTCCTAACAACCGGCTTCCTTTTCACGTCCTGCGGTGGTGGTGGCGAGGCCCCGCCGGCCCCTCCAGGAGGAGGAGCATCCGCCGGTCCTGGTGCTTCGGGCCCTGGGGTGAGCACTCCCGCCCAAGGAGGCGGTGAAACGACCAGCGGCCCCAAAGCTTGGGACTCCGCCGCCGGAACGGCCACTGTGAGTGGGCGTGCAGTGTTGAGCGGTGATGCGCCTGTCCCCGCTGCACTTGAAATAGGCAGTGACCCCAAGTGTGTCGAGTTGAACCCGAGCGGAGCCAGTGACGAGAGCGTCCTTGTGGGGGCGGATGGTGGTCTGCAAAACGTATTCGTGTACGTCTCCAAGGGCCTCGACGGCTGGGAGTTTGAAGCCCCATCAGAGCCAGCCAAGCTGGACCAAGTCGGCTGCGCTTACACGCCCCGAGTCATTGGAATGATGACGGGACAGACCCTTGAGGTGAGCAACTCAGACCCCACAGTTCACAATGTGCACACTTTCCCCAAGAAAAACCGGGCGACGAACACGAGCCAGCCTGCCGGATCGAAGCCGCTAGCGATTGCGATGAAGCGGAGCGAGGTTTTGATGGCCGTGAAGTGTGACATGCACGCTTGGATGCAAGCCTATGTCGGAGTGGTGGACTCCCCGTTTTTTGCAGTGACCGCAGAGGACGGATCCTTCACCTTGCCCAAGCTTCCAGCGGGTGAGTACACCGTTTCTGCTGAGCACGAGGTGTTCGGCAAGTCAGCCAAGCAGACCGTGACCGTGGCTGACGGTGAGAGCCAGAGCCTGACCTTCGAGTTTAGCAAGTAGTTCTCCAGCCTCGTTAGCGTCCCTCCCCATTCCCTGTCTCCCCCCCCAGTCGGGCCCACTCAAGGTGCCCTCTTTGGTGATCATGAAAGGTAACTCTTGGACCGGATTCGCTGCTCTCGTCGGAGCCGTGGGGCTCTTGACCTCGCTGCAGACCAGTGAAGATGACAAT
Organism: uncultured Planctomycetaceae bacterium; assembly: GCA_964469565.1. GTDB lineage: Bacteria > Planctomycetota > UBA1135 > UBA1135. Next base: position 28,723 of record CAYXZD010000001.1, read on the forward strand.
CCTCACGCGCGGGCACCCCGTGATGTGCCCCTCGTCATTCATGAGGGAGCTTGGCTGCGGGCCCAGGGCTCCGAGTGGTTTGAAAGCCAAGCCAAGGCGTTTCCTGGTCGCTACAGCTTTGATCAATCCCTAGCGGGTGGAGCTGGCGGTTGGATCGATTCCCAAGGAGAGTTCAGCTTCACGGAGGTTGAGGGCGAGTGGGCCTATTGGCAGTGGGTCTCCCCAGACCGCCTGACCCATGGCCGTCAGGACTATGTCCAGTACTGCTCGGCTTGCCATGGACTGGATGGCAACGGTTATGGCCGATCCGCCCAGCACCTGCGACCCATCCCCCGGGACTTCGGACAAAACAAGTTCAAGTTCACCAAGATCCTGGCGGACCTGCCCAGTGATGAAGCGCTGCGGACACTCATCAAGCGTGGTCTCGCCGGAACACCCATGTTGCCCTGGGATCTCTCCGATGTGCAGCTGCTGGACATCATTCAGTACATCAAGTACCTCTCGCCCCCCGAAACAGGTTGGCGCGATGTGTACTCGACGGTCGGGGATATGGTTGCGGTGACTGAGGATCCTTGGACCGGTAAGGAGAAGCGTGCCATTGCACGGGGGCGTGAGGTTTACCACGGGGACGCAAGTTGCCATCTGTGCCACCCCGGATACGTGACCTCGGACGAGCTGCGCGCGATTCGCAAGGACCCTGAAGGCACCACCTATCGTGATGACCTGACCTATCCCGCACTCAAGGACTCTGAGTATGCAGTTCGGGGTCAAAACACGAAGGTCATGCCCCCTGATTTCACGTGGCACCAAATGCGTGCCGGCACAAGTCTGCCCGACCTGTTCCAGACGATTGCTTCGGGCATCAAGGGCACGGCGATGCCCACTTGGAAGGGAGCGATCTCCGACGAGGATCTTTGGGCCCTCGCCCACTATGTGGGGAGCTTGATTGATCAGTACAAGGACAATCCAGACGCAAGATCGGCCTTCATGTCGGGCCTGCGCAAGGAGTCAAACTAACCCATGGCGATTCTCAATACGATCCTCAGTGTTCCTGGCAAGCTTTGGAGGCGCGCCCTGGCCACCCCCGTGGCTCTCCTGGGCTGTGCGGCGTTGGCTGAGGCGCAAGACAAGCGTTGGGGCCCCGGCGAACCAGCCTCGGACTACGGCTATCGTTTCGGCGAGTTGTTTTGGTTGATCACAACCTTGGTGAGCATTGCTTTTGCTCTCGTGATCATCCTCATGGTGATTCCGCTGATCCGGGACAGGGCGCGCCCTGGGCACAAGGCCTCGTTTGATCACGGGAGTAGCCTGCACGACAAGCGCCTGACAACGATCATCTCGGTGATTACGTTCATCGTCTTGGACGCTTGGGTGCTCGTGATCGCGATGACAGACCTACGCGAAGCCTATTGGAATATCCCCGATAGCGAGGCGGCGGAGACTTACAAAGTCGAAGTGTTGGCACAGCAGTGGGCTTGGAACTTTAGGGCTGCGGGTGTTGACGGTGAGTTTGGTACCCCCGACGACATCCTTACCCTCAACGAACTGACCGTCCCCAAAGACCGCCCTGTGAGCTTCAACCTCACGTCAAAAGACGTGATTCACTCCTTGTTCTTGCCAGAGATGCGCATGAAGCGCGATGCCAACCCTGGGGCAATCAATAAGGCTTGGTTCAAGCCCATCGTTGCCGGGGAATTCACCATCCTGTGCGCTGAGTTGTGCGGGTTTGCTCACTATCAAATGGACGGAACGGTCACGGTGCTCGACGAACAAACCTTCAACCAGTGGGAAGCGGAGGCTAGCCATCTAGCTGCCACCGCATTCGACGCAGACGACAAGGAAGCTCAGTGGGCCTGGGCTTGGCAGTAGGAGTCAATCATGAGTGCTGATCACATCCACCCGGAGCCCACCACGTTCCTCGGTAAACACGTCTTTTCCGTCGACCACAAGGTCATCGCCAAACAGTTCCTTTGGTTTGGTCTGATATGGTTGGGCATTGGCGGAATCATGGCCATGCTCCTGCGCTGGCAACTGGCCAATCCGGGGATCCCCGTGCCGCTCGTGGGCGAGATGTTGTTCCCTCGTACCGGGGGTGTTATCGACCCGGCTACGTACAACACGCTTTTCACGATGCACGGCACCATCATGATCTTCCTGGGTCTGACCCCGGCCATGATTGGTGCCCTCGGGAACTGGTGCATCCCGCTCATGATTGGTGCGCGGGACATGATCTTCCCCCTCCTGAATATGCTGTCCTTCTGGACTCTGTTCATTGGGGGTGCGGTTGGGTTCTTCTCTCTGTTCGTCCCGCTTGGAGCTACAGAGGTGGGCTGGACCGGGTATCCCACCCTTTCGACGACCGTCGGTGCCGTGGGCATGGGGGAGACCCTGTGGGCCGTAGCTGTGTTCCTGATTGGTGCAAGCTCCATCATGGGGGGCATCAACTACATCACCACAGTGATTCGCCTCCGCTGTCCAGGGATGGATTGGATGAGGTTGCCGCTGACCGTTTGGGGGTTGTTTCTAACATCCATTCTCAATGTGCTGTTCATCCCGGTGATCGGCTCGGCGATGATCATTCTGGTGCTCGATCGGGTCTTCGGTACTTCGTTTTATGTGCCTGCTTCCATCATGAGCGGAGGTACGGGCGGTGATCCGATTCTCTACCAGCACCTGTTCTGGATCTTCGGTCACCCAGAGGTCTACATCTTGATCTTGCCGGCTTGGGGAGTGGTCTGTGACTTGCTCTCCTTCTTTGCGCGCAAGCCTGCCTTTGGCTACCGGACGTCGGTCTATGCCATGACTGCGGTGACCATCCTCTCGGCCGTCGTCTATGGGCACCACATGTTCACTACAGGTCTGTCGGCCATGCTGGGCGAGAGCTTCATGTTGTTGACCATGATCATCTCAGTCCCGGCAGAAATCCTGTTCTTCAACTGGCTGCACACCCTTTGGAAAGGCAGCTTGCGGCTAACGGTGCCCATGCTCTGGGCCATGAGTGTGATTTTCGTGTTTGGTCTCGGTGGACTCACGGGAATCTACTGTGCCACGATCGGTACAGACATCTTCTTGCACGACACCTACTTTGTGGTCGGGCACTTCCATCTGACCATGGCGGCTTCGGCCCTCTTTGGGACATTCGGCGCAATCTATTACTGGTTCCCCAAGATGTTCGGACGCATGATGGATGACCGTCTCGGCAAACTTCACTTCTGGTTGACCGTTTTCCCCCTCGTAGCAGTCTTCTGCATCATGTTCATCAGTGGCTATGCGGGAATGCCGCGGCGCTACTATGATCACACTAGCGCAGAGTATCTGCGTCCCTTGCAGCATTTGAACGTGGCCACGACGGTGTCAGCCTTCCTATTGGGTGCCTCTCAGTTGATCTTCGCGGTCAACTTCATCAAGAGCCGCTGGTGGGGCAAGCCGGCCCCGCAGAACCCCTGGGATGTGGGGACCCTCGAATGGACTCTTCCCACGCCCGTGCCTCACTACAACTTCAAAGAGATCCCGGTGGCGAAGTGTGGGCCGCACGAGTTCTCGAATCCTCGTCTCGGACCCGACACGGACTGGATCTATCAGACCGATGAACTGCCTGGAGGCGCCTCCTAGCCCCTAGGGCCTTGTATCCAATGGCAGCAACGGTGAACCAATCCATGGCGCCCGTGCGGGCGTGGCCCGCGGAGAGCGGGCGCGACAGGGTCAATGCGACCTTGGGAATGATTCTGTTCATCGGTTCGTGGACGATGGCCTTTGGCACCCTTCTGCTTTCGTTTCTTGTCTTACGGCAGAGGGTGGGGGTTTGGCCCCCCGAGGGCATTGCCCTCCCTTCGCGCTCCATTGCGATTGGGGCGACTGTGATTCTGTTGCTGAGCAGCGTGTTTGTCGAATGCGCCGCACGATTGTTGAAGCGCAACAGTTCTCGTGCATCTGATCTATGGGTGGGGGAATGGCGTAGGACCTTTGACGCCCAGTGGCTCACGGGGCTCGCGCTAGGAATTGGATTCGCAGCAGTGCAAACCTGGCTCTGGTACGACCTCATTCTTGCCGGGCGTACACAGATGTCGGGCCTTTTCGAATCTCTGTTCTTTGGCCTGACGTGGGTTCACGCAATTCACGTTGTCATCGGCCTTGGCATTCTTGCTTGGGCCTATTGGGGCATCCGCAGAGGCCGCTACGGGATTCACCGCACTTCGTTTATCACTAATGCAGCTCTGTTCTGGCACTTTGTCGGGGTGGTTTGGCTGCTCGTCTTTTTGGGTTTCTTCGTTTTCTAGAGGACCACTTGATGACTTCAGCTCAAGTAGCAACGGCACACGCCGACTCTCATGATTCCGTCCCCGAGGACCCACATTTTGGCAAGGCCACGGGTGGCAAAGTCGGGATGTGGATCTTCATCGCACAGGACGGAATGTCGTTTGGTGGACTCTTGTTCGCCTATGCCATTCTGCGATCCTCAGCGGTCGAGTGGCCTGTGCCCGATCAAATCCTGGGTATCCCCCTCACTGCGGCGGCTACTTTCTTGCTGATTTGCTCATCGCTGTCCATGGTATTCGCCGTTCAAGCTGCTGAGGAACGCAACCAGGCCTCGCTCGTGCGCTGGCTCCTGGTCACCATCTTGGGGGGCGTGGCTTTCTTGGGTATTCAAGCCTACGAGTACACCCATCTCCTTCACTTGGGCATCGGCTTCAGTGAGTGCACCTTTCAGGGCGAAGCGATCAACCCCCTATTCGGCTCCACCTTCTATTCGGTGACCGGATTCCACGGGCTGCACGTCCTTTCGGGGGTGATCTACTTGATCTGCATCCTGAGGGGAGCCATGCAGGGCAAATACACCCAAGGGGGCACCAGTGGCAGCCCAGTCGAGCTGGTGGGTTTGTTCTGGCACTTTGTCGACCTCGTTTGGATCTTGGTCTTCACCTTCGTCTACCTCCTTTAGTCTCCCCCTCCTCACGAGCATCGACTGATGACTGATTCCAATACTACAGAGACGGCGATGGCCGCGGACGGCGAGCACGGCGGCCATGGCCACGGTGAGCAATCCATGCGTGGTCTGTACATCACGATTTTTCTTACCCTCGGGCTTTTGACGATCTTCGAGATCTACGTGCCCTCGGTGTACTCCGCTGCCTGGAGTGGGCATACAAAGATGTTGCTGCTGTGTTTCTTGGCGATCGCCAAGGCAGGCCTTGTGGCGGCTTACTTCATGCATTTGAAGTGGGAGAAACCGTGGCTGCGCTGGATTGCGTTGATGCCCGTCTACATGGGTGTGGCTGTGATTCTGATCATGCTGGAGACGCTTTACCGCTAGTGGTGCGTATGAAGCCTCTGGTTCGAGCCTCCCATAGATCGGTCAGCCGGCAAACCATGCAGCGCGCGTGGTTGGGTGCAGGGGGTGCCATCATTCTCACACCCACCGCAAGCGCCTGCCCCGGTTGCGCTTTGGGCCAGGCCGTGTCGACACTGGTGTACGTGGCCGCATTCATGTTGATCCCCTATGTGATCGTCTCGGGTGTGTGCATGTGGATGCGCAGCGTTGTAAAGAGTGAAGACTCAGCGGTGTCCGAGGAAGGGCTTGGCACAGGGCCGAAGCCGCCCCAGCTCTAGGCCGGAACCTGTCATTGCCATGCAGCCATCTGCATCGAACAACCCAGCCGAAACGGCCCGGCCCCTAGCGGTGATTACCAGGCCTTGGTTTTGGTTCTTGTTCATTGGCACCCTGTGGGGGGTACCTCTGGTTCGAGCCCTGTCGGCAGAGCTTCCCGAGCCGGTTCCAGGACACGAAGGCCCCTCCCTAGAGGCGGACTTTCTCGATGAGTACGACCGCAGGGTGAGCTACGCGGACTTGGGAGGACACCTCGTCATCGTCAGTCAACTCCCCATGGGTGAGGATGCGGCTCGTACACGTGCGTTCACCAATTTCATTGCCCTACGCAAGAGGCTGCGAGGGCTCTCGCCCGTGGTGCTCTTTGCCCAGCTCGCCGATCGGGAAGAGGGGCCTGAATTGACGGCCTTCCTAGACAGTCGCCGGGGGTCACGTAAGCCATCGACAATCTTTGCACGTGACGGCGGGGGCCAGGCCTTCGAAGCGCTCAAAGCACTGGGCAAAGACCCGCTCGCGAACTACTTCCTGCTTGATCGGCACGCGCGCCTACGTGGCGTGTACCGTCATGATGCAGAGGGGATTGAACGGCTGGTTGTCGAGTGTGGCCAACTCGCGAACTGGATCGGTGCCGATCCGGTGCCGGGCGAGGAGATCCGGCGTTAGGGTCTACCAGGAGTCGGTGACATCAGTCACCGTGATCTGAAAGACGCTGGCCACGAAGGAGCTCTCGACTCGATCGAGGCCGACATGCAATGTGCCGATGACCCGGATGGGGCGGTAGGCAAAGAACTGCACGGATTCGCCGAGCGGGGCTTGGGCGTCTAGCCATTCATCGGGTCGCGGAATGCCCCCAAAGCAGCACTGGGCGAAATCTCGCACAAGCATGAAACTCGTGATGCGGTCACCCCCTTCGATCCAATCCATGGGGATCATGTAGCCCACGATGGCGACTTCCTTGCCGTCCAAGTCCTGGACGTTCTGCGGAAACTCAAAGGACTCCGACTCCAGTTCATCGCTGAACACGAGGTCGAGGAGTCCGTCCACGTCAGCATCGGCGAGAGACAGGTCGGCAAATGCGATGGGCACAACCCCCTCAGGAAGCTCGTCAGCCTTGAGGGCGGGAGTCTCGGGGGCCACCATGGGGATCTCGGGCATATTGCGTGCGCTGGGCGTGACCTGGCCGCTCATGGCACTCCCCCGTTGCAGGGGAGTCGACGCTTGGGGTCCTTCGAGATCTGTGGTGTCCGGGTCGGTGGATTCAGCGCATGCGCACAATGCGACAAGTGCGCAGTACTTGCCAAGGCTAGTAAGCGTAGGGTGGGTCCGGCGGCGGGCTCGGGTCCAGGGGTACGAGGGGGCCATGGGGCTCAATCTACGCACTCACTCGCAGGGGGGCGAATGCAACATGCAGAATCTCGTGGCTCCCCTCAGTCTCTGAGCTTGGAGGTGCTGAGCCACGCACTGGCTAGCACCAAGGTCTGCCGAGCCATGGGACCCAGAGTCTTTCCGCCGGTGCCGCCGGAGAGCGAAATGGGGCGGGACTGGCAGCACCGATTGGCAAGCCTCGCTGCCCACCAGTGGGACCCTACTTAGAGGAGGTCTTCGGGCGAATGAGCCCGGCCTTCAGCAAGGTGGGGTACGCACCGTTCTTTGTGAGCGTGCGCAGGGCGCGCGTGGAAAGCTTCACGGTGACGTACTCATTGAGCTCGGGAACCCAGACCCGCTTCTTTTGCACATTGACTTTGAACTTGCGCTTCGTGTTGCCCGTCGTGCGGAGTCCGACTCCGCCAGCCTTCTTGGGCAGACCTCTACGGGCAATGCTTCCACCCACTTGGGTACCGCTTCCAGTAACTTCACAGGTTCGAGACATGGCTAATTGGGGAGGTTGTAGGCACTAGGCCGTGTCAGAGGGCAGGCGTGGGATCGTAGGGGGTCAGAGACTCGCAGGGCAAATGGCCCCTGCCGGGCCCACTTGCGGGGCAGGAGGATAGCCGATCGCCCCAGGGCGCGCCCCCCCGAGCGGTTTTTTTTCAATGCGGGGGCTCTGGGGGAGGGTTCGCCGGCCGCTAGGCTCCTGATCTGTCCACTCGGGACCCCATTTCTGGTCGACGGGGACGCCTAGGGGGCTTCACCACTCGCCCCGAACAGGCGCACCTCGAGCTCCCCCGCTTCATTGATCCAGCCCCTGTACATGCCGGCGGTATTGAAGGGAGCGGTGATGCGTCCTTGGGCATCTAGAGCAATGAGCCCGCCGGTTCCACCGCGTTCGGTGAGCTGGGTGCGCACCACCTCGGCGGCGGCCTCGTCCACTCCTAGGCCCCGAAACTCCATGAGTGCCCCCACATCTCGGGCAATCGTCCCGCGGATGAAGTACTCCCCCCAGCCGGTACCCGAAACGGCGCAGGTGGCATCGTCGGCCCAGGTGCCGGCCCCAGGGATTGGGGAATCTCCGATGCGACCCCATAGTTTGCCCACCATTCCTCCGGTTGAGGTCCCCGCAGCTAGGTGGCCTGCTTGATCGAGGGCGATGGCTCCCACCGTCCCGTGGCGTTCCTGCGGTTGTGCTTCCCAGGGGTCAGCAGGGGAGGAGTCGGGTGTCCGTGAAGCGCTGGTTGAGGCTTGCCGTTCTTTCCAGCGCTCGAGCTGCCGCCTGCGCCTGTCGATTCGAAAGAAGGCGTTGGGTACCTGTTCAAGGCCTTGTGAACGGGCGAAAGCGTCAGCTCCAGCTCCCGAGAGAATGACATGGGGCGTGTGCTCCATCACGGCGCGGGCCGCGAGAATCGGGTGGCGAGTTGTGGTGACGCCCGCCACTGCACCGGCCTGTCGGGTATGACCGAGCATCACGCTTGCGTCCATTTCGCAGGATCCTGCGGAAGTGAGCACGGCACCGTGGCCCGCATTGAACAGGTGGGAGTCCTCCATGACGAGGATCGCTTCCTGGACCCCCTCGATCGCTGGCGCTCCTGCCTGCAGTCTTGCGTGACCTGCTCGCAGAGCCTCCGCAAGCTTGGCCCTGTAGGCAGCCTCGGTGTCCTCATCCATGTTCTCCGGGAGAATCGTGCCTGCACCCCCATGGATAGCGAGAACCACAGGTGAGGTGCTCTGTGTCGACTGGCATGCGAAAAGGGGAATACATGCGAGGAGGGCCGAGTGGATCGGCTGCAATGAACTGACCCATTGGGCGCGTGAGAATCGAGTGGGAACGGTCATTGTCCTTGGGGGGCTAGGAATGGCAGGGGGGAGGGGCGGTGGGCCGCAGTCGCTGATGGAGTTGGTTCAAGGCGTGCCCGGCGAGCAGCAGTGCCAGTAGGGCTCCTCCCCATTGGTGGTACGGCGTCAGGTGTTCGTGGCTGATCATGGCCTCATGGGGGGGCGCCCAATGGTTCCAGGCGTAGAGGGCGTTGATCAACAGGCCTGCGGCGAGGCTAAACACTGCGATGGAGGCGACATAAACCCCGAGGGTGCGACGGCCGAGGAAACCGGCGACGACTCCCATGGTGGCAGCGTTGGTGGCGGGTCCCGCGAGGAGGAACACAAGGGCGGCTCCCGGTTCGAGGCCCTTGGCCATCAGGGCAGCCGCCACGGGAGTACTCGCGGTTGCGCACACGTACATGGGGGCTCCTGCCACGAGCATGGCGAGTAGGGCCGGGAACCCGCGGGTATACTCCCCAAAGAAGCCCTCTGGGATCCACAGGGTGATCGCCGCCGACAGGGCGAATCCCAGAACAAACCAGGGCGTGAGATCTGCCATGAGCTTCCCGTAGGCGAAGGTCACCGTGCGCAACAATAGGGGGGGCTGGGTCGGCTCTTTGGAGTCACAGCACGAGATTCTCTGAGGCTGGGTCGGCTCCTTGGAGTCACAGCACGAGGCGTTTTGCGGCTGGGTCGGCTCCTTAGAGTCACAGCACGAGTCGATCTGCGGCTGGGCCGTGTTGCCGGAGCAGCAGGAGGCCTTCGCGGTGTCGGGGGATTCGCTAGAACAGCCAGCGGTGGGGTTCGATTCGAGTGGGCTACCGGCGCAACAATCCTTGGCATCCGAGGATGTCATGGGCGTGGAGCCATCGGTGCTCTTTTCGGGGGGCGAGTTCCGGTCGGTCAGATTGACGAGCAGGCCGCACCCGATGGCGGTCAGGATGGCGGTGACCGGCCGCGCGATGGCCATGATCGGGTCCATGAGGGCGAGGGTGATTCCCACTGAATCCACGCCCGTTTCGGGGGTAGAAATCAAGAACGCGCTCGTGGCACCCTTGCTTGCACCGGCTTCCTTGAGTGAAACAGCGGTGGGTACCACTGAGCAGGAGCAAAGGGGAATGGGAGCACCCACGAGGGCCGCCTTGGTGACAGCTCCAGCGCTCTGCTTGCCCAGGTGGCGCATGATCCACGACTGAGGAATGAGCGATTTGAGCAGGCCCGCCAAGAAGAACCCCACCAGCAGGTAGGGGCCTGACTCACACAGGATGTTCCAAACTTCCCATACCCAGGCGGTCAAGGCCTCCATTAGTGCCCCGCCCATTCAAAAAAGAGCATGAGACCGATTCCCGTGGCAAGCAGTCCCACCCGCCGCCAGCTGTCTTCGCGATGGTGGAACACCTCTGGCAACAACTCGCACAAGCAGACGTAGAGAAAAGTGCCCGCGGCAAGGGCTGTGAGGATGCCTAAGCCATTGGGCCCCAGCCCCCGTGAGATGGCAGTTCCCAATAACATCCCGAGGGGAGTGATCAAGGAGAAGGCGCCCACGACTTTGAGAATTGACGTCTTGTTCATTCCGGCGAGGAGAAAGACCGTCGTCAGCGAGAATGTCTCGAAGCCCTTATGGGCCAAGATGGCAATCAGTAGAGCGGCCCCGACTTCCTCGTGGTTCTGGGCGGCTGAATAACCGATGCCGGCGGTCAGGGCGTGAATGCTCAGTCCCACGAGTGCCGCATAGCCCACCGATTTGTGTTGATGAAGGTCATCATGGTCGTGGGTACGCAGCACGAGGGACTCGATCATGTAGACGGATAGCACGCCAATGAGCACGCATAACCAGATCCACGGAGGCTCACCGTGGTTATGGGTGAGGTGCAAACTGGATGAAGGAAGGTGGGCGACTGTCGCACTTGGGCCATGGTCATGGTCATGACCCTCGTTATGCCCGTGGTCATGCCCCTCGTCATGCCCGTGGTCATGCCCCTCGTCATGCCCATGGTCATGCCCCTCGTCATGCCC
>CAYXZD010000001.1:39635-51449 GCA_964469565.1 uncultured Planctomycetaceae bacterium
TGGTCATGCCCCTCGTCATGCCCATGGTCATGCCCCTCGTCATGCCCGTGGTCATGACCGAGTTCGTGACCCGGTGATTGTTTTGCGGGGGAATCCTGCGCTGTCCCAGGGGGGGTGGCATCGCTCGTGGCGTCTGAATCGATGCCCGTGCCCGTGCCCGTGCCCGTGCCCGTGTCCGTGTCCGTGTCCGTGCCCGTGCCCGTGTCCGTGTCCGTGCCCGTGCCCGTGGAGTGCGGGCCGTGGACATGGTCGCTGCCGACCATCGTGTTCGGCACACCCTGTCCCAATTGCACGTGCGATAGGGCTGGCAGGAAATGCAAGAACACCGCACCTAGAAAGATCCCAGTGGACAATGCGAGCGCGGTGTGCAAGTGGCGATCATTCCACTTGACGAGGAGGGGGAGGGCGCCGCCTGCAAGGGCGATGAGGGTAACTGAGAGCAGGTCCATGGCGGCAGTATAGCGGGACTAGGCAGCTAGGTCCGTAAACTAGCACCCAGGAACTGTTGGGAAGGCCTAGATCGTGCCGACTGCTGTGAATCTCTCGGCCACCTGCCTGCTGCAGGTGTGCGGGCTGGAGTGGATCCGAGCCTTGTTAGGAGAATCCCCTAGGTGCCTTGGCGGAGTAGCACCGTTTTGACCGTGCTAAAGAGGATGGACAGGTCCAGCATGACGCTGTGGTTCTTGATGTAGAACAGATCGAATTGAAGTTTGTGCAGGGCATCTTCTACTGTGCTGCCGTACGGGTAGTTGATCTGTGCCCAGCCCGTCAGGCCGGGTTTGACAATGTGGCGCAGTTTGAAATAGGGAATCTGTTCGGCCAGATCGTCGATAAAGTGCTCACGTTCAGGGCGAGGACCCACGAGGGACATGGTCCCTCCTAGGACATTGAGAAGTTGCGGGAGTTCATCGAGGCGTGTCTTGCGAATGAACTTGCCGACTCGCGTGATGCGAGGATCATCTTCGCTTGACCAGACGGGCCCCGTGCCTGCTTCCGCGTCCATGCGCATGGATCGAAACTTGCATAGGGTGAATGGGCGTCCGTCTTGACCGACTCGCTCCTGTTTGAAAAAGACCCCTCCCGGCGAGTCGAGGGCCACCGCGATGGCCGTCAACAGCATGAACGGGAACATGATCACCAAGATGAAAAGGGACAGGCAGATGTCCATCAGCCGTTTCATCAGGTCGATCCAGGCGTTTCTGCGAAAGCCCTCGTTGAAGATGAGGTAGGAGGGTCGCATGGCGGCGACGGCAATCTTCCCAGTGACCTCCTCATAGATGTCTTCGCGCTCGCGTACATCACGACCCGCTAGGCGGCAGTTGAGCAAATCCTCAATGGGCAGTGCCCGGCGTCGATCCTCGATGGCGACGACGAAAAGATCGACGTTGTTCTCTTTCGCAAGAGTGAGCAGTGAGTCTATGTGATCTTGTTCCTCACGGGACGCTTCAGTCGAGAGCCCAAAGCTGGAACTGGACAACTCCTTGCGTGCGGTCAGGCTGGGCGTGTTCAACACGTAGGCGCGACTACGGTCGGTAGCCAGCGACCCGGGTGAAGCACTGGGCCCAAGGGAAGGTAGAGTCGCTGTCGTGCGGGAGTCTTGTGAGTTGGATGCGTCCTCGCTGGTCCCAGACTCGGGCACCATTCCAAAAACCTCGAACCCTGCTTCGGGGTGATCGAGAATCAGGTGCGTCAACTCGTGGGCTGGGCCATGGGATCCAAGAATGAGGACCCGGAGGTTGAGGTTCACCCGGCGCATCAACCCGTGGTACAGACTGCGCCAAAAAAATAGCACCGCGAAGGCAGAGACCAATCCGCCCACGAGGGAGCCTACTTTCTGAGTGAAGGTGAGTCCTGGGAAGTTGAGTGCTCGCTCAAGACCCCAGAAATGGGTCAAGCTGACGCAGGCTAATGCCAGGGCGATGCCCGCACCGGCGGCCTCCACCAAACGGTTGGCCCGCAGCCTCCGCGAGTTGGAGACTGCAAACTCATACAGTTGATTGAAGCCAATCGCTACCTGGCAGAGGAGTGCGATAAGGAATGCTGAGAGCAGGCAAGTCCAAAACGCTTCGGATTCCCCCATGCGGATGTGTCCGAGGGCGAGCCGCAGCTCGCGGAAATTCTCACCCCGAGTCCCGAGTAGGGTTTCCCACAGGTGACGTGACATGACAGCTCCGACGATCGCCGTGAGGATGACGGTCTCTCCTAGGAACAGCAGGGCTGTTCGGATGGGGAGAAAATGCTGAAGGACTCGGAGCATGGGGGTGACAGGCTAGCAGCGGGGTGGCTCTAGGTCTTTGTCTGTCTATCGGATCCTAGGGGGGGGCGGGCTGAATCCTTCTGACGGCAGGGCTGTGAATACTGCAGAGGGTATTTTTTTCTAGGGGATCACCCTCCATCGAGCCTAGCGGGGCCAAGCGGTTGCAGTGGTGCACCCAGCCGATGGAGTGCCGCTTGCGGTCGACAAGGACCTCCACGAGATCAAGACCCCCGCTCTGCCAGGGCCCTCCCGGCTGCCGCTTCGCGAGCCATCGCCCTGCCCGGGTCTGGCGCTCAATGCGTTCCCAGTTGAGGCGACGGCCAGGCCGCCGATCCGCTTGCCAGGTCAGGGCGAGGGAGGCCCCCGCCCTAGGCCAGCCCTCTGAGTAGCCAGTCTTCACCTCGACGCAGATGACCAGACCCAAGCCTGCGATGGCGAGGTCGACCTCACCTTGGGGCGTGTGCACTCGGCGAGCCAATACCCGCCAGCCCGCACCGCGCAGGAGCCGGGCCGCGAAGTTCTCGCCGGCCCGACCCAACTCTGCGGGAGTGAGTTCGAACCGCCTGAGTGCCAGCCCAGGAAAAAACTCTAGGCAGACGTTGCGCAGGGCCTGCACGAATGCAGGTGGCCGCTCAGCGTGCAACTCGGCTTTGCCCATGAGAGTGGTCCTGCGGGAAGGACTCCAAGGGGGCGCACCCATGCTGGATGGATCCCCCGAGGGCGGCCCGGCACGAACGATTGCCTAGACCCACTTGCCAAAGTCGGATCGGCCCTGAGGCCCCGGATTCTAGTCTCCGGTCTTGCCCGCCTTCTCTGGGGCGGTGTCCTGTTCCTCGTCTTTCTTGTCCGAGTCCTTGGGCTCGTTTTGCAAGCCTTGAACAGCCCCACGACTGAATCGCATACGGACACCATCGGCGACCACCAAGGTGACCTCCGTCTCGCTGACTCTTGAGACCCGGCCGAGGATGCCCCCCGTCGTCATGACCTCGTCGCCTTTGGACAGGCCATCGAGGAGGGCTTGCCGTTTTTTGCGTTGCTTGCGTTCGGGCCCAAGGATGAGGAACCAAAACAATGCACCGATCACGAGGAACATCGTCGGGTCGGGGAACCCGGCTCCCTCGCTTGCAGGATCGGTCGGTTCCCCAGGGGCTTGAGCGGCCGTGCCTACCGTGGTGGCTAGGGAGTCCTCCGAAGGCGTCTGCCGAATGGGGGCATCGAAGGGGGGGGGCGTAGAGAGTTTCATGAAGTGCGGGGTGTGGGGTGTGCTGTGGGGGGGCAGGTGCCCATGGAGCCTCTCGCGCACGCCCCGCAGGAAACATGGGGGTGGTGAAAGGCCTGGACCGGTGTTCAGGGCGCAAGAAGCTACTAGAATCGAAGGCTACCCGGAAGCACCCGTGCCCTGCGAGTCGCCTGTTGTACCTTGCCTGCCCCCTTGGTATCCCTCGATCGCTGTACCCGACGATTTTTCTAGCCATGACTCCGCCGTCCAGCCAATTCAGCCCAGAGGAGCGCCTCGTGGTCGCCATGAGCGGTGGCGTGGATAGCTCTGTGGCCGCATGGCAGATGGCCGAGGCGGGGCACCCGTTGGTGGGCTTGTTCATGCGCAATGGAATCGAGTTGGCGGCTGAGGATGTGGGAAAGAAATCCTGTTGCTCCAGCAGTGACGCGCGCGATGCCCGCATGGTTGCAGCGGCCCTCGACATTCCCTTCCAGGCCGTGGACTTGGCCGGCGAGTTCGGCCGGCTGATCGATCATTTTGTTGCGGAGTATGGTCGTGGCCGCACGCCCAATCCGTGTGCTCTGTGTAACCGAGATCTCAAGCTGGGGCGACTGATCGCCCTGGCGGACGAGCTAGGCGCGGCCGGTGTGGTGACCGGGCACTATGCACAACTTGATGTGCGGGACGGCCGAGTGCACGTGCACCGTGGGGTCGATGCTCAAAAGGACCAGTCTTATCAGTTGTTCTGTGTGCGGGAAGAGGATCTCGCTCGGACCGTCTTGCCCTTGGGGCGCTGGACCAAAGATCAAGTGCGATTCCAGGCCGAGCGAGCGGGGTTGCGTACCCACAGTAAGCGCGACAGCCAAGAAATCTGCTTTGTGCCTTCGGACGACTATCGCAAGTTGCTCGCTCAAAGGGGGACTCCGCTTCATCCAGGTGAAATCGTAGATACGTCGGGGCGGGTGCTCGCCACACATCAGGGGACGGAGCACTTCACGATTGGCCAGCGCCGTGGCATCGGGATTGGCGGTGGTGATCCCCTGTATGTCGTCGCACTCCTACCCACGGAGGGTCGCGTCGTGGTGGGCTCTCGGGAGGAGTGTGGCGTGGATTCCATGGTGGTCGAACAGCTCAATTGGATTGGCGTGGAGGTGCCTGCTTCCGGGGAGTTGCAGTGCCTCGTGCAACATCGCTATCACTGTCAACCCGTTCCAGTCACTGTGCACGTCAGGGGCGAGCGAGCGGACGTGGTGTTTGGAGCGCGGGAGCTGAGTGTGAGCCCTGGTCAGGGAGCCGCCTTTTATCAAGGAGATCGCCTGATCGGCGGGGGCTGGATCCGCTCCACTGATCGATCGGCTTCTCCCGCGGCGATGACGCAGGCTGCATCCCCAACCCTGGGGGGAGAATCCAGTGTCCAGCCCTAGGATCCTAGGCTCAGGCCGGCCAGCGGCTTCAGTCCAACGGGGGCGAGGGGGGATGAAGGCGGAGCCGTTTCTTTCATGTTCGCCCCGCCGGGGTCAGACGCTTGCCCACTCCAACCCGCGGCTCTCCCACGGGCGTGTCCTCTGGGAGCTTGGACTCATCACCGGGGCCATCATCGCCCTCACGCTCGCCACCATTTTAGGACGCCCCGAGCAGCGGGGGGAATCGGTGACAGAGTTGCCCGCCCTGCGCGCGATTCTCCTCGATGCATCGGATTCGGTGACCCTCCTACACCCCAGTTGGCCTCGGCAAGCCGGCCGATTTCTGCGGGAACAGTGTCAGCTTGCGGCGGAGTTGGGCGAACAAATCATGCTGGTTGAATACGCATTGGAGGCACGTCGTTCCTTCGGTCCGGGGTCTGCAGACGAGTTAGCCTCTCACTTAGACGGACGCCGAAACCTGCTCGTTCCTGGTGAGAGTGTCTCTCAGATTCCAAATGCGGGAGGGGGGTCGGAGTTGGACGCTGCGCTGGCCGTGGCGAGTGGCCCACTGCTCGCACCTGGTCGAACTCAAGCACGGTTGGTGCTCTTCACGGATACAACCTATACCGGCCACGATCCGAGCCCAGCCCTTGCGCGCCTCGCACGCTCTCGGGTTCAGGTGGAGTGGCATGATCTTCCTGTGGCGGAACTCTCGCGTGTGACTATCGATCAAATCCACGTTCCCGAATGGACCCCAGCGGGATCCCCCCTAGCCGTACGCGTTGATCTGCTCTGGCAGGGCGCCCCTCCCTCCGAGCGAGGTACCGGCTTGAACCTGGCCTGGAGTCTGGAGGGTCGAGGGGGGCCTGCCACTGGCGAACACCTCATCGTCCCTCCCGAAGGGGTACCCATCGCTTGCGGAGGTCTGCGCTGGTCGGTTCATGTGGACCTGCCGACCCGACTTGCGGGTGACCATTCCCTTGCCCTTCGCTTGAGCCAGCCGCAGGCAGCCCGCTCAAGGCCCCTCCCTTCTGCAACAGGGAGCGCTGTGATTGAAGTGGGAGACCTGGTTCGAGTCGGCCTGGTGGAACCACCCGGTCCTTCCCTCTTGGGGCCGGGCTGGGATGGACTGGAATCCGCAGGGGTGGCGCTCCGTCGAGTTTCCCCGGCTGAGGTATTGAGCGTCCTTCCGCAGGTGGATGTGCTCTTGAGTCTCGACGTAGAACCCGCGCAACTTCCCGGGCCCGCCCTCGAAGCATTTGTCCGTTCCGGCGGGGGCTGGTTGGCGCTCATGGGTTGGCGGTTTCTGGGGTCTTGGGTTCGGCCTGAACTCGATCATCCACCCCTGGGGGCTGCCGGCCTCTTACCGTTGGTGCCCGCAGCGGACACGGGCCGGGGCAGGGATGTGGTGTTGTTGGTGGATGGCTCGGGATCGATGGAGGGGCAACCCTTTGAGCGGGTACGGGAGGCCTTGTTCGAACTGGTGCCGGCAGCCTTACCTGCAGACCGGCTCGAATTGCGTTTCTTCAATGAACTGTTGGGGCCGGTGGCTTTCAGGAGTTCGGGGCGCACACCCGCCGAGCGCAGGCAAGAGTTGGCGCCTCTCCTGCAAGCCAAGGTGCCGAGTGGGGGGACCGATATTCTCTACGCACTCGGTCAATTGGCGGCCAGTCGCAGCCCAACGGATGCTCCCGGCCTTGCGCTGTTACTTTCCGATGGGCACTCCACAGCCGTATCCGGAGTCCCGGCCAGCGAAGTGCGCGCACGCCTGACCCGGGCAAGGCTAGACCTAAAAATCCTGGTGGTGGGGGATCACCCGAACCGGGGGTGCTTACCTGACCTGCTTGGGCCGGGAGAGTCCTGGGTCGAAGCGGGTGATCTCAGTCATCTCGGCGAGCTTTTGCACCTTGAGGTCAATCGCCGACGGGTTCAGAGTGCTCCCTCCCAGCGTGCACGTCCGGGCGAGCCCACGGATCCTCTCGCTCAGTCCATCCTCGCGGCTCAGGGGGGAGTGGGAGCCGTGGAGTTGTTAGCCGTGCCCACCTGTGCTCGTGCCGAAGCCGTAGCAGGCGCCCAAGTTCTTTGGGTGCGCGAGCCGGGCGGTGAGCCGCTCCTTGCCATGATTCAGCATGGGCTCGGATGGGTAGGAACCCTCGCCAGCGGTCCGTCGGGAGGTTGGGCACCCGAGTTGGTCACGGGCCCTGGCTCCCTACTGCCCATGATCCTAGCTCTCGGGAAGGCCACTCGAGATTCTCAGGAACCCCCTCGACTTCGCGCGCTGGATGGGCGGCTAGAACTCAGCGGAGCACAGGCGCATTGGCCTGATCCTCTGACTTGCGAGATTCGCCCTCCACTGCCCGAGGTCGGTCAGGTCGCGGCAGATCCCATCGCAGTCGTGCACCTCACGATGGGGATGGGGGGGAGCGATCTCGACCCTCGCCTGCGCCGGCTGGGGCCCGTGCCCACAGTCTTGGGTCGGTTGCCCAGGGGGGGGAATCTTGAAGCACGCCTGCTTGGACCCAATGCAGTCCTAGCGAGCCTCAGTCTTGCGGCTCCTGGGAACCTGGAGTGGTCGGGAGCCGCCCGTCCGATTTCACGCAACCTTCCTCCTCCAGGTCCTGCTGTAGCCGCGGCGCTGGCTTCGCCCCATCCCCTTGCGGTGTGGTTGTTGGGCCTGGGGCTTTTGTTGGGTTTCGCTGGGGGGCTCGCAAGTCTTCGCCGTGGGCATTCTCAGTTTTTTGGCCACGGCACCCTGTCTCATCCAAGTTGAATTGGCCACTCACTCGTCAAGAGCCCGTCCTTGGCAACCGATAGGGGGAGTTGGGCCTTGAATGGGGCCTACCGTCTCTCGCCTGATCAAGAGCGCAGGACTCGGTTTTCTCTGTGCACGCACGAATCACCATGAGCTACTCCCCGGACAATTCATCATCTCCATCAGATCTACGTCGGAAGCCTGCGGCGGCAGCTCTGCGCTTGGGTGTGGCCATTGGGCTTTGTGCACTACTCACCCCCTCCTGTGCGGGACCGGTGGAGCATTCCATGTCGACTGCCGACTTCGCAAACGAATGGGTTCAACCCACACCGCAGTTTCGTCGCAAGCTTGAGGAACAAGCATCCCGCGTGCCCTATCTGCGAAGCCCAGAAGAAATGATGGACGTCATTCAGTTCTTTGTGCAGGCGAGGGAGTCGGCTTACTCCACGTTGCTGGAGATGGCGAGCGGGCCGGACCCCAAGGTGGTGGGCGTGGCATTCGCGGCTCTCGGAGCTACTCGGGATGAGCGTCTCGCACCACATGTGCGCGCCATGACACTCCAGGCTGACGGCGGCACGCCGTTGCAGTACGAGCGTGCCCGCTGTCTGGCAAAGCTGGGGGATTGGGTTGACCTGCCAGTGCTGGTACGCGGGCTGCGGGATGAGAGCCTCTTGAGTCGGGCGCAGTGCCTCAAGACCCTGCGCGAAGAAACGCATCAATCCTTTGGATTCCATCCGCAGGGATCAGAGTCGGAACGTGAAGAGGCTGTGCAGGCTTGGGAGTCTTGGCTGGAGCGACGTGGGTATCGCACTGCTCACTAAAGTTGCCTGAACCCTCGTGATAGCCCTCTCAGGGAGAGGCGTGCCTGATCAATCCGTGAATGCTGGAGCGTTGCTCCCTTTGTCTTCGGGTGCGTTCTAACCTTCGCAGGTCTTGAGGGTCACGCGCTCCATGAGACGCACCAGTTCTCGTAACCGTGGTTCACCCCAGAGACTCTGCATGTCAACGTCATTGAGCAGGTGATCGGGATCGTCGTAGCCGAGGGCCACAGCCTGTTCGAGCGCATCCAGGGCGGGGTCTACCTTGCCCATTAGCGCAAGGGAGCAGGCCAGGTTGTACTGAACCGTCGGACTGTCAGGGAGCAGTCGCGCCAACTCTCGATCAATTCGTAGTCCATCCGAGAAGCGGTTCATGTGCGTGAATACGTGTCCGAGTTCGATCAGAGCGTCGAGATTCTCTGGGTGGCGCTGAGTTTCGGTGTCGTAGAAGTCCGCCTCGAATTCAAGTCCGAGGTGGTTCAGGCGATCTTGAACTGCTGGGGGGACTACGAGAGGGTCGCTCATGGGTCTCTTAGCCTAGCATCTGAACAAGCTCAGTGAGCATTGGGCTGGAGAAGATCGAGTTTAGAACCCATGCTAGGGGGCCGCTTGCCCCCCGGCATCCGCTGCGATGGGGCTTCTCGGCGCGCACCCTCCCGACAAAACTCCCATGGAAATCTACTTCTGCGATCTTTGTAACGAGTCCGTGCCCGATTCGGACATTCACAACGGCCAGGCCTTTCGGCGCAAGGGTCGGGTGGTGTGCATCGCTTGCGATCAAGCCATGGGGGGGGGAGGCACGGATTCAAAGCCGGGGTCCGATGGGGAGGCCACAACGGCTGAGTTCGGGGGGGGGCTCGGCACCGTTGTGGGTAAGTCCGGTGACCCCTTGAATGGCGTTGGAGAACCGTTCTCGGGGACCGCCGCCGGAGGTGCTAGCCAAACGACCGCTGCGGGAGAGGCCATGCCTGCTGGAGTTCGTGGCCGCGAAGGAGGCGGCGGAGTGTGGATCGGCATGTTTGCCATCGCGTTCGCTGGCCTGGGACTCTGGGCCGTGATTGATCGGGTGGATGCACTGGCGGCCCAGCAGCGCACGGCGGAACGCAGTACCGAGGCTGGCTTGCGTGAGGCCAAGCGGGTACACGATGTGTTTGTCGCTGGCCTCCCGCAGATTCTGAACGAAGCCAGTGCCACAGCAGCGTTGGAGCAGGAGGCCCTGCGTCAGCCACTACTCAATCAAATCGCCAAGCTCGATTCGGAACTGGCAGCAGCCATCGAACGCGAGTCCGTGGCAGCCGGGGAGCTCCGCGGCCTTCAGGCTCGACTCGAATCTCAAGAAACACAATTGAGCCAACAGGTGGGTGGGTTTCAACAGAACGTGGCTCGACTGGAGGAGGACCTAGTGTTCTATAAGGACCGGGTCATTCAGTTGGAAGAAACCCTCAGGGGGCTTTCGGCGGGGGCTGTCGGGCTTGAGGGCGCCGGTCAGGCGGGTAATACTGCCGTGAAGAATTGGAACTCATTGCTTCCAGATTTGAAGCACACCAACGCTGGTTTGAGGCTCGAGGCCATCTATTCCCTAGGCGAGACTGGGGACTCTGGAGTCGTTCCCCACTTGACGCCAATGTTGGCAGATGAAGATCTCTTTGTGCGAATGGCTACGGCGCGAATGCTCGAAGATCTCGCTGCAAGAGCCGCCGTGCCAGCACTGATCAACGCCCTTGAAGATGCCCAGGGGGCTGTGCGGGAGGCGGCGGTGCGCGCTCTGCGCAGTATTACGGGCAAGGCCTTCGCATTCAATCCAGTCGGTTCTGACGGGGAACGAGCCAAGCGGCTTGAGCAGTGGCGAAGCTGGTGGAAGCGCAGTGGGGATGATTTCTTGACGGGTTCATGAACTGCTTCCCCAGCTTCACGGGCATGTAATGATTGAGTCCTCCCGTCCCCATGGGGGCGGTGATCGGGTAGGGTAGTTGGCTTTATGTCCCAATCTGATCTCAGGCCAGTGGCGAATTCTCTCTCCGTGCCCTGAATCCACACCCTTTACTCAGTCTCTCGAAAGCTCCATGTCCAAGATCACCGTCAAGAACCCCATCGTTGAACTGAACGGCGACGAGATGACCCGCATCATCTGGTCGTTCATCAAGGACCGGCTAATCCTTCCCTATTTGGATGTGGACCTGAAGACCTTCGATCTTTCGATTCAGGAAAGGGATGCGACGGACGACCAGATCACCGTGGACGCCGCCGAGGCTATTCGTAAGTACGGTGTGGGCGTCAAGTGTGCAACGATTACTCCCGATGAGGACCGTGTGGAGGAGTTTGGCCTCAAGGAAATGTGGCGGTCTCCGAATGGCACGATTCGCAATATCCTCGGAGGAACAGTTTTCCGCGAGCCGATTATGTGCACGAATGTGCCACGCCTAGTCCCTGGCTGGATTCAGCCCATCGTCATTGGGCGTCATGCATTTGGTGATCAGTACCGCGCCACCGATTTTCTTGTGCCGGGGCCCGGCAAACTGAGCATGCGTTTCGAACCCTCCGATGGGGGCGAGGCGACGGAATACTCCGTTTATGAGTTCGAAGAAGCGGGCGTGGCCATGGGCATGTACAACCTTGATGAATCCATTCGAGGCTTCGCACGCGCTTGCATGAATTACGGCCTGCAGCGTGGATGGCCGGTCTACCTCTCAACGAAAAACACCATTTTGAAAGCCTACGACGGGCGCTTCAAAGACCTCTTTGAAGAGGTCTATCAAAGCGAATTCAAGGAGGCTTTCGATGCAGCGGATATCACTTATGAGCACCGTTTGATCGATGACATGGTAGCGGCAGCCCTCAAGTGGGAGGGCGGCTTCGTTTGGGCCTGCAAGAACTATGATGGTGACGTGCAATCGGACACGGTGGCGCAGGGCTTTGGTTCCCTAGGCCTCATGACCTCTGTACTGATGACACCCGATGGCAAGACGGTCGAAGCCGAAGCTGCACACGGTACGGTGACGCGCCACTATCGCCAGCACCAGATGGGTAAGGAGACTTCCACGAATCCGATTGCTTCAATCTTTGCGTGGACTCGTGGCCTCGCTCACCGTGGCCGCATGGATGAGACGCCGGACGTAGTGCACTTCGCCCAAACCCTTGAGCGCGTTTGCATCGATACGGTTGAGTCGGGCTTCATGACCAAGGACCTTGCCCTTTTGGTGGGCGAAGACCAGGGTTATCTGACTACGCAGCAATTCATGGCCAAGCTGGATGAAAACCTAGCTTCGGCGCTGACGCCGCTACAGTCGGTCTAACTCTGCGGCAGTTCGCATCGCCCAAACCCTTGAGCGCGTTTGCATCGATACGGTTGAGTCGGGCTTCATGAC
>CAYXZD010000001.1:51549-132800 GCA_964469565.1 uncultured Planctomycetaceae bacterium
ACCTAGCTTCGGCGCTGACGCCGCTACAGTCGGTCTAACTCTGCGGCAGTTCGCAGGTCGGCGAATTGTATTCACGTGGACTGTAGGGCACCGCGAGCGTACGGGGCTTTCCCGGGCGTTCGCAGTCTAGAGATTCACGGAGGTTTCGGCCTAGCTGGCTGCCCGCTGGTCCTCGTCCGTGCCTGCGTTCTGGCTGAACTGGGCCTTTTCCGTGGAACCTTCCATGGCTGTGGTTGATGACTCGCCGCCCGCGGCCGCCTTGGCCACCAAGTCGAAGTAACCGGTGCCCACTTCGCGCTGGTGCCGCGTTGCCGTGTAGCCGGTCGTCTCGCTGGCGAACTCGCTTTGTTGCATGCGGGAGTAGGCACTCATTCCTTCATCCCGGTAGCCGCTTGCCAGTTCAAACATGGAATGATTGAGGGCGTGGAATCCCGCTAGGGTGACGAATTGGAACTTGTACCCCATGGCCCCTAGTTCGCGCTGGAAGCGGGCAATGGTGTTGTCATCCAGGTTACTCTTCCAGTTGAAAGAAGGAGAGCAATTGTAGGCCAGCAGCTTGCCGGGGAATTGAGCGTGAATGGACTCAGCGAACTTTGCCGCCTGTGCGAGATCTGGGCGTGATGTTTCACACCAGACCATGTCCGCATAGGGGGCGTAGGAAAGGCCACGGGCAATGGCCTGATCGAGTCCTTCGCGAGTGCGGAAGAACCCATCCGGGGTGCGTTCGCCGGTCAGGAATTCGTGGTCGCGTTCGTCGACATCGCTCGTGATCAAGGCGGCTGCATCCGCATCGGTTCGGGCGACGAGAACTGTGGGAACTCCCGAGACATCCGCTGCAAGCCGAGCAGCATTGAGAGTACGCACGAAAGTCTGGGTGGGGACGAGAACCTTACCTCCGAGGTGGCCGCACTTTTTCTCTGAGGCCAGTTGGTCTTCGAAGTGTACCCCCGCGGCCCCCGCGCCGATCATGGCCTTCATGAGTTCAAAGGCGTTGAGCGGGCCTCCGAAACCAGCCTCAGCATCCGCGATAATCGGGGCGAACCAGTCCGTGGAGTCGTCCCCCTCCGCGTGGCTGATTTGGTCGGCGCGCTGGAGGCATTGATTGATGCGCTGCACAACGAGTGGCACGCTGTTGGCCGGGTACAGGCTCTGGTCCGGGTACATCTGCCCTGCCAGGTTGGCATCGGCGGCGACTTGCCAGCCTGAGAGGTAAATGGCCTTGAGGCCTGCCTTCACCATTTGCATCGCCTGGTTGCCACTCATGGCACCAAGGGCGTTGATGAAGTCCTCTTCGTGCAGCATCCTCCAGAGGCGCTGTGCTCCACGCTCTGCGAGGGTGTGTTGAATGGGCACAGATCCGCGCAGTTGCTGAACATCTTCGGGCGTGTAATCCCGCCTGATTCCATCAAAACGATGGGAGGCCAATTCAGAAGTGTCGTTCCAGTCGGGCAGAAAAGGAGTACTCATGGAGTGTCGGGGTAAGCGGCGTCGTGAAGTCTAGGCCGAGATGAGATGAATGAGAGTGGGCGTTGTGTTGTGGGCCGTGTGAGAGGTCCAGTTGAGTGGTCCAGTTGAGTGGTCCCGTGCAGCTAACTGTCGAGATGCGGGTATGCGTCGAGGGTCAAGAACGAGCTGAGCTGGGGGGCTAGGATTTGACCTAAGAAGAGATCCCCCGCGAGAGCCAGGCGGCCCTGAGCAAAGGCGATGTCTCCCATGGATGCCTGCAAGTCGCTCAAGATGACCTTGAGTTCGGAGCTCAGCAGTTTTTTGTCGATGGCACGACCTTCCGCCAAGTGGGCTCCGTGCTCTCGCCACTGCCATAGCTGGCTCCGGGAGATCTCTGCTGTCGCAGCGTCTTCCATCAAGTTGTCGAGGGGCACACAGCCATTGCCCGTCAGCCAAGCAGCCGTGTAACGGATGCCGACGGAAAGATTCTGGCGCAGACCCGCAAGTGTGATCTCGCCTTCAGGAACCCTCAGGAGGTCTTCGGCCTGCACATTGCACGGTGGCCGCACACTGGAGACTTGGTTGGCGTTGGTCAGGTACAGGTCAAACTCGTCTTGTGCGGCTTGTACTAGCCCAGGGTGTGCGACCCAGGTCCCGTCGTGACCGTCGCAGACCTCTCGGCGTTTGTCCGCCCGCACCTTGGCAATCGCTGCAGCAGTCAATTCAGGATCCGACCGTACTGGGATCTGAGCTGCCATGCCTCCCATGGCGTGGGCTCCCCGGCGATGACAAGTCTCCACCAAGAGGCGCGAGTAGCTCCGCAAGAAGTGCCGGTCCATGCCCACGCTGCCCCGGTCGGGCAAGACACAATCGGGATGTGCGCGGAGGGTCTTGATATAGCTAAAAATGTAGTCCCAGCGGCCGCAGTTCAAACCGACGATTGAGTCCCGCAATTCGTACAGGATCTCGTCCATTTCGAAGGCGGCGGGGAGGGTCTCAATCAGCACGGTCACCTTGACCGTTCGAGCAGGCAAGCTGAGGGCCTGTTGGGCGGCGACGATGACATCATTCCAGAGGCGGGCCTCGAGGTGCGACTCTAGTTTGGGGAGGTAGAAGTACGGCCCTCGACCGCGGGCGATCAACTCCCGGGCGTTGTGGAATAGGTATAGGCCAAAGTCAAAGAGAGCGCCTGAGACCGGGCGGCCGTCCACGTGCATATGGCACTCGTCCAAGTGCCAGCCCCGGGGCCGAACGATCAGCGTGGCGGGGTTCTTCTTGAGCGCGTACTCCTTGCCAGTGTCGGGGTGCGTAAAGTCAATCCTGCGCCGAACGGCATCCCTCAGATTAATCTGTCCATCGAGGAGGTTCTCCCATTTGGGGCAGCAGGAATCTTCAAAGTCAGCCATGAACACCCGCGCCCCCGAATTGAGCGCGTTGATGATCATCTTGCGGTCGACAGGCCCCGTGATCTCGACTCTCCTGTCTTGCAGGTCGGCGGGAATGGGGGCCACCGTCCATTTTTCGTTGCGTATGTGCTGGGTACCTGGCAGGAAGTCCGGTAGCTCGCCCTGATCGAATCGCTCTTGGCGTTCTTGACGGCGCTTCATCAGGGCAACTCGGCGGGTGCGCGATGCCCGCTCCAAGTTGGCTACAAACCCGAGAGCCGCTGGAGTGAGGATCTTGGCGTGTTCCCGGTCCAGCGCCCTGCTGAGGGTTACTCCGGGCGGTAGTCGGTCCACAGCGGGACTTCGGGAGGCTTCCGAGGGCATTGTGATTGTCGCCGGTATGGGGGGTCAGATGGACGAGGGCATGGTTCAGGTGAGCCGAACGCACCAATCGTATCGCAAAGGTTAGAGACGGGTCGTTGCCTTGCAGGAATGGGCAATTGGGCATGTATCGAATTGGGTCTAGGGCACGGCGGGGCAAACTCTGGGCCCCTTGCCCGGGGTCCTTCCGGGTGAAGTGGGGGGCAGGAACTACCCTGCTAGGCCTTGCCTCCAGTCCCCCGTCCGGAGCAAACTGCTCCCATGAGTTCGATCCAAAACCGCAAGCTGACCGTCGTGGGGGGGGGCTACGTGGGTTCGACCTGCGTTCACCTCGCGGCACTCAAGAACCTCGCACGTGAAATCGTCTTGATCGATGTTATCCCGGACCGGCCCCAGGGGATCGCTCTCGATTTGAATCAGTCTGCAGCTGTCGAGGGCTTCCAGAGTGAAGTGATCGGGACGAATGACCCCCTCGACACCTATGACTCGGATGTGTTCATTGTGACCGCAGGGTTGCCGCGCAAGCCGGGCATGAGCCGTTCGGACCTCTTGGAGGTCAACGGTCGGATCGTCACTGAGGTTGCGGAAACCATTCGGGTGGGTTCTCCCGAGGCCGTCGTCATCGTGGTGACCAACCCGCTCGATTCCATGGTGACCTTGATGCGTGCTCAACTCGGGTTCCCGGCGAAGCGCGTGATCGGAATGGCAGGCGTGCTGGACTCGGCCCGTTTTTGTTGGTTCATCGCCGAAGCGACGGGTTGCTCGGTGCAAGATGTCGATGCGATGGTCTTGGGCGCTCACGGTGATTCCATGGTCCCCATGCCCACCTACTGCACTGTGAACGGTGTACACCTGGTGGACCTAGTCGCGAGCGACAAGATCGATGCCATGGCCGATCGGACGAGAAAAGGTGGAGCGGAGATCGTCTCACTGCTGAAGACAGGGAGCGCTTGGTACGCACCCGCCTCTTCGTCCGTTGCGATGGCCGAGGCCATCCTCAATGACGCGGGTCGACTCCTGCCCTGTGCGTGCCTACTCAACGGAGAGTATGGGTTGGAGGGCCTCTATATGGGGGTCCCCGCCATCCTCGGCCGTGACGGTGTCGAACGAATTGTTGAAGTGCCCCTCACCAATGAATCTCGTAGCGCACTCCATTCAACGGCCGGCAGCATTGAAGCTGATGTTCAAGCCATGCGCGATCTGGGCCTTCTTTAGACTTGCCCAGCCTGCGCCCTTCCCCACACTTGCCTCCCATTTGCGCTATTGCCAACACGCCATGAATACCCGCACCGAATCCGATTCCATGGGCCCGATCGAGGTTGCCCACAAAAACCTCTGGGGAGCCCAGACTCAGCGCAGCCTAGGAAATTTCAAGATTGGAGGGCAGCGGTTTACGCGGCCGATGATCCGCGCGCTGGGGGTCGTCAAAAAATGTGCTGCCCAAGCCAATATTGAACTGGGCGATCTCGACGCCCTGGCACCCGAGGCTCAGGCGGCCCTGCTTCAGGCGGCGGATGAGGTCATTGCTGGCCAGCACGACGAGATGTTCCCCCTTGTGGTCTGGCAGACGGGCTCGGGAACGCAATCCAACATGAACACCAATGAAGTGATTTCAAATCGGGCCATCCAATTGCTCGATGGGGAGCTGGGTTCCAAGCTGCCCGTGCACCCCAACGATCACGTCAATCGCTCTCAATCATCCAATGACTCGTTCCCCGCTGCCATGCATGTGGCCGCAGCCGAGCAGCTGCACCAAGCACTCATGCCCAGCGTCGAGGCCTTGCGTGCAGCCCTGAATGAAAAGGCTGAATTGTGGTCTGACGTGGTCAAGATCGGCCGTACCCATCTCCAAGACGCCACTCCTTTGACTGTGGGGCAAGAGTTCTCCGGTTATGTGCAACAACTCAGTGACGGCCTGCGCACCCTTGAGTCGGCCAGCCAGGGTTTGCACGAGTTGGCCTTAGGCGGGACCGCCGTGGGGACGGGGCTCAACACTCACCCTTCTTACGCGGAACTCGTGGCTCAAAAAATAGCGGACGAGACTGACCTGCCCTTTGTCAGTGCGCCCAACAAGTTCTCTGGATTGGCGGCGCACGATGCCTTGGTCGTCCTGAGCGGTGCCATGCGCACCCTAGCGGGGAGTTTGATGAAGATTGCCAATGATATTCGTTGGCTGGGGGGCGGCCCGCGCTGCGGGCTTGGAGAGCTTTCACTACCCGCGAATGAGCCTGGCTCGTCGATCATGCCGGGCAAGGTCAACCCGACTCAGTGCGAGGCGATGACCATGGTGTGTGTGCAGGTCATTGGCAATGATGTGACCGTCGGTGTGGCTGGGAGCCAGGGCAATTTCGAGCTCAATGTTTTTAAGCCGCTCATGATTCACAATGTGCTGGAGTCGTGCCGCTTACTGACTGACGCTTGTGACTCGTTCCGTACCCATTGCATCGAAGGCCTGGCCATCAACCGCGAACGGATCGATTCTCTCATGCGAGAGTCCTTGATGTTGGTGACCGCTCTCAATCCCCACATCGGGTATGACAATGCCGCCAAAGTGGCCAAGAAAGCCCATGCGGAGGGAAGCACCCTTCGCGAGGCTGTCCAGGCCCTCGAATTGATGACGGGTGAGGAGTTTGACGCTGCCGTAGTCCCGACCCAGATGGTGGGGCCGCGAGAGGTCTAGGGCTCCTTCCACAAGGCCTGTGAGGGGCCAATCCTCGGGCTTTGGGTCGCTGACGGTTCCCACAGGTGCGGGCTGCGTTGCATGGCGTGGCGGCAAGATCCCCGCATCACTGACACCTCGCAGAGTCCAAGGGGAGCGGTGAGGTGCCGTCCGGTGGGTTGCAGTGGTGAGAATGGGACTCTGATTCTCTCTGGGGCGAGCCAGCCCATTTTTTTGGTGCTGTGCCTGTGGCGCATGGGGGGGGGCATTCCTAAACTCTTCCGCCCACGGCCCGTAGAGGGCCCTATCGATGGAGGACCTATGAAGCTCAAAGTACGCAACAGCAAGTCGAAGAAGGCCAAGATGACGGGTTTCCGTACCCGCCAAAAGACCGCTGGCGGCCGAAAGGTCAACAAGCGGCAGCGCGCCCGCCACGGCAAGATCTAGGCCTTCCACGCCACAACTCGATCCCGGACTCGATCCGGGGCCCGCGAGCAGTGCGCTCGGGGGTGATCCCCTGACCCAGGAGCCTCCTCGTGCGGCTCCTTCGTCATTCCAGCGCCCGTTCTGGGTGGTGGGTGACGGCTCCTTTTTGGAGACCCATGAAGATTCACGAATACCAGGCTAAACAACTGCTGGCGCAGAACGGCCTTGACGTCCCGGTTGGCCGGGTTTGCTCGACCGTGGACGAAGCCGTTCAGGCCTATGACCAACTCGGGAGTGACCTCGTTGTGGTCAAGGCGCAAATCCATGCGGGGGGGCGCGGAAAGGGTGGCGGCGTCAAACTGGCGCGCAGTGCTGAAGAGGTGCGCGAGGCGGGCGAGGCGATCCTTGGCATGGACCTTATCACCCACCAAACTGGACCTGAAGGGCAGCGTGTACGCACCCTGTGGGTTGAGCAAGGCTCGGCCATTGCAAAGGAGTACTACATCGGCATCGTCATTGATCGCGAAAGTGATCTGCCGGTGATGATGGCCTCATCTGAGGGCGGCATGGACATCGAGGATGTGGCGGCCAACACACCTGAGCTCATCCTCAAGGCCCCCTACAGTCCTTCTGCCGGCTTAGCAGAGAGCGATGCTCGGCGTCTAGCTGAGGGGATTGGCATGCCCGCCGAATTGGTGGGGGAGGCTGCGAGCTTCCTCATGGGCCTAGCCAAGATGTTCACCGAGCTGGACTGCTCTTTAGCTGAGATCAATCCACTCGTTCACACTGAGGACGGCAAGGTGCGAGCTCTCGACGCCAAGATCAACTTTGATTCGAATGGCTTGTTCCGCCATCCCGAGCTGCTTGACCTGCGGGATCTTCACGAGGAGGACCCCAAGGAGACTGAGGCTGCCAAGTTCGACCTCTCGTATATTTCGCTCGATGGCAATATCGGCTGCATGGTCAATGGCGCCGGGCTAGCCATGTCCACCATGGATGTCATTGGCCTGTACGGAGGTGCGCCCGCAAACTTCCTCGACGTGGGGGGCGGTGCCACGACAGAGAACGTGACAGCGGCGTTCCGCATCCTGCTTGGGGATGAGCAGGTGCAGGGAGTCTTGATCAACATCTTTGGAGGCATCATGCGCTGCGATGTGATCGCCAATGGTGTCGTGGAAGCGGTCAAGCAGATCGAGCTCAATGTCCCCCTCGTCGTGCGCCTTGAGGGTACCAACGTGGAGCAGGGAAGGGAGATTCTGGGCAATTCTGGGCTGCCTATCATCCCTGCGACTGACCTCGATGATGCCGCCCAAAAAATCTGCCAAGCCGTACAGGGAGCCTAGCCATGAGTATCTTCGTCAACGAAAACACGCGTGTGATTTGCCAGGGCTTTACTGGGAAAACAGGCACGTTCCACAGCGAGCAAGCCATCGAGTACGGCACGAATATGGTGGGTGGCGTGAATCCGCGCAAAGCGGGAAGCGAGCACCTCGGCCTGCCCGTATTTGGCTCGGTGGCTGAAGCCAAGCAGGCCACAGCGGCCAATGCAACGGTCCTCTATGTGCCTCCACCTTTCGCGGCAGCAGCCATGATTGAGGCGATTGAGGCCGAAATGGAACTCATCGTCACAATCACCGAGGGCGTGCCAGTCTTGGATATGGTGCGCGTGGTCGAGGCCCTCAAGGGATCGAAATCTCGGCTCGTTGGCCCCAACTGTCCCGGCGTCATTACCCCGGGATCATGCAAGATCGGCATCATGCCGGGATATATTCACAAGCCCGGTCGCGTGGGGGTGATCTCGCGCTCGGGGACCTTGACCTATGAGGCTGTCTGGCAATTGACCACGCGTTCCATCGGCCAGTCGAGCTGCATTGGAATTGGTGGTGATCCTGTCAATGGAACCGATTTCATCGACTGCCTCAAGGCATTTCAAGCTGACGAAGAAACAGACGCGATCGTGATGATTGGTGAAATCGGCGGCACGGCTGAGGAAGCTGCTGCAGAGTACATCAAGGAGCACGTCACCAAGCCCATGGTGGGTTTCATCGCTGGGCAGACCGCTCCCCCTGGCAAGCGCATGGGTCATGCAGGAGCCATCATCGCGGGCGGCAAAGGGACGGCGGCCGAAAAGGTGGCGGCACTCGAAGCCGCGGGTGTGGCCATGAGCCCCAGTCCCGCACGCTTGGGCGAATTGATGGAGGCTCGCCTGGACGAGGCGGGTTTGTTGGGCGTAACCAAGACTGCATAGAACTCAAAGTTCCGCCCTGTCGGAAGCCCTCCTCGCACCCGGGGAAAAAGTGACCGCGGATTCATAGGTTGCTTCTTCCTAGCGGATGACGTGTCGCTAGGGGGCGCCCGATCAGCCGAGGCCGAGTTCAGTGAGTTGTCGTTCGACTTGGGGTTCCCAGCCACGATTGGCAAGCGGGCTGGCAGGGGAGGGGTGCAGAATCGTTCCGACCTTGGGATGGTGCGTGCCCCGCCGGCCAGCTTCCCGCGCGCTCGCAAGTGCTTGGTTGACTCGGCCTTCAGCGAAGCGGCCGACTCCTAAGACCCACTCGGGTTGCAGGTGATCGATCAATCTCAAGAGTGCGCGATCGCAAGCTGCAAACAACTCTTCACGCTCGGGTGCAGCGAGCTTGTCGGGTGTGCGGTTACGGCCGCTTTCCTCCAAGAACACGAGTGGGCAGTAGTTCCAGACAAAAAACTCTCTGAAAAAGGCTGGAGGAGAAGCAAATCGGTTGGCTGCCCAGCCCCAGAGTCGCCTGCCGCTGACCTCGCTGCGTGAACAGGCAAGGCCCTGAATGGGTCGCTTGGGGTGGACTTCGGGGAGCTTGCCGAGGGGTTCGTCAATACCTAGCCAGTCGCGGACGGCTGAGACCTCTCCAAACGGCACTCCAGTCTGGGCCATGCCGAAGGGGCCTGGGTTCATGCCTAGGAGTAGAGTGCGCGCCGAGGGGTTGAGGAACCGTTTGATGAATGCCTCGGCATTAGCGCGAGCGTAGATGAGGGGATTGTAAACGTGGGTGACGGGTGGGGCGAATTCGAGGTGCTTGAGCTCCCGGGTGAGGGCACGTGTGGCAGGGATAGGCAGCATGGGGGCAGTGTACTGAATCGGCCGGATGGGCCCCCAGTGGACCGGGTACTCCGTCCATGGGCGGGGATCGCCTAGACGAAGGGCGGGGGCTGGGAGTGCTCTCACAGATTCCTACGCGGTGTGGGAGTGTGTGAGTCTGCTCGAGACCCTAGAATGGGAGTCCCTTGGAGGGTGTACTCCAAGGACTCTCCCGCAACCGACTAAGGCCCCCTGTCCCCCTCCTCAAACTGGAGCCCGATGAACATGACAAACTTCGCCATGATGAGCATTCAAGAGTTCTGGCCGGTGGCCGTCTTGGCCTTGCTGTTCTTCGGTGGAAAGAAGCTACCTGAGCTGGCTCGCGCTATGGGAAGCAGCGTCACCCAGTTCAAGCACGGTCTGAAGGATCCCGATGATCCCAAGATCACCACCGAGGACCAAGACGCTTCCGGGGAAGAGTAACCTCGCCCGGCTCACGGGGAGGTGACTCCCTTGGGTCCGCACTGCGGCCCTGTGCCCTAGTCTTGTGACCCCCATGACCTCCCCCTTGCCACCAGGACCGGTGTTGGCCGCCAAGGATGTAACGGCACTCATTCTGTGCGGAGGGCGTAGCCTGCGCATGGGAGAGGATAAGGCACAGCTTGAAGTGGCGGGCACGGCCATGCTTCAAAGCGCACTCGACGTCGTGGAACAAGTGGCCGGCCAGGTGCTGCTCGCTTGTGGTCCGGAACCTCGATATGGTGATTTGGGAATCGAACTTGTATTGGATGAGATTCCGGATCGTGGACCGCTTGAGGGATTGCGGGCGGGCTTAGCTGCCATGCGGAGCCCTTGGCTGCTTGCGGTGGCTTGTGACATGCCCTATCTGAGCCCCGAACTCTTCCCACCGCTCATGGGCGCCGCCGCTGAATCAGGAGTGGATTTAGTGCACTACCTCGGTGAGGATGGGTCCGAGCCACTTTGTGCCCTCTACAGTCACAGGGTTCTGCCCGCCGTGACCCGCAGTCTGCGCGAAGATCGCCGTCGCATGGATGGGTTTTGGAACGGGTGCCGCGAGGATGGGCGGCCCCTAGTCGTGCGCACTGTGAACAAGCCGGGTGTCGAGAGCGCTGGCCGTGGGGAGAATCACGGGAAGCTGGGCGATCCTTTTTTCAACGTGAACACCCCTGCAGACCTTCAACGTGCCATCGGGCACACTCAGGATCAGAGTCCATGATGAAGTCGATCAAAAACCGCGTGCAGGACCAACGCCTAAAGCAGCTGTTGCGGCCAGTTCAGACCGGCATGGAGCAGATGCGTGCCTGTGTCGAAGCACAGCTGAATAGCGAGTACCCGGCCGTCGCTGAGATGACAGAACACCTCGGAAGTTTTCACGGGAAACAGCTGCGAGCCGCGCTCGTGTTGTTGGCTGGTGAGGCCAGCGGCAACCATCCTGAGGAACTGCCCCAAGTTGCCAGTGTGATTGAGATGATCCATCTTGCAACGCTCGTGCACGACGACGTGTTGGATGGAGCCCAGGTGCGCCGCCGAGTGGCGTGTGTCCACAGGCGTTGGGATAATCAAGTGGCCGTGCTGCTCGGTGACCTTCTCTATGCCCGTGCATTTCACCTCTCGACGACCCTGTCCTCGCCTCTCGTGAGTCAGCGGCTTGCGGCAGCCACCCAGCGGATTTGCGAGGGAGAGATTGTGCAGGCGGACTCACGCTTGGCGTTCGAGATGGAGCTCCGTCAAGCTGAGTGGATTGCGAGTGCGAAAACAGCCACCCTGTATTCAGCCGCTTGTGAATTGGGTGCAGGCTACGGTGCGCAGGAGGGCTCACCCTGGCCTAGTCGGTTGGCAGCCTTTGGCGAGCAGATGGGGCTCGCCTTTCAGATTGTCGATGATGTGCTTGATCTAGTGGGTGAGGAAGACACGGTGGGCAAGAGTGTGGGCAATGACGTGGATGACGGGAAAGTGACGCTCGCAGTCCTGCACACGTATGCATGCGCAAATGACTCCACGCGTGCGGCCATGGAAGATGCCTACACGGCGGAAGGAGTGGGGGACCGTCGCGCTGCATTGCGTGCAGCTTGTGATCTTGGACCCGGGGTGCATCTATCCCTAGAGCGTGCGCGCGAATTAGTTTTTCTGGCTAGACATTCGATTGAGGACTTACCCGATTGCGTGGCCAAGGAGGCCTTGATGCTTCTCGGTGATTACGTATTGGAGAGGAAATGGTAATGAACACCCCGCTTGTCCCGTGGATTCCCTTGGCGATGATTGCGTTGGCGAGTTGCGGCCCTGGTGAGATCGTTGAGATCACGGGTCGCAGAATCGTCAGTGCTGACTCGCGACCCGTGCAACCAGGAGTGAGCACCGCGACTCGCTTTGGGGCCTCGAGTGCCCCTGCTCCTGTTGAGTCACCCTTCCGGTGGAACTTACCCGAGGGTTGGATCGACCTAGGGGCCTCTGGCTTGCGAGTAGCCAACCTGCAGCCCGCTGGCAACCCTGATGCGGAGTGCACCCTGACACTGCTCGGTGGAACAGGGGG
The DNA here is from genome assembly GCA_964469565.1 of uncultured Planctomycetaceae bacterium. GTDB lineage: Bacteria > Planctomycetota > UBA1135 > UBA1135. The sequence goes on from CAYXZD010000001.1 coordinate 63,450, forward strand.
AGGCATGGAGGCTAATATCAATCGTTGGCGTTCACAAATGGGGCTGGACCCCATGGGTGAAGGTGAAGTGGACGAGCTTCCACGCATGGGATTGCTCGGTGCGGAAGCAGTGCGTGTCGAGTTTGACGGCGCCTATGCCGGAATGGGGACAGAGGCTCGGCCTGATTGGTCCTTGCTGGGCGCGATCATGGTCACTGAACGGGTGACGATTTTTGTGAAAATGACAGCCCCTCTGGAGGTGATGGCTGCTGAGCGATCCAATTTCGATGCATTCTGCGCTTCAGTCACAATTGAGATGGCCGGAACCGATGCTCACGGCGCTTCTAGTGCATCCGCGGCAGCGCCTAAGAGCAATCCGACTCACTCGTACGATCTACCGGAGGGGTGGAGTGAATTGCCCCCGGCAGGCATGCGATCGGTCAACCTGCGTGTTGGGAAAGAGACTCAGTGTTTCCTAATCGAATTGGCTGGAGAGGCCGGCGGCCTCTTGGCCAATGTCAACCGCTGGTGCAATGAGATGGGCGAGCAGGTGTTCGATGACACCGCGTTGGAGAGTCTTGAGCGGGTTCCCTGCTTAGGCGGTGAAGGAGTGCTCCTAGAACTAACCGGTGACTACCAGGGTGCCGTAGGGAAGGGCAGTACTGATTCTGGTCTCCTCGGCATGTTGTTGGTTCGAGACTCGGGCAGCGTGTTCGTCAAAATGGTGGGTCCCCGCGAAGAAGTGCAGGCTGCCCAGTCGGAGTTCATTGCGTTCGTACAATCCCTGAAGAAACTCTGATGTCGAACCCCACCCCACTCGGCGGACGTATCGTGTCCTTCTTTTCATCGTATGCGCTAGCCATTGTGCTCCTCGCGTGCTTATTCCTGCTGACCCTGTTCGGGACCCTCTATCAAGTGGACCACGGCCTCCATGCGGCCAAGTTGCGCTTTTTCTCCTCTTGGTTCTTATGGTCCAACATCGGTTCCTTGCGCATCCCCACCTTCCCGGCTGGGTTGACATGCATGGCCCTGTTGACCGTCAACATGCTCGTGGGGGGCATGCTGCGTATCAAAATCACCCAACGCAATCTTGGGGTAGTGGTCATACATCTCGGGATTGCATTTCTACTGATTTCGGGATTGGTCAAACAGTGGACTGCCCAAGAGGGATACCTCTCGGTGGCGGAGGGGCGCACATCCGAGGAGTTTCGGTCGGACAGTTTGTGGGAGGTGGCACTGTGGGAATTAGACGGCAGTGATTCTGTTCAGGAGTTCGTCATTCGTCACGATGAATTCGTTGATCTACGCGGGAGCGCGCGGAGGACCTTCACCTGTGTTGATTTGCCGTTCCAATTGGTGCTGCGAGGGTTCCTACCCTCGGCCGCAGTGCGACCTGCAGGGCCAGGGGATCCAGAGGAGGGTGTGACCCGGGTCGATGGTTTCGATCTGGTGCCCATGCCGGTGCAAGGTGAGGTCGGTCGGAACGGGGCCGGAGTACACATCGAGGTGCTAGGTGCTGGTGACTCCCGGGAAGCCTGCCTGTGGGGCTTTCAGCTTTGGCCGTGGACCTTCGAGTGGCAGGGGAAGACTTATGCCGTCAACCTGCGCCATGCTTCCTACAAAATGCCCTTTGCTCTCCGGCTTGAGTCTTTTGAAAAGGAAGACCATCCGGGCATGACGATGGCCCGTTCCTATAGGAGCGATGTCACGAAAATCGATGCCGGCAGGGAAGAGGCCGTACGCATTCAAATGAATGAGCCCCTACGCTCAGATGGGCTTGTCCTCTTTCAATCATCGTGGGGACCCCAGGATGCGGCGCCGGCACGGCCCTGTTCGCTGGATGTGGCTGGGGACCGGGTGCTCATGTTTGGACATGGAATGGGAAACGGTTATGCCGTTCGAATGATCAATGCGGCGGGGGAGTGGGGCACCTACGCCGAGTCCGGAGCACCGGGTACTGTGCAACCACTGAACGGGTCAACGACGTTCTATGTGCGAGATGTGACCGGGGACGGGTTCAAGCTGAGTACGGTGCGTGCAGGACCCGCGGTGGACTTGCTCTCCGCAGGCCAGGGGCACACCCTGCAGGAGGAGCCTTATTCAGTCTTCAGCGTGGTGCGCAACGTGTCGGACAAATGGCCTGAGTACAGCATGTGGGTGATTACTGTTGGCATGCTGATGGCATTTGGCCGCAAGTTGCTTGGATTCCTCAGGGTCCAAGAATCGCACCGCAGAAAGGCAGCTCAAGCCCAATTAGATCAGGGAGGGACAGCGTGAGTTTCTTATTGAGTTTTCTCTTCTGCCTAGCCGGTGGTTTGCCTTGGCCTTCGGCCCAAGATTCAGGGGAGATGGCCATTCCCGCAGAGCGCGTGGCCTGGAGTGATGAAGTTCTTGAGTTGTTCGCTACCCTGCCCGTTCAAGATGGCGGGCGGGTCAAGCCCCTAGATTCAGTAGCGGGATTGAGGCTCCTGCAGTTCAACGGTAAGCGCACCTTGAAGCTGCGCGATGGCACCCAGTTGGATCAACGCGCTTGGCTGCTGGATTGCTGGCTGTACCCTGAACGGGCCAGCACCTACCCGTGCTTCCGCATCGAGAATGACGCTGTCTTGGCCCTCGCGAAGCTGGAGGCTCGCGAAAAGCGAGATTGGTACAGCTTTGAGGAGCTGGCACCCGGCCGTCAAAGAATCATCCAGAGTGCGCACGAAGCCAGCGCGTCGGACCCCGAGAAGCGATCCGTTATTGAGCGCCAGGTGCTGAAGCTCGAGAGTGACCTGCAGAAATTCGAGGGCTTACTTTTGACACTGGATTTTGCTCGGGCCTCCCTGACAACAACAGGTCTTGAGGGGATCTGGGATTCGGCCGAATCGGACCTAGGCTCGGTCCTGAGCGAAGCGGGCAAGTTCAAAACCCTCTGGCGCGGCGTGCCCGGCGGGGAGGGTCCGAGCAGTGAGCAGCAGGCGGCCATGCGTACGCTGGTCTCTCAATTGACCGAAATCGCCGACCGGGGCCTGGGGAGTTTGGCACTCGTGCCCCCCGCCGCAGACTCAGCAGAGCCTGAACGATGGTGGCGGCCGACGGACCTAGTGGATGTGGCTTTTGACAGTGAGCTGGACCTCACAGATGCTCTGGCCGTCTTGTCAGGCCTGCAGTCGCTGGAACTCACGAAGAGCGACCCAGCGAGGTTCAAGGCTGCACTCGAGCGATTGCACTCGACCCTAGTGGCCCAGGCCACGGCCCGCGGGGAATACCGCGCCATTGAGCTTGAGGTCAAACTCTATCAGTGGGATCCATTCACGCGTTCGCTTGTGCTGTACTTGTTGGCGTTCATCCTGGTCTGTTTCGGATTCTTGGCCCCGAGGGGACGTTGGTTACAAAGGGGGGTGTGGGGCCTCTCCATCGGAGCGACCGGGCTGGTTTGCTTTGGAATCGTGCTGCGCTGCATCATTCGTCAGCGCCCGCCTGTGGTCACGCTGTATGACACAATCTTGTTTGTCACAGCCTGTGCAGTGATTGTCGGCCTCGTGACAGAGTGGATGACCCGAGAGCGCGTGGCCTTGGGTCTCTCAACCCTTCTCGGTACGGCCGGAATGTTCCTTGCAGGACGCTATGAGCTGAAGGAAGTAGCCTCAGCTGGGGACACAATGGCTTCGGTCGTGGCCGTGCTCGACACGAACTACTATCTTGCGATTCATGTGACGACGATCACTCTTGGATATGCCGCCGGCTTATTGGCTGGTGCATTGGGGCACGTTTGGATCCTGGGGCGGCTCGTGGGATTCCGGCGGGGCGACAAGGAGTTCTACCGAAGTTTGAGTCGCATGACCTATGGCATCCTTTGCTTTGGATTGCTGTTCTCTGTATTCGGCACGATCATGGGTGGCGTCTGGGCAAACGATTCCTGGGGGCGCTTCTGGGGCTGGGATCCCAAGGAGAACGGCGCGTTGCTCATATGCATCTGGGAGTTGATTATTCTGCACGCGCGCCTTGCAGGATTCATTCGGGATCGCGGAATGGCCGTTTTGGCCGTGCTAGGAGCGGTCGTAGTTTCCGCTTCTTGGTGGGGGGTCAACCTGCTGGGTGTCGGACTTCACAGTTACGGATTCACTAGCGGTGTTGCCATGACCCTAGCCCTGTTCTGGGCCTTTGAAGGACTGGTTGTGTTGGCGGCGGGTGTGGGTGCACGGATGGAAAACCGAGGGTAGGAATGGAACAAGTTATGACGGAGCAAAAGCAGGCCACGTTGATGGATGGTAAGGCAACGGCAAAGGCTGTGCGCAGAGAGGTGGCTGCCAATGTCGCCCGTTTGAGGGCACAGGGGCACCCCGCGCCTGGACTGTGCGTGGTGCTGGTTGGGGAGGATCCTGCGAGTCAGGTGTACGTACGGAATAAGGACCGTGCTGCGACGGAAGCAGGTTTCGAGGTTCAAACGCTGAGATTGCCTGCCGACACGGGCCAGGATGCGCTAGAGCAGGAGATTGAGCGGCTCAATGGGAACGATGAAGTGCACGGTGTCCTTGTGCAACTGCCCCTTCCCAAGGGGCTGAATGCTGAGAGGGTGTTGGCCCGCTTGGCTCCCCACAAAGATGTGGATGGGCTCACCGCAGCCAATGTAGCGGCGCTCGTCACTGGGACATCCCCAGATGAGGGCGTTGCACACGTGCCTTGTACTCCGGCTGGCTGTCTCGAGTTACTTGATCGCTACGGTGTCGAACTGGCGGGCAAGAAGGTCACGATCGTGGGGCGCTCCATGCTGGTGGGCAAGCCTTTTGCGCAGTTGGCGCTGGCGCGTAACGCAACTGTGACCGTGTGCCACTCGCGAACGCGGGACCTCGCTTCCGAGTGCCGTCAAGCAGATGTGCTCGTAGCTGCCGTTGGCGTGGCTGAGTTGGTTCAGGCGGATTGGATTGCAGAGGGCGCCACGGTCCTCGACGTGGGTATCAATCGCGGCGAGGACGGGAAGCTCGTTGGGGATGTGGATTACTCTGCAGCCACTGCAGTCGCAGGGGCGATCACTCCTGTTCCGGGTGGCGTCGGACCCATGACGATTGCCATGTTGCTCAAGAACACCTTGATCGGGGCGATGGACAAGGTGGGGATGCAGCCCCAATGGGGGGATGCTGCTTTCAATGCAGAGAGCGGCTCCGGGGAGCCCAGGGCCTAGGGGTCATCGAGGCTCGCCCCAGCAATCGAAATGGGTCCGACGTATCAAGATTCAAACTCGCCCTTTGGGCGGGGTCCACTAGGTGACGGAGGGGGTGGAGTGCGCCTCGCCCTGCCGCCCTTGACACCGATGGTTCGGCGGCTTCTCAAGCTCAACGTAGGGGTCTTTGCTGGCTACTTCCTCCTGTGGTTGGCCTCCCCCCCCGCTGCAAATGAATGTGTGCGGTGGTTTGGGCTCGATCCGTTGCTGTGGCGCCAGGGTTTTCCTTTTGTGCCGCTCTGGCAATTGGGGTCCTATGCGTTCTTGCATTCGGCCCTCGACCCCATGCACTTGTTGTTCAACATGCTCCTCCTGTACTTCTTTGGGACGATGCTGGAAAGCACGCTTGGCTCGGGTCGCTTTCTCGCGGTCTATGGGGGGGCGGGGATCTTTGGGGCCTGTTTGCATTTGGTTGCAGAACTCGCCATGGGGCATGCTCACCCCGTGATCGGAGCGTCAGGTGCCGTCTTGGGAGTGCTCGTGGCCACGGCTGTCCTGAGACCGGACACCATGGTCTTGTTCTTGATCTTCCCCATTCGCCTGCGTTGGCTGGCGGCGGGCATTGTGGGGCTCGATGCCATGCAGCTGCTCATCACCATGCGCGCCGGGGGGGCGGATATGGTGGCCCACTTTGTTCATCTAGGCGGGGCTCTGTATGGGTTCGTGGCTGCGCGCCGTGGATGGATTCGCTGGGATCCTCTCGGGGCTTGGCAGGCCAAGAGGGCGGTGGCTCAGGTGGAGCGCCACCAGCAAGACCAGGCTCGGCTGGATAGTCTGCTCAAGAAAATCCACGGGCAGGGCCTTGGATCCCTCACCCAGGCGGAGAAGGACTTTTTGAAGCGCACATCGCGTAGAGACTAGCCGGTTACGGATGGGATCGTGGGTTGGGCTGGGATCGGCTGGGATCGGCTCGGTTGGGCTCGGTTGGGCTCGGTTGGGCTCGGTATGCGGCCATAGGGCTTCCCGGAAGGGGGCTGGTGCAGGAGTCGCGAGGAACCTGTGTGGGGCGTAACGGGGGAGGCGATGGGTGCTACACTGCACACATGAATGTCCTCCTAGTGATCACCCTCTGCCTGACAGCCACTTCCACATCCGGGCCCAGCGATCCGGGTTCCTTCCTAAGCCTCGGGGAATTCAGGGCGGGCGGTGCCGCGCCGACTCCTACACAGGGACTCACACAGGGACTCACACAGGCGGAATGGCGAAAGAGCTTCACTCAGGCCATGACCATCGGGTCGAGCAAGGAAATGGAGCGCTTGTTCAAGAAAAACGACCATTTTGCAGCTGAGTGGATCATTGAAACGGCTGAGGCGATCTCGAGTGCGCCCAGTGATCTGCTCTTCAAGCGCATGGATGCATTCCGAAAGGCGTGGAAAGCAGCGCTGAAGACAGATTTTTGCAACAAGATGGAGGTGTATTTCTCGCTCCTCGATCCGGCGACGAAGCGGGCTCGTCATCGACTGCGCGCAGACTATGCTAAGAAGACTGTCCTGTACCACGACAACATGAACGGTGAAAAGCTGAGTCACAAGTTCACTGCCTTGGGGATGGGGTTCGAGGAAGTGGGCAAGGCGTTCATCGATCTAGGTGACCATTACTTCGCGTCACGATGTTTCCATTTTGCAGCCAACTGCTATGAGGAACCCGCGCTTGGGAAGGCCAATGCGGACCTGAAGCGCGCATGCAAAAACTTCGCGGCTTACTTCAAGGCGAGTGAGGAAATCGAGTTGAAGGATCGGCTCTACGTGCAAACCGAGGAACGCTACAAGGTCTTGGTGGGCCTTGGCTTTGGAGAGGAGTCCGAAGGTGGGGAGAGCGGTGAGGGTGGGAAGGGCCCCGGCAAGGCCGTGGCCAAGACGGCCGGTCCTGCGGTGACCATGGAAATGAAGTTTGATTTGGTCGACAAGCTCTCAGCCTACCTGCGCCCCAGTTACTTCTTTGATGACATCTACCCCATCTGGAATGCCCTCTCTCTAAACAAGAAGGGGTCCCGCACCACGATTACGCGGATTGAGAATGGGCCGGATGTGCTCCGCGTGGGTTCGGCGGACATTCAGGTGGACACGGACCGTGATGGTGAGGGTGACGTGGATCTCCCCATTCGTGGTCGCTTGGCGCCCGTGGTCGTGGAAATCGGTGAGGGGACAGCCAAGCGCAAGTGGGCTTTTTTGGCAATTACCGGCGGGGAGACGGACACGTATCAAAACGTGCAGGTCAATCTATCCCCCAATGACGACCTGATGTCGATCTACTATGCACCTGCAGGGTCCATGGTGGGCGAGGTGGGTGGGACGACCCTGCGAATCCTCGATGACAATGTGGATGGGGTTTATGGCAGCCCAGCCGTGGCCTACGGCCATATCGGCCTGAGCAAGGGCCACTACCAACCCGAAATGGACTCCATGGTCATCGGAAAGAGCAAGCGCGCCTTGCCGTTTAGCGAATACGTGCAAATCGGGAAGCAGTGGTATAGCCTCGAAGTACTCGATGGCGGTAAGAAGGTGCAGGCGACCCCTCAGAATATTCCGACCGGCAAGCTCAAACTCAAGTTCAAGGGACCCAAGCCCCAGTTTGTGATCGTGCGCGGCGAGGCTAGATTTGAGAACTCGTACTTTGACCTGTCCTCTGGGAAGGAGGTTGAAGTGCCTACGGGTCGTTACAACCTCTACTTTGGAATGGTGTCCAAGGGCAAGAAACAGCAGGTTCTGAAGTCCATCATCCTGCCTTCTGATACTCCAAATACTTGGACGATTTCCAAAGAAGGTGAGACTGTGGAGGTTCAGCTCGGAGCACCCTTTGGTTTCGATTTCAAAACCGAAGTCTCTGACACCCAGGTCACCGTTGTCGGGCAATCTGTCTGCGTGACTGGGGTCGCGGGGGAACGCTACGAACGCATCTGGGGCGCGGTAGCGCGGCCTGAAATGAGCTATCGGGTCAAGGGCTCCAAGCGGGGCTCCAAGGGCGAGGAGATGGATATCGTTCAGGATCAAGATGCCCTGTATAAGAGCTGGAAGCAAGCTTGGTTTCCCCTAGACCTGACCGTTACGAAGCGGGCTTCGGAGACTGATGTGGAGGTTCAGCTGAGCCAGAAGAAGAATAAGCTGTTTGGCAGTATCTCCTCTGTTTGGCGCTAGCCCCTAGTGGATAGGCTATTGTCTTTTTGCCCCGTTCCAATGGTCGGCCTCTAGGCCATTCCACTCTAACCCGCTGTAGTATTCGCGTTCCTCTAGGAGATCGTCTTGCTGGACCTCAAGTTCATTCGTGCCAACCCCGAGCTCGTTCAGAAGGGTGCCGTCAAGAAGCACTTTGAGTGTGATGTAGAGCGCATCTTGGCTTTGGACGAATCCAACCGAGCTGCCATGCAGTCTCTTGATGAGTTGCGTAACCGTCAGAAGCAAGCCGGCAAAGCGATTGCCCAGGCGGCCCCTGGGGATCGGGCGGCGCTTGCAGCCGAGCAGAAGGGCCTAAAGGCCGAACTCAAGCGGCTCGGAGAGGAACAAGCTGCAACCCAGGCGGAACTCGATCAGTTGATGCTGCGGGTGCCCAGTGTCCCAGCCGATGAGGTCCCCGAGGGCGTGGATGATGGGGACAACGTTCAGTTACGAACTTGGGGAGAGCCTCGCAGCTTCTCGTTTGAGGCGAAGAGCCACATTGAGCTCGGCGAGCAGCATGGCTGGTTGGATATCGTGCGCGGAGCTCGGCTGGCCGGGTCGCGCAACTACGTCCTGCTCGGGGATCTCTGCCTGCTTGAGCATGCCTTGATGCGGTTTGCGTTGGACACCATGGTGGAAAAAGGGTTTACCGCGGTCACCGTTCCCACCTTGGTGCGTACCGAGACCATGGTAGGGACGGGTTATTTCCCCGGCGGCGAAGATCAAGCGTACCGTTGCGATGACCGAGACGAGCTTTGCTTGGTGGGCACTTCAGAAGTACCCATGACGGCGCTCTATCAAGGTGAGATTCTCGAAGGAAAAGACTTGCCCTTGCGCCTTGTAGCCTCATCGACATGTTACCGCCGAGAAGCGGGGACGTATGGCAAGGATACGAAGGGGCTCTATCGTGTTCACCAGTTTCAAAAGGTGGAACAGGTGGTGATCGATGTGGCTGACGAGTCCCGCAGTATCGAACACCATCTGGCGATACTCGATAACTCCGAGCAGATCCTCCAGGCATTGGAGTTGCCTTACCGCGTCGTCAATGTGTGTGGCGGCGACCTAGGTCAGGCTCAGGTGCAAAAGTTCGACATCGAGACTTGGATGCCATCCCGTGAGGGATACGGTGAGACGCACTCCGCTTCCCGCTTCTACGAGTATCAGGCCCGGCGCCTCTCCCTGCGCTACCGCGATGGGGAGGGGAAGGTGCATTTCTGCCACACCCTGAATAATACGGTGGCGGCATCGACTCGCATGCTCATTGCGATTCTCGAAAACCACCAAACCGAGTCAGGGCAGGTGAACGTGCCGGAAGTCTTACGTCCCTATCTTGGGGGGCGGAGCACTCTGGGCTAACGAATCGCTTGATGGCCACAGGCCAGCAGTCGGGAATCGGCTAGAGCCGGGCCCTGTGCCCGGGTGTTGCATAGGATGCGGGCGCAGGGCTTACTGGCCGCCTCGTGGATCATTCACGTCCGACCCGGTGATGACTTTCCCATCGGGAGCCCCTGGATTGTTGCCTCCCCCGTTGCCGCCGGGGCCACCGCGGCCGCCCCCAGCGCCGCCGCCGCCACCCACCTCCTGATCTCCCTCCTCACTGCCCTCTTGTCCGGCTCCTTCGGGATCCGCTGGTGAAGGAATGGCGAAACGGGGGGTGTCTTTCTGCTCTCGCCGAAGCGACTGGGGCAAGCGCACAATGCGCGTGTAAGTGAACTTCTGTTTCTGACGCATGTGGCCCTGGGTTTCACGGAGCAGTCGGGGCTGCAACTCGATTTCGAGAGTCAGGCGCAGAGAAGCGGGCAGACCGAGGGTGTCCACGTCCGAACTGTTTGTGCCCCACTCGTCGAGAGGCTCCGCGTCGGGTCCGTCTTCACTAAAGGCCTCGATACTGAATCCTGTCACATGATCGTGGACAAGCACGTAGTTGCCTCCCTGGAACGGGTCTTCGTCGACGCCAAATCCTTCGCGCCGAAACATTTCCAAGAAGTCGCTGTCGTCCTCATTGGGACGCAGGCAATAGCCGACCTCGCAGATATCCGAGCGGACCTGGCGTTCACCCTCGCCAAACCAAATCAAACTGTCGGTCGTGGTGACGAAGTCGAGGCGGTCTGCATCGAGGCCAAGGGTGATGTTGTCGCGCAGTTGGAGGTGTGATTTGAGGGGGAGCCCTGTGGTGAAGATACCGCGCAGGTCCCTTTCGACGAGGTCCAGGATCGCGGGGCCTGCAAGTTGCTGCTCTTGTACGTTGTGGACGAGGTCTCTGGATGTGCGTACTGCTGTCAGCAGGCGTGTCACCCCCGTGAGCATCAGGCCCATGATGAGCACGGTGACGACGATCTCCACCAGGGTGAATCCAGCTTGGTGGCGTGGGCTCATAAGGGGGGCTCTCATCGCACAGTTCCGTCAATGGATTTGCTGCCGCCTGCGGAATTGCCACTGTTCCCCGAATTCCCCCCTGCATCGGACCCGCCGGGGCCGCCACTCGGGCTTCCCGCAGACTCGTCATCTTCGAGGGGCCTATAGACCTGGTCCCAAGGCAGCCAGTACTCAAGCTTGAGCTCGTTGGTGAGGTTCGCGTACTTGGGATAGATCACGCGGATGCGAATCTTCTCAAAGGGTTCGTGCTGGTCTTCCTGCTCGAACTCGTCGCCTTGCCCTAGGCTAGCTTCCATTTCCTGCTCGCGGCGCCAGGCCCAGTTATCAAAGGGGGCATCGGCATCGGAGGGCTCAGTGTCGGAGAAACTCTGATCGCCGATGGCCAATTCCCAGTGGAAGGCGGGGTAGTCCTCCTCGGCATAACTTCCAGAGAGCATGGCTCCCTGGTCCAATTCGTCCCAGTAGAGGCCTGTTGCGATCTCTCCCAGGGTTTTCAAGGCCAGCACGCGTGCAGTCTTTTGGTCCCGAGTATGGGCGGCACTGAGTTTGGAGGCCTGCAGGATCTGCAAAGTGGCCGTCAGGGCCATGCCCACGAGTGCGATGGCGAGGGCGGCCTCGACGAGTGTAAACCCTGACTGGGGCTTTGCCGTGCGCATCAGTCGAAGTCCCCGTCCGTGGCGGGTCTGCGGGTCAGCACGCCATCGTGCATGCGGATGAGCCCTGTGAGCCCCATGACTTCAACAGTGAAGGCGTTGTTGTAGGCTGGCTGCGAAATAATGACCCTGTGGTCAGTGGCTGAACCTAGAGCGTCAAATCGCACGGTGACATGACCGGCATCATGAATGTTTCCGCCGGTGTACACGCTGGCAATGGCAACGCCCGGCCGCAGCGGTTTCCAAGGGGAGTAGAAGCGTTGTTCCTCATCGAGGGGATCGAGGCTAGTTTCAATTCGACCGCCCCCAGCCTTGAAGGGGGTTCCTATGCGATAACGTTCGCCGTCGAGATCGTAGACGATGCGGTACTCCATACTGCGGGAAATAGCCTCGGTGCGCACCTGCATGAGGTCGGCGGCGAGTTCGCGGATGCTGGTATTCAGCCGTTCACCGGGAAGAATGGCTTCCATGCTGACAGAAACGGTTGTGACTACCAGGCCAATAATGGCCATGACTACCATGAGCTCGACGAGGGTGAAGCCCGCAGCTAGCTGTGACCGTACGCATCCCCGATCTCCCCGGGCAGATCTCTGAGGCCCGCAGGGAAGTCCGCAGGGCGGAGGGGCACTGGAAGGCCCCGGAAGGGGGAAGGGGGCAGTCATCACGGGTCCAACAAGCCGCGGGTGTCCGAGGAATCCCGGCAGTGGGCCTACTCGGCCTTCAGGTCCTCTGTGTCATAGTCGCGATCTTCGCCTTCACCGCCCGGGGCATTGTCAGCCCCCTCGGTCCAAATGCGGTACTTGTTGCCCCCAAGCCCTTCGAAGCGGTACTCGAAACCCCACGGGTCTTTGGGGATCGTAGTCTGCTTGATGTAGGTGTTGCCGTTGACGTCCTCCTCAACGAGCTCGTCGAGGCTCTCCGGCAGGCGGCCCTGATTCTGCATGACATACATGGTCACGGCTTCATCCAAGGAGCGGATGTCTGCCTTGACCTTGCTCATCCGTGCTGACCCGAGGCGCTGGAAGACATTGGGTGCTACGACGGTTACCAGGAGCCCAATGATCACGATGACCACCATGAGCTCAGCAAGGGTGAATCCCGCGCGTTTCTTATTGGTTTTCACTTTCATGGGAGAGTTACCTAGGGGTTAGATGTTCCCGATTTCGAGGATGGGTTGGATGATGGCGTAGACAATGTAGCCCACCATGACGGCAAGGCAGACAATCATGATGGGTTCGAGTAGGGAAGTGAGGCGGTCTGTGACCACGTCGATCTCCTCGTCGTAGGAGTTAGCGATGCGGTCCAGCATCTGCTCGAGCTCACCGGATTGTTCGCCAACGGCGACCATGTACCCTACCACAGTGGGGAAAGCGCCACTGTTTTTTAGGGGGCCGGAAATGTCGGTGCCCTCAAGGACCTTGACTCGAATCATGGCTGTGGCATCAGCGACAACGCGGTTGCCCACTACCTTTTCGGTGATTTCCAGGCACTGGATGACCGGTACCCCGGACTGCAATAGGGTGGAAAAGGTGCGCGTGAAACGGCCAACAGCGGCCTTTCGCAGGAGCTCGCCGAGGACAGGCACCTTGAGCAAGAAGCTGTCGATGGCCAGTTGACCTCTTGGGCTCGTCTTGTACACGCGCTCAAGCGTGGCCGAGAGTGCAGCGACCCCCAAGAATAGCATCCACCAATACGCTTGGAAGAAGTCCGAGATATTGACCAGGATTTGGGTGGCGGCGGGGAGTGCCTTGCCCTGGTCGAGGAGCATGCCAGTAATTTCAGGGACCACCTTGGTCATCAGCACCGTCACCACCAAGAATCCGAGGCTGATCATCATGCCGGGGTAGAGCAGGGCTCCTGTGATCTTGCGGCGCAGTGCACGCTGGGCCTGCATGTAATCGGCAATGCGTGAGAGGACAATATCCAGATTGCCTGCGGCCTGGCCCGCACGGACCATGTTGATGTAGAACTCGCTGAACCAGCCGGGGTGCTGTGCCAGGGCATCAGCTAGGTTGTTGCCCTGCTGGATGCTCTCACGGATTTCGCGAAACATGGTCTCGAGTTCCCGGCGCTCGGCTTGGTCAACGATTGCGTTGAGTGCCTCGTTGAGGGCGATGCCCGATCCGATTAGGGTGGCCAATTGTCGCGTGACTCCGCCAATGAGCTCGCTTTCCCTTGGGCCGGGACCACGCCCCTCCTTGCGCTTGGCCGCTAGCCGTTCCATGAGCCCGGCCTTATGGGTGCGGTTCTTCTTCTTGCGCTTCAGCTTCTTGCCGCCCCGGGTTTCGCTCAATTCGCTGACCAGCAAGTCTTGCTTGCGCAGTTTCGAACGCGCGTCACGCTCGGTGTCAGCATCAATGATGCCGGTCTTGACTCCGCCCCCAGAGGCAAAGGCTTTGTACTCGTAGATGGGCATAGTGGTGGAGTGTCAGCGACTACTCCATATCAAGCTGTGTCACTCGCAGGACTTCGTCGATGGTGGTGTCGCCAGCGCAAATCTTGTCTCGACCGTCGGCGCGCAGGCTGATCATGCCGCGAGCGGCGGCATCTCGCTTAATCTCGCTAGCGGTAGCACCACTCATGACTTGGGTGCGCAGGTCTTGGTCCACCGGCAAGAACTCATAGATGGCTGTTCGGCCCGCATAGCCCGACTGGAAGCATTCATCGCAGCCTTTGCCGATGGACAGTGTTCCGCCCACCTGTTCACGGGTGAGCCCGACCTTGGTGAGCTTGGCTTCAAGCTCTTCGTCCACCGGGACATCTTCTTTGCAATGTTTGCACACTCGGCGGACGAGACGTTGTGCAATGATGAGTACGAGGGAACTTGCCACAAGATAGGGCTCGACCCCCTGGTCGATCATGCGTGTGATCGTCGATGGGGCATCATTGGTGTGAACCGTTGAGAAGACGAGGTGGCCGGTCAGCGCCGCACGAATGGCGACTTCAGCCGTCTCGAGGTCTCGAATCTCACCCACCATCATTACGTCGGGGTCTTGACGCAGGAACGAGCGCAGTCCGGTTGCAAAGGTGAGCCCTTTCTTGGCATTGACTTGCACCTGGGAGATACCCCCGATGGAGTATTCCACGGGGTCCTCGATAGTGAGGACATTTTTCTTTGTTGTGTCGATCTCGGCCATGGACGCGTACAGCGTCGTTGTTTTGCCTGATCCGGTCGGTCCAGTGACCAAGATGATGCCGTGATTGTAACTAAGGAACTCACGCAGCAGGGTCGAGTTGGCATCCGAGAGTCCAATCTCGTGCAAGCGGTACAGCTTGGCCGTCTTGTCCAGGAGTCGCAAGACGATGCGCTCCCCATGAGTCGTGGGGATTGATGAAATCCGCACGTCAACTTCGCCATCTCCCAACCGAATCGTGGCTCGACCGTCCTGGGGCAGGCGCCGTTCGGCGATGTCCATTTTGCCCATGACTTTCACGCGCGAGACGATGGCATCCTGCACCTTGCGCGGGATGGGATCCATGTCATAGAGCAGCCCGTCAATGCGAAACCGAACTTGCATGCGGTCAGGAAAGCTCTGGAAGTGCACGTCCGAGGCTCGCAACTTGAGTGCCTGAAAGAGGATCGTGTTGACCAGCTTGATGATGGGGGCCTTGTTGGAGACGTCGAGAACGTCCTCGCCCTCCTCGATCTCTGCCGCCATCGACTGGATGTCAGCATCCTCGGCCACCGCATCGAGGGCCTCATCCACCCCGTCTGCCTTGTGGCGGTAGGCGCGGGCGATGAGGCTTGTGATTTCAAGCCTCGGGGCGAGAACAGCATCCACCTCAACGCCCAAGATGGCCGCGAGGTCATCCATGGGGTGTGGGTCGAGGGGGCGGCATGTCGCCACGCGCAAGATTCCGTCAGGGCCCGGTTCGAGGGCCACGAGGTTGTAATTACGAGCGAACTGAACGGGAACGTTGTTGACGAAGTCGCTAGGTACCTTGCTGCCTTCCAGAACATCGATGTACTCGTAGCCTAGGTGCTGTGCATACACCTCAAGCACGCGCTGTTCGGCGAGATAGTCCTTGGCCAGCAAGACCTGATCGAGGGATTCACCCGTGGTGCTGGCCAGGGTTCGACACTCCTCGAGGCGGTCTCGGTCGAGTCCTGCCTCGACGAGAAGGTTGCCAAGACTAACCATGGGTCCCGAACTCCTCATCTGTGATGATGGGGTCCTCGAGGGTGTCCCCGTCCTCTGATGTGATCTCCACATCAATCAGTTCGGGCTCTTCTTCGGGGGGGGCGACTTCTAGGGCGGCTCCGGACTCAGCTCCCGTTTGGAGCAGCTCCCTGGCGCGCTCGGGGTCGAGGCCCACATCCGCAGGTGATACCTCGCCGCCGCGCGCAGGCGCCGAGTAGAGGGGCACATCGAAACCTGACAAGTCGATATTGTTGGCATCAGGGCCAAAGTGAGGATCCACCATGCGGATGCGTTCAAATCCGATCGTGTTTGCGGCTTCAAGTTTCTTGCGATAGGAGTACTCGGCGAGGTCGGCGAAGGCCACGTCCTTGAGGATGTGGGGGGTCACGAAGAAGTACAGGGCTGTGCGGTCCACCGAGGAGGAGTTGCTTTCGAAGAGGCGGCCGATGATTGGAAGGTCACCCAGGAAGGGGATCTGCAACTCGGTGGTGTTCCTGTTGTCTACGATGATCCCGCCAATGACCATGGTGTCCCCATCGGGGATATTGATGGTGGTGTCGATTGTGCGGGTGACGCGCGGCGGTGGAACAGCGCCATTCACGGCGCCGATAAAGGTGGAGACCTCCAGATAAATGCCCAACCGCAAGTAGCGCGATGCGCTAATCGAGGGCGAGATCTTCATCGTGATGCCTGCACTTTCGTAGTTCGCAAAGTTTTCTTGCGTTTGGCCACCAATACCTCCGGAGGCGGTGATGGTGGTTGTGGGCTGCTCGTCTAGGGTCGTGACAGTGGCGGATCCGTTGTTGTTGACGAGCACAGAGGGGACGTTGAGCACATTGGAGTTGCGCTTCTCTTCAAGCAGATTGATGAGAACGGGCATCGAGAATTCATCGCCGTCGAGGATGCCCGCGGTGATGCCGTTAGTGATATTGGGCACCTTAGTGTCGGGAATCCCGTCGTTGTCCGTGTCCGCCAGGGAGGAGAGCCCAAAGTTTGAAAGTCCGAAGCCTCCGTTCTCGCCAAGGCCAGGGATGTCCGCCAAGCCGAGCTCGACCCCTATATTGAGGAAGTCACGACCCGAGAGTTCGATGAGGGCGGTTTCAATGAGGACCTGATCTTGTCGTTGGTCTAGGCGTTCAATGAGCGCAACCAATTCTTCATAGCGCGAGCGGCTCGCCGCAATCAGGAGGGAGTTTGTTTGCACATCTTCGACCACAACAAACTCATTTCCAGTTGACCCGCCGTTGCGGCCACCTTGTGCTTGCCCCTGGCGAGATTGATCCATGCGTGCCGCATCTTGCAAGAACTTATTGAGGGTCTCAGCGAGGTCTGTGGCCGCAGCATTGTCGAGACTGTACACGTGGTAGGTGCGCTCCCGCTCGACGATGTCCACATCTAGGCGGGCGATCAAGTCCTTGATGGCAGGCATGTCCTCGGGCATGGCCATCAGCAAAAGTGAGTTGGTCCGTGGATTGACCATGATCTTGGCCTCGGTCTGTCCTCGCTGGATCTGTCCCGTGGCGCCTTGGGCCGGTTGTTGCCCGCGGGCATTGCTCTGGGCGGCGCGGCGGGAAGCCTCAAGCAATTCTTCAATCGTGCTGGCGATCTCGTCGGCCGCAGCATACTCAAGGGGGACGATTTCGAACTGCGGCATGACGGGGACGACAATGGAAGCCTCGTCAACAATCGTCAGCATGTTCGCAAGGGCGACAACGTTGGATCCAAATCCTGTCAGTACGACAGAACCTGTGGCACCGGCCGGGAGCATCTGCTGGGTATTGGGGTCTGGAAACATCTGGCGCAGTGCCGTCGTGAGTTGGCGCGCGTCGGCATTGGCGAGGTGGACGACGGTCGTGATCAGGGTCGCAGGTTGATCCGCGTACTTGGGTAAGTCCTCAGGGCTGACCATCACCGCAGCCGTCTTCACCGTGGCACGACCGCCTCCTTGAAGGCTGGTAATCTCGATGACTGAGATTGGATCGGGACCCACTTGGGTGCACACGAACTGATTGATCACCATGATGATTTGGAAGAAGTTGTAGAAATCGTCCTTAGGGACAGTCTTGCTTCCAATCAACAGGACCTTGGCTCCGGCGAGGTAGGTCTGGGTCTCATTGTCATAGGTAAAGGTGATGCCCGTGACGCTCTGGCAGGCTCTCACAAAGTCCTCCAAGGTCATACCGTCATCTCCCTTCCCGCCCGCGGCAAACGTCAGGAGGTAGTTGTCTTCATCCAGCACTTGGATGGGTGGCGCCTTCTGACCATCGTCTTGGATGCCCAGCACGGGGAGTGGGGAGTGTGCGGGTGCAGTGGGAGCCGAGGGCAGGGCCAGGGTGGCGGTCAGCGGCAGGGCCAGGAGGGTGGCGATCATCTTGGATTCCAGTGGGATGGAGGAGGCTCTATGTGGTGATGGGTGCGGGGGTTAGGCCCCGCGAGAGGCGGTTCCGGCGGCACTCTAGGCACCCTAGGGGGCCAAGTCAAACCGCTGGAGAGCCTGTTGAGACCCCCCTTCAGACGCCCGATGGGGGGGGATCTTCCCATGGGGATCCCGATTCCTGCCCCCGGGGATGACTTTGTACCCCTCAGGTCCCACCGACCGCAAAGCCGGGCCCCCCGCTGGGCTGTGCATGCGGCGGGAGGAGGCCTAGCCCACTGCCGGTGGATTCCATCAAGCTCTGGTGCGATCTGGGCTCATCCCGCTATCCTTGCGAACCACCATGAGACTTGCCGATCTGTTCGAAGCCCAGGATTTGCTGGTGCACTTTGATCCCGCTGACAAGTGGGAGTCGATTCACGCCCTCGTTCAGCATCTTGTGGACCGGGGCAAGCTGCCCCAGGAAGAGGCTGCCGAGGTGCTCGAGGCCGTCCTTTCCCGGGAGCGATCGATGTCAACGGGCATGGAAAACGGCATCGCGATTCCTCACGCCGCCGTGGACAATCAGGAGTCTGTCCTAGCCTGCATGGGAGTTGTCACCAAGGAAGGCGGGCTGGCATTTGAAAGCATCGACGGCCAGCCAGCCCGTTTGGTCGTACTCTTGGTGATTCCGCGTGCCCAGAAGCTGCTCCATATTCGCACCCTGGCCGATGTGGCTCGCGTTCTCTCCCAGAGCGATGTGCGCGAGGCCCTCCTTGAATCGGGCGATGAGTCTGCGGCTCACCAAGTCCTCGTACAGAGTGACGCCTAGGGCGGCTGGCGTTTAGTGAGCCAGGCTGAATCGAAGCCCCTCCTGCTCGCCGCTGCCGCCGCTGCCGGGGCGGGGGGCCTTGCAGCGGAGGGGCTTTTGATCTCGTCCTTGGGATTACTCCTTGGGCAAGGTCGTGCCGGTGCCGTCGGCTTGACCCTCTGGATTGCAGGCTGGGCCCTGGGGGCATGGTTGGCAGGGCGAACCCGTAGGAGCCGGGGCCGCGGCTCCCTTGCCCTCGCGGGCATGGCTGCGGGGCTAGCGATCCCCTTAGCTTTTGAGTGGATCCACTCCACCGCACAGGGGGGCGTGCCCCTTGCGGCGTGGCCCCTCGTAGGAGTGAGCGCAGTTCTGATCGCCGCCGTGCCCCAGGGTTTTTTCCTTCCGCTGTTGTCCCGGTGCTGGTCGAAGGAATCAGGCGGCGCACGTGATGTTTCCTGGTTGTTCGCTGCCAATCTCGGGGCGGCGGTGGCCTCGGCGCGCCTGATCAGTTTTGAGTTGGCCGGAGCCCAAGGACTGCAATGGGCAATTGTGTGCGCGGGTGCCCTTTCCCTCGGTGCCGGATGCCTTGGGTGGTGTGCCGTTCCTACCCGAATCAGCGGGTCGACGCTCCGCTCCCATGCCTCAACACCGCCCTCAACTTCACGAGTGCTGCTCCGGCGCTACGGGGCCGTTGTAGCCTTAGTGACTGCATGGCTTGCGGGTATCGAGTGGCTGGGTTTGCGAATTGGAGCGGTTTGGCTTGGTGGGATGCAACTGGCTGTCACCGACCTGCTGGTGGGATCCCTGGGCTCACTTGCTCTCGGGGCCGCATTGTTTCCGCGCATCTTGCGCCATCCTCAGTACACGCCCTTGGCTTTGGTGGCCTTGGCCTGTGCGGGCACAGCCTGGATACTATTCCCTGCAAGTTCAGCAGGCCTCGCGGGAGAGTGGCCTAGGGCCATTGGGGTGATGGTTCTAGTGGGCCCAGCCCTCATGCCCCTCGGCGCGGTCTTGCCCTGCCTGCATCGCAGCCTTGCGGGGGGCGAGAGCGGGCGACGCCTTGGGGATCTCATCGTTTATGAGGTCTTGGGAGCCGCAGTCGGGATCCCACTGTTGCACTGGGTGGTCTTGCCCCACTGGGGAACGGCCTCGTGCTTGGGTTTTCTGGCAACTCTGGCCATCCCCTCGGCGTTTCTAGTTCTTCCGCGCCTCACCCGTGGGACTGTACTGGTCAGCCTGATGGCCCTTGCTACCTTGGCGTTTAGCCTGCAGGCCGACGAGCCCGTGCTATCCTCGAGAGCCCTCTCCAATCCTGCTTTCACCCACCTGTCCTTCGCGGAAGGTGAGCATTTTGCAGTCACCGTTGTGGATGACGGAGTGCGCGGCGAGCGTACTTTGCTCACAGATGATTTTCGTGCCACTGCGGTGGGGGATGATTATCTCTACATGCGCGTCTTGGGGCACTTACCCGTGTTGTTACACCCTCGACCCGAACGAGTCGCTGTGCTGGCTTTCGGGACGGGGACGAGCGCGGGGGCCGTTGCTGCCCATCCGGAAGTTACCCGGGTTGACTTGTTGGAAATCTCCGAGGATGTCATCGCAGCCGCTCCCTACTTTGAAGAAGTCAACCACGGCGTGGCCGCCGAGGGACTTCCGGGGTTACTCGACGGGGAAGATGAGTGCGGTAGGATTGTCTTGCGGCTTGGAGATGGGCGCCGCACGCTCCATGACAGCGTGGGACTCTATGACATCATCACGATGGAACCCCTGCTTCCGGACTCGCCCGTCGGGATCAACTTGTACACCAAGGAGTTTTACTCCATCGCTTCGGCTGCCTTGGCACCCGGTGGATTGTTGTGCCAATGGGTGCCTCCCCATGCCTTAGAGCCCAAGGTCTTTGATGCTGTGTTGGCTGCCTTTGTTGAGGCCATTCCGTGGAGCGGAGTGTTCTTGTTTGGAACTCAGGTCGTTTTGATCGGAGGGCAAGCCGAGCCTGCGCTGCTCCCTCGGCGGTTTCCTCGGGAAGATAGCGAGTTGTTTTCGTTGCTCGCACCCCTAGGACTCGATCGTCCCTCCGGGGTGCTCGCTCGGTTCGTCTTGTCGGGGGAGAGTTGGCCGCAGGTGGAACGCCCGCTCACCGACACCGATCCTTGGATCCTGTTCGGGCGCAGTCGATCGGGAGCCGAGCGCCTGTCCGATCTGCCGATCAATCTCGGACGGCTACGGTCGTTAGAAGGGCAAGCGCCGTTGACTTGGATCGTGAGCGCTGGGCCCGAGGCCCTCGACCGCCTGAAGGCCGTGCGTACTTTGCATCGGGCTCGTGAGTCTTGGCAGCGTCGTGATTTGCTGCGGCGTGGAGTGGAATTAGAGCTTGCCGGGCCGGAGGACAGCCTCGAAGAGCTCGTTGCTCAGCTCTCCTCCAGCGATGACCCCGAGGTGCTTTTATTCGGGAGGCTCACTCGCTTTGAGGGTGCGCGTACGGGGGCTGTATCCGACCTGGCTCAAGGGCGATTCGAGGAGGCCATGGCCAAGTTGATTGATGCAATCGATCTGCGCCCTCAGAGGGGAGACCTGCACCTCTACATGGCGCTTGCGGCCCAAGGGTTAGAGGAACCCGCCATCGCCCTGCGGGCATGGGAGCGGGCCCTAGCCCTCTGTCCGCGCATCTTGGAAACGCCCCAAGGGTTGATCGCTCAGAGGCTTGGCTTGCGCTTTCCATCAGCGGTGGCAGGTGGCTAGTGGGGGCTCGCCGGGCTGATACCGGCACACTGGGACTGATGCTTAGACCCACTCATCCAAACGCGCGTCGATTGCTTGGGCAATGGCCTCCGCGCATTCACGATAGACTGCGGGTCCGGCGCCGATCGGATCCGGAATGTCGGTGCCATGTGGATCTAAGAGCTCGATGGAGTCTGACTCGTTGGCCCCGATGGATTCGAGCAAGAACTCGCGATGACCGCGTGTAAGACAATAAACACGGTCGCTCTTGGCAATGAGGCCGGGGTGGGTGGGTTGAGAACTGTGGGCAGGGCAATCGACTCCGCGCAGGGCGAGTGCGTCAACTGCATCCAAAGTGGCGGGACTCCCCTGGGCGGCAAATACACCTGCGGATTGGACGCTGAAGCCAAAGGCGCCAACATCGCTCACACCCAGTCGCTCTTGCAAGCACTGCCTTGCGATGGCCTCTGCCATTGGGCTTCGGCAGGTGTTGCCTGTACAAACAAACAGAATGTGCAAGCCGGCTGCGCGCCGCAATTCTCCTGCTGTGATGCACCCTTCTCTTAGAAGCGTGAAACACCCTTTCCCAATCTGGAGAACGCTTGAGCTTTGCGCTAAGGCCGAGGTCCCACCGTTGAGGACGAGGGCGAGCTTGTCTCCGAACTCTGTCGCCACAGCTTGAGCTCCCGTCAAAGGGGGGGTGCCGGTCAAGTTGGCGCTTGTGGCTACCACGGGAAAGGGCAGTTGCTGGAGGATGGACTGGGTACCGGCGTGGGCTGGAACGCGCAGCCCCAGCCAGCCATCCTGGCGGATTGATCTCAACTCATCCCTCGAATCCTCGATAACGAGTGTCAGGGGGCCGGGCCAATAGCGCTCGGTCAAGCGATTCAGGATCTGATTGAGTGCTGGAGCGTCGCTGCCGAATGCACCTAAGGCCTGGGCGCCTGACCCCGCGTGGAGGCTAAACGGCTGTCCGTCCGCCCGGCCCTTGACTTCGCGCAATCGCTGCAGAGCACGCTCATCATCGGCCCGGACGGCCAAGCCGTAGACGGTCTCTGTGGGGAGGGCAACGACGTGGCCCGCTTCGAGGGACGCTTGCACCCTAGTCAGCACATCGTGGGGCACTGGGCAATCGGACAGGGAGAGAATCGGGGGGGTAGCCATGGTGGGGGGGGGGTCAGGGCCGTGCAAGAGTGGTAGCCTAGCGCATCCTCAGCCGGGGCCAAAGACCACGGCTCTGACTATGGAAGAGACTCCCAGCGACAATCCGATTCCCGAGGAGGAAGATCTCCTGACTCACTTGGCGAGGGGATTGGCCCATGAGATCAAGAACCCGCTCTCGACCATGGCCATGAACCTCACCCTCCTAGAGGAGGATTGGTCGGGCGGCCGGGGTGAAGGATCACCCGCTCCCGATCCCCGTGAACGGCGTAGCCTCAAGCGACTGGGGACCCTGCAGCGAGAGGTGTCCCGACTTGAAGGCATTCTGGACGACTTCCTGCGCTTTGCCCGCGGCGGCGAGGTCAATCGCGCACCCGCGGACTTGATTGCGTTGGTGCGCGAAGTGATTGAGTTCCAGGAACCGGAGCACGAGGCTCATGGGATTCGTGTGCACACAAATATCCCCAGCCACCTGCCACTCGCGATGCTCGATGCGGGCGCGTTTCGCCAAGCCTTGCTCAACTTGATGGTCAATGCACGTCAGGCGATGCCCGGTGGTGGGGAGCTGATTGTGAGTATCGAGCGGCGCGGCCGCTGGGTGGATATTGCTTTGACGGACACGGGTATGGGCATGGACTCCGAACAGCAGCAGCGTTGTTTCAGTCTGTATTGGTCCACGAAGCGTGGGGGGACAGGGTTAGGCTTGGCGACGGTGCAGCGCATCGTGAGTGAACATGGTGGATCGATCGCACTGGAGTCCGAATCGGGCCGTGGAACGCGCTTCACCATCCGGCTTCCGCTGTTGGTGGAATTGGCCCAACGGGAGGGAGGTCGGAGTTCGCTTGACGTCCAAGATGTAGACTCCGTCGGCCCTATTGAACACGACGAGCCCCAGTAGACTCATGGCCATGACCGCACAGGATTCCATTCGCATCTTGATCGTTGACGACGACCACGACCACGCAGAGACTCTTGCCGATGCCCTTGAGATGGATGGCTATCACTGCATGATGGTCCACTCGGGACAGGCCGGAATCGAGGCCCTTGCTGAGGAGAGTTTTGATGTCGTGCTTACGGACCTTGTGATGGCCGACCGCACAGGATTGGAAGTCTTGCGAGAAGCGCAGGTGTTGGCTCCCAATGCAGCTGTATTGATGCTTACAGGCCATGCGTCCTGGGAAACGGCGAGGGATGCTATGCAGCAGGGGGCAGAGACCTACCTTGCGAAACCCATCAATCTGGGCGAGCTGCGAATCCTGCTCAAAAAGGTCGTTGAGAAGGTGCAGCTACGAAGGGACAACCAAGAACTCGTGAGGCGCAATCTGGATCTTCAACGCCAGATTGATAAACGCTCTGGGTTTGAAGGCCTGCTTGGAAGTTCGCCGCCCATGCAAAGGGTGTTTGAGATTCTCACTCAGGTTTCGCCTTCGAATGCCACAGTCTTGGTGTTGGGTGAAAGCGGTACGGGCAAAGAGCTCGTCGCCCGTGCCGTACACCGCAATTCCCCCCGCAAGGATGGGAACTTTGTCGCGGTGAACTGTGCGGCACTCTCCGAGGGGTTGATCGAGTCTGAACTGTTCGGGCATGTCAAAGGAGCATTCACGGGGGCCATCGGTGACAAGCCAGGGCAGGTGGCCTACGCCAACGGGGGCACCCTCTTCTTGGATGAGGTGGGCGACATGCCCCCCGCGACCCAGGCCAAGGTGTTGCGGATGATTGAGGCGCGTGAGGTTACGCGGGTAGGAGGCAATAAGCCCGAGAAGGTTGACATCCGCCTGGTGGCGGCCACCCATCGAGACTTGCACGCCATGGTGGAAGCGGGGGACTTTCGGCAGGATCTCCTGTTTCGGTTGCAAGTCGTCACGATTGACTTGCCGCCCCTGCGAGATCGCCGCGGCGACCTGCCGCTCCTGCTCGATCACTTTGTCTCGGAGTTGGCTGCCGAGCACGGCAGAGATATCACGGACATGGCACCGGAAGCTCGAGCTCTCCTGAATCGCTACTCTTGGCCGGGTAATGTGCGCGAGCTACGCAATGCCGTGGAGAACATGGTCTTGTTGGCCCGCTCCTCCACCCTAACCCTTGAGGATGTACCCGCGGTGATTCGTGCAGGGGAGGGCGCAAACCCTGTAGGAGGCTTTGATCTCGCAGGTCGCTCGCTCGCCGAGGTCGAGGCCGAGCTCATCCGTACAAACCTCAAGCTGATGGAGGGCAATCGGTCCAAAGCGGCCCAGGTCTTGGGGATTGGCGAGCGAACCCTGTACCGAAAGCTCAAGGAGTACGGACTCTAGGGGGCTGCGGCTAGAGCCTGCCATTTGGGCAGGATGCAGTGGGGCCCCCAGGAGTGCCTGCCAAAATGGCTGGCTTGGTGAGGGGGGCTAGGGCGACCGTTGTTCGTAAGTCGTGTGATGTCCTTATGTTATGTCGCAAAAAACAGCATGGCACGGGGTTTGTTTCCACAGAGGCTCACCCCGGGAGCTTCCCGGGCCCCGGCATTCGTGACTAACGAGGATACTAGCGTGAGCAAAAGCAAAATCATCGGCATTGACCTAGGGACCACTAACTCAGTGGTCGCCGTCATGGAGGGCGGCGAGCCCATCGTGATCAACAACCTAGAGGGTGCTCGTACCACGCCCTCGGTTGTGGCCTTTACTGGCGATGGGGCGCGGCTCGTCGGAGCACCTGCCAAGCGCCAGGCTGTGACCAATCCCACCAAGACCATCGCGTCGATCAAGCGCTTTATGGGCCGTCGACACCACGAGGTCGATGACGAAGAGCGCATGGTGCCCTATACACTGACCGGGTCGCCCGACGACCTGGTCAAGGTATCCGTCGGAGACAAGGAGTACTCCGCGCCGGAGATCAGCGCCATGGTTCTCGCCAACTTGAAAGAGGCCGCTGAGGCCTACCTTGGGGAGAGTGTGGATCGTGCCGTGATCACAGTGCCCGCCTACTTCAATGACTCGCAGCGGCAGGCCACGAAGGACGCTGGCGCGATCGCCGGCCTGACGGTTGAGCGCATCATCAACGAACCCACCGCGGCCACCCTAGCCTATGGCCTCGATAAGGGTAAGGAAGGCCGCATCGCCGTCTATGATTTCGGTGGTGGTACGTTTGACGTGTCGGTGCTGGAGATCGGGGACGGAGTCTTCGAGGTGTTGGCCACGAACGGCGACACCCACTTGGGTGGTGACGACCTCGATGAGGTACTGATCAAGTACGTGGCAGAGACCTTCAAGGATGAGAGTGGCATCGATGTGCGTGAAGACGCCATGGCCTTGCAGCGTCTGAAGGAAGCCTGTGAAAAGGCCAAGATTGAATTGAGCACCGGCACCGCGACGGATGTCAACCTGCCCTTCATTACCGCTGACGCTTCTGGACCTAAGCACCTGCAGGTGCCGGTCAGCCGGCAAAAATTCGAGTCACTCATCGAGCCTCTCGTGTCCCGCAGTATTGAACCCTGCGCCAAAGCACTTGCAGACGCCGGCCTGCAGCCGAGTGACATTGACGAGATCCTGCTCGTCGGTGGGTCGACGCGTGTGCCCTTGGTGCAAGAAAAGGTTAAGGCGTTCTTTGGCGCCGAGCCCAATAAGGGTGTGAACCCTGATGAGGTGGTGGGCCTAGGGGCTGCCATCCAGGGTGGCATCCTCGCTGGTGACGTGGACGATGTTGTCCTCTTGGACGTGACACCTCTGTCCCTAGGGATTGAGACTATGGGCGGCGTGATGACCAAGCTTGTGGAGCGCAATACCACTGTGCCCACATCCAAGAGTCAGATCTTCTCGACGGCTGCGGACAATCAGCCCTCGGTGGACATCAAGGTCTTCCAAGGGGAGCGCGAGTTCGCCAAGGACAATCGTATCCTAGGCAACTTCCAGTTGACCGATATCCCACCGGCACCGCGCGGCACACCCCAGATTGAAGTCTCGTTTGATATTGACTCCAACGGCATCCTGCAGGTGAAAGCTGTGGACAAGGGAACCGGCAAGGAGCACTCCATCCGCATCGAGGGGTCTTCGGGACTCAGCGAGGAAGAGGTGGAGCGCATGCGCCAGGAGGCCGATGCCAACGCAGAAGCTGACCAGAAACGTCGTGCACTGGTCGACCTCAAGAATCAAGTGGACCACATGATTCACGAGACAGACAAGCAACTGGAAGAGCATAAGGACAAGCTCTCCGAGGAGGATGTGGCTGGGATTCAGGCTGCCAAGGAATCTCTGGCCGAGGTGGCCAAAGGGGATGACAAGGACGCCATCGAGGCTGCCTTGAACGACTTCCAGCAGAAGGCTCAGAAGCTGGGCGAGATCATCTATGCCGACGCTCAAAAAGAGCAGGAGGCTGCCCAGGCTGCTGGGGCGACGGCTGGCGCTACCGCTGGTGAAGCCTCAGGTGAGGACGAGCCGATTGACGCTGATTTCGAGGTCAAGAACTAGCCTCTAGTCCGCGCAGGATAGGCAAGGGCCCGGGTGCACCCATTGGGGGTTGCCCGGGCCCTTGTGTGTTGAGCGAGCATGCTGGGGGCTTGGGTGTTGCCGCACCTCAGGAGGGGCCTGGCTCAATCGGAGGGTTGGGGAAGTCGGCGTGCGATGGCGAGGGGCACCAGGATGCAGAGGGCCGCCACGGGATAGGGGACTTGGTTTCCGAGTTTCCAATACACCACACCACCGAGAATGGGGCCGAGAGCCCGGGCGAGGGAGCCCATGGAGCGGAAGATTCCCATGGCCGCTCCCTGGTGTTCTTCTGGGCTGTAGCGCGATACCAATGCAGACAGCCCCGGCATGACTGCCGCACTCCCTGCGGCGAGCAGCCCGAGGCCTAGGTAGAGGATTGATACGGAATCGGCGATTCCAATGATGGTGAGTGCCGGGACGGTGAGTCCCATGCCCAGGGTAGTCATACGCACTTCCCCGAGGCGCGGTGCGAGACGCCTCACGAGACCGCCTTGCACGAGGGCCAGGGTCAATCCAATGAACACGAACATCTTGGCGATGTCGATGGGGCCAAACTCAAAGCGCTCCGCTACGAGGAAAGGTAGGGTGAACTCCATGGCGGCAAACGCCACGGAGTAGAAAAAGTAGGAACGGTTTGCATTCCGCACCGATGGGATATTGAGCTTGTTCAGGCTAGCGAAGGGGTGCAGGGTTCGGTCGTTTTCAGATCGCCCTCGGCGTTCAGGTGGCAGGGTCTCAGGGAACATGCGCACAGCAAGGACGAGGTTGACCAGGGAGAGTAGCAGTGCGATGGCTGCGCAACCGCTGAAGGGATTGAGCCCGTAGCCGCCCCCGAGTTGATGAAACCACTGCTCAGAGCTACTGGCCAAGAGCCCTCCTATGGCGGGTCCGACCACGAACCCCAAACCAATGCCTGCTCCCATGATGCCCATTCCCTTGGCCCGGTCTGGGCCCGAGTGGCTGTCGGCGATGGCGGCTGAGACGGTACTGATATTTCCAGCCATGACACCGCCAACGGCCCGTGCGAGGACTAGCAGTGCGAATGAACCGGCAAAGATCCATCCGACATAGGACAGGGCGGTGCCCGTGAGTGTTAGGAGGAGAACGTTACGCCGGCCGCGACGGTCGGAGGCTAGGCCCCACAAGGGGGCGGCGACGAACTGCAGCACAGAGTACAGGGAGCCGAGAAGTCCCCCAAACAGAGTCGTGACGGCCCACTCGTTACCCGCCAATTCGGCGAGGGCAGATCGCAGTCGGCCTACGCTACCCGTGGGCCCTCCCAAATCCAGGTAGTAGTCGAGTAGGCTGGGGAAGAGGGGGAAGATGATCGAGAATCCCACCATGTCGAGGAACACAGTCAGAAAAGCGATGAATAGGATGGACTTGCGCTGGGTCATGCTGCGTGGGTTGTACGCTGCGGCGCTGCGTGGGGCCACCTATTCGTGGCGTCAAAACCTGGGCCCCTGCTGTATGCCCCCATGCCTGTCGGAGGGGAGCGCATGAAGAGCCGAGCGGTGCAGACCCGGGTTCTGGATCTGCCCTCAGACATCGGATTGCCCGAAGTACTGCGGGCACTGCAGGGGGAACGCGGCCTCGTAGCCCTGGACAGCGCGGGGGGGGAGCCCCGCCAGGCATCTATTGTTGCATGGAACCCGCTCGAATTCGGAGAGTATCCCAACATAGAAAGCATCCGTGGGCTTGCCGCGAGTCTTGATCCGATGTCCAGTGCTCCCGGACCTTTCCAGGGCGGATTCTTGGGTGCAATTCCCTATGACTTGGGCGTGCAGGGCGAGTCGCTTGACCTCCCGGAAGCGCCTTGGGGGCCTAGGGCCATTATTGGAGGAACCTACACGGACTTCGTCGTCTGGGATCATTCCAAAGGCACAGTGGCCCTCGTGCTCGGAAGCGTGGCGGGGGGAGGACGCGCGGACCTGAATGAGCGGGAGAGGCACTTTTACGCCTGCCTGCGTACTGAGGGAGGCCCACGGCCTGCCCGTGGAGTGGGGCCCCTGCGCAGGTGGGTGCCGCCTGAAACGCACGCCGAGCGCATTGAGAAGGTGCGTGATTTCATCGCTGCGGGCGAGATTTATCAGGCCAACCTAGCCCACGGTTTTGAACAATCCACGCTAGGCCGTCCGGTGGACTTGTACTGCGCCCTACGGGAGGTGAATCCGGCCCCTTACATGGGGTACTTGAGTTGGACACAAGCCGGAATCGGACCCCATGAAGTGGCCCATGCCCTCCTGAGCGCTTCTCCCGAGCTCTTACTGGAGTGCAGGGATGGCCGCGTGCGGACGCGGCCCATCAAGGGGACTTGCCGACGCGGGAGCAGCCCAGAGGAGGATCAGTTGTTAGGCGAGGCCCTGTTGAGGAGTCAGAAGGACCGTGCTGAGCTGGCCATGATTGTTGACCTTGAACGCAACGACATCTCTCGCGTGTGCCGTGTCGGAAGCGTGCAAGCTCAGGGATTTCCAAGCCTGAGGCGGTATCCCACCGTGCAGCATTTGGAGGCCGATGTGGTGGGGTTGTTGGATGACCCATGCGATGGACTGGATGCGCTTGGGGCCTTGTTCCCCGGTGGCTCGATTACGGGTGCGCCCAAGCTGCGCAGCATGGAGGTGATTGCTCAGTTGGAAGGGCGTGGGCGGGGCCTTTTCTGCGGCACTTTGGGATTCGTGGACGCCCGCGGATTCGCCTGTTGGAACATCCTGATTCGATCGATGCATTGGCGTGCGCATCCCACCGGAGTTGTGGGGGAAGGGAATGGGGAGGTGTCGTTTCAAGTGGGGGGGGGGATTACTTGGTCCTCGGAAGCGGATCGTGAAGAGGCTGAAACCCTTGAAAAGGCACAAGCCCTCGTGGACACCCTCCGTGCGGCTCCTGCGCGATCGTAGTTTGGCGATGGGTGGGCTTTGCCCTGGGTTCATCTCAGGGTTCATCTCAGGGTTCATCTCAGGGTTCATCTCAGGGTTCATCTCAGGGTTCATCTCGGGCCCGGGGGCGCCCAAGGCGTGTAAGGGGTGGGTATCGCCCCCCCCCAGAGACTCGCCACGGGGAGGGGGCTACGTGAAACAAAGGTCCCCTGCCTCCCTAGTGGATAAGGCGCTTTTAGGCAGTGTCCGTCCCCAGGTGCTACCCTAGCCGCTCATTCCAGTTCTTCGTCCCAGACCTATGGTGCGTCCAGATCATGATTGTCCCACTCCTACTCGTCTTCGCTTCCCAGCCCCCTGGTGGGTCTGCTCCAATCCTTAGGCAACACGCCGGCCCCGCAGGCCATGCTCCGTCAGCGGCAACCCCTTACAGAGACAGCCAAGATGATGAAGAAACGCCCAAGCCAGACAAGCGCCCGGAGGTGAAGACCACCCTCAAGCGCTTGAGTGACCACGCGGGCAAGCGAGGGAAGGAGGATGCCGAGGCGATTGCGGTGCTGGACGAGTTGTTAGTGGAGTTCCCCGAGAGCGGGCCCAAAGATCGGGCTTCGATCGTGAAGGGGCTTTCGAATTGTTTCAAGCAAAAGCGCCTAGAGAGGGACGGGAAGATCCAAAACCAAATGTTCATCGCCTGTGCTGTGGCACTCGGGGAGATGGGCCCTGAGAGTGCGGAAGTGTTGAAGACTTGGATCGGCCACAAGACCCATCGCAAGGACATTCCACTCCAGCGTCAACTGATACTGGCTCTTGGGAAAACGAAACACGAAAAGGCGATCAAGACTCTGACGGATCTCATCACGGACAAAACTGCAGCGATTCAGGGAGCTACTGCGGAGGCTCTGGGCAACTACAGTTTTTTGAAGTCCAAGGAGCGCAAGAAGATCTTTGAGGAGATTCTCAAGACCCTGACTTCAGTGCGCAATAGCGTTGACTCTGACCCCCTCGATACGATTGCAAGGCAGCGCTACGACGCCATTGCAGCACCCATGGTGACAACATTGCAAACCCTCTCCGGCCATGACGAACGCGACCCATCCGGATGGCGTCATTGGTGGAACAAGAACAAAAGACGAGATTGGGACAAGGAAGACTAGGGGCCGCTCGTCACTTGATCTAGAACGGACCCCGTGGGCCTCCGATGGGCCCCTCTGACTGCCCTCGATGACACTGCCCGCCTCTCCATCCCCAGATCGTCCCTCGCGCTCAAGCGCCGGACCGATCGTGATGCTCGTGCCCTTCTTGGGCCTGATTCTGGGGATACTCTTAGTGCGCGATGCGGCCAAAGAACCCCGTGGGGAGCACCCAACGGCCCCCATGGGTGGAACGGCCTATGGGCAGCAACCCGGCGCCCTCTTGTGGGCGGGTAGATCTGATCGATCGAGTGGTTTGGGGGGAGGCGCAGCCCTTCTAGCCCAACTCACCCCCCTCAACAGCGTGTCGGCACGGCAAGACCATGATTCACACCACTTGCGAGAGCGGTTTGGCCTTGCAGCGGGTGAACCCTGGCGCCTGCGCCTCAGACTCGAAGGGGAGGGCGACACAGGTGCAGAACCAGGGACTGGGATGCTTGTGTCGGGCGACGCTCTTCAGATTCTCGGGGATACTCTCCTCGTGGCACTCCCAATTGGGATGCAATCCGACAACGACCCCCTGGCAACGCTCATGCGCCCGGGACAGCGAACGCTGCGCCACGGCCAGACTGCGGATTTTTTCCTGTGGGGTACCCGGCCCGCAGGTGACGTTCATGTCTCTGGTTTGGGTGACGAGGTGGGGCCATTGCGACTCACCCCGGTGGCGGACTTCACGGAAGATCTTGTTTGGAGCTCCTCTGGAGAACTGGGAGCGCTTGAACGCCAATGGTAAGGCTGCACACTGCACGCCTCGTGCTGGTTTCGTTGGGGGCTCTCCTTGCTGGTGGGTGTGAGGTGAAAAACCAGCCGGCTGTAGGCCAAGCCAGCACCGGTGAGGAAATGCTGCCGGACGGGCCTAGGGCTGTGGAGGCGCCCACAAGTGAAACGGACTCGGATTCAGGAGCGGGCGTGACCCCTGGCGTGGTTGAAGAGCCGCCGCGAGATTTGGAATCCGATGAATTGGAAGCCCCTGCTGCCCTGAGAGCCCGCATTGCTGAATTAGAACAGCAACTGGCGGAGGAACGACGTCTGCGAATTCTGCGCGAAACGGAGTGGGGGCAGTTCTTGAGTGCCCTTTCGGAACTGCCCCTCCAGAGGGTTCCCGAGGCTCCGGGTTTTTTGACCGATTCAGTGATTGAACGGGTCTCTGAGTCACCCCTGGGGCCTGAGGTGGGGGATGAAGCCGAAGCTCAGGCACAGCGCAAGGAACGTCGACGCAAGTTGATGCGTGATTTGAATGCGTTGCTTGTGTCAGAGCAGGTCCTGTCGATGGACGTGCTCGAGGTGGGCAACATTGAAGACGGGTGGTGCGGTCCCGTTGTTGTACGATTGCTCGATGAGCGTGGTCGCCCCGTTGGGTTGCTGGCTGCCGAAAGATTGCGTCTAGAGGTCTCGCGCGCGGGATATGGAGTCACCCTCCTGTTTGAGGAGGGGTTCGAGCGCCACGCCGGGGTCAAGATGCCCTTCGGCCCTCCCGAAGCCGGTACGGGGAGCGATCCCGAGCGCACGGGTCTGCGCCGCATTCATCTCCCTGACCTCAATCCAGAACCTTGGATCGAGGCCCTGCCCGAGCTCGTGCACCTCGCAGACCTGTCCGCCAGTCAGGACGATGGTCGCTGGAACCTAAGGGCCTTACGCCAACGCATCGATGAACTCTTGCGAGAGGGAATGTCCCCCTCGGGCTGGCGCATGGTGGATCTCGGTGGCGTGTTGGGGGACGAACTTAGGGATGTTCAACTTCTCGAGAGAGACGAGAAGGGACTCGAGCTACGTCGGTTCTTCGCCGATTCCATGAAACTTCACGAGGGCGAGGCTGGGGGGGTGCGGATTGAATTGCGTGGGGGGACGCAGCATCGCCTAGGGAGGCGTGCCCCTTTCCTAGGAGATGCCTACCGCATCTATCTGCCGAACGCTGACCCGCATCAATGGCGCAGTGCCGGCGTTCCTGGATTGGACCCTTAGCTCTCCTTTAGAATCAGGGGAGGAAGATTGAACCAAGGCGGTCTCTGGGCCTTTCTCAGGCCCGGTTCGCGCCTGCGGAGCTCAACCCTGCGTGCTGCGGTGATCTGCACTAGAGGTACGCATGGGAGGAATCGGATGGTTGACCCGGGCCATAGCCAGCGGGGAGAATCGGACCGTGCCCACGCCTTCCAACCCGAGCGACGATTCCGGCCCTGCCTCGACTGGGCCTCGGCCCACTCCCCAACTGACTGTCTCGGGGCTTACGGAGGCCCTCAAGCAGCGCTTCGCCCAGTGGGGGCGGGTGGCAGTGGAAGGAGAAGTCGTGGGCCTCAAGCGCGCCGGTTCTGGACACCTGTACTTTAGCCTGAAAGAGGGGGGGGCGGTGATCGCCTGTGCACTTTGGCGTAGCCGCGTGGAGCGCGCCCTCGGTAAGTCCGGTGGCCAATTGGAGGAGGGTGATCAGGTGCAATGCACGGGCACACTCGATATTTATGCGCCACGGGGTACCTACAGCCTGATGGTGGAGACTGTGGCACAGCGCGGATTGGGACAGCGCTTGGTGGAACTCGAAAAACTCAAGGGGCGGCTGAAAGAGCGTGGGTGGTTTGACAGAGCGCGGCCACTTCCCGTTTTGCCCAAGATCGTCGGGGTGGTCACCAGTCGGGACGCAGACGGATTTGAGGATTTCCTGAGGACACGATCGCTGCGCTGGCCGCGTTACCCCCTGCGGTTCGTGCACACCCGAGTGCAGGGACCTGGCGCGGCTGAGGAGATTGCCGCTGCCGTGACTCAACTGGATGCATCGGGCGTGGACCTCATTTGCCTTGTGCGGGGTGGTGGTTCGATTGAAGACCTGTGGGCTTTCAATGAGGAAGTCGTTGCCGAGGCTATTTTTGGTGCGCAGGTGCCCGTGGTGACTGGAATCGGTCACGAGCCAGATCTGACCCTCGCCGATCTCGTGGCCGATCAGCGCGCACACACACCGACGGATGCAGCGCTGCGCACAATTCCCGATCGGCAGTCTTGTTTCGATAGCGTGGAGACTCTCGAAGCCCATTTAGAGCGCGCCATGGATCAGGGGATGGAACAACGCAGTGCAGCCTTGAGCCGATTGAGCAGGGCCCGGGTCCTGTTGTCATCGGATTGGATACTCAAGGACCGGGTGGGACTCCTGGGTTCCCACGAGCGTCGAATGGGGCTGAGTCTGCGTAGTCGCTTGCAGCTTGGAGGTGCCCGCCTCCAGCAGGCTGCCAGCGCACTGTCTGCACAAGCACCGAGTGCTCGCATCGTGCAATTGGATCATCGGCTGCAGATGTTGAGTGAGAAGCTGACGAGGCAAGTGAACACTCCCATGGAGAAGTGTAGCCGAGCCCTTGACCTTGCTCAGCGCACACTCTTCGCAGTGTCCCCCCTCGCGGTCTTAGGTCGAGGGTATTCGATCACACGCCGCGCGGACGGGGGGGCTGTCCTAGGCTCGGTGGACGATATTGCCCCAG
Source organism: uncultured Planctomycetaceae bacterium (assembly GCA_964469565.1). Lineage (GTDB taxonomy): Bacteria > Planctomycetota > UBA1135 > UBA1135. The sequence continues at coordinate 97,964 of CAYXZD010000001.1, forward strand.
GCCAGAGCGTGGAGACTGTCCTGGCCCAGGGGCGAATTCTGAGCACTGTGAATAGTCTCATCGATGGCGAATGCGATCCGGCGACGCACCCATGAGCTTGTTGAACAACACACACGCCGTAGTCGTCAACTGGAATGGAGGCGATTCCACGAGGGCCTGCATCGATGCGCTTGTGGCCAACGGGCTGTCGTTGGAACGCATTCAGCTAGTGGATAATGGTTCGACAGACGGATCATTGCAGGCCCTTCGTGCGGCTTATGACGGTCTGTGTGTCCAAGCCAATTCATGCAACGTTGGCTTTGCACGGGCAGCGAACCAGGGGGCACACGAGGCTCTGGATGCTGGCGCAGACGCTCTGCTGTTTGTGAACAATGACCTAGTTTTCGATGAGGGGTGCCTCGTCCAGCTTGCTCGAGTTCTAGAATTCAATCCGACCCTTGGGGCGGTCGGGCCGAGGGTTCTGTTCGCAGGAGAGCGGACACGCCTGTGGTGTGCAGGGGGGGCTGTTCACTTTGGACCGAACATCAGTGCGCTGCTTGGTCATGGCCATCTCGACGGAGCACCCTGGCAAGGGACGCGGGCTGTCGATTATCTCCCTGGTTGTGCGCTTCTGATGAGCCGGGACTGCATTCAGGCCGTGGGCCTTTTCGATGAATCCTACTTCGCTTATTTGGAAGATGTGGACCTCGGCTTGCGCCTCAAGGCTGCCGGACGTTTGAGTCTATGCGTGGGGGAGGTGGCTTGCGAGCACGCACCGTCGAGTGCGACCGGGGGCGGTTACAGTCCAAGGCGCAAGTACCTCAATGGGCGAAACTCTTGGCGCTTTCTGCAGAGCCATGGCAGTTGGCGCTCCTGGGGAGCACTCGCTCTCTTTGATGTATTGACTCTACCTTGGGTGTTTGTCGTCGGAATCCCACGGGGGCGCTGGAAGGGTGCCCTGGCCAAGGGATTAGGGCTTCTGCACGGGGCGATTGGGCGCGACCTCGACCCAGATTTCCTTGAGGATGGAGCTTGCTGGCTGTGGTAGATGCCCGCATCGAAGTGGCCTATGTGTCTGACTGTGAGCAACACGAGGAGTTTCTGGAGCTTGCGCGTCCGTGGTTATGCGATTGGGAACTGGAGCGCCTAGACCGCTTTCGGAAAGTGGGTGATCAGGTGCGGCTCGCCGCCTCTCACCTGCTCGTGCGTTGGCGTGTGGCTGAGGCAGTGGGTCGACCTGCACGGGACGTGCGGCTTGGGCAGACTGATCTGAAGGCGCCTCTGATCGAGCCGTTGGGCACGAGCCCATTGGCCCCGGCTGTTGTGAGTCTGTCCCATACCCAGGGGCTGCTCGGCTGTGCAGTGTCCTGTGCTCCAGGCTACTGGGTCGGGTTCGATGTGGAGCGCAGTACGCGTTCCCTGCAGGTCAGTGACTTGCTCTCCGGGGTCTTGAGCCCAGACGAGGTGAACGCGTGGGCGGAGTGCAGCGTTGCGTGCAGTGCGGCTGAACTACGCGGGCTCTTCTTTGATTTGTGGACCCACAAGGAGGCACTTTCAAAGGCTCTGGGCGTGGGCCTACAGGTGAGCCCACGCAAGTGGTCTTTCAAGCTAGCGGCATTTCCGAAGGGGGAGCTGCTCAAGCTGCCCTCGCAGTTCGGAAACCCTGAGGACTGGTTGTTCGAGTCAGGCCCGCGTGTGCAGCCCCACCACATGGCCCTCGCTTGGCGGGGGGACGGGCAGGCCCAGATCGATTGGTTGAGAATCGAACCGGATCAATTGATCGAATGGGCCGGCCGTACCTAACGCAGCGTCCCTATCTGTCCCATGAGCGCATCGAGCGTTTCCGAGTCAATGTCGCGACTGTTTGCCCGCAGTCCCTCTTCTATCTCGTCGACGCTGGTGGCGCAGTCAGGCTCGGCGAGTGCCGCTGCCACATGCTGGGGTAGGACGTTGATCGGTGTGGTTCGCACTTGGTTGCCGAATTCGACCTCCCGTCCAAGGACCACGCGCAGGCTACCCTTCTCAATGATCTCGCCAGAGTGTTTGCAGCGCGAACGGCCCGAGGGAGCGATCTCCGCATAGGGGATCTCCTTGCGTTCAGCTTTCTTGGTCTCCGCCTCCTGGTGCAGTTGGGCGAGTTCGCTCAGGGGGGGCACACTCTCAGGGGGGCTCTTGGCGAGTTCCCATGCACATTGACCGTAGGCCTCCTCAACTTTGTTGAACGAACGTCGGGCCGCGCAGGTGAGGTGCTCCCAGATGTACCCCGTGCCGTAGGGGCCCTCGATCAAGGTGCCTAGGCGAAGTACGTCCTTGTCGATTTTTTTTCGGCAGAGTTTGCAGCGCGCGCGCGCACTGCGCGCACCTTCGATGATGAAGGGGGGTTGCGCCTCTTCCACCTCGGGTTCGGGTACGGGTTCTGCAGACTGGGGCTCTTGGGGTTCGTCCATCGGAGGATGCGCAGGGTTGGGAGTGAGTTAGCCTTCAGGGGGCAGGTCGGCCAGCGGGTACTGGCACGTGGTCTGGAGGTCGGACAGTTTAGCGTCGAGTTCCTCATCAAGGCAGCCCATCAGGCGTGTTCGCTCCTCATACAGGCGGTAGCCCGTCCGCGGACGCAGGTAGCCTATGGATTCAGGGTGCTGAATGCGGAAAGTGTCGGGACCCAGTTCTTGTTCTAGGGCGGCCAGGCGCTCTCGTTTTTCGAGAAGGGCGCGGGTCAAGATGGGCATCACCATGGAGTAATCGGCCTGCATGGACTCACAGGTATTGATGTACAGGTCCTTGTCCACCTTGCCCCAGGTGACTGCTTCGGCTGGCGGGCAGGAGGAAAGGGAACCATCCGTGACAGGAGCACTCGTGATCTGGATGTCATACAAGTAGCCGCCCACATCTTCAAAACCCAAGATCTGTGAGAGCGCAGGTTCGGGTTGGAGGTTGAAGTTCTTGGGAACACCCCCGCCGAGGATGAGCGTTCCTAGGCCCTTCGTTGCGCTCTCTCGCTGGCCCCAGAGGTGGTAGGCGCATGATTCATACACTTCCTCTTCGAGATCGAGCTCTAGGCTGGGTGAGTGGCCCGTGCGACGCCCCATGGCCCATAGTTTGACCAAGTTCAAGAATACCGAACCATCGCTCGGCGCGCCCACAAACACAGGGATGGCCTTGCGGTGGCAGAGGGCGAGGAGTCCCTCGCTTGCATGGTTGTGCTTTTCTTGTGCCGCATAACGTCGGCCGAGTCTGTGCCGCATCTGGGTGCCGGCCATTTTTCCAGTAAACTCGGGTTGCTGCAGGCAGGCGCTGATGAAGGCGTCCTGGTTCAGCAAGACTTCCTCATCAAAGCCAATGTCTGTGATGCGGATTGTACCGTCGTCTCGCAGGCTACCGTCGTCTCCGAAAATGGGTACCGAATGGAAGGGATGTTCGGATGCCTCGTCGAGAGCACGATGACCATCGTGGTAGCAAACCGCGTCAGTTGTTGAGACTAGGCAGAACCAGCCCGTGTCTAAGAGGGGATTGAGCCAAGCGTGGTGCTGGCCCGAGGCCGTGACGGGTCCCGCGACGGCTAGGGTCATGGGGACACCCTTGCCGATGGCCTCATCAAGGAGCTGCCAGGTTCGGCGCAGGTAGCCGCCCCCAAAGCTCGGTAGAGAATCGTTGAGCAGTTGCTCTAGGGTGTGGGCTTGCTCGACGCTCTTGTGGGTCAGGGGCTGGCGAGTGGCCGGAGTTGAAGTTTGCGCGCAGCGCTGCGGGGGATCCTTGCGGGTGGGGCACATGGGGATAGTGTAGTGGGTTGCCCACGCAGATAGCAGCGTACGGAGGTGCGCTGCACTTCCTGCTCTGCTGATGGCGGAGGGCCAGACGTATCTCAATGAGGTACTCCAGTGCCCAGGACCGGGCAGTGGTCAGAGGCAAGTCGCAATCCAAGCTCGCATTCCCCTCCCAATCGTGCCTCGGCCCGACTACCATCCAGCGACCATGACTGAATTCACCCCCGCTGCCGCCGCAGCCTACTCTGTTCAAGATTACAGCCCCCAACCCGAGATCGCAGGGGTGGAGGTCCTGCCCCTGCGGCGCTTCAATGACGATGGGGGGTCGATGACCGAGCTCGCCCGGCTCGATGGGGGCCTGCTGGCGGATGTGAAGGACTTCACAGCGCGCCAGATGAACTACTCGGTCATGGAGCCTTTGGCGATCAAGGCCTTTCATCTGCATAAGCGCCAGACCGATGTTTGGTTTGTGCCCCCCTCAGACAAGATTCTGCTGGTGCTGAGCGATGTGCGAGCTGGATCACCCAGCGAGGGCGTCGTACGTCGCTATGTACTCGGCGACGGCAAGTCCTTTCTTGTGCGCATCCCACCGGGGGTCGCCCACGGGGCGCGCAACCTGCGTCCTTCCGCCCCCAGCGCCATCATCTACTTCGTCGACGTGCAATTCAGCATCGATGAGTCCTGTGATGAGGGACGGCTACCCTGGGATCAGTTCGGTACGCAAGTTTGGGAGGTTGAGCGAGCCTAACCCGCTTCGACGACCGCAATCATCCGTTCGAGAGCGGTACGTGCTTCAGCGATCAATTCGCTGCGTTCAGCTTCGTCCAGTCGCTCCCGGCGACCGGTCGTTTCGTCCACTGCATCACCGGCCAACACTCGGTTCGCTTCTGGCGCCGCGCCCTTGCGCAGCAAGTCGAGAATGCCAGCGAGGTGGGGGGGATCGTTACGGCTCATGGTCGCACAGCCGCAGCCTGACGTTCCAAAGCCGGGATCTGGAATGTCTGCCAGGTGCATCACTTCGACCCCGCGCTCACGGGCGACCTCGCGGGCGTTACGCACGAAGTGGCCTTCTGTACCAATAATGAGCTTGGATCCTCGTGGAGCGTTGAGCATTTGATCCCACAGATACTGGGTACTTCCTGAGCCATCGGCCGCTTGCACCACCTCAAGTGTCGACTCGGGGTGTACGAGCACACGCCAGTCGCGTTCTTGCCACCAACGAACGTGTTCAGGCGTGAACACGGTGTGAACGCCACAGTACGAGCCCCACAAGATCATCTGTGCCTGGTCGAGGGCTCCCAATCCGCCTTCCACGTGGGCATCGTCGAGGGGGAAGGCACCCCGCGTCTGTTCGGCATCAGCAAGGCGCACCACGCGCCGGGGGTCGAGTCCGAGCCTGTGGGCGGTATTGGCTCCGAGATGCTCGTCCGGCACAAAAAAGACCTTGGTGCCCTGCTCGAGCGCCCAGGCCACGACTTGGTGGGCGTTACTACTCGTGCAGACGGCCCCACCCGTTCTTCCCGCGAGGGCTTTGAGCCGACCCGATGTGTTCATGTATGCGACGCACACCAGATCCTCGCCGTAGCGATCAACGAGTTGATCGGCGACCGGCAGGACCATGTGATCCTTGGCCAGCATTTCCATAGTGCAGCCGGCTTTGGGATTGGTAATCCAGATGTCCTGGTCCGGTCGCGCCAAGAGTGCGATGGACTCGGCCATGAAGTGCACGGCCGACTCCACAATTACTTTCTTCTCAGGCTGGCGGGTGGCCTGCAGGGCGAGGGCGTAACTGTCCGAGATCGCCCCTCCATAGCGTTCGACGAGCTTGACGATTTCTCCGCCCATGTAGTAATGGGCGAGAAGCAGCAAGGAATCACCGAAGTGATCTTGGGCAGGCCGCACATAGCGGTCCAGCCACGGCAGGATTGTCTCGGGTGTTCGATCGGGGAGGGCTAGGTATTCCTCGGCATAGGGTTTGAACTCGTCCTGATACCAATCGAGGGGCAGGTCGGTTTGGCAGATCGGTATCCCCGGTTTGAGCTGAAGTCCGCTGGTCATGACGGGCGTTGATGTGCTTATCCCAAGTAGGGGTACTTGTAATCGGTAGGGGTGACGAAGGTCTCTTTCATGGTGCGTGGGGAAACCCAGCGCGTCAGATTGAGCAGGGACCCGGCCTTGTCGTTCGTTCCCGATGCACGCGAGCCCCCAAAGGGCTGCTGACCCACCACAGCGCCCGTGGGCTTGTCGTTGATATAAAAATTGCCAGCAGCGAATCGTAATTTGTCGACTCCCACCCGAATGGCGGCCCGGTCGGTTCCGAAAATGGCTCCGGTGAGGGCGTACTCGGACGTGGAGTTACAGAGCTCTAGTGTCTCTTCATAGCGCTCGTCTTCGTAGACGTACACCGTGAGAAGAGGGCCGAAGAATTCGGTGCGCATGAGGTCGTGTTTGGGATCTTGCACTTGGACGACGGTGGGGTGCACAAAGTAGCCCACAGAATCGTCATACTGTCCTCCGATTACCACGTCCGCTGCGGAGTCAGCTTGTGCACCGTCGATGGCACTCTTTAGCTTGTTGAAGGCCGAAGAGTCGATGAGAGCACCCATGAAATTGGAGAAGTCACAGACATCGCCCACGCCCAATTCAGCCACCATACCGGCGAGGCGCGTGCGAACGTCGTCCCAGAGGCTGCGTGGGATGTAGGCGCGGCTCGCCGCAGAGCATTTCTGTCCCTGGAATTCGAATGCACCGCGCAGGAGAGCCACGGCGAGGCCTTGGGGTTCGGTGGAACTGTGGGCGAAAACAAAGTCCTTGCCACCCGTCTCGCCCACGAGACGCGGGTACTGTTCGTACTGGGCGATCGAGTTACCGATAGTGCCCCAAATGCCCTGGAACACCGCCGTAGATCCGGTGAAGTGCACACCTGCGAGGCGACGATCGGCCAGTACGGGATTCCCTACAGCGGCTCCGGAACCGGGCAGGAAGTTGATCACTCCGGCGGGCAGGCCGGCTTCCTCCAGCATCTTCATGAGGTAGTAGTTGGAGAGCACGGACGTGCTCGCCGGTTTCCACAGGCATGTATTGCCCAGCATGGCCGGTGCCGTGGGGAGGTTTCCAGCAATGGACGTAAAGTTGAATGGCGTAATGGCGAACACGAAACCATCGAGGGGACGGTGCTCGACGCGGTTCCACATGCCTGGGGCCGACTCGGGCTGTTCGCTGTACAGTTGCTCCATGTAACTGACGTTGAAGCGCCAGAAATCGATCAGCTCACAGGCGGCATCGATTTCGGCCTGGTGGCAAGTCTTGGACTGGCCGAGCATGGTGGCGGCGTTGATCGTGTCCCGCCAAGGGCCTTGCAGTAGCTCTCCGGCCTTGAGGAAGATGGCGGCGCGCTCTTCCCACGGCATGTCGGCCCATGCTTGTTTGGCCGCATCGGCGGCTTCGATGGCCTGCTGCACCTCGGCTTCCCCGGCCTGGTGGAACGATCCCATGACATGGGCGTGATTGTGGGGCATCACCATCTCGCGTGTGTTGCCTGTACGCACCTCCTGGCCGCCGATGATGAGGGGCACCTCCACCGTCTCGGCGGCCATTTCCATCAAGCGCTTCTCGAGGGATGCGCGCTCGGGGCTACCGGGAGCATAGCTGCGAACGGGCTCATTGATGGGGGGAGGGGTCTTGAATGTGCCGTGGGTCATGGGATTGGACTACTCGGGGTTGAGGGAATCGTGGCGGGGAGTATTGCAGGGTCCTTAGGCCTTGTCGACAGGCGGGCGGTGGGCATCCGTGAGTCGAGGGGAAGGGCTCCCCCGTGGGGCGATATGGGCACTGGTCCCTTTCCGATTACGCGTGAAAGGCCCATCATAGGCAGCCCTCCATGCGGCCCGAACGGTCCGCGCCTGCCCATGACCCCCCGCCCCTCCTCCGCGATCCCACCGACTGGGAACCACAGTCCGGCCGCTTGGCTCGACGCCGTGCTTGTGCGGGGGCTCGACGAGGAGCCCCGAGCGTGGCTGAAGGCCTCTGTGGAGCGGGTAGAAGGGGGCCTCGTCGGGCCGGCCTTTGGAGGATTGCTGTCCGTCGCAAGTCGACATGCCCCGAGGGAGGGGCTGAGACCTAGACCGAATGATCTTTCCGCAGCATCGGTCCAGTTGCCTGGTTGGAATCCCGAGCGCTGGGACACTCTCGAGGCCATGCGGATTCGGTTGTTGCTCGCCCGCCCCGATTTGCGCGAGGCCTCATTTGCCTCAGACCTTGAGGACGCTTGTCGGCACGGGGATGAGGGCGAGTTGCGTGCGTTCTACAAGGGGCTAGGACTCTTGCCCGAGGGCGGACGCTTTGTGCTAAGGGCTGCGGAAGGGTGCCGCACAAACGTCGTCCCCGTGTTCGAAGCCGTGGCCTGTGATAGCCCATTTCCCTACAGGCACTTTGATGACATCGCGTGGAATCAGATGGTGATCAAAGCGCTGTTCATCGGAGCGCCGGTGCCGCGGATCTGGGGCCTTGATCGCCGCAACAACCCTGAGCTCGCCCGCATGGCCCTTGACCTTGTCGACGAGCGCCGGTCGGCAGGCCGTGCCGTTCAGCCTGAGTTGTGGTTGTGCCTGGGATCCCATGCAGGAGAACGGGGTAAGCAGGCCGCCCTCCTTGAATTGACTGACCCTCACTCCAGCGGCCATGCCGGCGCCTTATTTGCGCTTGCCCGGGCAGGGGAGATGGAGTCCATTCCGCACATACCCCAAGACAACTCTGATGGGTTGGCTGCGCTCGCACTCATTTCCGCAGGAACCACTCAGCGCCTCGATTACCTTCGCTTGCAGGAATCTGTGGGCGTCGCCTCCAGCTCCTAAGACCCTAGCCAATCCTCTGTCCATGCGATTCTTTGACCCCCACATCCACATGAGTAGTCGTACGACGGATGACTACCAAGCCATGGCCGATGCCGGGATTCGGGCTGTGATCGAACCCGCATTCTGGCTAGGACAACCTCGCACAACGTTGGGGTCCTTTGTGGATTACTTCTCCAGCCTAGTGGGTTGGGAGCGTTTTCGTGCCAGCCAGTTCGGTATCAGTCACTATTGTGCGATCGGACTGAATTCCAAGGAAGCTAACGATGAAGGTTTAGCCCGGGAAGTTCTCGAGTTGCTGCCTCGCTACGCCCTCAAAGAAGGAGTGGTCGCTGTCGGGGAGATCGGCTACGACGAAATGACTCAGGCTGAAGACCGTGCCTATCGGGCACAGCTCGAATTTGCCATAGAGCACGACATGGTCGTCATGGTGCACTCTCCTCACCGCGACAAGAAAAACGGAGTGATCCGTTCGATGGAGGTGGCTGCAGAAATGGGGCTAGCGATGTCGAAGCTTGTGATTGATCACAACAACGAAGAGACTGTGAAGAGCGTGTTGGACCAGGGTGCGTGGGCGGCCTTCACGATCTACCCTCACACCAAGATGGGCTCGGCGCGCATGGTGGAAGTGGTCAAGCAGTACGGACCCGAGCGCGTGATCGTGGACAGTTCGGCGGACTGGGGAGTTAGCGATCCTCTGGCTGTTCCGCGCACAGCGGCGCTCATGCTTGAGCAGCAAGTGGACAGCGGGTGGGTTGAGCAGACTTGCTGGCAGAATGCGATCGATGTTTATGCCCAATCGGGTCAGATCGATGTTGACTCGCTGCAACACACACCGCTGGTGGATCAGAGCCAGCTGTTTGGTGACAGCTCGATTCTGCGCGGCCAAGAGCCGCGCATGGACGCAGCCGTCACTAACTAACGCGCTCTGCGATGCACCCCCTAGGGGGTCTGGGGCCCAGGGCTGAGTCGCTGGGGATGAAACGCTGGATGCAGCGGGCGCCCGAGAAGCAGGGACGACCAGGCTGCAGGCAAAAGGCCCATCCGCCTGGGGGTGAGGGGCCGTGTGGAGACCGTGGGTGTGGCGTGCTCCGATAGGGAAGCCGCCTCAGTGACCTGGATTCGGGGATCCGGGCGCCTAGGAACGGCGCCAAAGGCTAGGCACCCGAGGACGCAAAGGCCAAGGACTCCTTGGTGGACGTGGGTGGTGGGGACTCTACCGTAGGACATGGGCACCCTATCGGTTGGGGGGGGCGGGTGACTGTAGGAAGGCCCTGGGGTACCCTGTTCCCATGGAACGATGGGGTATAGACCTTGCCAAGAGGGCCTTCAAATTCTCGGCAGCGCACTTTCTGATCTTCCCGGACGGGACCGCTGAGCGCCTGCACGGACATAATTACCGCGTGTTCGTTGAGGTGGATGCAGGCATCACAGAGCACGGCCTAGTCATTGATTTCAAGCGCATCAAGCCTCTCGTCAAGGAGCTTGCCGATGAACTCGACGAGCAGTTCATTGTCCCCGGACAACACCCAGAATTGCAGGTCATTGAACGAGGCGATGGGGCCACAGAGATCACGTTCAAAGACCGAACCTACACTGTCCCGCAAGAGGATGTTGTGGTCTTGCCGATCAACAATACGAGCAGTGAAAACCTAGCGGCTTACGTGGGGCGTCGGTTGATGACTCTGCTCGGTGAACGCTTCCCAGGTGTTCGCATTGCACGGCTCTTGCTGGCCGTCGAAGAAACGGATGGGCAGCGCGGTCGCTGGGAGTGGCTGGAGGACGCCTAGTCCCTCGATCTTCCGCGAAAGTGCCTAGGGCTGAGATTGGGAGGCCGCGAGCTGCAAGCGTTGTGTCACTGCGATGCGGATCGGCCACAGATCATTGAGTCGAATCTTGGCCGTGCCCTCCAGCAAGTAGCACTCAACGTCCAATTCATCCCACCATCGATGGTGGGTACTGTTGAATCCGCTGTTGAGCAGGTAACCGGTGAGTGCTCCTGCAATGCTGCCCGGGTACATGCAAATGAGTTCCTCGAGTTCAGCCTGTCCGAAGGCACCCATCGCCGCCCGCCGCCAGTGACTGGGGCTGTCCTTCAGCTGGGCAGCCTCCATCAGCCACGATTGGGGTAGGGTCTCCAGCCCTTGGGATTCAGCCTTCTGGCAGAGTCTGAACAGGCCCTCGAATCCGTGCCGATCGACGATGCGTTCCACCACGAGAAAGGAGAGTCCATAAAAGGATCGCTTAGATTCAGTACTCAATCGGGTCGTGGAAAGTCCCGCCGCGACCTGAAACACGCGCCGTATGGCGTCGGGCTCTTCGTCCGTGCTCGAGAGCAGAATCTGGGATTCCCAGAGCTCGCTAAAGTCAGGTTGAGCTTGGGGTCCGTGATGAATGGGAAGGGCTCGGAGTCCGAGGTGCACACCCCCGCAGGCAAGGGCTGCTCCGCTGAGTCGGCCAGCACGCAGGCGGGCGGCCTCCGCGGGGGCTAAGTGAGAAGCCACGCAGTCGCAGAGCCCCTCCTCAAGGGTTCCCGGGAGGCGGTCCCAAGGGGCCTGCAGTGCGGCGTGGGTCAACTCATGGGCCAACACGCGAGTTTTATCGGTTGTGGCTCGCGAGAGCAGGATGCGGTCGAGACCGGGAGCGTACAGCCCCTCTGCGTCTTGATCGTGGTCGCTCGGGAATGACCAAACATGGGGCTGATCTTGAACCCAAATGTCCAACTCTCCCAGGGCGATGCCGGGCAAGGTGGCTTCCAACTCGGGGCGCAGCCGCATGAGGATTCCGGCCACCTCTTGGGCTTCGCTGAGGGTCTCCCCTCGAATCGTCACGGACTCGGCGTTGACCCAGGCACGGGGTGCGGTGGCCTGGCAACTACTGAGCGCGGCTGCCCAGAGGGCAATGGACACAAGGGGGGCGGTGCGACGGCGGTTTCCTGTTGGGTGGTGGTTCACCCCAAACCCTACCCCCTAGGGGTGGCCGGGCTTGGCTTGTGCTCCGATGGGCAAGAAAGGCCTACCCGATGGACCGAGTGGGTCCTCGCTAGGGCGCTGAGTGGCTCAGTCTGAGAGGTATGCGAGCGCTATCTTGAGAAGCGATGGCACCAGTGGTTCTCCGGATCCTCCTCGTACAGCGCCCCCTGGGCGATGGTCCCCGTCTCATGACCGCCATACCCCATGGCCTCCAGACTCTCCAGGGCTTCCAAGGTCATCACTTGGCTCATCCCCCAGCCTTGGGGATCGGCGGCCTCTAGCCAACGAATGAGATCGGCACGCATTCGCTTGGCTTGCTCATAGTGTTCCTCTGCGAGGGCCAGGTCGTTTTCGCAGAGGGGATCCACAGCTGTGTTGTAGAACTCGACCGTGTGCTTGGCACGTGGCTCTTCGATGGCCGATTCTGAGTGGTTACGCAGGTGCAGATTCAGACGCCACGTTCCGTTTTGGGTGCTGGCCACATTTCCGTGGGCGGACAACTCATACAGCGTGTCCGCAGCGGGATAGTCATCCAGTGCCCACCGGAGGTTGCGCCCGGGAAATGGGGTGTTCTCAAAGCCTGCCAGGTCGAGCAGTGTGCGTCCCACGTCGATTTGTTGCACGAACTCCCCGCTGCGCACCCCAGTAGGGCCCCCTGGCCAAGCCAATACGAGGGGCACCTGGACAGTTTGGGGGTAGAGGTCGGCGTGATCCCACCAAATGCCGTGTTCCCCAAACGCTTCTCCGTGGTCTGCGGTGAAAGCGATAATCGCATCGGCCATGCGTTCGATGGCGAGGACGCGGCCCATTTGTACGTCCACGTAGTCCACTTCGCCTCGGTATTGCTGGTAAGGGTAATCTAGATCGGTGAGCCCCGTGAGGAATGGCGGGATGACGGCCCTTGGCAAAGGTGGCGTTGCCGCTGGATCAAAGGGAGCTGCTCCTTCCCAATACCTTTCATCAAAGGGCTTTGGAGCACCGTAGGGAGCGTGAGCATCGAATAAATGTAGCCAGACAAACAGGGGCTGGCCGGCAGCTTCGGCCACCCATTCTTCGAGAATGTTGACCGAGAGTTCTCCGTCGCGATCATTCTTGCGGGGCCCATTGACTCGATCGAATCCTTGGCCGAGACCGCTCTCACTATCAAGAAGATGGTAAGCAGAGATGACGGCGCAGGTGCGATAGCCGCCCTCTTGAAATGCCTCGGCTAGGGTCGTCGCCTGGTCCACCAGGCGGGTTGAGTTGTTCAGGATACGGGTGTCTCGCGGAGTCGTGCCTGTCATGAGGGCCACGTGCGAGGGGTTTGTGACGTTGGTTGAGGCGAACGCTTTTGAAAAGTACACACCTCGATCCCCAAGTGCGTCAAGGTGGGGAGTCTTCACCAGTTCCGCCCCTGCAGGGTTGCCACCCACGGCTTCGGCCTGTCCCATGTGATCTGCCCGATGGGTATCGGAGGTGACCAGCAAGACTGTCTTGGCCTGGCGCGATCGCCTGGAGACCGCCACTTCGCCGACGGCACAGAATGACTTGCGCTCATTGCCCGACTCTAATTCAAACCGGATGCGTGTGCGTTTGTTGGCAAACCTCCCTAGGTCGATTCGTTCCTGGCCAAACTGTCTTTGGTACTTGGCTCCCAATAAATGGGATCGCGTGAGGGGCTCGATGCCCTCGGCTTCCACCCGCAGGTGCAGGGTCCCGGGCGCTCTGGGAGTGGCTAACCCGCCTTGAAGGGCGAAGGTGTAGAACAGGTCGGCCTGATCGGGCACGAGCAGTTCGGTGATAAGGGCAGATTGGGAAGTCAGCCCTACACAGCGCCGGTCTTGTTCTCCAACGGCGATCATTTCACCTCGCCCCTCTAGCGCTGGGAGAAACTCCTCGAGGGGAGTGAACAACGCGTCGATATGGGTCAAGGCGACCATGGCGCTCAGCCCTTTGGTTTCAAGACCGATGCCATCAAGGGTTACACCACTCAGTCGCAGTTCTGGAAACTGAGCGTGAGTCAATCGTAGGCCGCCCCGGCCCTTGAATGCTACCCAAGGCGAGCGCGCCACGATTTTGCCTTCGGCGTGCAAGGTGATTGAAATCATCTCGGCCACTCGACCGTAGTTGCGTAGGTTGACGGCGACCTGATTGAGTGTATTGGCAGGGAGATTGCAGGGCACTCGCACAGACATGGGGGCCGGACGCTTTCCCGTGAGGATGATTGCATTCAATCCCTTAGGCCGCTTTCCCGCAGCTTTAGCTTCTGCAATCCGAGCATCCTCAGGGGGGATGCGTTTATACAGCACCTCCGGGGCACTGGTGATCCACTCCTTTTGATTCTCGGGCGTCACCTGGAAGTGAGCTATCCGGCGAGGCTCATCAATGGATACTTGCGTTTCGCGCTGAAGTGATAGTCGCAGGAACGCAGCCTCTCCCTGTGTGTTGACCGGCACCTCGGGCTTGGAACAGGCACTGAGCGCGAGGAAAAGAAGGCTGAGGCTGTTGGGCCAGAGGAGGGCAGGCCAGGGGAGGGCAGGACTGTGGTGGGGCAGCATGGGCTATTCTCGATCGGGATCGTACCAAGGATTATCTCCGATGGCCGCTTCGCCAGAAGCGTATCCCAAGGCTTGGAGCTGTGCTGCTTCGGCTGCAGAAGCCTGTCGGTGTGTTGAAAACCCACCTTGTCGGGCCCTATCGAGCCAATCAATCAGGGCTGAGCGTAGTTCACCGGCCCTCTCGGCTTGAGATGCACTGAGATCGGCAAGGCACTCGGGGTCTTTGTCGAGATCGTACAATTCAAAGGTGTTGGCCTTTCGCTCACGGGTCAGTGTTCCTTGGTGGGTTCGTAGGTGGAGCAATCCGAACCACTGACCCCGGCGCAGGGAGGCCGACAGGCCGTGGGCAGAGAGGGCGAACAAGTCAGGGATTGGAGGATCTTCGGTGTCGAGCTCTCGCAGGAGGTTTGTGCCAGGGAAGGTGGTGGCGACGAGCCCTGACAAGTCCAGCAGTGTGCGACCCAGGTGCAGATGGCTTACAGGAGTTGACGTGCGCCGGCCCTGGAATTCAGACGGCAATAGACGACCCCCGAGGACAAGCGGCACGTGCAACGTGTCCGGGAAGAGTTCTCCGTGGTTGAAATGGCTTCCGTCCTTCACAAGGACCTCACCATGGTCGGCTGTGATGGCGACCAAACCGGCGCGTACGCGGTCGTGCTCGAGCAGTGGAGCGAGTTCGCTGTCCAGGTAGCTGATCTCCGCCTTGTATTGGCTTCGAGGGTAGTTCAGGTCGCGCAACCCCATGTCCACATAGTTCTGCGGCATGAAGGGGGCAACGAGGTCGATGGCAGGCAGGGCGGGATCGGCCGGGTCCTTGCCTGCGGGATAATACATGCGGTCATGGGAGGCTGGCGGTTTGTACGGGTGGTGAGCGTCGAACAGGTGAACAAAAACGAACAGGGCTCGCCTAGGGTGAGCATCCATCCATTCCACCGCGGCTCCCACCGCACGCTCTGCGGGCCAGGGTAATTGTCCAGGTGCAAGTGTTGAGCCAAATCCTTGGCCGAGGTCGGTGCCACGCGGCCCGAGGTGGCCCACACTGACGGCGGCTAAGCTGGCCCAGCCTGCGGCAGAGTAAGCTTCGGCCAGGGTGTCTGCAGCTGAACTCAGCCGATCGTAGTTAGTGACTAGGCGCGTGTCTCTTGGATGGGTGCCAGTCATCAAGGCCGTGTGGGAAGGCGATGTCACATTGGTGGAGGACCAACACTGTTCGAATAAAAGGCCCGACGTAGCCACAGAGTCGAGGTGAGGTGTTTGGATCTGAACCCCGGCCTCTGCAACACCTAGGTGATCCGCCCGATGTGTGTCCGAGGACACTAGGAGGACACAGGGCGGTGCATCCATGGGTTTCCATACTTCAACCCCTGCGAGGGCAACGACTGCACCTGGGTCGTCTACGTTTTCGACACTGAACGTGATGTCCACCGATGAGCCTGCCCACGGCGAGAGGTCGCACTCGAGCTCAATCCACTGGGCCTGCGCATCTGGAAGCTCGGCCGTGAGTGTCTCGCGCGGGCCAGTGGCCGAACTCAACTGAACGCTGACGAGTGACTGGCCCGCCCGCGCGCCGAGGTCGCAGTGGTTGAGTAGCGCGCAGGAAAACCTCATATCCTCTAGGGCATCGGCCCGCGCGCTGGCCCCCCGTGCAGAAATCAGCCCCACGGCCGGCCGAGACCAGGGGCCGGCCCGAACCGCAAGAGGCGTTTCCCCGGGGCTGGGGAGAAACAAATGTCTAGGCCTAGAGATGGCCTCGATGGCTTGCAATTCGAAGGCCTTGCGACCTGCATGGCGGACATGGATAAAAAGCTGATCGAAGCGTGCCTTGTGACTCACCAGGGCGGAGAGGTCAAAGTCGAGTACTTGGGACTCCTCCTGATTTAGGGTCTGTAACGCTGGGGCCCGGTAGTCCTTGCCCGTTCCTGCCTTGAGGGCAATCGTGACTTGGAACGGGCCAGGGAAGTGCCCGCGAAGGCGAAGGAGGTTGAGCCGCGAGGAACTGAAATCCCCGGGGATTCTCAGGAGCAGGTCCTCATTGCTCTTTCGGGTGAACAGCTCGCGGCCCTGCTCTGTGTCCCGAAGATCACACCAGCGTCCGGTGGGGGACCATTCGGTGATGGATGCGGGGAACTCGACGAGTGAGAGGGTCTCAGCCGGGAGCGATTCTTGGCGACTGAAGGATGCCTCGAGCGTGAGTGGCCTCCCGAACGGCTGCTCTTGGAGCTCTGCGTGCGAGGGATGATCGAATGCGTCTTGGCTGGGCCTGTCGGAACATGCCAGCACCCCGAGTCCTAGGGCCGCTCCCACGAGCATGCGCGACCACCCCTGAGGCAAGGGCCAGGAGTGGGACTGGGGAGTTGTGGAAATCCATGGGGGGAGCATGTGACTCAGAGACTACCAGACATTCATAGACAAAATCACGGACGCCCCCTAGAGGGACAGTACCCGGACCTTTCGATGGGAACGGGGGTGTCCATGCCAGGGTCGCCCGTGAATGCCTGGGGGCCAGCCGAGTTATTTGAAGCGCTCCGGCAGGCCGTGCTCGAAGTGGAATGCTGGCGGATGGTCGGGGACTTGATGGCCGCCACCTGCCCGGTGTTCGGTTTCCGTTGGGGAAAGAGGAGGCAGGCTCCCGTCGCCCTCTGAGCTATAGGTTGCGGGTCGTCCCATCACGACGAGGTCGTAGGCGCTGCTACCCAAGTATGACTCCACGACCAGTACGAAGGACTTGCCCGGTTGAGTAATCGTGAAGGAAGCCAGTTCGGGGTTGAAGGGGCTATCCCACACGGCGATGACCTGTTCTAGGTCGGGATCCCACAGGGTCAAGTCTAGGTCGGCGTAGGAGGCGAACCCCTCGAGTTCAATGTCGAAGGTGGCCGCGCCCGAGGCCATGAATTCGAAATGGTCATAGCGGTCCCACCCGCTGGGGTCGTCTACATGCCCCTGAACCGTGAGGTAGGAGATCGAGTCCACAGCGGCAATCCAGTCGGTCTGATAGGGGGAGTCGTTTGGTTCGCGTTCTTGATACACCGGAGGTCCATCGGGGGGAGCGGGCACGTAGACGTGGGGCGAGCAGGCCCCCGACACGGCCAGCAAGAAGACAGGAAAGACGCAGTGGGATTGGCGCATGGTGAACTCACTTGAAGATAGGAGCGTTTGGGGAAGGCTGGGCCGAACGGCCGCCTGAGGACCCCTCACAATGCAAGCTCCGTGCCACTTCCCTGGGAGGGGCCTGCAGGTTCGCTCGCGCCTCACGCGCCATTTACACAGCATCAACTCATGGGGTTGCAGGCCGAATCCTTTGCGGGCGGAGCCCTTTTTGGAGTGGCTGCCGAGCGCCCGATCACGAGCGGGGCTCCCGGGCCTCACACAAGGCTGTCCTCCCCTGGGCACACTTGGCAGTGACTGTGTCCACCCGCTCTACGCGAACGGGTGGCCCCAAAATGAATTGGGCCACCCCCTTCCTGCCCAAAAGGGAGTGGCCCTTGGATCTCAGATGGGCGATCTGCGAACGGTGCCGACCTGTCGAGCGACCCTAGCGATTCCGTCCGGGGGGCCTGCCGCGCCCCTCAGACTTTCCCTGTCGGGCGCAATCGCCCTCTCCCCGTAGCCCGCGGCATTGGCCGTGTCCGGGAGCCTTGCCCCCGCTCTCGCCATGCCCGCCGGGCTTTCGTTGGGCGTGCCCGCGTGGGGCCTGCCCGCGCTGTTCCTTTCCCTCTGGGCGGAACTTGCGAGCATGGGCCCCTGACCGACGATCGGCCCCGGGTGGCTTCGCTTGTTGCATTCTGCTGCGCATGCGCTTCAGCATTTCGCGTGGGATTCGCTTGGACACTTGGCGGCGCATGCGCTCGGGTATCCGCTGGCGCAGGCGCCGCAGGGTTTCCGTACCGCGTTGCCCACGGAGTTGCGGTGGCGCGCCCATTCCGGGTGCCCGCCCTTGGGCAGACCTTTGAATCGGGCCCATGCGCCGATTCCCTTTCTGCAGCTGTTTGCCCTGTTCGGAGCGGGGTGAAGGGCGGCGGCCCTCAGGACTTCCCTCTGGGTTTGGGGCCTTGCGGGGCCCAGAACCCATACGCTGTCCATGGCGCTGTCCAAGGCCGCGACGGAAGGCTGCTTTTTCTTCGTCGCTGATTCTGCCGTCTTGGTTGGCGTCCGCACGTTCCTTCAGCTTGGCCTTGACTGAATCCGGGAGGCCTTCAATCCCCCCGCGTTTTTGAAACGCCTCCCGAGCGGCTCTGGCTTCTTTGGGTTGAATCGATCCGTCGTTATTCGTGTCGACACGCTTGCGAATGGACTCCATGCGCTGACGGGGGCTGTCGCCATCCTTGGGAGCGGGGGACTGTGCCAGGGCTGTGGAACTGAGAAGGGCGAAGGTTAGGAGGGCTACGGCTGTGCTGTGTGGTGATCTCATTTGTAGATCCATGGTTGGTAGTTAGTTGGGAGAGAGCCCCGGAGGGGCACTGTCCATCAAACCCGACGGATCCTCCCGGGTGTCGAACCACATGGGGATAGTGGTGATTTGGCGTGCATTCTGTTGGGAGGGGCGCCGCCTGCGGGGCGAATGGGGGTGCTAGCCCTATGTGGGGGCCCTTCTCCTCTGGCAAACTACGCACCTATGTCGATCACGCGCCACCAAACACAAGCCGACCCAGCTGCGAGCCTCGTTGGGGAAAACACTCACGGGCCTAAGGTGCACGTGGTGACTTTTGGCTGCCAGATGAACAAGTATGACTCGGAGTTGGTGGAAGGGCGCTTCCGCACGCGTGGTTACCAAACCACCGCCAGCATGGATGACGCGGATGTGCTGCTCTTCAACACCTGTTCAGTGCGAGAGCACGCCGAGGAACGCACGTGGAGTTGGGTCGGCGAATTGAAGCGTGCCAAGGAAAAAAGGCCAGACCTCGTTATCGGCATCATGGGCTGTATGGCACAGCGAGTGGAAGAAGAGGTCTTCAAGCGAGCAGGTCACGTGGATGTGGTGGCAGGCACCCGTCAGTTTCAAAACTTGCCGCACATGGTGGATGAGGTCCGTGCTCTGAGGGCTCAGCGTGGAGCCAGTCAGGCGAGTTCGCGCCTGGTGTCTACGGGTACGCAAGAGCCTGTCAAGGTGGATCGCACCACCCAGGCCTATGCCGGCCCAGCCCATGCGTACTTGGCCGTGATGCGCGGCTGCGATCTGTCTTGTACCTATTGCATTGTCCCTACGACCCGGGGGCCCGTTCAGTCGCGGGATATGGATGACCTCATCGCTGAGGCCCAATGGATGGTGGCTGGAGGTGTGCGGGTACTTACTCTGCTCGGTCAGACCGTGAATAGTTACGGTGAGGACTTTCCCCGCCCGGCTTCGGGGTCAATCATGGGGAGTGGCCGGCAGGGACGCCCCTCGCTCGCCGATCTCCTGCGTCGCTTGCAAGCCATCGATGGCCTAGCTCGAATTCGCCTTGTCACTCTTCACCCATCCTACGTGACAGAAGCTTTTGCCCAGGCCATCGCTGATTGCGATAAAGTCGAGCGCTTTCTGCCCTTGCCTGCACAGGCCGGATCGGATCGCATTCTGCGAGCGATGAAGCGCGGCTACAACCTCGATCTATACCGCCACCGTGTTGGGATACTGCGAACAATCGTGCCCGACATGGAACTGGGAAGTGACTGGATTGTAGGTTTTCCCGGTGAGGAGGAAAGTGATTTTCAAGGCACCCTTGATTTTCTTCACGAGCAGCAATTCCTCGTGAACTATGTCTTCAAGTACGATCCCCGCCCTGGGACCAGTTCCTCGACACGCCTGCCCGAAACGGTGAGCGAGGCAGAAAAAAAGGACCGCAATCGTCGACTGCTCGATGCTTCAGAGTCTGTCCAACGACGCCGTTTTGAGCGCACGATCGGTTCAGAGCTTGAAGTCTTTGTCGAGCGCGTATCCCAAAAGGATCCGCGACTGCTTCTGGGGCGAAGCCTCACCGGCATGCCGGTTTCATTCCGTGGGCCCGCCGAGTGGGTAGAGAGCCTGCGCACGGTCAAGGTGGACTCCGCAACCCCTTTTGGGGTAGCGGGCCCGGTGGTCCCAGAGTAGTTCGAGCTCGGCTCAGGGGCCTACAAAAGGTCGGCGACGAGTGCCTTCTCTCCTCTGAGCTCCTCGTGGGTCGCATCGATGCGCTCTTGGAGGAAGTCATTCAGCTCGAGGTCCTGGACGATTTGCCAATCCCCAGTCCCGTTCACTCTCACTGGGAAGGAACTGATCAATCCTGGGTCGATGCCGTAACTGCCGTCCGAGGGGACGCAGACGGATCGCCACTCGCCCTCGGGGGTGGGTGTGCAGAGGTCGCGAACATGATCGACTAAACCGTTGGCCGCTGAGGCAGCTGAGGACAGCCCACGCGCAGCGATAATGGCGGCGCCACGTTTTTGGACCGTGCTGATGAACTCCCCTTGGAGCCACTCCGAGTCGCTGATGACCTCATTCGCTGGGGCGCATGCAATGGTCTCTCCGGTGCGCCATGAGGGTCCCTCAATGGTAGCGTGGTAAAAATCAGGCACTTGCGTGGCTGAATGGTTCCCCCAAATGAGCATGTTCTTGACCCCGGTGATGTCCACGCCAGCTTTGCAGGCGAGTTGTGCCTGGGCACGGTTTTGGTCGAGCCGCGTCATGGCGCTGAAACGATCGTCGGGAATGTCGTTCGCCGCATTCATTGCAATCAAGCAATTGGTGTTGCATGGGTTGCCGACCACGGCAACACGCACGTCAGCTGCAGCATGGTCGTTGATGGCCCGCCCTTGACCCGTAAAAATCGGGCCGTTCTCGCGGATCAGATCGCCCCGCTCCATTCCCGGTCCGCGCGGCTTCGAGCCCACAAGTAAACACCAATTAGCGTCCTTGAACCCTTCCGTGGGGTCGCTTGTGAGGACCATATCCTTGAGCAGAGGGAAGGCGCAGTCTTCCAGTTCCATGGCGACACCCTTGAGGGCTTCCATGGCCTTCTCCACGGGGATTTCGATCATTTGGAGGATGACGGGCTGGTCGGCGCCAAACATCTGACCACTGGCGATACGCGGAAGGAGTGAGTAGCCAATTTGGCCTGCGGCGCCGGTGACGGCTACGCGAATGGGTGCCTTGCTCATGGGAGTTAAAAGGGGGGCTTACAAAGGTGATGGAATCGAAAAGTCTGCGGGACATCGGGCCTCGACGGGTGACTTCCCGGTATGCGTATTCTCCATACCCAGTGCTCAGGAGGAAGGGCCGGCGCGGAGTATTGTCTGTGTAGGAGCATTTTAGGACTGCACCACTAAGGACAAGGGGGGGGCCAGCTAGGTAGAGTGCCGGTTCCATGAGTGCCCTTGCTAGTTCCCTCAATGAGACCCAGCTGCGAAGCTTGCTCACCGAACTCGGTCGCGAGGCGGCTGCATTCTCATTCGACGTGGCCCCTAATCCCTGTGTCGGAGCGGCCATCTTGTCGGAAGGCAAGGTCGTAGCGAAAGGCTTTCACCACCGTTGGGGGGGAGACCATGCGGAGGTTGAGGCCATCGAACGGGCTACCCAGAGTGGAGTGCCACGCTCTCGATGGGACACACTCGTTGTGACCCTTGAACCCTGTAGCTCGCGCGGAAAGACGGGGCCTTGCACTCAAGCGATCCTAGAGGCTGGCATCCCAACGGTTGTCATCGGAGAGATGGATCCTGATCCACGCCATCAAGGCGCGGGGCTTTCATTCCTCGGGGGGGCGGGTATTGAAGCCTTCCTGCTCGAGGGTGCGGCGTCCTTGCGAGACGTCTCTCCCCATTTTTTAGATTGGACTGCGCGCGAGCGGATTAGGCGACCGCATCCTTGGATTGTGGCAAAGTGGGCCCAAACCCGGACCGGTCAACTGATACCGCCTGCCGACCACGGAGACGGACGCACAATCTCTTGTCCGGATTCCCTTGCAGACCTGCAGTATCTGCGAGCGTCTGTGGATGCCATTGTGACAGGCGTGGGCACAGTCGTGGCCGACGACCCCCGCTTGACCGTCCGTCTGCCAGCGCAGAGCGTCCTTCCGCCGGCTCGAGTCATCCTTGATTCGGGTTTGCGGACAACTCCCCAAGCGAGCTTGTTTGCACCGCCCGATTCAGGTGAGTCGGCTGGCCCGGTGCGGATCTTGTGTGCCACGGGGCCTGATCGCGGGCGTGAAAACGCACTGACTCAGGCAGGGGCTGGGGTTGTGGGGTTACCCTCGAAGGATCGTCAGAGCCTCAACCTGCGTAGTGTTCAGGAATGGCTGTGGGGGATGGGCTATCGGCGCGTCCTGCTAGAGTGTGGTCCGCGCCTGCTGCGAAGTTTCTTCGAGGCCGGAGCGATTGACCAGTTGCGTGTGATCACCGGCGATGTCATTGGAGGCCGCGGTGACAGCCCTGCTGAATTCCTGCGCCCAGAATGCCTGCGAGGTCGACGGGACAGCGAATGTGGCGAGGACTCGGTCCTCGACGCGTTTTTCGCTAATGCACGCTGAGTGTCCATGGCCCTTTACCTTGCGGTGGCTCACCCGGGGGGGCCGGGGTGCCACCCCTAGGGTTGCTCGGGCTCAAGGTCCTTGTAGCGTTCGCGCGCCTCAGCCGCCGTTGAAGTCTCGGCGTATTTCTTACTGAGAAGTTTGCGTAGGGTGCGTTTGGCAAGGGAGCGGTCGTCATCTCGCAGGGCTTGCTGAAGCGATTCGAGGAGCCCTTCTGCGGCAATCTCGAGGTCGACCCGTGCCATGATCTTCTTGAGGATCGGATCCCGCCGGGCTTGGCTCAAGATGACCTTGAGTTCGGCCGTTACGGGGGATCCGTCGAACTCGTAGTCCATCAGTCGCCGGTAGGTGCGCTCGGCAGACTCCGCACTGAATCCTTCAGCAAGCTCTTGAAGATCAGTTTTCATGGCTTGACCGGCAGAATTTTGGCCCGCCTTGGCTGCTGCGTGGTGGGGGCCAGCCGGGGCCAGCCGGAGGATCTCAGCTGAGGCGTGCCATACTTCGTCCCACAGTCGTGCCTTGGTCATGGTCTCTAGGCGAATCGCCTGCTTGCGCACGCCAGCGAGATCGTCCGCACGGACGCAGCCACCTGCGTGTTTGACAATCTTGGCGACGGCCTTCGTGATCGTTGAGAGCGCCGGCGGGTCTCCTTCTCCAAGTCGCTTCTCCAGTTTCCATTCGGGAGTCAGGACGATCGCCTCAGGGAGGGACCATTCCCCACCGTTAGGCATGACGAATTTCTTGTACACCGCATCCCACATGTGTTTGTGAGTCTTGCAATCGCGGGTCCCAAAGGCTGAACAGACCTGCTTCACGATGTCCTTGCCATCCGGTCCAGGAACTTTGATTTCCTTCACTGGATGATCCCCGTTGTTGGCTACAAGCCAAAGGGCAGATTGGCTCGATTCGGCTAGGTTCTTACTCTCCATGAGGCTCGACCGAAACCGGTCACTCGCCTCTTCACCCTCAAGGATGCAGCAGATCACAGTCGGAGCGTTTCGCTCCAGAGCTTCTTTTTTGGCCTCGGGATACTGGCCCGCGTACCACTGCACATGATCGGGTGACTTGGAGGGGCGGGAGCGACGCTGGGCCTGGGCGCATTCAGGGCTTGATATGAACGCCAGGAGGCACAGTACGGGGAGCAGCGGCCAGAGTGGAATGGGGTTGTGGTTGTGTCGTTGAGAGTCCATTCCCCAAAGTATGGAGGCCAGCTTCCTGACCACAAGGAGGATTCTATATGGATTGGCTTGCCGGGCTTGATGGGGCTATCCCATGGGATTGGGCATGAGCATCAGCCAGCGACTATGTGCGCGGCCGAGGTGCAGGGCCTCCGTAAGGACTGCGTTTGGCTAGGGGTAGGGGCAACGCCTGATCTGCCGGCTCTCCCATGGGGCCCAGAGGTTCAGAGACTTGTGAGAGGGACTTCTTGGCCCCCAGGGGATCAGCTCAGGTGGTCGTCGGCGGCAGAGAGTAGCCGCTGGAGGCCTTCGGGGTTGTGGTCACCCATGTGCCCGATTCTAAAGGTCTTGCCCTTCAGCGGGCCGTACCCATTGGAGATCAAGAATCCTCTTTCGCGAAGCCCCTCCACGAGGGCGCTCACATCCAGGTTTCCGGCTTGAATGCAGGAGACTGTCGGCGAGCAGCAGTCTCTGGCGGGTAGGGGGGAGAGCCCATGATTCTGCGCCCACTCCAGTGTCAGGGCCTGCATGCGGAGGTGTTTGTCATAGCGTGCTTGCCATGCAGGACGGCCGGGTTCGGTCATCGTTCCAGCAGGCAGTGCCACGCCAGCACTGATGTCCTCCAACTGTTGAGCTAGGGCGAAGTACAGGCCGATTGCGGGAGTGGCGGGAGTCTTGCGCGCCGCGTGCCCTTCGATGATTCGCACAGGGTCTAGATAGAATCCGCAATGCTCTGCGGAATGTGCCCGCTCCATGAAGGCCTTGGAAGCGCAGACGACCGCTATACCCGGTGGCAGGGCAAAGGCCTTCTGTACCCCTGCCAGAGCAAAGTCGAGGTGATCGGCATCAAAGTTCACCGGGGCCCCTGCGATCCAGCTCACTAGATCGGCCATGAACAGGGTGTTTGGGTATTGGGCTAGCAGGGCCCCTAGGGGGCCGAGATCAGTGGCCGTGCCGGTGGAGGTTTCGCTAGCCACCACCGTCAGGGCGTCAAAGGGCCCCTCCTCGTCCAGCACAGTCTTAATTTCATCCACGGGCACGACAGCCCCCATGGGGACCTCGATCGGACGCACCTCGCATCCCAAGTCTGCGGCGATACTGCACCAACGCTTTGAAAATGCGCCATTGATACAGCACAGGATCCTGCCGCGCCCCGCTCCGATCAACGCCGATTCCATCATGGCCGATGCGCTCGCAGAGTGCACAGCCACTTGAGCAGAACTGTCTTCCCGCAGGCCAAAGGCATGATGCAGATGGGGGTCGATGCGCTCGATGGTCTCGACCATTTCCGTGCTGCGGTGGCCAATCATGGGACGAGCACACTGGGCAAGGAGTTCAGGGCGAACTTCCGTGGGGCCGGGGATCCAAAGTTGAGTCATGGAATCAAAGAGTAGGCTAAGCGCCGCAGTCAGTTAGAAGGGGAGCATGGTCGGGGAGTTGAGCAATCTGTTCGCGCTCCCTGTCGGTGATCAAAAGGGGCAAGAGTGCGGCCAAGTCTGTGCTGTTGCAAGTTGCGTCGGCGCCTGCGAAGACAGCTTCACGTTGCACGACTCCGCCATACGCGATGAAGCGCGAACAAGCGGGCTTGGCTTCCAGGTCGGTGGCCCCGTCTCCGATGAGTACAATCGAATGGGGCAGGTCGGAGTGCAGGGCTTGCAGGAGTTCCAGTTTCCCGCCCGCGCGGGCCATCGGGCTGTCTGCGTCAAAGCCCGAGTAGCTACCGTCGGCTGCAAACTGTACTTCAACTGCATGGACGTCGTCTGGGGCGAGGCCCAGTTCGATGCCTAGTGCGAGTACGGCCGGCCGCAGGCCGCCTGAGATGATGAGGACTCGCTTGTTCAAGGCTTGCAGCGCAGCGATGAGTTCGTGCGCGTGGGGCAGCAGGGTATCTATGTAGGCTTGACCCACTGCGGCGAGGTCCGCGGCGCTGGGTTGCACAAGGTCGAGTCGGGCTCCAAAAACCTCCTCCAATGGCACCTGACCATCCATCGCTTGTGCCGTCAGCTCTGCAATGGCCTGCGCATGCTCTCGGGCGAGGAATTCGATGCCCTCGATGCTGGAGAGGGTCGAATCGCAGTCAAAGACAACGGTGCCAAAGCCCGCTTCGGGGATCGCGTGCATGGGCTAGCTCTCCAAGTCGATGACCTGCACTGCATGGACCTCATCAAGAGCACCGATGAGTTCTGCGATGTCGGCGGGTGGAGCTGATTGCATTGTAAAAAACGCGGTGGCCTGGCCCGTGTACTCGTCTTCATGGGGCCCGAGTTCGACGCGCTTGACGTTGATTCCCACATTGCCCAGAAGGGTGCCGATCAAGCCCAGCACTCCGGGTTGATCGGTATGACGAGTCAGCAGCAGGTGCCCGGCAGGGGCGAGGTCTGTGTGCATGTCGTCCACACGAACGAACCGGGGAACGTTTCCGAACACCGTTCCAGTCAGTAGGTGGGATTGCTTGCCCCCCTGGTTGGATACGCGCACCTTGATCAGGTTGCTGTAACTGCCCGCCGAGTCCTCGCGGGTTTCTAGGACACGCATGTCACGCTCGGCAGCCAGCATGGGTGCATTCACAAAGTTGACGCTGCCCTCGAGGGAACGGCGCAGCAAGGCAACGAGGAAGCCCAGCTTGAGGGCCCCGACGGAGTCTTGTTGAGCCACGCCTCCGGCGAGGGTGAACTCGACCTTTCGGATCGGGGTGCCCATGCGCTGCGCCAAAAAAGTACCCATCCGCTCAGCCAATAACAGGTACGGAGCGAGCTCTTGGCGCATGGCCGCTGGCAGGGCCGGGGCATTCACAGCGTTGCGGGCCACGTCATCCTCAAGAAATGTCGCAATCTGTTCAGCCACATCGACTGCGACATTGCGCTGGGCTTCGTGGGAGGACGCTCCCAAGTGTGGGGTGAGGATGACGTTGTCTCGGTTGAGAAGTGGATGGTCTTGGGGGGGTGGTTCCTGTGCCAAGACATCGAGCGCTGCACCGGCGAGATGGCCCGTGTCTAAGGCTGCAGCTAGGGCCTGCTCGTCCACGAGTCCCCCGCGCGCGCAGTTGATGAGACGAGCACCTGCCTTCATGGAGTGGATGCGCTCAGCATTGATGATGTTGCGAGTCTCATCGGTCAGGGGCATATGCAGACTGACGAAATCAGCTCGCTGTAGAAGCTCGTCTAGTTCCACTAGTTCGATACCGTGCAACCCCGTGTTGTTGGCCGCTGCCTTGGCAAGGCCAGCTGCGGAGAGGTAGGGGTCGTAGGCGAGTATTTGCATACTGAGTCCCTGGGCTCGTTCGGCGACGACTCGCCCGATGCGTCCCAAGCCGACAACCCCAAGAGTCTTGCCGGTGATCTCCGTTCCCATCAGTTTCTTTTTCTTCCAATCACCCGAGCGCGTGGAACGATCGGCCTGGGCAACATTGCGTGCTAGGGAGCACAGCAAGGCGATGGCTAGCTCCCCTGTGGTCGTCGTGTTTCCCGTGGGCGTATTCATCACTACAACGCCATGTTCGGTCGCTGCGGTGACGTCTACGTTGTCGACCCCAACCCCGGCTCTGCCGACGACCACAAGATCCTTGGCAACCTCGAGCACCGGGCGTGTGATGCGGGTGGCGGAGCGCACCACCAATGCATGCACCCCTGGCACGGCTTCAATGAGAGCCGCCTCATCCATTCCCGTGCAGACTTCGGCCTCTAGACCGTGGGTGCGAAACTGCTCGAGAGCAGCCGGGTGGAGGTCGTCACAGACTAGAACGCGTGGAGCTGGCAGGGGAGTGCTCACGGGGGAGGGTGCCCGGCAGGTCGGGCGGAGGGCGGTGGGTTGGGTGGGAGGATGAAGATTGAAGCGCGATGTGCTGGCCGACTAGGCTCGCGAACCGTGGAATTGACTAGCTGCGAAATGCGGCTTGAACGAGGGCCTCTACATCGTCTTGCGGGACTGAGTCGGCGACCCTAGCCACTCGGCTTTGAGCATCCTTGGCGCTGAAGCCAAGGGACACAAGGGCGCTGATGGCATCTTGGTGGCCCGGTTCTTGGGCCTCGGCGTGGGATCCACCTTGTCGCGCACTAGGCTGCAAGCCCAGCGCTGAGCCGATGGCGGCCGCCTTGTCCCGCAAATCGAGCAGGATCTGTTCGGCGGTCTTTTTGCCGACACCCTTGATGCGTGTCAAGCTGGCGAGGTCCTCGGCCAAAATGGCGGACATCAGGTCAGCGGGGGAAAGGCCTGACAACAGGGCCAAGGCCATGGCCGGGCCGACCCCCTTCACTTTGAGCAGTTCGCGAAAGAGGTCTCGATGCTCGCAACGATCGAATCCATACAGCAACTGAGCGTCCTCACGAACGACAAAGTGCACCCATACCTGCACCTGGCACCCTTCGCTGGGGAAGGCTGAACCCAGAGGAGTCAAGAGCGCATACCCCACACCCCCAACATCGAGGGTGAGCCCCGTGGCGACTCGGCTGCGGATTGTTCCACTCAGATAGTCAAACATGCGGTGTGGACTCGCCCGCCGGGGGGCAGAGGGAAACTTCAGCAGGGGGCGTCCCTGCTCGACGGCGACTGGGATCAGTCGCCTTTCAACTTCAAGTTGTAATCGCTCAACTTGTCACGCAATTCGATCAAGCTCGTGACGCCGAAATTGGGCATGGCGAGGAGCTCTTCCTCGGTGTGGGCGATGATCTCGCCGAGAGTCATGCAGCCCATGTTCTCCACGGCCCGTCGCGCACGGATGGAGAGCTTGAGGTCGTTGATCGAGCGGTTGGTGGGCTCGCTGGTGTCCAGTTCTTGGGGTGAAAAGGTCTGGTTGCGAGCAATCGAAGCCACAGCTTCCTCGCGCGCCATGCCCAGACGTAGGCCCTTGGAGCCAAGGATCTCTTTGATTTCTGCGAGAGATGTCTCGCCAAAGTTCTTGTAGGAGAGAAGCTCGTTCTCAGACTTCTTGACCAGGTCGCCTAGAGTCATGATGTCCATCTTGTTCAGGCAGTTGCGTGCACGCACGGTCAGCTCGAAGTCGGTGATGGGGATTCGCAGGATCTGGTTGAGTCGATCCTCCTTCTTCTCCAAGTCCTCATCGTAGAACATGTTGATGCCTGCCACAGCATCTGCGCGGTACAGGCGCGCGCGTTTGTCCGTGGGCAAGCTGATCGTGACTGTGTCGAAACAGGCTGCTGCGTCGCCATCACGGCCGAGGTCCTCGTAGAGAACTCCGAGATTCATCATCACGTTGCGGTCGATGGGCAGCATCGTCGTGAGGCTTTCGTAGCAGTCCAAAGCCAGTTCATCGAGGCCCGAGCGTTCGGCGACGAAGGCCATGCGGAATAAATTGCGGCGCAAAGTTGGGTCCACACGGCGGGCAGCGGTGTACGCATCGATGGCACCCTGGGCATCATCCTGAAGTTCGGAGGCACGACCCGTGAGATACAGGGCCTCGGCGCTTTCGGAGAAAGAAAGGGGGGCGGAGGTGATCCCCGCGTTGAGGTTGGCCACGGCAGTCTCAGTATCAAGAGTTGCTAAGTCTGCTTCGAGAGCGGCGTCGAGCCATGCCTGGCGGGGCCGGGGTTCCTCGGGATGCTTGATGCTCAACCTCTCGAACACCTTGGCGGCCTCAGCGTGCCTGCCCGATGAGACGAGGGAGTGACCCAGTGTGAAGGCCGCAACATCATCGTCAGGGTACTGGCTCAGTAATTCGGCGGCCTCCGCAAACTGTCCGGTCATCCAGTGACCGAGACCGCGTCGTCGCCCTTCTTCCCCGGTGGTGTCCATGCGCTCCACGGTGTTGATAAAACTCTCGTGATTCTGGCGGCGGGCAAAGACCTGAGCACGCTCCTGTTGCAAAGCAGCAAAGCTGGGGATGGGGTCGTTGACCAAATCGAAGAAGGGCTGGGTGTGCTCTTCTGTGGCGATAGTTCCGTGGTCCATAAGATCGATCATCTCGTACGGGGCTCGCGGGCGGGAAATGGGGGGACATCGGGACCGAGTCCACGATATTCAGGGCGGAGATCATAGGGTTGGACAATCCGGGGGTCAACTCAGCCCTGCAGGTGTCTGCCTGCAGCCTTGTTCGATTTCGCACGGGAATTCACTGCTTCCACCCGCTAGGCTTGCAGGGGAGGGGCCCCGCAAGGCCCTTCACCTGTCTTTTGAGGAGTCTCGAGCCTGCCCGCCAGCTAGGTGGCATGTCCGCGCTCCGCCGATTCTCGTGTCCTGGGGGGACGATTCCAACGTGCAGAAACTGATCGTAGAGGGGGGCCGTCGTCTGGAGGGTAGCGTGGAGGCATCGGGCGCGAAGAACGCCGTCTTGCCCATCATGGCGGCATCGATTCTGACCCGCGAAACCATGAAGCTGGATCGCGTTCCCAATCTCAGCGATACGCACACCATGCTTTCCGTGCTCCGTGAACTCGGCGGAGAGGGAGACTTGGACGAGAATGGTTCGCTCAGCCTCTGCTGTGGAGGAGATATCACCAATCGAGCGGGGTGGGAATCCGTGCGGAAGATGCGTGGCTCGATCTGTGTTCTCGGGCCCCTGTTGGCGCGTTTTGGCCGTGCGGAGGTCAGCTTGCCTGGCGGCTGCGTCTTTGGCGTGCGTCCCATCGACTTGCATATCAAGGGGCTGCGGGCCCTCGGTGCTCAAGTCTCTATCGAGCATGGCTACGTCGTGGCCGAAGCTCCGGAAGGGGGCTTGAGGGGGGCCAACATGTACCTTGGGTCCGCTGCGGGTTCTTCCGTCCTGGGGACGGCCAACGTGCTCATGGCGGCGACCCTGGCCCGAGGCACGACGACGATTCAAGGGGCCGCTTGCGAGCCGGAGGTCGTGGACCTCGCCGATTGCCTCAACCGCATGGGGGCAAAGATCTCAGGGCAGGGCTCTCCTTCGATTACCGTGGAAGGAGTCGACGAGTTGCACGGTGCCGAACATGCCTTGATTCCCGATCGCATCGAAACGGGTACTTATGTGGTGGCGGGTTGTGTGACCGGGGGCAGAGTCCGTGTTGAGGGCTGTCGGCCCGATCATCTGTCCGCCTTTCTCGATCGGCTTTGGGAAGCGGGCCTGCCCATCGAGGTGGGGGAGGATTGGATCGAGACCGTCCCGCACGATGCCAGTATGGCCCGGCCAGATCCCACGGACGTGACCACCCATCCGCACCCGGGTTTTCCCACCGACCTGCAAGCCCAGTGGATGACCTTGATGACACGCTCACGCGGGCTCTCGGTGGTGACCGAAGGCATTTATCCCGATCGATGGATGCACATCCCCGAGTTGCAGCGGCTGGGAGCTGAGGTTCGCAGGCAAGGCAGCATGGCCCTGGTCAATGGGACCGAGAGCCTGTCGGGTGCGCCCGTGACAGCTTCGGACCTCCGTGCTTCAGCTGCTCTCGTCTTGGCTGGCTTGGTGGCGGAGGGCACGACCGAGGTCCACCGCGTCTATCACATCGATCGGGGCTACGAGCGGATTGAAGAGCGATTGGCTGGTCTAGGAGCGGCCATCCGCAGGGTGGACGAGTAGGGCTGGTGCGAGGTTTGGGATTCTAGGGCCGGATGTCAGGACGGGGTCGCGGGGCTCTGTCTGTGCGGCTTGGATCCGGTTCGCCACAGACGGGACCACTCTTCGGGGCCTCTCTTCGTTCCCGGAGGGGGTGCTAGATAGTTTGGAGCTTGTTATAACGCTCCGCTTCCTATGTTTGATTCCCTGACCCAACGCCTGACCCAGTCCTTCCAGGGGCTGCGTGGTCGCAAGGAGCTGACTCCTGACAATATCCAAGACGGCCTGAGCGAAGTGCGCTCGGCACTGTTGGAAGCTGACGTGCATTTTGAGCTGGCGGCGCAATTCACCCAGGCGGTCGAGGAGCGAGTCCTTGGTGCAGAGCGGATCAAGGGCGTGGGGGCATCAGATCAGTTTATCCATGCGGTCCACGGTCAGCTCGTCGAGCTCATGGGGCCGGAGGATGCCACCCTCCAGTTTGCCAAGAAAGGTCCCACCGTCATCTTGATGGCAGGCTTGCAGGGGGCAGGGAAGACCACCACGTGTGGCAAACTTGCCCTGCACCTCAGGGACAAGCACGGAAAGCGTCCCTTGCTGGTGGCCGCCGATGTCAAGCGTCCGGCTGCAGTCGAACAACTCAAGGTCCTTGGTCAACGCATCGATGTGCCAGTCTTCCATCGGGAAGGTGTTTCACCTCCCGAAGTCTGTGCTGCGGGACTCGCCGCAGCTGTGGCAGGCGGTCAAGATCTCGTCATTCTCGATACGGCGGGCCGGTTGCATGTGGATGAGGAGATGATGTCCGAGGTGGCAGACATCGCTGCCCGCACCCAACCCCACAATCAGGTCCTCGTGGTGGATGCGATGGTGGGGCAGGATGCACTTGAGTCCGCCCGTCTTTTCCACGAACGCCTGTCGTTGAGCGGCGTCATCCTTACCAAGATGGATGGTGATGCCCGCGGGGGATCGGCCATCTCGCTCAAGCATGTCACGGGCTGCCCCATCCTCTTTCTAGGTGTGGGAGAGGCGTTGGGTGATCTTGACCCCTTCCAAGCGGAGCGCCTCGCTGGCCGAATCCTCGGGATGGGCGATGTGGTGGGGCTGGTCGAGACGGCTCAGGAGAACATCGACGAGGAGCAGGCCCAAGCTAGCTTCGAGAAGATGATCATGGGCTCATTCACCCTTGAAGACATGCTGGGCATGCTACGCATGGTTCGCAAAATGGGTCCCATGAAAAAAGTGCTGGGCATGATGCCGGGCATGGGACAAATGGGGGATGTGGACAACATCGATGAGAAGGACATGAATCGCCTAGAGGCGCTGTTTACGTCGATGACGCCATTTGAGCGCATTCAGCCCGAGAGCCTAGACATGAGTCGGCGCCGTCGGGTGGCCCGGGGCGCTGGCCAGGAGGTTGGGGCGGTGAATGAGTTGTTGAAGCGTTTCAAGGACATGAAAAGGGGCATGAAACAGCTCAATAAGCTCGGCCTGGGAAGCATGCTGGGCAAGGCAGGCAAGAAGCAGACCCTGGCGGGCATGTCGCCTGGCGCGGGCATGGTGGATCCGAGTGCCGGGGCTGGCGGGGGCATGTTGGGTGGCCTCAAGGGCTTGATGGGTGGCGGCGGCCTCGGGGGTGGCGCACTGCCTGGTATGGGGGCCGGTATTGGGGACGGTATGGGGGCGGATCTGGGTGCGGGCATGGGGCTGCCCGGTATGGGCGGACCCAGCGGAATGGGACGCCCAATGGGATCATCAGCTACCCGTGGGGCATCGGACCGCGCCAAGAAGCGCCAAAAGGACAAGGCCGCCCGCAAGCAGAAGCGCAAAAACCGCAAGAAGCGGTAGACAGGTTCCCTGAGGGGTGCTTTGATCTTCCGCCCAAAACATCTGAGAAGCCTTTTGGCCCCCGTCAGGGGAGTCTCCCACCGATCCTCGATCACTCATCGTCCATGGCAGTCGTAATCCGTTTGAAGCGCACTGGTCGCCGTAACCGCCCGTGCTACCGCATTTCCGTCGCCGACTCGCGCTCCCCGCGGGACGGCACTGTGCTTGAAAACCTTGGTCTCTACGATCCGGTCTCACCCAACGCGGACGCTCAGCACACGGTCAACGTGGAGCGAGCACGCCACTGGCTTTCTGTGGGGGCGCTGCCCAGTTCTACAGTGCATAGCTTGTTCAAGCGGCACGCTGTCTACGAGGGGGAATTTGCTCTCAAGCCACAGGTCCCCCGCAAGCGGACGGGTCGTCGCAAGGCCACGGCCACAGGCACACGCCGTCAAGCGGCAAAGAAAGCTCGCGCTGAAGGTAAGGCCAAGCGCCAAGCCGAACGTATAGCCGGTCGCCGTGCGGCGGCCAAAGCCGCCGCGGCTGCCGAAGCTGCCGAGGGTGGCGACGAGTAACCCGCTCGACGCTGCTCTATTCGTTCAAGATTCGATCTACATGACGGTGCCCTCCCCAGCATGATGACATGGGGCGCTGTGTCAGCCTGAATTCGCCGCACCCGGGGATCCGCTTGGATCCTGTTTGAAAGCTCTACCCTCAAGGATTCTATCGTGAGCAAGAAGTCGGACTTCATCGGCCGCCTCCTCTCGGATGTCGAGATTCGTACACCTCTGCCTAGCGCTCCTATGGAAGGAGCGAGCTTGGTTGAGCAAGGCGCAGTCATCGTGTTGATGCGCTTCATGACCCAAAAACAGGCGGAGGCCTCCGTGTCTTCTCTGCGCAACGGTCACGGGGACTGGAACGAAACCCGCGTGAGCCAGGCGCAGGAAATCGCATCCTATCTGCGGACGAGCATTCGCAAGAAGGGGGTTGAACTGCACAACGAGCTGCGTCCAGCGGCCATGGCATTGAAGGCGTATCTTCAGGATGTGTTCCAGCAGACTCATGGTATGGATCTAGAGCCATTCCGAGATGACCTGTGGGCTGCTGGTGCCGCGGTGGGGGGCCTCTCCGAGCTGGGAACGACCGGCGGAGCGTATGTGCTTTGGTTGGCGGCCGATGGTGCGGTGCCAGCTCATAAGGGCCTAGTCAAGATTCTGAGTCGGCTGGATCTGATGAAACCCACTTCATCGAGCAAGCGAGCGACGGAGTCCCTCGAGGGGTTGATTCCGAGTGGCAAGGAGTTGGAGTTCACGATTACATTCCACGAGATTCTCGATGGTTGGACTGATCCTGTAGATCCGATCTACATGCGGGTGGAGAGCCTGCGCACGTGCGCCTACGGCAAGAAAGCGCACAAGGAACGGTTGTTGTTCCTCAAGCGGCAGGAAGAGCGCCGCATCAAGGAGGAGAAGCGCCGTGCTATCGCAGAAAAGAAAGAAGCTGAGCGATTGCGCAAGGAGCAGGAGCGGGAGGCGAAGCGTCAAGCCCAGATTGCCAAACGTGAAGCTGCAGCCGAGGCAAAGCGTCAGGCGGTGATCGCCCGCAAGGAAGCGGCTGAGGCAAAACGCAAAGAAGCCGCCAAGATGAAGGCTGACGCCAAGAAGAAGGCTGAAGCCAAGAAGAAGGCCGACGCCAAGAAGAAGGCCGACGCCAAGAAGAAGGCTGACGCCAAGAAGAAGGCCGACGCCAAGAAGAAGGCCGACGCCAAGAAGAAGGCCGACGCCAAGAAGAAGGCCG
>CAYXZD010000001.1:132900-187665 GCA_964469565.1 uncultured Planctomycetaceae bacterium
GACGCCAAGAAGAAGGCCGACGCCAAGAAGAAGGCCGACGCCAAGAAGAAGGCTGCCAAGAAACAGCCCACCAAGAAGTCGGCCAAAAAGCCTGCTGCTAAGAAGAAAACGGCAAAGAAGCCAGCAGGGAAGAAGAAGGCTGCAAAGAAAGCCGTAGCGAAGAAGAAGGCTGCAAAGAAGGCTGCTGTGAAGAAGAAGCCTGCTCAGCGAAAGTCGGCTGCCAAAAAGCCTTCGAAGAAGAAGACTTCTGCCAAGAAACCGGCGATCAAGAAGGCCGCGAAGAAAAAGCCGGCCAAGAAAGCAGGCAAGAAAAAAGCGCGAAGGCGTTAGTCATCGTGACTCGTGGCGTGCTGATCCTTGCTTCGGCATCTCCGCGCCGGGCTGACCTCCTCACGCAAGCGGGTGTGCCCTTTGTCATTGAGCCTTCACAGGCACCTGAAGAATTGAGCGGGTTCGTCTCCGTTGAGGACGCAGCGTGCTCCCTCGCGCAGCTCAAGGCTCTTGTGGTCGCCAAGCGACACCCTGGTGAGCACGGGTGGGTGCTCGGTGCGGATACCATCGTGGCCGTGGGGGAGGGGGCAAGCCTGCGTATGCTCGGCAAACCTGAGGGCCCGGATGAGGCTCGCGAGATGCTCATGAGCCTCGCTGATACACGGCATCAGGTGGTGACGGGGTTGGCTGTGGTGGATTTGGCCAGTGCCCAGACTATCCGGGCGTACGAGCGGACGTGGGTACAGATGGGGCCCATCAGTAACGAAGATGTGCTCGCATACGTGTCTAGCGGTGAATGGCGCGGCAAGGCGGGTGGTTATGCCATCCAGGAGACGGCAGATCGGTATGTGAGTTCCTTGAGCGGAGGGGGTATGGATAATGTGATCGGCCTGCCGGTGTCATTGACCCTGCAGACCCTGCGCGGGGCTGGTTGGCCCGGATAGGGGTGCAAGTGGAGGTCCTCGGCCCACCCCTCTTGCCCTGTCCCCCTAAGGGGCGTACCCTCTTGCCCCCGATTCTTCCCGACGACGCCTTTAGAAATGGCGAGTCCCTTCTCCGGCGTGCGGATGCACGCCTCCCCCGGGAGCCCTAGCTGTAGGGCCGCAAACGATGAAAGCCAAGATTCACCCTAACTACAAAGATTGTAAGGTCACCTGCGGTTGTGGAAATACCTTCGAGACCCGCGCCACCGTTGACGAGTTGCGCATAGAGATCTGCAATGTTTGTCACCCCTTCTATACGGGTAAGCAGAAGTTTGTGGATGCTGCCGGACGCGTGGACCGCTTCGTGAAGAAGTACGGAAACGCGCACGCCAAGCACAAGTCCTAAGGATTGCCCGAGGGTGGGCAGGCTTGATCGGTCTGCTGCCCCCCTGATCACCTCCCTTGGCCTATGGAGTTCAACGCCAATTTGGTTAGCAAACTACGCGAACGCTCAGAGCGCTTCGCAGAGCTAACCGAACTGATTGGTTCGCCCGAAGTGGCGGCTGATCCCAAGCGGTTCCCTGCGTTATTGCGTGAGCGAGGGAGCTTGGAGAACTCCGCTAGGATGTTTGCAGAACTATCCGCGCTGCTCGAGCGGCGCCAAGAAGCTGAGGAACTCATCGACGGCGGAGCGGCCGGGGATGAGGAACTCGAAGCGCTTGCGCGCGAGGACCTCGAGGGCCTTGAAGCTGACGAGGCGGCCCTCGATGAAGCCATCAAGCTGGCGTTGATCGCAGATCCTGAAGACGATCGCGACAAGGTGATTTTTGAGATCCGTGCAGGTGCCGGGGGTGACGAGGCCTCGCTGTTTGCTGGGGATCTTTTCCGCATGTACGGGAAGTTCTTCGAAAGCCATCGCCTCAAGGTCGAGCCTATCTCTGAATCCCTGACCGATGTGGGCGGATTCAAGGAGATTGTATTCGGTGTGAAGGGCACCGGTGCATGGCGACTCTTGCGGTTTGAGTCTGGTGGTCACCGAGTGCAGCGAGTGCCCACGACGGAGACCCAGGGCCGTATTCACACATCAGCAGCGACCTGTGCGGTGTTGCCCGAGGCCGAAGACGTGGAAATCGAATTGCGCGATGAAGAACTACGCATCGACACGATGCGTTCCTCGGGGCCCGGGGGGCAGTCTGTCAACAAGACGAGTTCTGCAGTCCGCATTACACACCTCCCGACGGATGTGGTGGTGGTTTGCCAGGACGAGAAATCTCAGCACAAGAACAAGGCCAAGGCTCTGCGAATCCTGAGAGCCCGCTTGTTTGAACTGGAAAAACAAAAGGTCGATGCAGAGCGTTCAGCTGAGCGCAAGGACCAAATCGGGTCGGGGGACCGCAGTGCGCGAATCCGCACCTACAACTTCCCTCAGAATCGCGTTACTGACCATCGCCTCGAAGACACGGATCGCAAAAACTTCAGCCTAGAGCAGGTCATTGAGGGCCGCTTGGAGCCCATGCTCGAAGCCCTTGAAGCCAAAGATAGAGAGGACCGCCTGCGTAATCTCTGATTGATATTCTGCCTATCCAGTCTCGCCCTGGGGCGGTTTGGGGTGGGTCAGTTGGTAGTCGAACTGGCCCCTAAGTGGTAGAACCCCTGTAGGGCTCCCCAGCACGGGGCCCTTATGATTCCCGACTGCCCACCCCATCGGCCCCTGAGGCCCGCCCAGTACGTATGGTTCCCGACCCCAAAGATTTGCCCGAATTCGACGACCTTGAGCCCCTGGATGAGTTGGAACCGCTCGAAGATTTGGAGCTCCTCGACGATTTGGAGGCTTTAGAGCCCGAACCCGAGCCCGAACCCGAGCCCGAACCCGAGCCCGAGCCCGAGCCAGAGCCCGAGCCAGAGCCCGAGCCGGAGCCTGAGCCGGAGCCCGAGCCGGAGCCTGAGCCGGAGCCCGAGCCGGAGCCTGAGCCGGAGCCTGAGCCGGAGCCTGAGCCGGAGCCTGAGCCGGAGCCTGCAACAGAACCTGAATCTGAACCTGAGCCGAATCCTGCGGTGGAGACCGCCGGGGCAGTCGAGCCAACCACTGAGGCCTCAGTGGATCCTTCAGACTCCGCAAGTGACACGCCCCGAGGGGATTCCGTGCCATTGGTTGCGGGTGCATCCCCTGCAGTGCCCGGTGCTCCCGGTGCGACCGGTGCTCCCGGTGCTCCCGGTGCGACCGGTGCGACCGGACCCGGAGTGAAAAGGGAGCTAGAAGAGACGCCTCAAATCCTCCGTAAGTCCGCCAAGATCTTGATGGCCGGAGCCTTCCTACCCTTCTTCGCAGCCCAATTGGCAGACTTTGATTCCTGGGGAGCCCTCTACCTCTCCAAGGCTCTCGTCCTCCTAGCCGGTTGGATCTTCCATCAAGGTTTCGTGGCTACCCATGGGGGCAGGGCCGACAATGCCATTGGGAAGCTTGCACTCAAGAATGCGCGTATCCCCAGCATCATTGGTGGGGTCATCGCCCTTGTTCCCTTTGTCATCGCTATTCAAGTGGGTTCGTATCGCGGCGTGATGATGGAGTCAGCGACCCTGCTGCTCGCCTGCGCGACCCTCACCCATTTATTTGGATACGAGCACGGAGGTAAGTTCAATCCGGCCTTCCCTTTGATGTTCTTCGGCCCCGGGCTCCTGGGTGTTCTCAATGTTGTGGGTGCCATGGCCTATATGGGCGTCAACCCCGGAATGGCATCCCTGTCATTGGTGGCCAATGTGCTCGTGGGGGCCGGGGGGTGCCTGGCCATGTACGCCATGTACAAGGCCATGAAGCAAGCGAAGGTCGAAGGTGACATCAAGCGCGACGCCCAGCGAGAAGCTCGCAAGGCTGAGCGTGAAGCCCAGCGCGCACAGGGTGGCGGTTCGGCGAAGAAGGGACGGGCTCCGAAGGGTGCCGCCAAGAAGGCTCCCGGGACTGGGGGCTCGAAGTCTGGATCGGGTCCCAAGGGCCCAAGACCTCCTCGCGTTCAACGCAAGAAACGGTGAGTTCCGCCCCCCCTCGGCCCGCTTGTGTGGGGGAGATGCTGGAACGCTCCCGGGCATTCCTTTCCCGGAAGGGGCTAGAGGAAGCGCGGCTAGAGGCGGACCTGCTCGTGGCTCATGCCCTCGGCGTGGACCGTCTCGGATTGCTGATGCGCCTAGACCAGCCCGTGTCCGAGGAAGAGTTGGTGTGCGCGAGGGAGCTATTGACTCGCCGGGGCCGCCGGGAACCAGCGGCTTACATCATTGGTCAACGGGAGTTCTATTCGCGAAACTTCGCGGTCCAGCCTGGGGTGCTCATTCCCAGACCTGAGAGTGAGTTGCTCGTGGATCTGGTGCGCGACCACCTTGAGCCCAAGACTGAATCCGGTGAGTCCCCCGAAGCTCGCTCCTCTGCAAGCATCCTCGATGTGGGCACGGGCAGTGGCTGTATTGGAATCACCCTCGCGCTGGAACTCCCCGCCTGTCGGGTGCAAGCCGTCGACTGTTCAGAGGCCGCCTTGCGGGTGGCGCGGGCCAATGCTGAGGCTCTGGGTGCCGAGCTTGTCTTGCACCAGGGTGATGGTTTGCAAGTGGCTGCTGACCTCGCACCCTTGGACGTTGTGGTGAGCAATCCCCCCTATGTTCGATGGGATGAGCGCGATCATTTGGAGCTCGATGTCGTGGAGCATGAACCTGGAATCGCTCTCTTTGCGCCTGACGGAGATCCTCACTATTGGGTGCGCGAACTGTGCAGGGGGGCACGGAGTTGGCTGAATCCCGGCGGACTGATGCTGGTGGAGCTGGGGCATGAACAGGGAGACGCTGCCCTGGAATACGGCCGCCAGAGCAATCTCACGCCTGAATTGAAGCCCGATCTCAACGGTGTGGATCGAGTTCTCGTCTTGCGGGCTTAGGCCTTTTGTTCCTGGGTGCTCGCATTGACGTAGTGCTCGATGGTGTCGCGGTCTGGTGTGGCCATGTCTTGGGTGAAGACCGCGATCTCATAGTGATCGAGCACCTGACTGATGCGTTCACAGCGCACGACGACTCCCTGTCCGCTAATGCGGCGCACTCCGCTGGCAACGGGGAGTTCGAATTCCATGCGCAGCACGGTCATCTCAGGGACCGGTCGATCGAGGAAGAAACACACGCCGCCTCGGGAGACATCTCTGATCTTGGCCTCGTGGGCCCCGTCATCCAACTGCAACGTAACGGGCCACTCGGCGCTGGCGCGATCCCACTGGCGGCGTTCACGACCAGAGGGGCGGGTGGGGGGAGTGGATGGAGAGGTGGGCATGAATCGCTGGGGTTCGGTAAGCGTGATGGGAAAGCAAGGCAAGTCGGGTGCCCATCCTATGCGCCCAAGACCTTCGATTCCAAGGCTGTGCGCTAATCGCACTCCCTTGTTTCATGACTTCGGGGGACTCCGTCGCTAGAATGAGACCCAAGGCACAGGGACCCAATGGGGCCTGCTGCCCGGCTTCTCCCTCGGAGACGTTCTCCTTCAACAAAACAATCGACTCCCTCACCTGACCTCAAGAATCACTGGAGATCTACAAGACCATGGCATCCTTCAACAAAGTCATCCTGATGGGCAATCTGACCCGTGACCCCGAAATCCGCTACACCCAGAGCCAAATGGCGATTTGCAAGGTGGGTCTCGCAGTCAACCGCCGTTTCAAGGACTCACAAACCCAAGAGTGGCGCGAGGAACCCACCTTCGTGGACGTGACCATCTTTGGAAAGCGCGGCGAGGCCTTCGAGAAGTATCACCGTAAGGGTGCGAGCGCCTTTGTTGAAGGCGAGTTGCGCTACGACACATGGGAAGACAAAACCTCGGGGCAAAAGCGCAGCAAACTGTATGTGGTGGCTGACAATTGGGAGTTCGTGGGGGGGGGCCGTGACGGCGGCGGCGGCGGGGGCGGTGGCTACTCTGGCGGCGGACAAGCCCAGCCCGCGGGTGCGCCTTCCAGTGCCGCATCGGGCGGAGGATATGGCGACTATGGAAGTGGCGGTTCCGACGGCGGCGGGGGTGGCGGCTTCCTCGAAAACGAAGACACGCCCTTTTAGCCCGTGCAGCTGACTGTTCGACTCTTCGCCGGCCTGCGTGAGCGGGCCGGCGTCGATGAGCTTGTGCTTGACCGTTTTCCGAACGATGGCCCTGGTGTGCTCACCGTGGGTGAGTGCAAGCGCTTGCTTGCGGAGCGCCATCCCGAGTTGGGGGACCTCTCAGGTGTGGCCGGAGTGGTGGGCACCGAATACGTTCCCGATGGGCATGTCTTGCGTTCAGGGGATGAGTTGGCTCTCCTCCCACCCGTGTCGGGGGGGCAGAGCCCCACTGATCGTGAGCTTGAGGAAGGAGTGTTTCTGCTCTGTGCACAGGCCCTGGATCCCAATGTCTTGGGCGCCTGGGTCCAGCACCCCGCCTGTGGGGCCGTGGTGACGTTCACGGGTGTCACACGAGAACACAATCGCGAGCGAGATGTCGTCGAACTTGATTACGAGGCTTTCGAAGCGATGACTGGGCCAGAGATGGGGCGTATTTTTGAGGATTGCCGTAGCCAAGTGCGTGCCCAAGATGGATTGACCGGGGACACCGATCCCATGCGCATGGTTTGTGCTCACCGCACGGGCAAGGTCGGTGTGGGGGAGCCGTCGGTGGTGATCTGCGTGGCCAGTCCCCATCGTGACGCAGCCTTTTGGGCAGCACGGTTCTTGATCGACACCTTGAAGGAACGGCTGCCCGTTTGGAAAAAAGAGCTGTACCACGATGGTCAGCACTGGATAGGTGAACGCTCTTAGGGCTGAATCGAGGGAACATCAGGTGCAGCGCAAAGCGATCTGCCAGACGTCGCCTTGCTGATCCAAGGGTGGCCCCCCTGTGCCTTGGGGGCGAGCGTCGGTGCCCGACGAAAACGGGCCCCTGCGAACTAGGGCGGGGAAGCACCCCACCCCATGGCGAGTGTTGACCAAGCGAACCGCGCACTCCTTAGAATGATCGCGTAGGGGCCCTGGAATGCCCGGATTCAGCTCCGATTAGGGTCCTTCTCCTAGACGCTGACATGGCCCGCCGGGTATCCTGCTCGGCCCCGAATCTACGGGGCGAGCGCCCCTCGATCCATGCCCCGTAGCGGTCACCCCCCCCATGAGCCAGCGTCCCACCTCCCTCAACCGAACCGGCGTCGAGCGCGAAGAGCTTGAGGTCGATGTGTTGGTGGTCGGGGCCGGTCCAGCGGGGTTGGCCTGTGCCTTAGATTTGCAGCGTCGCTTGGACGAGGCGGGGGGCGATGAGAAGACCGTTCTGGTGATCGACAAGGCCGAGGAAATCGGCCATCACACCCTGTCAGGGGCAGTCATGAATCCCCGGGGCATCGCCGAGCTCGTACCCGACTGGTTGGAGCAAGGATTCCCGATTGAGTCCAAGGTGGAGGAGGACTGGGCCGAGATCCTGCGCCCTGGGGGGAAGAGCCGAGCTCTCAAAGGCATGCTGACTCCCCCGCAGCTGCGCAACCACGGCAATTACATCATCAGCCTCAATCAGGTTGTGCGCTGGCTTGCGGAGCGCGCAGAGGGGGCGGGCATTGAAATCTACGGGGGATTCCCTGCGGCGGAGTTGTTGCGAGATGAAGAGGGTCGCATCTGCGGAGTCGTGACTCGCGATGCGGGCATCTCTAAGGACGGCGAGCAGAAGGGGACTTTTGAGCCGGGCATGAACATCCGTGCCGGCGTCACGGTGTTTGCGGAGGGCACGCGGGGCAACCTCGCCAAGAGCCTGTTCCGATCGCAAGACTTGTGCGTGGGCAAGAACCCTCAGACCTACGGGACGGGCATCAAGGAATTGTGGCGCGTGGACCCCAAGGTGGGCGAAGCCTACGTGGGCAAGGTCGTGCACCTCGGCGGATACCCCCTCGACACCCGAGGCTATGGCGGAGGATGGATTTATGGATTGGCCCCAGACCGACTGAGTGTTGGGTTTGTGGTCGGTCTCGATCACAAAGATGCAGGACTCGACCCCCATGCTTTGTTTGTGCAATGGAAACAGCACGAGCGCATGCGGTCCCTATTCGAAGGCGGCGAAGTCTTGCGCTATGGCGCGAAGACCCTGCCCGAGGGTGGCTACTACTCCATGCCGCGTTTGTATGGGGACGGATTTGTCCTCGTCGGGGACACTGCAGGGTTCCTCAATGCGTCGACCCTCAAGGGGGTGCACCTCGGCATCAAGTCGGGCTTGCTGGCGGCCGAGGCCATTGCGGGCGCATTAGCCAGCGGCGACACACAGGCGTCTGCCCTGCAGGCGTATGAAACCCTGTTTGAGGCATCTTGGGCCAAAGAAGAGCTATGGGGCACCCGCAACTATCGCCAAGCCTTCCACGGCGGGCTCGTGATGGGGATGGTTGATTTTGCAGTCCAGAGGGTGACTGGAGGCCGGGGGCTGCAAGCCCGCCGTAAGGGGTTCGCTGACCACACAACGACCCAGCCGAAGGATCAGGGTTGCATGGTCAGCCAGCGGCCTACGTTCAATACGTCCGACTCCATGGATAAACTCTCGGATGTGTATCTATCGGGGGCGATTCACGAAGAAGACCAACCGAGTCACCTCATGTTGATCGACCCTACGATCTGCGTGGAGCGTTGCACCGAAGAGTACGGCAATCCGTGCCAGCATTTCTGTCCGGCGGCTGTGTATGAGCTGCCCGAGGGTGGCGCTGCACAAACGGATGCCACCGAGGCTACCCCTAGGGATGGCATTCTGATCAACGCGAGCAACTGCGTGCACTGCAAGACCTGCGACATCGCCGATCCCTACGAAAACATCGAATGGGTCGTTCCCGAAGGTGGGGGTGGCCCCAAGTACGTGGGTATGTAGCCGCCGCGCCCGGCCCCCCAAAATAAAGTTCCTGCCCCACAGACGTTCATCGACCCATGAAGCTCACCTGCAAGACGACCAGTGACAAGCTGGCCAAGACTCCCGTCCTAGTGGTTCTCTTGACCGAAGGCCAGCGCCCCAAGCTACCCGTGGGAGTGACCCTTCCCCGGGGCTTCGTATCGGCTTTCAGCGGCAAGGCCGGGACGCAGAGCGCGACCTGGTCCACCAAGGGACCCGCAGAGCGCGTGCTCCTGCTCGGCCTGGGTCCAGCGGGTGAGTTGAACTGCGAGACTCTTCGTCGGGCCGGCGCAAAGGCCGTGGCCTACGCCCGGACTGAGAAACTTACGAAGGGCATCGTACGGGTAGGAGCCCAGTTGGCGGAGTTAGGTCAAGGGGGAGCTGCCAATGGATGCGCCCTCGCCGAAGGCCTGCTGCTGGGAGCTTATCAGTATGACGGAGGCAAGAGCCAACCCGCCAAGGAGACCTGTCGCCGTTTTGAGCTTTGCAGTGACAGCTCGGCCTTGCGCAAAGGGGCTCGCCGGGGGATCGCCCTTGCTGCGGC
Organism: uncultured Planctomycetaceae bacterium; assembly: GCA_964469565.1. Lineage (GTDB taxonomy): Bacteria > Planctomycetota > UBA1135 > UBA1135. The sequence goes on from CAYXZD010000001.1 coordinate 142,247, forward strand.
CAATGCGTTCACCCGCGACCTTCAAAACGGCGCCGGGAATCAAGTCACCCCGCGTGTATTGGCCACTAAGGCCCGGGCACTGGCTAAGCGGAGTACGAGACTCTCCACGAAGGTCCTGACTGAGAAGGATATGCGCGCCATGGGGATGGGCCTGCTTTTGAGTGTCTCGGCCGGATCGAGCGAGCCAGCTTTTTTGATTCACATGACCTACAAGCCGCGCGGGAAATCCAAGGGGCGCATTTGCTTTGTGGGGAAGGGGCTGACTTTCGACGCGGGCGGTATCAGCATCAAGCCCTCGGCCAAGATGGATGAGATGCGCTACGACATGTCGGGTGGCGCTGCAGTGCTCGGCGCCTTTCACGCCCTGGGCGATTTGGATGTGCCCTACGAGGTGCATGGACTGGTTCCCGCTTCGGAAAACCTGATCAACGGCGTGGCGACCAAGCCGGGTGACATTCATACGGCGATGAATGGCAAGACGGTGGAGGTGCTGAATACAGATGCTGAGGGGCGCCTGATTCTGGCGGACGCCCTGTGCTACGCAGAAAAGAGAATCAAACCCGATACGATCATCGACCTAGCGACCTTGACCGGTGCGGTCATTGTGGGGCTAGGCCACGAGCACACTGCAATCTACCCGAGTACTGACAAACTACGCGATGAGCTCGTTGAGGCTGGGGAAGCGACGGGTGAGTTGTGCTGGCCCATGCCCCTGATTGACCTCCACAAGCAAGCGATGGAGGGCAAGGTGGCCGACCTTTCAAACCTCTCCTCCCCGGCGGTGGGCGGCGGCTCAATTACGGGTGCGGGCTTCCTCTCTCATTTTGTGTCGGCGGAAACGGAGTGGAGCCATATGGACATTGCTGGAACCGCCTGGAATACCCACAACAGGGGATGGGTGGGCGGCCCCCACGGTAGTGGCGTGGGGGCACGTCTGTTGATGGAATACCTCGAACGCCGCAAATAGAATTCGCCGTCCCCGCCCCGTTCTCCGCCATCCAAGCCACAGATTCAGCCTGCCAACCAAGATCCCGAGTAACATGGGGCGCCCTTTGAAGTAGCCCCTACACCAAAGACCTCAAGAGACCCGTTCCTTTTATCGTGACCGACAAGCAACTCGTACCCGGACTGGCCGGCATACCCGCCGCCAAGTCTTCCATCAGTTTCATCGACGGCAATGCTGGCATCCTGGCCTATCGTGGCCATCGCATCGAAACTCTAGCCGAGCATTCAAACTTCGAGGAAGTCGTGTACCTGCTCTTAGAGGGCACGTTACCCACTGCCTCCCAGTTGGCGGAGTTGCGAGCCGATCTTGCCGGGCGGCGGGAGATCAGCGATGAGGTTGTGGCGGCGTTGGCGGCCTTGCCAAAGAGTGGCCATCCCATGAACGGGCTTCAAGTGGGGCTTGCAGCCCTCGCCATGAGCAAGCCCAAGGTGGATGTGCACGACAAGGCGAGCGTGCGCGATGCGGTACTCAACTTAGTCGCTGCTACGCCGACCATCATTGCGAGCCTCGAGCGCCTGCGCCGTGGGGAGGATTACCTTCCGCCTGAGCCGGGCTCGAATTCAGCCGCTGCATTCTTGACCATGCTCAATGGCGAGGCTCCGAGTGCCATTGCTGAGCGTACGATGGATTGCTGCTTTGTGTTGCATGCTGAGCATACGATGAATGCTTCGACCTTCGCGGCGCGTGTGGTGGCCTCGACGGAGTCTGGCCCCTACACCGTGGCAAGTTCTGCCGTCGGTGCCCTCTACGGCCCATTGCACGGTGGGGCCAACGAACGAGTCTTGCAGGCTCTTGAGGCGATCGGTGGTTCTGACCAGGTCAGCACCTGGTACGAGCACCAGCGCTCGACGGGCGGCAAGGTCATGGGATTTGGACATCGTGTCTATAAGACCAAGGACCCTCGCGCGAATACCCTGCAGCGCTTGGCTGGGGAGCTTTTTGATGCGCACGGATCGACGCCCATTTACGACACGGCGCTTGAATTGGAAAAAGCCGTGGTAGCTGACCTTGGCGAGCGTGGCATCCACCCCAACGTGGACTTCTTCAGTGGCATCGTCTACCAGAAGCTCGGGATCCCCACGGACGTCTTCACGCCGATCTTCGCCCTGGCTCGTATGTCGGGTTGGATGGCCCATTACGAAGAGCAGCATCAGGACAACCGTCTATTCCGTCCTGCCCAAATCTACACAGGGGCTCACGACGAACCCTGGGTGGCCGTCGAAAACCGGTAGTGACCGCGACCCGAGGTTGCGCTTCCTGAATCGATGGGTTGCTTCCCCGCGGCTTGGATTCCAGCTCACTCCCATTGCGCAGCCCGTCTCGCTCGCGTCACCCCTGTTTTCCTGGTAGGGGCGGAGGGACTTGAACCCTCACGAGCCTTGCAGCCCTTCGGATTTTAAGTCCGATGCGTCTACCGATTCCGCCACGCCCCCAGGGGAGCCCCAGCCTAGGCTCTCTCCCTCGCTCCCACTAGTCCCCAGCCCGCGAACTCCTTTCCCGCTCCAGCCCTTCCCTTGACCCCTGTCGGGCTCGGGGTATGCTCTCCTTGCCTAGGTAGAGTGATCTCCCTAAGCATCTCCGAGGCGGCATAGCCAAGTGGCTAAGGCGACGGATTGCAAATCCGTTATTCTCCGGTTCGAGTCCGGATGCCGCCTCCATTTTCCCTTACAGGGATTCGAGGCGTCTCCCGTTGTTTGGATGGGGCCCTAGCTGGCCTCCGAGATGTTGGAGGGGTGATTGCCGCTCCGGTGTCAATACTGAACCGCCGGGCGTCACCACAACCGTGGGCGCAACGGGTGGATGAGGCCGCATTCCGGATCGCCAGGTCCTAGGCACTGTTCAACCTCGAGGACCTCTGGCAGAAGCCTTCATTGCCCGACAAGGTTATGGGGCACGGGGTCCGAAGGGATCGGACCGGGGTGGGGGGCATGGGGCTGAGACTCAGGAGATCCCGGGGGAGGGCTTGGCGGGTCCTGCGACGTGGACCCCCACCAGGTCTTGTTGGGGGAATAATCTGGTGAAACATAGCGGCGGTGGGTGGCTTCCAAGGATTGCACGCCCTTGGTTCGTAGGCGTTCCCAGCGGGCCTTGCGGGCAGCGGGATCAAACTGGGGGTCGGGAGTGGGGAACTGTGCACCCGTGGCCTTCAGGTGTGCATCGAGGTTGGCTCGCATTGAGCGGGTGCGCTCGATCGCCACCGCAGACCGATCGAGGAGTTCGCCGGGATCGTCGCTGAGGTTGTAGAGCTCATCGCGGCCATCTTCGTGGTAATGGATGAGCTTCCAGTCGCCGGTGATCACCATAGACGAGGGCTCTCCTCCCTGATTTCCGTAATGGGGGTAGTGCCAAAACAAGCTCCGTGAGTGAAGCGGGTCTCCCTTTAGTAGCGGTGCGAGGCTCGTGCCATCGATGGGCTGTGCGCTTGGAAGGGGCACTCCCGCAAGGTCGAGCAGGGTTGGAAAAAAGTCGATGCCGCTCACTGGCGTCGAACAGGTGCTTCCCGCACGAGTGCGCCCGGGGGCACAGATGTAGAAAGGCTCACGAATTCCGCCCTCCCATTGGCGGCCCTTGCCACCGCGCAGGGGCAGATTCGCCGTGGCAAACGCATCGCCGGAAGCGACTCCGCCATTGTCCGAGGTGAAACAGATGATCGTATTGTCGCGCAATTCCAACTCATCCAATTTGGCGAGGACGAGGCCAACCGCCGCGTCCATCGACTCGATCATGCCCGCATAGATGGGACAGTCTTGAACCTGGCGCACCGCTAAGCGGCGATCGAATCGAAAGCGTGATGGGGCGAGCCCCGCTGATTCGGCTTTGTCCCGGTACTTGGACCACAGGGCCTGGGTCGTTTGGATGGGACCGTGGACCGAGTAGAAGGACAGGTAGGCGAGGAAAGGCTCGTCCTTGTGATCCTCGATGAAGGCTGCAGTTTCTTCTCCAAGACGCAGGGGCAAGGACTCGCCTGGCGGACCCGACTCAAGATTGGGATTGGTGTATGGAGAAAAATAGCCGCCGTGCGGACCTCCCACATCCCATCCGCCCTTGTTGAATTCAAACCCATGGTCACGGGGCCAGGACCCTTTTGACCCCAGATGCCATTTGCCCGCAAAGAATGTCCGGTACCCAGCGGCCTTGAGGGCCTCCGCCAGGGTGACTGAATCACCATCGAGGGAATGCGCATAGGCCGGTGGTAAATGGGAATCGTGACGCCCCGCCTTCCGCCAGTCGGTCCCAGTCTTCGCTCCGATCCAGTCGGTGATCCCGTGCCGGGCCGGGTACTGGCCCGTGAGGAGGCTTGCGCGAGAGGGGCTGCAAACCTGACAGGTTGCATAACCCCGCGTGAACTTCATTCCTCCCGCCGCAATCGAATCGATGTGGGGACTCTCGTAGAAGGTCGACCCCTCGTTGGATAGATCACGCCAGCCGAGATCGTCGGCGAGGATGAACAGAATGTTGGGTGGGGCATCCTGGGCACTCACGGCTGGGGAGATCACCGTGCAGAACAGGGCCGCTACTATCATCCCCTTCATGGAAATGGGTCTGTGCATGATCTCAGCCTAGCAACCTCGCCCACGGAGTGTTGAGCCTGAGGTAGATGCGTAGGCGGGGAGGAAAGCCTGCCCAACTAATCAGGCTGAAGATCGCTCGCTGTTTGATCCAGGGCATTGACAATCGTGGGGTCGGCCCCCGCTTCGAGGATTGCTGCTGCAATCCTCGGGTTGGCGTTGAATCGTGTGGCCAGCATCAGCGGAGTCCAGCCTTCTCGGCCTTGCCGGTCGATCTCGGCTCCCGCGGAAATCAAATGTTCGAGGACCTCCTCGGAGGGATTGAACTGGGCGGCTAGTCCCAAGGCTGTGTGAGCATCGGACTCCTGGAATCCCTTTGGAGCGCGATGATTGACATCCGCGCCCTGGTCTAAGAGTGCCGCCGTCACTGCCGGATCTGAGTTGTACCGAGCAGCGTGCATGAGTGCGCTGCTACCCCCTTCGGAAACTGAGCGGACAACCCGGCTGCGGGAATCCTCGGCAATCTGCTCCAAGAGGTAATTGATTACATCACCAGATCCAAAGCGGGCACCATACATGAGCGCAGTGTGCCCACGCACATCCGTGGAGTCTATTCTTGCCCCAGCCTCAACGAGAACATTCAATACTGGGACTGTGCATCCCTTGCTGACGGCAACCATCAAAGCAGTCATGCCGCTCGTGTTTCGATCAGCAATCGGGGCGCCCGCACCGATCAGTAGATCTAGGACTGCTGGATGGCAGGCCTCGGTGGCGGCCATCAGGGCGGTCTGGCCGAATCGCCCAGCCACGTCGGGCCGACAACCGGCTTCTAGCAGGCCGCTCACCATCGGGGCTGAGTTTGAGTAGGCTGCGTACATGAGGGCGGTCCAACCGTAGGCATCCCGCAATTCCAATTCAGCGCCAGCCTCAATGAGCAGTTCGGCCATTCTGGGATCGGAGTGGGAGCGTGCGATCTGCATGAGTGGTGACTGACCCTTGCCATTCAGGGTATTGATGATTGCTGCGGAGCCCTCAGCTTGGAGCAGGGATGCGAGCTCAGCTGGGCCCTCTAGGCTGAGAATCTGGTGCAGCCGTGAAGGCGTCTGGCCTAATCGGAGGCAGGCCGGTGTTCCCATGCCGAGGCAGAGGACTCCCACCGCGCAGGTGACCCAGGTAGGTCGAAGGATTGGGGGGCAAAGGGGCATGGCTAGCGTTTCAAAACCTACACTCACACGGGTAAGTGGTTTACGGGCAAACCCGCAGAGGTCGCCTTGGATTGTAAGCCTCCAGTTTGGCGGGGCCTTACTTACCCGCAACGAACCCTTCGCAGGCCTTCGAAGCCGATCAAGCGATCGCAACGAACGAGTTTCATACAATGAGACGTGGGGGCGCCTCCCCAGGGTTCCAACCACCCTTGCCTTCTGGGCCGCCCTGTCGAGCTATGTCTGGGAGTGGGATGGGTCCAATCCGTAGCATCCGCTAATCTCTTGGAATGGGAGAGTGCAATCCAGAGGCGATACGGGTTCTATCGCCAGTCCAGGTCGAGGTTTGCGTGCAGGGCGAGGCGGACGCCCGCGTCGCTGAGGAGTCAGGGGCTGATCGAATCGAACTGTGTTCGGCCCTGGTCGTCGGGGGAGTGACGCCTGGCCCGGGATTGTGGCAGGTGGCACAGGCTGCAGTGGGGATTCCCATCACCGTGCTTTTGAGACCGCGGCGTGGGGACTTTGTGTACGACCAGGCCGAGCAACGGGCTGTCGAGGCCGACATTGCCTTCGCCCGGAAGTGCGGTGTGCGGGGTGTCGCCCTGGGATGTCTGACCCGCGGCGGTCAGATCGATCGGGACTGTCTCGCCCGCTGGGTGGAATTGGCAGGGCCCTTGGAGGTGACCTTTCACCGTGCTTTTGATCACACTCGGGATCTGAGCGAGGCCCTCGAGGTCTTGCGGTTGTCGGGCGTGGCCCGGGTACTCTCATCGGGGGGTGCTGCCAGCGCTGAGGAAGGCGTACATGTGCTCAAAGGACTTGTCGCCCAAGCGGGGTCGGATCTGCGAATCGTACCGGCGGCGGGGATTAGCCCTCAGAATGCTGTCGCGCTTCTTCAGGTGTCCGGTGCCAGGGACCTTCATCTTTCAGCGAGCCGACTTGTGCAACGGCACGCCGCTTGGCGGGCGTCATCCACGGAGCCTCCCCTTGAAAGACCCTGCGGGTTGGGCGCTGCGCGTCTACCCGAGGAGGATGAGCTCAAGACGACCGATGGGGAGCAAATCCGAGAACTCTTACGGACCCTCGACCCAAGCAGGGGGAATTGACTTTTTCCCGATGGAACAACTGCCCGTCGAGGGCTCTTGCGGGTCGCCCCGCTGGGGAAGTCCTCGGCGCTCAGCGCCGCCCCAAATCGCCCCCCTTTTCGGGCGGGTGGGCGGGTGGGAATCCGCAGTGACCACGCAGTAGCTACGCCCAAACACCAAGCCTAGAATCGTGACATGACCAGCCCGTCCAGTTTACCGCCCGTCCATGTGCATTCTGATCGGCAGCACATCGAATCCCTGCTTGCCCACGAACTCAGCCAGGACCTTCGTGCAGGCGTGTCGGCGGGTCGGCCCCTGACTTTAGGCCTTGCCACAGGGAGCAGCATGGTCGGCCTTTACGAGTGCATTGTTCAATTACACCGCGAAGGCAGAATCTCCTTTGATGGAGTGCGCACCTTTAATCTGGACGAGTACCTGGGGCTTGGCCAAGGGCACCCCCAATCCTTTCACACATTCATGGCTGAGCATCTCTTTACTCCAGTAGGGCTCACGCCGGACTGTGCATTTGTCCCGGATGCAGACCTCGCCGCATCAGAGCCTGAGGCATACAGTGCTGTTTGGGAGGCAGCCATCCAGGCTGCGGGGGGCTTGGATGTCCAATTCCTGGGGATCGGAGCCAATGGGCATATCGCATTCAATGAGCCTGGGAGTGAAGCCTCGAGCTCCTCTCGAGTGGTGGATCTGTGCGATAACACCCGAGAGCGGGCTGCCCGGTACTTTGGTGGAATCGCATCGGTTCCTTTGCAGGCGTTTACTGCCGGCCTTGCCACCATTTCCTCAGCCCGTTCATTACGCCTGATGGCATTCGGGGAAGACAAGGCGCAGGCCTTGCGGGCCATGTTGCACGGTCCGGTGGGCACCGACTCCCCTGCTTCATTGATCCGGTCCCATCCAGAGCTTGAAATCTGGGCGGATGACGCTGCCGCCAGCCTCCTGGATCTCGCGAATCTGGGTGAGTCCATCGCGGACGCCCCACCCTTGGGCTGACGGGCAGTGTCCGCATCCCCCGCAATCCGAGTGGTGGGAGTGGATGGGGGAGCGAGTGGCTTTCGAGCCTACCGAATCCTTGCCTCCCACACGGGGAAAGTGTGGACGGATGCACGCAGCTTCGAGGGAGCGTGGCCTTATAAGGACACGTTGACTCCCATCCCGATTGAGGAACAATTGCGAGGAGCAGGTCGTCCACCCGGTGACTTGCTTGAATCTCTGGAGACGAGTGAAGCGTCCGCCGCTCGCTTGCAGGTGAGTGCACTGCTAGACGGAATCGAGGCCTGTCTCGATGGAGATTCTGTTTCCCCCATCGTCATTGGACTCTGCATGCCGGGTGTGCCGACGCTCGGTGGTCGGGGTATCGCAGTGAGTCGGCACGGGCCTCGTAATCCGGGGTTGCTGGACGCTTTGGAATCGGGGTGCCACCAGCGCGGCTGGTCCCTCGCGCGCCCATTGGCTCCCCTGCTCGGCGATGGGCAAGCCGCCTGCTTGGGTGAGTTTCATGCAACCCAAGGACAATTGTGCGGAGTGTGCTCGGGATACTTTGTCGGTGGCGGGAGCGGTCTAGCTGAGGGTGTGCTGCTGGATGGGGTTGCACTTGATCTACGTCAGCATCGCAGTGACCTGCCACCGGCGTGGATCAGAAACCAAGCTGCCGTAGACAGTCTCGATGGCCGTTGGGAGGATCGACTCTCTATCGCTGGAATGGCTAGGGGGGCTGGTCTGGATTCGGGCCAACAATTCGTGCAAGCCGCGAAGATGGGAATCCCTCACGTTCATCAAGCCTTGGCCCAGGGGGGGCGCGACCTCGCAGGTTGGCTGCTTCTGCGGCTAGAGCAGTTGCATGCTTGGCGCGGAGTAGCTGTGGAGTGCATCGTTCTAGGGCAGCGCACGGGGCAATTGCTGAGTGATCCAGAATTGTCCACGCATTACGGCGAGCCTCTCAAGAAGACCTTGGAGGAGGGCTTGCTCGAACGGCAGGATACGCCCATGGCCCGTGCCTATATTCAAGATGGAGCCCTACGTTCGGAGTTCTTGAGACCCTCTCTGCTCCGGGCTGCTCCGGCCTTGGGTATGGGGGCCGTGGCTCTGGGTCTAGCGTCGTTGGAGTCTCCCGAGTGATGTCCTCTGTGATTGTCCCTTCCGCTTGCCTGTCTTGGGGCGGGGTTTGCATGCAAGCTCCCCAGTGGACGGGTCATTTTGGAGGCTTGGATTGGGCTGTGGTTATCGTGATCTTATTGGGGACCACTTGGCTAGGGGGCCGGCTTGCGGGCCGCCAGGAGAACGTACGTGATTTTTTTCTCGGTGGGCGAAACCTGCCATGGTATGCGGTGGCGGCTTCGATTGTGGCCACCGAGATCAGTGCGGTGACTTACATCTCACTGCCCTCGGTGGTCTATCGGGACGGGGGCAACCTGCACTACTTGCAAATCGGCTTGATCGGGTCCCTCCTGGCGCGCGCCTTTGTGGGTTATGTGCTTGTGCCTGCGTATTTCGAGCGCGAGATCTTTAGCCCCTACGATTATGTGGCACGGCGATTGGGCGATTCTGCCCGGTCGGTGGTGACGGCGTTGTTCACCTTGGGGGGGGTACTGGCTCAGAGCGCTCGCGTCTACCTGACCGCCCTTGTTCTCCAGGTCCTACTCGCCGAACAACTAGCGGCCGTTCAAGATTGGGTCGGCTGGAGCCCGTTGTGCACAAGTGTGGTCGCCATTGGATTGGTCGCAGTTGTTTGGACATGGATGGGGGGCATGGCCACAGTCATCTGGACTGACGCAGTGCTGTTCCTCTTGTTTATTCTCGGAATCGGCGTGACGTTACTGACTGTTCACGAGGCATTGCCAGGCGGCCTCATGCATGCCTTTTGGGCAGGGTGGGATGCGGGGAAATTTGACCTCATCAACACCAGTACCCAACTCGCCGAACCCTACACACTTTGGGTGGCGCTCTTTGTGGCGTCATTCGGCCAAATTGGTCCATACGGTTGTGATCAACTCATGGCTCAGCGCTTGTTTTGTTGTGCCGACGCCGGGGAGGCGCGCAAGGCGATTCTAGCGTCGATGGCTGCCATGGCAGTGACCTTCGCGGTGGCTCTCGTGGGTGTGGCTCTCTGGGCCTACTGTCAGGAACACGCCCTTTCTGCAGCGGGCCAGGCCCTCGTCGACGAGCGTGCGGATCGAATTTTCCCGGTGTTCGTGATGGAGGTCGTGGGGCCAGGACTGAAGGGACTCGTGATTGTCGGGGCCCTCGCTGCGGCCATTTCTAGCTTAGATTCCATCCTCGCCGCCCTCTCACAAACCACCCTTTCGAGCGTGTACCTGCCGAGCCGGAGGCGATGGCTGTGGAAGACCCAGCAGGGCGATTTGAATGACGCTCATGAGGAAGCTCGTACCCTGCGGGTTTCACGCGTACTGGTCCTTGTTTGGGGCGGCGTGTTATGTGCCGCCGCCGTGGGTGTGGATTGGGTGGCGCAACGCTACAGCTCAATCCTCGATTTGGCGCTTGCCATGGCGGGTTATACGGGCGGCGCCCTGCTGGCGGCATTCTTCCTTGCCTTCTTACCCCTGCGGCCGCGCGGGCGGGGTCTGTGTTGGGCTGCGCCCCTTTCGGTCATGGTCGTGTTCGCCCTTGTGTGGCACGAACCTTGGGCAGGGCGGTGGGTTGACGCATGTTGTGCTGCCATGGCCGCTGTTTGGGTCTTGGGATTGTTCCGGCGTGGCTGGGATGGCCGCGGCACCTTTGGTCTGGTCGTGGGCCTGGCCCTCACTCAAGTGACGTATCACTTTGGGGTACTGCCCAACGGGGCCTCGTTGCCCTGGCCTTGGTACATCCCCGTTGGGGCCGTGACGACCCTGCTCGTGGCACTGCTCATGGACGCTGGAGCTGACTCAGGTTCCCCCTCCCGAGACCGTGCCTATCAGCGGCCGACCAAGTAGGCCACGCCGCCCTTGGCCATCCAGACCTTGCGTAAATCCTCCATGCGATATGTGCGTCGAACGCCGCTGGCTAGGGTGGCAGCAGGGTCGTTCACAATCACGCCGCCCTCGCCGTCTAGACCACAAATCACGATGAGGTGCCCAGTGGTGGCCTCATAGGGCGCGCCGGGAAGCTCTCCCGCCCTCACCTTGATGCTTGCGATGATGGGCACCCCATCGTTCAAGATACGATCGACGGCTTCCCAAGAACTGAGGCACAAAAGCAGGCTAGGGACTCCCAGTTCGAAGGCCCCTTGGGCTGCTCGCACCCAATTGCCATAAATCTCATTGGGTGCATCGAACAAGAGAGCAGCCACATCTTCAGGGCGCCGTGATTGACCCGCATGATTGAGTGCCATGGCGACGCAGGTCGGGGAACAGATTCGGCGGCTGAGTTCGCGGGGCGCCTCGCGCTGGCTCAAGATGGGTACGTCCAGTTGCACCGGATGGTCCGGTTGGAAGGTGTCCTCCCGCAAGAGATGTGTGCGCAGGTCCTCGCTTGAACTGAGGCAGAGGGTCGTGCGGTGGACCCGTACAGGGTCTGACGGTTGGGTGTTGATTGCGCGGATACGGTAGCGCAGATCATGGGCTTCGAATGTGAGGTGCAGGACGTCGATCTGCACGGCTCCCCGATCGAAGTGGGTCTTGGGTGGGTCCTCTCCAGTGAGGTTGCCCCAGTCGCCCAGGCGCAGCCAGGGAGACCAAGCAGGTGGAACGCCGTAGCTACCCGGTGCTTCTAGAATGGCCACTTCCAGGGCGGCACCCGCACCATCGGGTACCGCGACGTTCCAAGACATTAGAACCTGGTCGAAGCCCCGCTCGAAGTGCAGGGTGGCGGATTGAAACACGCCATCCGGTCCGAGAATCAGGTGCTCGTGTCCTAGCCCCACCGATCCCACGCTCACCCTGTCGCCGTCGACGAGGACATCGGGAGCTCCATGAACGAATTGGTGCACAGGTTCGCCGAATGATCCAGCGCTGTTTTCTAGGGTCGTGCTGGGCGTTCTGCAGGCGCCGATGAGGCAGATCAGCAGGGCAAGGGTAGTCCGCTGAATGGTCGGGGGCGGGCTGGGCCAAGGGTGAGAGGGTCTCATCTGTGTCCATTGGGTACCTAGATCCCTCCATGTGTCCAGTTCTTTCTGGCTTTGGGCCAGCGAGAAGCGAGAATCTATCTATGTCTGTGCCCCAATTCATGAGGCTCCTGTTCCTGTGTGCAATCGGTCTCGCGGCCTTTCCACTGTGTCCCACTCCTGGGCAGGCTGGGGTCCTCACCTTCGCCTGGCTGGCACTGTGGGCGTTGCCAGCGGGAGTTCTCGGCGGGGCGGAGGCGGGCATTGCCGCGTGGCTTATCCCCGTGGGTTGGTTTTTGGCCCTTGCCGCTGCTGCCCTCGGGGGGGCTGGGGGGGGATTGCAGCAGAGTTTCGACTGGCTGTACGGTGGGTTAGCGCTCAGCGGTTTGTTTGGCGTGGGGTTGAGTCTGGGAGTGCGTACAAAGGAGAATGCCCTGGGTGTCGGCGCGGCCATGCTCTTGCTGATTCTGGCTCTGGGAGCTGCGCCTTCCCTGGGCGGCTTGGCGGGCAACTCGCCCTGGAGTCCTGCCGTGACCGCTCAACTCTTGGACATTTCTCCCGTCTCCCTGGTGCTCGAAAATGCAGGGTTCGACTGGATGCGACATCCCGCCATATACACCCCTGCTGGCGCAGATGCCATTGACCCGACCCTGCGCCTGCCTTTCCAAGCGCCGGCTTCGGCCCTGTGGGTCTTTGCGGTGGGCTGTGCTCTGTCTTGGGCTTGCTTGCGAACCGGTATACAATCTAAAGACCACGTGAAGAAACGTGCATCCAACCCTTCGAGCCCTTCGAGCCGCGAGTCTAATCCATGAGCCCCCGCAAGTTCTTCTGCACCTTTCCGCAAGAGCGCATTTCCGAGCCAATCATTAGCCACGCGCTTGGCGAGAAATTTGGTGTCGTTCCGAACATCCGTGCGGCCTCCATCGATGACGCTGTGGCGCTCGTCGCCTTAGAGATCGAGGGGCAGCCAGACCAGATTGAGAATGCGGTGGGCTATCTACGTGACAAGGGTGTCAAAGTGGAGGAGATGAGTTTGGAGGGTGAAGGCCAGGATGCCTGAGCCCGGTCCTGTTTTCGGCCTCCAATCGGCTCAATCCTACTCGCGACCGGAAAGGACGGGGTCGTCTCGCCGCAATACGATTCCCCGGAAGGGGCGTGGGGCCGTGTGGCGTGCCTCGATTTGTGGTTGGGTCTGCTTGCTTGGGTCGGGTGCCTGTCAAACATCCGATCCCCTCGATCGAATGATGGGCCAGCGCCTGCCAAAAAGCGGCGCTGTGGTCAGTGGGCAACCGCTGGCCTCGGCTGTGGGCCTGCATTTCCTTGATCGCGGCGGCAATGCTGCTGATGCAGCTGTGGCTACGGCTCTGGCCCTAGCCGTGGTACTCCCCCAAGCTGGCAATCTCGGCGGGGGAGGTTTCGCTCTGTGGGTACCCGCAGATGGGGCGGCCGTGACTCTAGATTTTCGCGAGAGGTCCCCCGCAGCGTTTCGTGCTGAATTGTATCTGGACGATGACGGTGAAGTGGTTTCGAGCCGATCACTGGACACCCCGCTCGCCGTGGGGGTTCCGGGTTCCCCCGCGGGTTTGTACGAGTTGCATCAACGATTCGGCTCGGGCCGTTTCACTTTCAAGGAGCTGGTGAGCCCGGCTATCCGCTTAGCAGGAGAGGGGTTCCAAGTGGACGCCTGGTTGGCCCGCTCCCTGCGCAGCCAGTGGGAGAAGAACACCCGCATGACCCGGGACCCATCCGCTCGGCGGTTGTTTTTCCCCGACGGCATGCCCCTGCTGGCGGGGACGCACCTGCGCCAACCTGAGCTCAAACGCACGCTAGAGGCCTTCGCCGAGGCCGGGCCCAAGGTCTTTTACGAGGGGCCCCTTGGCACGGCCATCCTTGAGGCTCTGGAGGCGGCGGACCGCCGATTCCATGGGGTTTCAGCGGGTCACATGATGACTCCGGCGGACTTGATGGATTACGAGGTGAAGGTGCGCAGGCCTCTGGCCGGTTGGTTTCGCGGGCATGAGGTCTTGAGCATGGGGCCACCAAGCTCCGGTGGACTCGCGCTTTTGCAGATCTTGGGGATTCTCGAGGGGTTTCCCTTAGCGGGTGCGGATGCACTCGATTCAGATGGAAGCCTCGATTCACCCGCAGGGGATGTGCACACGTGGATTGAGGCCATGCGATGTTCCTTCGCGGATCGCGCCCAGCATTTGGGAGATCCCGACTACTACGACGTTCCCCTCGAGGAGTTGCTCTCGCCGGGGTGGATTGGTGAACGCCGGGTGGCGCTGGGGGACCAGGCGGACCTGTCTGTTCAGCCCAAGGTTGTATTGCCCAAAGAGAGTGACGAGACGACGCACCTGTCCGTTGTGGATCGCCAAGGCAATGCTGTCAGTCTAACGACGACCCTCAACGCCTCCTTCGGCAGTGGAATCCTCGTCCCCCAAGGTGGATTCCTTTTGAACAACGAACTGGATGATTTCTCAATCAAGCCCGGTACTCCGAATCTCTTTGGACTCGTGGGGACGGATGCGAATCAACTGATGGGGGGAAAGCGTCCGCTCTCGTCGATGACCCCAACAGTGATTCGTGATGGGGCGGGTCAGGTGAGGATCGTCATTGGTGCGGCCGGAGGGCCCCGGATTATCACCTCAGTGACCCAGGTCGTTTTGCGAGTGCTGGGCTACGGTCAGGGGCTTCAAGCCGCGATGCACGCACCTCGCTTGCATCAGCAGTGGATACCCCAGACCACGCGCATGGAACCCGGGTGGAACGGGGAGCTCCTGCTCGATCTTGAAGGGCACCACCAACAACCCCTAGTGCTTGATAGCCGCTGGGGAATGGGCGCTGTGCAGGCAATTTACGTTTCCCCTGAGGGTAATGTGGATGGCGTGAGCGATCCGCGTTGGGGCGGTGCGGCCGGGATTGAGGGGCGGGGTGTATCCACGCCCTTGCGTCCCTTAGATTGAGGGCAAGTCGTCCCGAGGTCTAGCCGCCTAGGAGCCGATCAGGCTAAGAATCGAGCCAGCTAGAGTTCGAGCCAGTTAGAAACCGAGCCAGTTAGAAACCGAGCCAGTTAGAAACCGAGCCAATTAGAAATCAAGCCAACTAGAAATCGAGATCGTCGAGATCGTCGAGATCATCCTCGCTCATCTCGGCGTCATCCTTGGCCTTGTCTTCGGCGGCCTTGTCTTGCTTGGAATAATTGAGCCAATAGGCTTCGTCCGTGCGGGCGCGTGCCCAGACCTTGTGGAGAAGTTTGACCACCTTGCGGTTGAAGAGTTGGTCCTTGGGGGAGGTACTGTAGGCCCAACCTGCGTTCTTGCCGTTTGAGATGTCCATCAGTGCCCGTTGCAGCACGTCTCCATCGCGGAAGCCCTGTACGGTCGAATAGTCGATCGTAGTCATGCGATTGATAATCGCGCCAAAGGCCTTGGGTCCAAAGTCTGCCACCAGTTTCTTGACGGCCCTTGAGCCGGCGGCTCCCGCATCGGGATCGATCGCGAGGGCGGTCAGCTGATTGATCTCATCCCACTCGGCAGGGGTGGTGCCCTCCTGAGCTTCAAAAACCTCTAGGGCAGATAGATCGACTGAAGCGGGGTCATAGGTCTTTTCAGGCTTGGGCTCGGTGGGTGTGGGCTCGTCGACGGGATCAGCGGTCGCCTCACCGGTGGCTGGTGGGGAGTCTGTAGCCGCGGGTTCGGCTGCAGGCTCATCACCGCCCCCAGCCGTCTCCGAAACCGCGCCCGCTTCGGCCGCGCCATCCTCTTCGGGGGTCGGATCCGTGGGGTTACCCTGGTCCACTTCTTCTGTTGGAGATGCATCGGCGACGTTCGGGTCGCTCGGAGCCGGGTCATCCTTCACAAACAACGTGTAGACCAGGAAAATCACGGCGAGTCCCCCAATGACACCGAGAACCATGGGCATGGGGCACTTCTTTGTGGGCTCGTCTTCCTCAGTGTTCTTGCCCCGACGGCCTCGGGTGCCCCCCGCACGCTTTGCGGAAGTGCGGGAAGTGCGCGAACTCTTCCCCGATCGTTTCGAGTCGGCCTTTTCGCCTTCGGCCGACTTGGCGCCCTTGCGAGCGGGCGACGCCTTGCGGCGGGCAGGCTTAGGTTTGGCTTTTGCCGTTTCAGGAGCAGACTCAGACTCAGCCGGCTTGAGTTTCTTGGCGGGCACCTTTGGGGCTGCAGCGGCTGCGGCTTCAGCCGCTCGTTGGGCACGCAGTTTTTCCATCATGCTGGGCCCTTTCTTCTTGCCAGATGGCTTGTGCTCGACCAGCTCCTCCTGGGAAGGTTCGGGAGCGGGGGGCGCAGCGGGTGCTTTCTGCGGTGCATCTTCGGGCGGTCCAATATTGACGATGCCCGTGCCGCATGACTTGCACTTGGCCTGATCGGCGGGAAACGTTGCGGGGAGCTTGAAGGTGGCGCTACAGCTAGCGCATTGGCCGACTCGGTACTGCATCGAGAAGTTTCTGTATGGGGGGAGTGCGCCAGGCTGGCGCGGAATGGGGGAAGGTTAGTCTAGCGTCCGCCGTCGCGCTTGGCACGGCGCTCTTCGAGCCGTCGACGCTCATTCTCGTTCTTGGGCTTGTAGTTGGAATCGTCCCAGAATGGGTCGTCCTCCTCTTCGACTTCATCAGCGGTCTTCCAGTAGCGCTTCCATTTGCGGTCATACCAACCAAACCACTGCTTGATACCTGAGTCCATACGCTCTTGGGTTCCCCCCATGGCCACGTGCACCACAAAAGTGGTCTGGTACTGGGTGATGTCCGTCAACATGCGGTGCAGCAGGTTGAGCTGGATGGCATTCGTCTCATCATCGAGGGGGATGCTGCCCATGCGCTTGAGGAGTCCGGGTACAGCGTGCTTGCCAATGTCCTCCAGGCGTTTCCGGGCAGGGCTGATCTGACGGGGACCCGCATCGGGATCGATGACCTGGTCGATCAAGCCTTCGATTTCCTGGATGAGGGCGGCGGGTGTCTCGCTGTGGTAGTCGATCTCGGTTCGAACGACACCTTCGATGACCTCCGATCCATCACTCAGTGTGCGGCGCTCCACCTTGGACTTGTACTTGCGACGTTGTTTGGCTTCTTCCTCGGGGGAAATCCAGCGCTCCCAGCGCACCGCCTTCCAGCGCTGGTCTCCAGCCAGAACAACTTCCCACTCGATCCAGCGATCTGCGAGTTCGGCTTCCCCGCTTCGGGCCTGCAAGTGCAAGCGCACAATTGCATGGCTGTCGGTCTCTTCGACCACATCGCCGTCATAGGGCTTCCAACTGGCCACAGGCAATTCGCCCGCATCTGAAACGAGCTCATCGACGATTTCGTTCTTGAACTGGGTCTGGTCTGCACTGTTGAGGGCAAACCAGTCTGCAGCGAGGAGTCCCTCGGGAGTGCTCTTCACCAATGCTGACTCGTCCGAGTCATCGGGGGTAGCGGCTGATTCGGTGCTGTCGCTCGCCTCGGGTGCCTGGGCTGCGGCCCGTCTTGCAGTGTGGGCCTTCTCGAAGTCCACCAGCACGAAGAGTCTTGAGGTGTTCTTGGAGAAGGCCAAGTCGTGCATCTGCCGGGCGAAGACGACGTGCTGGGAATCCCACCCTGTTGTGGGCACGTGAGGTTCTTCGGGCGGGGCCTCTTCTACCTTGGGAGGTGGGGGGGGCGGGGTGTCCTTGTTCACAATTGCGAGAATGATCAAGATGACCACGACGACCCCGCCGCCGATGTAATACTTGGTTGGGTCTTCCTTCCGGCCCTTGGCTCCACGCCGGGCCCCGGGGGGGCGGGCCACATAGACGTGGCTGCATTCAGAGCAGCGAACCTTGGCTCCTTCCTTGCTGTCGGGGAGCTTGGCGCGTGCGCCGCACGATGTGCATTCGATGATCATAGGCTGGGGGGGGCTGGGTGGACTGGGGAGTGATACCCCCCCCAGCGGGTGTGGCTACGCAAGGGCGCCGCTTGGACTGCGGGGAACTAAGGTATCGGGGTCCGGTGGACCCCGCAAGGTTGGGGTGGGCTGGAGCGGGACTCGCGCCCGATGATGCCCGGTGGAGGCGCAGATGGGGTATAGACTAGGGCTATGCAGTCGCAGGACTTCAAACTCGTGTGTCCCTTCGAGCCCACGGGGCATCAGCCTCAAGCCATTGAAGGGTTAGTCCAAAGCCTCAAGCAGGGCGTCTCTCAGCAAACCCTGCTGGGAATCACGGGGTCGGGGAAGACCTTCACCATGGCTGCGGTGATTGAGCGCATGAACCAGCCCACCCTTGTGCTCTCACCCAACAAGACCCTCGCCGCACAGCTGTTTTCTGAATTCAAGGAGCTCTTTCCCCACAACGCGGTGGAGTACTTCGTCTCCTATTACGACTACTACCAACCCGAGGCCTACGTCCCGGCGACAGACACCTTTATCGAGAAGGACGCCAATCGCAACGAGAACATCGAACGGCTGCGAAACAGCGCGACGCGCTCCCTGCTCGATCGGCGGGATGTCATCATCATTGCCTCGGTGTCTTGCATCTATGGTCTAGGGTCACCGTCCAATTATAGCGAGATGGCTGTCCAGATCGTGCGCGGCCAGGAGCTCGATCGGGATGACTTGCTGCGTAATTTGACCCAAATGCAATACGCGCGCAATCACATGGAATTTCGGCGCGGCACCTTTCGCGCACGCGGGGATGTGGTTGAGGTTTTTCCAGCCTATGAGGATGAGCGTGTCATTCGGATCGAATTCTTTGGGGATGAGGTCGAGGCGATCACCGTGGTCAACCCACTGCTGGGCGAGGTGTTGGAGGACTGTTCCGAGGTGGTGCTTTACCCCGCCAATCACTACGTCACCCCACAAGAGCGCGTCGATCGCGCACTGCCCTTAATCGAGACTGAATTGGAAGAGCAGCTGGCGCTGCTGCAGCGCAAGGGCCGCGTACTTGAGTCCCAACGATTAGAGCAGCGTACGCGGCACGACATGGAAATGCTCAAGTCGACGGGTGTTTGCAATGGGATTGAGAATTACTCGCGCTTCATGGATGGTCGAGCACCCGGTGAGGCGCCTTTCACACTCTTGAATTACTTTCCCGATGATTGGGTCATGTTTATCGATGAAAGCCACGTGGCCGTACCGCAGGTAGGGGCCATGTTCAAGGGCGATCGTTCACGCAAGGAGACGCTCGTGGAGCATGGCTTTCGCCTGCCAAGCGCACTCGACAATCGTCCGCTTCGATTCGGTGAATTCGAATCCCTTGTAAGGCAAGTCGTCCATGTGTCGGCGACACCTTCGAAGTACGAGCTGGAACACTCTGCCAATCACGTGGTCGAACAGGTGGTTCGACCGACTGGGCTGCTTGATCCACCCATTGAGGTTCGCCCCGCAGCCACCCAAGTCGATGACCTCCTAGCTGAACTACGCAAGAACACCGCGGCGGGTTGGCGTGCGCTTGTGACGACGTTGACGAAGCGCTCGGCTGAGGAGCTGACCACCTATTACTCCGAAATCGGAGTGCGCGTGAGGTATTTGCACTCTGAAATCGATGCGATTGAGCGATCGGCCATTCTTCGAGACCTACGCGCCGGTGAGTTTGATGTGTTGGTAGGGATCAACCTGTTGAGAGAAGGACTCGATCTGCCCGAAGTCGCTCTGGTCGCAGTCTTGGACGCGGACAAGGAAGGGTTCTTGCGGGCTACCACTAGCTTGATTCAAACCTGTGGGCGAGCCGCACGCAACGCCGATGGGCGCGTGCTGTTCTATGGCGACTGCGTGACGGATTCCATGCAGGCTTGTATCGATGAGGTCGCACGTCGCCGCATGATTCAGGCTGCGTATAACGGCGAACACGGATTAGAGCCGAGGACGATTATCAAGCCGATTCGTGATGGCATTGAGGCCATGTATGAAATGGACTATCCCGAGGCGCCTGCCGTGGCTGAAGACTCGGGAGTGAGTGATGAGGCGCAGTCTTGGTCGCATGCGAGATTGGTGGGCGAAATGGAACACGTGCGCGCGGACATGCTCCTGGCGGCTGAGGAGTTGCGCTTTGAGGAGGCGGCTAGCTTGCGCGACCGACTGACGCAGCTAGAGGCCTTGGAGCTCAAACGCTAAGGCAACGCATGGGTGTCCCCTCTTGGTCAATGAAAGGAGTTCCGCGCGCATCAGGCGTGTACCTGTTCCGTGATGTCGCTGGCAAAGTTCTGTATGTGGGAAAGGCGAGGGATCTGCGCAAGCGGCTGACCCAGTACCGCCGCCCCGGCGGTGATGGGCGGCTCAACATCCTATTCCTAGAACAGGATGCGCACTCTGTGGAGACGATTGTGACCCGTACAGAGCAGGAAGCTTTGCTGCTTGAGGATACCCTCATCAAGGACCATAAGCCGCGTCACAATGTCAGCCTCAAAGATGACAAATCATTCTTGATGGTTCGTATCGACTTGGCGGAGCGCTTCCCTCGCCTGAAACTGGTGCGGGCCCATCGTCCTGATGAGGGGCGTGGTTCAGGGCGCCGACGTCTGTTTGGGCCCTTCGCCTCGGCCTCCTCTGTGCGTAGGACCCTTGCAGATTTGCAGCGGGTTGTGCCCCTGCGGGATTGCCCTGACACAGTCATGATGCACCGATCGCGTCCCTGTCTACAGCATCAACTTGGCCTGTGCTCAGCGCCGTGCGTGGATCTGATTCAGGAGTCCGAATATGCCGGCCTCGTGCAGCGAGCAGCCAAAATCCTGTCGGGCGACGTGCATGAATTGGAACGGGATCTCGATGATCGCATGCGGCGCGCGTCCAAGGCTCGCGAGTACGAGAAGGCTGCTGGCTGGCGGGACCGCTTGCAGGCCTTGCGTCGAACGGTGGAGGGTCAGGGAGTGCGCCCGAAGGACCGTGTCGTCCGGGATGTCTTGGGTTTGGCTCGGCGTGGAGATGATGCCCTCGTCTACCGACTGGCGTTCCGCGAGGGGCGGCTTGCCGAGAGCCGGAGCCACCGTTTTCGGTCCATTCTTCCCGACGAAGAACTCATGCACGTGGTGCTCACCGCCCTCTATGCCGCTGGCCGGCGGGTCCCGCCAGAAGAGATTGTTCTGCCCTGTACCCCGGCCGAGTTGGAATTCCTTGAGGGTGAGCTAGGTGCAGAGCTCAAGTTGATCGTGCCCCTCGCCGGGGATCGGTTGCGCACCCTGGACATGGCTGGGGAGAACGCGCGCCGGGCTCTGGAACAGGCGGTGGCTGATGAGGATCGCGAGGGGGCTGCCCTGTCCGAGTTGGTGAATCTGCTCGACTTAGACCCGGAGACAGGCGTGATCGACTGCTTTGATGTTTCCAACACTCAAGGGGCCCAGGTCGTGGCGAGTCGCGTGCGCTTCAGGCGGGGGCATGCGGACCGAGCAGGCTATCGCCGCTTCCGTGTTCGTTCCGTCGATGGCCAAGACGATTTTGAGTCCATGCACGAGGTGGTCTTGAGGAGCCTGCGCCGTGGGGTGCAGGAGGGGGACCTGCCTGATCTTGTGGTGGTCGATGGGGGACCGGCCCAACTCGGCAAGGCGCTGCAGGCCCGGGAGGAGGCAGGGGCCTTTGGCGTTGCGATGATTGGATTGGCCAAAGCGAGACGCGCACGCACGGTAAAGGGGAGGGCTTTGCCTGCCACTGAGGAGCGAGTGTTCCTGCCAGATGTGTCAGAGCCGATTGAGTTAGACAGACACAGTGCTGCGCGTTTGTTATTGGAACGGATCCGAGATGAGGCCCACCGCTTTGCCATTACCTACCACCGTAAGGAGCGTGGCCGCGTGGTGAGCCGCCTCGATGGGATTCGTGGCGTGGGAGAAGTGAGGCGCAAGGCGTTACTGCGAAGATTCGGGAGTGTGGCGGGAGTGGCCGCAGCCAGTATTGAGGAACTCGCCGGTGTGCGAGGGGTGGATCGTGAGCTTGCGCGTCGAATTGCCAAGGATCTCGCAGGAGACCCCAAGTTCTAGGTCATTGGAAGGCAGAGCCTCCCCTGTGCGCTCGCGGAGCAGGCGGCTGTGCCGAAACCGGCAGCCACAAAACTGTGCTTTCCCCCCGACTCTTGGCAGCGTGGCACGTACCCTTGGGCCATGTGCCGTGTTACCGCCTCTACAGCCGGGTTCCTACTGTGGGCATCCTCGCTCGCGCCTGCGCTCATTGTGGGACCCGTATGGGCCCAGGATCAGCCTGAGTACATGTTTGCCGAAGGTGAACACACCCAGGCTCTCTTGTGGTTCTATTCCGAGCGCACGCATGCGACACTCCCTGAGTTCTTGGTGACCTGTGCAGACTCATTGGTCGCCCGGGCTCGTGAGTTTTATCAGCCGGGTGCGGCGCGTGCGGATGCCGAGGCAGCTCAACCGCTGATCCTCAATGTTTACAATACGCGCAAGGGCCCGCTTGGATTCACAGCTGCCGTCGAGGGCATCAGTCCCGGTTCATCGGCGGGAACTGTGCAGTACGTGCATGCCCCCTCGCGCTCGGTATTCGTGCGAATGCGCCCCAGCCCCGCAGATCGACATCTGGTGGAGTTGCGCATCCCTGTGGATGCTCTGCGCCGCACGCTGGCCAGCGCCGCACAGATCATTCAGCTTGATTGCGGCCCCGACGCAGGTAGGTCACCTCTGTGGTTTCGCCAAGGGGCAGCCCTAGTCCTCGCTCAAGATTGCTTGTCTCAACAGGGGGTCGATCGTTCCGGAGAGATGAGTGTTTACCTGGGGACCCAGATCCTCGCAGTCCAGCGGCTTATCCTTGCAGGTCAGCTACCTTCTCTGGAAGAACTTCTGATGGACACGCTGCCCCCGGTAGAGGAGCATCAAGCCCCCTCGGAAGGTGTCGATTGGGGACCGGATCAAGTCCAGGGATTGCGTGCGGTAATCGTTCAGTTCTTGCGGGAAGAGTGCGGCCAGCGAGGGGGTTGGGCGGCCCTGTGTGCTGAGCTTGCCAGGGGCCTGCGAGGCAAGGAAGCCGTAGATCGGCTAGGGAGTGTCTTTGGGCCCGGGGGCATGGCTGCCGTGGAAGCGGCCTTCTTGCGCTGGGTCGAATCCCGGCGTCCCCTCTGGGATGACGCCCAGCCAGCCCTCCAATTGCATGGGCAGGGGTGGGCCCAGTCGCCCATCATGGGGAACGCCATCGCTTGGAATCAGACTCCTGTTCCCGAGCCTCCCTATGTGATCTCGGGGGAATTGCGAACCTTTGCCGATGCAAAGACGAGCTCGGCCCAGGCCAATCTGTTGTTTGGGCGCCTGGGCCAGGATCATTTGCAGGTTTCCATCCATTCACAAGGTGGGCTGTCGGTGTGGGACTACAAAGGAGCCCAGGGCGAGTACAACAACCTGATGACGAAGCGCTGGGATGGAGCTTATTCAGTCCAGGAGTTCTGCCCCTTTCAGATTCTAGTGACCCCGGAGGACGCATTCGTCACTGTGCGGGGAATCGAGTTGTCACCTTTCAGCGTCCTAGGCCGCGACATGGGTGGAGCATTCGGGCTCGGTACATTCAAGGGGTCGACCACGGTATGGCGCAATCTGACAATCGAGGCCGTGCGGTCTCCGGAGGACGGCTAGTCGCCCCATAGCCCGCAGGGGACTACCCGCGCGGGTGGTACAGGCGGTGAACGGCGCGGACGTGATCTTCATCGAGGTGGGTATAGACCTCGGTGGTGCGAATGGAAGCATGGCCGAGCATCTCTTGAACGGAGCGTAGGTCGGCGCCTCCTTGGATCAGGTGGCTCGCAAAGGAGTGCCGCAGGCTGTGGGGCGTGATGGTGGTCGGCAGGCCTGCGCATTGTGCCGCGCGTTTGACCCGGCGCCAGGCGTTGACCCGGTCGAGGGGCTTGCCGTTGCGTGTGATGAGCAAATGGGCGATGCGATCTTCCCGAGCCACTTGGGGCCTCCCCAAGCGTAGCCATTCCTCCACTGCGGTTCGGGCGTGGTTTCCTACGGGGACCACTCGCATCTTGTCCCCCTTGCCGTGCAGGCGCAAGACACGCAGCTTGGGTTCGAGGTCATGGGTACCCAGACGCACGACCTCGCCGATTCGGGCACCGCAGGCATACAGCAGCTCAAGGAGCGCACGATCCCTCAAGGCCATCCAGCCCGTACCCTGGGGGGAACGCAGGAGTGCGCTGACCTGCTCGGGGCTTAGCGTGTGGGGCAGGAGCTTGCTCAAGACGGGGGCGGGGACCCGGGCCGTGGGGTCGTGGTCGAGGGATCCCTCCAAGATGAGGAATCGCAGGAGCATTCGCAGGGAGACCAATCCGCGTGCAACAGAGGCTTCTCGGGCGCCGCTGGCGCGCCGGCTGGCCAGGTGGTCCACGACACCTTGGGTATCTAGGTCGGCCCAGATGTGCAGCCCGCGTCGTCCGGCCCAGCGTGCCAGGGCTTCTAAGTCGGTGCGATAGCTGCGCAGTGAAGCACGGGCCAACCCCGCCTCAGCTCGAGCGGCGTCGAGATAGTCATCAATGTCGGCCCCCATGGAGGGCGGGATGGGGTACTCGGCCGTGCTAGGCATCCATGCAGGGTGCGGCCCCCGAGTGGGCGATGCAAGGGGAGACTCGACCCGCCCCCATTCTGCGCCTATACTCCCGCGCCCCTCGGGGACTGCGCTACACTGATGACCGATCCCGTCTCCTCACCTTCACCCGCTCTGACTGCTGAGCACGAGACTCCTACCTTGGGGCGTCATTTATGGTGTTTAGCCGCAGTCGTGGCGCTGATTGCCGTCGATCTATGGAGTAAGTCTGCGGCTTTTGAATTCCTAGACAACGCGACGCTCGTGCGCGACAACACTGGCCATGACCGCCATCCTGTCTTGGGTGGATGGCTCGGCCTGATGCGAAATCTGAATTACGGTGCAGCCTTCGGCCAACTCAACTCGATTCCGACCCTTCTCGTAGCCTTACGCGGGGTGGCCGTGATCGTGCTCATGGTCCTGATTGTCCGCATTCCCCGCGGACAGAGCCTCTACCTCGTGGCGCTCGTGCTCATTCTGTCAGGGGCTGCGGGCAACCTCTATGATAATCTATTCCATCGCCCCTTTGACCACGATCCCTCACGCCCCTTCGGGCCGGTGCGAGACTTTATCGATGTGTACTTCGCTCGGTATCGGTGGCACTTTCCGACCTTTAATGTTGCGGATTCTTGCATCAGCATCGGGGCCGTGCTCTTGATTCTGTCGGGAATGGTGGAAAGTAAGGGGGGGAAGGCATGTGCTTCTGAGCAGGAAGGGGCTGCACGGGCCGGGGCTGAGTCTCAGGCCGAAGCAGGGCTGCCGGGGGCCTAAGGCGACTGTGCAATCCGGGTAGCCCAGCCTGTCCGGGCGGCCACTCGACCTGGAGGAGTCTCAAATCGTCGTGAATTCCTGCATTGCCCCCCTCTCATTGGGTGGCTAGATTGCAGGGCATGCCGACTCTGAAGGTAGAACTCGCGGGACTGAGCTTGCGCAATCCGATCCTGTCTGCGTCTGGCACCTTTGGGCATGGCTTGGAGATGGAGCACATGGTTTCAGTGTCTGCCCTAGGCGGCCTCGTCAGTAAGACGGTTACCCTCCATCCTCGCCCCGGCAACTCAGCACCGCGGATCGCAGAAACGAAGGCCGGGTTCCTGAACTCGATCGGACTTGAGAATCGAGGAGTCCAGAGCTACATCGACTCAGTTCTGCCGACTCTGGCCAGTGCCGATACGAGAATCATCACGAACATTGGTGGTGAGAGCCTTGCAGACTACGTCGCTGTCGCCGAGGCACTTGCAGGCTTCAGTCAAATCGATGCGTTCGAAGTCAATCTCTCCTGCCCCAATGTGGGTGGGGGCCGCTTGCCGTTTAGCACAGACCCTGAGGTGGCTTCTGCGGTCCTGCGCGCCCTACGGGAAGTCACTGACAAACCCTTGTGGGCCAAACTATCACCCAACGTTACGCGCATTGATGAGATCGCTCAGGGGGCGGAGGCCGGCGGGGCCGACGCCATCACGGCAGTCAACACACTACTCGGCATGGGCGTCGATTGGCGCAGGGGGCGGCCGGCGCTTGCAACAGTCGTGGGTGGATACTCGGGGCAAGGGATGGGGCCGGTGGCCCTGCGCTGTGCCTATCAATGCGCCCAGGCTGTAAGAATACCGGTGATCGGCTGTGGCGGAATCTGCGATGCTGAAGACGTGTTGAGTTTTCTTGCTGTAGGGTGCCAGGCTGTCCAGGTGGGCACGGCCAGTTTTTCCGACCCGGCACTTCTGGGCAGGCTGGCTGCGGATGTCGATGCACTGCTCGCTGAAGAGGGCCGCGCCGGTGCGCAAGAGATTGTGGGCTGCATGGAGGTGGGTGCGTGAGACATCTTCTAGCGGGATGGACAAAGGACTCTAGTCGAGGGCAGACATGCGCCTAAGTGCTCTTACGCCATCGATGTTGCGGCGGGCCATTGAGATCTACTACGAGCACGCGTTTCCAGAAGAATCGCACACAAGCCCGCCTCGAACAGTGGATCAACTCGCCGAGCGCATGGGCAAAGATCAACCGCTTGCCCTGTTTGAGGTCGCCGCAACGGACGAGCAACGTCGGCATCTGTTGCGGCTAGGCAATCATGGTTATCCATTCATGAAGCTCGTGCTGCAGGAGTACATCCTGGAGGGAGAGTACTTTCTCTCCGTGGATACGCATGATGCCCTTCAAGTCTCCCCGGAAATGCCTGACTACGAAGCTTGGTGCGAGGTGCGACTTGAGAATAGGCGGCTGAAGGAGGCGATCGAAGGAGCCTGGGCTGAAGAAGGCCTCCCCGCCCATAATCAACTGCGTGTCCAGGCGGAGAGAATCGCCGCCCTGGGGGGGATGCGGGTGGCACCGGGGTCGTCCGCAAAACTGCTTGTGGTGGATGATGAGAGAGACGTGGCCCTTGGATTGGCTGCCCTCCTGCGCGCCGAGGGCTTCGAAGTGGACACGGCGTTCGACGGGCTGCAGGTCATCGAGCACCTGAGTGTGAGCGGAGCTCCCGATCTCTTACTCTTGGATTACTCCATGCCCGAGCTGGATGGGGAGCAGGTCATGGAGCGCCTGCGCGATGACAAGACCTTCGAGTCTCTGCCCATCCTGCTGGCCACCGCCAGCTCAATCGACCTGGGTACGGTGACGAAGGCCAACGGGCTGCTGCGCAAGCCCTACACCTTCTCGATTCTGTGCCAGATGGTGCGCCGCCTGCTGAGTGCCTAGGGCGTATCCGTCCACGGGTCCTAGGGCTAGTTGCCGCTTGGGGGGTTGTGGCTTGCGTGGGCACCCATTCTAATGGCCGCCCTACGGTGGGGACTCCCCGTAGATCCTTGGCCCGGAACCGTTCGCCGCTGTCCCCGGGCAGGCCATCAACGAAGATACTGGCGCCATGAGTTGGGACGATTTCACAGATAAGGTGTCGCTGGTGGGTGACCGTATTGGCCGTGGGCTGAAGTCCATGTTCGGGTCAGAGAACGAGCGCATGGTACGCGGCATGCAGCCGGTGATTGCGGAAATCAACGGGCTTGAATCCTGGGCCGAGGGACTCGATCGCGAGGCCATGCAAGCGCTAATGGCCGAAATGAAAGAGCAGGTCATGGAGGGTGAGCTCACCCTCGATGATGCCCTACCCAAGACGTTTGCCATGGTGCGCGAGGCCTCTGTGCGCACCCTGGGCATGCGCCACTTCGACGTGCAACTGGTGGGCGGTTATGTCCTGCATCAGGGACGCATTGCCGAGATGATGACCGGTGAGGGTAAGACCCTCATGGCTACCCTCGCCCTGTCGCTGAACACCCTTTCGGGGCGGCCGGTCTATCTCGTGACGGTGAACGATTACCTGGCCCAGCGCGACGCCCAGTGGATGAGCCCAATCTATGAGTATCTGGGACTGAGCGTGAGCGCGATTCAAGCGTCCATGGCTCCCAGCGAGCGCAAGCCGGTCTACGCCAGCGATATTATTTACGCTACGAACAATGAGATGGGCTTCGATTATCTGCGCGATAATATGAAGACGACCGTGGATCAGCAGGTGCAGAGTGACCTGTACTTCGTGATTGTTGATGAGGTGGATTCCATCTTGATCGACGAAGCGCGAACACCGCTCATTATTTCGGGACCCGCAGAGGAGCACGTCGGGAAGTATATCCAGGCTGATCAAGTGACCCGCCAACTCGTGCGCGATGAACATTATGAGGTCAAGGAGAAGGAGAAGAGCGCATCTCTGACGGAAGCCGGTATTGAGGAGGCTGAACGAATACTAGGGATTGAGTCGTTCTATCAACCCGGATTTGAGGACTGGCCTCACTACTTGGAGAACTCCATCCGCGCCCACGAGCTGTACACCAATGACAAGGAGTATGTGGTCGAACCCGTGGAAGATCGGCACACCGGTCAGGCGCGTCCCGAGGTCATCATTGTGGATGAGTTTACAGGGCGGAAAATGCAGGGGCGGCGTTGGTCCGATGGATTGCACCAGGCCGTGGAAGTCAAGGAAGGGTTGGAACCCAAGCAAGAATCCCAAACCCTAGCGACCATCACCTTTCAAAACTACTTCCGCATGTACGAGAAACTATCGGGCATGACGGGGACGGCGCTCACGGAAGCCGGTGAATTCCACAAAATCTATGGGTTGGATGTGGTGTCTGTTCCGACAAACCTGCCCATCATCCGCGACGATGCCAACGATGTGGTCTATCGCACCGAAGACGAAAAATGGAAGGCCATTGTCGACGAGGTCGAGCGCTTGCACTCGAACGGTCAACCGGTCTTGGTGGGAACGGCGTCGGTGGATACCTCAGAGCTAGTGTCCAAGCGATTGCGCCAAGCCAGTATTCAGCATGAGGTCCTGAACGCGAAGAACCACGAGCGCGAAGCCCAGATCATTGCAAAGGCTGGCGAAGCAGGCGCGGTGACCGTGGCCACCAACATGGCTGGTCGGGGAACGGACATCAAGCTGGGTGGAAACTTTGAGTATCGCCTTGGGCAGGCTTTAGCGGAGCGCGGACTCGTGCAGGGAGATGAGGAACAACTCGCAGAGATCGACCAGATTCGCAAGCAAGTTCTGTCTCAGTGCGAACAAGACGAAGCGGAAGTGCTCGCCAGCGGCGGGTTGTATGTCTTGGGTACCGAACGTCACGAGGCGCGCCGCATTGACAATCAATTGCGAGGCCGTACTGGCCGCCAGGGGAACGCGGGGGTGAGCCGCTTCTACTTGAGCCTTCAAGACCCTCTCATGCGCATCTTTTATCGAGATTGGGTGACCAATGCGATGGAGAAGCTCGGCATGAGTGAGGGGCAAGAGATCGAGTCCGGCATGGTGAGTCGGGCCATCGCTCGTGCTCAGAAGAAAGTCGAAGATCGTAACTTTGAGGTGCGCAAGTCCTTGCTCGAATACGACGAGGTCATGAACCAACAGCGCAAGACGATCTATGGCGTGCGACAAGACGTCCTAGAGACCAAGGGGCTGAAAGAGAAGATCCTGACGATGATTGGCAACGTGGTGAATAACTCCTCACGCGTGCATGCCGGGGATGCTTCGGGGTTTGCTGAATGGTGTCAGAAGACGTTCAACTACGAGGTGAGTGAGGAGCTGGCTCTCGCCGCCACCGATTCCGAATCTCCCAAGTGTGAGGCCGTGATCGAGGGCCTCACTCAACGCTATGACGAGCGTGAGGAGCAAATGGGAGACGAGTTGACCCGACGGGTCGAACAATACCTCTTGCTCAACAGCATCGACTCCAAGTGGAAGGACCACTTGCATGCCGTGGACGCTTTGAAGGCCGGAATTGGCTTACGTGGCTATGGCCAGCAAGACCCCAAGGTGGCCTACAAGAAAGAGGGCACGGAACTCTTCCATGAGCAGTTGCTGCCCGCCATCGAACGGGAAGTCGCGAGCTTGATCTTGAGGATTGAGGCGCGCCGGCCGGATGAGGACGGAAGTGACAGCGCCGCGGAGGGTAGCCTGCAACCTCGAGGGCTCGTTTCCTCAGGTGCGGCGCTGCCTGGGGGGCAGCCCGGGCCCACTCCAGAGCAACTGGCAGCCCTGCGGGCACGCATGCAACAGCAAGCGGCGAGGCGTGCCATGCGGCCCCAGGTCCCTGCTTCCAGTGCCTTTGACCTCATGCGGCAGCAGCAGGCTCAGGTGGCGGGCAGTGGCCAAGGGGCAGATGGGCGCACGGCGGGTGGGGCATCGCAGGCTGCGGCGGCGACTGAGCCTACCCGCGCTGCACCGGAGGCCACTGGGTTTGAAGGGACCGGCCGTAATGATCCCTGCCCCTGTGGGAGTGGGAAGAAATTCAAGAAATGCCATGGGGCGGGCTAGCTGAGCGTTCCCGTTCTATGTGTCCGGATTTGCCCCCCCAGCCCCTAGATCGCACTCGGGCCGGTGCGGAGCCGGGGGACCGCAGTGGGGCCGGATTTCACTCGCGCGCTTCCTATCTTTCAGATCCTGAATCCTGTTTCGGCGGTGAGGTCGACGGGAGCTCGATCCCCCCCGAGGCCTTACCCCTTGGACGTGATCCCAATACCG
This sequence comes from uncultured Planctomycetaceae bacterium, assembly GCA_964469565.1. Taxonomy (GTDB): domain Bacteria; phylum Planctomycetota; class UBA1135; order UBA1135. Next base: position 172,576 of record CAYXZD010000001.1, read on the forward strand.
GGGTGCGCATCACGATGCTGTACGGCATCTACGACTTACTCTGGAGCGTGGCATTGTTGCTCACATCTCCTTGGTGGGTGTTTCGCAGTCTATTCCACAGCCCCACCTGGTCCATGGTTCGCGGCCGCTTGACTCTGAATCTCAAGCCGCTCGCTCCTCCCTGCACGGGGGTTCAACGGATTCTCATCCATGGTGTCTCCGTGGGCGAAGTCAAGGCGGCTCAGTCTCTCGTGGCGGCTCTCAAAGAGCAGTGCGAAGTGGTGATTTCCGCCTCTACGAACACAGGCATGCAAGTGGCCCGCCAACTCTATCCTGACCTTGATGTGGTGCGTTTCCCGATCGACCACATGTGGCCGGTGACGCGATTCATGCGTCGCGTTCAACCCAGCGTCGTCGTACTGATGGAGCTAGAGGTTTGGCCAAACTTCTTGCGAAAATCCAATCGCCTGGGGGTTCCCGTCGCCATCGCGAGTGGCCGCATTACTGAGGCTAGCCACGCCAGCTATCGTCGCTTTGGAACCACTCTGCCGCAATTCAATCGCATTTCAGTCTTTGCTGTTCAGAATGAGCAACACGCGGCGCGTTTTGCAGATCTGGCTGGCTCTCGGGAGCGCGTTGTGGTGACGGGCAATGTGAAGATCGATGGTCTTGCGGTCGGAGCCGTGCCCGATGGCGAGGCCCTCCAGAAACTTCGAGCTCTTGTGGCGGGAGGGTCGGGTCGGCCCGTGCTTGTGGCTGGGTCGACCCATGCACCTGAGGAGCGCATGGCTTTCGGGGCGTTTCGGCGAGCGGCGCCTCACGCGCGAATTGTCATCGTCCCGAGGCATCCAAACCGCGCTGCCAGTGTCGTGGAAGACCTCGCTGTCCACGGGGCCGCGCCGCAACGATTGACCGCACTGCGCAGCGGAGAGCAGACACTCGATCTTGATCAACCGCTGATCGTGGACACGATTGGTGAGCTCGAATGCATCTATAGCCTCGCCGACCTTGTCTTTGTGGGAGGCAGCCTCGTTCCCCATGGTGGGCAAAACGTCTTGGAACCCGCAGCCCGAGGCAAGGCAGTCCTGCATGGGCCGCATGTGGACAATTTCCTGCAGGAAACAGTGCTGCTTGAGCAGGCTGGGGGTAGTTGGGTGGTGGCGAGTGAGGCCGAGCTTGAGCGCGCCACCGAAAGCTTGGTGGGGGATCAGGAGCGCCGCGAGCGGATGGGAGCCGCGGGCATGGATGCTGTTGAGGCCCAGAAGGGCGCTACCCTGCGGACCCTGAGAATCCTGCGCAGGCGGCTCGCCCTAAAGGGGTAGGCGCAAAACGCCGTGTGGGGAATCTAGGAATCCCCATCGAGTCGGTGGGGACAGGTTCCCGAGAATAGAGTAGGCTCCTCCCCGGTTTTTGCTTCATAGGCGGGTGATTCTCGGGCATTCCGGTGGCCCGATCGCTAACGTCTGTGCCCCTGCTGACCGATAAAGACAGCCTCTATCCGTTCGAGATACTGAACGCTTAACTACCACCCCGCTACTCCCCCGATCGAACCCAACATGGCTCGTACTCTGTTTACTTCCGAATCCGTCTCAATGGGCCACCCTGACAAGGTGGCTGACCAGGTCTCCGATGCCATTCTCGATGCGATCTTGGCCAGCGACCCCAACAGCCGAGTGGCCTGTGAGACGCTTGTTACGACCGGACTTTGTGTGGTGGCCGGTGAGATCACCACTCAGTCGGTCGTCAACTACCAGGAGATCGCTCGCAATACCATCAAGCGCATTGGGTATGACAATGATGCCTATGGGATCAACGGGGACACCTGTGCTGTCATGGTGACCTTGGACAAACAGTCTCCCGACATTAGTCAGGGGGTTTCCGTGGGCGAGGGGCTCCACAAGGAACAGGGCGCAGGAGACCAGGGGTTGATGTTTGGATTCGCCTGCGATGAGACTGAAACTCTCATGCCTTTCCCGATTCATTACTCCCATAGGCTCGTTGAAAAACTGGCTGACTTGCGCCAGAGCGGTGCTTTGCCCTGGTTGCGACCAGATAGCAAGAGCCAAATCACAGTGGAGTATGAGGGTGATAAGCCCGTGCGCGTTCACACGGTCGTGATCTCCACCCAACACGACCCCGAGATCGACGGCAAGACCGATGAGCAGGATGTGCTCAACCATATTCGCGAGACACTGATTGAGCAGTGTGTGAAGGCCGTCATCCCCGCTGAGTTCCTCGACGAGGACACAATCTATCACATTAACCCCACTGGAAAGTTCGTCTTGGGGGGGCCGCACGGAGACTGTGGTCTGACCGGTCGCAAGATCATCGTAGATACCTACGGGGGCATGGGCCGCCACGGTGGAGGAGCATTCTCTGGAAAGGACCCTTCGAAGGTGGACCGCAGTGCCGCCTATGCTGCGCGCTGGGTGGCCAAAAACGTAGTGGCTGCGGGTCTTGCCGCTCGCTGCGAGGTTCAGTTGTCGTACGCAATTGGAGTCCCTAAGCCCCTCTCGGTCTTGGTGGAGACCTTTGGAACAGCCACGGTGGACGAGGCAGCCATTTCAAGAGCCGTGGATGCAGTGTTCGACCTTTCGCCTGCAGGCATCATTGACGCCCTAGACCTACGCAAGCCAGTTTTCGAGCGCACGGCTTATCACGGACACTTTGGCCGTGAGGGCTTTACTTGGGAATCGATTGACAGGGCTGAGGCGCTCAAGAGCGCTCTGTAGGATCATTCTGCAGGATCATTCTGCAGGGCAGGCCCACGGGGCCCAAATGTGGAACCCGGCGTGCCTTTTGGAATCGGGTCGTGACTGGAGCTCTAGGCCGGGGTACAAAGGACCCGCAGCTAGCCCCGGGTCCCTACGATTCTCCATGCCATACGCTCACCTCATGTCCGACTCTTGTCCCCCGGCCCCGATCCGCTCCGAGGATAAGGGAGCGCGTTGTGTGATGCCCGCCGCTGGGCTTCCCATCCTTGGCCTCAGGCCCACGGCAGGTGCGACGAATGCCGGTGGCCGGGCTGGCTTCACCCTCATCGAGCTCCTCGCGGTGATTCTGATTATTGGGATCCTGGCGACCTTCCTGATCCCCAAGATTCCGTTCATTCAGGAGCGAGCCTATGTGACAGCTTGCCGCGCCAATTTGGGCGAGATCGGCAAAGGCTTGCTTGCCTACCAGACCCAGTACGACGGCATGCCCAGTGAGAGTGGTGCGCGGTTTTTCTGCGTGCTCATCAAGAACGAGATGATCTGGGAGAACACCCCTAAGTCAGCACGGGGACTTACCTGCCCGGGCGTGGACTACAATTCGCTTCCGGGCTTGAACGGGTTGAGCGAGGAGCAGTGGTTTGCAGACTTCGATGCCGTGGACGGGACCTACACCTCCTATGCCGGGCGCAATATCAAGGAGTACGGCTTTAGGCGCAAGGTTCTCAGTGGCAAGGAGGTACTCGTGGCGGATGACAACGACCCCGAGAATAACCACAAGAACAGCACCCTCGCCTTGATGGGGGACTGGACCGTTCGCGAGTACGACATGGCTACTCTCAGGGACGACAAAACGATTGACGTGGAAGAGACGGTCCTGTTAGTGGGCCCGGAGTCTCCCTTGGAAGCTCTGCGGAAGCTCTCACTGGACTGAGTCATTTGGGGGCTTTGATGGGACCCCTCCCCGAGACTTCGGGTACCGTCAGCGGAGATGTCATGGAATTCGGTCTCATCGCTCCGCTCTGGCGCGAGTTTGGGTCAGGAGAATGGGCCCTAGAGGGTCCAGCGGGGCTCGTAGCTTGCCGATAAGTGGCTCACGGCCTTCTAGCACCACCGTACGATCTCCCCATGCACCCCATCGCAATCCTGCGGGCCATGCGCCCTCACCAGTGGGTCAAGAATCTCTTCGTCTTGGCAGCGCTGCTCTTCTCACGGACCGGGCAATCGGACTTTGGCTTACTCTGGGCCGAGGCCGCCCCCGTATTGATGGCTGCTCTGGCCTTCTGCTTGGGGGCCAGTGCGATCTACTTGATCAACGATGTGCTGGACATCGAGAGCGATCGGCAACATCCCACCAAGTGTAAGCGGCCGATTCCGGCGGGTGAAGTCCGTATACCTGTGGCGCTGCTAGTCTCTCTTGCGTGCGTGCTATCGGCCGTAGTGCTTGGAGTGCTATCACAGGACGGTGAGTACCAGGTTGCCGGCGTGGTCTCGGCCTACATGGCCATGAACCTGGCCTATAGTTTGCGACTGAAGCACATCGTAATCGTGGATGCTTTCACCATTGCTGCAGGGTTCCTACTGCGCTTGCAGGCGGGAGCTCTGGCTGCGGATGTCCGGCTCTCTCCGTGGATCCTACTTTGCACGTTTTTCTTGGCCCTGTTCCTCGCATTCTGCAAGCGTCGCGCGGAGACTAGTTTGTTGGGGGCGGACCGAGGGGAGCATCGAAAGATCCTGACGGAGTACACTCCCGAGTTTCTCGAGCAGATCACGGTGGCTCTTGCCGCTTGCACCATCCTCACGTACAGCATGTATACCGTCGATGTCGGAACCACTGCTCGCTTTGGCAAGCACATGGTCTACACCGTGCCGTTCGTTGTGTTCGGCTTATTCCGCTATCTACTGCTGGTGCAGACCCAAAAGGGAGGCGGAAGTCCCACACGTGTGCTGCTCGGCGGGGACCCCGTGTTCGTATTCAACTGCCTTGCTTATGCGGTGGCGGTGGTGGGATTGATGCGCTTGGCCTAGGGCACTGCTTTGAGTGGCCCGCATTCTTGCGGCCGATCACGGTCGCTTTAGATTGAGGGCTTCGCCTAGGTCGGCCGCGCGTGCAGCCATGCGTACTCTAACCTCATCGAGGGTGGGAATGACTCCAGGGGGGCCGCCGTGCGCCCGCCAGCGATTGAGGTGATCGGTGAACCCGGTTTTTCCGTTGGCCTGCGAGCGTACTAGCCAGGTTTCCAGGGCGATTTCCGCAGCTTCCCCGTCTGCTTGGGGATCGGCCAATTGCTGAAGTAGCCAGGGGACCACAGCCTCGCCAGAGTCCAGCAGGACTAGACCTGTAGCGGCAGCTTGCCGGAGGTCGGCGGGAGCCCCGGACTCATCGAAGGCGGATTGCAGTGCCATCAAGCCCTCGCTCAATCCTGTGCGACCGAGTGCGCGCAGGGCCGCGACCCGCAGCTCATGCGGGGACGTCGGGCTGCATTTTTGAATCAGAGCCGGAACAGCGGGGGGGTAGCCCACTCGGCCGAGAGCTTCGGCGGCGGCGGGTGCTACGCGTAGATCATCGAGGGCTGCGAGGAGGAAAGGTCCCGTTGCCACCGCCCTTGGTCCCATGCGTTCCAATACCTGGGCGACGTGCAAGCGTACGTGGGCATCCACATCCCCTAGGGCTGGAGCAATCTCCAGCGCGGTCCAGGGACCCATGCGGGAAAGCACATAACGAGCATCGTCGACTCCGCGAAGTTGGAAGTGCTCTTCCGAGAGTTCCTCAACGAGCCTCCAGACCGCTTGGCGCAAGAGTACGCTGGGCTCGGGTTGGGGCAGATCCGTGGCTTGAGCCGATCCCCAGAGACTCTGGAGTTGGTCGACGTCGACTCCTGCGGCCTGAGCAGCGTCGGAGAGGAGTTCGGTAGCGGTTGCGCGTTGTTGCTCTACAGCCCCACGACTTGCGAGGTCGGAAAGGGCAGCCAGCCCTGCGTAGTTTCGATAGTGCAGCAGGGCGCGGCTCAGCCAAAGAAATGTGCTGGGGTCCTTCTCGTAGCGTAGCCGCAGGAGCAGCCGGGGAACGCACTGGTCCTGGTTCATGTTTCCCACATACCAAGCGCACCAACTGCGCAGCCAGGGGGCGTGCGCCTGCTCGACCTGGACCATGAGCAGCTCAGCGGCATCGGGGTGGTCGAGAGCGGCGAGCAGCTCTGCGGCAGCGAGCCGTTCCGCTTCTGTCCGTTGCTCGTTCACCAGCCATTGTCCTAGGCGTGGGCAGGCCGCTGGGCCCATGTCGCTACGAACAGCATCGAGAGCTACCTGGCGGAGACTGCCCTTTGAACTAGACAGCATGGTGACGAGGCCATCGAGTTCTTCAAGCCACGACTCGTTCAGGGGCTCCGCGTCGAGGCTGGGGGAGACTTGCTCTTGGAATAGAGCTAGGCGTGAATGGACAATGGGCTTGAGTTCCAGAGCTGCCACGGGCGCCTGAGGGTCGGCCTGTGCGCAGGCACCTGCGAGCAGGAGCCCCCAGAAGGGGAGACTTGAGTGGGTGTTTAGCTGCATGGGGCCTACTGAGCAGCTTCGACGCGTACTCGATGCACTTCTTGAGAGTCGCTGAGGGGATCGGATACGTCGCTGAGCAACTTGGCCTCCCCGTTGGCGGGGTCGCGGTAAAACGGAGTGAGTTTGTAGACGAGCAAGATCTCTAGTGCCCCTCGTGCAGCAGGGTCAGTGATGAGCAGGGCGCGCTCTTCTGCGGGCATCAGCAGTGTGCTGGGCACGTCGACTTCCCAACGGTACGGATCGCGAATCCTGTGCAGGTGGCGCCAAGGTGGGTCGTCTCCCGCCTCTGTACTCGGAGCCGGACGCCACCAAAGATCGGACGCTCGCGAGCGTTCGTCGGTGGGGTAAGCGTGTCCTGCACCCACATTGTGGATTTTGACTTCGACCCCGTCGTGGACTCGCTGGGCTCCGAGCGTGACGGCTGAGGCCACCAAGCCCAAGTCGTGCCCTCCCATCATGCCGTGATGACGACCGCGGTTGGGGTCTTGATCACGGAATGGCATGTGGCAGTGCAAGCAGCCTTCGCCCTTCTCGGCGAAGCTGGAATCGCGCCATTGGTCAACGGTCTTATGCTGGTTGTGGCACACGCCGCAGTAGTCTTCGCGCTGCAGTTCCCTCTTGCTGGTTGGGCGGCAGGCCACCCGGGGGTTATCAATCGTGCCGGCAACGCGTCCATCGGGCAGGAGGTGGCAGGCAATACAGTCGACACCTTCGCTGCGGCGAGAAGAACGAGGCAGCACGCGCTTGCCCACCCCTGTTTCGAAGACCGGACGGGGCGCATGACAGTCGATGCAGTCCTTATTCTGAAAGTTGTTGGACTGACCCGGGGCGCGCACATCTGGGTCGGTCCATGAACGTGCATGCCAAGAATCCTCCCACTCCGCGTAAACTTCTTCGTGGCAGGCTTGGCACTGTTTCGAAGACGTCCAAATCTGGGGTGTTGCCTCGGCCTGAGAGCCACCCGGAATCAAGAGGGAGATCAAGAGCCAAGCAAACATGGCGAGTACAAACAGTCCGGCACTGACTTTCATGCCACGATCGTTGAGGCAAGGGTTCCGTCGGGATTCATCTGGAGGGTCTGGCTGGCTAGGTGGACGGCTTCGTCGGGGTCGTGGGTGACGTGCAGAATGGTGAGTGCGAGCTCTTCCCGCAAGGACTCAAAGCATTCAAGGAGGGCGTTCCGGCGTTGGGCATCGAGGGGCCCTAGGGGCTCGTCGAGCAGCAAGAGGCTAGGGTTGCCGGCCAAGGCACGGGCGAGGCCAAGGCGCTGGGCTTCTCCGCCTGATAAGGTGGCGGGTTTGCGGTCCTCAAAGCCCTCAAGGTCGACTTGGTGGAGCAGTTGACCGCGGCGCTCGGACCACTGGTCACGGGGAATGGAGGCTCCGCGCAGTACGAAATCGAGGTGCGCGGCGACGTCCATGTGGGGCCAAAGGGCACCGCCTTGAAACAAGAAGCCGATCTTGCGGTCCTGGGCTCCCCGCTCTATGTGACGACCTTCACTCACGCAGTGGCCCATCAATTCGAGGCGCCCAGCGCTGGGTGCTACGAGTCCGGCGATGGTGCGCAAGAGTGTGCTCTTGCCGCAGCCGGACGGGCCCACGAGGAGCACGTGTTCTCCAGTCTCAATCAACAGGTCTAAGGGCCCGATGCCTGCCCCCTCGCTGAGTCGGGCGCTCAGGCCTTGGGCTTGCAAAGCTGGGGGGGGGCCGTTCATGGAAGTACCTCGATTTCGCGGCCGCCGAACAGGCGCCACAGGAGTCCTGGGGTGATGGTGATAAAGATGATCAGGAGTGCAAGGGCCGCGACGAAGTCGGAGCGACCGAAGTGGACGGCATTGAACATGCGGAACATGGCCGTGTCGTTGGCAGCTGGAACTAGAATGGCCGCGTCAAGTTCTCGCATGGCTAGGATAAACGTCAGCATCCAGCCCCCGATCAGTGAAGGCAGGATACTGGGAGCGACGATGCGCAGCAGGCGGCGTGTGGGAGAGGCACAAGCCAGTTCGGCAGCCTGTTCGAGTTCCGGGTTCAGTGAGGCCACGGCGCCTGCGCTGATGAGGGTTGGAAATGCAAGGAAACGCCCTAGGTACATCATGATGACCATGCCACCACTGGTGTAAACCGCGTGGGTCATGGGGGTATTCCAGAGGGCGATGTTTCCAATGCCGAACAGAATCGCCGGCGCGGCCAAGGGGAGTAGGGCGAGCAGTTCAAGCAGCCAGCCAAAGCGCCACCGGGAAATGGCATGACCCAAGACGAGCCCAAGGGGGACAGCCAAGGTGGCTGCCGCGGCTGAGTACCCCAGACTGGCAAGCAAGTTCTCTCGACACAAGTCGATGGCACGCACGAAGGCGAGTTGCATTCTGGTTAGCTTCCAACCCTCAGGCCCACCTCCAGCCTCAAAGACCATGCGTCCAATGGGGATGAGTGCTCCTAGGGCGACTAGGGCCCAAGCTAACGCTGCTAGGGGCCAGCGCAGAGAACCGAGGTCGAGGGGGGAGGGTGCGACAAAATCGGAGTCTAGCGTCCCTAGGGTGCCTCGGCGGCGCAGGGCAAGGGCGGGTAGCAACGCCATCATGATGAGAATCACCAGTGGCAGGGCCGTTGCCACAGCACGCGCGTCATTGCTCGACACCTGCCATGAGGCAAACACCTCATCTGCGTAGACATTGAACTTCGGGCCCACAGAGGAAACGAAGTCGGGTACCGCAAAATCGCTCGCCGCAAATAGGAATGCGAAGCAGGCACCGCTGAGGGCTGCTGGGAGCAAGAGGCGCCATTCCATTCGCAAGGCTGCCCGCAAGCCACCGCTCAGCAGGGCAGCTTCTTCCCGGCGGGCGTCGATTCTTCGCGCAGCCTTGGCTGTGAAGAGGGCGACGATCGGAAAGGTAGACAGGCCCATCATGAGGATTGTCATGGGAGCCCCGCGCAGATTGGGGAGCAGGACGGTCCAACTGACAGCCAAGAGAAGTGGGGGCAGGATCAGTGGGACCAGGGCCAGCGTGCGCAGGGTGCTCGCGCCGGGAAGGTTGGTGCGCGCAGTGAGGAAGCCAAATGGAGCCCCGAGAACGAGGGCCAGTCCGGCGGCCCCGCTCCCCAAGAGGAGTGTGCGGCCCAAGAGACTGAGTGTGCGCTCATCCAACAGCTCAGCCAGTACGCTTGGATCCTGTCCGACGCGCGATGCCATCATGGCTAGTGGGCCCAAGCCAGTGATGGCGAGGGCGACCAGCGCGAGGATCAGAAGGGGGCGGCTCACTGGCTAAGGAATAACTCCTGCAGGGTGCGCGTCCGGCCTTCGATCTGCGCGCCAAGGGAAGTGTAACTGATGGCCATCGGCACCACTGTGGAAGCTACATGAGCGGGTCGAGGAACCGAATCACGCAGGGGTATCTGCGCGGATCGTGAAAAGGCCAGGCGCTCTTCGATTTCTCTTGAGAGGACCCAATCGACGAATTGGCGAGCGGCGTCTGGGTGGGGCGCGGCCTTGAGGATCGCTACCGTGTTGGGGATGAGGAGGGTTCCGAGGGGCGGCTCGCCGTTGGGCCCAGGGGCTTGGTCGGGCAAGATTCTCACCACGGGCGCCCCTTTGAGGCGAGCCACGTTGAAGTCATCGGTATCCGTCCAGGCCCATGCCAATTGGCCTGATTCAACCAGTTGACGGGTGCGCCCATTGCTCTGAGCCACGTGAACTGGCGGAGTGTCAAGAGTTGAGCCCTCAGCAATGGTCTCAAGGTATTGCAGTGCGCGCTCTTCTCCAATGGCATCAAAGAGGGCGCAGGCGTGTGTCAGAGTTGTGCCCGTTAGAGGGCGGGCCATGGCCACCTGGCCCGCCCAAATAGGGTCGAGGAGATCCCACATGCTCGAGAGGCTGCTGGGGTCAGAGACCCGCTCGGTATTGACTATGAGGCAGCGAGCTCGTGCGGCGAATCCCGTCCAGCGTCCCTGTGGGTCTTTGAATGCGTCAGGGATGTCCGCTGCGCTAGGGGATGAATAACTCTGCAGGAAACCGAGTCCAGCAAGGCGAACCGTCTGGGCAACCTCGTTGTTCCAGTACACATCACAGCGCGGCACCTCGGCCTCCTCGATAATGCGTCGCACCAGCCCAATCGTCTTATTGGCCTCTGTGTCGTATTCCGCTCGTACTTCGAGGCCGCTTTCTCGTTCGAACTCGGCGATCAGTTCGGCGGAGAACTCCTGATCCAGGGAGACGTAGACCACCAAGTCGGGTTGGCTGCAAGCACTGAGGCCGAGCAGGCTGAGCGCCAAGCACCCCAAGAGGAGATGCTTGCATGGGGTGGGCGAGGCCCAGGAGGTCGCTGATTCTTCGGAGGCTGGCTCAGGTGTGTTGTGGGGCATGATCGGTGGGGTAGGGGAGGCGGGCAGCCTAGCACCGCAGGGCCAGCTAGGCGAACCCTCCGGGTACTCGTCTTCCACGCGAGAGGGCCGGTAGGGCGAATCCCATGCCGAACCCGTACTTGGGCCGCTTGACCCACTTCCCACCCGGCCTATAGCCTCTTGTGTTCCCCGACCGTAACCCCCCTGCCCCAAGCCACCCCCTCGATCTCCATGGTTCCACAACTCGCCCAACGAATGTCCCAACTCGGCACCGAGACAGCCTTTGAAGTCTTGGCCAAGGCCAAGAAACTAGAGGCCCAGGGGAAAGACATCGTGCACCTGCATATTGGGGCTCCAGACTTTCTGACGCCGGCCAATATTGTGGAGGCTGGCCAGAAGGCTCTGCGGGATGGCTGGCACAAGTACACACCGGCCAAGGGGATCCCTGAACTGCGTGAGGCTGTCTGCGAGGACATTCTCCGCCACAGGCATGCGGAAGTGAATCCTGACAACGTGCTCGTGGTTCCCGGGGGAAAGCCGACCATGTTCTACGCCATCATGATGTTCGGTGAGCCGGGCAAGGAGATTCTCTACCCCAACCCGGGTTTCCCAATCTATGAGTCGTTGATCCACTGGTCGGGGGCCAAGGCCGTCCCGATTGAATTGCGTGAGGAGAGCGGATTCTCATTCAGCGCCGAGCGTGTGCTTGCACAAATCACCCCAGCTACATCGCTGTTGATCATCAACACTCCCGCCAATCCCACGGGTGGCGTGTTGCCTCGGTCGGAGCTGGACACTTTGGTGGAGGGGCTGGAGAACCACCCCCACGTGACGGTGCTGTGCGATGAGATCTACTCTAGGCTGCTCTACGATGGTGAGGAGCACGTTAGCATCCTGCAATACCCTCAGCTGAGTGACCGGGTCATCATGCTAGACGGTTGGAGCAAGACGTATGCCATGACCGGTTGGCGCTTGGGTTATGGGGTCTGGCCCTCGTCCCTTGTGGACCACGCTGAGCGGCTACAGATCAATTCTTCGTCCTGTGCAAACGCAGTGACCCAGGTGGCCGCCGTAGAAGCACTCCGCGGACCACAGGATGCGGTGGAAGAAATGGTGCGGGCGTTCGATGAGCGCCGGCACATTATTCACGCCGAGCTCAATGCCATACCGGGTTTCTCCTGCGTCATGCCCAAGGGGGCTTTTTATGCCTTTCCGAACACAGCGGGTACTGGGGTTTCATCACGTGAGTTGGAGGAACGCTTCTTGAATGATGCGGGTGTCGCGTGCCTGTCAGGCGCCAGTTTCGGCGCTTTGGGCGAGGGCTACATGCGTTTCAGCTATGCCAATAGCATCGAGAACATTCGTAAGGGGCTAGAGCGTGTTCGCAAGTGTCTAGAGCAAGAATGAGGCAAGCGGACTTTCGCAGCGACACTTTGACCCAGCCGAGCGCGGCCATGCGCACGGCCATGGCTGCCGCTGACGTCGGAGATGATGTCCTGGACGGGGATCCCACCGTGAAGGCCCTCGAAGCGGAAGGCGCGGCGTGGCTGGGGATGGAGGAGGCACTGTTTGTGCCTTCGGGAACCATGGCCAATCAGGTCGCCCTAGGTGCATGGACCCAACCCGGAGACGAGGTCATCGTCCAGCGCTGGGCTCACATTCCTACGTTTGAAGCAGGAGCGGCTGGCGCGCTCCATGGGCTTCAAACGGTCACCCTCGGGGGACTCGATGGGCGCATGGCTCCCGAGGAGGTCCGCGCCGCCCTGCGCCCCGATTTCATCCACTGTCCACAGACCGCACTCATTAGCTTAGAGCAAACCCACAACTATGCCGGCGGCAGGGTCCTGCCCCTCGAAGAGGTTCAGGCCATTTCAGGGATTGCGCGTGAGGTGGGTGTGCCCCTGCACCTCGATGGCGCTCGGCTTGCCAATGCAGTCGTGGCCAGCGGGGTGGCCGCCCGAGAGTGGTGCGCCTGCGCGGATTCGGTCTCCTTGTGCCTCTCCAAGGGCTTGGGCGCGCCTGTGGGGTCCCTCATTGCAGGGAGTCATGGGTTCGTGCAGAAGGCGCGGTTGGTCCGCAAGAGGCTTGGCGGATGGATGCGCCAGGCGGGCATCATTGCCGAGGCGGGGCGCATGGCCCTCGCGGAAGGTGTTGAACGCCTCGGAGACGATCATGCACTGGCTCGTGGCCTCGCTGAGCGCGTGGCTGAGGTAGACGGGATGGCAGTCGATCTATCGACAGTGGAAACCAACATGGCTCTTGTGGCTGTGGAGTGCGAGGGATGGGATGCTGCGGGTCTTGCAGCCGAACTGGCCAAGCATGGGGTAAGGGTCATGCCGATGGGGGAAAGCCTGCGCTTCGTGACTCATCTTGATGTCGGGGACGATGACGTCGATCAACTCATTGTCGCCCTCGGTCAAATCTTGGGCTGAGCCAGTTCGTTCGATTCTGTGCCATGGGTCGTCCCCTTTTGATGATGGGCACCCCGACAATCGAGACTCTCCGTCTACCGGACTCGCTTCAAGGCCTGTCAGGCATATAGACTGTGGGACACTCTCGGGAATCATCCTCAGACTCACTTCACTGTTCCGGCCCCGTGTCGGCGTCCCCCTACATTACATCCCATGGGCATCTTCAAGGCCTACGATATTCGCGGCCTGTATCCGCAAGAACTCGATCTCGAATTGGCCCGTAAGATCGGCCACGCATTTGCTCGCCTGATCGGCGGTAAACGTCTACTCGTGGGGCGTGATATGCGCGTCCATTCACCGGATGTAGCGGCTGCTGTGATTGAGGGAATGCTGGACGCCGGGGCCGATGTGCTTGATATCGGGCTGGCGTCAACACCGATGACCTACTTCGCTATCGGTTCTCAAGATGTGGATGGAGGCCTGTGTGTCACCGCGAGCCACAATCCAGGGGAATACAATGGAATGAAGCTGTGCTCGAGTGGTGCCCGGCCCATCAGTAGGGCCAATGGGATCGCGGAATTAGAGCTCATGTGTGCCGACCCATACCCGGGCGTGACCGGTGAGCGGGGGACCTTGGAGCAGATCAACCTGCTAGATGCGTACGTTGAGCATGTCGCCTCGTTCCTAAACCAAGAATGCGAACTCAAGGTGGGCATCGATGTTTCTAATGGGATGGCGGGCCACACTTTGCCGCGGCTGCTTCCACGCCTAGATAAGGTCGCTGCAGAGACTCTCTTTCCTGAGCCCGACGGGACCTTCCCCAATCATGAGGCCAACCCCCTGAAGGAGGAAAACCTCGACTTCGTGCGGGAGCTTGTCCGGGCGCAGGGGCTTCACCTGGGTGTGTGCTTCGACGGCGACGCGGACCGCTGCTGTTTCGTGGATGACAAGGGCGAGACGGTGCCCGCAGATTTGATGACAGCGCTACTCGCGAGGGACTTCTTGAAGAGCTCCCCCGGTGCGCCCATGGTGTACGATCTGCGCTCATCCTGGGTGGTGAAAGAGGTGATCACCGAGGGCGGCGGCGTACCGATTCGGGATCGGGTGGGGCACTCTTTTATCAAGGCCACCATGCGAGAGCGAGGGGCGGTTTTTGCTGGTGAGTTGTCAGGGCATTTTTATTTCAAGGACAACTTTGTGTGCGATTCTGGTGTCATCGCCATGGTTTCGGCGATCAATCTGCTTGGGCGTGTGGCGAATGCAGGCCGGACGCTGTCGGATCTCGTGGCGGACCTGCGGCGCTATCACGCCACGGGGGAGGTCAATTTCCGAGTGGAGGACAAGGCTCAGGCGATCGCGGGACTCAAGGATCGCTACGCTTCGGGGCGTCAGGATGAACTGGATGGCATCACGGTCGAGTTTGGGGATTTGAGCTGTGATGATTGGTGGTGGTTCAACGTGCGCGAGTCCAATACCGAGCCACTGCTGCGACTGAATCTAGAGGCGTCGAGTGCAGCCCTACGGGACGAGAAACGTGCCGAGCTTGTAGCCTTGCTCGGAGAGCCTGAGGCCTAGGGGCGGTGCAGGCCGGCCCTTCTTCGGGCTGGCGTGGGGGCCTCCTGCGGGCGTGTGCTCGGGGAGCCCCTAGGGGCTTGAATTGTGCCCTTCCGGGCCCAGAATCCTCGGAAATGGCGTGGATCTCCCCTCCCAGTGGGCCAGAGTCCGTGAGAGTCTGCCGAGTTGAGACACAAAGGGCTCCTTGAACCCTGCTGCCCGGCCCCCTTATCTGCCGATAGTGGTAGCACCCCATCTTCGGTCACCCCCAGGCACCCACCCCAGCCGCCATGTTCCACGTCCCCGTTTGCTTAGCTCTGAGCCTGCTCGCCCAGAGCCCCCAGCCCACGAGCCCAAGCCATCCTCCCCCCGGGGGAGAGGCCGTCGGTGAGGAGCTACCGCCCCGAGCCCCGGAGCATCAGGACCCGGAGCATCAGGACCCGGAGAATCAGGACCCGGAGAATCAGGACCCGGAGAATCAGGACCCGGGGGAACAGGACCCGGAGAATCAGGACCCGGAGAATCAGGACCCGGAGAATCAGGACCCGG
>CAYXZD010000001.1:187765-219680 GCA_964469565.1 uncultured Planctomycetaceae bacterium
CAGGACCCGGAGAATCAGGACCCGGAGAATCAGGACCCGGAGAATCAGGACCCGGAGAATCAGGACCCGGAGAATCAGGACCCGGAGAATCAGGACCCGGGGGAACAGGACCCCGTCGATGAGAAGCCCACTGAGGTCGATCCCACAGGCGCAGACTCCACGAAGCCTTCCGCTGGATCCACCCCAAACGACGATAAGGCGGAGCGTAGAGCGTGGAAGCGTTTGCTCGCCCGGGATGAGGCCCTGGCATTCAATGCTCGCAGCCGGAGCTCTGCGCAGATGGCGTTCGACCAGGAGGGTGCACTGGAACTCACTCGGGCCTGCGCCTTGTTCACCCTCGGGACCGTGCAATCCGTCGCTGCCCGTCCAACACTGGAGATTGAGGCGCGCGAAGGCAGCGGGCTGATTCGGCGAGCGGCGATCCTTGGCCTTGGCGAATACCGAGATCGGATCTTTGATGGTGAGGACATCTTGAGGGAGACCCTTTTGGATGTAGACGCGAGCCCCGAACTCAAGGCCGATGCTCTCCTCGCCCTGGGCCGTACAGGAGACCCCAAGTGCCGCCGGGAACTCAAGAGTCTTCAGGGGCAGGAGGGGAATCCACTTGCCGCGAGCGCAGGCGATGTGCTCGCCTTTCTGCATATCTATGAAGACGGTAAGCGGCCCGAGGGACCCATCATGCTTTCCTCCGTGAGTTTGCTGCTCGACCTACGCTTTGAGAGCGCGAAGCGATTTGGGACCGTAGGGGGGGCGCCTTGGGCGCAAACTCAGCTGAATCTCCTCGGGGAGGACGACGGATTCCTTGATGAGGTTGTTCTGATGGCTGCTGCTCGTTCAGGGCTGCCGGGCGTGAGGGATCACCTTTTTGAGATGTTGCTTCAGCCGGGTCGAGCGGTGCGCTGGCGTGCTGGAGTGAGAATCCTCGCCCCTGAGATCGAAGCGATGATTGCTCGGGGGCTCGGCGGGCCTGAAACCCCTCAAGAGTGGACGGTCTTGGTGGATTCTGCATTGGAATTCGGTTTGGCCCAGTCCATGCCTGCAACGATGGAGCGCGCACTCGGCGTCAAGAGCGTGGCGGTGAGTGCAGCGGCTCAGTTGGTAGGGCGAAGGCCCGAATTGTCCGAGCAAATCCTTTCGGCCCTCTCCCATCCCAAAGAGAGTGTACGCGTGCGTGCATGCCAGGCCGTGGGGCGCCAGGCGCTCGCCGGGTACTTGATTCCTCTGCGGAAGTTGTCCCTGGCCAAACCGGACGCAGGCAAGGCCAACAGTATGCGTGTGCGCAGTGCCGCCTGGGTGGCACGTCTGCGGCTAGGGGATGTAAGCGCGAAAGACGATTTGCATGCCGTGCTTGTTGATCCACTTGGGGTGTATACCGATTCGGACCGTGCAACAGTCTACGAAGCTCTCGAATTTGCCTGTTTGACGAAGGCCGTGGCCGGGTTCATTGTCGAGGAGTTTCCTGAAACCCGAGGAGGGGTTCAGTCTCAACTCCAAGCACTGTTGGCCCGATCGGGGCATGCCCTCCCCGGCGTTGATCTGCGCGAGGCCTATGGCAATGCAGAGCGCAACTCAACCCAAGCACGTCGGATTCTGCGGGGCCTCACCGAACTTCCAAGCGCCGAGGACTTGGCCTTCCTTGCGGACGAGTTTCCACTGGCCGGTGATTATGAGAGTAACGTGCTCCTCGCTCAGGTTCTTATCGATCATGGCCACGCCAAAATCGAACCCTTGCTGAGGGCGGCGGCTTGGAGTGGTCCTTGGCACCGCAGCGTGCTCGTGGGAGCGGTGGTGACCGATTCTTGGGGCGTGGATCTACTCATGCATTGGGTGTCGAGCCCACCGCCTGAGGTGCGCTCCCTCGATATTCGCCGCCTAGGCTTCTCGATCGGGGAGTGGGGGGGCCTCGCGGCCATTGAGGATTTGCGGGCACAGTTGGGGGCTGCGACCGGAGCAGATCGCCCGGCCCTGCAGGGCGCACTCTTGGGTGCCTTGACGACTCGGACCCACTAGGTGCTACAGGGACTGCACATGGACTCTGCCATTGAGGTCAAATCACACTGCGTGGGAGCATCGCGAGTGCACCTCTGTGTGCTAGATTGCCTAGATGGGGCCGATGCAGGTAAGGCCATCATTGCAAGCTCTCTAAGATGACGACGGCCAAGATGTTTGAAACTAAGGAAATCGTGCTGCTGGGCGTTCCCATGGACCTCGGTGGAGGACTGCGTGGCGTAGACATGGGCCCGAGTGCCATTCGGATTGCGGGTCTGGGTGCTTCTATCGAAAGGCTCGGACACCGTTTTGAGGATGGAGGCAATATTCCAGTCAGTGTTCCATTGTCTCGCATTCCAGCAGACCCCAAGGCGCGTTTCTTGTCCGAGATTTCTGAGTGCTGCGACACCCTTCGGGGTGAGGTGCTGAAGGTTCTCGAGGCTGGAAAATTCCCCTTGGTGGTGGGTGGGGATCACTCCATTGCCTGTGGGACCGTCGCGGGCCTGTCCAGCTATTACGCCCGTCATGACAAGAGTGTCGGGGTGATTTGGTTTGATGCCCATGGGGACATGAATACCCCCGAGGTGACAGAGTCCGGCAATATCCACGGGATGCCGCTCGCCTCTATTCTCGGGCACGGTCCCGATGGTTTAGCGCGCCTGGGTGAGCGCTTCCCGATGGTGGACGTCAAGAACGCGGTGTTGGTGGGGGTACGTTCCCTCGACCCGGGCGAACGGGCACTGATCCGAGATCTTGGTATGACTTGCTACACCATGCAGGACATTGATCGAGACGGAATCCACTCCATCATGGAACGATCCATTGCCCAGGCCTGCGAGGGGACGGCTGGTTTTCACCTTTCGTTTGACATGGACGGGACAGATCCCGCGGTGGCTCCAGGGGTGGGCACTCCAGTTCCGGGAGGAGTCACTCTAAGAGAAGCTCACACGGTGATGGAGTCAGCAGCGGACTCAGGGTCCCTGCTTGGCCTTGAGATCACCGAAATCAACCCGATTCTCGATGAGGTGAATCGAACCTCGAAAGCTGCCGTCAACTTCGTCCTTTCTGCGTTGGGCCAACGAACCCTCTAGTTTACCCCGCGATCCCCGTGCCCATCCTCCTACGATCACTCGGCCGCCATCGGCACCTCTTGCGCGACTTCGTCGTTCGAGACTTGAAGGCGCGCTATGTGGGTTCGTCCATGGGTTTTTTCTGGTCGGTTGTGTTTCCGATTGTCAACCTTGCCGTGTACATGTTCGTGTTCCGGCTCGTGCTCAATGCGCGCTGGTCTGACCGCCAGGGTGCCTATGAGGTGGCCCTGATCATGTTGGCCGGCATCGTTGTGTGGGCGGCCTTTGCGGAGACCCTCTCCCGGACCACCAATTGCTTGGTGGATAATGCGAACTTGATCAAGAAGGTTGTGTTTCCAGCGGAGATTCTGCCCTGGTACTTGACCTCCTCAAGCCTGATCAACATGACCATCGGCCTTCCAGTTGTGTTGGCGTGTGTCGCTGTATTCGCCTATGGCTTGCCTCCTAACGTGTTCCTGCAGGCTCCGGGTGAGCTGGTGGAGGCCGCTTGGCAGCCCGGGGCGACAATACTCCGTGAGGACCATGATCCCTATCGGTTCCATTTGCAACTCTCGCGAGGAATGCCCGCTGATGTAATCATTCCCTTGCGGGTCTCGGGGAGTGCGACCCGCGGCGAGGACTACCGACTCCCCGTGGATTCGGCCGTAATCCACAGCGGCGACCTCAGCGTGAGTGTTGTGATCACGCCCCTTCAGGACAGGGTTCAGGAGGAGGACGAGACCATTATCGTCGAATTGGGCCCACCCCAGGGAGCCGATCTCTCACCGGTTGGAACGGAGACGCCATGGATCTCAACGCGGCTGGATCTCACCCTAGCCGACGCTGCGCCGGCCACCCCCACTGAGGGGCTCATCCCGACTGGACTGATTCACCCCGAACTCGGCGCCGATGCGGAGGTCTATCATCCCCTCAAGCTGGGATGGTCCCTGCTCAGTTTGCCACTGCTATTCTTGTTGCAGGCGTTGTTCACGGTGGGCCTGGGCTATTTTCTGACAACCCTCAATTTGTTTCTGCGCGATACCTATCACTTGGTTGGAGTGGGAATCACCGTCTGGATGTTCGCCACGCCAATCTTCTACCCTGCGTTCATGGTAGAGAGCACTCGGTTTTGGTGGATGCTTGAGATCAACCCCATGCATTGGGTGATCGAGTGCTACCGCTCGGCCATGCTCTTTGGCATGTGGCCTGATTCCGGACTCTTGCTGCGCCTGACCGGAGTGTCTTTCGTCATGTTCATTCTCGGTGGACGATTCTTTATGTCCCAGAAATCTAAGTTCCCGGATTTGCTGTGAGTCCCCTCCCTGTTCCCACAACGCCCTCGGCGCCCGAACCAGTTGAGGCAGGTTCTGACAACACTGTGGCCATCCACGCCCGAGGCCTGGGTAAGGCCTATCAGCTCTACGACAAGCCCTTCGATCGTTTCAAGGATCTTTGTTTCGGAGGGCCACGCTATCGGGAGTTTTGGGCCGTGAAGGACATCTATCTTGACGTACCCCATGGGGCGACCGTCGGGATCATCGGCGAAAACGGAGCGGGCAAGAGCACCCTGCTCAAGCTCCTGACTGGGATCAGTGCTCCGACCACGGGTCAGATTCATGTGAATGGGCGCGTCGCTTCCTTGCTTGAGCTGGGTGCGGGTTTTCATCCAGAATTCAGCGGCCGTGAAAACATTTTCTTGAACTGTTCCATCCTAGGGATGAGCACGGAGGAGATCGAAGAACGCTTTGAGTCCATCGTGAGTTTTTCGGAACTTGGAGAATTCATCGAGCGCCCTGTGAAGACCTATTCATCGGGGATGTACGTGCGTCTAGGGTTCGCTGTGGCCTCCAGCGTGGACCCCGACATCTTGATGATTGATGAAGCCCTCTCAGTGGGTGATGAACATTTCAAAGGCAAGTGTATCAACCGCTTGAACGAGTTCCGGGAGCAGGGCAAGACCACAGTCTTCGTCTCGCACGACATGGGAGCGATCCGGTCGATGTGCCAACAGGTCATCCTGTTGGGTCAGGGAGAAGTCCTCAAGCAAGGTAGTGCGGAGGACGTCGCGGATGAGTACCTGAAAAGAGCTCATAGCCGTGGGAATGAGCGCCTGTCCACCTACAACCGCGAAGGGAGTACCTACCCGAGGTGGGGCACTGGTGAAATCGAAACGGGTGAAATTGTATTGGTGGGCAAGGGTGGGGAGCCCTGTTACGTCTTTACACCCGGGGAGCCTTTCAGAGTCCAAATCCATTACGAGGCCCGGGTTGCGACGGAGCAGCCCGTCTTTGGCATTGGCTTGTACCGTTCGGACGGCACCTACATCAACGGTTCCAATCATGGCTGGCGCGAACAGCCGATCGAGTTGGGCCCGGTCGCCGCTGGGGAATCGGGTGTCGTAGAGATGTCCTTCGATTCACTTCCCCTCCTGCAGGGCCAGTACTACTTGACTACCTTCCTGTACGAGCACAGCAAGGCTGCGCCCACGGCCATCGATCACCGCGAGCATGCGGTGACCTTCGAGGTTGTGGATGCCAAGCCCAATCAGCACGGCATGCTCTTCTTGCCCACTCGCTGGTCGGTAAGACGTACTGGACAGGACGGGACTCAGGTCAACCTTTGTTCGGATGCCTAAGGTGGCGTAGGGTATTCTCAGTATGGATCTGCTGGCACTCCCCTTCGACCAATACCAACGCTACAGGCTCGTAGCCGATCTGTTAGACGGGTTGCGTCCCAAGGGGCGCGCCCTGACCATCTTGGATGTGGGCGGACGCACAGCGCTCCTGCGGGAGTTTCTACCCAAGGACACGATCACCGCGGTCGATCTTGAGGTGAGCGAGGCTCCCGACCTCGTTCTGGGGGACGGCTCATGTTTGCCCTTCAAGGATGGGAGTTTTGATGTGGTTGCGGGATTTGACACTCTAGAGCATGTACCCCCCAGCCGACGTGATGCGTTCATTGATGAGTGTGCGCGCGTTTCGAATCATTGGGTCGTTCTGATTGGCCCCTATGGAACTGCCCGCGTGGACGAAGCCGAGGAACGCCTCGTGGAATTCGTACATCACAAGCTCAAGGCGCCCCATCGTTACCTTGATGAACACCGCAGTAATGGGCTCCCGATCCTGAGTGAGGTGGCAGCAGCCCTGGAGGGGCATGGCATGCGCACGGTGAGCTGGGGTCAGGGCAACCTGGATCGCTGGTTGGCCCTGATGTGTCTAGAGTTGTATCTCGATGCGGACCCGTGCCTGCGCCCCTTCGCTAAGCAATTCTTCAGATTCTACAACGAGACGCTCTACGACTCCGACTGGGGAGGAGATGTCTACCGGCACGCCCTAGTGGGTGCGAAGGGCCGGTCTCGGCTTCCCAAGAAGGCTCCGGGACAGAGTACTCAGCCAGCACCCCGTGCGGCCTCCCAAGCGGTGATGGAGCTTGCGTTAGACCTACTGGCTTTTGACAGTGAGGCCGATGTGTGGCGCCCTGAGCAGGATCGGCTGAAGGGAGTGATTGCAGACCTTGAAGCGGATCTCCGCGGTCACAAGACTCGCCTCGCAGACACTCAAATGGACTTGGCGGGACACAAACAGCAGCTTGAAGAAGTTGAGAGTGATCTTGTAGGGCACAAGACTCGCCTCGCTGACGTTCAGGAGGATCTGGCTGGTCACAAACAGCAGCTCGTTGAGGTCGGAAGTGATCTTGAAGGCCACCACAGCAAACTGCGGGAAGTCAGCGAGGATCTCTCCCGTCATAAGGCCCGCTTGAAGGATGTGCTCACTGATCTCGAGGGTCACCAAGCGGCACTTCAGGCCAAGGATGCCACCCTGAATGAAACCACTGATCATCTGGCCCGAGTCACTGCTGAAATGGACAGTCAAGCCTTGGCGGCCGCAGGCCAGGCCCAGGAGCTTCGCAAGGAAATCGAATCAGCGACACTTGCCTATGAGGAACAGGTCGCTGCGGGTGCTGCCCAGCGGGTGGCTGCCCTAGGTACCGAGAAAAAACTCCGTGCTGAGCTTCAGTCCCATGCTGAGGTGCGACAGGAACTCTTGGAGGAGCAGGCAGCCCTGCGCTCGAATCAAGTGGAGCTCAACCTTGCCTTTGAAAGGCTGCAGGTGCGACTGGAGCAAAGTCAGGAGGAGCTCTGTGTGAGTCAGGAGGAGCACCGTGGGACTCAGGAGGAGTTGGCTCAGTCCAATGCGCTCCTTGAGCACTTACGCAAATCACTGCGATGCCGAATGGACAACCTCAAGCGCATCCTTCGAGGCCGCGGAAAGGACCCGTTTATTCCGCCACAATAAACTGGGAGGCGGGACGGTGGGGGGAGGGCTCATAGTGAACACCCATGCGGCTGTCGGGATTCACAGGGAGCTCAGAATGGCCAGAGCCAGGGGATGAGCAGGGAGGCACAAACAACGGTGAGCGCCGCCAAGGGGATTCCAGCCCGCAGGTAGTCTCGGTAGCGGTATCCCCCTGGACCCATCACCATGGCGTTGGCCTGGTGGGCTACAGGGGAGAGGAAGGCTAGGCTTGAGCCCGTCACCACGGCCATGAGCAAGGGGCGATCGGCTACGCCGAGGGAGTGCGCCAACTCGACGGCCACATCGGTCATCATGACAGCCGTCGTCACGTGGTTGAGTACCTGCGTGACCAATGTCGTGCAGATGAGGAGGATGATGAGGACCGTTGTGGGCTCAAGACCCCCTTCTCCAAGGCCAATAATCCACTGGGCTAGGGAATCTGATAGATGCCACTGGTCGAAGGCTGTACCGAGGGCGAGCATGCCGCCGATCAGCACCACGACCTGCCAATCGATGACTCGATACAAGTCTTCAGGCTTCACGGCACGCAGGGCGAGCAGTCCCCCCACGCCGCAGAGGGCTAACAGGGCCAGGCTGATTGAGGTCACGCTGGCCGCAAACAGCACGCCCAACAGAATGGCCACACAGGCTGGGCCGTGACTAGGGTCTTCCTTACGCGCAACCTCATCCACGATCAGCAGCCCCCTACCATTGCGCGCGCGCGTTAGGTCACGTTCGTGCCCCTGCACCAGCAACGTGTCACCCACCTCAAGGGTTGTCTCCTGGATTCGCTGGAGCTGGACCTGCCCGTGTTTGGAGATGGCAAGGACATTCAATCCCGTGCGAGAGCGAAACTCCGAACTGATCAAGGTGCGGCCCACAAATGGCGAGCCCGCTGCGATGACGGCTTCCACCAGGCGCACATCATCCGAGTGCAATCGTGTCGAGCCTACCTCGACGGAAGCACGCTCTTTCATGGGCATCTCAGTGGCTAGGCCGACGATGTCTTCGGGGGAGCCCTGCAGAATGAGGGTGTCTTCAGCGCGGATACGATTGTAGGGGCCGGGCGCCAGAACGGTTTTCTCTCCGGTTGCACGGACGATGCCGAGGACCGAAACCCGGTGGCGCTCAAAGATCTCGGCATCGGCCACATTGCGGTTGATCAACTCACTAGAGGGCTCCACCAAGACCTCAGTAATGAACTTGGGAACTTGGTAGCGCTCGGTAAGGGTGCGCTCCACTTGAGACTTAGGCAGGAGGAATCGTCCGGGTCCAAGAAAGTACAGGACTCCAACGGCGGCCATGATGAGTCCAAAATGACTGAACTCGAACATGCCAAAGGGGGTACGTCCGAGATCCTGCAGCACGCCATTGATGGCGACGTTGTTCGATGTTCCTAGGACCGTGACCAAACCTCCAAGCATGCTGGCAAAGGCCAAGGGCATGAGCAGTCGCGAGATCGGGATCCGCCGGGCGCTCGCGAGGCTGCTGCACACGGGTATGAGAGTGGCCACCACCCCAGTGTTTGAGAGTACGGAAGAAAGTAGTGCTGCAATCAGGGTCAGCCCAAGGATCAAACTCACTTCACTCTTGCCCGTCAGGAAGCGCTGCCCGATGGAGCGCGCCACCCCACTGTGATTGAATGCATGCCCAAAGATGTACATGCTGGCAATCAAAATGACGGCCTCGGAGGAGAAGCCAGCGAGGGCTTCTTCCGCCGTGAGGCAACCTGTGAGGGCCAGGGAGAGGGCCACTCCCACAGCGATGAGGTCATACCGCAGCGCGTCGGTGACGAAGAGCACCATGCTGACTGCGAGAACACCGAGCACGATATGGGCTTCAGAAAGGGGGAACATGTACCCTGAACATGGCAGCAGTCTTCACCCGGTGCAAGAACTGGGCTATAAACGGCCCAGCACGGGCTCTCCTGCCCCGCCCCCCCTTCAGTTCACCCGCCCATTCTCCCCCGGAAACTTCCGCAACTCCCTACCCGTGGCCTATTCCCCTCTCAATCCCAAGACGTTCGTGCACAAGGTGGGTGAATGGCTGCGCCGAGAGGGTCCCCAGGCGGATGTGGTCGTGTCGTGTCGCGTGCGCTTGGCTCGCAATCTTGCGGGCGAGCCATTCATCTCACGACTCCAGCCAGACCGCGCCCAGCACATTGCGGCCCAGCTTAGGGACGTCCTGCAGGAGGCCCGGATTGACGGGGATACCCAATGGGTGTCTATGGCCGAGGCGAGTCCTGTCATGCGCCTGCTCCTTAGTGAGCGTAACCTTGTGAGCCGTGACTTGGTGGAAGAGGATGGGGAAGGGGGTGCGATTCAGATAGCGGGAAGGGGGGTTGCCTTCGGGGCGAGTGAATCGGTGTCGGTCATGGTCAATGAAGAGGACCATGTACGCCTGCAGGCCTTTGCCTCGGGATTTGATCTCGACCTTGCGTTTCAACGGGCTCGCATCCTCGACCGCTTCGTCGAGGAGCGGGTCGAGTATGCGACGACCGCCGGACTTGGATACTTGACGGGCTGTCCAACCAATGTCGGCACTGGCCTGCGTGCTTCAGTCATGTTGCACCTCCCGGGCCTAGGCATGGTACGGGGCGAGTTGGAGAAGGTCTTCAATGCTGCCCAGCGCACCAATCTAGTCGTGCGCGGCATGGCGGGGGAGGGCAGTCGCGCAGCGGGTGATTTTTATCAGATCAGTAACCAGATCACTCTTGGCAGGAGTGAGTCACAGCTGATCGGAGATCTCTCCGCGCTCTTGCCCAAGATCATTGAGTTCGAGCGGCGAGTAAGACTCGAACTGCATGAGAACCTCGCAGTTCCTTTGCAAGATCGCATCCATCGGTCCCAAGCGTATTTGCGTTCGGCACGCTCCATCCCTACTGAAGATGCACTTTCGCACCTCTCCAACTTGAGACTTGGCCTGCACCTGGGCCTGTTCGATGGGCCCGGAATGGGGGAGCTGAATGAACTCGGGCTCAAGGTGCAGCGCGGACACGTCCAGGCTATCGTGGCCCCCGAGCCAGAGCAGGGGCTGCTAGATGTCTCCGAACGCGATAAGGCCCGCGCAGGAATCCTGCGACAGGCCTTAGGGGTACGCTAGGGCGCCTGGGGAAGGCCCCGCCGGGTGGGGTTAGCAGGCTCGCGAGACCGTGCGTGCATCGAGGGACCCGAGCACATCAGCGAGACAATCGGCTTGGTAGTTGGGTTCTACTGGGAAGGCACCATCCGCCAACCCCTCGCCGGTCAGTACGCCGGCGGTGCGGCAATTCGCGCGCCACCCCGCCACGAGTTCAAGCGTACTGTCGCCGATGACCCAGCTCTGTTTGAGATCGATCCCATCGACCTGTGCAGCGTGGTGAAAGACCCCAGTTTTTGGAAACTGGAACACGGATTCGTTGTTGTGGGGGGCGACTCCATCTGGGTCGTCGAGGCAAGCATAGCTGCGAGTAATGGGAATGCCTTGCTTGTGCAGGTCGCTCACCAGTGCAGATTCAAAGCTCTCCCACTGTGCCCCGGAGATGTGTCCCTGTGCCACAGAGCTCTCATTGCCGATGAGGTAAAGATTCCAGCCAGTTTGGCTTGCGTGGAACATCGCATCGAGGGCTCCAGGTGTGAATCGGGCCCGGTCGTAGCGGCTGACAAACCCCTTGCGCGGACGCTCGAGGAGGGTTCCCCAACGGTCAATGAACAGGCCCTTGGAGACGTACTTGGCGTGTGGAGAGAAGCTAGCGCTGGGGGACATGGGCGTAGTTGTGGGGGAGTAGAAATGGGGAGGGACAGGAGGTGGACCCGGAAAATGGTTCCTAGTACGGTGGGTGCATAATCGGGGCCAGCCGGTGGCAGGCTCTTAGCTCCGGGTCTGCCTTAAGAATCGACCGTTTTGCGTTCGATCCTGAGACATCCTTGTTGTTCCCTCCTCCAGTGATGCACCGCCCCCTTCGCGTAGCCCTCGTGGTCAATCCCTTTCGCTTCAGGCGCAGGGTGCCACACCACGCCCCTGAAATCGCCCGAGAGCTTTTAGGCCGCGGGCATGTGGTGCGAGGCTTTGGGGCCACCCCGGGGGCCATTCCCCGCTCGGGGGGAGGGGTGGATGGTGGCCCCGATGAGCCAGTGGTGAGCATGGACCGCTTCGTTCCCGATGTGCTCGTTGCCTACGATGCACTTTCACCCGCCGCAGCCCGCGCCGCTCGATGCGCGGCGAAACTACAAGTTCCACTTGTGCTGGTGGAGGAAGCTCTACCGGAAGTGGGGCGCCGGCTTGAACGCGCTCTACGTTGGCTCGGCATGCGGCTTTGGGGAAGCTATGTCCGCAAACGTGCGCGCTGCGTCATCGCTCTGGATCAGGTAGCGCATTCCCAAGCCATCGAGGAGGGCTTCCTTCCGGATCGCATCTGCATCGTACCCGGGGGAGTGGACCTCACCCATTTCCAACCCGACTTGACCAGTCCGCTCCCCTCTCAACACGGAATCCGCGGCCGCATCCTCTTGCACTTGGGGCGTGTGGATGACACACCAGCCATGCAGGCGATGATTGAAGCCTTTGCACGAACCGTGGGCCAGAGGGATGACTGGACTCTATTGATGGCAGGGGCTGGACCAGGGGTGCGCCACTTGCGCGCCCTAGCCAATCGACTCGGCATCGGGGCACGTCTGCGCTGGATGACGACACCGCGGGTGGAAGAACTGCCGGGGCTTCTAGCGACGAGCACACTCATGGTAGAGCCTTCGCTCGGTGATGACACTTCGGGCTGGCGAGCGCGGCGAGCGCTGGCCTGCGGCCTACCCATTTTGGCGGGCCGAGGCGTCCGCGCAGAGGAGTTGCTAGAAAACGATGGCTGTGGCCTGCTCGTCAACGAACCCAGCCTAGAGGACTGGGTTCAAGCCCTGACCATCGCCACCGGGTCGCCCGAGCGCCGTCGCCGCTGGGGCTTGAGGGCCCGGGCTCTCGCCGAAGAGCGCTACGCATGGCGAAAGGTGTCGGGGAGCTTTGAAGAGATTCTGCTCCATGAGACAGGGGTTTCATCTATGGAGTCGGATCAACACCCCGAACAGGGCCAACCCTCCGAGCCGGCTTCTTCAGCCGGGACCTGATTTGCGAGAGTCCCCGAGTCCAAGGCCTTCAGGTGTACTCACCGATCCTACGAGGCACTCTGCTCGGCTTCACCCAGCTCATCCCTCAGGAGGGCCATATCTTGGGCGTATTGTTCGATCGCCGCCTCGGTGGCCTCGTCGATTTGTGTGAAGGTGCAAGTCAGCTTGACTCCCTCTGCGCGCTCTTCGAGTTCGGCGACTTCCACGAGGGCTTCGCAAAAGCCCTTCTGCAGCAGGGGAAGTCGAAACTTGACCTCCAAGACCGTCCCAAGGGCTAAGAGTTGCCCCATGTCGAAGGCCGAGAGATCCGTCTTGCCCCCTGCCCAAGAAAAGGCCAAACCGATCTTGTCGAGGTTGGCCATGCGGCCGACTCCGGTCCAGTTCTTGCCGAAGGCATGCCCGTGTACGGGATTATCGGCCTTGACCTTCTCAAAGAAATGTTCGAGGCGATCCTTGTCTTCGAGACTAAACAAAACGGAAGAGGAATCGACTTCGAATGCATCCCCGGATGCGGGTGTGCTTTCATCCCGCGAGGCGAACTGCCTAATGGCCTCTTCATCGGTGTTGCACACGGGGACTACCCGGTTGAGACCGACCTTCTCGATAATGTCACGGCAAAAAGCCGAGGGGTGAGAAATCAGCAGGCGTCCTCCCGCGGCGGCGAGGGCTTTGTGGGCCTTGATCATGCTGCCTAGGGCGGTGGAGTTGATAAACTTCACCATGCGGAGGTTGAGAACGATTTGGACCACACCCGTCTGCTGAATCGCATCGATCTCCTGCTGGAGAATCGGGCAATAGTAGGTATCAAACTCACCGCGAAGATGAAGTATGGCGTGGTGTTCACTGGGTTCGATGTGGATGTGCATGATGTGTGCTCGGGAGGATGTGCGAGGGTATTCTTTGGGTCGGTTGGGGAAGACGCAAGGGGCAATGGCTCCGATTGTCGATTCTCCACAGCTCCGTAAAGTCGGGTGCAGGCTGGGCAGTACATCCGGACGGTTCCCAGTCAGCGGTGAAGGAGGCCAAATGCGGAATCCGAAAGGCTCATAGTGCTCTGGCCTGTCCAACCCTAGAATGCTCTCCATGGCCTTGTGGAGAAAGAAACCTAGCCCTGCACCCACTCCCCGCGCGCCCTCCGACGCGCAGCAGGCATCCTCTGAGAATCTCGTGGGTCCCGATCCAGGGTTGGGGCTCGGTGTAAACCCGCTCCTCAGCGGCGACCCTCAGGCGGATGGTCAGTCGCTCGATGTGCTATTGGAAGCTATCCGGCAGGTTTCTGAGTCTCGGGATGTGGAGTCCCTGCTCAACTATGTGGTCGATACTGCCGTGCATGCCATGGGAGCCGAGCGGGGCTTTCTGATCTTCACTAGCCCCGTCGACGACCGGGCAGGCGAACTTTCCCAGCAGGTGCGCGTTGCTCGCTCGGCGGGTGCAGATTTGCCCACCCACAAGTGCGAGTACTCGACCTCTGTCGTTCAGAGGGTGGTTCAATCGGCCCAGCCCATTCGAACCATGGTGGACAATGATGCACAGGCTCTGGAGTGGGGCCAATCCGTACTTCAACTCAAGCTGCGGGGCGTCATGTGTGCCCCTCTCGCACCCCATGGAGCGGGCCCGGGGGGGCGGCCCCAGCATGGTGCTCTTTATGTGGACTCCCGTGTGACGCGCCACGAATTCACAGCCCGTGATCTAGCTCTCTTCTCAGCTCTCACCCAACACGTGGACGTGGCCCTTGAAAACGCTCGCCTGCACGAGGAATCCCTTGAGAAGGCACGCCTAACGCGCTCGCTTGAGATCGCTACCGAAATCCAGGCTGGCCTGATGCCCAGCGCTCCACCTGTTGTTCCCGGCTTCGATTTGCACGGGTGGTTTCGACCCGCCGAACACGCGACTGGAGACTTCTATGATTTTGTGCGGCTCGGTGACGGACGTCATGCCTTTGTTGTGGGGGATGTCACGGGGCATGGCATCGGCCCAGCCCTTGTGACGGCTACAGCCCAAGCAGGTCTGCGGTCCTACCTGCGCATCTTGAATGATCCGGCCCAGGTGATCAGCCTCCTCAATGCGGATTTGGCTGAACGAATGGATGACGGGATGTTCCTAACGCTCTTTCTAGGTGTAGTGGGTGAAGACGGTCGACTGGAGTACGTCAATGCCGGGGGAACTCCGCCCCTCCTTTGGCGGCATGAAACCCAGTCGATTCAGGAGCTTGAATCGACAGGCCCTGCTTTGGGACTCGTCGAGGGCATGCAGTTTGAATTGGGGCCACCCACGCAGATGCAAGCAAGCGACACGCTGCTCGCATTCACGGACGGCGTGGTCGAAGCACGCCATCCAGAGCGTCCCGATGACCTGTTCGGTAATCACCGAGTGCAGGACCTCGTTGCAAGAGTGAGCGCGGCGGATCCAAGTGCCGAGGCGCTATTGGGAAGCCTAGTCACGGAAGTTATCGAATTTGCGGCCGGAGTGCACGAGGATGACATGACCCTAGTCGTGCTGCGCAGGGGAAGTGAGCCAAAAGGATGAACGCTTCCTACAGCGCAGGATCCCCGGGCTCCTTGGCCTCCCCTGCCTCGGAGGCGTTGCCGTGTCCTACGGTGTCTCTTGGGGCCGACTACACGGCCCGACTTGAACGCTTAAGCCTACGCATCGCCGCGGGGCTGCAGCGCCGGGAAGGTGCCGGTCGCGCAAGTCTATTGGGAGCAGGAGAAGAGTCTGTAGGCAGTAGACCCTATCGGCCCGGCGAAGATCTGCGCCAACTCGACTGGGCACTCTTGGCCCGCCTCGACCGCCCCTACATCAAGGACTCTCGCAGGGAAGCCTCTGAGGCTTGGACGGTAGCCCTTGACACCAGTGCCTCCATGGCTGTGGGCCCCATTGGAAAACTACAGGCGGCAGCTGAGGTGGCGGGCGGGATCGTTTCGGCGGGGTTGCAGTTAGGTGCTCGAGTTGAATTGGTGACGCGTGAGCGACGATGTCTGGTGCGGCGACGAAGTGATCTTGGTGCGCTCTTGGAATTCCTCGTCTCGCTGAAGGCCGAGGGAACGGCTGGCTTGGCCTCCGTGCTCCAACAGCGGCGTCCCTCCCGTGAATCTGGCCGGGTGTTCTTGCTGGGGGACCTACTGGATGTAGACCGCTCCGAGGCGATGAGTTGGCAGCGCCCTGGGCGTGAACTCTTGTGGGTTCAGTTTCTCGCTCCACTTGAACTTGTCCCTGATCAGAGTCTCGGCGGGATCGAAGGCCAGCATGTGCGCTGGCTTGATCCCGAAGGCGATGGGTCCGTCTCCGTGCGGCTGGATGGGGATACCCTTGCCGCTTATGAGGGTCGGCTGGAGGCCTCCATCGAGCGGTGGCGCCACGCCGCGAGCCAACACGGCGTATACCACGGCCTTTTTTCTAGCAACCAGCCCTTCGAACAGGCGGTCCACGCCATATTGGAGCCCTAGGTCGTGGGGCTTGAGTGGACTCGGCCGTGGGCACTGTGGGGCTTGGCCCTTCCGATCGCGTTAGTCGTACTCTCCCTTCAGAGGGGGGAGCCTCAGGCGCGGTTCCTAGGAACTCTCCGGCTGTGGGGAGGACTTGAGGAGCAAGGAAAGGGCCACCGCTTCCGCCGCCGCCTCCCGCTCTCCCGTCTCCTGCTCGTCGCGGGGTTGGTGGCAGGGAGCCTTGCTCTCGCAGGGCCCCGCCATCGCCAAACGGCTCTTCCCCTGCGTTGGCACGTGGTGTTGAGCACCCATCCGAGCATGTTCTTGACCCATACGGATGGGAGGGGGCAGGCCAGCGGTCAAGGGACAAGGATTGAAGTGGCCCTTGCGGCAGTGAGGACACTCGTGAATCAGCAGCCCGAGCGGCCTGAACTTGAGTGGTCCCGTTGGAACGGGGCCGAGTTGGAGCGCATTCTGTCGGATGAACCGCCTGCACAATGGCTCTCGGCGAGCAACAGCACTGAGCGAAGTGAATCCTGGGCAGCTGTGGATGAGCCCCTCACCCTTTGGGTGCGTGCCCAAGCCGGGGATCTCGACCCAGAGCACGCGGGGTTTGTTCACAGTGGGGGTGGCTTCGTACCCGGCTGGGTGGGGACGGTGAGGCAGCGCGGGCTGCATTGGGACGGCCAGTCTGTAGAGGAAGGCTCGGAATGCGAGAGTGCATGGGTGCAGCTGGGCTCGGGCTTGCCCAAGGATGTGAGGGAATTCGCAGCCCTTTGGGCCGAGGATCGGGGCCTTAGCCTTGCGGAGGGACAGGGGCGACCATCCCTCCATGTGGCTGGAACTGTGCCCCGTGAGGACGGCGAGCTCGAACCCTTGGGGGCTACCGCACGGTTTGCGAGGGACGGCTGGCAGGGATGGTCGGGAGTGGGACGGGCGGACGTCGGCCGGGCGTTAGCACCCTCCCATGGGAGGATCTGGTTGAGCGCCCTCGTGGAGGATCGCGAGCAGCCCCTCGTGGTGTACAAGCCCGGTTATGTGCAAGTAGCGATGCAGGAGCCATTTGCCCTGCGTGCAGGGGACGAGGGAGCCTTCGCTGCATCCTGGGCGGAGCTTTTCGACAGCGCCCTACTCCCCAGAGAATCTGTCGTGTCTGTCCGTGATCGGCGGGCCGCCGGAAGCTTACAAGTGCATGCTCCGCGCCAGGGGGAACGATCCTCCGGGCCCCCCTCCGAACCCGGGAATTGGACGCTGGTGCGTTGGCTCAGTGCCCTTGCAGCAGGCTTGGTGTTTGCCGCAGCCCTAGCCTTGCGTGCTTAGCTCAAGCGAGCATGTCCAAGAGGCAATCCACGGCCTGATCCACGAAGGCCGGGTCCTCGGCGTCCGCATCGACTTCAACAACTCGGACGCTTTCGGGCGCTCCCTGTTTGAGGGCAGCGTAGAAAGCGGCGTCGGACTCGGGGTCTCGAAGCATGCCGCCCTCGACCCCGTACCGGCTTGTGCTGCGCAAAGGTAAGAAGAGCGTGGCTTGAGCACGGGTACTTTGCAGGCGCTCGCAGATGCTCTGCGCTACCTGCACCATCTCTTGCGCGTTGAGTCGAGGGACGAAGATGATGGGATTGTGAAAACCGTACAAGTGGTCAGTGTATGCCTCAGGTACCACATTGGCTTCGGTGAACAAGCCAATGTGTTCCGTGCCCCCCGGTACGATGACTTGAGGAAGCCCGAGTTCACCGGCCACGGTCAATCGCTCGGGTGTGGCGGCTCTGAGCCCTCCATGCACTTCGTCGGATATCTCACCCAGTCCATAGTCAAATACAGCTTGGATGTGCCCTGCCCGCATGAGCTGTTCCATGGCCGTGCCGCCGGAGCCCACGGCGTGGAAGATGATGACTTCATAGCCAGCCTCTTCAAAGCGTTTCTGGGCATGCATGGTGCCGTCTGTGAGAACGCCAAGATTGGTCATGGCGATGACGGGCCGATCGTCCGTGGGGGACTCCAAGGGAACGCCCGCTTGGGCCATGCCCCACGCACAGGCGGCCGCGTTGGCGAGGATGGTGCGGGCGAGTGGATTGAGGCCGAGGATGTCGCTGACCGGGAACATCATCGTGATGTCCTTGACTCCAACGAATGAAGATGTGTCACCCGACGCCATGGTGGAGAGCAATATCTTGGGGAATCCAAAGGGCAACTGCTGCATGGCTGCCGAGCAATTCGAGGATCCTTGGGTGCCGCCAAATCCGAGTACGGCTCCAATGCGCCCTTCGGCAATGAGTTCGTGCAAAACCTTGGCAGCTCCCGCGATCAGGATCGGGGCGGCTTCCTGCCGGTCGGGCTCAATCAAGAGCGATTCTAGCGTGGATCCGCCTGCGGCAATGATGGCTTCGCGCCCCACGTCGGGAGTCGTGCCCGCTTCGCCCACGAGCCCCATGTCGATGAGCAGGGCCTGTCCGCCTAGGGCTTCAATGCGCTCCTTGACGTAGGCGGCCTCTTTTCCTTTCGTGTCGAGTGTCGCCAGAACGGCAATGGTGACAGGGGTACTCATGGTGCTTACTTTTCGGAGGAAAATTCGAGGGATGCAAAGGCCGTGGCTGCTTCGAGGACAGCCTTCTCAATGGGAAGGCGTTCGGTCGAAGAACCGGTCCAGATTCCATCGCCACTGGTGTGGTCCAACATGTATTGGGCATCTTCAGGGGTCTCCATGGCAGCACCGTGGCCCACCAAGATGACGTCGGGATGGATCTCGCGCGCCATCTGGTAGGCCTCCTCGGTGCGCTCGGCCGTGAGTTCGATCGTTTCGCCCGAGTCGTAGCCCCGCAAGCCGCCCTTGGTGTTTCCTGCGTGGAAGCAAAAAATGTCGGGCTTGGCGCCTTCGAGCAGGGCACGTGCATCCTCCATGTCGAAGGCGAGGCCCACACTCAGTAGCCCCATTTCCTTGGCCAAGGCGAGCATTTCGACCTCATGCTGGAATCGGATGCCGCTCTTGTGCATGACCTTGAACAGGGTGGAGTCCTTGTCGACGTAGCTGACCGATGGGCCGATGTTGGACACTGAGGGAATCCCGTTATCGAGCAGCACTTGGAGAAAAGTGCGCATATCCTTGAGCGGATCGTTTGCGTTGATACAGGCGCAGACAAATGCATCTCCCGACATGGCCGGCAAGATGTCCTCGACAGTGTTGCGCAAGACCTGGGCATTGGAATCCAGAATGGGCCACATCATTGCCATGGTGCCCATGCCATTGGCCCGCAAGCGCGCCCCCGCGAATGTGTTGACACAATCCGCACCCGCTTTCTCAAGCAGGCTAGCCACAAGCCCACTGCCGGCAGATGAAATCAGAATGGGGTCGTGTGCGGCTACCTTGGCTCGGAGCTTGGCGAGGATGGCGGCGCGGGTAGTACGTGGAACAATCATGTTATGTGGAGTTGAGGGAGGGGGCGGGGGCACAGCCTACATTGAGCCAAGGCAGGGGACTAGGACCTGTCTTAGAGGTCGAAACGGTCGCCGTCATCGCACACCCGCGCTCCCACCTCTCGCACTCTGGCAGCTGCCGAGGAGTTTGGGTCAAGGACAGGGTTGGTGTGATTGATGTGCAAGAAGTTCACCTTGGCCCTTAGGGGGGCAGGTAGTTCTTCAAGCAGATCGAGCGTGTGGCTGATCGGAGGGTGGGGGATTTGGCTCATGTCCCGGCCGGGGAGTTCGGCACCGTCATAGAAGGTGCCGTCCACCAGGACCTCATCATATTCCTCCAGCCATTCCTGAAGAGGGGCCCACTCGCCCTGCCAGCGATCGATGTCTGGCAGGTAGAGCAGACTCCGCTCAGGACCCTGAATGGCGAATGCGAAGGTGTCACTGAACTCGCCACGATGGGGAACTGAGAGGGGCGTGAGAATCAGATCCGGGCGTAGCGCGAGGGACCTGCCCGCCCGAAGGACTTCGTGTTTCAGGTGACTGGCCTCAAAGAGCAGACTCCACGGTCCGTTGTGTTTTAGATAGGCGCCCATTTTTTGGGAAGCGTAAAGGCGTGTCGTTTGAGTGCCGTAGGCTTCCCTGCCGAGGTGCATGAGCCCGGTGTAGTGGCCCATGTGGCCATGGGTGATAAAAATTCCATCAAAGAGAGGGGGACGGGATCCTACGAGGGCTGGCGGGGCTGCATGGGAGCGTGCAACTTCGAGTTGTTCGGGTAAATCGGGGGATGCATCCAACAACCAACGCTGATTGCAGCGCGGATCGACGAGCAGGGCACTGACCACGTGACGGGCTAGCTCGGGATTCTGACGTGCATCCTGACACAGGGGCAGCTGACAGCCCATCTGGGGGTAACCGCCATCTTGCGCGGTGCCTAGGAGCACCAGGTAGGGCCCAGTGGGGAGGGGCGGCGGCGCAGGCGGAGGGGAAGCACAAGCCATGAGGCCCATCAGCAGGGGGATCAGGCTGGAGAATATTGGACGATGCATGCCTAGAGGGTACCCACTCGGTCGAGGCATTCGCTCACCAATTCCCTGCCCCTAGTGTCAGGCCAAATTGCTATACCTCTCCCATGTCCTCCTACGACCCGACCCCTGACGATCGCTTCACCTTTGGCCTCTGGACCGTGGGAAACCCGGGCCGTGATCCATTCGGGGGTCCCACCCGGGCCACCCTCGATCCAAATCACCTGGTGCGAAAGCTGGCAGAGTGCGGGGCGTATGGAGTCAACCTGCACGATAATGATCTAGTACCCCATGGTGTGTCGCATGTCGAGCGAGACAACATCGTTGCCCGCTTCAAGCAGACGTTGGACGAGACGGGCATGGTCGTTCCAATGGCCACAACCAACCTGTTTAGCTTGCCGGTTTTTAAGGACGGTGCGTTCACCTCCAACGATCCGAAAGTGCGCGCATTTGCCTTGAAGAAAACGATGGATGCCATCGACCTCGGGGTCGAACTTGGAGCATCGACCTATGTCTTTTGGGGGGGGCGTGAGGGAACTGAAGCTGACGCCTGCCGGGATCCCCAAGATGCAATGAAGCGCTTCCGCCATGCAGTTGATTTCTTGTGTGGGTACGTCAAGGAACAGGGCTATGACCTGCGCTTTGCGCTCGAAGCTAAACCGAATGAGCCGCGATGTGATATATACCTTGCCACGACAGGACACATGCTGCACTTCATCTCGACTCTAGAGAATCGTGATATGGTGGGAGTGAATCCCGAGGTTGCTCATGAGCACATGGCCGGCCTGTCCTTTGTACACGGCGTGGCCCAGGCCATGGAGGCAGGTAAACTCTTTCACATCGATTTGAATGCTCAGCGCATTGGCCGTTACGACCAAGACCTGCGCTTTGGCAGTGAGGACCTCAAGCAGGCGTTCCTACTCGTGCGCTTGCTTGAAGGGACTGCTGGGAATGCGGCCTACACGGGCCCCTTGCATTTCGATGCCCATGCTTATCGCACCGAAGACGAACAAGGAGTTTGGGATTTCGCCCGGGGTTGCATGCGCACCTATAAGATTCTGGCCGAGCGCGCTCGAGCCTTTGATGCTGATGATCAGGTTCGTGAGTGCCTTGCCCAGCCAGTAGATGCCTCGATTGATCCGATCTTGAATCTTCCCTATAGCGCTGCCGCCGCACAAAGCCTGCGGGCCCTGGATATCGATGATGTTGCCTTGGGTGCCAAGGGGCTCGGCTATGAGCGCCTTGATCAGATCATGTGTGAATACATGATGGGAGTGCGCTAACTCCGTGTCGTTGCATCTTGGGCTCGATGTTGGAACCCAAGGGACCAAGGGTCTTGTCTTGGATGGGGAGAACTCCCGCATCCTCGCACGTGCGAGTGTCTCCTATGGGTTGATCGAGGGGCTCCCCGAAGGGGCGGCCGAGCAGCACCCTCAAACCTGGGTGGATGCCATCGCCCAGGTGTGTGCTGAGCTTCTTGGCTCTCCCGGGGTAGACCCACAGGGCTTTGCAAGCGTGGGAGTTTCGGGCCAACAACACGGTTTGGTGGTGCTCGATGCGAAAGGCCAGGTCCTGCGGGCGGCAAAGCTGTGGTGTGACACAGCCACGGCCCCGGAGGCCCGCGAGCTAGCGGAACGCCTGGGTCGACCGATGCCCACCGGCTTCACGGCGTCAAAAATCCTGTGGCTCATGCGGCACGAGCCCGAAGTCTGGGATCGGGTGGCTCAAGTCTTGCTGCCCCATGACTACATCAATTACGTCCTGACAGGGAACGCGAGCATGGAAGCGGGCGATGCATCGGGCACCGGGCTTCTCGATGTCAGAACCCGCGAGTTCCGTCAGGAGGATCTCGACGCACTGGACCCGCGTTTGCCTTCCCTATTGCCTCCAATTCTTCCAGCGGGAGCCGTGGCGGGACATCTAGATGAGCGCGGAGCGCAGTTGCTCGGTCTACCCGAGGGGGTGCTCGTCAGTACAGGTGGCGGCGACAACATGATGAGTGCGGTGGGCAGCGGTGCAACCGAGCCGGGGGTTGCTGTGGCAAGCCTGGGTACCTCGGGGACTGTGTTTTGTCACAGTGACGCTCCCCGAGTGGATCCGGATGGGTTGATTGCGCCCTTTTGTGACTCGGTTGGCGGGTGGCTGCCTCTGCTGTGCGTGATGAATCTGACAAGCGTGGCTGAGGAAGTCTGTGCCAGTTTTAGTCAGAACCACGGTTCTTTGACTGAAGCCGCATCGTCCGTTCCCGTGGGTTGTGACGGACTCCTGTGGCTACCCTACCTCGCGGGTGAACGTGTACCCGACTTGCCGACGGCCAGCGGGACCTTGCTCGGGATTCGACCAGGTCACCTGCGTGCCGAAGTCTTGTATCGCGCCGCCTTGGAGGGCACGAGTTTGAATCTCGCTTGGGGGGTCGAACGCATGCGTAGACTCGGGCTGCCCGTAGCCTCGATCCACTTGGTGGGTGGGGCTGCGCAGAATGCACTTTGGTGCCGGATCCTTGCGGACACATTGAATTGTCCTGTGACACCCCTCGCAGAACTCGAATCTGCTGCTCTAGGGGCGGCCCTGCACGGGTTGTGGACTTGGAAGCGTGCGGAAGGGTCATCGCTATCGATGGCTGCACTCGCCACCCCCTGGATCGAAACCGCAGGACCTGCCCTGCAGCCCAATGAAGCTCGCGTGCAGCAGTACGCAGAGTTGGGCGATCGCTTCCGTCTCGAAGTATCGCGCGTGTATTCCTGAGCTCGGGTTGGGGCTAGCCCTGATCGGGAAGCGCTGCTTTGCCCGTCCGCCCGTGGGTGTAGAGGGCTAGGGCGACAACCCCCAGCCCCATGGCAAACCAGAGGGTACAGAGGCGGATGAGAACCGTCGCGGAGACGGCCGCTGCTGTGGCAGCTGCAGGTGCCATGCCTAGAGTGCGCATGCGGCTACTGGTGAGCGCGGTCATCAGACCCTCGGTCACTCCCAACCCGCCAGGGGTGAAGAGGACCACAGCGCCCGCCACGGCCGAGATCGCGAACACGTACACAGCAAAGAGAAATGGCAATTCTGCGGGGCACAGGGCATTGGCGATGAGCCAAAAGCCGGTGCACTCCAGCCCCCAGCCGAGGGTGGCCACCAGTGTAGGCAGGGGCAATTGGGAGGGGGACATGAGCACGCGTGTGCTGGCAACCATGGCTCGCACACCCTGCGCTGCACGGTTCAGGAGGGGCAGGTGCTCGAGGAACTCACAGGCAAGCTTGGTGAAGGCTGGCCAGGCAATCAGGGCGATGAGAGCAGCGCACAGAGCAAGCGTGCCCCAGAACACCCATGCGTGCTCGGGGGCCGTCGCCAAGCCGCCGACGGCTACGAGGACGAGAAAGCCCAGCAGGTCGGTGAATCGCTCGGCGATGACGATGGGTGCGGTGTGGGCGAGGGGCGATCCCTCCGCTTCGCGGATGAGGATTGACTTGAAGGCCTCGCCCATTTTCCCCGGGGTGACGGTCAAGGCCAGACCGCTCAAGTGAATCATGAAGGAGTCTCTCACACCCAGGTTGACTCCGAGCAGCTTGCGGTAGCCCTCCCAGCGAATGAAGCGGAGCAGGTAGTTCAGAAGGGACAGGCCCATGGCAGCGGGCACCAGAGTCAACGGAAACCCATGCAAGGCTTCGCGAATCGAATCCACATCTGACCACAGGGTCATGAAGCCATAAACCACAACACCCAGGACCATCCCCAACACAATGCGTCCGATCAATTTGCCGTTCCTAGGACCGTCATTGCTCGTGGGTGCGTGGCTCATGGAAGTGATGTTCAGGCTTGACTGGGCAGGGGATCGACCTCGGCCCGTTTACCGTGAACACCCATGATGAGGGTGAGCATGCCCATGCCGCCCAGCAAGGAGATCCAAGGAGAGATCCCCCAGATCGCAGCGGGCAAGTAGCCGCAAATCATCGCGACGATCATCGTCACCAGCGCGTAGGGCGTCTGGGTGCGGACGTGATCAATGTGGTCTGACGCAGATGCGATGGAAGACATGACGGTGGTGTCGGAGATGGGTGAGCAATGGTCGCCAAAAATAGCCCCCTCCAGCACTGCGCCGATACTGATGACCATCATCATGTGACCACCGATCTCTGCACCTTCACCCAACCTGAACGCAAGACCCACAACAAGGGGCAGGAGGATGGTCATCGTACTCCAGGATGAACCCGTGGCGAATGCCACGAAACTGGAGAGCAGGAACAACACGAGTGGCAGAATGATCGGATCAAGGGTGCCGCTCAAGATGGATGTGAGGTACCCCGCGGTCCCCAGATCGCCGCAGAGGGAGCCAATGGCCCAAGCCAAGTAGAGAATGGCGAGCCCCACTCCCATGGAGCGCAGGCTTGACCATGAGGCCTGCATCGCTTGGGGGAAGGAGAGTCCAACTCCAAAGCCCAAGAGAAGGGCCAGGACAAAGCCAGCTAGGCCACCCCACATGAGTGGGTCGAATCCGCTACCGTCATAGAGCACTTGGGTCAAACTCTCAATGGTGAACAAGGTGCCCGCCTCCCAGTATTCCATTGCGCCGCCTGAATGCAGAATCATTCCCAGCGTGGCGATCACGAACGTCAGCACGGGCCAGACTGCGACCGATGACCGTGGCTGCACATGAGCGGCTGGCTTCAGACTCGTGGCGTGCTCGCTCACCATTGGCTTGGCACCTTTCCGCAGGACTGCGCCTGTACGCGCACGACGCTCGGCAGTCAGCATGGGTCCGAAATCCCGACCGGATACCGTGACGAGGCCCACAAAGAACAGCGTGAAGATGCAGTAGAATCGATAGGGCAGGGTCTGGAGGAACACCCCGTAGCCGTCGCCGCTGCTCAGGCCGACACTGGGAAGCTGGCTGCTGAAGGTTGAGACTTCGAATGCAATCCATGTGGAGAGGATTGAGATGCCCGCCACAGGGGCGGCCGTGGAGTCTACGATGTACGCTAGCTTCTCCCGCGCGACTTTGAATCTGTCGGTCAAGGGCCGCATGGTGGTGCCCACCAAGATCGTGTTGGCATAGTCATCGAAGAAAATGACAAGTCCCATAAGCCAGGTAGCCAGTTGCGATCGCCGTGCGCTGCTCGCCAATCTGGCGATGCGATCCATAAGTCCTTGAATACCTCCCGCGCGGGTGACTACGCCCACCATCGCCAGCATGAAGACCACGAAGGCCACCACACGCATGCGGTCGCCATCGATAACTTCATCCCAAAGGTGCGTGGTAAACACATCCACAGTTCCCATTCCTAGTGCTCCACTCAGCCCTGCCCCGGCTTGGGCTCGAACGAGTACGGAGCCTGAGAGCACGCCAGCAAGGAGCGCAGGCACTGGCTTCCTTAGGGCGATGGCGAGGGCAATGGCAACGAGAGGCGGGAGTAGGGATTGTCGCGTGGGCACCGACCACGGACGGCTCACTTGAATGCGTTGGTCGCCCCGCTCCACGCTTAGGCTGAGCGCGCCGTCACGGAGTTCCGTCCGGAGGGAGAGGCCAGCGGCATTAGAATCCGCTTGGGACACAGTGAAGTTCGTGTCGAGGCCATGATCGCCTGCGAACGAGCGTAGGTGCCGCACGATGCTATTGCGCATCTCTGTGCGATACTCATTTCGCTCAGTAGCACTGGCCAGGGCAGATCCTGGCCAATCAATCTCCGTATTGCCGAGACGTAACTCCAGTTTCCCCGATTCGGCTTCTTGAGCAGAGTAGAGCCACTGGCCGAGGGATTGTGGCTCCTCGTGGCCAAGATCCGACGGGGATGCCGGGCAGGGCAGTTCTAGCAGGGAACCCGACTCGATGGCTGCGAGTTGCGCCACATTTGCGCTCGGCAGGCACGCAAAGAGGAGGAGGATACCAACGACGGTGAGGGCCGGGGTCAGGCGTTGCATGGGGCGAGGATAGGGGCAACTCCATCACCGTACCAGCCATGACTCCACCGATGGGTGTGTCTCCCGTGGAGTGGCATGGTATCCTGCGCCCCATGAGTCCCCTCCTCCTCTGCCTCTCCACGGGAGTTTTCCCCGAGCCTGGGTCGTCTGTGGGCATCGATCCCATCCTCATCGTGACAGCCCTGATCCTGGTGGGGATTGTGTTTGTAATCCTCCAGCTGCTGCGCCTGACGCGCCTGCTCGACGAGCAGACTGATGAATTGGCTGGGCTGGAGCGGCTCGACCCGATTTCCGATGCCCTCGAACGTCTGGCTGAAGGGGGGGACGAGCTTGGTCGCCGCCGATTGGAGCACGTGCTGATCGATATCCGTGACGGCAACAAGCGCTTTGAGGAGCGCTTGCTGGCCTTGATGGATCAGCAGCAGTCTGCGGCCTCTCCGGTGCAGGGTGCCAGTGGGGCTGCTCAAGGCGAGGGCCTGTCCGAACGCATCACCAACCGTCTCGTGTCCATGGGATTCGAGCGCATCGACATCATCAGCCCTGTGGAGGAACTCAACGGGGCGGGCGAGGAGGATCTGAATGTGCGCGTGGAAGCGCGGCGAGCGGGGGTCGCCCACAAGGGTGTTGTGCTCGTGAGCCGTGGTGCTCTGAAGGATGTCCGCATGCGCTCCAGCTATGACGCATTTCCCTAGCCCAGCCTCCCTTCAGTTTTACATTCGGTGACGGGGCCCGGCTTCACTATCCTCCAGATCCGACCGCACGCTCCCCTCACACCGCAGATTCCACAGCAGCCAGTTCCATGAGCCCGACAATCACCGTCCAACACCTGAGCCAACACGTGGGGGAGACCGTCACCCTGAAAGGGTGGCTCCACCGCCGCACGTCCAAGGGCAAGCTACACTTTGTCCAATTCCGGGATGGCACTGGCTACGTGCAATGTGTGTTGTTTGCCAAAGCCGTCCCCGAGGAGTTGTTTGAGGCTGTCGGCCGTGCGGGGCAAGAATCCAGTCTCATTCTGGAGGGTGAGGTGAAAGCAGATGATCGCGCACCGGGCGGGGTGGAGATCTCGGTGAGTGCCGGGAGTGTTCTACAGAGCGTGCAAGATTTCCCTATTACGCCCAAAGAACATGGCCCGGATTTCCTGCTCTCCCGTCGCCATTTGTGGATGCGATCAAAGCGTCAGTGGGCCGTGCTACGCATCCGCGATGCCGTGATCACTGCGATTCGCACTTTCTTCGATGAACGCGACTTTTTGTGCGTGGACTCTCCCATGTTTACGCCAGCGGCCTGCGAGGGAACCAGCACCCTCTTTGAGTTGGACTACTTCGAGGGGGACAAGGCTTTCCTGACCCAGTCGGGACAGTTGTATGCCGAGGCCTCTGCCCTCGCGTTTGGGAAGGTCTACTGCTTCGGGCCGACCTTTCGGGCAGAAAAGTCTAAGACGCGTCGGCATCTGACGGAGTTCTGGATGTTGGAGCCTGAAATGGCCTATGCAGACCTTGAAGATGTGCAGACCTTGGCAGAGGAACTCATCGTTCATGTGGTTTCTGAGGTGCTGCGCCGGCGGCAGCCCGAGTTGGCTGCTTTGGAGCGCGACCTCTCCAAGCTCGAATGTATTCGGGGTGG
Source organism: uncultured Planctomycetaceae bacterium (assembly GCA_964469565.1). GTDB lineage: Bacteria > Planctomycetota > UBA1135 > UBA1135. Next base: position 215,598 of record CAYXZD010000001.1, read on the forward strand.
CTTTCCGCGCATGACCTACGAGGAGGCTTCTAAGATCCTACTTGAACACCCGGATTCGGAGTTCGTGGCGGGAGATGACTTTGGCGCGCCGGACGAGACCATTCTCTCTGAACTGCACGAGCAACCTCTGATGATTACGCGCTACCCAAAAAAGATCAAAGCGTTCTACATGAAGGAGGATCCCGCCGACCCCAGCAAGGTTCTATGCGTGGACATGATCGCGCCGGAGGGCGTGGGGGAAATCATCGGCGGCAGCCAGCGTGAGGAGAACCTCGATGTTCTGTTGGCCTCGATTGACGAGCATGAATTGCCCTGCGTGGATTTTGAATGGTATCTAGATCTGCGCCGTTTTGGATCGGTTCCCCACGGGGGGTTTGGTCTTGGCCTAGAGCGTACCGTGGGCTGGATCTGCGGGCTGGAGCATGTGCGCGAAGCCGCTCCTTTCCCTCGCATGATGACACGCATCAGGCCCTAGGGTAACTCAGACTCTAGGGGCGGTCTTTGCTGGACTCTGCCTGGTGGTGAGGCGCTTGAGCACAACCCAGTGCTGCTTCTAGGTGCATGGCCTGTCCGATCTGGTGTGCCCATGAACCGTCAGGGCGAAACAAGTTGGGCAGGTTGGCCCGGCGGGACAAGGCTTGGGCGGCCCGGTGTTTCGACCATGTGAGGGTCTTACTGGGTGTCCAATCCCCGGGGTCTTCGAGTTCGGCTGGTGTACCCGCGCGCAGGACACGGATCAGGAAGGCAAGCACTTTGGGCTCGCTGTCGGGGTCAAGCCCCAGAGCGAGCGCCGAACATGCACACTCGACCCGTACCTCCAGGTCCGGGTGGGAGCATGGACTGAGAATGAGGGGGATAAGCTCTGCGGCCAGCTGGTGGGCATCTGGACTCCCGACCGGGCATTGGGCCAGGGCAGCCGCGGCCACCACTTGACTCGCATCGCCGGCGCGTGTGGGGCTGAGTGACCGAAGCTGAAGATGTTGTAGCAACGAATGAGTGCGATTAGATCCCTGGGACTGGGCAATGAGCACGGCGGCCCGCAGGGCCGTCTCATCGGCAGTGTCGAGGCGGGCCACGAGTTTCCGGTGACTGGCCGAGTCCCATTGCCAAGGGGTGGGTACCGATTGGAGGTGCGTTACTCGGGCTTCGAATTGGAGGGTGCTGGAGTCCTCCCAGCCCGGCGTGAGGCTGCGCTCCTGCAGGCCGCGGCACGAGGTGCAGAGAAGCGCGGCCACGATGGCTGCAGGCTTGAGCCACTGGGTGTGATTCAGCATGGGTTGAGGGAGTCTACTCGCCTCAGACCCCTAGACCTAGACTGGAATTGGCTTAGCGCAGGCTGTGAGTGTGGCCCAAAGCTGGGCTGGGGGTTGGGGTGGGTTCGAAAGCGCGCAGGCCGCCTTCGTCACTAATCCAGATGCGCCCCAAGGGTGCCGCGATGCTGGGCCGCTCAAAGGCTATTGAGCGCCACTCGCCGATGCACAGGACAGAGTCGTTGATGCCTCCGGCCCAAGAGATGTAGAACGCCCCGGCTCGGTAGTGAACATGATCGCTCCGGTAGGGGTTCTCAAACTGGCTGCGCTCGGGGTCTTCTCGGCGGCGGAGCACATGGAATCCTAACCCGTCTCCGAATCGACGCAGGTCATGATTGAGAGAGCTTTCACTCACATCGGCCAGCTCATGTGGCTTGAGCCCGAATGTCCAACCCAAGCACCGACCATCTACGAGCCGCAGGCTGATGCACTGCGGGCTGGGGGCGGGGCCACACATGGGAGCTGAGCCTAGGCCTAGGGGGCCCTCGGTCTCTCCTGATTCAACATTCAACACCCAGGCCTGACCTTCTTCGCTGATCAAGAGCACGTGTCCCGGGCGGTGGGGCATGAACACAGGTGATCGTGAGAAGCCTGAGAGTGTGTCCAATCTGCGGCTCCAGCGAGTGCTCCCGTCGGCGCCCAATCGAGCCACATGACCGTCACGGTCGCAAACTATGTGTCCATTCCCCACCGGGAAGGGGGGAGCCTCGATTTTAGCCCCTTGATTCCACGCTCTCACAGGATTGAGAGAGAGGGTCACTCGCCGATCCTCGGGGTGCTCCCATAGCAAGGTGCGAGTCTCGTAGCCGGGATGGCTCACCACAATCTGAACGGGGTCCCCGCGGCGGCTTTCAAAAATGTGAGAACCCGGCGGCAGCGCATTCTGGGTTGGGCTCAGTGAGACGGTGCCCGGAGCGAGGCCGCTGGACTCGACGTGCGCTCCGGCGGGTTCGGTCGTGAGCTGCCAGGGGAGCGAGAACAAACTTAGATCCTGCACGAGAGGTTCAAGCGGGTCCAATGCGGTCTCGTGCTGGCCTGCAAGTGCCCGCCGGCGCGCTTCGGCTAGGGCTTCCCGCTGGGCATGCAGCTCACCGAGGCGTTCTTGCAGGACAGACTCGACTTTTCCAGTGCGATCAATACGGATGATGTCTTCGTACAGTTCGATGGCTGATTGGAATCGACCAGCAGTCTGGTGAGTTTCGGCCTGACGCATCCAGGTCTCCTGCTGCTGTAAGCTGGCAGCGAGGTCGAGCTCCCGGGTGAGGGCCGTGCGGATTTGGTCCCGTGCGCAAACCCGTTGGCTGATTTCATCTAGGGTTTGTTCCCACCACAGGCGTTGCGCAGGGGCGAGTGCGGCAGGCTCCAACAGCTTGTGAAGCTCAGCGATCTGTTGGGTCACCCTGCGTTCCACTTCGATTTGTCCTGCATGCCGGGGCTGCGGATCACCGTGAGCCAGCACGTTGGCGAGCAGGCGCTGGGTGAGCCCGTCGCGAAGTTTCTGGACCTCGGGCCATGATCGTGAGACTCGCTGGACGATCGGAGGTGCGGGAAGCCTGAGCATACGGTCCAACGCCTGCACGGGATCTCCCAGAGTGGCTTCGTGCTGAACCTGTTCATACTGATCAATCCAATCCTTGCGCAGGGCCATGTCCGCGAGTAACTCGCGGCCGAGCAAGTCCTCGCGCAGATCCTGTACGTCTGAGGCCCTTTCCCCAGGAAAGTCTATTTCGAGCCGTGCGAGGGCAGCGGAGGGAGTTTCAGAGAGTGCGCGGATGCTTGACAGTTTGGCTTCTCGGCTGCGTTCACTGCGCACGTGCACGAGTGCGCTAGTCGAGAGCAGCAAAGCTCCAACTACGAGCGCAACGAGCGATCGTCCCGTGAATACGGGGTGCAGGTCAAGACCGCGAACTCCCGCTGCCCGCCGTGCTTGGGCTAGGGCCCTGCGAACTTCCCGGTGGCGTGGAGCGTGGTCGAGAAGGACACGCAGGGGTGAGATGGCTTCCCCGGCGCGCTCGTTGTCCACGAGCCACTGGCAGGCCTCGAGCACCCAGGGTGCACCGCGCTGGGGGAGACCTGCGATGGTCAGACCCAGGCCCAGCTCCAATCTCATCTGCAGGGTCACAGACACCCAATCTGCACAGTGTCGCTCGCTCAGCTCAAGGAGGGGGATGGCCCGGCGCGGGCATCCTTGATCCTGGAATCCTCTGGCCAATTCGAGCCAGGCTGCCACCGGCGGATCCACCATAGGGCATGTCCCCGATTCTGAGTCAACCGCTTGTCGCCGCAGGCGCGGACGGACGCTATGCAAATGTGCAATACGATCTAGGGGATCGGACTCGGAGGCTTGCTTCCAATGTTGCAGGGCAAGGCCCGGGTCTTGGAGGGTGGCGTGCAGGCGGCGCAGGATGGTGCGTCGTGGACTGGAGGGCATGGGGTGCACGAGGGCTCCAATCTTGGAGCTGATTTCCTGTGCTGCATGTGAGGGCATCGGCCCGGCGGTCCCACAGGCTGCCCAGTATTGAATGCGCGTACGTGCGCGTTGAATCTGGCCGGCGCGTTGGCAAGCGAGGGCGAGTTCGAGAGCATCTTCGCCTGAGGCGATCTGCATCGAGCCTTCATCGAGAGCCCGTGCGGCGCAGGAGAGCGCACGTCGCAGGGGCCAGCCGAGCCGATCAGCAATCTCCTGGAGAGTGCGCTGGCCTGTGACGGCCTGCATGAAATGGGTGGGGATGTGGTCGCCCGGTGTTAGGTCGGGAGTTGGGCCGGGAGTTGG
>CAYXZD010000001.1:219780-237219 GCA_964469565.1 uncultured Planctomycetaceae bacterium
CGGGAGTTGGGCCGGGAGTTGGACACGGAATCAGGTCGAAACCCAGGCGAGCCGCAAGAGGGGCTTGGTTGAACTCGTCTTGAACCCGTGCGTACTCCAGCAGTAGCTGGGACATTTCATGGGCAGGTTGAGTGCTGTGCTCAAGAACTCCACCATCCTCCTCTGGGTCGAACTGAAACCGAACCTGAGCTCCATCGAGGATTTCATAGAAGCTCTCTAGGCGCCGCGCGAGGACGACCTGCTGAAGTTGAAGGGCGGGGGCCTCTGGGGATGCGGAAACGCCTGGGGAGTCGTCGGCCCAAGCTTGCTCCATGGCCGAGCGCCAGTGTTCCCGGGATTCCCCTGGTGGCGCGAGGAGGCGCACACTCCCCTCCCATAGACCTAGGATCACAGGGGCATGTTGCCCGGTCCTCAGGGTCAGCGTGCCCGAGCGCCGGCCCTGGGCCAGACCTTGCAAGAGCTCGGCTAAGCCGATCCCGCGTACATCACCTTGGAAGCTCATGGGGCGTCATCATCGTGGGGGTCATCGATCAGGTTGTGGACTCACTGAAAGATCGACCCCAGCGGGGACGGCGCTAAAGGCTCAGGGGCGGCGTTGATTGAGATGCTCGAGGTCTTGGGGAGTGTCTAGGTTGTCGAGGATCGCAATGTCCGTTACAGGGGCCTTGAGTAGGGGGGTTGCTTGCTCTCGCAGGGATCGGAGGCTTCCGGGACTGGGATCAGAGTCCCACTTTGAGAGCAGTTCAGCGCCGAGGATGATGGGGTGGCCGAACTGGCGGCCACGGACAGGTGACGCGCTGGGGAGTTTGTCGAGTGTTTCCTGGGTGTCGCCCTCGGTGCAAGGGGCAAGCCACCCCCGGGGAGGCGACCCGGCATTTCTCCAGGTGCGCGCGAGGGTTCGAAACACAGCGGGGCGCACGAGCGGGCAGTCCACGGGTGCAATGCATAAGCTCTCAGCATGGACCGAGTGCATGAGCAATGCGATGCCTAAGCTGCGTCCTAGGGCCCATCGAGGATTGTGAGTCACTTCGATGGGTCGTGATCCAGCACCCTCAAAGGAGCTGAGAAACTTTGCAATGGGCGCGTGGTCTGCGCCGGTGATGACGTGCACTCGATCGGGCTGAACTTCCAGTCCCGCCACGATGAGGTGTTCGATAGCGGGTATTCCGTGAATGAGTGCCAGGGCTTTGGGCTGGCCCAAGCGCAGCGAGGCACCGGCAGCCAGAATGACAAGGTCCATTGGCGCAGGCCTATTGGCCGAGGTAGCGGTCGACGAGTGCGAGGGCTCGCCCTGTGTCTTCGGTGCCCTCCACAAGTGTGCGTCCATCGGGGAACACAGAGAAGGTGAATTCTTGGGCGCGGAAGCGTAGCAGGGGGCCGGCACGTTGGATGGACTGCGCCACGCCTTCGAGTTTCCCCGCAAGTTCGTCGAGGTCGATGCCACCGGATTGTCCGCGGACCTGGACGGTATTGCGACCACACAAGGAGACTGCGCGGACTGCCGCGGGCTCATCCAGCCATGGGTGCTCGCCCTGTGCGCAGGCTGGACAGTCTGGGTCGGGCCGCGCACCCAAGCGACGCACCTGGCCGTTCCAAACGTCTAACTCCAGTAGGCCCGGCTCAAGTGACTCGGGACTACACAAGATGCGTAGAGCTAGGCCCGCTTGCATCGAAGCCACCAACCCGACGGCGGGTGCAATGACTCCGGCGGTGTCGCAGGTCGGCAAGCTCCCCGCAGGGGGAGGCTCGCGGAAGAGACACCGCAAGCAGGGACCTGATCCAGGCAGGACCGGTAACACCATGCCCGATCCCCCGACAACTCCCCCGTAGATCCAAGGGGTGCCTGTGCGCACGCAGTAATCATTGATGAGATAACGCGTGTTCAGGTTGTCGGTTCCATCCAGAATCAGATCGCAACCCTCTGCTAGCTGGGGGAGATTGTCCGCATCCAGATGTACTGCGTGGGCGCACACTTGTGTGGGGCCTCCCGCTCGCTGCAGGGTCTGTGAACTGGCGATGACCTTGGGGGTGGCGGAGCGGGCGTGCTCTTCGTCGAACAAGACTTGCCGAGGAAGGTTGGAGTACTCAACCACATCGCGGTCCACGAGTAGAAGGGTCCCGACTCCGGCCCGGTAGAGGTTTTGCGCCAGTACACCGCCTAGGGCACCGCAACCCACGAGCAAGACGCGCGCCTTTTCGATGCGCTCTTGGCCGGCACTTCCCAAGGGAGCAAAGCGGACCTGTCGATCGAAGCGTGGGCCGTGAACGGAGTCTTGCATGGCTAGCTGAAGTACATGAGTGCGGCGATCATGCCGATGAGGATAGCGAGAGCCCACGGCAATATTGCGGCCACATCGCTGGAGGGGGGCGTGTCAATCTCCACCCAGTTGAAGTACCGGCGGGACGCACCCTCGACCTTGTGTCCACAGTGAGGGCAAGTGGTGTCCCCCTCCACGAATGGGATCACTCCCTCGCATTCCATACAGTAGAAGTTGCGTTCTTCTCCGCCTTCCGCAACCCCTGGGGCACCCGAGCGTCCACGCAGATACTCGATGTCTTCGGAATTGGCCTGTGCGCGGGTCCGGGTCCAATGATCCTCGCCCATGTTTCCAAAGCTCCTAGGGGTGGGGGGCTCGGGGTGCGCGCCTCCATCGGTACCTCCCGCAGCCCGTGGAGAGTCTGTCCCCTTGGAGGCCTGCGGATCTTCTGCTGGGACAGAAGGCTCCGGGCGCATTGGATTTGTGGGGGAGGGCATAGGGTTGCCTTTGTGGACTCAGCTGTGGACTCAGCTGTGGGCTCAGTTGTAGGCCCGATTGTAGACTCAGTACCACAGTAGCGATCCGATCCGCCCCACACACGGCAGTGGGCAAGAATCCATGTTTGTGAGCCGATGGGACTCCTATGGCACACTCAACGGCTCCCCAGGATTCTCTGGCAGTCAACCGCCCACGGCAGGATGCTGTGAATCCTGCGGGGTCGGTCAACCCTTCGCGGTCCCTTGAAAACCGTTCCTTTCAGGGGGGACCCTTCTCCATCCGGCGCCCAGTCCGGGCAGCGGGTCCGGCGAGTGTCCACCGTCTCGGGGGCAAGCCCGACATTGCCGAGGGCTCAGATTCGGGGGGGGCCGCACCTCTAAGGGTGGTGGGGCCGGGTCGCAAGGAGCGCGGCTATTTGCAGCAGATTGCCCGCCTTGAGCAGGAAAACCACGACCGCGGCAGCGCTCTTGAAGCTGCGGCCCTCGTGGAGCGAGGAACAGAGCGCTACGTGGACCGCCTAGAGGAACGTGGCAAGCAGGATCGGGAGCGCTTGCAGCAGGTTCAGGCCCAGGGTAATCGGTTGCTCGTCACCTTAGGGGCCATGCAGCGGGAAAACGAGCGCCTGCGGCAGGACCTTCAGGGAATGAGGGGACGTCTGGAAGCTCCCACCACGGGTCCGGTGGGGCTCGTCCAGCGATTGGGACGCTTGTTGATTCGGCTTGGAAAGTGACATCTCTACGGGGGATCCGATCCGCCTTCCCTTTCGCCTAAAGCAGATTCCTCCCACGGGAGTGCTCCGTGACCTTGACAGCAGGCCCTTCGATGCAGATCCTTGCCGCCCCACAGGGGATGGGTCAATGATCCAACCCCGCCCGGATGGTGGGTGTAGCTCAGTTGGTTAGAGCGCCGGTTTGTGGCACCGGAGGTCGGGGGTTCGAGTCCCCTTACCCACCCCATTCACTTCCCCCATTCGCTTCCCCGCGCCCGATAGGCCAGCCAACGTGTGACTGTGCCCACCTGGGTCGGGTGACTGGAGGCTAGAGGGGTTGGCAGGGTGTGTGCAGGCTGAATCGAGCAAGCCACCCACTCAGGTCGATCCCAGAAGGGGTCCATACATCCGCGTAAAGGGCTTCGACCTCCGCGCGGGTACCGCTCAGAACGGGGTAGTCTCTGTACTCGGTCCAGGCCCGGGAGGGGTTGTTGTTGTCTGGACCCACCAGGTGGTTCCACGTGTTGACCCACAGGATGGGACGGGGGCCGTCGAATTGGAGCGAACTCCAGGGAAGGGTCCGGTGCTCATGGTGGACGAACCACGTGCTCCAAGTTTGCGCGCCCGCCGAGGTTCCGGGAAGGTCTAGGGCGCGAGGTGCACCAGGTGAAATGTGTACGTAGTGGATGGTCTCCACGTCCGCGATACGTCCCCAGCCCCGGGACGCGGGGTCGAGTCGCACATAGGGGAACGTCCGACTCAATCTGAAGAGTCCCCACCAACGATCTGCATCGTAGAGCCAATCGGCGGGGGGGAAGGGATGATTCTCGTCGGGGAACACTAGGTGCAGGGATGTGAGCTGGGGGATGGAAGTGTCCACGAATACGGCGCAGGGGGCACAGTCGCCGTAGCCCTTGGGGATGCGCAGAATCGGGAGTCGCAGGGCGGCGTGTTGCTCCTGAGCTATTCTCGGAGCCTCTTGGAAATCAGGTGCGGGGCAGGCTGCGAAGAGCAGGCAAAGGACAAGGAACCCTGTCGTGCGGATAGAAGCTGTCATCGCGGCATCGGTTCGGAGGGAGTCTAAAACCTAAAGTAGGCTTCTCCAAAGGTGAGCACCCCGCCCAGGTGGCCGGTGATGGCAATGATGACCGCGGTGAGGAAGATGAGGATGCGCGCTCTGCGGTGCCAAGGGTGATCGGCGGCCTTTCCCTGACGTTGGTTGGAAGCGAACAAGCAGGCTAGGCAGAGTACCGCGCAGGTGACGCCGAGCCAGCGGTGCTGGGTCAGGGTGAGTTCGGGGCGTACGGAATCTGCGGCGATCCACCCGACGACCGCAGCCGGAATCGCACTCACGGCGGCCAGCACGATGCAGAATCTGCGCGCGGGGACGAGACTCTGCAGTGACCCCCACCCGAGGAGAAGGAGCAACTCGGCGAGGGCGGCTCCGTAGAGAAAGGCGATGGGGAAGTGGACGAGGGCGGAGTGGGAGTGGCCGATGAGGCGTGTCAGTCGCGACCAAAACGTACGGGTCTTGGGAGTTGGGGCGGCCTCGGGGCTGTCGACTTTGGCAGTGGGGGCCGACTCGACTCCGGAACTGAGCGGGGTTAGAGCGGAATCCTCTTGGGTGTCAGGCTTAGGGGATGGCGAGTAGCGTGCGAGCACATCTCGTCCCCGGGCGCGGGCGCGTTCGAGGGTTTGAGCGTTGGGGAGGGGGGCTCCCTCTGCGATCCAATCGGCCAGGGCTGCCTGTTGTGCCGGCAGTAGGACGATTCCCTTACCTTCCACCCCGTGCCAGTCAGGCGGGGGCATGTCTCCATCATCTACGATGAGAAAGAGCAGAGAGTCTTCAGCGTCCCCGGGTGTGACAAACTCCTCGATCGTGGCGTGAAGGTCGAGGGCATCCGGCCAGTCCCGGACAGCTTTCTTATCCTCGGCCAGGGGATGGTGGCAGGGGAGGCAGGTATCGACGACGACCTCCAGCATGGCTGTCGTGAGGGCTTGGTCGTCTTGAGGAGCGGGCCAAAGGACTCCAGCGAGGAGCGTACACAGAATCATGCGGTTAGCCCGTTTTTCAGCACGTGTTTCATGACGTCTACGAAGCGCTCGACCTCGAACGGAGTGGAGTAGAACGAGGGGGAAACGCGGATACCATCGATCTGGGGCGGGGCGGACTCATCACGATCTTGACCGTCTTCGTCTACGCCTTTGTGGGTGATGGTGATTGTGTAGATGCGGTGTTGTTGCCACAGGTACTTCTGCAGGTCGCCAGACTGAATGCCTTCAATCCCAAAGTTGGCAATGCCACCCACGTGTTGGGGGGCAAAGTCCGTGTTCCAACGCAGACGGTCATGTCCGTGAAGGGCTTGGACCCACTGGTTGCGAAGGTGGCACAGGCGCGCATAGATGTTGGCCGAGCCCACACTGCGGTGAAAGTCCACGGCGGCGCGGATGGAGAGGACGAGGGGCAGGGAATGGGTGCCGATTTCCTCAAACTTGCGGATGTCGTCGCCTTGAGGGGAAGCGGCGGCCATCAGCGGCCACAGGGCGTTGATCCGCTCGCGGGCGACGTAGAGAAGCCCGGTGCCAAATGGAGCGCACAACCACTTGTGCAGGGAGGTGGCGTAAAAGTCGGCGCCGAGATCCGCGACTCGAAAGGGCCGGTGAGCAAAGCCATGGGCGCCATCGACCAAGACAGGAATGCCATGTTCCCGCCCTAGGGCACACACTTCCCGCACCGGCAGGAATTGGCCCGTGAGGTTGACCACCTGCGAGATGAGTAGCATGCGAGTCTTGGGTGTGATGCGCTCCCTGAACCGATCCACGACCACCGTGGGGTCCGTGAGGGGGACTGGAATGGGAAACCGCACCAATTCGATGCCTTCGCGGGCTGCGCGTTGGCGGAAGGTGCTCAGCATGCGTGGATATTCTTGATCGCAGCACAGGACTTGATCGCCGGCCCGAAGGTCGATGCCCTGCTGGCAAATCTGCAAGCCTTCCGAGGTGTTCCGGGTGATGGCAACCTGCTCGGGGTCGGTGTGTAGCAAGCCGGCTAGGGATTCACGGACTCCCTCTCGCTCGGATTCCTGTTCGCGCCACATGACATAGGAGGGGGCAGAATTGGCGGCGCGGGTCAGTTCCTTGAGGGCAGACTGAACGACCTCGGGGGAGGGGCTGACGCCGCCATTGTTGAAGTTCGTCAGTGAGCGGTCGGCGGCAAAGGCCTCCTGGACTTGGACCCAGAGGGACTCGTCGGAGGCAATCGCCTCAGGGGACCGACTGTCAGCATGGAACCCCTGTGGGTTTTGCTGGGAGGAAGGCTGGAAGGTTGTACTACGGCAGGCGGCGAGGCCGGGGAGCGCAGCGAGAAGAGTGCGTCGCTTCATGGGCCTAGGATAGCTGATCGTGGTTGTATCCGACGACCGCGTTGGGTCATTCGGTCCATGCCGGCAGGTGCGGGCGGTGGCGCTTATCGAAAGGAGCGGCGCACGGGTGCCCGATTCGATGGGCTGGGCGATGGGGTGCGCGAACGGAACGCACGGGGTTGGCCTCCAGCCTGGGGACCTAGGGATTGCGGCTGGCGCAGGGGGGCGGGTCGCTGTCCTCGTCCGGTGGGGCTGGGGGCGATTCCGACCGGGTTGGCCCGGTGAGCCTTGGGCTCGTGGACCTGGCTGATGGGCTCAGCTGAAAGTTCGGCTTCGATGGCCTTTTTTTGGATAGGCGAGGGCTTTGCACCGAAAAGACCGCCTTCGGGCCGCAGGGCAAGCTCCAACTCTTCAAAGAGGGCCTTGGCGAAGGGGCCCCAGAGGGGGAAGCTGGCCAGAATCAGTCCAATCTTCAGAAAGTCTGTGCCAGTTTCTTCCATGGTGAGGTGGCAGGCGGACTGCCTGCGATGGCTAGATTATCGGCCAGAGGGCCTCCAGCCTCTGTAGGGAACCCGCGACTTTCTGTCTCTAGGGACCCGGATCAGGCTCACTTAGCGCGCATTGCAGCCGGTGAGCTTGACCTGCTCGGGGCTCGGATCGTGGACCACTGCACCGCAGCGGGCACATTCGAGGAAGCAGGCGGGCTCGGGTCCCTCGGCGGTCATGTGCAGCTCAGCTTGATCTTTGCCCGTATTCCAAGAGACCTTGGGCATCTGCGTCTTGTAGACGAAGGTGTGTCCGATCAGTTTGCAGTACCACTTCATGGAAATCATAGGTGAACCTCGTGGGCAAGGTTGTATGCGCTGAGCGGGGCGAGGGCAAGGGCTCAAGTCTACAACCCCCTGGGCCAGTCCGCCTTGGTAAGCTGCTCAGGCGGTAGGCCCCATTGGAGGGCGTTCACCCCTCCCAAAATAAAGCTCCGACACCCGACCTATGCCCCGACCCATCCACGTGGCCCTGATTGGCCAGAAATTCATGGGCCGTGCCCACTCCAATGCCTGGAATCAGGTGGGTCGCTTTTTCGAGGGTCCCCGTCCTGTGCACTTGCACACGGTGGCTGCCCGGGATTTGGCTGAGCTCGAGCCCTTTGCCCGGCGTTGGGGGTGGCAGCGTGCTGTGGGTGATTGGCGAACGATTGCTGAGGACGAGGCAATCGATCTCGTCGATGTGGGAACACCCAACTTTGTGCACGCCGAGCAGGCCCTCGCCATGCTGGCTGCGGGGAAGCACGTCGCCTGCGAGAAGCCCTTGGCGGGCACCCTCGAAGATGCTCGCAAGATGCGTGACGCGGCGCGGAAGTCTAAGGGCTGCAAGACGTTTGTTTGGTTCAACTATCGGCGCTGTCCAGCCGTGGCCTTGGCGCACCAGCTCGTACGCGCTGGCAAGATTGGCGATGTGTTGCACGTGCGCGCTAAGTACTTGCAGAGTTGGGGAGGGCCGCAAACTCCCATGTCGTGGCGGTTCCAAAAACGCTTGGCGGGCTCAGGAGCCCATGGGGATCTCAATGCGCATATCGTCGACATGGCCCGCTTCATTACCGGCGACGAGGTACAAGAGGTGCACGGTGCCGTTGCACGAACCTTTGTCAAGCACAGGTCCCAAGCCGGAAAGGGCACGAAGAAGGCCCGCAGTGATGTGGACGACTGTGTTCTGTTTGTGGCTTCGTTCAAAAACGGAGCCACGGCGAGCTTTGAGGCGACGCGCCTTGCACCGGGTCACCACAATCGAAATACCATTGAAGTGAATGGTACGCGGGGGTCTGTCAGCTTCGATTTTGAGGAGATGAATGTCTTGCGATTCATAGATGGCACTGAGGATCCCAAAGTGGCAGGTTGGCGCCGCATCATGTGTACATCTGCAGGCAATCACCCCTACGCCGAGGCTTGGTGGCCTGATGCCCATGTCATCGGTTACGAGCATGGCTTCACGAACATGGCCGCAGACATTGTCAAGGTGCTGTCAGGTCGCAAGCCCCTCGTGCCTTTGCCAGATTTTGAGGACGCTTACATGACGCAGCGCGTGCTTGAAGCTGCTCTTGTCAGTGCCCGCGAGCGCTGCGCGATTCGCCTGAGTGAGGTGAAGTAACCCCTCCCGTCTCTCACTGTCCTTTCCCCTCATCCCTCGATTCGATACTCACCATGGCGCGTCCGATTTGTTTGTTCACCGGCCAGTGGGCCGATCTCTCCCTCGAAGACATGGCCGGCTTGGCTGGAGGCATGGGGTATGATGGCTTGGAATTGGCTTGTTGGGGCGACCACTTTGATGTCCAACGGGCGCTCAGAGAGTCCGACTACTGTGCAAAGCACTGGAAACTGCTGCAGTCCAAGGGGTTGGTTTCCTATGCAATCTCATCGCACCTCGTAGGTCAGGCTGTTGCCGATCGTATCGATGAGCGCCACCAAGCCATCCTTTCCGCTGAACTCTGGGGTGACGGGGATCCCTCGGGCGTGCGCAAACGCGCAGCGCAGGAAATGATCGACACCGCTCGTGCGGCGCGGCGGTTCTTTGACTGTGCGCCGGACGAGGTAAAGGCTGTCCTCGATGCGGGCGGGGGACACGCCGTGGTGAACGGATTCACGGGAAGTCCCATCTGGCACCTGTTGTATCTTTTTCCTCCTCCCGTGGCCGGCTCAATCGAGGCAGGCTTCGAGGAGTTTGCCACGTTGTGGACCCCAATCCTCGATGTATTTGAGTCTGAAAACGTCAAGTTTGCCCTAGAGGTGCACCCCACAGAGATTGCCTTTGATCTAGCCTCATCACGGGATGCACTCGCAGCACTTGAGGGTCACTCCGCCTTCGGATTCAACTTTGACCCGAGCCACTTTGGCTACCAGGGCGCAGATTATCTGGGTTTCCTGCGTGCCTTCCCCGACCGCATCTACAATGTGCACATGAAGGACGTCTGGTGGTCTGGCCAACCTACGGAGGCGGGTGTTTTTGGGGGGCACCAGAGCTTCGGGAGCGACGGCCGTTTCTGGGACTTTTGTTCCGTGGGCCGGGGCAAGATCGACTTCGAAGGCATCATGCGTCAGCTCAATCGGGCCGGATACAGCGGACCCCTGACCGTTGAGTGGGAAGACGCCGGCATGCATCGCGAGCACGGGGCACGCGAGTCAGCTGAGTATTGCCGCAAGCTTGACTTTGAAGTCAGCCCTGCCGCGTTTGATGCGGCCTTTTCTCAAGATTGATGTCTTAGGGACCCCATAATTCTCCTGCTACACGCTATTCGCTACTGAACTTCACTACTGAACTTTGCTACTGAGGACCGATGCAAAACTACTCTGAACCGCCCCTGCTCAAGACTCGCTTGTCGATCATGATGTTCTTGCAGTACGCCGCCTGGGGAGCATGGCTGCCGTTTTTATGGTCATTCTTGGAGAGGCATCGGGGTATGGATCCTGCCCAGATAGGAAACATGTTTGCTGCAGGAGCTGTGGGGGCGATCATCGGGCCCTTTGTGGCGGGTCAGGTGGCGGATCGTTACTTCTCTACCGAGCGGTTTCTTGCGCTGAGTCACCTCATCGGTGCTGGGCTGATTTGGAAGTTGGCGACGATCGACTCGTATCAGGGATTCTTGATCTTCTCCGTGCTTTATGGGGTGGTGTACGCCCCGACCATGTCCCTGACCAATTCCTTGGCTTTTCACCACTTGCAGGACAAGGACCGCGACTTTGGCAAGGTTCGCCTGTGGGGCACCTTTGGGTGGATTGCCGTAGGTCTAGCGATGGGGCAGTGGTTGGCGGTGACACACACCCCCGATGCTGGGAGTTCAGAGGTGATCCTCGCAGCTCAAGCCGCAGGCAAAGCTGATGCGTTTCGCTTGAGTGGGATCGTGGGGCTCCTCATGGGCGTGTACTGCTTGACGCTCCCACACACGCCCCCCGCTGAGAGTACCGATCGCAACGCGGCCCTTGAAGCTTGCGGGGAAGCCATGAAGCAGCCCCTTCTAGCCTTGTTTCTCCTCGCCGTGCCGATCAGCTGTATTCACCAGTTCTATTTTGTGCACACCGAGTCATTCCTCAGTTCAATGCAAGTGGCTGCGCCTAGCTGGTCCACCGCAATCTTTGGCGTGGGTGGCGGCGGGCTCATGACCGTGGGGCAGATGTCCGAGGTGTTGGTGTTGGCGGCGATTCCAATGCTCGCTAAGAGCATCAGCCGCAAGTCGTTCCTCGCTGTGGGCGTTCTCGCCTATGGCTTGCGCATGGCACTCTTTGCCTACGTGGATGTTCTGCCACTCCCCGTGATGACCACCTTGCTCTTAGGGATCGCCCTGCATGGTCTGTGTTTTGGGTGTTTCATTTTCGTGGCCTTCATGGTTGTCGATGAGAACACCTCGGACAGTGTGCGCGCTAGCGCCCAGAATCTATTCAACCTCGTGATCGTGGGCATCGGCGTGATTGTGGGGAGCAAGATTGCCGGCTCTGTCGCCGGTTGGGCAAGCGCAAGCGGAGAGATGGATTACACCAAGCTATTCTCAGCGCCCATGTGGGCTTCGTTGGTTGTTCTAGCTGCATTGCTTGTGATGTATCCCTCAGCCACGGAACAATCCGGTTCGACCGAGATCTGAACTCTTTTCTTTCACCCCTAGTCCATCCCATGCCCATAAGCCCCACTCCTCTGCTTGCACTCACCGTCCTTGCCCTCCTCATGACCTCTTGCAGTTCTATGGAAAAGGGTGCGGGGGGGGAATTCCAGAGTCTGAACTCCCTCGATCATTGGCGGGGGTACAAGAAGGATTCTGTTCCAGAGCAGTGGGTGATGGATGCTGCCAGTGACGCCCTTCACTTGACGCGCGGAGGGGCTGGCGATTTGATCACTCGTGAGCAGTTTGCCAGTTTTGAATTGCAACTGGAGTGGCGAATCTCGCCCAAGGGTAACAGCGGAATCATGTATCACGTGAGTGAGGGGGAGGGACCTACCTACTTCACCGGCCCCGAGATGCAAGTGCTCGATAATGCCGTGGCCAACGGGGATTTGTTGCACTCTGCCGGTGCCGATTATGCCCTGCATGCTCCAGCGGCCGACAATTCCTTACCGGTGGGGCAATGGAACCGAGTGCGCATTGTGGTGAATGGACCCCATGTGGAATACTGGTTGAACGGGGTTCAGCAATGCAGCTATGAGCTGTGGAGTGAGGACTGGACTGCGCGGGTGGCTGCATCCAAGTTTGCTCAGTGGCCAGGATTTGGCATGAGTAAGACGGGTCATATTGCCCTGCAGGACCATGGGAATCCCGTGTGGTACCGCTCGATTCGGATTCGACGCCTTTAGGGCTTCCATGGCAACGGTGTTCTTCACGTCTCACCTTGCTCGGCACCTGACCGTAAACGAGTTAGTCGTTCGGGCAGACGATGTGGCTCAAGCTCTCGCGGCGGCCTTTGTGCAGCAACCGCTTCTGAGAGGATATATCTTGGATGATTCGGGTGCGGTCCGACATCATGTGGCCGTGTTTGTGGACGGGCTCGCCCTGCAGGATCGTATCGGCCTGTCCGATCCTGTCGGTGAGTCCTCTGAGGTGTACGTGATGCAGGCCCTTTCAGGAGGTTAGGACGTGAAGCTCAACATCGGTACGCGCAAGGGATTGTTTCAATTCGAGTTGGATGGATCCGGAATCCGATCCCTCGGGCCGGCCCATTTGGGTGACCCTGTGACCTACACCCGGTTCGACGCCCGTACAAATACCCTGTGGGCCTGCATGTCCCTCGGTCATTTCGGCCCCAAGCTTCGGCGTTCAGGGGATGGGGGCAAGACCTGGGAGGAGGTACCCACACCCCAATTGCCGGAGCCGGAATCGGGCAAGGGGGACACGGATGCGATCCGGGGAGACAAGCGCCCCCAAACCCTTGGGGAAATCTGGTGCCTAGAGACTGGTTTGGATGATCAGCCTGGAAGGCTTTGGTTGGGGGCCATGCCCGGGGTCATCTTCCGTAGTGACGACAATGGTGACAGTTGGCAACTGATGGAGTCGTTGCATCGGCACCCCGATCGCGAGCATTGGTTTGGGGGAGGAGCCGACCACCCCGTGGTTCACTCAATTCTCGTGGACCCAAGGGATGGCCGCCGAATCCTCGCGGGTGTGTCCTGTGGGGGAGTCTGGCTGACCGAGGACGAGGGAGCGACTTGGGAGTGCAAAGGCCAGGGGCTGCGTGCGGAATACATGCCCCCGGAACAGGCATTCGATCTGCCGATTCAGGATCCGCATCGTTTGTCGTCCTGTGCTGCACGACCGGATCGTGTGTGGTGCCAGCATCACAATGGTATGTTCCGGTCAGACGATGGGGGCTGCACCTGGGTGGAGCTCCAGAATGTGAAACCTTCAAACTTTGGGTTTGCGACTGTTGCCCATCCGCGTGATCCTGACACAGCTTGGTTTGTTCCAGCGGGTGGAGATTCCCAGCGCTTCCCCGTAGATGCGTCTGTAGTCGTGAACCACACCCAGGATGGGGGAATGAGTTTCAAAGCTCTCACAAATGGACTCCCCAAACACGATGCTTACGATTTGGTTTTGCGCCATGCCCTCGACTGCTGCCCGCAGGGAGAATTCTTGGCGCTGGGATCCAGCACGGGTTCCCTGTGGGTGAGCCGTGATGGGGGCGGGCACTTCGAACTCGTGAACGCACACCTGCCTCCGATCTATTCCGTGGAGATTGCCCCTGTGCACTAGGGCAGGGGGGGCTATGGTGGACCCATGCTGTGCACCACTCTCACTTGCCTACTGCTTGGACTTCCCGGGAGCCTAGGGGACGATCCACCCCTCAGTGCATTTGGCCTAACCCTTGAGCGGGCCGAGCGTGTCCTGGAGGCAGGCCAACTCGAGCAGGCACGGGAGTTGATTCAAAGTGCCCTTGAGCGGGACCGTAAGGCGCCCAGTGCTTGGGATTTGCGCGCCCGCTGGGCTGAACTGGCTGGGGACCGAGACGAGGAAACCTACAGCCGCCACCAGGAGTATCGGCTCTCCATCGTGCAGGGCGCTGATCGCAAGCACCTGCGAGAATTGCGGGCGCGCTTAGAGGGACTCGATCCCCTTGCTCGCGACCTGTATGGCATCAAGGATCGCTTCCTCAAGAAGCTCCTGCCCCTAGCCCTGTCCTACGAAAAAGCGTCTCGTCCCCATTCGGCCATCTCTGTACTCAAGCGCATCTTGGCCATCGATCCCGAGAACCTAGAGGCCCAGGCAGCCATCGAGCGCATCGCCGACAGTCCCGATCCCAGCCTCGCAGGGGATGCCAAACCCAAGGATCTGTTTGCCAACGTAACGCAAGAGTGGGTGGAAGAGTTCGATCGTGAGCACAGCACCTGGGAGGAGGCCGGTGAGGTCGAGCGGCCCAACTACATCACTGTCACCGACGCAGGGTATGAGGTATTGATCCGTACGGCTGAGGCCATGGAGCAGATGAATGCCTTCTACCGTGAGTTCTTCCAATACGGGACAGAAGAGGATGGCAAGAGCGTGCCGCGGATACGGGTGCACGTGTTCAAGAACCGCGACGAGTACCTCAAGCTTGGCATCGGGCCCCCCGTGGAATGGTCGGGCGGGCACTTCACGGGCAGCCATGTCGAAACCTATTTGAGTAATGGTTTCGAGAGCATGACCGGTACTTTGTTTCACGAGGCAGCTCACCAGTTTGTTTCGTTGGCCACGCGTGCCGTGGGGTGGCTGAACGAGGGACTCGCATCGTTCTTTGAGGGTACGCGCATCCTCAATAACGGCACGGTCATCATGAACATGCCTGCCAATGGGCGCCTGTATCCCCTCGCCGACCGCATGGCGAAGGGTTGGATGGAGAATGCTCAGGACGGTTATGACCCCAATGATTCGGATTCGACACCCGAGAAGGCACCCACCTTCCGCATCGTGATTGAGAATCGATATTCTTGGGGACCGCCTTGGTACGCGCCCACTTGGGGCTTGGTGTTTTTCTTGTACAACTACCAAGACCCCGTGGATGGGCGTTATGTCTATCGCGCTGCTTTCAGCGAGTTCATCAACGCCTCGGGGGGGAAGACTGGAGATACGGCCGTCGAAACGTTTGAAGAGGTGGTGTTGGCGAATCCCAAGCCGGCCATGTCCTTCGTTGAACGCCCCGAGGATGTGCCAGAGGTTGTGTTACCCCAGACCGTGGACGAAGTCGATGCGGTGTGGAAAGCATGGATCCTAGCTCTGAGGGATGAGCAGGATGGTGCGACGCTCGTCCCCAAGCCATTTGCGACTTGGGGACGCTACGCGATTCAAAATGGTGATTTCCTCGTGGCCAAGGAACATTTTGAAAAGGGACTCGTGGCCGCACCCACGGACGTGGACTTGCTCTTGGAGTTTGCCGACCTGCTTGAGGAGCACTTTGACAATTCCGATAGGGCCTCCAAGTTAGCGTTTGAGGCGCTGTATCACCTTGAACAGGAGCCCGAACGCGATGAAAAGCGCATCCGCACGGTCGAACGCCTGCTCAGTAAGCTCGATTCCAAGTACAAGAGCCTGGCACGTATCCAGGAGGAGTTGGCGGCCTCGACGCGCAACATCGTGGAGCGCTACGCCGCGGCAGGCCTAGATCTGATGGTCATGGATGTGGCTTGGCGTGCCGGAAGCGAGCTGAAGCTTGACGACATGCTTGGATACTATGAGCAAGCAGTGCGCCGCAGCGGGCGCAGCTTGGCGATCTGGGAGCTGGCGTACAACGAGATGAACCTCGATGGCTGGGTCAGCGGAGTGCCCTCCTTTCGCGCGGAGAGCATGACTCTGGCAGGAGACTTTGGGGAGTATGATCCCAAGGCGTTTGATTTCCAGTCCCTCGCTATGGATCGGGTGACGTCTGGAGATTTCTCACTTCAGGCGGATGTGCAGGCAACCCGGGGCGAGGTCAATTTCTGCGGATTCGTGTTCGGCCAAAAGAGCACCGGCACATTCCATGGAGCCCTGCTGTTCCCGGGCAAACAGGTTGCGGAGGGTGGCGTGCAAACCGGCTGGCTTGACCTCATGTCCTCCTATGGCGGTGGACTGATGAAGACTTGGCTGCACGTGCCGGTGCAAACGGAGGATCCCGAAGACTCGGAGCCAGGCCGGACGACGTCGGGCCGCTGGCATACCCTGCGCATTGACGTGGTCGCACGGAGCGTGGATCTTTGGTTTGACGGCGAGCTAGTCGGTACCCGCGATTTTCCCAGCCGGGATGTATTGAGAGGGAGTTTCGGTCTGCTGATGGGCCCCGGTCAAGCGCGATTCAAAAACATCCGTTATCTCGCGCGTGATCCTGCCGACCCGGCCAGTTTCATTGAGCGTGCGATTACCCATGAGGCCCTTGCAGCGGCTGATGGAAACACGGGCGCGATTCAGGGCAGCTACCAGAATCAGCAACCGCCGTTTCCGATCGTAAAGCGTTGG
Organism: uncultured Planctomycetaceae bacterium; assembly: GCA_964469565.1. Classification (GTDB taxonomy): domain Bacteria; phylum Planctomycetota; class UBA1135; order UBA1135. The sequence continues at coordinate 236,044 of CAYXZD010000001.1, forward strand.
GCGCAAGGGGAGCGCAGTGACTGGAGCGAGGGTCGAGGTGGGCCCCAGTTGCTCCTGCTGTGGTCGTTGGCTCAAAACAAACTTGTGCGCGTGGATGAGTGGCTGAGTTACCTTGCTGAGGGATTCGAGGATGTAGGACTGGAAGTCGTCTCGATCGTATCAACCCACGATGACCAGGAGCTTGATGCCTACCTAGTCGATCACCCCCTGCCAGGTGCCGTCGGTGTGGACTCACTGCCGGAGGGGGATGTTGGAATTGGAGTGTCCTTTGAAATGTTCTTCGTGCGGCGCTTCAACCTGCCTCGCCTGCTGCTCTTGGATACAGATGGGACCGTGATCTGGGAGGGAGATCCAGGGTTTGAAATCAATGAGGAACCCGTGGAGCCCTTTGAGAGCTTCCTCGATGATCCACTCGAGGCCTTGGTCCAGGGCAAGAAGCTTCGTGAGTTGGCCGTTTGGCGCACCAAGTGGGAACGCTATGGCCAACCGGCTCTTCACAGCGGAGATTTTGAGGAAGCCTTGCCGATGATGCAGGAAGCTGCAGAGTTTGATCCGATCACCGCGCCCCGTGCGGCTCAAGCCCATGCATCTTTGCGGGCGGTGCAAGCCGCAGCAGAAGACTTAGAGGGCAGCGCAGACTCCCTTCGCCAGCGCGGAGCGGAGAGTTGTATGGATGTGCTGGTGGATTGGGCCGGTCTTCTGGCTGGAGCGGAAGCAGAGTTGGTGGAGAAGGACCTGCGCAAGAAAACGGCCGTGCGGGATGTCTTGCGGAGCAAGATCCACAGGGACTGGGCCAAGGTGTTGAAATCATGCGCTCAGCATGCCAAGGGACGCGGAGAACCCGCCGCAAAAGCCGGAGCGTTACTTGGGGAGTTACTCCCACGCGAGGGAACGTTGGTGGCGATCCTGCGGACCGAATTAGAAGCCGCCATCGCCGAGAGTGACTGGGCGGAAGTGGATCGCCTGGCGGAGACGGCATCCCAGCGCCCAATGGAGTTCTTGGCACGGGAGTACTTCGGGTGGTAGTCTCTCGAATGCATGAACCTCACACTGAATCTAGTCATTGCCTGCACCTTGGGGGCCTGCGTGACAACTAACTCGATGGACAGTGCCTCGATGGACAGTGGCACGATGGACAGTGGCACGGTGGACAGTGGCACGGTGGACAGTGGCACG
>CAYXZD010000001.1:237319-244392 GCA_964469565.1 uncultured Planctomycetaceae bacterium
TGGACAGTGGCACGGTGGACAGTGGCACGGTGGACAGTGGCACGATGGACAGTGGCGATCCCCACCCGAGCAGAACGGGAAGCGTGCAGGATCAGGCCCACCTTGCCCCTGAAGCGATCCACCAAGTACTCGACGACTGGCACGCCGCCGCTGCGGACGGAGATGAGGTGCGCTACATGAGGCATTTTGGTCCTGAGGCCGTGTTCCTTGGAACGGATGCTTCGGAGCGCTGGACCCTCGAGGAATTTGGTGAGTATGTTGCCCTGTACTTTCCCCAGGGGGGCTGGACGTACAAACCTCACCAGCGCGAGGTCATGCTTGCACCAGGAGCCAGGGTGGCCTGGATTGACGAGTTGTTAGTCAATGAGAAGTACGGCACATTGCGGGGGACGGGAGTCTTGCGCATCTGCGAGGGACAGTGGCGGATCGTGCATTACTGCATGAGCTTTGCAGTTCCCAATGAGCGCTCGGGTCAAGTAGTCGAGTGCATCAGCGCCCCTGATTGAGGGCCCGCGGGTGCAGCCTCAGAACATGACCCGCATGGGCCGCGCTTTGGGTGCTTGGATCCGCTCGTGCAGGGGTAATGTCACCGGTCCGGGGGACGGACACCCCAAGAGAAAGCCCGACAGCCGAGAGTGGTCGGTTTCAACCAGCTCGCCTGTCGGGCTCTGATCCCGATTGCCCGAGCCGTTTCGGCTTGAACTCCTGGGTGGATTACAATCTACCCCGCTGCCGGAGTTGGGGGGAGCGGTGTCTTGGGTATTCGTGTGCTGGAGACGGCTTACTGATTCCCTCCATCGGGCAATCCGACCGATGGAATCTCCGTTGGCGCAGGGGCTGCATCTTCCTCAGGTCCGTCTTCCTCGTCCTCAAGGGGGATCAGGAGGTCTTCCATTTGGGTCGTGAAGGATCCTTTCTTCCAGCTGGGAAGCACGAAAACCCAGTCTTGGGTTGAGGCACCCAAGTCCTCGGATTCTGCCCGCAACTGTTCAGGGGTAGGGGGCGTGTCTGCCTGCCCCTCCACAGATGAGTCTCCCTGGAGGGCTTCCGCAAACTCACCATCGGGGACTACGGTTGGACTGGGCCCCAATTCCGGTTCGGGGGCATGAGCCTCATCCCATGCAGACGATAGCCGGCAGAGGAGGAGCTCGTCCACTTCTGCCAATTCGGCGCGAACCATGAGCCCACCACGGGTCCACCAGGTGGTGGTGCTGTCGGGCTGGGGCGGGAAAGTGCTGGCGTCTGCGGCCTGAACGTCGCTGATGCGCAAGTTAGCGAGGGAACCGAGAAAGCCCGCGGCGCTTGCTGCTGTCTTGGCAGAACGGCCCTCGGGCGTATTAGTGATATCAAATCCATTACCCGCCTCGCCCTGTCGCTGCAGGTCGATGAGTTCACCCCCCGCATGCTCGATGCGCACGCGTGCGATTCGATCGCGGCTGATGTCCATGAGCTCGGTTTGCAGCCATTCGCTCGTTTGGGCAGGGCAGCGCAGTTTGGCTTGCACGGCCCAGGCCTGATCGCTTCCGGGTTCACGCACATACCAGCTCTCACCGACTCCGTGCGGGCGGCGGTTGCCGATGTAGAGATCGGCGAGCACCGAGTCTCCAGCCGCGACACTCAAGCGTACGGTGGGGGAAGTTTCCTCCTCGAACCCGCCGAGTCCCAGGGAGCTCAACCGCTCAGCTTGGGACGTGAGAGGTTCAACCCGAATGGCCTCGGCCAGGGACATGAGTAGGCGTGCGACCTCATCCTCACGGCCCAAGTAGTGGCTACGCTCTGCAACTTGCCACTCGCCGCCTCGGAGCACGAGGGTGGTGGTGCCGTGGGTGCTTTCCACACTCAGACGATCAACCTGCTCGACTCTCGTGGCGAGTTCGGCGAAGAGGGGTTCAGTCGCTCGGCTCCAGGCGGCACGAGTGTCTCGACCCGAGTCCATGCTCAAGGCCAAGAGGGTGAGGATGGCCCCAGTTGCGGCCATGGTGGTGAGTACCTTGGGATTCATGCGCTTCTCCTTCGTTGCTGCAGGCGGAATGCCAGCCCTGCCAGGGCCACCAAGAGTGGGACGAGTCCGATGTGAATGAGTTTGAGACGGGCACCGAGGGCTTCGATGTCCTTGCTCAACTCGTGCTTGACGCGACCGCGCTCCTTGCGGATCTCGATTTGCTCCTCTTGCCGGGCGGAGAGCTCCTCGAATTCTTGCATCGTCATGCGCACCACGCCTTCCTCGTCAGCGCCTGCTTGCAAAGCACTGATTTGGGCGCTGAGCTCTTGCTCCTTGGCTTGAAGTTCCTGGTCCTTCGCAAGGAACCGTGTTCTCGCGGCCTTTGCAAGCGCCTCCTTCTTTTCAAAGGGCCGGCTAAAGAGCCCACGGCCGCGTAGAGAAAGGAGATCATTGGAGCCCAGCAGGTTTTCGATCGCATTGACCACGAGGACCGGATTGTTATTGCGCCGCTCCATCATTCCCAGTTGGGTCATTTGGGCCGAACGCCAGAGGGCTTCGTGCATCAGGTCCACATCTGCAATGACGATGGCATTGAAGAGTCCCTCCGATTCGCTGCGGACTTCTTCCAGTCCAGTCCAGCCCTCTGGCGCACCTTCAGGAAAAGCCGTCTTGATCGAGCCGCTGACGCGCAGAGCCAGGTCAATGCGGAGTTCTTTGCCATCGGAGTCTAGGCGGGTGGTGGCATCAAATTGGGCTCCGAGAGTTGGAGCAAGCTGAACAACATCGGGAGCGAATTGTAGATTCACAGCATCGATGGTCTGACCCGTGGGGGTGCTGCTCATCAGGGGGGTGAGCTCGGTGGTGCCCTCAGGAGCCGCTCGCAATTCGCCCGCGCAAAACATGTTCACGAGGGAAAGGGTTGAGGAAACCGTATCGGTTGGATTGAAGAGGCCCTCGTCCACTGAGGTGTTGAGTTCCATCCACAAGGGGAAATCCAGCACGGAGTTACCAGAGCGAACGGGTCGCGCCAGGCTGGGATCGCCGGCCACCTTCGAGGGCACCAACTCAACGCCCCACACCTTGAGCAAATCGTCCAGGTGTGAAGTGCGATCATGACCGAATTGGTTTTGGCGTCCAGGAGGAGGCATGTCGAAGTAGCAATAGGGATCGACCATGGCAAGCACCTTGCCTCCCGCAAGGGCGAATTGGTCGATGGCGAATCGGGCCGTGTCCGTCAGGCCTTTGGGGTGGGCCACCAGCAGAACATCCACGTCGGTGGCAATGTTGCTTGTGAGGTCAGCGGGGTCGAGCACTTCTAAATCAAAGGCCTCCTCTAGAATGGCGACGATTGCCCAGGATTCCTGAGCCGGCATGCCCGGGATCATGGCGGCCTCTCCTTGCAGGGGCAGGCTAGAGATCAATGCAACCTTGCCGCGTGCTTCGTCTGCTGTAGAGAGGTCCGAGATGATCTTGGCGATCTCGTATTCTAAGTAGGCTGTGCCGCGCGAATCGAGTGAGGGAATCGTCTCAACCTTGTCCACGCTGTTGTTCGCGGCAATGCCAAAAAAGAGCATGTCTCCCGCCGCGCTGACCAGTTGTCCCCGGATCCCGAAGGAATTGGCGAGTTCCTCTTCCTCTGAGTAGGGCTCGGGATCGATGACTTGCAGCACGATTTTACCGTCGGCGGCATCCTCGACTTCCTCGAGGAGTTCGCGTACGCGCTTGGCATAGGTCTGCAGAGCCGGAATGTCTTCTGCAGTGCCTTCGGAGAAGAAAAGGCGTACGGTGATGGGTTCGTCGATGCGCCCGAGAATGTTGCGTGTACCCTCGGAGAGCGTGTAGAGCGACTGCTCGGTCATGTCCGTCCGCCAGAATCGCACTGCCGTGCTGGCGAATAGGTTGATGGACACGAACAGGAATGCACCCACGAGCAGGGTCAGGAAAGTCTTGTTTTGCATGGTTTAGTCGGCCTTCTTTGCATCGACGATGACGGTGTTCGCAAACAGGAACGCACCCATCAGAGAGAGGAAGAAGATCACATCGCGGGCATCGATTACGCCGCGCACGAGACCATTAAAGTGGGTCAGGAAACTCATCTGACGCACCGCGTCGACGAGGAACTCTGGCAGTACGGCACCGGCAAACTCCAGAACGGCTGGGTAGCCGCTGAGAATGAACAAGAACCCAACACTGATCGAGAGCACGAAGGCCACCACCTGGTTGCGGGTGACCGCTGACAAGCAGGCGCCGATGGCGAGGAAAGCTCCAGCTAGGAGGAGCGTTCCGAGGTAACTGGTGGCGATGACCCCATGGTCGGGTCCCCCCAGCCAAGCCACGGTAATCCACTCGCCCACGGTGAGCACGAGGGCCACAGCGACAAACGCCCATGCGGCCAAGAACTTGCCCATGACCGCCTGCCCAGCGCTGATGGGGAGGGTTAGCAACAACTCAATGGTGCCGCTGTGGCGCTCTTCGGCCCACAGGCGCATGGCAAGGGCCGGTATGAGGGCGAGGAATAGCCAGGGCTGAAAGGAGAAGAACGGAGCGAGATCGGCTTGGTCCTGTTCATAGAGGCCCCCGAGGTACCAGGTGAAGACTCCCGCAAGCACCAAGTAGATGACAAGGAAAACGTAAGCCACCGGGGTAGCGAAGTATCCGCGCAGTTCTCGCTTGAACACGCAGACGGTGTTGTGCATCGATGCGTTCATGGTTAGGCCCCCGCTTGGGTAGTGATGGTACGGAAAACTTCGTCGAGGTCTCCGCGTTCCACGTGCAGGTGAGTCACTGCCCAGTCTTGGGCGGCGGTGAGGTCTGTGATCGGGCGCAAGATGGACTGGCCTTGCTTGGGGTATGCCCTGAGGCGCACAGACTCGCTGTCCTCCGGGCTGGGTAGTTCTTCTACGCGGTCCACCCCAGGCAGCCCGCCGAGGCTAGCTTGGGCGGCCGTACTGGATGGGCCCTGCATGTGCAATTCCACGGCCTGGTGCGTTGTTGATGAGGCACGCAGGTCTGCGGGGGTTCCGTCAAAGAGCACCTTGCCCTTGGCGATGATGATGGCGCGCGTACAGACCGCTTCGACCTCTTCCAGGATGTGGGTGGAAAGCACGATGACTTTTCCAGGTGCCATGTTGCGGATGAGCTGACGAACATCTTCCTTCTGATTGGGGTCGAGTCCGTCGGTGGGTTCGTCCAGTATGAGCACCTCGGGGTCGTGCAAGATGGCCGCAGCTAGACCCACCCTCCGCTTGAATCCTTTTGAGAGGGTTTCAATCCGCTGGTGCATGACCTCGCCCAGTCCGACCAGCGTGACAACTTCCTTTGTACGCTGAGCGGTCTTGGCTTTGTCCATCCCGCGTGCTTCAGCCACAAAGGCCAGCAAGGATGCGGGCGTCATGTCCGGGTAGAGGGGGGCTCCCTCAGGCAGGTACCCGATGCAGCGCTGTGCAGCAACCGCATCCTTGCCAACGTCGTGGCCACAGACACTGGCACTGCCCGATGTGGCCGCCAAGAAGCCTGTGATCATTTTCATGGTGGTGGACTTGCCCGCCCCGTTGGGTCCTAGGAAACCGAGCACCTCGCCGGGGGACACCCTGAAGTTGACATGGTCGACAGCTGCGGTGGAGCCGAAGACCTTCGTGAGTTGTTGGATCTCAATCATGGGGACGGATGGACTTGAGTCTGAGTGGAGTCGTACGAGTGAGGGACGGATCGGGGTTGCCGTTTGCGAATCGGAATCCCTGGGTCCGCACTGTGACGGAGGCCCTAGAGAGCGCGCGCTCTTATATCCCGCACCAGCGGGGCGTGCAAGCCGTGCGTGAGACTAGGCCTAGTGCAGGCGCTGGAGCTTGCTAATGCGGCCCCTCGCATTCCAGTCCATGACGTACAGGCTGCCCTGTGCATCCCAGCACAGGGCGTGTGGGGATAGGAATTCCCCTGCAGCCCATTCTTCGGGTGGCACCCCATTCTTCGCGCGCTTCGAGGGGTCGGGGTTGTCGCACAAATGCGCGAGGAGGCGGTCGTTGGGGTCAATCAGTGTGATGCGTCCCGCTAGATCGGGAACGGCGAGGAGACCCTGCCATTGGGCGACCCCGCAGGGGCGGCGTAGGCCACACAAGACCGTTCCTTGATGCTCCCCGGTAAGGGAAAAGTATTGCAGCCGATGGTTCTCGCGATCGGCCACGATGAGTCGTTCCTCGTCTCCCCGCGGGTCGAGGAGGATGCCGTGGCAGGTTCGGAATTGACCCTGCCCACTCCCCCGGCCGCCGAACGAACGCACATACTGACGGTCGGCAGTGAATTGATGGACCCAAGACTTGCCGTACCCATCGGCTACGTACAGGCTGCCATCGCTACTCACCGCGATACCCGTGGGATTGTATTGGGAGGCGTTGTCGTAGATCCCTGACTCGGCCGGGTAGTCCAGCGTCCACAGTACCTCACCTTTGAGAGTGGTCTTGAGCACTTGATGGCGGCGCAGGTGGCACAGGTACAGGTATTCCGTGCCGGCCTCCTCGCGCAGGCACATGCCGTGCAGGCCTCCGGCTAGATCCTTACCCCAAGAGTCCACCAGGGTGCCGTCGGGTTCGACGATCACGATGGCGTGTTCACTATCGGTGCTGAAGATGATCTGTCCACTCCGGGTGACGGCCATGCCCCCGTGGGTATTGCCGAGCTGCATGCCGTCGGGCAATTGCAGCCAATCCTCGATCCACTCGAAGGAGAGGGTTCTGGGGGGCTCAGAGCCTTTCCATGGGCTGGCTGGCATGGGGAGTGTGCGGGGAGCCACTCCGCCGTGGTGTGAATGGGCGGCCCCGTCGTGGGGGTCATGCCAGGGCCCGAGGGCTGGGGCGGCGAGGGCGGGGATCAGCGTAAGGAAGTGGGTCAGCATGCCTAGGAGGATACGAACATGTTCAGAGGGTCACCATGTTCTTCAGGCGGCCCAGGGGTGTGGAGGGGGCTGGCTCTTTCACCCGGTGGCCGGGATCTGGGCTTGGGTGGATGGGGTCTTGCGCCTGGGAGGCAATGCGGGTCCTTGGGGCCTGTGCCTGATCTATCATCCCCAAAGGGCAGCCACAGAGGGCAGCCACAGAGGGCAGCCACAGAGGGCAGCCACAGAGGGCAGCCACAGAGG
>CAYXZD010000001.1:244492-291656 GCA_964469565.1 uncultured Planctomycetaceae bacterium
AGGGCAGCCACAGAGGGCAGCCACAGAGGGCAGCCACAGAGGGCAGCCACAGAGGGCAGCCCAAAAGGGCAGCCCAAAAAGGGAAATAGCCCCAGTGACCTGTGCGATGGGTCACTGGGGCTACTGCGAGTTACGAACGTCTCCCTCGTACTCTCTCTCGGGATATCCTCTGCATAGCAAGAACCGCTGCAGATGCATGCGGCCGCACTATCCCGGCGACGATCGCCCGCTAGGGCTAAAACCTCCGTCGGTACAGGTGTAAGCGTACGAGGGTGGTGTTTTGGGACAGGGAATCTCGGATTATTGTTCAAAAAGGCAAGAAACCCACGATCCGTGGCGCTGGCCTGTCTGGTCTGTCTGGCCTGTCTGGCCTGCCTGGCCTACCGGGGGCCGCCACCCACGATTGGGGTCTCGAGGATGGCTCTGGTGCCCCCTAGGATCCCATTTCAGCCGGATTCACTGGGCGACCCTCACGAGCAGAGAGGTCCGCGGCGAACATGACCCTATGGGTCTCCTGAGCGGTGGCCAAGCTAGTCCGGGGCATGGCCTCGCCCCTTCCGGTGGCATCCACAAAAGCCTGGAACTGGGGCTGATAGGGATGGTCCGACACGTCTCCTGAGTCGATCAAGGCAGTCTGGAGCTCACTCCAGCGGTCCTTGTTCATGCCCTCAAGCTTGTGGCTGTAGAGCTTGTTATCGAGGATGGAACCGTGGCTGCCCACGAGATGGACGTGGAAGTAGTAGGGCTGCAGACAATCAACCACCGAAGCACACTTGGCCACGCGCCCGTCGTCGAAGCGCAGCAGACTGGCACTGGTCGTGGGGTACTCGTAGGGGGCAAAGATTTCAGATCCCGATCGAGTGGCATAGCTCGTGACTTGCTCTACCCGCGAGGGGGAGTTGCCTTCCATGAAGAACAAGAGGGCATCCAGTGCATGGCAGCCAGCCGTGGCGAGAGAGGACGTGCCCATTTCCTTCTTCACATTCCAGTCGAACTGGCCGTACCAGGGCCCAATACCGTGGTAGTAGTCCACTTCGGCGTAGTGCAAATCGCCAATCAGCCCCTGATCGAGAACTGAGCGCAACATTGTGAAGTGGGCTGAGAATCGGCATTCGAAGCAAACCATGGCCTGGACCCCCGCTTCCTTGACCGCACGTTCAATGCGCAGGCAGTCTTCAAAGTGAGTTGCCAGTGGTTTTTCGATGATCAAGTGTTTACCAGCCTTGGCTGCAGCCACCGCTTGATCGGCATGCAGATGGTGGGGCGTGCAAATATCGATGACGTCAATCTCGTTATCCTCAAGGAGGTCCTCGAATCGAGTAGTGGCTTGTAGTGGAACCCCATAGGTGCTGAGGAGGTCGGCAGGGTCGTGCTCACGCCGCGAGCAAACCGTGGTGACGGTTGCACCTCGCACATTCCTAAAGGTTTCGATATGGGCGCCGGCAACAGCTCCAAGCCCAACGAGGCCGATTCTTAGTTCACTCATAGGTTCGGAGTGTACACTGACATGATGCAACTCACCCGTAGGCACTTTCTTGTAACCAGTAGTTCTGTGGCCCTCGCTTCGATTGCCCCTGGCTGGCCCCGAGGTGCCTCGCGAAAGGAGAAGGTGCGGGTGGCCGTAGTGGGGGTCTGGAATCGGGGCCGGGCAAATGTGGAAGGGGTGTTAGGAGCCGAAGTCGTCGCCCTTTGTGATGTGGATGGGCGCCACCTCGACCATGCGGCTCGCCTAGTCGCTGAACGAAACCCCGGCGCCCCTGCTCCTCGGCTCTTCAAGGACTTCCGGCGGATGCTCGACGAGGTGCAGGGGCTTCACGCCGTTGTGGTGAGTACTGCGGACCACACCCACGCTTGTGTGGCAGCGGCAGCCCTGCGGCGGGGCCTGCACGTGTACTGTGAGAAGCCCCTGGCTCACTCGCCCGGGGAGGTGGCTATCCTCCAGGGTTTGGCACGAGAGCAAGGGCTCGCCACTCAAATGGGTACCCAGATTCACGCAGGTGCGAATTACCGGCGAGTGGTGGAGATGATTCGGGCCGGTGTGATTGGCCGGGTGGAGCGGGCCGAGGTTTGGGTGAGTAAGGGTTGGGCGGATGGAAGGTTTGCCGAGGCCAAGCCGGCCCCGATGCATCTCGACTGGGATCTGTGGCAGGGGCCTGTTGAGGCTCGGGCCTACTGCGATGGATTGCATCCCGCGGGTTGGAGGCGCTTTTGGGACTACGGCACCGGTACCCTCGGGGATATGGCCTGCCACTTGATGGATGTGGTTCACTGGGCACTGGACCTCGGTCAGCCTTCTCGGGTCATTGCCGAGGGCCCGATGTTGCACCCCGTGGGCACACCCCACTGGCTGCGAGCCCATTTCATTCACTCTGTTCTTGAGCCTGATGGCACTGCACGGGATCTAGTCGTGCACTGGGCCGATGCTGGCGCATCTTCGGAGTTCGCACAAAGCGGATTCGGGAGCGGTATCCGATTCGTGGGCTCGCGTGGCAAGCTCGTCTGCCACTACGGCAACTATGTGGTGGAGATGAATCCGGGTGAGGACCCGGGGGAGACACCCCCCAAGAGTATTCCAGACTCCGTGGGTCATCACCAAGAATGGCTCCAAGCCATCACCGAGGGCACCCCTACCACCTGTAACTTTGACTATTCGGGTGACCTGGCAAGTGCCGTACTCTTGGGCAACCTAGCCTATCGAGCAGGGCAAGCCGTGGATGCTGAACAGGGCTTTGAGTACCTCTCTCGATCCAGCCAGGCGACTCGTTGGCGCGGAGAGATTGCATGGAACGCAGAGCAGGGGCGCAGCGGGGATGAGCGCGTGGATGCACTCTTGCTGCGCGACTACCGGAAAGGCTGGGAATTGTAGCTATTCGGCCCTCGGGTGGGCTTGTTCATACACCTCGCGCAGGCGCTCAACAGATACGTGCGTGTAGATTTGGGTCGTGACGAGATTGGCGTGCCCGAGAAGCTCTTGAACGGACCGCAGGTCCGCACCGTGGTCGAGCAAGTGGGTGGCGAATGAGTGTCGAAGTGTGTGCGGGGTTGCGTGGCGATGGATGCCCGCCGTGCGTACGTGCCGTTCAACGATGCGCTCAAGGGAGCGCGTAGAGAGGCGGGTGCCCTTCGCGCCGAGAAAAACAGCCGCAGCGTTCTCCGGTCTGGGTTGAGGGCGCTGGGCATCGCGTAAATACTCCTCCATGGCGTGCACAGCATAACTACCTAGGGGAGCAAGGCGTTCCTTGCGACCCTTACCTAGCACCCTAGCTACCCCGCGCGCGAGATCGAGGTCTTCACGGTTGAGATTCACGGTTTCGGCAGCCCGGGTCCCTGCGCTATACATGACCTCGAGGAGTGCGCGATCTCGTCGGCCCAGGGGCGTGTCCCGATCGGGTGCACTGAGCAGGCTCTTGATTTCCTCTTCGGAGAGCACAGCTGGGAGGTGACGCGGGCGCCGCCGCTGCCGGAGACCCAATGCCGGGTTCGTGGTGAGGACTCCCTCGTCTACGAGGAACCGGAGAAACCCGCGCACGCTCGACAACTGGCGCTGAATACTGGCGGGACTCAAGCCGCGATGGTCTAGGGAGCCTAGCCATGCGCGTAGCGCCCGTGGGGTAATGCCTGCCGGTTCGTGGATGCCGCGCTCGTCGATGAACGTCCTGAACATTGTCAAGTCGCGTGTGTAGGCGCGAAGGGTATGCGGTGATGCTCCTCTCGCGTGCTCGAGGCGCGCTAGATAGGGGGATAGGAACTCATCCATGGGCACCCAAGGCTACCCCTTTTGCAGTTCATTTCTCCAGAGCGGGAACTGGGCTGCCTGGAAGTCCGGCTCGCAGGGCTGCGTTGCGCTTGCGCCATGCGGCCACGAGGGTGCGCCGCGAATTGTGGTTGATGCCTGCTACGAATCCCTGGGTGACAGCCTGATCTAGAGCGGCGTCCACCTGTTTGCCCGCCTGAGCTTGGGCCTGCAGGTAGGATTCAATGGACTCGATGCGCTGTGCGAGGGCTTTGAGTTCCGCTGAGTTTGGAGCCTGTGGTGATTGCGTGGGCTGCTGGTGCAGTCCTCCAAGCCAGGTGTACACGAGCAGGGCGAGGGTGGCCCATGGTGCCGATCGGTGAAGCAGACTGCGGAATGATTGCGTGGCCATGACGGTTGCTTCGGCGGAAGAGGGGCGCGGAATGAAGCCCCGAATGAAGGGGCCTGCCCAAGTGCCCCAAGCTGGGAGGGGTAGGGGGTGATCACCGTTCCTAGGGGCGGCGAGAGTTACCTCCAATGGTGGCTAGACCCGAAGGAACACTCTGCGCTGGTACAAGAAGGACAAAAAGGCCCACTCGGCAACGAGTACGCCGAGGGCCAGGGCGAGCTGAGGCGTGGGGCGCTCGAGGAGTGGGCTCAGCACCCGATCGATCCAAGCCTCCAAATCTACGAAGCGATTGACGAGGTAGATCAGAATGGAATTGGCCCCTAGGACGATCAGGGGCTGAGCCCAGCCCCTCTTGCGCGGGAGATCAATGAGTGCATGAAAGAGAGCAACGAGCAAGAGACTCCACCCGGTGCACCAGAGGACAAACGAGGGTGTCCACAGATTCTTGTTGATCGGAATGTAGGCGTCACTCCATCGTCCCAAGCCCAGGGCAGCGAGGCCAACCAGGATGAGCACGAGCAGGCGAATCAAAGGCTGCGGGCCTCGATGGGTGAGCCAGCGGCCCGTGAACACACCTGCTAGCGCGGTGGAAATCGCGGGCAGGGTGGAGAGGAGGCCTTCGGGGTCACTCGTTCCCAAGTGCAATCGGCCGGGGAGGAATTCTCGATCGAACCACCCGACGATGGTCTCTCCCTGTTCCCAGGAGACAGCCTCCCGTCCGGGCGCAGGAACCCAGGTTAGAAGGGCGGCATAGCCCACGAGTAAACCTACAAACCAAGTGACCTGGGTGCGTGGTGAAGTGTGGATCACCAGCAGTGCCGCCCCCAACCATGCGAGTCCGATGCGACCCAAAACACTCGCATACCGCAGGTTGTCCCAGTCAAACCGGAGTAAGCCGTTATAAACCCCACCGAGCAGAACGAGGATCACACCGCGCCAAATGGCGCCGCGAGTCAGCTCACCCTTGCCCATCCCCCTCCTGTGTCTGGCCGCGAAGGAGAGGGGCATGGACACCCCCGCGAGAAACAAGAAGAGGGGAAAGATCAAATCGTAGAATTGGAATCCGTGCCAGGGCACGTGGTGACATTGCCCTTCAATCCAATGAAGACTCTCCCAGCCGGTGAACGCGGCTAGGGCTCCCACGAGGCTGCGCCCACCCACGATCCAAAACATGTCCGCCCCGCGCAGGGCATCAATGGAGTGCAATCGCTCGGGGGAATGGCTCATGGGTCAGGGCCTGGGGACTCGCCTAGCATCCGGTGGGTGATTGCGGGGGGCCGGGGATGAGGCGTTCGTGCCAGCACTCTGGGTGTAGGTCCGAGCCGCGAACTGGGGCTGAGCGAGGCTTGCGAGCCAACCCTGGGCCCTGGCGGCGGACCCCTCGGGGCTGAGGGCAAATAGGAACAGGTGCGTCTTGATTCCCTTGGACATCGCCCTCTGCATCGTGCCTTGGGACTTGTGGGCGGCGATGACCCAATTGACGATCATTGTGTAGTCGAGGGCCGAGCGATGCCCGAACGACTGGGTGCGATCGAACACGAGGGGCGAGGATAAGGGCTGGATGGCCGTCTCGGGGAAGCCGTGCAGCGGGGCCGGTGGATCGGGCTGGTGTTCGGCAGTCTCCGTGAGCGAGCACAGGATGGCAGGGCGCTTGTCCACGGGCAGGCTGTTCACGGCCCTCAGGGCTAGGAGGGTAGCCGCTTGGTGGTGGCCATGGGTGGAAGGAGTGGCAGCCATGGTGAGAACGAAATCATAGCCGCCGGCTTCTAGCCGCGTGACAAGCCAATCGTGCACGTAGTCGAGGTCCCAGATGTTCGCATCCCGAGCAAGCACCTCCATGGGATCGGTGCTGTAGCGGTGGTCTTGTTGTTCGAGGAAATAGGCCGAACGAATCTGCATGATGGCACAGCCTTCGAGGAACTCCGAGCGCCGGATCTCGGGTAGGTGCGACCGACCTATTGCCTCGTCGGTGAGTTCAAGGCCATAAAGGTCCTCGGCCAATGTGGAGTACTTGAAGCCTCCCTCACCGTTTGTGATGAGCGCAATGTCGCAGGAACCCTTGAGATGGGTTCCCGTTTTGTACAGAAGTGCCGCCACGCTGGTTTCATCGTCGGGATGCGCATAGACGCACAGCACTTTGGGACCCTCGGGCTCACCAGACTGCCAGGACGACTCGGAGGAATGGAGTGCATCCGCCCCCGGGCGGCTCTCACTGAGGGCCTTAGCCCTTGCCCGCACCGGCCACGCCTGCCCTGGCTGGGGACTCTGGCAGCCCGCTAGGATCAATCCCAGGCCAGCCGTGGCGATCCAGGGAATCGTGCGAACCATCCTTCCCAGTCTCATGGTGTCTTCTTGGACTTAGGGCGGAAGGCTTTGAGCCTCGCTTCGTCGGTCGTCAAGAACGGTCCGCCGATTAGATCGATGCAATAGGGAATAGCCGGGAAGATGGCGTCGAGGCATTCGCCGATGGCTTTTGGCTGTCCAGGAAGGTTGACGATCAGGGTTGAGCCGCGGATGCCGGCCGTCTGCCGCGAGAGGATTGCGGTGGGGACTGCCCGCAGTGAAACAGTGCGCATGAGTTCCCCAAATCCGGGCATCATCTTGGCGCAGACCGCTTCGGTGGCCTCGGGTGTGACATCCCGTTGGGCGGGTCCCGTACCGCCTGTGGTGATCACGAGGCAGCAGCCCTGATTGTCACACAGATCGATCAATGCGAGCTCGATGGCCTCAGGCTCATCGGGAATCACGCGGGGGGCTGTCTCATAGGGGCAGGAGAGCACCTCGGACAGGTAGCTTGCGATCGCCGGACCCCCGCGATCTTCGTATTCGCCACGGCTGGCTCGGTCGGAGACGGTGACAATCCCTATGCGTGCGATGGAAGCCATGGGAGCATTGTGTCGTGGGGTGGGGTGGGGAGCAATGCTGGTGAGGGGGCGGAGGGGCGTGGTCGGCCCTTTCATCACAATCCAGGATTTTTTTTGCCCGGCACGCCAAAAAAACGGCCCCTACGGGGCCGGGGCACCTCGGGACACCCAATCTTGGATTGGACTGGGGCGCGGAGGTTGGCACGGGCGGTGGGCTCATGCTAGAACCGCCGCCCCTCGAGTCACTGCCGAGCCCATCGCCTTATGTCCAAAACTCTCGTCATTGTTGAATCGCCTACCAAGGCCAAGACACTCCGCAAGTACCTCGGTAAGGACTACATCGTCGAGTCGAGCGTAGGACATATTCGGGACCTTCCAGGGAGCGCCTCGGAGATTCCAGCCAAACTCAAGGAGCTGGAGTGGGCCACCCTAGGGGTCAATGTGGAAGGGGACTTTGAGCCCCTCTACTTGATCAAACCGGATGCAAAGAGCCGGATTCGTGAGCTCAAGGCCAAACTCAAGACCGTGGATGAGTTGCTCCTAGCGACGGATGAAGACCGTGAAGGTGAGGCCATTTCCTGGCACTTGATCGAAGTGTTGCAGCCCACTTGCAGCGTGCGGCGTATGGTGTTTCACGAAATCACCCAATCCGCGATCTTTGAGGCCCTCGAACAGACACGTGAGATTGACACTGACATGGTCCACGCCCAAGAAGCGCGGCGGATCATCGACAGACTCTATGGATACGGAGTGTCTCCGATTTTGTGGCGAAAGATCAAACCGCAATTGTCGGCAGGGCGTGTTCAGTCCGTCGCTGTGGGGTTGCTCGTCGAGCGCGAGAAGGCCCGCATGCGTTTTCACGAAGCGCACTACTGGGACTTGACGGCCACATTCAAGACGGGTGCAGGCGAGAGCTTTGAGGCTGGACTCGTGTCGGTCGGTGGACAGCGAATCGCTGCGGGGAAGGACTTTGATGCGGATACCGGCGAGCTCAAGCGCGATGACGTGACCCGATTGGATCAAGCATCCTCAGCGGCCCTTGTGGCCAGTCTGGATGCAGCACCCTTCGAGGTGATTTCGGCGGAGGAGAAACCGTTTTCCAAGAAACCAGCACCGCCCTTCCATACCTCGACACTGCAGCAGGAGGGGAATCGTAAGCTACGCTTCGATGCCAAACGCACCATGCGTGCCGCCCAGCGCCTGTATGAGAACGGCTACATTACTTATATGCGGACCGACTCGGTTACGCTGAGCTCTCTCGCCATCGAGATGACCCGCAAGGAGATCTCCAGCCAGTATGGTGATGACTACCTACCCGAGAAGCCGCGCGTTTACACGGGCAAGGTTTCCAATGCACAGGAGGCCCATGAGGCGATCCGGCCCGCCGGGGACCGGATCGCACCCATCGCCGAGATTCGTAAGACCCTCGGTCAGGATGAGTCCAAGGTGTATGAATTGATCTGGAAGCGCACCATGGCGTCCCAGATGCTCGATGCACGAGGAAGGCGCATGTCCCTGCGGGTGGCCAATCAAGGCGGGGACGAGAGCCAGCAAGCGGTCTTCCAGGCCGGCGGTAACGTGATCGATTTCCCAGGGTTCTTGCGAGCCTACGTGGAGGGTGCGGACGATCCCGGCCAGGCCCTGGCCGACCAGGAGAAGATCCTGCCTGCCGTTGCCAAGGGGGAATCGGTTGAGCCTTCCCAGATCAGTGCGGAAGAGCACAAGACTTCACCTCCCGCTCGCTTGACCGAGGCCACCCTGGTCAAAGCACTTGAGGAGTCGGGCATTGGGCGCCCGAGTACCTATGCGTCGATCATCGACACCATTCAACGGAGGGACTACACCTTCAAGAAGGGCTCGGCCCTGGTGCCAACCTTCACAGCCTTTGCAGTGGTGAAGTTGCTGGAGAATCATCTCACACATCTAATCGATTCTGAGTTCACACGCACCATGGAGGATCGATTGGACTCGATCGCCAAGGGCGATGATGGGCGCATTGATTATCTCAAGGAATTCTACTTCGGCACCGCAGAGACGGGTCTCAAGCCCCTGATCGATGCGGGTCTAGACACAATCGATCCACGCGATGTGTGTAGCTTACCCCTCGGAGAGGATGAGAAGGGGGAGCCGGTTGTCCTGCGCGTGGGCCGCTACGGCCCGTTCTTGCAGCACGGTGAGATCACAGCCACGGTGCCCGAACAGACCTGTCCAGATGAACTCACGGTGGATGCTGCGTTGCGATTGCTGGCAGCGAGCGAAAAGGGCAAGGAGCCCCTTGGGGAGCACCCCGAGAGCGGAGAGCCTGTTTTCCTGAAGACGGGGCGCTACGGGCCTTATGTGCAGCTCGGGTTGCCCGATGACGAGGCGAAAACGAAACCCAAGATGGCCTCCCTGCTCAAGGACATGAATCTGGAGGATGTCGACATGGAAACTGCGTTGGCCCTGCTTGCTCTGCCCCGGACTGTGGGCCAGGACGAGGCGGGTGTGGACATCCTTGCTTTCAATGGGCGCTATGGGCCCTACATCAAGCGCGGGGAGGACACGCGGAGTCTGACTCCGGAGGATCACCTGCTGACCCTGCCTCTCGCAAGGGCACTTGAATTGCTCGCCCAGGAGCCCAAACGGGGAAACTACCGCGCCAAGCCCAAAGAGATCAGGACGTTCGAGAACGTACCCGCCCTAGATGGGGGCTCGATCAAGCTCTTGGAGGGCCGTTGGGGCCCCTATGTGACCGATGGCGATGTGAACGCATCCCTGCCGAAGGGGTCAGACCCCATGGCCTTGGAGGAGGGGGATGCCCTGAATCTCCTAGACCGCCAGCGGGAGCGAAAGGGTGGGCGCAAGAAGCGCACCACAAAGAAGAAGGCGGCCAAGAAGAAGGTCGCGAAGAAGAAGGTCGCGAAGAAGAAGGTCGCGAAGAAGAAGACTGCCAAGAAAAAACAGGCGAAGAAGCGGGCAACAGCGAAGCGAGCTGCCGCGAAGAAGAAAGCCGCAGAGGAGTAGACCCTGAGGAGTAGACCCTGAGCAGGGTTCAATCCCCCGGGCTAATCTGTTGTTCCTTCATCTCCTTCAAGAGTTGGTCGACAGCCTTATCCATGGCGTCGCCCCGGGGCCCCTCGAAGCGGATGCGACCCTCATGGTCGAGGATGTATATCGTGGGCCAGCCAGAGACGTTCCAGCGCGTGGAAATGGGTCCTTCTGTCCCCAGGGGGCCGTTCCAAAAGGAGCGCCAGGTGATGTTTTCTTTTTTGAGGACAGCCTGCAGGGCATCGAGGTCCTTATCACTGTTCACTCCAATGAGTGCAAAGGGTTCACCGGCAAGTCGTTGCACGAGCGACCGCTCGTGTGCGTACATGGCGCGGCAGGGGCCTCACCAGTCGCCCCAGAAATCGAGGACCACCACCTTGCCGCGGTAGTCACTGAGTTTGAATGATACGCCGTCGAGATCGCCTCCCTCGATGTCGGGAGCCAGCATGCCGATTTGCAGGCGGTCGTGTTCAAACAGGATGCCCGCTGCCCATTCACTGAGGAGGCTACCATTGAACTGGAGGTCCGCAAACTGAGACTGCACCCGTTCAAGCAGTGCCCGGGCCCTGCTGATCTGTGGTTCGGCCTCGGCCGCGGGGAGGGCCTGCGCGCCATTGATCAGATTGCGGCCCAGGGTAAAGCAGGCGTGTCCGCGTACGTCGGCGTGGGGAGTTGCCTCGATAATCGCTTGCAGCTGGGCGAGGATCGAGGCCTCGTTGCTGTCTACAAGGACGAGCACTTCCGCCAGCACCTTGCTCTTAGAGTATTCATTGAGCAAGCGCTCGATGGCAGCATCGCGGGAGTCGCCATAGAGGTGCGAGACGACCCAGGCGAGGGCGCGGGCCCCGGTGTCCGTGCCCTTGTGGGCCTCCGCGAGGGCCAAGAAACGAGGCTTGAAGGCAGCGGGCTTGGGATAGGAGGATCTGATGATAGCCTCACGATCCGCGTCGTCTTTGGCTGACTCATAGGCAGCATAGAAGAGTGCGAGCTTAGAATCGAACTCGTCAATGAGGTCCTGCAGATCGCCTTCACCATCGAGGGGCTGCGCACGCTCCGGTTCGCCTGCAACCTCGAGCGCTGCGTGGTCCACGGAATCGTTCAATGGAGCCAGTAGGCCCTCCTCGGCTGCTGCCCCATGGGGAGGAAGCATGACGAGGAGGGCCCCCAAACAGGTGGTTATCCTGCGGCCGGTCACCCCTTCATCTCCTTCAAGAGTTGGTCGACAGCCTCATCCATGGCCTCGCCCCGGGGGCCCTTGAAGCGGATGCGACCCTCATGGTCGAGGATGTAAATCGTGGGCCAGCCGGAGACATTCCAGCGCGTGGAGATGGGTCCATGCGACCCGAGGGGGCCGTTCCAAAAGGAGCGCCAGGTGATGTTTTCTTTCTTGAGGACATCCTGCAGGGCATCGAGGTCTTTATCACTGTTCACTCCAATGAGTGCGAACGGTTCACCGGCAAGTCGTTTCACGAGCGACCGCTCGTGTGCGTACATGGCGCGGCAGGGGCCTCACCAGTTGCCCCAGAAATCGAGGACCACCACCTTGCCGCGATAGTCACTGAGTTTGAACGATACGCCGTCGAGATCGTCTCCCTCGATGTCGGGAGCCATCATGCCGATCTGGAGGTTTTGAGCCACAAAGAGCTCGCCCTCCGCGGCAGCTTTGAGGGTCCGTTTGCGGTAGGGGATGTCTCCGAACTCCTCACAGACACGCTGCATGTGCTTCAAGTATTGGGCGTTGTAGGCATCCCGTTGCTTGTCATTGTCAGCCTTGTCAGCCAGGCCTTTGAATTGCATTCCCAGGGCGAAGCAGGTATTGCCCTTGACCGTTGGGTGGGGGGTCGACTTCATGACGGCCTGCATGGCTTCGACCACTTCCAAGCTGAAAGGGCCGCGGGTGGCTCGCATGACCGTGTCACCAAGTTCTTTCTTTTCGGGAAACTGGGTGAGCATCATCATCAGGGCCTTCGGCGCGCTGGCTGAACGACTGGCGCGGCTCGTGATCCAGCTCAACCCATCCCAGGCCACGTCTTCCCCCTCGTGATCGGCGATGAGCTTGAGGATCATCTGGGCATACTCCTCTGCATCAGGGAGCATGTCCTTCACGATTTGATCGCGCTCGGAGGCTTCCGCAGCGCGGTAGGCACTCATGAACTCGTTATAGGCCTCGGTGTAATCATCGATGATGGCGTCGAGCACATCGGCTGGGTCTTCAGCGCAGGTGTAAGTGCAGAGGTGGCGCAGTACCGGTGTAGGTGCTGGGGGATGGCTGGCGCCCGGGAGGGGTATCACAGCCAGCAGGGTAGGTAGAATTGCCATGGGGATTTGGAAGCAGAGGGGATCTAGTGAACACGGACCTCCCAATGGTGAGAGGTGGGCACCCCATCTGGGCGCCGGTGACTCAGTCTCTCCAAAGGGGGGCTAGCTGTCCACTTCTAACTCCTGCCGAGCCCAGAGGGGATCAATGCACAAGTGTGCTAGGTGTCTTCGGGATCGCTGGGCGGGTAAATACGATCCACCGTGCCCTCGGCATCGGGTTCTCCGTAAAACACCTGTAACCTGCGAAGTTCGCGGAGCAGGTCGGCCCGCACTCCCCCATAGGCGGGGTCGTCCGCCACACTCTGTAATTCGTCTGGGTCCTCTTGCAGGTCAAAGAGCTCCCACTCGCCCAGTTGATAGTAGTGAATCAACTTGTACCGCTCGGTTCGTACGCCATAGTGGCGGTTGACCATGTGTACCGCCGGGAACTCGTAGTAGTGGTAGTAGATGGAATCCCGCCAGGATTCGGGGGCGTCCCCTTGCATCAAGGGCACGAGGCTCTCTCCGTGCATGGGGTCGGGAATAGGAGCCCCAGCCATTTCCAGAAAAGTGGGGGCAAAGTCGATGTTCTGGCACAGGGCGTCGCAGACGGATCCCGGTGCGGTCACCCCAGGCCAGCGGACGATGTAAGGCATGCGCAGGCTCTCCTCATACATCCAACGCTTGTCGTACCAGCCGTGGTCGCCCAGGTAAAAGCCCTGATCGGAACAATAGATCACGACGGTATTCTCGGCGAGCCCACTATCGTCGAGGTAGTCAAGCACCCGGCCTAATTGATAATCGACGCCTTCGATGCAAGCCAGGTAGTCTTGCATGTATCGCTGGTACTTCCAGCGCACGAGTTCGGCCCCCGCTGGCGGGTCCTGTTCAAACGCCTCACGCTTCTTATCGTAGACTCGCTTCCACGCCGCCAATTGCGGGGGTGTCAGGCCCTCCGGGTCTTCCAACTTCAGGTCCCATTCAAGACTCATGTGGTCCCTCAGCGTCATCTCTTGAGCTAGGGCTGCACTCGAGCGGCCTTGGTAGTCATCGAAGAGGGTGGCGGGCTCGGGGAAGACGACCTCATCGTACATGCCCAGCTCGCGAGGGCCAGGTTGCCAGCGACGGTGAGGGGCCTTGTGTTGGAGCATGAGCATGAATGGTCTGTCTTGCTCTCGTTCCTCTTGAAGCCAAGCGAGCGCGTGGTCGGTCAGGATTTCAGTTGTGTAACCCTCGACTGGGGACGTCCCTTGGGCTGTGCGAAGCGGTGGATTGTAGTAGGGCCCTTGTCCGACCAACACTTGCCAATGGTCAAAGCCCGTGGGGGCACTGCGTAGATGCCACTTGCCCACGATCGCTGTTTGGTAGCCAGCCTCTTGGAGAAGTTTGGGAAAGGTCACTTGGGCGCCATTGAAGGTCGTGCCGTTGTCAATGTGCCCGTTGGCGTGGCTGTGTTTGCCCGTCAGAATGGTGGCCCGACTGGGAGCGCAAATGGAGTTTCCGCAAAACGTGCGCGTGAAGAGCATGCCCTCCTGGCTCAAGCGGTCGATGTTGGGGGTCTGGTTGAGGACTGAGCCGTAGGCGGAGATAGCCCGAATCGCGTGGTCGTCGGTGAAGACGAACAGGATGTTCGGGCGCTCGCCCTGGGGCTTGGCTGGTTGCCCTTCGGTTGCCTCACCGGTCTCGCTGTGGGTGCCTTCGGGAGATGGGCCGGGTGATGGGCCGGGTGCCGTGGGGGAGCCGGTTCCCGCACAGGCTGCCAGGGCGAGCACGAGCCCAATGGGTGTGTAGCGAGGACTCGGCATTAGAAATTGTCCACGGCCCGGTACGCATCGATCACCGCGCGCTCACCTTCCTTACCGCCGCGGGAGTTTCCATGCTCCATACCACAGATGCCTTTCCAACCTCGCTTGTGAATGTGCTCAAAGACCTTGAGGTAATTGACTTCCCCCGTGGTGGGTTCCTTGCGACCCGGGTTGTCCCCAATCTGGAAGTAGCCAATCTCGTCCCAACATGCATCGATGTTGGGGATCAGATTGCCCTCTGAAATAGCCTGGTGGTAAATGTCGAAGAGGATCTTGACCGAGGGGGACTGAACGGCCTTGGCTAGCATGTAGGCATGGTCACTGCGCTCTAGATACATGCCGGCATGATCGCGGAAATTGAGGGGTTCCATGACCATGACTAGGTCATGGGGCTCCAGTAGATCGGCCCCCCGGCGGAGCATCTCGATGGCGCGGGCATCCTGGAATCCTTGGCGCTGACTCGGGTCAGAATCGCCCAAGACAACTGTCATCCATCGGGCATTGACACGCTTGGCCGTTTCGATGGCCGCCCTGAGGTCGGCTTCGAAGCTCTCTTTGAACTCTCGCTTTCCGGCCACAAAGGACTTCTTCCCAAAGGCTGTGCCGAAGTTGCACACAAATACCCCCATGCGCATCCCCAGCCTCTCAAGGGCGGCTCCAATGCGGACCTGATCTTCGATGGGGCGGTTCTTCATCCCGTTGTCTTCGAGGGCAGTGAATCCCTCGGCTGCCATGAACTCCAATTGGGCCACGAGGTCGGCGCCCGCATGGTGCTTGAACATGCCGAAGTGCGGGGCGTAGTCCAGCTTGAACGAATCACCCATGCCGACTCCAGGGGCAGGCTCGCGCTCGGTCGCCACGTGGGCCAGTGGGGTCATTGGGCTCAAGGCACCAAGGGCAGCTGCGCCTTGAAGTAGTTCACGTCGTTGCATGGGCGTTGGAGTGGGGCAAAGAAAACGGAGTGAGGGCGCAGCATAGCGCACTCGGCTGGATAAAAGCCTAGGGGATTGGGCTCGCCGACCTTGTGTCGGCGGCTGGCCGTCTGGACTTCACCCTTGCCAAGTCCCATGCCGGGCATGGACTGGGCGTTTTTGCACCAGTCAACGGCTATTGAGCGCACTCTCCACTAAGCTGAGCCCCTCCGGGCAACCTGGGGGTGGGCCAGCATCGGCATGGGAATTGCAGACACGAGGGGACTCCCCCCCGCCCATCCTTACGCCTTGGGATTGGAATTGAACTGCCCAAGCGCCCTGCCGTTGAGGGTTGACCCCAAGGCGGGTACTCTCCTGCGCCATGATTGAAGTCTCTCACCTTACCCGTCGCTTCGGTAGCCTCACTGCAGTCGATGACGTGAGCTTCAGCCTTGAGTCTGGGGAAGTGGTGGGGTTCCTCGGACCCAATGGGGCAGGCAAGACCACCACGATGCGCATCCTGACGGGGTACCTCGCCGCCACCTCTGCACACACCCTCCGGGTGGCAGGCCGGGATGTGTTGCGTGAATCCTTGGAGGTGCGACGGCACATTGGATACCTGCCTGAATCGGTGCCTTTGTACAGGGACATGCGCGTGCATGACATGATGATGTTCCAGGGCCGATTGCACGGGATGGCTCGCACGGAGCTGAAGCGGCGCGTGGGGGATGTGCTCGAGCGTGTGGGGGTCCTCGATCGGCGCCTGCAGTTCGTGGGTCAACTCTCCCGAGGCCTGCGCCAGCGTGTGGGGCTGGCGGTGGCGCTCTTGCCCAGTCCGGAGGTTTTGATCCTTGATGAGCCCACAAGTGGTTTGGACCCACTGCAACGTGCTGAGGTGCGGAACCTCATTCGTGAATTGGCCGGGGAACACACGGTCTTGCTCTCTTCTCACATCTTGGCGGAGATCGAGAGTATGAGCGAGAGGGTGATCGTCTTGCGTGCGGGCCAGGTGGTGGCAGATGGCTCTCGCGAAGAGTTGACGCACACTCTAGGCGGGCGCGGCTATGTTCATTGCGAGGCCGTGGTGGGAGATGCCTCTGCTGCCGCGGCCCTCCTGCAGAGTTTGCCCGGAGTAACCTCTGTTCAGCCCTGCGGTCGCCTCGGTATCCATGAGGGCTTCAATTTGTACGGTGAGGGGGATTTACGGGAAGACGTGGGTGCCCTAGCAGCCCAGCAAGGATGGGCCCTGCGTGAACTCTCCATCCAGCGCCCGAGCCTCGAAGAGCTTTTTGCCCAACTGGTGCTTGGGGGTGAGTCTCCCGCGCCAAAACTCGCGCAGGATGTCGGCGTTTTAGATGGGAAGGCAAGCGAGCAGGACGCAGGTTCTGTCCCCCTGCTCGGCGTGCCCCTGGAAATGGCACCGAGCTCAACGTCCGCCAGCCCCGAAACGTCCTCCACCCCCCCGGCCAGTGACTGTGTTGATGAAGGTGCCCCGGCGCTGGGAACCCCGGGTCAGAAAGCTGTTTTCTACAGCCTCAACCCCTTTGACGGTGGGGCCAGCCGTGACCTGTCCAAGCCCGTGAACACCGGCCCTCCACCGGGATCAGATACCCCGAAAGGTGCCCCAGGACCTAGTCCCGAGGCAGAATCCCAAGAGGGTCAAGAAGGGGGCAGCGCATGAAGGGTGCTCTAGTCATTTTTAGACGGGAGATCGCCGGTCTCTTCGCGGCTCCTCTCGCCTGGATCCTCTTGTTCGTGTCGTTGCTTTTGAACGGCTATCTCTTTTCCCTGGTGCTGTCCCAGACCCAAGGTGATGTGACGGCTTCCCTGGAATTTGTGTTTGGAGGCAACTTCTTCTTCTGGACGTTGATGCTGGTTTTGACTCCGCTCCTCGCCATGCGTCTGTTGACCGAGGAAGCAGCCGACGGGACCCTTGAGTACCTGTGCACTGCGCCCGTGAGTGATGCCGCCGTGGTGAGTGGGAAGTTCTTGGCGGGCACGGCCTTCATGGGGGCACTTTGGTTGAGCCTGCCCCTCTACGGGGCGGCCCTGGAGTTGTGGGGCGTGAGCCCAGACTGGGGACAGGTCTGGACGATTTTCTTTGGCGCAGTGCTGTGCTCTGCCCTCTTCGTGTCGATTGGACTCGTGGCCTGCTCACTCACCAACATCCCGCTGTTGGCTGCATTCTTAGCGTTCATGGCCTGCCTAGCTTGGGTGCTCATGCCGGTTCTTGGCAGCATGTTGCTGGTGCAGATGCGCGTCCTACTTGCAGACTTGTTCGATGGCTTTGACAAGGCCGAGGCCTTCATGGGGGGCGCTCTAGAGCGCATGGACGTGCGGCGGCATTTTGGTAACTCGTATTACCAAGGTGTGCTCGACAGCGCGGAGGTCATCTTCTTCGTCACTTGGATTGCCTTCTTCTTGTTCTTGACGACGCGTAGCTTAGAGGCGCGCAGGTGGCGCGGTTGAAAGCTGTCTCACAGAACATGGGCACCCGCTGGGCCATCGCGGGGCGTGTAGGTTTGACGGTGGGGCTTGCCCTCGCTGCGGTCATGATGATCAACTGGCTGGCGGGTCGGCCCGGACTTCGGGTGAGACTTGATTGGACCGAGACTGGGCAGAACACAGTGGGTGAAGCGAGTGCGAGTGTGATCACCCGCCTGCCGGGAACGGTGACTCTCGATGTGTTGTTCCGACCCGAGGAACCGCCCCTGACGCAAGTGGCCTACATTGCTCAAGAACGTACCCGGAGACTGTTGCTGACCCTTCGCGACTCCAGCCAAGGCAAAATCGAATTGCGCCAGAACGATGTGCGCGACGTGGAGGCCATCGAGCAGCGCATGGCTGAGCTGCGCCTGCGCGGTTTTGAGAACTGCATCGTTGTCTCGTACGGCGATCAGCGTGAGGTGGTTTCGTTGAACGGCGGATTGGCGGTGTTTGACCCGGGGGCACCGGAACCCGATCCACGGCCAGCGAGAATTGTTGAGTACGGCGCCGAACGTGCCCTGGTCTCCGCCATGCTCAAGGTGACTCGGGGCGAGGCGCGCGAGGTCTACTTTGTTGTAGGCCATGGCCAGCGCGAGGTGGACGACAGCAGCTCAAGCGGGATGAGCGAATTGGACCGTCAACTCGCGAAGGACGGGGTCGGGGTGAGCCGTTGGAATCCATTGACCGATGGACCGATTCCAGCAGACTGTGCCTGTCTAGCCATCGTGGCTCCGACGGATGCCCTCTCCGATGAACTCTTGGCCAGCATAGAAACCTGGGTGCGGGCTGGCGGTCGTCTTGTACTCGTTCCCCACCCCGAGGACAGCGTCTTGGAGGCCAGCCGTTTGGGCGATCTCAGCTCTCGGTTTGGTATCGAGATTCAGAAGGGGATTGTTTGCCAACCGGTGGTGGACCCCCAGACGGGCCGCTTGTCGGTGGGCGACTCAAAGGTGTCCTCCTTTGCGGTCAAGCCCCAAAACATGGCGGGCCATGCTGTGGTGCTGCCGATCAAGCGGGCGGAGCGAAGTTTCGTCATGGCCGGATCCCATCCCCTGCGGCGCACGAGTCAACCCGCTGGTGGGGTGACCGCACCCCTGTTTTATTCAGCGGTGGAGTCGTGGGTCGATGCATTCCAGCCTTCGCGCACTGGCGTTTCCCTAGACTTCCGTCCTGACCCTGATCTAGAGGCGACAGGTCGGCGATTTGAACTGGGCATGGCATCGACCTTTCCTCCGCTGGATGCAACCCCCCAGCCGGCTCTGGAGGAGAAGCCTCAGGCGCGCCTGGTCGTCCTTGGGTCTTCGATGGCCTTTTCAAACGGGGCCTTTGCTTACAACCGCGACCTCCTGCGCAACGTGTTCAACTGGGTTCTTGATCGGGAGTTCCGGATTTCAATCTCTCCGCGCAATCCTGACGTGCGCTTGATTCCGGTGGCCCAGCGCGAGAAGGCTCTGCCCCGCTTGAGTCAGATGGCATGGGGGTACCTGCCCGGGCTGTGCTTATTGTTGGGTGTCCTCGTGGCCTACCGCCGTTCGCGCACGGGCAGAATCCAGACGGGTGCGGATTCCGATTCCCGCGGGGTGCAAGAGTGAGTCGTCTGACGACATGGGGCATGGGCCTACTGGTGCTCGT
This sequence comes from uncultured Planctomycetaceae bacterium, assembly GCA_964469565.1. Classification (GTDB taxonomy): domain Bacteria; phylum Planctomycetota; class UBA1135; order UBA1135. The sequence continues at coordinate 263,659 of CAYXZD010000001.1, forward strand.
TTTGGGGGGGGCAATTATCCTTCAGACCCGCAGCGAGGATCCTGATTTCGGTCATGCGGAGTTCCCCCTCTTTGCAGGCCTCGAGGTGAATCGCGTGACCGGGATTCGTATCGATAATGTCGAACGAAACACACACATTGGGATTGAACAGGATGCGCGCGGGCGCTGGCTCGTTGTCGATCCGATTGCCTACCCCGCTCGCACCGAATTGCTGACGGCACTGTTCAGGGTTTGCGCGAACCGAGCTTGGCCCGTGCCCCCTGAAGAACTTGAGCAGGCTCGTGTGAGCCTTGATGAGCCACGTGCGGTTCTTGAGTTTACCGAGCAGCTTGCGGACGGTTCCCAAACAAAACACCGCGTGACCATGGGGGCCGTGGACATAGACGGTATGCGCGTTTTTGTTGAAGTGAACGGCCGAACCCTGCGTACCCTGCGCAACCTAGAGGGGATCCTCGAGAACGATCTGCATGAGTGGCGCAGTCGTAGAGTGTTCGAAGTGGACGGATCCAAGGTAGTGGCCGTTGAGCGCACTGGCTTCGACTACAGTGGCGAACAACAAGTGGACCTTGACCTGAGCGTCGTGCGTGAGTCCACCAATTGGCTAGTGCAGCGACCTGTACGCGTGCATGCAGATCCTGGAGCCGTGACCACCTGGACTCAGGTACTCGCTCGCCTTGGTGTGACCCAATTCGTCTCGGACCGTAGCCCTGCCAACCTCGAGCCCTATGGCCTCGAGTCGCCCTGGTTCGAGCTTTCCCTCGAAGACCACACGGGACTTCGGCAGACCTTGCAATTCGCTAATCGCCAGGGCGACTACTTTTGCAAACGCACAGACTTGCCCAATGTCTGGCGTATTGAGGGAAGAGATGTAGAGGCAATCTTTTTTGATGTGCGCAAGTTGTTCGACGAGTCCATCACGCGAGTGTATCGCCGTGAGGTCTCATCACTTTTGTTGTTAGGCGATGACCCTCTGCGCCTCAGGCGGACCACGTCAGGATCGTCTTGGTCTCTGGCTCAACTGACCGAGTCGGGGCAGTGGGGCCTGGAGTCAGCCGCGGAGGGATCAGCCGTGGAGGCACTCTTGTCGGTGTTGGAACAGGAACGCGTTCACAACTATCTGTGGGATGAGCCTGTGGCCAATTGGTTTGCTGAAGACAAGAACCAACGGCGCGGCGTGTTCGTTGAAGTCGGTGGGGTGCGTTCGGGGGGCTGGGTGGGGGCCCGCGTCCCTTCTGAGAGTGGGGTCCCCCAGTACGCATTCCTACGCGAGGGAGAGTCGGTGGTTGGACTTGTGGGTGAACCCCTGCACGAAATGATAAGCACCCCGCGAACTCAACTGCTGTCTCTGTATGTCTACACCCTAGACGAGATTCGGCTGAAGCGCATTCGGGTGATCGGCTTGCCCGCAGGAAGCGGCCGCCAGCAGGATTTCGTTCGTAGTGTGCAGGGAACATGGGTCTATCCGGACAAGGATCCCCAGGTTCAGGTGGAAGCGCGTGAGTTGCGTGGGGTGCTTGATCACCTCACCCACCTGCTCGCCTCGCGTCATCTGAGTGCTGAGGAGGGCCAAGACCTCTCCCAGAAGGTCGCTGTGGAGATACTGGCCCAAGACGGGAGCCTGACAAGGGTTGAAGTGGGCTTGACCGAATCCGGGGAGGTGCGGGCGCTTTACGAGGGACAGCAATCACCCCTTGCGCACCCGGGGCTGCATCAGGACTTGCTCGACCTGCTGGACTAAGGCGTCGCGCCTTTTAGGGGGGTCTGAGGGTGCTGAGGCGGGCCGCGAACTGGGTCTTGACTGGGCTCTTGAATGGGCCCTTGAATGGGCCGCGAGCACAAGCTACCCTCACAAAACCCGAACGGGGGAGACGGCGGTCTCGGCTGGCGGTTGCATTCCGGGCTCATGGGAGTCCGCCCTGCAGGTGCCAAGGGGATGGGCTGCCAGGACACATCAGCGGTAGGTCAACAAGGGGCGGGGATGGGTGGTAACGCGCATGATCACAAGGAAGGGGCAAACTCAATGGTAGGTTCGAAGGCAGACTCGGTGGGGGCGCCATCCCAGGGCAAGGCTCAGGCCGTAGCGCAGGATCCTGCTGCTACACGCTGCCATCGCATGGCTCGCGGATTGCCGGAAGTGGTTGAGGGATTGCGTCGTGACCCGAATTGGCGGCAGAGAATCGTCCATTGGCACCGCACTCCGCAGCGACCGGGATCGTTCGCCCCCTATCCCGAGCACCTAGATCGGCGTCTGGTCGCCATCCTCAAGGCCAAGGGACATGAGTCTCTTTATTCCCATCAGGCACAAGCCATCCAGTGCGCCCTCGATGGGAATGACGTGTTGATTTCCACACCTACCGCATCTGGCAAGACTCTGTGCTATACAGCCCCCGTGCTGGACGCGCTGCTCAAGAGCGATGGGGCGGCACGGGCCCTGTTCCTGTTCCCAACAAAGGCCTTGAGCCAAGATCAGACTGTGGGCCTGACCGCGCTAGTGGACGCGCTCAAGCAGCCTTGGCAAGCGTTCACCTACGATGGGGATACGCCACCGGCTCTGCGCCGTAGCCTGCGAGACCGGGGTCACTTGATCCTGACCAACCCCTATATGTTGCACTCCGGCATCCTGCCCAATCACGCCAAGTGGTCGGAGCTTTTCCGGGACCTAAAGTACGTGGTGGTGGATGAGGTCCATACGCTGACAGGAGTGTTTGGATCGAGCGTGGCCAACGTGCTGCGTCGCCTCGTGCGGATCGCGCGACATTATGGATCGGATCCGGTGTTCATTGCTTCCTCGGCCACCCTGCGAAATGCCCAGCAGCACACCCGTAGACTCTTTGGTCGTGAGTTGTGTGTTATCGATGAGGACGGCAGCCCGGCGGGAGCGCGCACCTTTGGCGTACTCAACCCACCCATCGTCAATGCGGTAGCGGGCCTGCGTGCCAACGCCCTCGAGGAGGCTCGCACACTCGCGCAGGAGGTGTGCAACCCCTCGCGTCAAGTCATCTTTTTCTGCGGTCGGCGTACGGCTGTTGAGGTGCTGACACGCTACTTGATTGAAGCGGCACCCAGTATGGGATTGCGCCCGGAGCAGGTGCGGGGCTATCGGGGGGGGTATCTGCCCGATATGCGGCGTGAGATTGAGGCGGGCCTCAAGGATGGCGAAGTGAAGGTTGTCGTCTCAACGAATGCTCTGGAGCTGGGGATCGATATTGGTGCCCTTGATGTGGCGGTGCTCGTGGGCTATCCGGGCAGTCAGGCTTCGTTCTGGCAGCGTGCCGGACGCGTGGGGAGGCGCGGAAACGAGAGTCTAGTGATTCAAATTGCGCGCTCTGAACCGGTTGACCAGTTTCTCGTCCAGAATCCCGAGTGGTTGTTCTCGGCTCCTAAGGAAGAATTGGCCAGCGACCCTGACAATCTCGTCATTCTTTCGGAGCAATTGAAATGCGCGGCCTTTGAATTGCCGTTCCACCTGGGCGCCGAAGGCGAAGGCCTGCGTGATGAGCCTGCCTATGCCGGCACGCCCGCTGTGGTGCCGATTCTGGAATACTTGACGGCTGAATCTAGGTTCCTACATCGCAGCGGCGATACCTGGTATTGGATGGCCGACTCGTATCCCGCCCAGGACGTATCCCTCAACGGCGGTGAGGCGGACAACGTCCTCGTATTGGATCTCGATACAGGAGACGCGATAGGTGAGGTGGATCGTGAAAGCTCCATCACCCAGGTCCACGAGGGAGCCATCTATCAGGTTCAAGGGGTGACGTGGCGCATCGAGCGCTTCGATCACAAGAATCGCCGAGCTTACGCGCGCATGGTGGAGAGCGATTACTTCACAGATGCGGAAACCAACACAGAAGTTCGTATCTTGCGCCTTGAGTACCACGCTGAGCGCAGCCGCGCGGACCACCCAATCCCTGCTGATGTGGTCGCACGAGGGGCTGCGAGCTCATCGGGTGAGGCCCTGCCTGATCTGCCGTCCCGGGGTGAACCGCTGGAAATGCGCGGGCAGGACCTCAATGCAATGTCCACCCTTTCGGAGTGCACAGACAGTGGTCGATCAGGGGGGTCCATGCCTGCCCCAGCTTCAGGCGGGGAGCCCGACTGCTCAGCTCATGAGGATTACTCGGTTTGGCGTGGGGAGGTGCATGTCACCACCGTGGCGACGCAATACAAGAAGGTTCGTTTCTATAGCCGAGAGAACGTTGGGGCTGGGGATATCCACCTCCCGCCCGAGGAGTTGGATACTGAGGCGTTTGTCTTGACCCTCTCAGAGGAGAGTGCGGCAGACCTGGGACTCGCGGGTGGGGATCGCGGTGCAGCCTGGCGAGGGGTGGGGAATCTCCTGCGGCGGGTGGCCCCGCTGTTCGTGCGCTGCTCGGCCAGTGACCTGGGCATTTCGACTCAGGTGCGCTCTCCGCACTTCCAGCGCCCGGCATTGTTCCTGTACGACCGAGTGCAGGGCGGTGTGGGCCTGGGGGAATTGGTGTTCGAGGCCCACCGCGACATGCTGTCTGCTGCGCGCGAGGTGATTGAATCCTGCGCATGTGAGCTCGGGTGCCCGGCTTGCGTGGGGCCCGTGGCGGAGGTGGGACCACTCGGCAAAGAAACTGCACAGCGCATGCTGGCCCATCTCGCAAGTGGACCGGCACCCGAGGACCGAGTTCACGCGGAAGGGGAAACCCGCAATGATGGGGGCGAATCGCAAGTACCCCGTCAGGCGGACCTGCCAGACTCACCGCCCAGGCTTGGCCCCAGGCTTGACCCCAGGCAATGACAGGAGGAGATGCACAGCACTTGCAGGAACGCCTCGCACGCCTATTAGGTGGCTCGGCAGATTCCAAGGCGGCCGACGAGGTGGGCGCGGGGTCGCACAGGCCCCGAGGTGCGGAGGCAGGTGACCACCTTATCGATGAACGAAGCGAGGGTTACCCCGATGGACTGGAGCGGGGTATGGGGCCAGCTGGGGCCTACCTGTATCGGCAGGAGAGCTTTCCGGCGAGCCACGCACAGGGCCTGTGGACACTCGGGGAGGTTGTGCACAGTGAAGCGCGTGCGTTTGAGTGGCTGTGCGGTGATCCAAGCCTTGCTTCCCTCGACCCCAGGCAGGTGATCTACTTGGATACCGAGACCACGGGGCTGTCGGGGGGGGCCGGGACCTACGTATTCATGGTGGGCTTGGGTTGGTTCGAAGGCGAGGAGTTCATGGTCTGGCAGGGGTTTCTCGATGGGCCGGGGGAAGAACGTGCCCTACTGGCAGAGACGGCAAGGAGATTGGGGGCGTGCCAGGCCGTCGTCTCGTTCTTCGGCAAGTCCTTCGACCGGCATCGCCTAGAGGACAAGATGAGGATCGCAGGGGTGGCCTCTCCCTTCGGCAGCCTTCCTCATCTCGATCTCTACCACCCTCTCAAGCGACTGACCCTTGGCCTCTTCGAAAACAACCGTCTGCAAACCCAAGAGGCTGGATTGCTGGGCTTCCAGCGGGTGCAAGACTTGCCGGGGTCACTAGCGCCGGCCGCCTGGTTTGATTTTCTAGCCGACAGGCCCCACCAACTCAGAGGAGTCTTTCACCACAACCTTCTGGACGTCTTGTCCTTGGTTTCCCTAACGGCATACCTTGGGCATGCACTGAAGGAACTGCGTGCCGGCGGGCAACGACTGAGTGGATGTCCCGTTCGCCGGGCTCAGGCGATTGGTTTGGCCTGCTGGAGTGCTGGCGAACGGGAATTGGCCATCGATTGGTTGTTACGCGCCGTAGAACGAATGGAGGCCGGGGACGTTTATCTGGCGCCCTCGCCAGAGGCTCAGGAGTTGGTGCAAGCCCGACAGGCCGACGAGGCTCTGCGATTCAATGAGGTGCGCTGGGCACTGGGTGAGCGGCTTCGATTGAGTCGGCGTGATGAGGATGCCCGCGATGTCCTGCTCGCCCTGGCGGCGCAACCCGTACCGGATGCCCTGCCACCCTTGGGGAGCGGCGAGCGGAGGGTCAACCGTGGCTCGCACCGAAAACCGCCCTGTCAAGCCCTGGCATGCGAGGCGCTCGCGAAGCTCTATGAGCATCGATTGGGTGATCGAGCCCAAGCGCTACGGTGGACCGAGCGTGCCATCGAGATGTCCAGCGCCAGCCCGGCCTGGGCGGAGGCTCTAAAGGGACGACGTAATCGGCTCATGGGGCTGCTTTGAGGCGGGTCGAAACGCGAGCCGGTCATTCTCCCTGCCTGGAAGCACAGGGGTCGGTCGTTATTGTGAATCGGGAGGCCGACTGCAGAGGCTAGCCATGGATTTCACGGTGAGAGTCTGGGAGTAGCCCCAATTGGGCCGTAAACCCTGCAAGTCGGGCGAGGGGGCGGCGTCCTTCTCGATCCAACAGGCGGGCCATGGAGCATGTGGTTTGAGTCTGCGTCTGCAAAGACTTATCGAGGCAAGTGAGCTCGTGCAAAAGGTCGCTGCCGCGTTGATCGTCGCTGGAATCGTCATGGGCGTGGGGCGCTTGAGTTGGATGGCTCACGGCGTCGGGCTGGGTGCTGGAAAGGAGTTCCATGAGCCCCTGGCTTGATCCTCCGAGAGTAGCCCCGCTGGCTTCCATGGCTGCAAGCGCTGCTGCGTCTGTGGGATGGCGCTCAAGATTGGCGCAGGCATGCTCAGCCTGGGCCTGGTGGCTGGCTGCGTGCTGTAATGCAGTTCCAGGGACTCGGTGTCCCCTGCTAGCCCAGGTGGAGAACTCGATCAAGACGGCTCCCCGCCTTTGGAGGGCGGCCCTGTGTGCCGCGTGCTGTTGGCGAAAGCCACGTCGGATGAATTGAACACGCCTACGCTCGCAGGCGAGCAGGGAGAGTCCGGTAAGGGCGAGTGCACCTGCTAGGAGCCAGTCGCTCACTGGTCAGGACTCCGGGACTCCTAGCGAGTCCATGTGTTGAACGAGCGCTGTTGGGTATGCCTCGAGTTCAGCCTCGAAGACACGCGCGGCAAGTTGATCTGCATCGTCCTCTGGGAGGACATCCACCACGCGCTGCAGGAGAATGCGCCCATGGTCATACTCTTCATCCACATAATGCACCGTGCAGCCCGAGACCCGGCATCCGCGGTCGAGCACGGCTTGGTGCACTCGGTTTCCATAGAATCCTGCGCCCCCGAAGGCTGGCAAGAGTGATGGGTGGATATTGAGTACACGCCCTTCCCAATGGGTGGGAATGTGCAGCAATCGCAGGAATCCTGCGAGTAGGAGAGTCTGTGCGCCCGCATCCTCGACGGCTTTGAAGGCCGCTCGGCTGAATGCTTCAGGACCGGCAAACTCTTTAGGCTCGAGCACAAGGGGTTGCAAGCCGAATCGCTGAGCCCTAGCGATGGCGCCAGCTCCTGGTCTGTCGCACAAGGCGAGCACCACTTGTACGGGCAAATCCCCCCCCTGAGCGAGTCGCATGAAATTCTCTAGGTGGCGGCCCGTTCCTGAGACGAAGACTGCGATGGGGTGCTTCATGAGTACTCGGCTTCGCGCTCGCTGGCCACGGCTAGCAACTCTGGCATGAGTGCCTTGATGAGATCTTCGAGCGCTGGGGCGGCTCGTTCTGCGCTAGCCACGAGGCTGGCCATGTCGAGGGGCTCTGAATCCCCTCGGGTTGCAGAATCAGTTGAGTCGGTCACCCCGTCCGTGATCGCGATCAAGGACAGGGATGTTAGACCTGCGTGGGCGCAGGCAATCAATGGACCCGCAATGCCTTGGGCAAACAAGCCGGCGCCGGTGAGGGCGTACCATCTGCGCTCGGCCGGGGTGGTCAAAGCCGGTCCCTGTACACAGGCCGCAATGCAGGGGGTGAGCGAAATGCCGAGTTGTGCGGCGTGCTCCCGGGCCCCCGCACGCAAGCCACCATGGTGCAGTTCTGACTGGTCAGGGAAGAGGGGGCCGAGACGGGTTTGTCCAAGTCCGCTGAGAGGAGTACTGCCTGAGAGATTGATGTGATCGGTAAGGACTGAGAGTTGGCCCGCACGGAGGTCCTCCTGGAGGGAGCCCCCCGCTGCGGTGAACAAGCACAGCCGCGCACCCATCTCTGCGCTCAGCCAAACAGGAAATGCGCGCTCCCAGGCCGGGTGTTCGGGCCCGTCACCCTCACCAAATTCGTGGTTACCGGGTGCATCTTCGATCATCCACACCGGTGCGCCGTGCAGGCGCCCGGTGTGCAAGACGGCCTCCGCCCATATGGCTGGCGTGCCCTGGAGACTGCCGAGTAGCGTTTGCTGGGCTCCAAGGAGTTCGGTAGGCAAGGTGCCTGTGCCGGTGCCCAATAGGAACAAGACGGCCGGGCCATCAATGCCCTCCTCATCGAGTTGGCTCGCAGCTGCAGCCACACAATCATCTAAGCGCATAGGGTCCATGCCCACACTCCATCAGAAATCGACTCGCAGATCGAGTGTCGAGCCGCTGTTCGCCCTGGGCCCGCTAGATTCCTAGGGTCCCCACCCGGTCTACGGGGTTCGGGCCGCCCGGCGGGGAAGTTGTGAGGAGCTGGCCTAACGACCCGGAGGGGGGTAGCTGGGCTTCTTCGGTCCTTCGGATTGGGGCGGGACGGATTCTTTGGAGGGGGGTGATGCGCCAGCGGGGGGGCTGACTTGTGCGGGGGTAGCCACGGGACTCCCGTCGCTGATGAGTAGACTGAGCATGGCTTCGCTTTCCTCCTGGTGGATGTACTCCAGCGCTGCCAGAGCCTCCGACCAGCGTGCTTCGCGGGCAGCGACGAGCCCATTGCGAAGGGCGTTTGCCACACGAAGCTCCATCTGGATTTGGAGCGATAAAGCATCAGAGCTAGAGCCATTGGGGGCAGATCGATGGGCCCACTCAAGGGCTGACTCGAAGGGCTTCTCGATGCCCTGGGTGGCGGCGGCTGTGGGCAGATTCTCCAAGGGGCTTGCGGCTGCACGGGTCTGGTCGAATTGGCTCAGGGCCTGCCCGCAAGCGGCAAGCAGCAACAAGCTGGAGATGTCACGCTCCTCGCTAGAGGACCAACTGCGCTTGAGCCGGCCCGTGAACAGATTCTCGAGGGCGCGCTGATTCCGAGACCACTTGGACCACTCGAGCAGAACGGGTTGTCCGTCTTTGAGAACACGTATGCCTGTGCTGGCGACTCCGGCAGCTTCTAGAGTGTCTCGGGTGCCCTCGGGGTCTAGGATGGAATGCCGCTTCCACTCACCCTTGTCCCATGCGGTCTGGAGTAGCATGAGGGCCCTGTGCGCAGCACGTGCCAGTTCGAGGTGGGGCTGAAGCCTCTGGCGCGTCTTTGGAGTTTCCAAGCGCTGATCGAGCTGTTCCAGCAAACCAACGAGACCCGTGATGTCTAGGTTGATGAGAACCTGGTCGGCCCCGCTGCCATGGCCCATTCCGTTTGCGAGTGCTGCGCGCTCCGCTTGGGACTGGCGCAGGATGAACTGTGATTCCATGTCCCCGATGAAGGCGTGCTTCATGCGGGCCCGTTCACACAGCCCCTCTAAAGTTTTCCCGAGATCCACCAGGGAGCTTGGGGATCCCGCTGGCCATGCGGGTAGGTCCGAGAGGGGCAGAATCCCTGCAAGGGCGTCCCGCAAATCGGCGAATTCCCCAGCCTTTTCCAGGGCTGCAGCCCGTGTGAGTTCCGCACTGGCCCAGGTAATCGCATCGTTGATGACTCTCTCAAGGAGCCTCAGTCGTTCGGCTTGGTAGAGGGAATCTTCTTGCCACTCGGGCTCCGTGGGTACGCTGAAGAGCTTGCGCAGGGTTACAGCCGGGGTAGGAACCTCACCCGTTGGAGCCGCGGCGTTCCGCAGCAGAGCGAGTTTTGCATCGCGCAGCCGTGTGCGCTCGCGTTGGGCCTCTTGTTCCGCTGCGAGGCGTAGGCCCAGGGCCGTCGCCTGTTCGGTGGCGATGCGGGCCGTGTCGGTCCCAAGATACTTGTTGGCTAGGGCCTCGAGGGCAGCGATTCTTTCTGTGTCCGTCAGCTTCTGATCCTTGAGCTTGAGGAACGCGTTCTCAGCGGCCAGTTCGACAAGCTGTTCGTTCTGGTCACCCACGCCCGAACTCCCAGACTCTTGATTCTGATCGGATGTGGGCGGCACGTCTTTCGTTGGATCGCTGCTTGACTCGCCCAACGTAGGGTCTGGCACTGGCGTCGGACCCTCATGGGATTCGTTCCCAGTTCCCGCAACCGGGAGGGGTGGGGAGCTAGGCTCTTCAGGGTTGAGGAGCACTGCGGCCGCAACGGCGGCCGCTACGATTCCTAGAACCGGAACAAGGGGGAAGCGCTTCCTACGGACCGGCTCTCCGGCTACTCGGCCATTGAATTCGTCCTGCCGCCCCCCTTGTTCGATGAGGCGTTCAAGCTCTCTCAGGAGGACTGTTGCAGAAGGCGGTCGATCTGCGGGATCCTTGGACAGGAGGCGCGCGACGAGGGCGGCCACTCCGCTGGGGATTGAGGGGTCGATTGCGTGTAAGTCGTCGGGTACATCGTGCAGGACTTGGCTGAGAATCTCCTTAGAGGTACTGCCGTTGAAGGGCGTTTCGCCAGAGAGGATGCGATAGGCGGTCGCCCCGAGGGAGTACAAGTCACTGCGGGCATCGGCTCGGGCACCCCTCACGACTTCGGGTGCGATAAAGTGGGGCGTGCCGAGTATCTTCCGTCCCGCCTCAGCCTCTTGTTCCGCGGCAACAGCCAAGCCTAGGTCTGCAATCTTGGTGATCCCAGCTTCGGTCTGCATGAGGTTGGCTGGCTTGATGTCACGATGCACGATTCCCTTGGATTCGGCGTATTCGAGACCCCGAGTTGCATCGCGTAGGATGCCGAGGGCTTCCTGCCATGGGATGGGGCCTAGGTTCGTGAGGCGGGACTCTAGGCATCCGCCCACCATGAACTCCATGGTCAGGAAATGGTGCCCCCCGGCCTCGCTGACGTCGTGAACCGTGACGACATTGGGGTGACCGAGGGCGGCGGCAGCCCGCGCCTCTGCCTGGAACCGTTCGACAAACGCATGGTCGGCCTCACGACCAGCGGAAAGAAGCTTTATCGCAACTCGCCGGGCAAGGCTGACCTGGGTGGCCAGCCAAACTTGGCCCATGCCTCCACGCCCGAGCAGTCGCTCTAATTGATAGCCCGGAAGTTCAGGGCTGGCTGTCGAATCTTTCTTTCGTGCCTTTCGGGGTGCCTGCTGAGGTGCCTGCTGAGGTGCCTGCTGGAGTTCCGGTCGGGGCTCTGATTCGTTCGCTTGGTCTAATGAGCCTCCTGCGGATTCAGATGCCTGGGTAGGTGGGCTCGCGAGACTAGGGCTGGCTGACGCGGGGGGGGCGGAGTCGGCCTGTTCTGGTAGTTGCGGGTCGAAAATGCGTAGGTGGTTGGCTCCGAGAACAATCACGTCACCGTGGACGAGGCGCGCCGTCGTGACGGTCTTGCCGTTCAGAAGCGAGCCGTAGTCCGAGCCCAAATCCTTGAGCGCCCAGCCTCCACCCTTGATGCGGCCAATGGCGCAGTGCACGGGGGCAACTCCTTGACCCTCGAGCACGAGCGCGACCCGTTCCGAGTCACTCCCGATGATCAGTTGTCCCTTGCTCGGCAGGTCGATCGAACGGTTTTCGCCCGTGACTTCTAGGCGTAGGGTGGATGGACTCATGCGACGCTCCCCTTTCGATAGAGGTCACTCCCGATGCGCAGGCATGTGCTGCCTGCCTGCACGGCTTGTTCGAGATCTGAGCTCATACCCATAGATAGGCCGCACCGGCCCCCTTCAAAAGCATCGGGTTGTTTCGATTGCCAGGATCGGGCGAGGTGGCTGAGCTCACGAAAAGTGGAAGCTGCATCGCAGGTTGGGCGGGGCTGCAGGGGTCCCATTCCCATGAGGCCTAGGATGCGAACTTGGGGGCATGATGCGAGAGTCTTCAGAGCTTGGGCGCATTCGGTGGATTGCATACCGTACTTGGTCGCTTCACCGGTAAGGTTGAGTTGCAGGTACACCTTTCGGTCCCAACCCTCCTCGACACAGATGCGCGCGGTGGTTTCAGCGAGGGCCAGCGAATCGATCGAGTGGATGGTGTGGGCGAGGCCCAAGACCTTGCGTGCCTTGTTGCGTTGAAGGTGGCCGATAAAGTGCCACGTCACAGCAGGAGGGGACGACTCTTGGGCGAGGCACTGGGTTTTCGACTGCAGCCCGTCGAGCCGATTCTCGGCCAGGTCGAGTTGCCCGAGGTCGATCAGGGCGCGGGTCGTTTTCCAGTTGACTGCCTTGGTGACCGGCAAGAGCTGGATGGTCGCGGCATCCCGATGGGCTGCTGCGGCTGCGCTAGCAATGCGGTCCTGAAGGGCGGACAAGTTAGCGCCTAGGGGGGGGATCACGGGACGGAACAGAGGGGGTGGGCAGTGGCGGGTCAGGCAGCTTGATCGGGTGCTGCATCCAGTCGAGGAGGCCTTGATTAGACCCACTCGGGAGCTCTTGGAGGCCTGTTCGGCTCTCAACAGTCGGAGTCGCGAATGGACTGGATCGGCAGTGGGGACCGTATAGCCTACCGCCCCTGCCTAGGGAAGTCACCGGGGCGAGAGGAGGTCCCTTGTCTGGGCCGATCTCCTAAGTCTGCATGCAGGGCATCAACCCACACACAGCACCCGGCCACCCACATCACGGGGGCGTAGACTCCCCTTCGATCCAATCGTCTAGACCTTGGCGGGAGGGGGGGTGAGGACGAGGTCTTCCGACGCGAGCTCTAAGGTCCAGCCACCAGGTAGGCTATGGCGGGTTACGATTCCTGCTCTGAGGTCGCCTTCGAGCAATTCTAGGAGTGTCCGGGAGGGCGCACGGCCAGTCCCCTCTGAAAGCAGTCTCCACAGAGCCCTGCGCTGGAGGGGGGCGACCAAATGGGTCAGCTGGGTACGGGATATGCGTCCGCCATTGCGGAGGATGCCAGCGGCCGAGGACCTTGGATCCGCACCTGGGGCAGAATGCCCATGATCTGTGGAAGCAAGCTCGGGTGCTGGAGCGCCGGTTTCCCTCCAGCCCAGACGGGCTGTACGCGCCGCGAGATCGGATTCAAGTCCCTCGACTGCAGATGCGAAGGCCCTCAGATTATCCACCCCGTCGGTCCCGCAGGTGGCCTCGATCTGTGGCAGGAGTGAGTTACGAACGCGATTTCGGGTGTGGGCGGGGCTTGCATTGCTGGAGTCCTCACACCAGGGCAGCCCGGCCTCGCGGAGCAGGTGGCGCACCTCTTCACGGCGAAGATTGATGAGGGGACGCATGACGCGCAGGGGCTCTTGGTTCTGTTCTGGGGAGCGCAGGAAGTTTTCAGACTTGAGCCCCGCTAGGCCTGGGAGGGCCGAACCGCGCATCCAACGTAGCAGCAGGGTCTCGAGTGCATCGTCCTCGTGGTGGCCTGTCAGTATGGTCTGGATGCCGGCCTCACGGGCCTCATCTGCGAGCAGGCCGTAGCGGAGTTTGCGTGCCCGGGCTTCCAAATTGGAGTGATCCCCTTCGAGGTCCGCGTGACGGAGCGCGAAAGGAATGGAAAGCTTCGAGCATATCCGTGCGCAGAATTCACTCTCCCCATTGGACTCTCCTCCCCGGAGACCGTGGTCGACGTGGACGGCGAGGACCTTGGGACCCGAGGGGCTTGAGCGGCCAGGGAAGGCCCTCGCCGCGGCGAGCAGGTGGAGTAGGTATACAGAATCGGCTCCGCCAGAGAGTGCTAGCACCACGGACGTACCGGGCAGTAGATCCACAGCGCGAGAGAGGCTCTCCCAGCGGTTCGACCACTCTTGCATCCGTGCGGTGTCTGGGCCTGAGGAGGGAATTGAAGGGGACACGGTGGTGAGTCTAGCGGAACAGGCTTGATTGCGGGGGTGGGGCAGAGGGGGTCCCCGGCGCCCTTGTTGGGTGTTCAAGGGAGCGACTAGCGTGATGGACACTTCCCGGGAATCGCTCACCGTCGTGCCAAATCGGGACAGTCGCCCATTTGATCCCATCGACAGGCGGGGGTATTCTCAGCCCCCCTTCTTCACGGAAACCCCCTGGTGGCTTGAGCCACTGGCCGGCCTCATTTTCGTGTTGAGAACCAACATCCTTGCCCCCGCTTCCTGAGAGGGGGGTAGGCTGCCTATTCAACGCTACCTGCCCGAATCCCCAAGCGCCTCGGCGAACTCCTTTACACAGTTCCCTTACTCAAACTCCCCACCCCTAGACCCATGCGTATTGCGATCAACGGCTTCGGCCGCATCGGCCGGAACGTCTTCCGGATCCTTCAGAACACCCGCGGCTGCGAGGTCGTCCATATCAACGACCTGACTGACCCAGCGACCCTCGCACACCTGCTCAAGTACGACTCTGTTCTTGGCCGCTATGATGGCAAGGTGCGAGCCATGAAGGGAGCCATTTCAGTCGACGGGAAGCGCATTCCCATCACCGCTGAACGTGATCCGTCCAACCTGCCCCACAAGGCCAACAAAGTAGACTTCGTCGTGGAAGCCACGGGTGTGCTCGCCACCCGTGAGGCTTGCACCAAGCACCTCGACGCGGGGGCGAAGAAGGTGCTCCTCACCGTTCCTCCCAAAGACGCAATCGACGCAATGATCGTCTTGGGCGTCAACGATAAGGATCTGAAAGCCAGCGATCGCATCATTTCCAACGCATCGTGTACAACCAACTGCTTAGCTCCCTTGGCGAAGGCCCTCGATGATGCCTTTGGCATCAAGCACGGTCTGATGACTACGGTGCACGCTTACACCAACGACCAGCGTGTACTGGACCTTCCCCATGGGGACCTGCGCCGCTCCCGCGCCGCCGCAGTCAACATCATTCCGACCAGCACTGGAGCGGCCCGTGCGGTGGGCAAGGTCTTGCCGCACTTGGCCGGGAAACTGGACGGTTGCTCCTTGCGAGTGCCCGTCCCTGCGGGGTCGGTCGTTGATCTGGTGGCGACTCTCAAGAAAAAAGCCACTGTGGATGAGGTCAATGCGGCCTTGAAGTCCGCAGCCAAAAAGGGACCCCTCAAGGGCATCATGGCCTACACGGAAGATCCCATCGTGTCGTCCGACATCGTGGGGGATCCCCACAGCTCGATCATCGACGGGGCGGCTACCATGGTCATGGCCGGAAACTCGGTCAAGGTGATCTCTTGGTACGACAACGAGTGTGGCTACTCCAACCGAGTCGTGCAGTTGATGCGCAAAGCACACAGCCTCAAGGCAAAGCCCCGCGGCAAGAAGAAGTAGCCCCTTCCCCAGCCCCAGGCCGCCTCATGCGGGTGACCCAAGGCTGGCGGGTTCGTCATGACTTCCTCTGCACTCAACGCCCCTGTGCTCGAAGACCTGGCCCTTGCGGGCCAGCGCGTCCTTGTCCGCGTGGATTTCAATGTTCCACTCAATGACGAGGGTGTGATTCGGGATGACACCCGCATTCGTGCGGCCTTGCCAACCCTGCGCCACATCCTAGCCCAGGGAGGCAAGCCGATTTGCCTGTGCCACTTTGGGCGGCCCAAGGGTGAGGTGGTGCAAGCGTTGCGAGTGGATCCTATTGGCGTGCGCTTGCAGGAACTATTGGGTTCACCCGTCCTCAAGTTGGACGAGTCGGTTGGCCCAGCTGCTGAAGCTGCCATTCTGGAATCCCCGGAGGGCACTTGCGTTCTGCTAGAAAACGTTCGGTTCCATGCCGGAGAAACGAAAGGGTCCGATGACTTGGCCCGGGCCTATGCGGCACTTGGGGATTGCTTCGTCAACGATGCTTTCGGAGCTTGCCATCGAGATCACGCCTCCGTGTCCGGGATTGCCCGGCATTTGTCCTCAGCGGCCGGTCGTCTATTGGAGACAGAGATCGCTGCCTTTGGTCGAGTGCTGGATCAACCCGAGCGACCGCTCTGGGCCATCCTTGGCGGGGCTAAGGTATCGGACAAGTTGACGGTGATCGATCACCTGCTCGACCAGGTGGACGGACTGCTCGTTGGGGGCGGGATGGCCTATACGTTCCTCGCAGCCCAGGGGATTGCAGTGGGCGATTCTCTCGTCGAGTTAGAGCAACTCGAATTGTGTCGTTCGGCGCTGACCAAGGCGGCCGAAAAGGGGGCACAGCTGCTCTTGCCTTGCGATCACGTGGCAGCAGATCGATTCGCGGCAGATGCTGCCACCCAAGTTTGCGGCCCCCAGATCCCAGAGGGATGGATGGGGTTGGATATTGGTCCTCAAACCCGTGCTGCCTATGTGAGTGCCCTAGAGTCAGCCCGCACGGTAGTCTGGAATGGTCCGATGGGTGTGTTTGAAATGGAAGCCTTCAAGCACGGGACCGAGGATGTGGGCCGTGCGCTTGCAAACAGTTCGGGGTACACAGTCGTGGGAGGAGGGGACTCGGTCGCAGCGATCCAGGGGCTGGGCATGGGGCACAAGATGGGACATGTTTCCACGGGTGGCGGTGCGTCGCTCGAACTGCTCGAGGGAAAGGTGTTGCCCGGAATCGCAGCCTTGAGCCAGGGGTGAGTTGGGTTGGTCGCGGGCCCGTTCGGGCTCGTGCCCAGTGAGTGCAGAGTGAGTGCCGGGTGAATGGACTACCGCTGGATGGTGTGTCCTAGGCCTCCGTTTCCCCGAGTCTCGCAGAGACTCTCAGGCTCCGGAGCGCGAAATCTGGCCTGATGGAAGACTCAACAAGCGGTGACCTGAGCATTGCTTGCGGTCTTTCGCTAGAGGCGTGGGCTCTCCCTGCGTAGACTAGACGCTCAGCAGGCGGCCCAGGACCTCCCTCGGCGAACCGCCCGAGTCCCGGCCACTCCGCACTCTAGCCCATGCCTCTACCCCCAATCAGAATCTCCCCCTCCCTGCTGTCCTGTGATTTCGGCAGGATTACCGCAGAGGTTCAACGCACGGAGGCCGCAGGGGCCGATTGGCTGCACGTGGACGTAATGGATGGACACTTCGTGCCCAACCTCACCATTGGACCGCCTCTCGTACGAGCCATTCACAAGGCCGCTTCCAAGCCCCTCGATGTGCACTTGATGATTACCAACCCACTCGAGTTTGCCGAGGCCTATGCCAAGGCGGGGGCGGAGGTGCTGACGTTTCATTGGGAGGTGGCTGACTCTGCTGCAGCGGCGGGTGAGGTGATTGCTGCGTTTCGCGAGCATGGTGTTCCCCAAGTGGGTGTGGCTCTGAATCCGGATACGGATGTCGCTGTGCTCGACCCAATCCTTGATCAAGTCGACTTGGTCTTAGTCATGAGCGTGTTCCCGGGTTTTGGAGGACAGAGCTTCATGGGTGAGGTGCTCGGGAAGGTGCGTGCACTGCGCAGTGCTGGGTTCGATGGCCACATCGAAATGGACGGCGGCCTGAATGCACAGACCCTCCCACTGTGTGCTGAGGCAGGTGCCAATGCGCTCGTTGCCGGCTCGGCCATCTTTGGTGCAGCGGACATGGCGCAGACGATCCATTCTTTCCGCGAGGCCGCCCACGCAGCACTCCCCGCTGGGAGTGAGGTGTAAGGTGAGCTCAAAAGAACCCAAGAAGCCACGCCGCCTAGCAGGCCTGCGGTTCAAGAAGAAGGATATCCCTGGGGGACTATGGCTGAAGTGTCCCTCCTGTGAGGCCACGATCTACCGAAAGGAACTGGAAGCCAAGGGATACACCTGCCCCCCCTGTTCCTATCACTTCACTGTTCCAGGCCGCGAGCGTGTGGACATGACCCTCGATAAGGGGACGTGGCACGAGATGTTTGCTGACTTAGAGAGTCTGGATCGGCTGGGGTTCACCGACACCGTGCCTTACTCGGAGAAGATTTCCAAGACGGTCAAGAAGACCGGCCAGAAGGAAGGTTTGATCTGTGGCACCGGGAAAATCCTCGGTCGGCCCGTGGTGATTGCCGTTCTTGATTTCAAGTTTATGGGCGGTTCCATGGGGGAGGTCGTGGGTGAGAAAATCTCCCTTGCTTCCGATGTGGCCAGGGTGCGCGGGCTCCCCTTGGTCTTGTTCACCAGCTCAGGCGGGGCCCGCATGCACGAAGGGATGCTCTCGCTGATGCAGATGGCGAAGACCTGTGCGGGATTATCCGAGCTCAACCGTGCTGGCGGGTTTTCGATCTGCGTGCAGACGAATCCAACGACGGGCGGGGTGACGGCATCGTTCGCCACGGTCTGTGATATCACTCTAGCTGAGCCGGGGGCCCTGATTGGATTTGCAGGACCTCGGGTGATCAAGACGACGATCAAGCAGGATCTTCCGCCGGGGTTTCAGCGTTCCGAGTTCCTGATTGATAGCGGCCAACTCGATGCGATTGTTCCCCGAGATGAACTGCCGGGCTATCTTGCGCGCCTGATCGATTACGCCTCCAATGCAGAGGGGCTACGAAGGGGGGCTTCGGACGCCGCAGGGGGGGGCGCAGGGGATGCTGCAAGTTCGGAGCGGGGTTTACCGACGGATTCAGATTCTGATGATCTGCCTCCAGTCACTCCCCAGGCCGGAGGTGTGGATCCACCGACCGAACAAGAAGAAGATTCCATTCCGCGACACGGTTCCTAGCCTCGTGGGGGCCGCTGTCAGTCTCCACGGGAGGTTTTGGTTTCACTTACACCGGGCGGCGAAAGTGCATAACCCACGAATCAAAACACAGTCGCTTGGGGAAGCCCGGGACTGCACTCAGGCATGCGGCCAGTTGGTTGGCCCATAAGAGGGGATAGGTCAAGACACCGCCAAGGCGCTGTTCGTTGAGGTGCATCAGTTGAGGGACGGGCCAGGTCAGTTGATAGCTAGCTTGGCGAACAAAGACGAATCCGAGGCGTTCAAGGTCAGCTCGCACAGATTCGGCACTCAAGGCAGAAAGCTCACGGCTAGGAAGGACCGGGCGGGATTTTCGCCGGGCACGAAACCCGGCGGACTCCCACTGGATGTCCCCAATGACGAGGTCGCCCCCTGGCTGAACCGTGGCGGGCAGGCTGGCGAGCCACTGCTGGGGATCGGGGGAAAAGCTGATGACCCCCGAACTGATGACGAGGTCGAAGGGTTCCTCACCGGGACCTGGAAAGGGTGGACTCTCGCCGAACCCTGTGCGGCCTTGAAAAGACTGAATGCCGTGGGCCGTAGCGTTGGCTTGAGTTTGCTCTACCATGCGCGGGCTGGGGTCAAAGGAGCAAAGACTGGCGCCAGGGGACATGCGGGCGGCCTCGATGCCACACCATCCGGCTCCACAACCGAAGTCGAGGATGCGCTTGGCATCGCGGCGTCGGGCAAAGCACCCCACGAACCGGCGCATCCAGCGAAAATGCGGATAGCCGGGGCCCTTGGCATCCCCGTCCCAGTGGGGGGCGTTTTGATCAAACTTGGTGACGGTTGCTCCTGGCCGCATAAGGTGGGTGCGGCGTTGGGCCACCAGCAAGGCTCCAGCCAGGGGCGTTTCTCCCACCTGCCGACTCGCGTTGTACTCGTGACGCCGGATGCGGCTTCCGTCGAAGAGATACCAGGCCGGAACGTGTAGGAGCGGCCAGAGGGAGTTGCGCCATGCGGCGAGGGTTTTCAGCGGCGGCGGCCCTGGAAGATATACAAGTAGGGTGCCGTCCTCCGGCAACTCCAGGCGAGCCATCTCTTGGTGGGGGGCGGGCGCCGCCGGATCGCCGTACGCGCAGGCGATCTTGTTCCCTTGGGAACCATCGCCGAGCTTGGATAAACTCGATCCATCCAGCCCCATGTCGAGCAGTGCCGGGGCGAGTTCCGCAGGGGTCGGCACTGCTGGAGTGGCTGCCACTGGGCTGGGGGACGGTGAAGTCATGTGGGGTATCCTACCCCTCCGATGATGAGCAATCCCGAACGGAGCCGGTTTTCAACCGGCTGATTCCCCGCACTAGCGCCGTGCTCGACCCTGACCTGGGCGCCCCCTGCGACGTCCGTTGCCCCGCCGCTTCCCTTGACCACTCCCATGGGCGCGATGCTCGCGACCGCCGGGCTTGGATGACCCTCGTTCCGGGCTCGATGGGGTACTGGGAACCTCCACAGGCTGGCTCTCTCGGATCGCCAGGGAGAGACCCAAGGCTGTTGTGTCATCGGCGCAGAACACGGAGTGCATACAGGTGGCTTCAAGGCCTTGGTTGGGCAGAATCAAGACGTCCCCCGGTTCGAGTACAAAGGCGTGCCCTGCGTCAGCCAGGAGTGCTGTGAACTCAGGGCCCCTTCCCACGAGAGGGCCCAGTCTCCCACAGCCGGGCTTGGAGAGTTCCTTGCGGACTCGCCCAAACCGCAGGATCATGCGCCCCAGCCAAGAAAAAGTCTCTTCGTCTGGGAAGAGATCTTCTCGCACCCAATCCAGTTCGCCTTCCTGCATGTACTCGACAACCTCGATCACCCTGCGGGCTAGGTCCTCGATGGACAGGGCCAACCAGGCCGTGCGGCCTTCTAATTGCGCATAAACCACCCCGCGCTGTCCACCCTCTAGGGGTTCCCGAAAGGCGTCATGGTGCATCAGCGCACCACCGCCGGGGGCATTCCAATAAGCAATGTGCTGGGTGAGAAGGGCTGGCCCTTCGAGGCGAGCTTCCAAAAACTCCATGAGGGCCCTGTTGGATTCCAGTGCTTTGGCTTCAGGGAGCAAAGAGCCGGCCAGTTCTTGAACGGCTAGGTGTCCAGCGAGGTTTCGACTGGCATCGTCGGGTCCCTCCCTTCCGAAGGAGAAGCGCAAGCGCAGGGAGCTATCATTGGGATCATTGGAGAGTCGGCCACTCTTGGCCCACAGGGCCGGATGTTCCTGATCGGTAGGGGATTTGAAGCTGTAGCACTCAATGTCTCGCTCACGATCCACTGTGGGGAGGGAGTCGGCGAGTCGGTAACCGGGAGGTAAGTGGGAGCGAGAATCCTCAAGGAATCGCCTGAGTCCTCCGTGCGTCCCGAGAAGGGTGTGCAGGGTGTCCGGTGCTCGTGAACGAGCCGCCCTCGACGGTAGATCGAGGGTATCCGTGCTCAATAGGCTGGGCATGAGGATGGGTCGCGCGGTATGCCAGCGTTCTTCCAGGAGTGCGTCTGCGGGCCGGTCGAGGGGGCCGGCTTGGCTGGGGGGCAGCGCAACCCATTGTCCATGGTGGATTCCCCGGCGATTCAATCCGACTCGGGCGGTGGCGTTGGCCTCCAAAGCCGCGAGGTATTCGGGCTCATCATCCTCTCGATAGGCCAAGACTGGGGCTGCGCCCGGGCACCGGTCCCGGTCAGGGGCATCCAACAGTTCGCGATGGGGACTGGGTTCAGGTTGGCTGCCTAGAGATGCGGATGGATCCATGGGCAAGAGGGTAGGGCGCGTGGCGTTGGGGGGGCAGGGGCATTCGGGATAGAATCTTCCAGCCACCACTTCAGTGTGTGCTGCTTCCCATGGATCCTGATCAAAAGCCGACTCACACCTGGCGCCTCTCGCGCATGTCCCAGGCCTTAGACGAGCCTGAATCGAGTCTGCGTGAGCGCGCTGCGCACTGCTTGGGCCTATCCGTCGATCAGTTGCGCGGATTTCGAATAGTCAAGCGCTCTGTGGACGCGCGCAAGCGTGGGCCGCTCGCCTTTGTGTGTACAGTAGACTTGATTGTGGATGCAGGCTTGACGAGTGCGCGGATGCGGAAACTCGAAAAATCCGGTCAGGTGCGACCCGCGCCCCTGCCGGGATCCTTGCTGCTCAACGGGTCGCGCCCCAAGAACCCTGACGATCGTGTTGTCGTGGTCGGAGCTGGGCCCGGCGGGCTCCTTGCAGCCCTGACCCTGGCCCTCAATGGGGTCGAGGTGGATCTCATCGAGCGTGGCGAGATTCTCGGTGACCGATCCAAGAGCTTGGCGTCCTTTCATCGGACGGGCGACCTCAATCTTGAGAGTAACCTACTCTTCGGGGAGGGGGGAGCTGGCACCTACTCTGATGGCAAGCTCTACACGCGTGTGAAGAGTGACCTTGAGGTTCCTATCCTCGAAGAACTCGTTGCGGCAGGGGCACAACCAGAGATCCTCTTCGACTCTCGTGCGCATATTGGAACCGACCGACTGCACACGGTCTTGCCTCGGTTACGCGAGCGCATGCAGGCGGCTGGGGTTCGCTTTCACTTTGACACGCGCCTTGAGTCCCTATTGACGGGGCCCGATCAGGCCCTGCGCGCGGTAAAGACCCAGCAAGGAGAGCTTCCGGCTGTCGCTGTCTTTCTGGCGCTCGGCCATAGCGCACGCGATACATGGCAATCGCTGCATGAGCAGGGAGTTCCTTTTGAACCCAAGCCCTTCCAATTCGGAGTCAGGGTCGAGCACCCTCAGGAGCTCATCACCCGAGGCCGTTATGCCGATCGCGACCCTGGGGGCTGCCTTGGGCCTGCTAGTTACTCTCTAGTTTGCCGAGCCGGGGGTAATCTGCCGGCCGTCCATTCGTTCTGTATGTGCCCAGGAGGGAAAATCGTGGCTAGCGTAAATGAGCCGGGTTTGCTGTGCACCAATGGAATGAGCAACTCTACACACTCATCAGCCTTCGCCAATGCTGCTCTAGTGACGACGGTCGACCCTAGCGAATATGCTGCCTTTGGTGCGGGGGCCTTTGCGGGCGTTGCCTACCAGCGGCACTTCGAACAACGCTGCTTCGAGGCTGGCGGGGGCGGGTATACGGCGCCTGCCCAGCGCGTGACCGACTTCCTCGAGGGCCGATTGAGTTCAGGGGACCTACGCACGAGCTACAGCTTTGGGGCTGTCCCCCGGCGTGTGGATGAATTGATCCCAGCTCACAGTCGAGACGCCTTGCGCCGTGCCCTTCACCGATTCGAGGCTATGTTGCCGGGGTTCGCCGGGGAACAGGGCATTCTGGTGGGCGTGGAGGCGCGCAGTTCTGGGCCAGTTCGTTGCCCCCGAGACGCGCATACCCGGCAGACCCACGGCTGGGGCGGGCTGTATCCAATTGGGGAAGGTGCTGGGTATGCTGGCGGCATCATGAGCGCGGCTCTTGACGGGGCCCTCGCTGCCCATGCGTGGCTGAAGAGGACAAACGTCCCCCCTAGGCCGTAGACTAGATCCCCCGGCATTGTACCTAAGGAGCCAAGGCAGCATGAGTTCACACCCCGAAGATCCCCGCGACCCGAGCGTCGAAGCCTCGTCTGCCCAAGGCGAAGGCGCACTGGACTTTTCCAAGGAAAAAGTGACTACGAATCGGCTCGGGCTGATGAAGCAGCAGGGGCACCGAATCGCATGCCTCACGGCCTACGATCAAGTCATGGCACGCTTGCTTGATCAGGCGGGCATCGACTTGATCTTGGTGGGAGATTCCGTTTCTACGGTGGTTCAGGGGCTCGACACGACGGTGACAGTCACGATGGAGCACATGCTCTACCATGCTACCCTCGTGCGGCGGGGTGTGGAGCGTGCCCTCGTCGTGGGCGATTTGCCGTTCATGTCCTATCAAGTGAATTCCGATGACGCTCTGCGCAATGCAGGCCGCATGGTCAAGGAAGCTGGGGCTGAGGCCGTGAAGTTGGAAGGAGGCCAGGCGGTGTGCAATACAGTCGAGCGAATCGTCGCCGCGGGAATCCCCGTCATGGGGCATTTGGGTCTGATGCCCCAGTCGATTCACAAGTACGGCACCTACCAGGTGCGTGCCCGCGAAGGGGACGAAGCAGACGAGTTACGCAAGGATGCGCTGCGTCTGGAGCAGGCTGGAGTTTTTGCGATCGTTCTAGAGAAAGTCCCGGCGTCCCTTGCAGCAGAAGTGTCCCAGTCCGTGTCTGTACCGGTGATCGGGATTGGTGCAGGGGATGGCTGTGATGGTCAGATCCTTGTGACCCACGACATGCTTGGAATCTGCACACGGTTCAGCCCTCGGTTTGTGCGGCGCTATGCCTCCATGGCAGAGGACATGGTAGAGGCTTTCGGGCGCTACCTAGGCGACGTGCGATCCGGGGAGTTTCCGACCACGGACGAGAGCTACTAGGCCTTTCTTGGAAGGTCGGGGCCCCAGGCTCTGGGGGCCTAGCCGGGGTTCGCTGGATGAGCGGCCCCGCGGCAATTGGGCGCGGGGGGACAGGCGGCCCGGCTGGCTCTCATGGAAGGGCGAGCGTGGGTTTGGAGGGGGGCGGAACGCCATGGCGTCCTAGGGGGTTGCTTTGCAATGGGCTTCAGTCTCGAGCGGTCCCCAGCCGACAAGGGCCGTGCCCTCCTTCCCCCTGCAGAGCGACCCACCATGAAAAACATTCTAATCGTCGATGACTCAGCTCCGATCCGATCCATTCTCACGCGATTGATTACGCGTTGTGGCGTAGGCGTCGGTGCCCTTGTCGAGGCGTCCAACGGGGAAGAGGCCCGTACTTGCTTGGAGAATGATGAGTCGATCGATCTTGTGCTCGTAGACCAGAACATGCCTAGGGAATACGGCACGGACTTAGTTTTGGCCCTGAGGGAACGGCACCCAGAGCGCAAGCTGCAGCTATGGCTGATGACCCACTTTGGGGATACCGCCATTCAGGAGGAGTCAGGGGCGTGGGCTGCGGATGGCGTACTCCACAAACCTTTCGGAACGGACTGCGTGCGCGCCCTGCTACTCAGTGAAGATTCCGAGCCCTCGATCAACGCAGCGTGATCTAAGCATGCCGGTGCGCGCCCTTGACCGGCGGGTACATGCGGCCGATCGGGTTAGGAGCAATCCCGAGGACAGAGATTAGGAGCCCGCGTCTTCGCCCTTCCCCTTGAGGGCCTTTTGGAACAGCGATCCCAAGCTCGTTCCAATGTTGCCTCCTTCGGGCTTGGCGAGCACGTCTTCGATCAGACTCATGTCCACGGCATCCTCAGAGCCGATCAGGGCTCCGCGCGGGTCGAGGCGCGTCAGAGAGATACGGCGTGCAGAAGGATCGATCTGCTGGACGCGTACGGTGACCTCCTCACCGACTTTGACCACATCCCCTGGGCGGCGTACGCGTTCCGACCCCAATTGGGATACGTGCAGCAGCCCCTCCAGGCCAGGTTCGAGTTCGACGAATGCACCGAAGTCCATCAGCCGAGTAATCGTGCCACTGATTTGAGCATCCACCGGGTAGCGACTGGGGACATTGTCCCACGGGTCGGGTTCCAATTGCTTCATGCCGAGGCCGATGCGCTTTCCGCCCTCTTGGATATTGAGAATCTTGACCTCGACTTCCTGGCCCTCGCTGAGCAGGTCGTTGGGATTCTCCACACGCTTGCGGGAGATGTTCGAGACGTGGAGTAAGCCTTCCAACCCATTCCCTAGGTCCACAAAAGCACCGAAGGACTCAATGCGTGAGACCTTGCCGCGGCAAATCATGTCCGTGTGCAGTTTCCCGATACTCTCAGTTATGGCGCTGGCCCTTTCGGACTCCTGGACCTTGCGGTGTGAGAGGACGCAGCGCTTGCGGCTACGGTCGAGTTCAAGCACCTCGCAGGTCAGGGTCTGACCCAACAGGGTCGTGAGGTCGAGGTCGCGCTGCATGGAGACTTGGCTCGTGGGCATGAACGCCTCGTGGCTACCGATGCGAAGCTCGAGCCCCCCTTGGTTCTGACCGGTAACGCGCGCCTTGACGTGAGAACCAATCTCCAAGCTCTCCCAAGCTGCGAGTGCCTTGGCTGCGCTGATCGAAAGGACCCACAAGTCATCCTCGCGGCCGCGCATGGCGAAGCGCATCTTGGCTCCCACGGATGGCGGTTCTTCAAACTCGGCCAGTGAGCACACGCCCTGCATGCGGGGTCCCAATTCGACGATCACATCCTTGCCACTGATTCCACTGATCGTTCCAGGCCAGAGCTTGTCCTTCCCGCGGCCAGGTTCCTCATCGGGGGTGGCGGATAGGCTCTGCAGGTCGACGCCATCGAGGGCGGATTGAATCTCCCGATCGAGGGAGTCGTCTTGGGGGTTATTCATGGGGGGCGCATTATCCCTCCAATCAAGCCGTGCCGCTAGCCCTGAAGCCGGGGCCTATGCCCAATTCCCGCATCCTGTTCAAACGGTCTCGGGATGCCTAGATACGTCTCGGGTGCTGCTCTGACAGGTGGGCCATAAGACGAGTTCGCCAACATTCACATGCGGTGGGCGGGTCACTGCGTAGAGTACCGCGTCGGCCACGTCCCCAGGTGTCAGCGCTTGCATCCCTTCGTAGACCTGCTGGGCTTGCACTCGGTCCCCGCGAAAGCGAACCTCGCTAAACTCAGTCTCCACCATCCCAGGGTCGACAGTTGTGAAGCGAACTCCGCGCCCACCTGCGTCCAGTCGAAGTGCCTGGTACAAGGCGTTGACTGCAAACTTGCTTGCGTTGTAGACGTTGCCTCCTGGATAAACCTGCCGTCCCGCAACAGAGCCTAGTAACACCAAGTCTCCCCGGCCCCGCTCAAGCATTCCGGGCAGAACGGCCCGGGCGCAATGCAGGACACCCTTGACATTGGTATCGA
The DNA here is from genome assembly GCA_964469565.1 of uncultured Planctomycetaceae bacterium. Lineage (GTDB taxonomy): Bacteria > Planctomycetota > UBA1135 > UBA1135. Next base: position 290,001 of record CAYXZD010000001.1, read on the forward strand.
TCATCTCGTCCCAGTCCTGCGGGTCTCCCTCTTGGAGTGGGCTTGTGCCCCGCGCGAGCCCAGCGTTGAGAAGGGCCACATCAATGGCGAGGGGCGTGAGGGCATCGGCGACCGATTGGGCATCGCGCACGTCTAGGGTGATTACCCTGGCCCCGTCCAATTCATCGGCGAGGGCCTTGAGGCGTTCTGTTCGCCTGGCCGCAAGGACAACCTGGGCGCCCGCAGCGTGCAGGGCGCGGGCGGCGGCTGCACCAATGCCAGCTGAGGCACCTGTGACTAGGGCTGTTTTTTCGTTGAGCGTCTGCATAGCCCTAGCCTAGCGATCTGGAATGTAGGGTGGATAGCCTGGGAGTCTCAATCCGAAGGGGCGGCCCGGCTCGCCAAAGGGCACAGGGATGAGAGCAGGAGTGTGTTAGGCTCTGGGCCTGCTCCCTGCCATCGTGGGGTCGGCCCGTGATTCCCATACCCTTTGATGCTCTATGGTTCAGATTGACATTCACTACGACGGAGGGCTGCGGACGACCGCTACCCATGCTCCTTCAGGACAATCACTGATTACCGACGCGCCCGCGGATAACCATGGAAAGGGGGAGACGTTTTCTCCCACCGACCTTGTGGCCACCGGATTGGGTAGTTGCATCTTGACGGTGATGGGGATTGTTGCGGAGCGCCACGACTTCGATCTCACGGGCGCCCGGGCACGCGTTGTCAAACACATGAGTGTGCAGGGCGAACGCAAGATTGATCGGGTGCAGGTCGAGATCCGGATTCCCAATGAACCCACTGATCGGGTCCGCATAGCACTGACGAAAGCTGCTCACGCTTGCCCCGTGCATGGGACCTTGGCCGGAGCCGTCGAGATGGACATTTCATTTGAGTGGGGCGTAAGCGGAGTGCTAGAGGAATAGTCCCTTCATGAGAGTCTCCATGTAGGACCCGGGTCGCCCCTCGGGCCTCTGCAGGGCAAACGCAGGGGGCCTTGACGTGCCCACTGGGTATTGTGTGGCCGCCCTTCGCATGAAGCTGGTAGGGTTGAACGAACCTCCCGTCTCCGGCAGTGTATTTCTTCGATGGATTCTCCTTCTCTTGCTTGGCTCGTTCGCTCGGGGACTCTCGGATGGACACTTTGCACCGGACTTGTCCTCTCGGCGGGGCGAGTTGCGGCGCTGCCCCAGGGTGAGAGGGACCCTTGGAGGGCGGGCATTGTGCATCAAGCCGCGCGCTGGAACCCCCTGTTCGATCACCGCTGCGAGCAGTACGCACCCGGGGATACTGTTTGGTCTGCACTGGGCCAGGATCCCCTCGGGCGCCCTGTCAGGATGAGCAAAGTGCTCGTGGACGAAGGGGATGCAAAGGGATTGTGGCAGCTTGAAGATGGGCGCGTTCTGACCCGCTCAGAGTATCTCGCCGCGTTTTCCCCCCTAACTCCCTCGGCCCTAGGTGCCGCTCTCAAGGTTCGGCTCGCATGTGCTGAGGAAGCCGAGTCCCTTCCCATTCTGATTGAGTTGCGAACCCAGCCCCTGCACTCCCTCTCCCGTTCTCTCAAGTCAGATCAGCAACAGGCCATCGGGGACTTGGCGGCCCGTTTTGCAGGGTTGGCCCAGGTGGAGACTGAGGTGGAGACTGAGAGGGAGAGTGAGGGGGAGAGTGAGGGGG
>CAYXZD010000001.1:291756-323975 GCA_964469565.1 uncultured Planctomycetaceae bacterium
GGGAGAGTGAGGGGGAGAGTGAGGGGGGCCCGTTCGAGAGTGCAGCGGCTGAACGATTGAGCATTGCCACCGAGTATGATGCCCTAACCCATGGGATGCGCCGCTCCCTGGCGAGGGCTGTTTCCGAGGCCACGCGCGAGGATCGTGAGACGATTCAACGCTGGATTGAGGCACATGGTGGCCAGGTGGGGCCAGGTCCACGGCTGATGGGTTTTCTTTCAGCTCAGTTGGGGATCGGCGAGATCAGGAAACTCAGTGAACATCCACTGGTGTGTTCAGTTGATCTTGCTGGTCAGCTGGCTGGCCAGTTGGACGTGAGCGTCGGGTCGCTCGTGGCCAGTGCGTTCTGGGATAATGGTTATCGTGGGGGAGCGAGCGCCTTTGATCCCGGGCTCTTGGATTCTGGCATGGACACGGGGCATCCGGCCTTTAGTGGGCTCGTTGTGAATTACAACATCGAGCACTATTGGGCATCCCGCGCGAGCAATTATGCGGATTCGTGGACCGATCCTGATGACTTCCACGGCCACGGAACAGCTGCTGCAGGCATTCTTGCGAGCCGCGGTTCTGCGACCTGGACCTCCCACCTGGGCATGGCACCTGGACTGACCTCTCGGTTGTACAACCTAAAAAGCGGGTTCCGCACAACCAGTGGCGCGGCCAGTGTTGTGCTTGCCGATGCGATCGACAACATCGATTGGGGGATTGCCGGGTCAGCCGTGGACGATATCGACCTGCTGAACTTCAGTTATGGCGTGTCGGCTTCCGGGGATGACTCACCGCTCAGTCGCTTCATGGATGCGGTTGTGGATGACCTGGACATTCCAGTCACGATTGCCGCAGGGAACGGTGGGCCTTCGGGAACGAGCTTGGTGGATCCTGCGATTGCCTACAACGTGATCAGCGTTGGGTCCATGAATGACTACGGCACGACCTATCGGGGGGACGATGTGATCGCGTACTCGTCGAGCATGGGCCCCACTCCTGGTGGGCGCCGCAAGCCGGACCTGATCGCCCCAGGGTCCTATATCACGACCACGAGTTCCAATTGGGAAACGGGTCTGGACTTTGGAACATGGTCGGGGACGAGCTTTGCCGCACCCCACGCCATGGGGGCTGTGCTATTGGCCATGGACTACCTAGGCCCCCCCGTACAGCCCACTCGTATCAAGGCCATGTTGATCAACAGCGCGGACAAGTGGGGCGGTGTCAACTGGAACAATACCTATGGCTGGGGCTATATCGACTTACAGGATGCCTGGAGTCGCAGGCGCGAGACGTTTATGCGCAACGTCTCACCGAAGGGGTCGTCTGGAGACTATGACCTCTTCAAGGTAACGATTGCTCCTTGGGCAGACTACGTGACAATCGTCTGGAACCGACACGTGGATTACAGCTGGGGCGGTAATTACCCGAACACTTGGTACGGCCTGAACGATTTAGATTTGATGTTGTACGACCACGAGAATGGTCGCCTGATGGATATTTCTTCGTCGGGAATCGACAACGTTGAGCAAGTCCAGTACATCCCCTCGTCCCCTGTCGAGTGTGTGGTACGGGTGGCTGCTGCGGATAGTTCGTTTTCTGCGGTGAGCCAGGAGACCTACGCCATTGCGGGCCCCCCGGGTCTGGAGTTTCCCAGCAAACTGCCGCAGTTGAAACCCATCATCTCAGCTCCAGAGTGGGTGCCAGCGGGCGAAGAGTACCCCGTGCGGGTCATTCTGCGAAATACGGGTGACTTCAATGCCATCAAGCCTACTGTCACCTTGGCCTTGCCCGCAGGTCACATCCTTGTGCACGGTGACAACCCACGCCAGTCTCAAACTGTGCGGTCCGACGGGGGAACCCCCAACTGGAAGCGCAATCAGGTCTTTGAGTGGACCGTGCGCGCACCCTCTACGACCGGTGGCTCTTTCCTACGAATCTCTGCCTCGAGTCAATGTTGGGGTGAGACCTGGTCGGGGGCTGCCAAACACCTTGTGAAGGTCAAGTAGGATCGGACTCTGTCGGTGATGGCCTCTGCAGAAACCGGACTCCTGCCGATGATGCCAATTGGCCCATAGATCCGGCGACCTGTAAGCGCTACACCTTAGCTAGAGCCTCGGGAGGGTCCCTAGGCCGCTGACGACTCGATTCGGTGGAGCTGACACATGGGGAAGCGTAGAGGGCGGGCGGGACACGACTACAATCCGGAAACACACGCGCTCGGGCTGGGATACGAGCCCAGCCTGTCGCAGGGATCCGTCAAACCGCCGGTGTTTCTGACTTCCACGTTTCAGTTTGACTCAGCCGAGGAAGGCAAGGGTTTCTTTGAACTAGCCTATGGGCTACGGGAAAAAGAAGCGGGGGAGACTGCAGGACTGATCTACAGTCGGCTGAACAACCCCAACTTGCAGATGTTCGAGGAGCGCATGGCGGCCTGGGATCAGACCGAGAAGGGCTCAGTCTTCGCATCCGGCATGGCGGCTATTTCCACAACGCTCCTGGCCCTCGTGAAACCAGGGGACGTCGTGCTCTCTTCTGCGCCGGTGTATGGGGGAACCCATTACCTGTTCGAGCACATCCTGCCGAGCCTGAATGTGGAGGTGCACCAAGTGGCAGCGGGTCCCAATACCGTTGCACTCATGGCTGAAAAGGCCACCGAGGTGGGTGAGGATCGAGTGCGATTGCTCTATCTGGAATCGCCAGCCAATCCATCCAACACGCAGGTGGACATCAAGGCGATTTCCAGGCTGGGGCACCAGCTCAATGAGCGCACTGGGAAGGACAGGCCTACCCTGACCGCGGTGGACAACACGTTTTTAGGTCCTGTGTTTCAACGCCCGGCACCACTGGGAGCTGACTTGGTTATTTACTCCGCTACCAAGTTCATTGGGGGTCACAGCGACCTAGTGGCAGGTGTAGTCACGGGCACCAAGGTGATGATTGATGAAATCAATGTCTACCGCACCATTCTCGGTACGATCGCCAACCCCTTTACGGGTTGGTTGTTGCTGCGATCCTTGGAAACCGTATCGGTTCGAATGCGCCGCCAAGCCAAGACGGCTAAGGCCCTAGCCTTGATGATTGCAGAGCACCCCAAGGTGCTACGCGTGAGCTTCCCAGGGTTGCTCCAAAAGGGCGATGAGGATTACTCCCTGTACAAGCGTCAGTGCTCTGGGCCGGGTAGTTTGATCGCCTTTGAGGTGATGGGTGGTGAACGGGGTGCCTTTGCGGTGCTCAACAATCTGGAGGTCTGCCGCCTCGCCGTCTCATTAGGTGGGACTGAGTCGCTCGCTGAGCATCCCATGAGCATGACCCATGCCGATGTGCCACCCGCTCAATTGGAGGAGTATGGCGTGCGAGCCGGAATGATCCGCTTGTCCGTGGGTCTTGAACACCTTTCGGACCTTCGGAGGGATATCAAGACAGCCTTGGATTCAGTGCAGGACTGTTGATCGGGTACAGTCTCAATACCCGATGGCTTTGAGGTCATCGAGCATCTTCTGATCGAGGAGGGGTTCCTCCGCAAGCCCGCCGAGTTCGGGGTTGAGCGCATTTGAGCGTTCCTCGTAGGATCCCATGATCTCCCTCATCTTTTCAAGGAGGTCGGGCTGCGCCTGTTTGAGATTGTTCTGTTCGCCGGGGTCATCGGCTAGGTTGAATAACTGCTCGCGCTGAATGGCTCCCCAGGGATCAAAGGGGGTCTGAAGTGCCTGTTGTTGGTGCTTGCGCTCGTTGCGTGCGACTTCGGATCGTTGTGCTGGCGTGAGCCACTGCCGTGCTTGGATGTACTTCCAGTCGCCCACACGCACACTGCGAATCACGTTACGGTGTGCGATCAAGAGCTCTGAAAACACAGGCCTGTTTTCGGCGACGGAGCGTCCTTGGGAGTCCATCAGTGCTTGCCCGTCAGTCGGTGCGCTGGTTTCGAGGCCCTGCAGTGCATACAGGGTCGGGGCGATATCAATGGCGGAAACGGGGGTGGCGATGCGTCGTGGATGAAGTTGTCCGGGCCACCAAAAAATGAGAGGCACGTGGACGGATTCTTGGTACAGGGTCCAAGCATGTTCGACAAACCTGTGTTCTAGAAACTCTTCGCCGTGGTCGGAGGTGATGACCACAAGGGTGTTATCGGCTGCACCCATGTCTTCAAGGCCGGCAAAGAGGGAAGCCAGTGCTCGGTCCGTGGCGCTGATCTCCGCATCGTAGCGCTGCTGCTGATCTTCAAAGAGTGCGTCACCAGGACCGAATCCTTTGGCCACGTACTGAGGGACATTGGGTCGCAACTCGGTGTACAGGCCTACGGGATCTGGATGAGGACTGTCTGTGAAGCGCGTCTTGAGATCACTGGGAGGCTCGTAGGGTGCATGCGGATCAAAGTAGTGCACGTACATCATGAAGGGTTGACCGTCGGCGCCCTTTGCGAAATCCAGTGCGGCATGGGTGAGCTGGGGGCCCATTCCGCTAACTCCACCCTTGGTGACCAAGTGCTCCACCGTATCGAAACCACGCGCGTATGCGGAATCACCCAACATCAATGTCGTTGTGAAGCATCCCGTGCGGTACCCAGCCTGGGCATAGTGGGAGGCGAGGGTTGAAATGTGGTCCGCCGGAGTGGCGTACCAGCCGAGGCTGCCGGACATGGAGGGCAAGCTTCCCGTGAAGAGGGCAGAAACGGATTCACGCGTATAGGAGGAAACGGCCGTGGCCTGTTCGTAGACCACACCCTCTCTGGCGATTGAATCCAAGAAGGGTGTTGTATCACGCTCGTAGCCATGGAACCCCAAGTGGTCCGCACGCAGAGTGTCGACCAAGATCACTACCAAATTGGGCCGCGAGAGACTTGTGGGTTCAGCTGTGCAGGCCGCAAGTACTAGAGCGGTGACGGGCAGGAATCGGAGGAGGGTCGAGAACATGTTGGGGAAGCAGAGGAAACCGTGGCGGGGGCGTGGCCACTTAGCGTGGGGGCGTGGGCTGGCTAATGTCCCAAATCTCTGTGATGGGGTCGGTGTAAACTCGTTTTTCAAACGTGAGCTTCAAGACGGCGCGGCGCAGGGAGAGGGTGTTGTTCTTGTTCCCCAGCCAGGGGTGCCGCTGTAAGACTAGAGTGTCTAGGCCACAGGCACGCATGTTCTTTAGGCTACGGTTGATCCCTGCGCGGACGGGATCGGTGAACTCCCACCACCAATTCTGGGGGTGGCTGCGCCAAGAATCGTGCAGGAGGCTTTGGGAAGCCCCACTGCTGTCAATGGCAGTGGGCCGCAGTTGATATCGGCGGCCAAAGAGGGGGTAGACCAGAGTGTGGCTGGGTGGATCAAAGGACTGGGCTGCGAGTCGGGTACCTGGGGGAAGTGACTCGATGGCTTTCCAGCCAGCGCTCAAGGGACGGGATACGGAATGAAGAGAGCGTGTGGAGGCCAGGGTCTTTTCCTCTGTGCGCCAGACGCAGAGAACCAGAAGGCTGATCAGGGCGACGGCGAGCTGGGGGCCTCTGAGTCCCCGGTGAAATCCGCCTCTGCCCATGGGGTGCAGTGGGGGCGATCCGTGGACAGCAGTCCAAGCACTTGGCACGAGGGCAAGACCCACCATGAACGGAAAGGTCAGGTAACGAGCGAGGTAAAGTGGTGGGGCAGCTGGCCGATTGGCTGCTGCTGAAAAAGGCTGCCATGGGAACAGGGCCAAGAATACGAGAGCACTTGCCAGTAGCATGGCATGGTGCGCTTTCACTGAACCTTGTGGACAACGGATGACCCGCAAGGCACCTATCGCCAGGCCGCCGAGGGCTAGGTAGCCCAGGTGTGCTGGCCAGTTGATGAACTGACTCCACACATGGAGCCAGTCCTGACCGGCAGGCAGCCCCTTTTCAATGAGCCCTACAAGAGACGTGCCGTGTTGTGCCGCTGCATCAAAGGGACCGTCAAAAGGACCAAGCGCAGCCGGAAAGAATGGGTTCCCCGTCAGGACTGCGTTGCGTACGTACCAGAATCCTCCACCGAGCAGAGCCCCACTGGTAAACCGCAGGGCGCGGCTTTGAATGGGGCCTCCGAGACCGCCTCGACTCCAGTACAGGCCTGCGATGACAAGATGCGGAGCGGCGGTGATCTTGATTCCGACGGCGAGACCTCCAGCGAGGCCTGACAAGAACAGCCGCGCGCGGGAATCGTTCTCATCGGCTGATGTCCCGCGCCAACAGAGCGCATGCATGGCAAATAACAGGCTGCCCATGGCTAGGTCACTGGACGTAAAAAAGGGCAGGCGCCCAGCCACTTGGGGTGAGGACAGACAGGCGCACAGCGCGAGGGCTCCGAGCCACGTCCGTTGTCTGAGGCGAGTCATGAGCACAGCCCACGCACTGATGAGGATGCCCACCCACAGAACGCATGCGAGGTTTGCATGGGTGTCAATGCCATGGGGGAGCATGAACCACAGACTCTGCAACTCAGCTGCCAACGGGTAATAGGCTTGGAAATTGAATGGGTGTAGGTCGAGACTCCCCGATTGCAACCACCATGCGGGCGCCACTGCGTGGTAGCTCAAAATGTCCCAGCCAAAGAGGGTGCCCGAGGTGATGGCGGGCCACAGTCCCATGATGATGGCTAGGCCAAACAGGAACTGACCTAGGAGATTCCACAAGCCATGATCGCCAGCTTGTTGCTCCAATGGCTGGGTCGGCTGCGGCTGACCAGGTTTCCACCGGGAATACCCGGCCTCGGCCAGGACGAGGAGGGCAAGCAGGCTGCCCACTCCCCATCGAGTCAATTGGCCACACGTGCCGCAGCCGATCAGAATGATCTGCACAAGTCCTGCGAACAGCACGAGCGCCGAGAGAATGCGTTCGGCACACGGAACGCGGGGTAGCAGTCGTTTGGATAGCCGCCACGCGAGCCAAAACCCTGCAAAATTCTGGGCGATCAACAGGGCGTGGGCTGAACCATCCATGGGGGCAATCCTACGTTTCCCCCTAGCCGCAGGCCACGCCGTGCACAGAATCAGCTTGCGAGTGACAGGATGCGTGGGCGGAGAGGTGAACACGCCACGGTCTCAAGGGCCGGCCGTATTGTGGCTGCCTCCGGGGATCCTGGCTGCAGTGTCCCTCCGGCCCGTTGAACACGTCACACTTGCTCACTACCCGTCCAATCATCAGGCCAGCTTCACTCTTGTGGGTGTGTGCGCTATTCCATGAGTGAAACCCAAGCAGCCCATATTGATCCGGGAGACCACCTGCCCGAGAACCTCACCACCCATTACCTGTGCGGTACAGATCCCTTCAGGGCCGCTCAAGGGGCACAGTCTCTGCCCTTCACTCGTGGGTCTGAACTGTGGGATGGGTGCGAGCAAAGAGATTGGCAAGGTCGAGGGGGCCGCTGACCGTGAGTCGCAGGGGACCGCTGGGCGGCGTTTGGGGGAGCAACGCACTCATCAGGGGCCGGCCATTGCACGAGAGGCTGAGGTGTTGACCTCGAAGTGTTCCCCCAATGCGTTTCCAGCCCTTGACCGTCCAATCAGCCAAGGGAGGGGCTTGAGAGTTGAGAGTCAGTGCACCTCCGCGACTGCCGTGGGGTTGAATCTCTACTGTGAAGGGGTCCTTGCCCATTCGCAGGTCGAAGCTAAAGTCATAATCGCCAAATACACGCTCGCTTGAAAGGTGGATCGGACCCCGGGTAGCGGCTGCGTGCAGGACCCAGTCTCGCACCACCCAACTCTCTCTCTGTTCGTTATCGATTACCCAGCCGGAGAGGTCAACACCACTGTAGAGACTACGGAAACCCTCATCAGGACGGGCAATGTTCTCTGGCGCGATGGGCGTGTCTGGCAATTCCATGATGCGCAGATTCCGGTAATCGACCTGGCCCCCTTCAGACTCAAGGCACACATAGCCCTTGCTCGGAGAGCAGTGCTCTCCTCGGGTCACGACTTTTCCATTGACGGCGAGGCTGATGGCCCCGTCTTGACAGTGGATACGGTAGTGATTCCATTCAGGGCTTGGATTGGAGCGAAGTTCCGTTGGGAACGCTCGCGAGCCTCCGTGGCCATTGATTGGAGTCATATGGGCACCATGAATGGGAAAGATATCCCCGTGAGTCGTGTGTGAGTGTGTGTTCCCATAGGCGTGATCGAGTACCTGCACTTCGATTGAGCGATGGAAGGGTTGACCGGGGGCTGTCAGTGCATCGGCCCAAACGAAGATTCCCCCATTCCCGCCTGGCACTAGGTGGCGCCACTCCACCTCCAAGATGAAGTTCTGAAACATGCGTGTGGTACGCAGTTCACCCGTGGGCTTGCCGCTGCAACGAAGGAGGCCGTCACGCACGGTCCATGTTGAAGGAGCGGTGTTGACCGCCTGCCAGCCACTAAGGTCAGATCCATTGAACAGGTCCTTGAATTGGGGTTGGGCGGATTCAGCAGGCTCAACCAATTCGGAGGAATCCCCTGCCTCTAGGTTCGGGAGTTTGCACTCTGGCTCGGCAGGCGGGTCGCACTCCTGGCCTCGGGGCGCAGTGCAGGCGGTAAGCAGAACGAGCGGTGGAATTGCCAAGCGTAGGTAGACAGACATGGGAATCAGCCTAACGTTCCCCAGCAACTCCGTACCGAGACTTCGGCCCTATTCCTTAGAAGGGGGACCGGGGCTTGGGTCTGAGGAAAACCGGCTGCAGGTCTCGCAGTCGCAATCTGGATCGATCCAGGGATTGTCCTCGGGGAGTGCGCTTCCGGCGGCATAACCCAGACTTGCAAGGGCCTTGAGGGTGGCGGCATCGGTCATGCGGTCATTGGTGAGGAACTCGGCGATGCGAGAGGTAGCCAGCCAAGCAATCAGTTCTGCTCGCAGTTCAACCGCGAGGTCGTGGTGTTCTGCGCTGACATCGGTTTGGCAGTCAGGATCCGATTCTGTGTCAAAGAGGCTCACCGTGTGCTCAGTGATGCGAACATGGTTGGTGCGACCTTGGCCGTAGAGGCCGTGATGCAAGAACCAGCGACCGCGGCGTACGCTGGCCGATTGCGCGTGGGCCTGTAGCCCGAACAACGAGACTGGGGATTGCGGATCTTCCTCGGGTGGGAGGCGCAGTAGATTCTGGCCCGGAAACTCATCACCGCCTAGTCCTGCGAGGTCCAGCAGCGTTCGTCCCACATCGATCTGCGCCACAGGGTGGTGAACCAAGCCCTGATTGGGAACCCGGCTGCCAGCCAAGATGAGGGGGATGTGTTGCGTTGCCGTGGTGAGGCTGGTGTGGTCGAAGTTGGGTCGCTGATCCACTAGGTTTTCGCCGTGGTCGCCCACGAAAACAAGCAGGTCATCTCCGAGGCGGGGGTGCCTAGCGAGCAAGTCACGCAGCGCATGATCTTGGTAGGTGACTTCACCCCTGTATAGGGACTCGACATAGCTGGGATCCGTTACACCGTTGGCCCATGTCGGCCAATCCACATCGGGATAGGTGCTCTTCATTGCTGGGTCCGTGGGGGACTTGCTCTTGTCCCAGTATTGGGTGTTGTAGGGGGCGGGGGGCTTATAGGACCCGTGGGCGTCGAATAGATGGAGCCACGCAAAAAGGGGGCGTCCTTCGGTGACGTCCTCCTCCAGCCACTCTTCGAGGATCGCAATGGTTTCTGACGAGTCTTGCTGGGCACGGTCGGGTGAGGCCATCCGCTCAAAACCGCGGTCGAGACCGCTCCACCCTAAGTGGGCAGCACTTACCGAAGAGTAGGTGCGATAGCCGTGGGAGGCGAAGATCTCGGCGAGGGTGGTCAGCTTGGGAGAAACGGGCAGATCGTTTGAAGTGACCCCGTGGTCATGGACCCCCGCTCCAGTCATGAGGGAAATGTGGGTTGGGTTGGTGACATTGGATGCTGCCCAGCACTGGGTAAACGCCGTTCCCTCGCCCGCAAGCCTGTCGAGTGTAGGGGTCAGCACATCGATGTTCCCTTCCAAGAACCCGAGGTGATCCCCACGGTGAGTGTCGCTGGTCAGGAGCAGGACAGTCCTAGGGGTCTCTTGCCAGCCATCTACCCGAGGCGGGGTCAGGGCACAGGCTGTGAGGTTGCTTGTCCCACCCTGCGGGTTATTCCCTGGGGTAAGGGAGAACTGTGCCGTGAGAGACTCGTGCTCGGCAAGCTCGGGGGGCAGGGTGATCTGGTGGGCCAGCCAACCATCCACCGGAACATCGAACCCACGGGAGAAAACATTTTTTCCGTCAAGCGTGAGGAAGCCTAACCGGAGTCGGAGTTCCCCCTCCGCCTCTAGGCCTGCGGGGGCACCGCAGCTGAAGCTGAACAGGGCGCCAGGGTGTGGGGAAAACTGTGCGCTGAGAGTCTGATCGCTAGAGAATCCATGGGCAAAGCGCTTGCGCGTGCCAAACGCGTGCATGCTTGGGTTGTCACCCCTCGGGACCCACGCCAATGGATGATTCCTGAGAAAGGCAATGCGTTGAACTTTGACAAGGGAAAGCTCCTTGGGGAACCGAAAAGTGATCTTGGCGACCTGTTCAAGCTTCTTGCGTATCCGCTGTAGGGGAAAGGTGTGATTGTCTCTCAGGCTCGGGGCACTGTTGCGAAAATATATGGCCGCCCCGTGCAGCTTGTTGTCATCCTTGTCCCAGAGTTCGAGCATAAGCTGCCCGTCTTTGGGCCTGCGCATGTCGATATAAATGTGATCGAAGGGCTGGTCGGGGATCTGCGTGAGTTCGATGCTTCCGTGTCCATCAAACCTGTAATCGACGCGAGTTTTTATCGCTGTCCCCTCACCCTTACGCGGCACCCAAGCATCGAGCAGGTCTGGCCCTTCCCAACGTTGAACGATGGCTGGCTCCAAGGAAGGCGATCCAGCGGAGTCGGGATCCTCCCCGGTGCGATCAAGTCGCAATTCGAGGCTCTGTGCTTCGATCAGAATAGTCTCCGGAGCCTGGGAACAAGCCAACACTAGGCTCAAGAGAATCGCGTGAGAGAGGTTGCGCATGACTTACTCATACTAGCCCTTTCCCAGCCTTCGGGCCAACAGACATCGCCTGCCGCAGGCGGGAAGAACGCCCCCTCTGATTATCTGAGACAGGCTCAGGTCGGGACTCTTCTCCGAGGATGGCACGCCCGTCTGGACTTGAACCTGGGACCGCCGGATTAGAAATGCAGTGGTGAGTACCCCACAAGGGTGCGTCGAGGCCGATTGGAACACGTGACGCAGTTGAGTTGCGTCACTGTTGCGCGGGCCCAGCATCCGGTCCCCGGGACAGAGGTGTGCTGCATACTCAACACTTTCCGCGTTGTGCGCAGTCCATGGCCGACCGCCCCGGGTACGTTGAATCACAGAGAAAGACTGGAGCGTGTTGAGGATCGCCTCGCGTACGGCTCGGCGTCGGGCACGGCTCCCTTCGCAGTGGATCAGGGCTTGCCTGATTGCGCAAGAGGTTTTGCGAAGCAGCTCCTATCGCCCCACAACGTGCGCCAATGCGGCATGTCCGCATCCACTTGCACGAGCGTACTCACGCGCGCTGCGGCCCTGTGCCGGCGTTGCCTCGATCTGCGCTCGGCCTTGTGCTCCTTGAGCACACGCCTCACGCGAGCAAGCGGGATCTGATCGCCCAGGGCACGAAAGACCGTCCCCTCGCCACTGTCCCAGCCCTTGCGATTGAGTTCACTGCGCACCAGATCTCTCGCGGCCTCCAGCAGCTTCTCGGGAGTCCGCGGACGGCCCTGCGCAGCCACCTGCTGCGCCGGGTCCAAGTTCTTCCAGTTGCGTAGGCTGCGCTCGGTCACCGTGTGCGCTTCAGCCACCGCAGCCACTCCCTCCTTCGACGCCCCCTTCCCGGAGCCAGCGGCCGATGAGGCAAGGCCATCGCCATGCGCGGGACCTGCACCCACAACCAGACACTACGTGACACAGTGAGACACAATGGGAATCTCGCTGAGGCAGATGTCAGGAACAAATTAGGAACAAGGCCGGCAATGTGCCCTTAGGTGCCGTGAGGTGCCCTGAAGTGGCACGCCCGCCAGGACTTGAACCTGGGACCGCCGGATTAGAAATCCGGTGCTCTATCCAGCTGAGCTACGGGCGCATTAGGGGACCATAGTCCCCAGGGTCTTATGAGGTCAACGATCGGGTCGCTCTGAGTCGGCTCGAGGCGGCGGCCGGGCCAGCCTCAGTAGGAACTCGGGCGTGGGGCGGGGATTTTAGGTCGCTCGCTGGACCCAGATGTGGGCAATGTGTCTGAGGTCGGGACTTGGTGCGTCTTCACGGCCAAAGTAGTGGCTCTCGATTTCCTCGATATGCTTCAGCAATTCGCGGTTTGAATCCGGCGCGAGCCCATTGTGCGCATGAATCTCTCGCAAGAGCCCGATGACCGTGAACGGGGACAATGGTTCGGGGACTCGGAAGCGAGCCTGCTGGTGCTCACCCCCCCTGCCCTGTTTGAATTTTCGTGCCGCCAAGACAAGACCGGCGGCACCCGCTAGGCCCAAGATCCACGTCCCAATTCCTGGCCCATCAACTTCACCGTAGCTGCTGAGCAATTCGATGGTGGCACCGACGGATGCGAGGTCGGCATCCACGTAGCGCTGATGGACGAGCTCGACTTCGGCCGCATCCAGGCGCGGAGTTCCAAAAGTAAATGCGGTGGGTAGCTCATTCAGATCCCCATTGGCAGCGAATTCTACGGTCCAGGTGCGATCGCAGAGGATGAGTGGATCCATACTCTCGGCATCAAACTTAGACACGGAGTTTCCCATGTCTTCCGTTTGGACCACATGGAATCCTTCCGGAGCTAGGTCGATCAAGTCAACCATGCTGGGGAGGAGGCCCCGCGCACTGGCCTGTATCTCGAGGAGAAGTTTACCCTCGGCAGCCTCTCGTTCGTCGAGGGTCTGCGTGAGTTTGAGCTGGCCGAAGGGACGTGCATCGACGCGGCCCGAGGCGCAATCAATGGGCACGGGAGCGGACTCGATGGGCAGCAGCGCATAGCCCACAGAGTCCATGAAGTCGAGGTCAAGGCGTAAGGCCGGGATGCGGTCGACCTGTGGACCGCGAGCTTTGAGAAGCACATAGGCGTAGGGCGTAAGCCGCCAGCCGTACTCAGCCGTGGCACGGGAGTGCGTATCGGGATGGTTGAACGTGATGGACTGAACATCGAAATGCTCATCGAGCACATCCCGTGTGAATTCTTCAAACTTGTCACGGTAGTCCTCGGTTGGACGACCGTAATTGAATCCATAGGTTTGAGTGTTTTGATTGACGAGGTACTTTCCAAATCCACCCGATTCACGCTCTATGGCTCCCGTGTGGCGGAGGTTGACAAATAACCCGAATGAGTCCGTTGTTCCCACATGATCACTGCCGTCGACTTGGACGTGGAGTTGGATTTCGGTGATGAGATCCCTGTAGTAGGCGAGAATCTCATGGGCCTCCCGGGTGCGTTCGGTTTCCCCTGCAATGCTGAGGCCTGATTCGAGGTAACTGTACTTGACTGCTGGGTTCACGGAGCTAATCCGCGTGAAAAGTGCATTGGCGAAGCGATCCATATGGCGCGTCGCGGCCTCACCGGGCAGGTCTAGGATGGCTTCTCGGATGAGGGCGAGCTGGCTGGCGACCGGTTGCTTATAACTGTCGATGGCCTGCAGATCGCAGGCGCCGAGGCTGGCGTAGAACCAGGTTTCATAGAGAGCCGAGGATTCATCCCGCTCTTTGAGTCCAGGCAGTGCTTGGGCGTAGAACTCGGCAGCAGCGGCGAAACCAGCGAGGGCCTCTAGGCGCTTCGGAGCGAATTCAGAACTCTTGGATGTTTCTTGCCTGAAGTTGTTTTCGTCGTGAGCGACCGATGCGATGGCCATGGACAGGGACCAGTCATTGGGGTGGGCGGCCAGAGATCGTTCAGCAAACTCTCGTGCAGTGGCGTAACCCTTCAGGATCTCTGCCTCGATGTCTTTTTGGCGGCGCTTGGTCTTCTTGTTCTCCTGAGTGGATGGCTTGCGCCAAACGCCCACGAGATTCTTGCGCATTTGCTGCACGAGTGCAGCAACCGTGCGGGCTTCCAGTTGGCCAAGGTCTCCGAAGACGCTTTCGATCGTCTCCAGCTGATAGACCTCTGCGCTCGAGTGTGATTTGGAGAAGGCTGTGGCAAGCAGATCCTCGTTGATGCCGTCGATGGGGAGCGCCCGAATGCGCTCAATCCAATGGCTTAGGCGGCGTAGGTTGCGCTCCTGCTTTGAGCGCGTGAGGGGGATGCCGGCGGCCCGCTGGCTGAAACCGAATACAAACATGTACTCATTTGTTCGGTTGTTGTTGGCGTTAGGGTTGTTGTTCTTGATCCAGACCCGAATGAACTCTTCCACGAGGTCCTGTGCCTGGTCGGGGTGCGAGAGGGCTAGACGCTCGATGTATGGAAATGCCTCTTCCTCCGCTTCAACCTTGAGTAGCAATTGCGCGGTGAGCATCTCAAATTGGGGGGCGAGACCGGGCGAGACATGACCCATCCAAGAAGGGCTAGGCCGCATGGAGAGCATCTCGTTTGTGGGGATGGGCAAGGGGGCGTTGCTGTTGAAGCCCCCTCGGCTGTTGTCGAAGTAGTACACATTGCCGAAAGAGTCGACATTCATGCTTTGCCCGCGGCTGACTGAATTGTCGTTGTGGTACGTACAGTCGGCTTCCTGTAGCCAGTTGTTGGCCATTAGGCTGAGGGCGTCGGACCACTCCTGTGCTAAATCGGGGTTGGTCTTGAGAAGGGCCTCAGTAGCGGTCGTCTGCATTTCAAGATTGGCCTTGCGAGCGGCAAGGGAGCGCGCATTCTCGAAGAGGCCCTTCGATGCCTCGGAACCGATTAAGGAGAGTATCTCCATACCGCGCTCGGGCCGCTCGGTGAAGCTCTGAGCCAGCCATGATTGCCCCAATGCTTCATGCACCTTAGGGGCCAACTCGACGGCACGTTTGAGAGCTTCGTTCTTGGCGCTATCCTTGATTTCTCCTGCGCCCAAGGCACTCATCGTTGCACGCCATGCGGCATCGAGTTCAGTTGGATTTGCATCGCGCTTGAACTGGGCCAGGTGGTGCCGGGCAATCAGATTCAGGACTCCGCGATCATCGTTCTTCTCGGCCTCCTCTAGGGAGGGCAGGAACTCCCCAGCCTCCACGTAAAATCCTCCTTCAAGCAGCAATTGGGCGAGTTGTTCCCTTTGCAGGGGGAACCGCGGGTTGTCGAGAGCGGGTCTGATGACTGCAAGGCAGGCTTCGATGAGGACTCCCTCTGTGACCGCCGAGGCCGTCAGAGCCCCAATCTCCTTCACCATCTTTGTCCGTATTGGACCCGGCGAGGCCGTGATCAGTCCCAATAGGTCGTGGGCATCGAAGTAGTTCTTCTCTGCAAATTCCTTCAAGTTCCCTGATACGCGCTCAGGGCCTTCCACGAGGGATTCAAGCAGGTGCCCATAGATTACGATCGCATCCTTGCGCGGGATGGACTTGAGGTAGGCGGCGACCTCACCCCATTGGCCTAGAGTAATGTGATGCTCGAAGAGGGCGACCTCGTAGGCGAGGTCTGCTTCAGCCTTGGCCTTGGCCTGTTTGTCTGCCTCCTTTTTCGCAGTCTTGGCGGCAGCCGCCCGAGCCTTCTCAGCCTTGGCTTCAGCTTTCTCGATGGCCTTGGTGGCCTGTTCCTCGGTCATCCCCTGCGTGTCGACTTCTTCGCGGGTGATTTCTTCGGCCTTGGGGGGGGACAGTTCAGCAGGCGGCTGGGGAGCCTCCCCCGCCCAGGCGGCCAGTGTGGCAGAAGGGCGACGATCGTAGGCCAGCTTCTCAAAGGCTTTGGTACGATCGGTCCGAGTTGGAGGCTCGTCGTCATCTCGTTGTACCACGGGGGCCTCGATGGGTTCCGCACCGAGCAAAGCCTCGTGAAAGGATTCTTCTGTTGGGAATTGCTCGCTGGGCACCCAACCTCCTTGAAGCGTGATCGATGGCTTGATGCGGAGAGGGCGAGTCTGGGCGCTTTTCGCAGCCGCAAGGGGCGCAAAGACGAGCAGGCAGATGGGAATGAGACGGCCTAGGAGCGGTGGATGGATTTGCATGGAAGGGCTATCCCGATAAGGGCCCGGGGGGACAGAAAGGGGGGACAGAATCTGTGATCAAGACCACCCTAAGGCGGTGGCTGTACATCGCCCGGTCGGCCCCATGGAACATGCGACCAGGCACGGATCAGGTGCAATGACATTACGAACTTCCAAGCAAGTGAAGCGCGCTTTTCCGGCCTATTGAATCAGCGCAGACCTTGCACCTCAGGACCCGGATCCGTCGGGGGGTGGACCCGCACTGGCTCCCCGGGCATCCGCAGGTTTCTTGCCGTTGTTCTTATTCCCTTTCTTTGCAGAGGAACGACCGTTCCCACTTCCACAACCCTGTCATTGGCTGGGCAAAGGCAGGCCTTGCAGTTCGGTCAAGTCGAGACGAGCAAGGCGAATGGCCGACTCTAAATCCTTTTGAATGGCCGACAGTTCTTCGACGGGTGCGTCCTGGGCTTCGCAATCGGTGGCTAAAAGCTTGTAGGTCTGGCGAGCCGAATCGATGTGGGGTTCCCACTCTTCACGAGCCGCACCCTCCAAGCGCAGTAACCAAGTCATGTAATACTGGCTTGAGGCAAAGGAACGCTGGGCGTCCTTCAGCAGTGCTTGGTCTGCGGAGGGATCTTCTAGCAATTCGTCGACAAGTCCCGCGAGGCTCGCATTTGCATCGGGCAGTTTAGAGATGTTCATTTGCGCCTTAGCTCGTTCCAAGCGCAGGCGGCGAGTCTCGCCGATTCGGTCTCCCGGTAGGAGCGCCAGCGCCTTGCCATAGGCCTCCTCGGCATCAAACCACTCACCCCTCGCTGCCGTTTCCCCCTCTTCTTGGGTGATCTGCTGGGCCTTGGCTGCATGGGCCTTGGCCTGTGCAATGAAGTGGGCGGCCTCGTCAAGCTGGACGAGTTCCTGCCCAGGACCCAAGTGATAGGCATAAGCGGCGACTGGCAAGGCAAGCCATGTGGCAATGAGGAGTCGTTTCATGGGTGTCATTGTGCCCTAATTGGGGGAGGTGGGGGAGGCTTTATTGCTCAGGGTGGACGCCCAAGAATGGGAACGGCCGTCTAGTGGGCGTGGGGTAGGTGTTTAGGGTCGCTATTTATGGGCCTTGACCCCCGGGTTTCCAAGGGGTTCCCCACCATTGGAGCAACAGGGGAATGAGACCCAAGATGGCTGCCCCTAGCCCGCAGGCGAGTAGGGCGTATTCGCGTCTGGAGAGTTGCTCAAGTGGACTCTGAGCTGAGGACTGGGTTAGGTCGCGAATCAAGACTGAACTTAGGTGTCGTGCGTTTCCGTTGTGGAAGGACCCCCCTAACCGAGTGGCGATTTGCCGCAGGGTCGATACGTCCTGTCGTGACTGGGCACCATCAATGAACGTGCCCGCACGTGGGTCGCCTACACCGACCACGAGAACTGACTGCACCGATGCGGGCATGACGGGCATGCCTTGGGCGGGCACGGTGTCACCATCGCTCACCAAGATCATGGTGGTGCTCCCCGGCTCCCAGCCCTTAGCCACTTCCGCCGCCTCTGCGAGCCCTTCAAACAACTGGGTCTTGCCCGACTCAAATGCAAAGTGCAGGGGCAGGTCGCCAAGAATATTGCGGATGACCTCCACGTCCCGTGTCCTCTCCACCACGGGCTTGGCTTCGGTATAAACCGCAAGAACTGTGAAACGGTACTGTTCGAGAGGTACGCGCTTCAAGAACGAGTCGAGCACATCTCGCGCACGGTGCATGCGGCTCTGCTGACCTGAAGGCCCGGCGTCTTCCAATCTCATGCTGGGCGACACATCGAGGACTAGGAGCACGTTCTTGTCCGCCTCCTTCTCCCCGAAGGCACCGTCCGCTCCACTGTGAACTTTCGGGACTAGGCCCCAAAGTGTGACGAGTCCCCAGGCGAGGCATGCGCTGGCGAGGGACCGCAGTACTGGAACACATCGCACCCAAGCTGCGGGGCGCCTTTCCGGGCCAAATGCCAAGCTCGCAACTCTCACGATTCGACGGGCGTGCAACCCCTCTGCAGCTAGGGTGAGCCCCAGCGCAACGCTGGCGGCCACGATGGCGGGGCCGCCGTCAAACCCGAGATCGGGGGCTACCAAGGCGTATACCTCAGCCCAAATGCGGCCAGCAGCATGAATGCGAGTAGAGCTAAGCTTGCCGCGGTCCAAGGAGCATAGTCATCGATGGCCTCCGAGGAGGTCTTCTCCACGCGAGTTTCTTGCATTTCATCAATGCTTGCAAATACATACTTTAGGCCTTCCGGGTCGCCCGGATTGAAGATGGCCCCCCCAGTCCTTGAAGTGATGTCCACAATGGGAGCGGGTACATTGCCACCTGCGACGTGCACCGCATAGACCGTGATGTTGTCGGCAATCAAGTCACGAGCGATTTCCTCACCGCGGCTGCCGTTGAGGTCGGAGCTGGCACCATCGGAGATCAGGATAATCATGCGGTCGCCTTCTTCTCGGGCGGTGAGAACCTTGCGGCACGCTTGCAGGGCCTTGCCGATCTCAGTTCCGCCAAACCAAGGGGGAATCTTTCCAGGGCGCATGAAGGGTGGCGCACATCGAAAGGCTGAGACGTCGGTCGTGAGGGGAACCCAATGAAGTACCGAGTTTCCAAAAAAGGTCAGGCCAAAGGCATCGCCTTCTCGAAAGTCGAGAAAATCATTGATGGCCACCATGGAGGCGTCATACCGGGTTCCACTGCCAAAGCTGGCCGTCATGCTGCCTGAGACGTCCACACAGAACTCAATGTTGGTGAGGACCTTCTTGGCCTGCGGCTCATCCCAGCGTTGAGGGCCTGCCAAGAGCGCGATAACGAGAGTGAGTAGGGCGGGGGGCAGCGATTCCGCCAATCGCAGGAACACGGCGAGGACGCGGCCGCCCTTCTCCCCCGCATGGTCAAATGGGAGGAACAGGCGTTGTCCGCGACCGGTCCAAGTGCCGAACAGCATCAGCGCTGGGACTATCCAGCCCAAGAGAATCCAAGGCGTGCGGAAGGGGACCAGAATCTCCATCGTTAGGATTGACCACCCGTGCCCGCTGACAATTCCACTTCCTGGACGGCCCATTCCCAATCAGCACCATCGAGTTCTTCGTAGGGTGCGAGGAGTGCCTCTATGTCAGTACGCGGACTGGATTCAGGGCTGTGGAGCCAGCGCTCCAATTCCAGTAGGAGCGGACCTGCCTGCTCATGCGCCTTGAGCGCGAGCAAGACCTCGGCTGCGTTGAGTTCGTGGAGGCCTAACTTCTGACGCCAAATGGCAATCAGAGTCAGCTCGAGGCGTGCTTGATCTTGGGTGGGGAGTTCCCCCTTGAGGCCGCGCTGGATCAGAGGGGCCAAGCGTTCAGCGATCGTCGCGGGCGGTGTGTCAGTGAGGGCCGTTGCCACGGCCGCTTTCTTGCGGTGGTGGAGGAGCCAAGCGAGCGAGACAGCGATCCAGAGGGCACCCAAGCACCCCATGAGCAGGCGGTACCCACCCAAGTCGGGACTGGGGCCCATGTCTAAGGGAGCGGGTTTGACGGGTCCGGGTGCGAGGTGGCTCTGGACATGAATCGTGATGGGAGCCACGCCCTCGACGGGGCTACCGTCTTCGCGCTGTAGGAAGTCCAGCAGATTGAAGTGACCCGGCTCGAGCCCGTAATACTCAAGGTCATACCTCAAGGCCTTGCCATGGGGAGACACGGATTCAATGCGAATGATTACCTGGGTGTCCAAGTTCGCGGGCCGTGCCACGAGCCTGCTGCCCTCGATGACAACTTCACGTGACCAATGGGGAACTCCCACCGGGATGGGCTCCTGTGGGACCAAAACGAGAAGGGCAACGCCGAGCATGGAGACGGGCTGAATCATCGTGCTGTTTTTCCCAGAAGTCCTCGTGAAGAGAAGAAATGGCGCACCCCCGCAAGGTAGGGTTCGCCGCAGAGCACCCGATGGTGGTCGATGCCTGCTCGGCGCAGGTCGGCTTCTAGAGTCTGCTGGTCTAGGTGCTGGCGTCGCCCGTGGGTTGAAAACTGGGCGCCAGTTTCGGCTTCGCTCGCGCGGATGAACCCTGCTCCATGCAGGCCCACTTCAGCGGGATCCTGCAATTGCAACACGGCACAGTCGTGCAGTTGTGCTGCACGCTTCAGGGCGGGAATGGCGCCGGGATCGTGGAGGTCCGAGAGTACGATGAACAGGACCCGTGAAGTCAAGGTGGGCGTGAGTTCAGTCACGCGTTGGGCGAGGGTCGTCGTTTCATCTGTGCGGTAGTTCCTAAGGGCGAGGGTCCACTGCATGATTTGCGCCTTGGACAGGCTTGGATTGACCTGAAGGGAGCGCGAACCCACCGCGAGGACACCGACGGGACTGACACGATCGAGTGCGGCGAGTGCAATCCCGCCTGCGAGGGTCAAGGCCGTGGCGTACTTTCCCTGGCGAACCGAGGAAAGGGTCATCGACGCGGACGTGTCGATGAGCAGGTAGACAGGCATGCACTTGGGGGCTTCGTATTCCTTGATGAATGGCTTGCCCGTGCGAGCCATCACCCTCCAGTCCAGGTCCCGAACGGGGTCACCAGGCTCGTACTGCCGGGATTGGGCAAACTCGATGCCGCCACCTAGGAATGGAGAGCGGTCGCTCCCGTAACTGAGGGAATTGGCTAGCCGGCGAATAACTAAGTGGAATTGACGCGCGTCGAGGAACTCGACCTCGTCTAGGGTGCCGTGTGAGGTGTCCACGGGGCTAGACGGAAGTGTTCAGGGTTGCGCGAGTGTCAGGGGTTGCGCCTGTGCCATTGGCGCTGGGGATGGGTTGTGCCGATCCTGCTCCCATCTGCTCGAGCATCTCTTGCAAAACTCCGCTGGTGGTCTTGCCATCGGCGAGGGCCTCGTAGTTGAGTCGCAGGCGGTGCAGAATGACATCCTCTGCGAGGGCAAACAGGTCCTCGGGGACTACGTAGGGGCGGCCATAGAGGAGTGCGCGCGCCCGAGACGCCTTGATCAGTGAGATCCCGGCCCGCGGGCTGCCTCCCAATTCAATGTCGGGGTGGGCACGTGTGCGGCCCACTAACTCAACGACGTGTTCCACAAAGGTGTCGCTTACGTGGACGGATTGGACTGCCTCCATCGCAGCAATAATCTCTTCGACGCCCCCCACGGGGGTCTCGTCGATCACGTCGAACTCGGTGGCCACGACTGCGCCCCCGTCTCTGCGCTGTATGCCGAGCGATGCGTTACGGCGAAGTATTGTGCGCTCGTCCTCGGGGGTCGGGTAGCTGAGTCGGTGCAGGAGCATGAAGCGATCGAGCTGGGCCTCTGGGAGCTCGAAGGTACCAGCCTGTTCCACCGGGTTCTGGGTGGCGATGACTAGGAATGGGGCCGGCAGGGTGTAGGCCTCGCCCCCGATGGTGACCTTGCGCTCCTGCATGGCTTCAAGCAGAGCGCCTTGGACCTTTGGAGCTGCGCGGTTGATCTCGTCCGCTAGGAGGAGGTTGGTGAAGATGGGGCCCTTCTCGGTGCGAAAGGTGCTGGTTGATTGGTCCAGAATCTCGGAACCCAGAATGTCCGCAGGCAGGAGGTCGATGGTGAACTGCACCCGGGAGAAGTCCAAGTCCATCGCTTTAGAGAGGGTCGAGGCGAGCAGGGTCTTGGCGATACCTGGGACACCCTGCAGTAGGATGTGTCCACCCGTGAAGAGTGAGATCAGGAGCCGTTCCACCACCACATCTTGGCCGACGACCACGGTGGCGATGCGTTCTCGCACTTCGTCGATGAACTGAGCACTGGAGGTGAATTCTGAAGAGGCTTGGCGTACGGGCTGCGGGGACTCCGTAGGGGAGTCCGTTGGATCGATGGAGCTCATGCAGTAGGGGGCAGAGGAATTGCGATGCTGCGGGATTCGCTGGCGATGGATTATCCTAGCCCATGGAATAGGCTCTGTTACTCAGCTTCTGCTGCAAAGGTGGGGGGCATGCGTTCAAGCGCCCACCATGATTGCCGAATCTGCTGAGTCAGGCTCCGGGGTGGTGGGGCCCGAGTCCGCGCAGGAACGGCGCCCGAGCTTCAGATCACGTGGAACAACGAGGTTTCTTGTACTCCCGTCTCCTGGCTTGGGCGTGTCCTCTGGGGCGCTGTGGCCCAGCCCGCTGTGGGCCAGCCACTGCGGAAGGAGATTGCCCCAGGGGGGAGATCCTTGGGCGAGAATTGCTTCCCTTGGCTAGCGGTTGGACTGGCGGCAGGCCCACGACGCGGCTATCGTGTATTCCACCTGGCCATGCATGTGGCTTGGATGCTTGCCACCGAGCCGGTCGGGTGCAGCCCCATTCAGTTCTAGATGAAGTCAATCGAATCCCCATGAAGGTCTTGGTACTCGGGTCGGGCGGGCGAGAGCACGCCCTGTGCTGGAAGCTGGCGCAATCAAAGAAGGTGTCCGAGGTCATCTGCGCCCCGGGCAATCCCGGTACGGCCCAGGTGGCGCGCCGGGTTCCCCTCAACCTCAATGATTCCGCGGCCGTGGTCGGCTTGGCTCAGGCCGAAGGTGTGGCACTCGTGGTCATCGGGCCCGAAGATCCCCTGGTGGCAGGGCTCGCAGACGATTTGCGAGCGGCACAGATTCCAACCTTTGGACCCGGCCAGGTGGGTGCTCAATTGGAGGGCTCCAAGGTGTTTGCCAAGGCGTTCTTGGAGCGCCACCGGATTCCCACGGCAGCCTCTCGACAGTTCGATCGTTCAGGGGCGGCCATGGGCTATTTGGAGGGCTGCACCACATGGCCCCAAGTGGTCAAGGCGGATGGTTTGGCTGCGGGGAAGGGAGTGTATGTGTGCGCCAATGAGACCGAAGGGCGGGCAGCCGTGACGGCCATCATGGAGGAGGAACGGCACGGCAAGGCGGGTCATCGAGTCTTGATTGAAGAGTTCATGGCCGGAGAGGAGGCCAGTGTGTTTGCCGTCACGGACGGGAAGACCATCCTCATTCTGGAGGCCGTTCAAGACCACAAACAGGTGCACGAGGGGGATGAAGGCCCCAACACGGGGGGCATGGGAGTGCACTCGCCCGTTGAAATCCTCAACAAGCGCCTGCACAAACAAATCGAGCAACGCATTCTGTTGCAGACTTTGCACGGACTGCGGCAAGAGGGTATCGAGTATCGAGGCGTGCTCTTCGTGGGGCTGATGTTGACGGACAGTGGTCCGCGGGTCGTGGAGTACAACGTGCGGTTTGGGGATCCCGAGTGCCAGGCACTCATGATGCGATTGAAGGGGGATTTGTTCGGGATCCTTCTTGCTGCAGCAGAGGGGGACCTCAGCCGCATCGAACCGCCCCAATGGGACTCGCGCGCTGCGATTGGAGTCGTCGCTGCTGCGCACGGCTACCCAGGAACTCCCCAGAAGGGTGACCCTATCACCGGCCTAGAGGCCATCGATGGTGCGAGTGATACCCAGGTGTTCATCGCCGGAGCTGAAGAGATCGACGGCCAACTGTATACCCAGGGCGGGCGAGTCTTGTGTGTGACATCACTCGGTGCAGATAAGGAGGAAGCCCGCGCGCGCGCATACTCGGCCTATGACCAAATCGAATGGAATGGGAAATTCTGCCGTCGAGATATTGGGATTCGCGCGCAAGCTCGCGCGGAACGGGGTGCCGATACAGAGGTCCCTGTTGAACTTTCCCGGGGCCGCGAGTGAATTGAGTGCCGTATTAGCCTGCTATGCGAACCCAGACGATTCTACGGCGATTTGACTCGCACCTGCGCAAGGAGGGCCTGCGCATGACCCAGCAACGCCTGCGGATAGTGGAGCGCGTTTATGCAACCCATGAACACTTCAGCGCCGAGACGCTTTTTGCTTGGCTGCGGGATGAGGACGGCGTCGCCGTGTCCCGTGCGACGGTGTACCGCACCCTTGAATTGCTTGCGTCGGGCGGATTTGTGGAATCCCTCGATGCAGGCCGAGGAGAGATGCTCTATGAACACTGCTTAGGTCATACCCACCACGATCATCTAGTCTGCACAGACTGCGGCAAGATTGTGGAATTCCGCGAACCCCGCATCGAAAAACTCCAGGCCGCTGTGGCATCCAAGAACGGTTTTACCATGACAGGGCATCTTCTACGCCTGAGCGGACTTTGCTCCCGCTGTTCACCTGGGTAGTTTGGCGAGAAGGGATTCGGGCTCCCTGGGCGGGCCGAGCTCAGGCAGAAACCCAGATAGGATTCCAGAGAGGAGTTCTCCAGCGAGCCACCCGCTGGAAGGATGCTGACTGCGCGATGGGGAGCCCAGAGACTCGACCCCACAGAATCTTTAGGAAGGCTATCTCTAGGAACGCGGACTCTAGGGACACGCAGTCGAGCAAACTCTCCCCCGGGGTTACTGGCGGGGTTACTGGCGGGGTTACTGCCGGGATTACTGCAAGTTGCGCTTGATACGGGAGATGACTCGCTCAGCGATAGCGTCGTCGTACATTCCCCATTTCCGGGCGGCCACTGTCAGTCGCGTGCGAGTTTCGTCGAAATGCTCCACATGGACCGTTACCGTTGCACTGTCGATTGTCGCACTACCGGCACGCGCTAGGTCATCCACCTCGATCGGACCTTCGGCCATTTCAGCGAGCACAGCTTTGGAGTGGGCCCATACGAGAGTGGGTTCCATGATCACTAAATGGGCGTGGGCATTCTTGATGAACTCTTGGCTGACCACCACTCCAGCGGCTCCCACTGCGACGAGATGACAACTGCTCCCCAGACCTAGTGAGGCCAGCAGAGCCAGTGTGACCTTAGCTGGGTTCAGGGGTCTCATTGGGTGAGCTCCTTGGCGATGCGATCGCAGACCATATTGGCTAGCTCGTGGTTGTAGAGGACGTATTCCTTGGCCATGACGGAAATGCGCGTCTCGCCCGTGTTCCAGTTTTGAACCTGGACCGACACTTCGGCACCATCAATCTTGGTGGTGGCGCTCTTTAGATCCTCATCAGCATGGATCATCGCATCGGTCATGTGGGCTAGGGAAGACTTGACGCTGACCCACGCCACCTCGGCATCCTCCTCGATCGTGACTGTAATCGAGTTCTTTTGGAACTCCTCAGTGAGGACCACGGCGGTACTGGCGACAACAACTGCGGCGCAGCTGCTCATCACGAAACTCAGCGCTGCAAGGATTAGGTATTTCATGAGTATTCCCCCCCAGGGGTGGCACTGCCGAAGCAGGCGGGTGGCACAAAGGCCCTGTCGATGCGATGACGGTGTAGGTTTGAATTAGACTGCGGGTCGTAGTGGGGTTTGGCCCCGAGCGAGGGGCCAAACTGCAATTGCGGTGCCTATCATACGGGGTCCATCATACGAAAGCGGACTCGGCAACTTCCACCATGCTTCGATAGAAGGCGAGCCCCTCGCCGACCTCGCGCGGGGTGGCTTGGCGGGACCAGTGGGGGTGATTCCAGGGGTCGAGATTGCGTTCGGGATGGGGCATGAGGCCAAGAACGCGGCCGCTGGGGTCGCAGATACCCGCCACATCCCCTTGCGCACCATTGGGATTGGCGGGATAGGGCACTGGCCCATCGGAAGGGGATGGGGACTCCCAACTGGGACGCCGGTACCGCAGCGCGATCTGGCCGGCAGCCTGTAGGCGCTGCATCACGGTCTCGTCCTGCACCACGAATCGACCCTCAGCATGGGCGACGGGCACGGGCATGCGTTCCCCTGCCGTGAGCCAAGGACAAACGCACTCGGCAGTCTCCAATTCAACCCAGCGGCACTCGTAGTGGTTGGAGGCGTTGGAGTAGAGCGCAAGCGAACGGGTGCTCTGCTCCTCGCCGTCAGGAGCGACCGGTTCAAAAATGCCGGATTCCACCAGCACTTGAAATCCGTTGCAGACGCCGAGGGCCAGCCCGCCCTGGCCTACGTGAGCCTGCAGTTTGTCGCGCAGACGAGTGCGCAGTTGATGACCCCAGACGCGCCCGGCGGCGAGGTCGTCGCCGTAGCTGAATCCGCCGGCGAAGACCCAAATGGCATAGGGGTCGAGTCTTTCGGGTTGCTCAAGAATGCGATTGAAATGCAACACATCGGATCGGGCGCCACTGAGTTCGAGAGCCCGGGCAGTCTCCGCTTCACAATTGGTTCCTGAAGTGCGCAGTACGAGGGCACGGGGGCGTGGACGTGAGGCGCGGGCAGGTGGAGAGGGAGTCATGGTTTGCATAGTTAGGCGTCTCCGCTGCAGCAAGGCGTGCTGGGAGGGGAGTCGCTCTCCCGACCGGTGAATGAGTCCGCGAGGCTGTTTACAGGGATACACAGGACAGGTGCATCGGGATTCTCAGACTCGCTCATCTGAGCGGGACTGTAGATGCATAGCATTGAGTCGGCCGTGACCTTGCCGATAGCACCCATGGGGAGCCCTTCGAGCTTGGATTCAAACTCGGCACAGTCGGTGGGTGCGACCTCCACAAGGAAGCGTGAGCAACTCTCGCTAAACAGGGCGGTTCCCACGGTGTTATAGGATTCCGGCAGCGCGCTCATGGGGACCTGATCTAAATCAATACGGGCACCTAAGCGGCCGGCGAGGCAGGTCTCCGCAATGGCCACGGCCAACCCACCCTCAGACAAGTCGTGACAAGCTCGGACGGTTCCGGCTGCAATTGCACTGTGGAGCCCTGCGAAAACCTGCGGGGCGAGCTGGAGGTCGGGGCGGGGTACGGTGCCACCATCCAGCCCAAGCTGGGCGTGCAACTCCGATCCCCCAAGGTGCGGGCCGGTGAGGCCGACGAGGTAAAGGATATTGCCCGCTTCCTTTGCATCCATGGTCATCGCACGGCGTACGTCGGGGAGAAGCGCTAGGGCCGAGACGTAGAGGGTGGGTGGGATCGAAAGGGTTTCGTCCCCAACCCGGTACTCATTATTCAGGGAGTCCTTGCCGCTAATAAATGGCGTCTCATAGGCCATGGCAGCCTCGTAGCAGCCCTTCGCCGCCAGCACGAGGGCACCGAGTCGATCAGGCTTGTCGCAGTTGCCCCACGAAAAATTGTCAAGGATGGCCGTGCGTGCGGGGTTGCCGCCCGCGGCGACCACGTTTCGGAGCGCCTCATCGATGGAAGCCATGGCCATGGCTTTGGGGTCGAGGCGCCCTGTGCGCGAAGATGCCCCGGCTCCGAGGGCCAGTGCCTTCGAAGACTCCGGGAGAGGATGCAGGACCACCCCATCAGAGGGGCCGTCCATATGAACGCCGGTATTGGGACCCACAACGCGCATGCCCTGCACCTCATGGTCGTACTGGCGCGTGATCCACTCCTTGCTGGCGATGTTGGGCCGGGCGAGGAGTTGGAGCAAAACCTCTCCTGCATCGCTGAGCGCGGGGCAGCCAGGGTCGACCAGGTCGGGGGCCTGCCAATGGGCTTGGCGGGTCGGACGTGGGGTGCCCTCATGCAAGAAATGCATCTCCATGTCGGCCATGGATTGCCCTTTGTAGAACAGCGTCAAACGCCCGGAGTCATTGAAGTGCCCTATGGCTGTGGCTTCAACGTCCTCAGCTTCAAATACGGCGATGCATGCATCGAGGTTTTCTGGCTGCACGGCCAGAACCATGCGCTCTTGAGCTTCACTGATCCAAATCTCTTCGGGGGTGAGCCCTGGATACTTGAGGGGCACCTTCTCCAGGTGAACTTCAGCTCCGCATTCGGCGCCCATCTCACCGACGGCAGAAGAGAGTCCACCAGCACCGCAATCAGTAATGCCGCGGTAGAGTCCTGCGTCGCGAGCACGCAAGAGCCCATCAAGGACTTTTTTCTCCGTGATCGGATCGCCGATTTGTACGGCGGCAGCGGAGATGATCTCGCTCTCCTCGTGCAGCTCCACTGAAGAGAACGTGGCGCCATGGATTCCGTCCCGGCCGGTGCGCCCGCCTACGGTCAGGATGACATCCCCCGGAGCCACGGACTTGGTCGCACAGGAGCGGGGGATGAGGCCCACGGTGCCCGCGTACACTAATGGATTGCCCACGTAGCCCTCGTCAAACCAAACGCCGCCGCTGACGGTTGGAATTCCCATGCGGTTGCCGTAGTCGCGCACGCCAGCGACGACCCCTTCCAGGATACGCCGAGGATGCATGGTGCCCTTGGGCACCTGGGCCTGGGGCAGGTCGGGCGGGCCCACGAAGAATGCATCGGTGTTCGCTATGGGCTTGGCGCCCATTCCCACGCCGAGGATGTCCCGAATGACGCCGCCGATGCCGGTGCCCGCACCACCATAGGGATCGATGGCGCTCGGATGATTGTGAGTCTCGACTTTGAAGGCCAGATCCCAGCCGCCGTCCACATCCGGGTCAAACTCGATGATGCCCGCGTTGTCGTGGAAGACTGAGATACACCAGGGCTTGTCGAGTTCAAAGGTGGCGGCTGCGATGGTGCTCTTGAGGAGGTTGTCGATCACCTCGCCGTCCATCTCGATTACGCCGCGAAAAGTCTTGTGCTGACAGTGTTCGCTCCAAGTCTGAGCGAGGGTCTCCAGTTCGCAGGCACTTGGCTCCCGGCCCTGCTCTTGAAAGTGGGCTTGAATGGCCTTCATCTCAGTGAGATTCAGGGAGAACGTTCCCTCATGACTGAGTGTCAGGAGTTCCTCGTCTCCTAGTCCGAGGATGGGCACTTCCACGCGGTCGTGATCGCTTTCCTCGCTGGCAGGGGCGAAGGCCAATTCCTCGGATTGAATGTGTACGTCCTCGATGACCGGGTTGGCTAGGAGTCGCCTAGCGATTTGATCGAGGTCGGTATGTTGGAGCTCGCCTTCAAACTCCCACGCCTGAAAGGTGGCTACCTGTGGGTCGGGGGCTGATAGTTCGCTGGCCTCCATAGCGTGGGCAAGGGTCTGGGCGATGGAGTCCGTGACACCGGGTTTTTTCGCCACCAAGACGCGTGCTCGGCCCGGCCTGGGTTCCGGTGGACACCCCGGTGCAATGACCCGTGCCTGGTCGAGGACGGGATCGACGAGCAGGGCTGCACTGATCGAGTCGACCTCAGCTCGGCTCAGATCGGCGGGCAGGAGGTAACCCCGACCCAAACGGACTTGGGGGGTCGCCTTGAGGTCAAAGGCGGCGAGGGCCGCTTGGACGTGGGTGCCTTCGGGGTCGTCATGTTGTCCCTTGCGGAACACTTCAACGCGCCAGGCCCTAGGAAGGGTGCTGGGGGGGGTGGGCATGGGATTGAGCGGAATTCGGTTGGGGGAGGGCGAGGGGATGTCGCGCCATGGGGGGGGTGGCAGTGTAGCGTGATCGAGCAGCGCAAGCACGGGGCACCCTGGGAGATTCCCACGGTCAGGTCCATGCACTCAAGCCTGACAAGAATCTCGCATTGTTGAAGCTCCTCGCACCGTTGCCTTGCCTTCTGCGTTCCCTTGGAGGACCATTGGACCGTGGCCTGAGCGGCGAATCCCGGTCCGGCCACGCATTCAGTGCAAACCCGTCCTCGCTTCAGACCTAAGACCCATCAACCGAGCCTACACCATTGTCGAAGGAACTCCCTCAACCTGACCACTCCCCAGGGATGGCCTTCGAGGCCCCTATCCGGGACATGGAGGCGCAACTGGCGGGTCTGACGGAACTGTCCCGTCAGAACGACCTTGATATCTCCAGCGAGGTGAATGCTCTGAGGGACAAGATTGAACGGGCCTTGGCTCAAACCTATTCAGGCCTGGATGCTTGGGAATCGGTCAACGTGGCGCGACATCCCAAGCGGCCGGTGGCGTCCGATTACATCGAGCATATGTTCGATGACTTCATGGAGCTGCACGGGGACAAGGTGTACGGCGATGACAAAGCGATTGTCACTGGCTTTGCGACACTGAGAGGCCGGCGTGTATTGCTCGTGGGGCATCGCAAGGGCAAGACGACGCCAGAGCGGTTGGCCACTAATTTTGGGTGTGCGCATCCCGAGGGGTATCGCAAGGCCCTGCGCAAGATGCGGCTGGCCGGCAAGCTTGGCTTGCCCATCGTGACACTCATCAACACCCCGGGAGCCTATCCTGGGATTGGCGCGGAAGAACGCGGCCAAGCCACGGCCATCGCCGAGAGTATCTTGGGGATGTTTGACCTGCCCGTGCCCATCGTGTGCCTCGTGATTGGCGAGGGTGGCTCCGGCGGGGCCTTGGGCATCGGGGTGGGCGATCGGGTGTTGATGCTTCAATACTCGTATTACTCGGTGATTAGCCCCGAGGGCTGTGCAGCCATCCTCTGGAAGGATGGTTCCCGCACGCCCGAGGCCGCCACTGCCCTCAAGCTCACATCCGCCGACCTCACTCGCCTTGGGGTCATTGACCGCGTGGTGGAGGAGCCCTTGGGGGGAGCGCACCGCAATCAAGAGCAGGTCTTTCAGAACGTGGGGGCCGCCATCGTGGAATGTTTGGATGAGCTGCAAGGGATTCCTCCCGAGGAACTCATGGCCCAGAGGCGCGAAAAATTTCGACGCATGGGCGCCATCGAGGGGCGCTTCCCTAGGGTTTAGGGCTGTTGGGGGCTTGGCCCCTCTCGGCAAACTCCGCTTGGGGGGGGAGGGAAGCGGTTTCTTGGATGGTCGGAATCCTCCAATGGAAAGTGGGCTTCAGGGCCTAAGGATCCGGCTCGCCTGCCGATAGACTGCCCTAGCGACCTTGCGCACTGACCTGATTCATGACCCCCAGCGAGCTAACTCCCTCCGAGCCCACCCCCCGTGAGGTGGACCATGCCCTGATTCGGCGTGCCCTCGATCGTGATGAGCATGCCTTTGCCGAATTGGTCCACAGGCATGAGCGCCGAGCCCAGCGCGTGGCCCGCAAGTTGGTCCCCACCGAGGAGGATGCCCAAGACTTGGCCCAAGAGGCCTTTCTACGGGTGTTCAAAAACCTTGAGCGATTTGACTTTCAGCACGACTTCACCACCTGGTTGTTGCGCATTGTGACAAACCTCTGCATTGATTTCCTGCGCAAGCGACGCCCCACCCAATCGACCTCGGTGGAGGAAGATGACGGTGGAGTGGGTCAGTTGGATATTCCCGATCCCGGTCAGGTCTTGCCCTCGGCGGCCATGGAAATCGCTGAGACAGGCCAGGAGGTGCATGAATGCCTCGACGCCCTCGCCCCGATCTTCCGGGCCGTCTTGGTTCTGCGCGAGTTGGAGGGGTTGCCTTGTACCGAGATTGCGCACATTGTCGGGGCGACACACGTGACGGTTCGCTGGCGACTGCATCGCGGGCGCAAGCTGTTCCAAGAGGAGTGGGAGCGCCGTGGGAGGATGACGGAGGCTGGCCTCGGGCCCGAGTCAGAGTCCGACTAGTCACTCAAGAATACCCTGGGCTGGGGCTCGCGAGGGCCTGAGCAAGGGTGCTGGAGCTGTTTGGGGTGGTCGATTCCTCTGTTTGGGCCCCCCCCAATGGGGCCTGGGCGACGGGAAAGTAAGGAGAGGGGGCCGCGACCCACCCGAATAATCTCAAAGTGGCTTCTAACGGCACCCCGATACCCTCCGTAGATCAGCCAGAAGAACGAAATCAATTCACCCACTCAACCATGTCCAACCTCCCCTCCAACTGTGCTGACACCCGTGCCTGTCTTCCCCTTTTTGTGGGGAGTGACCTCGATCCCGAGGAGCAGGCCAGCGTGAAAGCACACTTGGCCGAATGCGAAGACTGCCGACTCCATGAGGACCGGGCCCGTAGGGCACGGGGAGTACTGGCGAGCTTTCTGCAATCTGACGGGGGGGCTGTGACGGTCCAGAATGGGCAGGGGGGCGACCAGGCCCCGGTCCCCGAGGATAGCCTTTGGCCCGCAGTACGAGCGGGTCTCTTGGACGCTGGCCTCATTGCAGGGGAAGACGCAAGACCTAATGACATCTTGCGGCCCCTGCCTGCTAGAGAGCGTCCAAAGTTGGCAGATCCCCTTGGCCCGCGATCCACTGGACGGCGTTCGTCCATTCAGTGGGTCGGTCTAGCCGCTGCGGCGGGTCTGGTCATGGCACTCGGAATGATCCACTTCCTCGGTGGAACTGGGTCCGTTCCGATGGGCGAGTTTCCAGGAGCCGGCGGGACGGGTGTCAGCACGCACTCCGCTGGCCATCAGGACCCTGCGCCAGCTCCGTCGTCCGCACCAGGGGCTCGCGGTGATTCGCAAGAGGACTCCGAAGAGACCGAAGAGGAGCAGAAGCTTCGCGACGCTGAGGACAACGGTTCCTAGGGCGAGAACACCCTTCGACCGAACGAGTTGGGGCCCCATGAGGAGGGCCCAATGTCAGGG
>CAYXZD010000001.1:324075-650676 GCA_964469565.1 uncultured Planctomycetaceae bacterium
AGGGCCCAATGTCAGGGACTCAGTGTGAAGACAGTGTCTTGCCAACCTCAACGGTCGGCAAATAGGCCCCGGTGACGAGCGGCTTGGGGACATCGTGAGGATCAACGAGGGTCAGGAGCACGGCCGTTTCGTCACAGCAATTGAACTTCGGGCAGTGCAGGCAGTCATTGAACACCTTGTGGGGCAAGTTCTCATGCTGAACAACCTCAAACCCTAGCCCGGTAAAAAAACCCGTGACGTAGGTGAAGGCCATCACCTGCGGCAGGCCCAACGCAACCGCTTCTTCGATCAGGGCGCGGGCCATCCGCTTGCCTAAGCCGAGGCCTTGGTGCATAGGGTCCACAGCGATGGAGCGAATCTCGGCCATGTCCGACCACACGATGGCCAATGCGCCACAGCCTGCGAAGGCTCCGTCCACCTCGGCGATGACAAAGTCACGGATGCGCTCGATGACCGAAGCTGGGGACCGGGGCAGCATGACTTGGTCGGTTGCGAGCCGATTGACCAATTCAAGGATGTCGGGGGCATCTTGCAGGATCGCCCGCCGGATCTCGACCTCGCTCATTGGGAGAGCCTCTCCTGCCAGAAGCCGACTT
Organism: uncultured Planctomycetaceae bacterium; assembly: GCA_964469565.1. Lineage (GTDB taxonomy): Bacteria > Planctomycetota > UBA1135 > UBA1135. Next base: position 324,672 of record CAYXZD010000001.1, read on the forward strand.
GTTGCAGCACTTGAGCAGGGGCAGTGCCACCAATGCAGTCATGTCGTTCAAGGCAGGATTCCAGTGAGAGGAGGTGCTCTAGATCTAGGTCCTGCAACTCAGGTAGGAGCTGGGCGCAATCCTCGGCGCCTAGCTGGGTTAGCTCAATGCCAAGCCCTTCAGCTCTGCGTACAGCTTGGCCGACGCGCTCATGGGCGTCGCGAAAAGGAAGCCCCTCGCGCACCAAGAGCTCAGCGAGGTCGGTGGCTTCCATGAATCCTCCAGCACAGGCTGCCGCGCAGCGCTTCTCATCGTACTGAGCCCCGAGCACGACAGTGGTGGTGACTTCGAGGCAGGAGCGCGTGGTGTCGAGAGCGTCGAAGAGGCACTCTTTGTCCTCTTGGAGGTCCTTGTTGTAGGCGAGGGGTAGACCCTTTTGAAGGGTGAGTAGGGTGTTCAAACTGCCCTGGACTCGAGCACACTTTCCGCGCACCAATTCAAGAGCATCCGGGTTGCGCTTTTGGGGCATGAGGCTCGAGCCCGTTGAGACTTCGTCACTCAACCGCAAATAGCCAGCTTCTTGGCTGCTATAAAAAATCCAGTCCTCGGCCAGTCTTGAGAGGTGCACCATGAGTAGGGAGCAGGCGAAGGTGACTTCCGTGGCGTGGTCGCGGTCGCTGACTCCATCGAGGCTGTTGCGGGTGGGGCCGCTGGGGAAACCCAAGTCGCTCGCTATCGCCACACGATCCAGGGGCCATGAAGTCCCGGCCAACGCGGCCGACCCCAAGGGACAGGTGCCGGCACGCGCGAGTGCGTCTTCGAGGCGCTCCACATCGCGCGCGAGCATCTCAACATAGGCCAGTGCGTGGTGTCCCGCAGTCACCGCTTGCGCTCGCTGGAGGTGGGTGTGCCCGGGTAAGGCCAGGCCTGCCGTTTGAGAGGCCAATTGGCAGAGTGCCCGCATCAGGTTGCGTGCAGCATCCGTGAGACCGGCGACCTGCGAGCGCAGGTGCAGCTTGAGATCGGTGGCCACTTGGTCGTTGCGGGAACGCCCTGTGTGCAGCTTGCGAGCGAGGTCACCCACTCGTTCCGAGAGGGCATGTTCCACAAAACCATGGATGTCCTCCGCGGGACTGTTCTCAAGTGAGGACGAGTCTTCGAGGAGCTCCCCGTGCAATGCATCCAAGGTTGCCACGAGGGTGTCGACCTCTTGAGCGGACAAGACCCCTGCAGCGCCGAGGGCTCGGGCCCAGGCCTGGCTACCCCGCAGGTCCTCCGACAACAACCGATTATCGAACCCAAGGCTGGAATTGAAGTCTTCAAACGCAGGGTCACTCCTGCCCTCGAAGCGTCCACCCCACATCTTATCTGTTGCGCTCATCTGGAATGTTCCTGTGTGCCGGCATGGGCAACGCTTTGTGCGACCGTACCGGGCAGACCAAAAAGGCGAATGAACCCCTCGGAGTCTCTGGGTTCAAACTCTGCTCCCATGGTGAATGAGGCCAGGTTTTCTTGGTACAGGCTGTTCGGACTGTTCGCACACAAGGCCGTCGCCGTGCCCTTGTAGAGTTCGACAGTGACTTCACCGGTTTGGGGACTAGCCAAGCTGGAAAACAAGGCATCCATGGCCACACGCTTGGGGTGGAACCACTGCCCGTTGTACACCAGTCTCGCCCATTCGGGGGCCAACCGGTCGCCGAGGTCTGCGCATTCTCGTTCAACGGTGAGGGCGCGCAGGGAGCGTAGGGCCTCCATCAGAATTGTCCCCCCAGGGGTTTCGTACAGACCCCGGGATTTCATTCCTACGAGCCGATTCTCCACGATGTCCACCCGACCCACGCCATGGGCCGCTCCCATTCCATTGAGGGCCTCCAAGAGGGATACAGGGTCGAGTTTTTGACCATTGATTGCGGTGGGCGCGCCTGCTTCAAACCCCACGCGCAACTGTAGCGCATCGTCGGGAGCTTCTTTGGGGTCGACGGTCCACTGCCACGCGTCGGCAGGGGGCAGGTTGGAGGGGTCTTCGATCGCGCCACCTTCGTGGGAGATGTGCCACAGGTTGCGGTCGCGCGAGTAGATTTTTTCCCGGGTGGCCGTGATGGGGATCCCATGCGCGGCCGCATAGTCGATGGCCTCCTCCCGGCTCGTGATGGACCACTCTCGCCAAGGTGCAACGATGTGCATCTTTGGAGCAAAGGCCATATAACCCAATTCGAACCGCACCTGATCGTTGCCCTTGCCCGTGCAACCGTGACAGAGCGCTTGGGCGCCTACCTCTTTGGCATATTCCGTTTGAGCCTTGGCGAGGACGGGGCGGGCAAGGGATGTTCCCAACAGATAGCGGCCCTCATAGACCGCCATGGCCTTGAGCGAAGGCCACACGCATTCGGTCAGAAACTCCTCGCGCAGATCGACAACGCGGCAGGAGGCGGCACCGGATTGGGCGGCCTTGGCTTCAAGCCCTTCAAGTTCTTCGGTGCCCTGGCCGACGTCTCCGGCCAGGCAGTGAACCTCATAGCCCTTCTCTTCCTTGAGCCAAGGAATGATGATTGAAGTGTCGAGCCCACCAGAGTAGGCGAGGACGATCTTGGGTGTGCTCATGCTGGTTGCAGAGAGGGTGGGGTGGCGTTGGCGGGGAGAAGAGAAGCTTGCTCAGGGGCGAGCAGCCAGACGAGAATCGCCTTTTGAATGTGTAAACGGTTCTCGGCGATGTCAAAAACGATCGACCGATCCGAATCGATAACCCCCGCGCTGACCTCCTGGCCACGGTGGGCAGGCAGGCAGTGCATGAAGAGTGCATCGTTGCTGGCAGCCATGAGGGCTTCGTTCACCTGGTAGTCCGCAAAAACCGCACTGCGTTCTTCGGTTTCGTCTTCCTGGCCCATCGATGCCCAGACGTCTGTGTAGACGGCTTCGCTTTCAGCCATGGCCTCAGCGGGATCGTTGCAGCAAGTAATCATCGAACCAGACATCGTAGCGGCGGCAAGGCACTGGTTCATGATCTTGAGATTGGGCTCGTACCCTTCGGGTGTGCATATGCTGATGTGTGCGCCCAGGAGTGAAGCCACATGCATCAGCGAGTGGCAGGTGTTGTTTCCGTCTCCGATATAGGTGATGCGGCGTCCTTGCACAGAGCCCCAAGTTTCCCACAGGGTGAAGAAGTCGGTCAGTGCTTGGCAAGGGTGCAGGAAATCCGAGAGGCCATTGATGACGGGGATCCCGGCGTGCTTGGCTAGTTCGGTCACCGCTCGATGCTTGTAGGTGCGCGCGACGATGGCGTGCACCCAGCGTTCGAGATTCTTGGCCATGTCCGGCACAGATTCGCGGCTGCCCAGGCGTGCGCTAGTGTGGTCGAGAAAGACCGCGCTGCCCCCCAGGTCTTGCATGCCAATATCGAAAGTGAATCGCGTGCGCAGACTCTCCTTCTCAAACACCATGGCGAGTCGTTTGCCAGCGAGGATGTCGGTGTACTTGTCCCGGCCAGCTTTGAGAGTCGCTGCTGTCGTGAAAAGGGTGAGGATGTGACCTTGACTGAGATCGGCCACTGTCACGAGGTCTTGGTGTGGAAAGGACGGGTGCATCAGGCGGTAGCGGTTTGGGGTTGCGGCAAGGTGCTGAGGGATTGATCGAGGGCGCTCAGAGCGCTGTCTAGTTGGCTCAAGGTGAGTACGAATGGAGGTAAGATTCGCAAGGTGTCGCCGGCGGCTGTGCCCACGAGAAAGCCGCGCTTGGCCATCGCGGATTGGACCTCACGGGCAAATTGGGGGATGGCAAGGCCTTGCATCCAGCCCGCGCCCTGGCGTGATTGGATGCACGCGTGTTTGCGGGTGAGGTGGTCGAGGCCCTGCGTGAGAGCCGCGATTTTGGGGTGGAGGGCATCGAGGAGTCCGCCGTCCGTCAATTCGCTCAAGACGACTTCCGCCGCTGCCATCACAAGGGGCCCGCCGCCGAAGGTGGACCCGTGGTCTCCGGGTTGCAAGATACCCATGAGGGGCTCGCGCACGAGCGTTGCACCCACCGGAAGTCCCCCGGCGAGGGGCTTCGCGAGGGTGAGAACGTCGGGTTGGACACCGGCGCGGTGCATAGCCACCCAATCCCCGCTGCGTCCGAGTCCGCACTGGACTTCATCGCTGATGAGGAGCGAACCGTACTGATCGCAGAGGGCGCGCCCGTGTTGTAGGAAGCCTGCATCCAGTTCGTGCAGGCCGCCCTCACCTTGGATGGGTTCGACAATCAGGGCGGCAGGAGGACAGGATTCGAAGGCATGTGTCAGGGCTTGGGTGTCGTTGCGCGGGACAAACCTGGCGGAGAGGGTGGGGGCGAACGGATTGCGATAGGCCGGATTGGCGGTGACGGAGAGGCTCCCCAGGCTCCGCCCATGGAAGCCCCCCTCTAGGGCTAGGAAGGACTCATTGCGTCGATCCGCGCACGCTTTGCGAGCGAGTTTGAGTGCGCATTCCACGGCTTCCGTGCCGCTATTACTGAAGAATACGCCCGCCATTGCGGTGAGCTCCGTGAGCTGGGAGGCGACGCGTTCGGCGATGGCCTGGGGATAGAGATTGGATGTGTGGACGAGTTGCGCGGATTGGGCCTGCACGGCCGCGACCCACCTCGGATGTGAGTGCCCAAGGACGGTGACGCCCAGGCCCGACAAGAGGTCGACCCAAGTCTGACCTTCGGTGTCGTGCAACAGGGCGCCCTTCCCCGCGACGAAGGTTGGGCCACTCGGAAGGTACGTCGAGAGCAGGGAACTAGACATGGGGGTGGACTCCCATGGCGTTGATGAGCGTGCCGCTGCTAGCGGCCATGACCGTTTGCAAGCTTGCGCCCGCTTGCGGGGGCGCTGCAATGCGTACCGTGGCATGGGGCAGGGCCTCAGCCGTTGCCAGGGCCGCCTGGACCTTTGGAATCATCCCCGCGCTGATGTTCCCCTGCGCTCGCAGGGCAGCCAAGCGGTCGCGGTCAAGTTGTTTGATGCAATGCCGGTGCTCGTCGAGGACGCCGGACACGTCGGTCAACATGAGCAGTGCGTCGGCAGTCAGGGCCTGGGCGAGGGGGCCGGCGGCAGAGTCTGCGTTGATGTTGAGCAGGGAACCCGAGGCCTCGGGGCTGAAATCTTGGGGCAGTCCGAGGGGTGCGATCAGGGGCACATGACCCCTGGCCAGAAGGGCCGTGATCAGGCCTGTTCGCACAGTCTCCACTTCGCCGACCCGCCCAAGAGTTCCCGCACGCGAGACACGCGCTGTCAAAATGCCTGCGTCGGCGCCACACAGGGATACGGCCTCACATCCCTCGTGATGCAAGGCGGCGGCTAGGTTCTTGCCTTGGACGCCTGCGAGGACTGCCTGCACGACCTCGGCCGTGGCCTCGTCGGTGACCCGCAGCCCGTCCACCTTCCCCTGAGGAAGCCCGAGTGCGCGACTCCAGCGTTCAATCTGTACGCCGCCTCCGTGGACGACGACGACCCGTACGCCTCCCGCAACGGTTGCGGCAATGGAGGCCGCTGTGTTCTGAAGGACGGGACCGGGTTCTAACTGGCTTCCGCCGACCTTGATGACCCAGAGGGGGGGAGGCTTCATGACAGCGATCCCTGGAGTGGTGGCGTGGGAGTCGGGTGTTCCAGCGCGTGAGTGGTTGGCGTGGAGGGGCGCTGTGGCGCGAAGAGAGTCGCCCTGGGCAGGCCCAGGGTTTCTTCCAATCCCAGCATGGTATTGGCGTTTTGCAGGGCTTGGCCCGCCGCGCCCTTCAGTAGGTTGTCGATGGCGGAGGTGATGACGACTAGAGGGCCCGCGCTGTGAACGGCCATGTGACAGTCGTTGGTGTGGACCACATCTTTGAGTTGCGGAGTCCCCTGGTCGAGGATTCGAAGGAATGGCTCGCTGGCGTAGGCATCTTGGAGTGCCGTGCGTACGGTCTGTGCGTCGACGCCGACCGATGGGGTGATGTAGAGGGTCGTCAGGATGCCCCGGAGGCATGGCAGCAGATGAGGGACGAAGACCACGTTGGCTCCGGCAGTCTCTTGAGAGATTTCTGGGCCGTGTCTGTGATCACCGATCCCATAGGCCCGAAAGTTTTCGTGGACGTTGGCAAAGTGGGTCGTTTCGTTGGGAGTCTTCCCGGCCCCGGAAACGCCACTCTTGGAGTCTGCGACAATGGGGGATTTTACATCGATGAGCCCTGCATCGAGCAGTGGCTGGAGCGGCAAGAGGATTGACGTGGGGTAGCAACCGGGGTTGGCGACCACCTGGGCCTCGGCCACCTGGGCCCGTGTCCGCTCGGTGAGTCCATAGACAGCGGTGTTGAGTAGGGCAGGAGCCGGGTGGGGATTCCCGTAGACCTGCTCGTACTGGCCGGCGTCCTTGAGGCGCAGATCTGCGGACAGGTCCACCACGAGCGTTCCCCTGTCATAGGCTTCTTGCGCGAGAGGTGCAGCCAATCCGTGGGGGGTGCAGAGAAACACCACATCGGCCCGGTCAAGGGCGTCCAGATCAAGGGATGGCAGGGGCGCTTGAACGGCGGCTTGCTGCGGGGGCGTGGTAGTGGCCACGCTGGGCCCAGCAGGATTCATCCGAGCAGACACAGCCGCGATGAGCGCTATGCCTGGGTGGCGATTCAGCAGGCCACACAACTCCCGACCGGCAAATCCGCTGGCTCCCACGACGATGGCTTTCTTCACGCTAGCGTTTCCAGCCATTTCACGAGCCCCTCTGCGTCAGCCGCGGTCTTAGCGATGAGCAGGATTGTGTCGTCCCCTGCGAGGGTGCCTAGGAGTTCTTCCTTGCCCGAACAGTCGAGTGCGAGCGCCAGGGCCTGGGCTCCACCGGGGGGCGTGCGTACGACCACCTGATTCTGTGCGCTCACTGCCGACGTGAGGTACTGTCGCGCAGCATTGGCGAGGTGAGTGAGTGGATCACCCGCTTCCTCGCCCGGTCTAGGCAATTCGTAGCCATCGGGCCCCTTGAGCACGCCGAGTTCCCGCAGGTCCCTTGAGATGGTGGCTTGGTTCGGGTGGTGCCCATGGGCGGCAAGGGCCCGGGCAAACTCCGCCTGGGAATGCATATTTTTGCTTGCGAGGAGCTGGAGAATGACCTGTTTTCGCGAAGTAGAGGCTGGCATTTTGGTCGAGTGGCCCGGGGGATGCATAGATATGCATTATGCGGAATCTCTATGCGCGCTGTCAACTCCCCTGCCCTGTTTTTCCAAGATTCCCCAGTGGGTCGCCACCCAGTGGGGGAGCCCAACAAAGTGCGGGCGCCAAGAACTTGCCGTGGCGCGATTCCTGTTCACGGCGTGGGCGATTCAATGCCCTTGTCCACGTTCATGAGTGCCTTAGGGCTGGCGTGGTGGCCTCCAAGGGGCAGCCAGTCCTAGAGAGTCCTTTGACCTGTTCGCCGCCCCGGGACCCTCAGAGCGTAGGATTCTAGCCATGAAAAGTATCCGACTCCGCAATGGTCTTTTCGCCCTCGCTGTTCTCTTGCTGGGTGCGGGGCCTGTCCTCGGATGGTTGCAAGATCGTGATCCGAACGAGTTGGCACCGATCACTGTGCTGGCCGTGCGCCATGCGGAGAAAGCTGCCGATGGGGGGCGAGATCCTGAGCTGAGTGATGTGGGGCGAACTCGGGCACGGGATTTGGCCCGGCTCCTTGAACACGCTGGGGTGACTCATCTGTTTACCACGGACTACAAGCGCACCCGTGCGACCTTGGCTCCCCTCGCAAGGGTGACAGGGCTTGAAGTGCTTGACTATTCACCCCGCGATCTGCCCGAACTGCTCGCACACTTGAACAGCCTGAAGCCTGGTTCGATTGCTGTGGTTTGCGGGCATTCGAACACGACACCGGATCTGGTCCGGGGCTTGGGCGGCCAGCTCAAGGGATTGACCGAGGTGCGGGGCCAGTCCTGTCTTGGCGAAGATGAATATGACCGCTTGTTCGTGACCGTTCTCGCATCTGAACTCGCCCGGGGCGAAGTCATGCGGACGGCCAAGACAATGGAGTTGCGCTACGGGGATTGAGGGGCCGGCACCGAAAAGGCGGTGGAGTCACTGAAGTGCCCGCCTAGATTTGCCCGCCTAGATTTGCCCGCCTCGCCTTAGACCGCCCCGCCTATACGGATACTCCGGTGAGCACGGAGGGAGCGCATTATTGCTGATCCTTGCATTTGCGCAGCAAGTCATAGGCGCGCCGGATGTCAGGGTGATCAAAGGGCAGGTGTGAGGAGAGCTTCAGGAATGAATCGAGGGTGTCCGCAGCCCGCTGGTACTGCTTGAGGTCATAGTACAGTTGAGCTCTGCGCGAATGGGCTTGGGGCAGATCGGGGTCGATGTCGATGACTTGGCCAAGCTCGTCAAGGGCGCCGGGCAAATCTCCTTGCTTGGTCAGAATCGAACTGATGTGCATGTGAGTCTTCACAATCATCTCGTCGTTTCCGGCGATTGAGGCGCGCAATTCCCTTTCCCGTTGGGCTGAGAGGGTGGCGTCTTCGAGTTCTAGGTGACGAATACGACTCGAGCTGTTGAGCACATCAATCAGGTCGCGGCCCCACAGAATGCTCTGGTCTTCGTTTCCAAGGAGGGCGCTGACTCGCAAGAGGCCACCGATGGCCCCCACATCCCCCGTGCTGATGGAGAGGGTCGTGCGATAGCTCTCCTCGGCTTCCTGCCAAGCCTCGGTGGCCATCCTTCCGAGTTCGGTGGCGCGCTCCTCGGGGTCGATGGCGTCGGTGACCCGGTCCCCCGATCGAATCGCCGCAGAGGCATCTTCGTAGATGACACCCATGCGTTCGAGGGCCTGGCCCAAGCCCAGTTGCACGCGAAAATCATGCTGGGCTGGATGGTCACGGAAAATGGCCTCAGCCGCCTGAATGTCAGCGGTGGTTCCCCGGTGCTGGTGGATGTTGCCGAGCAAAAGCAGCATGCGCTCATTCTTGGGATCCACCTTGAGCCCGAACTCCACCTGCTGTTGGGCCCGATCCAGGTCTCCTTGAGCGTAGTAACCGAGGGCACCTTCAATGTAGAGCCCGAGACGTTCCTTATCCGTGAGTTCGCCGGGGTCGTCGCTTTGACAGGAGCCCAGCAGTGGCAGCGCCATGATGAGAGTAGGGGCCCACCCGAGAAGGCGGATTGAAGACGAAAAGTGTTGGCTGGGCATGGGGCAGTCAGGGGGGGGGTGGCAAATCGTCGTCCACAGAAGCAGGCGGCTTCGGCTGGGTCGAGTCTAGGGCATGGGGCAGAAGGTAGGGAAGATCTCTAGTCGTCCAGCGGGGTCCGCGTGGCAGACGCTAGGATTCCGCGCTGGGGGTGCTCCCCCTGAGTATCTCATCGAGTCGGGCTTGTTGCACTCGAACATTGAGAATGCGACCGCCTGAAAGGGTGACTAGGCCGGCCTTGGCTCCGCGGGGCTTGTGGACTTCCTTGACCGGGACCACATGGACGGGGGCCGACCCGCCTTTTCGGGCCGGTGAGAAGTGTACTGCGAGCATGCCCGCTTCGAGCAGGGTATCGGTGCTTGGGGTCTGGCCCCGTTCGATACGCACCACCACGTGGGAGCCTGGACAATCCCGTGTGTGCAGCCACAGATCGTTCCCGCGTGCATGCCGGAAAGTCAGGGCGTCGTTGTCTTTTGCCGTGCGCCCAACACGGACTTCGACTCCCTCAACGACTGTGTAGGTTCGATAGGGAAGTCGTTGGGCTGGGGCCCGCTTCTTGCGCGGATCCGACTCTTGGGATGCGTCGAGTAGACCCGCCGCAACGGCCTCTTCGTCGAGAGTCTGCGGGTCTTGGGCCGGGTCGTCCGCGCGCTCAAGGAGCTCGGTCAGCCCGGCGACTTTACCGTGCGCAAGGGCCAATTCACGATCAATGGACTCCTTGCCCCGCAGGAGTTTCTTATAGCGAGCGAAGTAGGCCTGCACGTTTTCAGCTGGACTTCGCCGGGAATCCAGGGCGAGGGTTCGCATGGGCGTGCCCTCACTGAACCAATCGGCCACTTCGATTTGGGTCTGGCCGCGTTGAACCTGTCCAACGATGGATTTCAACAGCTCTCCGTCTTGCAAGACTCGCTCGGCAGATTCTACAGCACGGGCCCGCCTCCCGAGTCCCTTGGTGAGGCTCCGCGCCCGGGCTAGTTTGCGCGTCAGACGCGCGATGAGCTTCTTACGAAGGTCTGCCCGGCGCTGCGCGAGTGCATCATTGCCTAGACATTGCTCCACTCTCCAGGAGAGGGGGGCCCTGTCCTTGACGGGCCCCGGCGGTGGATCTTTCGGATCGGGGAATGAGCTGATGAGGTCGGTGCCAGGCCGATCAGGGGCTCTTGCGCCGCTCCCAGGGGGTTCCCACCCTCGCCCGATGAGGAGACGTGCAGGCCTGGTGCCCCGGCGCGATGGGCTTTCCTTGGGTTGTACGAGAATCTGCAGGATCTCATCGGCGGGGCCCACCAGCACTAAATTGGAATGTCGGCCGACGAGCTCCGCCATCAGGGCTCGGCGGCGGCCAGACGGGGTCGATCCGAATTCGATTCTGACAATGCGGTCGCCGCGCACCTGTTCGAAGCGCCGCAGGGTTGCGCCAGTCAATTCCTGATTGAGGGCCTGGAAAAAGGGTCCCTCCGGGCCGCTGTGGGATTGAACGCGGCCCTGCTGCAAGTGAATGCGGGCGTATTGGCTGGCCGCACAGATGCGCAGGCGTAGAATGGGCGGCCCCCCGGGAGAGGGGGCGGGCTCTAGGATGATCAGCAGATCTCGGGGAGGCAGGGCTTGCACCTCGCGGACGGTGCAGCCCTCGAGCAAGGGGCCGAGCTCGGCGAGGAGCTCGGTCACGTGGCTCGCCTGAAGAGCGAGTGGAGTCTTTGGACCCTGGCTCAGCCCAATTCCTCAGCGATGTTGTAACGCCACTCAAGGTCGGCGGGGTTCCAGTCCACCAACTCATCCGCCTCGGGGAACCACAGGGCTAGCTCCGTGGCTGCGGCTTCGGGGCTGTCAGAAGCGTGCACAAGATTGTTGGAGAAGCTCATTCCAAAGTCCCCACGGATGGTGCCGGGAGCGGACTCGCGGCCATTGGTGGACCCCACGAGAGTACGCACCACGCTGATCGCCTCAAGCCCCTCAAGGACGAGGGCTACAACTGGACCCGAGCCCATGTAGGTGACGAGGTTATCGAAGAAGGGCCGCTCGGCGTGCACGGCATAGTGTTCACGCAGGTGGTCCTCGGGGAACTTCCGCATCTTGAGGCCAATGAGCTTGAGCCCCTTCTCTTCGAAACGGGTGAGAATGCGGCCGACGAGGCCCCGTTGGGTGCTATCGGGCTTGAGCAGGACGAGAGTGCGTTCCACGTTGAATGTTGGGGTAGGGGGGGGTAGGGGAGCAATGGGATTGAGGGGCGGCATGCTATCGCCGAGAGGCCCGGGGGACCAGTGCAGGGCGCGGGATTAGAGGGGCTGACCCTGAACATGCGGGCCGGGGTTGGCGCGGATCCAAGTTGAGAATGGCACGGGGGAGGCTGGATCGCCGGAGCCAACCGGCCCGAGGGCAGAGCTGGGTTGCGGAGATCCGGAACGAATGTTTTCCCCATACCGCCATTGACGGCTCGGGTGGCCTCCCTACATTGTTCGGGCTGAAATGGGATTCTTGTCTCTGCGGACGGCCTAGGGGCCGCATTCTTGGCTCTCAAGTGCGCCCCCCAGTTCACCCCAGCTGGCATGGATTCTTGTCAAATCGAAGTCTCGGTCGGACCTTGCAACAGGCTCGGTGGGGGAGTTCACTGCCCCACGTGCCTTAGTTTGTTTTCTGTCCTCGGGTTGGCTGCGGAGCCGACCCTGCACCCCGCCCTGCTGGAATGACCTGCGACCCCCCTCCACAGCATGATGCCGATGGGCTCGACCGCGAGCCCAGTGGCCCCTTCCGTGCGCTAGGGAGATTCGCAGGAATCGGTGTACAGTTCGGTGCGGTAATCAGCCTGTTCGCCCTCGCGGGCCGCTGGGTTGATGGGCAGCTCGAAACATCACCGTGGGGTTTGATCACAGGCGTCATGCTTGGCTTTGCCGGCGGCACGCTCTCGCTCTTGCGAGCCGTGGGCCGTTAGTGCATCGCCCTATCTGCCCACTCACTTCCTCTTCCACTCACCCCCCCCTCCCGGCCGCTCAACAGCCTGCCTATCGATGTCCCGCGCCTCGATCGTCTCCTTGCTTGGCCTCTGCGTCGCCGGCTTCGCGTCTACCCGAGTAGAGGGCACACTCTCGACGGGAATCCTGTCGGGCTATTTGCTCGGAGCGGCCGCGGCCTTGCTGAGTGGACTGTGGGTTGCGCACACGATTCGCCACCGTCCAGAGCATGCCATGCGAGCCTTGCTCATGGGTTTTTTCTTGAAGTTCACCGGATTACTGGCTGCCGCGCTTTGCCTGCGCTTCATCGCTGCTGCGGCCGCAGTGGCCGATTACCGCAGTTTCATCTTGGCTTACACCGGCGCCGCCGTCTTGGTGCTGCTCATTACCACCCTCGATAACTCTCGGTCCTTGCGGGCCGGGACGACCTCTTGAGTATGCTTCGACCCCTCCTTGTTCTCGCCATTGTTCTGGCGGCCTGTTTTGCCTCGAGTACCTACTCCGAGCACCATGCAGGCTCCAACAGCGCTCCGTTCACGGCGCTGTATATGCACTTGATGCCGGCACCGCTTGTGCAGGCTGGACACGGTCATGCTGATGATGGGCACGAGTCCCCTGTAGATGGGGCTCACGGACATGACGATCATCACGCCCATGCCCTCTTTGAGTTAGAGCTGCCCGCGGCACTCAGCTTTTTTGATTATGACGCGGATCCAAGCAATGGGGTTCAGCTTGTCTTGTTCAATCTGCAGATATTCCAACTGGCGGCTGTCCTGCTGATTCTGGTGGCATTCTCTGGGGTGGCCGGCCATATGCGAGATGGCAAGGGCGACGCCATGACTCGCTTTCTATCGGGCGCAGTCCTGTTCGTGCGCAATGATATCGTGCGTCCAAACATGCAGAAGGCTCATGCGGCCACCTTGCTGCCCCTATTCCTGTGCCTGTTCTTCTTCATCTTGTTTATGAACTTGATGGGGCTGGTCCCGGGATCGGTGACTCCAACCGCGAACATCTTTGTGACGGGTGCCCTCGCCCTGATCGTTCTAGGTTGCATGATTCTCGGTGGCATGATCGTCCAGGGGCCGGTGGCTTATTGGAAGAATCTTGTGCCCCATGTGCCCCTGTGGCTTTGGCCTCTCTTGTTCGTCGTGGAACTGATCGGCGTGCTCGTCAAGCCCTTCGCACTCACCATTCGACTGTTTGCCAATATGGCGGGCGGGCACATGGTGGTCCTCTCGTTCATGGGCCTCATCTTTTTCTTTGCAGGCGTTGGCAATAGCTCGATGGGCTATGCGGCTTCGCCCGTCGCAGTCGGCTTCGCCGTTTTCATCATGATCATCGAGGGCTTCGTGGCTTTCATGCAGGCCTACGTTTTCACCCTCTTGTCGGCAATCTTTGTCGGCGCATCCCTCCACGCCGAGCACTAGGTTCTTCTTAGATCCCAATGCTCGGGTGCCTTCGCGGCCTCGGCCGCATTCAGTCCGAATTCAACTCGAAACCCCAAACCCCAATGCCCCGGCTCAGTCGGGAAACCACGGAGTCAACAAAGCTATGAACGTTCCCGCAGACCAAGTCATGGATGTCGCCAAGATGGGCGCCGGCATTGGTGCCGGCATCGTTGCCATTGGTGCCGGTATCGGCATCGGCAAGATTGGTGTGGCCGCTGCCGAATCCATCGCCCGTCAGCCTGAGGCTGCCAAGGAAATCAGCGGCGGCTCGCTGATCCTCGCGGCCTTCATCGAGGGTGTGTCCCTCTTTGCCGTCGTTGTCACCCTGTTGATCGCAACGGCTTAGTGCTTGCTTCCGTGGTTTCGCCAGCCCTGCACCCGTAGGGCTGGCGATACACGGGAGAAACCCGGCCCCCTTGTTGTGGCTTCACTCTTCACCCAATGCATCTATCCGGGATCGCCCGGAGCATCCTAGGCCCCTCTCGGGTCTCAGGCCTTCCATGCAGTACCTATCACTCTTCCCCTCAACCCTCGGGCTCTTTTCAGGCGAGCAAGGCTTCAACCCCCTCGATGTAGGTGGGGCGGGCAACTTCCTGTGGACCCTGATCATCTTCGGCCTGGCCTTGCTTCCCATGTGGAAGATGGTCTTTTCAAAGATTGCCGACATGGCTAATCAGCGTGACGAAAAGGCTGCAGAGGCCGTCACTCTCGCGGCCAGGGCTAGCGAGGAAGCCGAGAAAGCACGTGCAGCTGTCGAAGTGGCCCTCGGTGAGGCCCAATCCGAAGCTGCGAAACTCCTGGCGGGTGCCCGCGAGCGGGCTGATGCGCGTGAGCGCGACATTATTGACAATGCCAAGAGCGAAGCGGATGCCATGATTGCGAGTGCTCGCACTGCGATTCAGGCGGAGCAAGATAAGGCCCTTTCGGCAATTCGCTCTGAGGTTGTTGAGCTCTCTCTCTCCGCCGCATCCCAAGTGATTGGGCGCAACGTGGGCAGTGATGACGATCGCCGCATGGTTGCAGAAGTGGTCTCATCCTCCAGCGGGGGAGACGCATAGTGGGTGTCGTGACTGCAAGTGTCGACCAGGTGTCCGGCCGCTGGGCTGATGCCCTTTTTGGTCTGGCCAAGCGGACTGGAGTCCTCGAGGACGTCAGTGCCGACATCGCTCGTATCGCGAGGGAATGTGCCTCGCCTGGAGTCGAGCGTTTCTTGTGCAGTACTCAAGGCACCAGTGCAGAGCGAGTTGCCAAGCTCGACAGTTTGCTCTCATCGCTCCACGCCACAACTCAAGACTTTGTGCGCCTGTTGTTCGATCGCCGTCGCGAAGAGGTCTTGCTGCAAATGGGCACCGCCTTTGAGGAACGCTTGATGCGGGAGCGCGGCGAAGTACGCGGAGTGGTCGAGTCAGCTCGGGCTCTGAGTCCAGAGGATCTCGCATCCTTGGGCAGAAGCCTATCTACGCGAGTAGGCAAGACCGTCACCTTGACTGGACGTGTGAACCCCGAACTCGTGGGTGGCGTACGCGTCTTTGTGGGTACCCGCATGATTGACCAATCCGTGCATGGCCGCCTAGACGGACTGCGCAGACGACTGATGGACGCCCCCCTGCCTCCTGTGGGCGCCTAGACCTGACCGAATCCCACGCGAGCCCCTGAGGCCTCGCAACAACGAACACAACCCCTCTTACCATCCTCACGAGCTGCCTGAACAGGGCAGCAACCCCTGGACAAATCCTATGGACCTGAAACCCGCTGAAGTCACTTCGATCCTTGAGAAGGAGATCGAGAACTACCAAGGCGATAGCCGCATGCAGAGTGTGGGAACCGTGCTCTCCGTGGGGGACGGCGTGGCCCGTGTATTCGGCCTTGACGATTGCATGATGAACGAATTGCTCGAGTTTGCGGGCGGCGTTCGAGGCATCGCACTCAACCTTGAGGAGGACAACGTGGGTTGCGTGCTCCTCGGGAATGCAGCGGACGTCAAGGAGGGGGATACGGTGAAGGCCACCGGCCGAATCATCTCCGTACCCACCGGCAAGGCACTGCTCGGCCGGGTCGTCAATGCACTCGGCGATCCAGTCGATGGCAAGGGACCCCTTGGGACCAGCGACGACGATCTTCGTCCCATCGAGCAACCGGCTCCATCGGTGGTGGAACGTCAGCCGGTCGACCAGCCTTTGCAGACTGGAATCAAGGCAGTGGATGCCATGATTCCCATTGGGCGCGGCCAGCGCGAGCTCATCATTGGTGACCGCCAGACGGGCAAGACTGCGCTCATTGTGGATACGATCCTTTCCCAGGCCAACACCGGGGGCGGGGATCCTGATAATCCTGAGCAGGTGCTTTGCATCTATGTGGCCGTGGGGCAAAAACAGTCCACGGTGGTGGATATCACCCGCCGGCTGGAGGCAGCCGGGGCCATGGCTTACACCATCGTGGTGTCGGCGTCCGCTATTGACGAAGCCTCCATGCAGTATCTCTCCTGCTACGGGGGGTGTGCCATGGGCGAGCGATTCCGTGATGAGGGTCGCCACGTGGCCATTTTCTATGATGACCTCTACAAGCAGGCTCTTGCCTACCGGCAGGTGATGTTGCTCCTGCGTCGGCCCCCGGGCCGTGAGGCATTCCCCGGGGACGTGTTCAACTTGCACTCACGTCTCCTTGAGCGGGCTGCCCGCTTGGCAGACAACGCTCCAGAGATCAACCCTCGATTCAAAGCTGGCGGCGGTAGCATGACGGCCCTGCCAGTCGTGGAGACGCAGGAAGGCGACGTGTCGGCCTATATCCCCACCAACGTGATTTCGATCACCGACGGCCAGATTTTCTTGGAGGCCAACCTGTTCAACTCGGGAATCCGTCCTGCCGTGAACGCGGGCATCTCCGTGTCCCGGGTGGGTGGAGCGGCTCAGATTCCAGCCATGAAAAAGACGGCGGGTTCCCTCCGTCTAGACTTGGCCCAGTACCGTGAATTGCAGGCATTCGCCCAGTTTGGTTCTGATCTTGACGCGGCCACCCAGGCCAAGCTTACCCGAGGTGAGCGTCTAGTCGAGGTGCTCAAGCAGGGTCAGTACGTGCCAGCCAAGGTGACCGATCAGGTCATCATTTTGTATGCCGGTTCCGTGGGAGCTCTCGACGATCTGCCTGCAAAGCAGGTCGGTGAGTTTGAGCGCAATCTGATTGAATACATCAGCGACACCCATGCCGATGTGGCCGAGCAGATCATGACGGCCAAAAAAGATATTCCCGACGAGACTAAGGCTGTGCTCGATGCAGCGATCGCTACCGTAAAGGCTCAACTCCAGGCCTAGCCCCATGGCAGGAATCAAGGAACTCCGCCAACGCATCACGTCGATTGGCAATATCAAGCAGATTACGCGTGCCATGGAAATGGTGTCGACGACCAAACTGCGCCGTTTTCAGGATCGTGCACTCAGTTCGCGGCCCTATGCGGAGGAGATCAGCGGACTCGTGCAGCGGCTCTCGGCTGTGCTGGGGGATGCTGTCAATGACCGCCCCCTGTTCAACCCTGGTGGCGGCGAGCGCACCCTGGCACTGGTCGTGACATCCGACCGCGGCTTGTGCGGTGCCTACAACACCAACCTGCTGCGTTTCGTTGAGCAGTGGCGGGCGACTCAAGATCGCGAAGTGGATTACATGCTGTACGGCCGCAAGGGCTTCGCCTATATGGATCGCCGCGATTTCAACATCGAGCGCTTCATCGAGGATCCTTCGTTGGAGAGCGTTAGCTTTTCCAGCGCAGCCGTAACCGCGCGCATGCTCGTTGCGGAGTTTGAGAGTGGCAAGTATCACGATGTCAGCGTGATCTACACCGCCTTCGAGAGCATGGCCAAGTACAATCCCACGTTGATTCCGCTGTTGCCCATCAGTGCTGATGGGTTAGCGGATGAAAATGCTGGTCCGGTGACCGAGGCATTGCTTGAGCCCGATGCCGCGTCGATCTTTGACCACCTCATTCCCAAGTACCTTGAGACCCGCGTGTACAACGCGCTGCTTGAGGCGCTCACATCGGAGTATGCCAGCCGTCGCTTCGCCATGAAGAACGCCACGGATGCCGCCAATGACATGCAATCGGAGTTGCGCGGGATCTACAACCGCCAGCGCCAAGAGAAAATCACTAAGGAGCTGCTCGACATCGTCGGCGGCGCCGAAGCCGTCAGTTAGTAACCCTTCAGTTTCCAAAGCCCCCTCCTCTCCCCACTGTTATGACCAGCACCAACGTCGGTACTGTCGCTCAGATTTTCGGCCCCGTGGTCGACGTGCGCTTTGCTCCGGGCGACTTGCCCGCAATCTTCAACTCCGTAGAGCTCAAGGACCCCGAGCGTGACATTGATGTGACCCTCGAGGTTGCTCAGCACCTTGGCAACGATGTGGCACGGTGTATTTCGATGGCCTCCACTGACGGCTGCCGTCGGGGAATGCAGGCCACGGATACGGGGAATCCCATCAGTGTTCCCGTGGGGCCCCGAACCAAGGGGCGCATTTTCAATCTGTTGGGTCAGCCCCTCGATACGCTAGCTAAGGGCGACATGGAGGAGGGGACCGTGTGGCCGATCCACCGCTCAGCCCCCGCCTTCCACGAGCAGGAAGCGGTTTCGGAGGTGTTTGAGACCGGCATCAAGGTCGTCGACCTGCTCTGCCCCTTCGCAAAGGGCGGCAAGATTGGCCTCTTCGGAGGAGCCGGCGTGGGCAAGACCGTGCTGATCCAGGAGCTGATTCGGATTACCGCTGTGGAGAAGGGCGGATTCAGTGTGTTCGCAGGTGTAGGAGAGCGTACCCGTGAGGGGAATGACCTGTGGCTCGAGATGAGTGAGGCTGAATACAAGACGCCCGAGGGCGACACCGCTGCGGTAATCGACAACGCAGTGTTGGTGTTCGGTCAGATGAATGAGCCTCCCGGATCTCGCCTGCGTGTGGCATTGACAGGCTTGACGATGGCCGAGTACTTCCGCGAAGAGCTGGGTCAGGATGTGCTCCTGTTCGTTGACAACATTTTCCGCTTCGTGCAGGCGGGCTCTGAGGTATCGGCACTCCTCGGCCGCATGCCCTCCGCCGTGGGTTACCAGCCCACGATGGCCAGTGAGATGGGAGCCCTTCAAGAACGGATTACCTCCACGAAGGATGGTTCGGTGACCTCGATGCAGGCCGTCTACGTGCCCGCTGATGACATCACGGACCCCGCCCCGGTGGCCACGTTTGCCCACCTCGATTCGACCATCATCTTGGATCGTGCAATTTCCGAGCTGGGTATCTATCCCGCGGTGGACCCCCTCAAGTCGACCTCCCGGATGCTGGACCCCCAGGTCGTCGGAGAGGATCACTACAACGTGGCTCGCCAGGTTCAAATGACCCTGCAGCGCTATGCTGACCTCAAGGACATCATCGCAATCCTCGGTGTCGAGGAACTCTCAGAGGAAGATCGCCTAGTCGTTCACCGCGCGCGGCGAATACAAAAGTTCCTGTCCCAGCCGTTCTTTGTGGCCGAGCAGTTTACAGGCATGCAGGGCGTCTTTGTTCCCCGTGAGGACACCGTGCGCTCATTCAAGGAGATTCTCGACGGAGTCCATGACGACCTTCCCGAAGACGCCTTCTACATGGTGGCCGATATCAATGCTGCTATCGAGAAGGGTAAGACTCTACAAGGCTAATGGCGGCTTCCCTTACCCTGCGGGTGATTACACCCGAGAGCATTGTGCTGGACACGACGGTTTCGTCGCTCACATTCCCGGCCCTCGATGGCCAGATGGGGGTCTTGCCTAGGCACGCTCCCATGGTGGCGGCCCTCGACTCGGGCCAACTGGCTTACGAGGCGGAGGGGCAGAGCGTGGAGATGTTCGTGGCGGGAGGATTCGCTGAGGTGCGCGACAATACCGTACGTATCGTGACCGAGGCGTCCGAGCCGGCCTCCGAGATTGACGTGGAGCGTGCTACGGAAGCGGCAGAGAGGGCTCGTGAGCGATTGCGCTCCCGCCAGGTCGCAGGTGATGCTGAGTCCTTTGACGTGCTGCGCGCTGAGGCGTCCTTGAGGCGGGCACTCATGCGCAAGCTCGTGGGCAGTCGCGCTCGCAAGGCTTGAGGGTGGCCCTGTGCGGCGTGTGGTTGTTGGGCTCTAGTTCTTCGGTGCTGAGTGCCCCTCAAGTGCCAGCGAGCGCTAGGATGCGGACATCATGAGTGACTGGCAACGCACACATCATTGCGGAGCACTGGGTGCTGCGGATGAGGGACAGGTCGTAACACTGAATGGTTGGGTGCATGCCCGTCGCAATCTCGGCGGCATCTATTTTATCGAATTGCGGGATCGCTATTCGCGCTTGCAGGTGGTGCTGCCCGAGGGCGTGGTTCAGGACTTGCACCTATCTCCTGAAGACTGCTTGAGTGTCCGGGGACGGGTGGGATTGCGTGGTCCCAAGGACACCAATCCCGATCACCCCACCGGGGAGATTGAGATCGTGGCGGAGTCGGTTGAACTCTTGGCTGCCTCAAAGCTCCCGCCCTTTGAAATCATTGAGGACTTAGATACGGCCGTGGAATTACGGCTGCGCTATCGATATCTAGACCTGCGCCGGCCGGATATGCAGCGCAAGCTGATGCACCGTTCACGCTTCATCGGAGCCATGCGCAAGGCGTTCCTGGCAAGAGATTTCTGTGAGGTGGAGACTCCCATTCTGACGAAGGCGACCCCGGAGGGGGCTCGTGATTATCTTGTGCCCTCTCGCGTGCACCCGTCCCACTGGTACGCACTGCCCCAGTCTCCTCAGGTGTTCAAGCAGATCCTGATGATCTCTGGCATGGATCGCTACTTTCAGGTGGCCCGCTGTTTTAGGGATGAAGATCTGCGCGCAGACCGCCAACCTGAATTCACTCAGCTCGACATGGAGATGTCCTTTGTGGAAGAGGAGGATGTGTTCAATGCTTGGGAGGGCATTCTGTCCGAGACCTTTCGGGACTCGATGGACATCGATCTGGAACTGCCCTTTCCTCGCATGACGTGGGACGAAGCCATGGAGCGTTTCGGTAGTGACAAGCCGGACATGCGTTTTGGCATGGAGCTTGTGGACTTGGAGGATTGGGTACCTAGCTGTGAGTTTGGTGTTTTTCAGTCCGCACTGGCTGAGGGGGGCCGTGTGATGGCGATTTGCGTGCCCGGCGGTGGATCTGGAATCTCTCGCGGGCAGATGAAGCCGTTGGAAAAGCAGGCGCGTGAACTCGGCGCAAAGGGACTCGCTTGGTGGAAGCCTGGATTGGAGGGTGGGGGCGCTGGGCCGGTTGCGCGCTTCATGGAGGGTGCAGCGGGGGCCGGATTGCTTGAGCGCTTGGGTGCAGGCGACGGAGACCTCATCTTGTTTTGCGCTGGTCCTGCTGCGCTCGTTTGGCGAGTCCTTGGAGAATTGCGGCTGACGACTGCGCGCCAACTTGATTTGATTCCCGCTGGGCCCTACGGATTCCTTTGGGTTACGTCATTCCCCATGTTTGAGGAGGGCGAGACTCCAGGTACTTGGACTTCATCGCATCACCCATTTACCGCTCCAGACGATTGGGAGATGACGGCTGATCCAGGTCAAATGAAGAGCCGTGCCTATGATCTCGTCCTCAACGGTTGGGAGCTGGGATCCGGCTCGATTCGAATTCATCGCCAGGACGTGCAGAGTAAGGTTTTTGATCTGTTGGGCATCAGCCCCGAAGAACAGCAGCAGAAATTTGGATTCTTGCTGGAGGCTCTTGAGTATGGACCCCCTCCCCATGGTGGCTTCGCTGTGGGGCTTGACCGCATTGTGGCCTTGACCCTGGGCTTGGATTCCATTCGCGATGTCGTGGCCTTCCCCAAGACCCTGATGGCGGCTGACGTGATGTGCCAGGCCCCCTCACTCGTGACCCCCGATCAGCTCGCCGAGGTTCACGTTCAGAGTATCCCTTCGCTCAAAGGCGCAGAGTCCCAGCCTGCGGCAGGCGCTTCGAGTGCGAATCCTTGAGGGCTGGACTGCCCGCTAGATGCGCTCGGCCAATTGAGGCGTGGGTTATCGATTCTTGCCATGGCTGTGCCCTAGCTATGGCGGTTCTGGCCCGGCTAGCCTATTCTCCTGCCTAAGCCGTTGGGCTTCTCGGGTGCATTTGCCCTCCCCAACTGTCGACTCAGCCTCCACCGATCACACACCCCGATACACGCTACATCCCCAAGGAGCTCAGTGGCCAACCAGGAATACCGCCTCAACCATCGCATCCGCGTTCCCGAAGTTCGTCTGATTGATCAGAACGGAGAACAGTGTGGAGTGGTTTCCACCAATGAGGCCAAGCGGCTAGCCCAGGACGCTGGCCTCGATCTCGTCGAGGTCTCTCCCAACGCACGTCCGCCGGTATGCAAGATCATGGACTTTGGTAAGTTCAAGTACCAGCAACGCAAGAAGGACAAGAAGGGGGGCAAGAAGAGTTCGTCGGGCATGAAAGAGCTTCGCGTGCGGCCTGCCATCTCTGACCATGACCTGTCCTATCGACTCAAAGACGGGCGCCGGTTTCTTGAGGAGGGTCACAAGATTCAAGTGGTGTGCCTATTCAAGGGCCGCCAGATGGCGCATCCAGAACACGGCTACGAGGTCATGAGACAGGTGGCCTCGAAACTTGAGGACCTCTCGAAGGTTGAAGTGCCGGCCCGTATGGCTGGCAGGCGAATGACGATGATGTTGACAGCACTCACTGCTGATCAGCGACGCAGCAAGGCTAAGGAGTTGGAAGAGCGAGCGAAGCAAGAGGCGCTCGAAAAGGAAATGGGGGCGGCCCCCGCAGCTCGAATGGGGCGGACCATTGTTGCGGAGCCGGTAGCGATGACTGATGCGCCGGTCGCAGGTACAACGGGGGCTGCAAGCCCCGAGCCTACACCCGATCCCACTTCCGAGTCGACTTCCGAGTCGACTTCCGATGTCGGTCCCCAGGACGCGTGACATTCTAGGAAGCCCCTCGCTGAATCACTCAGGGTAGAGCCAAGGCAGCGTAGACCCCCAGGCAAGGGGCGGGGGGTGCGTCTAAGAAAACTGACTGCAGCCCGGCCTCACGCAGGATGGAGGCATACTCGCAAGAGCGCAGGGATACCCGCGGGCCCGCAAGCTCGTTGCGCTTGGGACTGAAGAGGGTGGGAGGCGCTTACTGAAACAGGATTTCGACGCCGTTGGAAAAGTTCGAAGTCGAAGTTGGGTTGGCATCCCTGAACCACAATTGGAAGTTCCAGCGCTCGCCAGGGAGGATTGTCGTGCCGCCGGGCAAGTTGAGGAGGTCCGGTGCGAAGTCCACGGATCCGTCGGCCGCGGCCTGCAGGATGTTGCTGGAGAATCGGAGCAGGTTGCCTCCTAGGCATAAGTTGCCCTGGCTGCCGCCCACTAAGGGTTTGAAGTCCTGGGTGATGGACATCAAGAAGTAGCCGAACTGTCCAGGGGGCAGATCCACGCAATGTAAGTCGAGATCGTTCTGACTGACTCGAGGATCGCCGGTGGCCGTGAGGTACGCGGGGGAGCCGGTTGAGTTGTCATTGGCCTGGCAGTACCCAGTTCCTAGCCCAGGGCAGTCCACTGCCGTCCACGTCCCGGGGTTGCCCTGATCGCCGTTGGCCGATGTCCAGCAGCCGAAGGCATCCGCATCGAGGGACAATACCCAATCGTAGGCGTTGTCGGCACCTAAGCCTTCGAGACAAACCTGGGCGGATTGGTCCTTGGCCCGGGGGCTGCCTGGCAGGCTCTCGTCCCCGTAGTCCAGACGTTCCACGAGTTGGCCAGAGGCGTCATAGATGTGAATCGCATCGTCACGCCCAAGGGGAGCCACGGTGTTGGGCCCAAAGACGCGGGTCGTGAGGATGTTCCAATCGATCTGGAATTGCACCGGATCTGTCCCGCTGATGATGATGGACTCACCGGCGGCCAGGATTCCTACCACCGACAAGTCGAAGGTACCGACCTTGCCGCCCTTGTCATCCATGCTCCACCCTGCGAGGTCCAGGGGGCTTGTGCTGGTGTTCGTCAGCTCGAAAAACTCTCCGTCATTGCCCGAGTACATGTATTCAGTCAGTTTCAGTCCGCTTTGGCCGAATTGGAACCCGAGTTTCAGCGGGGCGATCTCGGTGCGCGTGGGGTAGAACACCATGGGAGCATTGCCCGTTGCCGAAGCCGCGCTTATGTAATAGGGCACTGTCTGACCCAGGGTCCCGCCGATGGGGAGGTCAACGGCATAGAGTCCATCGCCGCTGAGGCCGTCGCCACTCTGTCCGTCATCCAACATGGGAATCTGGTGGTAGCGGCCTGGGGAGGGTTGGTACCAGAGCTTGACCGTGCCGACGGGCTTAGAGGGGCCGGCAATGCGCGCCATGACGCGGACAGGTTGACCTGCTAGGGGGTGCAGCGGCGTGTGCCACACGGCCCCGATGACCGGAGGGCTCTTCTTGACGACCTTGTGGGCCAAGAGATAGGAGCGCCGACCCTCGACAAATAGCTTCAGACCGGGAGCAGGCATGGTGCCCCCAGCCCCGTCTGAGATGATGACTGTCTGTGTGAAGTTGTCGAGGAAGTCTTGGTTGCTGTAAATCTTCTTCGTGTCGGCCAAGACATCAGCGCTGATCATCGCATTGTACCCCATGATCTGATCCTCCAAGGCACCGGTCCAGTCGAATCCCTCGTCGAGCATGGTTCTTAGGTGGGCGAGGTAGCGCTGCTTGATCTCGTTGTTTTTCCAGAAGCGACTCAGTACAGGTTTTGTGCTCGCGGTCGAGTTGTGCAGGGGGGAAAGCTGCCAGAGGGTTCCCCCTGGCCACCCAAAGAAACTGACGCCAAAAGTCTCATTACCGTCATGTTGGTGCAGGTGCATACGACCCTCGTAGAGGTCCCAATACACGTGAAAGTCCGCTCCCTTAGAGATGTAGGAATCTTCGTCCATGAACAGATTCTCCACCGCTACCGTCCACATGGCGTGGTCAATGGAGAATTGGTCATCGATCTGGTCGTAATTCGTGACCGGCTCATTGGAGATGGTATTGCAGGTGTCGATGAGGGGCTGCCAAGGATTGGGTAGGCCACCGTCATTGTGCAACTCGTAATCCCCGGTGTAGTTATTCTTCGAACTGCCCTTGTAACGCAGGCCTGGGCCATTGGGGTTGTTGGGGCACTTGTAACGGGCACCGTCTTCATCGAGATAGAACTGTTCAAGCAGATCCTTGTTGTATTGCTCGATGTTGATGTAGATGCCCCAAGAGTCACCATTCAAGTTGAGCTTCACATGGTTGCCTCGCCCATTGGGGGTGTAGCGACTGATGAAGTTCTGATAGGTGGCCTCCCGACAGAACGTGGGGTCCTCAATGCCATTGTTGAGGTTGAGAGTTTTTAGGCCATACAGCCTTTGGTCGGGGTCAGTGAAGTCGATGCTGACGTTGAGGGAGACCTTCTTAGAACCGGGCGGCAGGAAAAAGTAGGAACTGTTGCCCTTGATGCGCACGCCCACATCTGGGTAGACGACGTTGTCTACGGTCATGTCTGCTAGAATGTCAGGCCCGCTCGGCCAGCTCCCCTTGAGTTTGTTCCACCAGTCGGGGTCTTGGAAATCGAGCCGAATCTCCCGCAGGACCGTGTCGTCGTACAGGTCTTGGGCCGCGGACTGGGGTGTGAGGAAGCCGAGCAGGGCCAAGACTAGGGGCAGGATGGGGTGACGCATGTTGGGGGCAACCATGGGGGTATCAGTTCGAAGGGACATCCTAGGGTACAGCTTCTAGATGTCCGTAGCCCCCAGGAGGTTCCCTAAGCACCGTCGAGGCCTCAAAAAGGGGCCCGTGGGCTTGCCTTGGACCTCCGCAGCCCTATTCTGAGCCCGTCCAAGTTCTGGAACTCCAGTGGTTCCAGGCCCCTGCAAGCGGCAAGGCATGCTAGCGAGCTGGGTTTCGTTACCGGGCACCCCGCCCACAACCGAGGAATGACCGATGCCTAAAATGAAGTCCAAAGGGGCAGTCAAGAAGCGATTCCGGATGACCAAGTCCGGGAAGCTTAAGTCGACGCGACCCCACCGTGGGCACATGCACGCGATCCGCGATGCCGCCCACAAGCGTGGCAAGCGGCGCCCCATTATCACGGGCGGTGCCTGGGCCAAGCTCTTGAAGCGCATGATGGGAGGTGGCTGATCTATGGTACGTGTCACCTATGGCGCTCCCCGCGCCCAGAAAAAGACCCGCTATTTCAAGCAAGCCCGCGGATATCGCGGTGGTCGCTCGAAGCTCTGGCGAACTGTTCGTGAGAGCTTGCTGCGGGCCTGGGCTTATAGCTACCGGGACCGCCGGCAGCGCAAGCGCCAGTTCCGTCGCTTGTGGATCATCCGCATCAACGCTGCGGCCCGCATGCGCGGTATGAACTACTCGCGCTTTATTTCCGGGCTGTCCCGCGCAGGCATCACCCTCAACCGCAAGCAACTCTCTGAGTTGGCCATTCACGATCCCAAGGCGTTTGACAGCCTCGTGGAGACGGCCCGCGGCGCCCTGGTTTAGCCAGTTCGAAAGCTGTTCATCGCGGGGACGGCATGCTCTTCGCGCTGGACAGTCGTGGCTTGCCCAGGCTCATCGAGCCTGATGCCCCAGACGCCGCCGGCGGGTCCCCAGGATCCCCGGCGGCGTTCTTTTCAGCTTGTTTCTCTCAGCGCGCTGGCGCACCCTTGGCCGTTCACCTACAGGCCCAACATGACTGACTTCGAATCACTACTGAAGGAAGCTGCTTCCAAGATCGCTGCGGCGGACAGTCCCAGCGCCCTGCGCGCGATTGAATCGGAGTACACCGGCAAGGAGGGGATTGTGGCTGAGATGCTCGCTCAGATCCCAAGTTTAGATCCTTCGGATCGCCGAGCGGCGGGCCAGGGTGCCAATCAGCTCAAGAGCGGTGTTCTGCAGCACCTCACCTCGCGCAAGGCGGAGTTGGCGGCTGCTGAGCTGGCCGAGCAGATGAGTGATGCCTTTTTCGATCCAACTCTTCCGGGCGTTCAGCCTCGGAGGGGCAGCCTGCACCCGATCACTCAGGTGACCCGGGAGCTCGAAGACCTATTCCATTCGATGGGCTACCACATTCTTGATGGGCCCGAAGTTGAACTCGACCACTACAACTTTGAGGCTCTCAACATCCCCGCGGATCACCCCGCTCGGGATTCGCAGGACACTTTTTTTTGTGATCCGGAAGGCAGCCTCGTGATGCGAACGCACACGAGCCCCGTGCAGGTGCGTGCCATGGAGCGCTTGACTCCTCCTTTCAGAGCAGTGGCGCCAGGAAAGGTGTTTCGTCAGGAAACGACCGACGCCAGTCACGAGCACACGTTCCATCAGATGGAAGGCCTCGTCGTGGGAAAGGACATCTCCGTGGGGCACCTCATTGGTGCCATGAAGACCCTGCTGAGGGGCATTTTTGGGCGCGAACTCGATGTGCGTTTGCGGCCCGGGTACTTTCCCTTCGTTGAACCCGGGTTCGAGCTCGATGCACGCTGCCCCTTTTGCTCCAAGGGTTGCAGCGTCTGCAAGCGCACCACGTGGATTGAGCTCCTGCCTTGTGGGCTCGTTCACCCCAATGTACTTCGCTCAGGTGGGATTGACCCGGAGGAGTGGAGTGGTTTTGCCTTTGGCCTGGGCCTCTCACGACTGGTGATGTTGCGCTACGGCATTGATGACGTGCGCCACCTACTCGCTGGGGACCTTCGATTCATGGAGCAATTCTAGATGTTGATCTCTTACCGCTGGTTAGGACGCCACGTCGACCTTGAGGGTATTGCTCCTGACCAACTCGCCAACGATCTGACCCTCTCGACTTGTGAAGTGGAGGGCATCACGGAATTCGCCCCACACATGAGCGATGTGGTTGTAGGTCATGTGGTGACCCGCACAGACCATCCAGATGCAGACAAACTCAGTATCTGTAGCGTGGATGTGGGGTCGGGAGACCCTCTTCAGATCGTCTGCGGTGCTCCCAATGTAGCTGCGGGCCAAAAGGTGTGCGTTGCGACCGTTGGCACCGTCCTTCCGGGCGATTTCAAAATCAAGAAGTCCAAAATTCGTGGGCAGCAATCCATGGGCATGATCTGCTCGGTTCGCGAGCTTGAGATGGGCGATGAGCATGACGGAATCTGGGTCTTGCCGGATGAGTGCGCGGTGGGGGATTGTGTGTCCGCATCCCTGGACCTCGATGATTGGGTCATCGAGGTGGACAACAAGTCGCTCACCCATCGGCCCGATCTCTGGGGGCATCGTGGGGTAGCCCAAGAGGTGGCCGCGATTTACGGCCGCTCTTTGAAGCCTTTGGATCTCTCGATGCCCGAGGTGGGGACCGCCGCCGCGTTGCCCGTGACGATTGAATCCGTTGAATGTAGTCGATACATGGGACTGGCCATTGACGGAGTCAGTTCTGATGCGACGCCCGCGTGGATGCGCCAGCTGCTTCTTGCGGTGGGGCAGCGCCCAATCGACCGGATGGTGGACCTGTCCAATTTCGTCATGCTGGACTTGGGGCAACCCAACCATGTGTTTGACCGAGGTACTTTTGCAAACGGGGGCATCGTGGTTCGTACGGCGGGTGCTGACTCGACCCTAGAAACCCTGGACGGGGAGCAGCGCTCCCTAGTGCCTTCCGATCTTCTTATTTGTGCCGGAGATACTCCGGTGGCTCTTGCGGGAGTGATGGGGGGGGGTGATTCAAAGGTGCAGCCGGGCTGCAGCCAGTTCTTCCTTGAGGTGGCTACCTTCCAGCCCGCAGGTGTGCGCCGGACATCGGCCCGCCTAGGCCTGCGGACGGATTCATCTGCACGTTTCGAGAAACATCTCGACCCAACCTTGCCCGCACAGGGTATGGCCCACTTTGTGCGCCTCTTGATGGACATGGACCCGGGCGTGAGTCTGCCCATGGCGATGAGTGATTCGGGGGAGTGGTCGGATCCCGCTTGTTCCATCGAACTGGATACAAATCAGGTGCGCACTTCATTGGGGGTTGATCTGACAGACGATGAAATCCTCAGCATTCTAGAGCGGCTAGAATTGCACGCTGAGCGAAGCCCTAGCGCGGCTGGGCAGAGCGTGTCCATCCGTGTTCCCTCCGCCCGGGCCACGAAAGACCTTCGCATCGCCCAGGATTTGGTGGAAGAGGTGGGGCGCATCCATCGCTATGGTCGAGTACCTGAAGCCGCTCTGGTGGCGGAGGTTCGCCCTGCCCCCGTCGATGAGCGGCGCCGGCTGGTGCGTCGGATGCAGGATCGCCTCGCTGGCGGCGCCCAAATGAATGAAGTCATCAGTTATTCGTTTCAGGACGATGAGCTGTTGATGCAGGTGGGGCTTGCAGATGCAGATTATGTGGAGGTGATCAATCCTGCGCGTGCGGGTCTGTCCAAGGTTCGCAGATGCGTCCTTCCGAGTTTGCTGGGGCTGCTGGCTGAGGCTCGTCGGCAAAGTGAGGATGTACGGATCTTTGAGGTGGGCAAGGCCTACCTGCCGGGAGCTGAGGGTGCCGCCCCCACTGAGCTGCATCAGTTAGCGCTTGCTTGGTCGGCTCCAGCGATCGGGGATGGAGCGGCTTTCGATGCACCCCGCATGCTTCACCTGCAGGGTGTCCTGACGGATCTAGCCGATCATCTCGGATTGCCGAGACTGGTCTGGGCACTGGATGAGGACCCCGCCTCCTGGGCCCACCCCGATCGTTGTCTCGTGGCGCTTCTCCCCGACAGCCTCCTTCCCGAAGGGCAAGGGACTCCCCAGATCGTCGGCCGGCTGTGCGACCTGAACCCCGCCGTGGCGGGGCGATTGGGGCTCGCAGGGGAATTGGCCAGCGATTCAGCAGTGGCCCTCTTGGATTTGGATGCAGTGCTGGGGACACCGGCGGCGCCTCTGGATTATCACCCGATTCCGCGCTTCCCCGGCGTGAAGGTGGATGTGGCGGTGCTGAGCCCCGAGTCCGTTCAAGCTGGCCAGATTCTTGAGTTGCTAGAGAAATCCGCCAAGGGGCTGCTGCACTCGGCTGAGTTGTTTGATTTGTACCGAGGAGAGAGCCTTGGGGCTGAGCGCAAGTCCCTCGCCTACCATCTGCTCTTGCAGGCCAACAATCGAACTCTCACCGACAAGGATTGCGCTAAGTTCCTCGACCGACTGGAACGTCAGCTGGAAAGTCTGGGGTGTGAGTTGCGCCGATCCTAGTGTGGCCCACAGGGCCAGATTCCAATCCCTGCTAGTGTTGGACGCCCTCTCCTAGAAGTGCGGGTGGCTCACTTAGGGATCCTGGTGGGTCTTCGTGGCCGGGTAGAGGGCAGATTCAGGACGCATGGGCGGATGAGGGGGGCAATTGAGTGGGGGAGTTGGGCCCGAAAGGGCGATAGACTAGACCCTCCCGCCACCTTTGATTCATGCAAGTCGTCCTCGTCAATCCTCCTAGCCCTCCCGAGTTTCGTGTGAGTCGTGGTCTCATGGGCGGTTTTGGCATGGCTGTTCATCCCGAACTGCTGTACCCGCCCATTGAGTTGGCCCATGTGGCCGGTCTCTTGGAGCAGGATGGACACGGGGTGCGTCTTTTGGATGCGGATGCCGAGGGGCTTGATGCAGCGGGGGCCCTCGCCGCCGTTTGTGCATTGGATCCGGGTTTGGTGTGCTTGGACTCTTCGAGCACGTCCCTAGATCGCGATCTCAGTCTCGCCAAGGCCATCCGGGACTCGAGTGGGGCCAAGGTGGCCATCTTGGGTAGCCAGGTGACCTACACGCCGGGGGAGATTTTTGAAGCCCAAGCCGTGGACGTGGTCGTGCGTGGGGAACCGGAGTACACGGTGAGCTCGCTCGCCCGGGCCGTTGAACAGGGCCTACCCCTTGAGGGGATTCGTGGAACGAGCTGGCTAGGTGATGACGCACAGGTCGTGCATGAACCTGACCGGCCGAAGATCGGAAACCTCGATGAATTGCCCAAGCCCGCACGGCATCTGTTGGACAACCAGGCCTATCGCTTCCCCGGCGTGGAAGGCCCTATTACGACGATCAAATCGTCTCGCGGTTGTCCGTTCGATTGCACGTTTTGCGGCTATACCCTTGCTCAGGGCCTGCGCTTTCGATTCCGCAGTCCCGAGCACGTCTTGGCGGAGATTGAGGACCTTTACAATCACCACAACCTCCGACACGTGGTGTTCAGGGATCCAATCTTCACCACCCGCAAGGATCGTGTACGTGCGATCTGTGAAGGGATCTGCGAGCGGGGCATGCATGACCTCGTGTGGCAGTGTGAAACAGCGGTCAAGACCCTCGACAGGGATCTGCTCGAGGTGATGGCCCGGGCGGGTTGCCGCCACATATCGGTGGGAATCGAATCGGGGAATGAGGGGATCCAAAAAGAGCACTGCGGGAACAAGCTCAATGACCACGCCGGTGCGAGGGAGGTCTTTGCAGCATGTCGCGAATTTGGGATCGAATCGCGGGCATTCTGCATGATCGGGTTCCCCGAGGAGACGGCCTCCATGGCCGACCAGACGATTGACCTCGTGCTGGACCTCGACCCGGATCAGGTTCAGTTTTGCGCAGTGACTGCGTACCCAGGGACACCCCTCTATCAGCAGGTCAAAGGCACCGGCGCGATCGACTATTCGAGCATGACGGGCTATCAGCCCCTCGAGTGCGGGGCAGCTATGTCAGCAGACGAGATCCAGGACAAGATTCGCTCAGGCTATCGGCGCTTCTATTTGCGGCCCCGGCACATTCTGCGGGAACTGCGCCATCCCGGACGGCTATTGGGGCGGGCTGTGCGCTATTTCACGCTTTTCAAGAAACGCGAGGTTTGAAGCTGCCACGGCCTATCTGAGGGGCGGAGGTGGCCGCAACCCAAGAAGAGGGCCCCCCGATTCCAGGGGGGTGGAAAGGGGGGGCCAATGTGCCTGTCCTGCACCGATGGGGGGGGGAAGTCAGCCGCGTGTAACGCAGGCGTGACTTGGTGCAGACAGGGACGTGAAATCGGTTTCCTCTAAATTGACCCAGAGCCCTTCGCCGGTCTCTGGAAACCAGAGTCGGGCCCAGGCGTTCCACCTCGCGACGACAAGCGCCGCACCGGGCATGGGGGATGCTCCGTGCAGGTGGGGGAAGGAGGAGATCATCGATTCCATGATCCCTCTTCCGGTCAAAACGAGGAGGGCGGGGGGAAAATCTAAGAATTTCGCAGGAAGGCCCCAGCGCTAGGCTCCATTCAGCGTGGACGGCGCGGCGGTAAGGTGGGTTAGCGCCCCGGAATGTGTGAAGCACCTAGCAGCGCCCCTAGTAACGCCTAGCAGCCATCCATTCAATCTGCCATTCGATCTGCCATTTAACTGGCGTGCCCAACTCGGGCCGATTCCCCCGCAGTGCTGCCTGCCTACAGGGGCCAGCAGTCGTTGTTGTCCCAGCCGTCCCCAGGGCCCTCGCCAGGAAAGGGAGCATCCCCGTCAGGGTCATAATCACCCTGCTCAAAGCTAGGCTCCTCGGTCCCGTACAGGTCGAAGGTGGCCGCAGCATCGCTTGCCTCTTGAACGGGGTTGTACTCTTGGGTCTCAAAAGGTGTTCGCCCGAGATCGACCCAAATCAAGTCCCGTGTAAGGGGCGCAAAGACCAGGGCCCAGTGATTATCTCGACCCACAACCATGACCTGAGAGAGTTCGTTCAGGGGGCCGGGATTGCCCGAATCGGCTGGCCGGGAGGGCGGCTCAAGGGGGCGAGTGGGATCCGCTTGGGGGCCGCTCGCATCGAGGGATGAGGCATCGAGGCTCCAATCGTTTGCGGGCTCGTCCGAGTTGGGGTGAGCGGCTGAGGAGTCCTGTGAAGAAGGGTCGTTGCTGGAGTGATTCATAGTCGCTTGGGGTCTGCCTCCTTCCATCGGAAGGGGTGGCCGGGGGTTGCCCGAATCCCGGGACTTTCTGACCTGCTACACTGATCCCACTCTCGGACCGGCCTCCCTTCCAGCCCTGCGCACCCCACACCATGAGCCAGATCGAAAACGTCCTCCACGAGACCCGTACTTTTTCACCCTCTTCCGATTTTCGGGAAAGGGCTCAGGTGGGCAGTGAGCAGGAGTACCTGGCCATGTACCGCGAGTCCATTGAAGATCCTGAGGCCTTTTGGGGCCGGGCAGCGGCTCATCTGCCGTGGATTGAACCCTATGAGTCTGTGCTCACGCCCACCGACCCTGGTCGGGCAGAGTGGTTTTGCGGTGGAAAACTGAACGCCAGCGCAGTGTGTCTCGACCAGCACCTCGCAAAGAGCGGAGATAAGGTGGCCATCCATTGGGAGGGGGAGCCTGGTGATTCCCGTAGCCTGACCTATCGAGAGCTCCACGGCGAAGTCTGCCGCATGGCTAACGTGCTGAAGGCTCGCGGAGTCAGCAAGGGGGACAGAGTGGCGATCTACATGCCCATGATTCCTGAATTGGCCATGGCCGTTCTGGCATGTGCACGGATTGGAGCCATCCACTCGGTCGTATTTGGGGGATTCAGTGCCCAAGCCCTTCAGGACCGGATCGACGATGGGCATTGCGTTGCGGTCATCACAGCCGACGGTGCCTGGCGGCGTGGGAAGGTGTTGGCTCTCAAGGCCGAGGTCGATCGGGCTTGCGAGGAGCGCCCGAGTGTGACCACCGTGCTGACAGTCAGGCGCACGAACAACGCCGTGCACTGGGTCGCCGGCCGAGACATCTGGTTTGACGAGGCCCGTGAGGACGTCGAAGCCGACTGCGACCCCGAGCCCATGGACTCCGAGGATACCCTGTTTTTGCTGTACACCTCCGGCTCTACGGGGAAACCCAAAGGCATCATGCACAGCACGGCTGGGTATCTGGTGGGAGCATACATGAGCACCCGTTATGTCTTCGACTTGCAACCCGATGACGTGTACTGGTGCACGGCGGATGTCGGTTGGATCACAGGGCACAGCTATATTGTCTACGGCCCCATGGCGAATGGCGTTACCCAAGTGATGTACGAGGGGGCCCCCAACGCCCCCCATGAGGGCCGATTCTGGGAAATCTGCGCCAAGTACGGCGTGAGTGTGTTCTACACCGCGCCCACCGCGATCCGGGCCTTCATGAAATGGGGCGACCAGCATGTGCAGGGCCACGATCTGAGTCGCTTGAGAGTGCTGGGGACGGTGGGGGAGCCCATCAACCCTGAAGCCTGGATGTGGTACCACCGGACCATAGGGCAAGGGCGCTGCCCCATCGTCGACACCTGGTGGCAAACCGAAACGGGGGGCATCATGCTCACTCCCCTGCCCGGGGTGACGACCACCAAGCCAGGTTCCTGTACGCAGCCCTTCTTTGGGGTGGATGCCGTCATCTTGGATGAGGACGGGCGGGAACTTCCGCCCAATGCTGGGGGATTGCTTGCCATCCGCAAGCCCTGGCCGTCCATGCTACGCGGCATTTGGGGAGATCCAGAGCGATTCGAGAGCACCTATTGGTCCAAATGGCCAGGGGTCTATTTCCCTGGGGACGGTGCTCGACAGGATGAGGATGGCTACTTTTGGATCCTGGGTCGTGTGGATGACGTGATCAACGTGTCAGGCCACCGGTTGTCCACCATGGAGGTGGAGAGCTCACTCGTGGCCCACGACTCCGTGGTTGAGGCCGCTGTCGTCGGGCGGCCCGATGAGCTCACCGGCGAGGCCATCGTGGCATTCGTGACCAGTGGGCCGGGCGTGGAGTCGGGGGATGAGCTTCGCCGCCAGCTCCAAGCCCACGTGGCCAACGAGATTGGAAAACTGGCTCGTCCAGCAGAGATTCGATTGACCGATGCACTCCCCAAGACGCGCAGTGGAAAGATTATGCGAAGACTCTTGCGTGACATTGCTGCGGGCCGTGAGACGCAAGGGGATCTCAGTACGATTGAGGACAAGACCGTCCTAGCGCAGCTGAGGGGGGAGACCGTTTGAGGTCGGCCTCGGCGAACGGTTTGTGGTGTACCCCGGGCCGCTGGAGGGCCTGCTACTTTGATTGGGCACTCATCCTTGTGGCGCTTGTACTTGGCGCCGCCGGCGCGGCCGGTGCCCCCCAGGACGTTGCTCCCAAGGAAGGGCCCCTATCACTGGGTGAGCGGCTCTTGCTCGATTACCAGTGCAGTGCGTGCCACCTTGTGGATGCCCCGATTGCCGAGCGCATTTCAACACGTAGGGCACCCGACCTGAGCCACATTGCCTCTCGTGCGCAACCTAACTTCTTGGCTGCTTTCCTCGCAGAACCAGGATCCAGCCACCAGAACAACCGAATGCCTGATGTACTGGCGCACTTAGACAGCCCAGAGAAAGAGCAGGTGATCGACGAGCTCGTGGCGTTCTTGGGAACCCTGGGTGAGCCCGGCCGTGCAATCAGTGCCGTGCATCCCACTCAGGTGGAGAGTGGCCGGATCCTCTTTCATTCAGTGGGGTGCGTGGCCTGTCATGCTCCCCTCGAGTCCCTCGATGACCTCGAGTGGTCCCTCGCGGAACTCGAAGACGCTGGTGAAGCATCGGGTGAAGCAGCGGGTGAAGCAGCGGGTGAGGCAGCGGGTGATGGTGAAGGGGGGCCTGGGGGGTCTCAGGGACTTGTCATGGTGGAGGAGGATGTCCATCTTCCCCCTGGGCTCTTGCCTCACCCCCATGAGGTTCTCGACCCTAGTTGGCTGGCGAGCAAGTACACCTATCAAGGGTTGAGCAGGTTTCTCCAGGATCCGCTTGCGGTACGCCCGTCCGGTGAGATGCCTGACTTGGGCCTCGACGAGGCTGAAGCCTCTGCCCTTGCGGCCTATCTCCTGAGGGAGCAGGGGGGGCAAGGTGAGCGTCGTCAGAGCGGCTTGAGCTATGAGTACTTTGAAGACCATTTGCCCAGTCACGATCCGGATTGGGATAGTTTTGTCCCCAGGAGCGCTGGCGTCAGTGATGGGTTTACCCTCACGATTGCCAAGCAAGAGGACAATTTCGGACTGAGCTTTGAGGGTTTTCTCGAGGTCCCCGCTGCTGGAGAGTGGACTTTCTACCTAGAGTCCGACGATGGGTCCTGGCTGTGGGTGGATGATGTTCTTCTCGTGGAGAATGGCGGCGAGCATGCTCCTGCTTGGGCCGAGGGCTCTATCGAGCTGGATGCTGGCGTGCACGAAATTCGGGTATCTATGTTTGAACACTTCGGAGGAGCGACGCTCCAAGTTCAATGGGAGGGCCCCGGAGTAGAGCGCTCTACGATTCCCTCTGACGCTTTGACGTCCTCATCCACATTGTATGAATCCCAATCTCAGTGGGCGGGGATGGGTGCGTCTCCCGAGGCCGCGTCAGCGGGGAGGAAGCACTTTTTGAATTTGGGGTGCGCGGCTTGCCACGTGACTGGCCAGGTCGAACTGGATGGGAGCCCTCAGCGACTCATAGAGGGAGCGCCGCGGCTGGATCACCTCGCTGGGACGGCCGGGACCGGTTGCGTTACACCCGCAGAAGTGGGGGGGGCTGTTCGTATCCCTTGCAATGGAACTGAGGAGGTCGATGCCTTGAAGGCCACGCTGGGAACCCTTGAGGACCTCAAGTTGCCACTCTCCCCTGCTGAGCAGGTCCAGCGAGAGTTGCAGAGCATGCATTGCCTAGCGTGCCATCGCCGTGACGAAGTCGGCGGACCCGCAGGGAATGTCCGCGAGTACTTCTGGGGAGACGAGGAATCGGAATTGGGGAATGAGGGCCGGTTTCCCCCGGCGCTCGATGCAATGGGTGCCAAGCTTCAGGAATCTTGGCTCACCCGTGTTTTGCACAGTGAGTCCCCTGGACCGGGGGGGGATGCTCGCGTGAGGCCCTATTTAGAAACGCGCATGCCGTTCTTTGGCCATGCGGTGGCGGACCGAATCCTGGAGGCCGTGGGTCGAGCGGATCAGGGGCTCTATCCGGACCCAATCGAAGAGCTCGATTCTGTTGGGGAGGCGCGCCTCCAGCAGGTGCAAGCCGGCTATCGCCTCGCTGGAGTCGGCGGTTTGGGGTGTATTCAATGTCACACCTTCGGTGGCTCGCGCTCACTCGGCGTGTCTGCCGTGGACCTGGTGGGGATGACGCAGCGACTGCGCTACGGATGGTTTAGGGCTTTACTGCTCGACCCAGAAGCCATGGGAATGGACACGCGCATGCCATCCTTTTGGTTAGAGGGGTTGAGTCCGATCGATCTATTCGATCATCAGCCTGAGCCCCAAGTGCAGGCGTTGTGGGCCTACCTGCAAGGTGGCGAGAACATGACTCCCCCTAAGGGGCTCGATCGTCCAGACGCGGAGTACGAACTCATTCCCATGGAGGTCCCCCTGTGCGTAGGTGTGTTCATGGAGGATGTCAGTCCGCGCACTCTGGTGGTTGGGTTTCCCGAGGGGGTTCACTATGCCTATGACATGCAAGGGGCCTCAATCGCTCGTTCATGGCGGGGTCGATTCTTCAATGCCCGTGGAACGTGGGAGGGAAGGGCAGGTGCCCTTGAGAGCCCACCGTCCTCGGACCGATTGGATTGGGCGCCGGGTCCTTTGATCGCACAGCTTGACGGTCCGGGGGATCCCTGGCCCGCCCAGCCGCTGCAATTCCTCGGGCGCTGGCAAGGGGGCGATCAGCAGCCGGTCTTTCGAACGGCCTTGGGGGACGTTGTTCTTGAAGAATCCATCAAGCCCTATAAGACGGGGCTGCTGCGGCAACTGACCTTTAGCGCGCCGCAGCCTGTGAAGGGACTTTGGCTACGCCTGTTTCATTGGCCGGGAGGCGGTGATGAGTGGAACGGCCTCGGCGATTCTCATTCCGGTTTGTACACCATCGACGGTCTGAGCCCATCCCTCAGCTTGGGGGTTTGGAGTTCGGAATCTGCGTTGCGACCGCTGCCAGTGGTTGGGCGGGATGTTGATTTACTCGTGCCGGTTGCCTGGAATCCCTATCCTGACGACCGCGGGCGTTGGAGTGCGGAAATCCAAGTGGAGGTGAACTGGTGATCGGGACGATTGCGCTTTGTTGGGCCATTGGGACCTCCGCAGGAGACCTCACCGAGGAGGATTACTATCGACTCGTCGCCCTGCCGATCCCTGCAGAACTAACCCTTGAGGTGAGCGGCATCACGTTGTTGGAGGACGGGCGGCCCTTAGTGTGCACCCGCAGGGGTGAGGTGTTTGTGGTGGAGAACGCCTACACGGATCCAGCCACCGATGTGGTGTTCCACAAGTATGCAGAGGGTTTGCAGGAGCCGCTGGGACTGCTTCCTCATGCGGGCTGGATCTACTTTGTCCAGCGTGGCGAGTTGTCGCGCATGTGCGATTTGGATGGGGATGACCGCGCAGACGTTTTTGAGACTGTGTGTGATGCCTGGCGCCAGGGGGGAAACTATCACGAGTACAATTTCGGTCCCGTTCTCGGTCCCGAGGGCAACCTGTGGATGACCACCAACCGGCCCTTTGGGGGGCAGCCCTTCGGTGGGGTTCCGTGGAGGGGGTTTGCCCTTCGCATCACCCCAGAAGGAGACATGCTCCCGACGGCCTGCGGACTGCGCTCACCCTCGGGAGTTGGCATGAGTCCTTGGGGAGATGCGTTCTACACCGACAATCAGGGTGAGTGGTGCGGGGCCAGCAAACTCTCTTGGCTCACTCCAGGATCATTCCATGGGCATCCCCTCGGATTGAGCTCTTGCGATCTAGAGCCCTGGCCCTACGGCCACCCCGGAGAGGTCCCCAACCGCATACCCATGTCAAAGGTGAGTGCGGTGGTCCCTAGCTTTCAAATGCCCAGTGTTTGGTTTCCCAGGGACAAGATGGGGCGGGCCCCGGCCGGGTTCCTGTGGGATACCACGGGAGGAAAGTTTGGGCCCTTTTCAGGCCAGCTGTTCGTGACGGATCAATACGAGGCTTCGGTGATGCGCGTCAGCTTGGAGCAGGTCGCCGGCCACTGGCAGGGTGCCTGTTATCCATTCAGGCGCAAGCTCGGGTGCGGCGCCCTACGTCTGGAGTGGGGGCAAGATCACTCTCTGTTTGTGGGGGGAACTGATCGAGGTTGGCCCTCCTTGGGGACCCATGGGCGGGGGTTTGCCTTCGAGCGTCTCGTGTGGAGCGGGGAAACACCCTTCGAGTTGCTTGAAATGAGTGCACGCCCAGATGGTTTCGCCCTGACATTTACTTCACCAGTGGATCCAGAGTCTGCCCGTAGGATCGAGTCGTACGAGATGACGTCCTACACGTATCTGCTACATTCAGACTATGGCTGTCCGGAGACGGGCACTGAAGCCGTTCAACTGCGATCAGCGACAGTGTCAGAGGATGGGTTGAGGGTGCAGCTAGTCACCGATTCCCTGCGTGCCGGTCACGTGCACGAACTGCACTTGGACGGCGTACGCGACCTAGCCGGGTCAGGGTTGTTGCATCCGCGGGCGTACTACACCCTGTCATTCCTGAAGGAAGACCCGAAGGAAGACTAGGCGAGGTGCGGGAAGAGCTTGCGCTGCGGGAACAAGGCCCCAGAAACTAGACGCCGCCGGTCCCTAGTCGTCCGGCTTCTCCCTGGTCGGCATCCTCGCGCCACCAGTCGCCTTCGGCCACCTCGGTGATGCCCTGCTGAAAGGTGCGGGGATGCCAGTCGAGTTCGACGACCGCGGCACGAATGTCGTGCTCATGGTGGAGCGAGAAATAGCCAGCCCCCCGGCGTTCTCTCGTCACGTCCATAAAGAGCCCTTTGAGGAAAATGGCACGTTCGATCCACTTGCGCGGGATATTGCGCCGTTTCACCTTTCCGTGTGTGGCTTGGATGGTGAGGTCCACAAACTCGTTAAAGCTGATTCCCTCGGGGCCCGCGATCTCGTAAATGCAATCTACATCCTTCGCGCGATCGTAATGGAAGAAGCGCAGAATGGCGTCCACCAGATCGTCCACGTGAACGGGGTTGAGCTTGGATAGCCCTTCATGCATGACCCAATAGGTGCCCTTCTGAGCTCCGCACTTGCGTAGCAAGGGCGCTGTGTGCCGGTGATCTCCAACGCCGTAAACTAGGGTGGGGCGAAATGATGCCCACTTGAGTCCCGAGCCGCGAATGATCTTCTCCTGAACACGCTTGCTGTCGCGGTAGTAGCTGTACACCGGCATGCCAATGACGGCTGAGGAAATCACGATGAATTGGAAGTCCTCGGCTGCTGTCCTCTGGGCTTCCTCAATCAGAATCTCGGTTCCGACCACGTTGACGAGTTGCATCTGCTCGGCAGTAAAATGGTCGTGGGCGCTGGCCAGGTGAATGAGGTAATGCGCATCCTGCAAGAATCCACGCAAGGACTCGGGGTCGGTGAGGTCGCCGGTGAAGACCTCGACGGGGTCACAGCCCTGCGGCTGATCCACTGCACCTTCGCGACCCGGCCGCGCTAGTGCGCGCAGGGAATGCCCCTCCTGGGCGAGGGCTCGCAGGAGGTAGCTGCCGATGAAGCCGGTGGCACCTGTGATGGAAATATTCATGGGAGACTTGTTGAGGGGCCCAGAGCATAGCGCACCGACCCTGCCGGTGCCTCTATTGCACTTCAGTTGTGCGATTCGCGTTTGGGCTGGGCAGGGCGTGGCCGGGCACACATACTGGTTTGCATGGGAAAACCGATCCTAAGGACCGGGGTGCTGTGTGCCCTGCCCGCTGAGTTAGGGGAGATCGGGGCGAATCCGCGCGGTAGCGTTCAACGTCAGGGAGTTGAGCTCCTGCAGGTGGGGCCAATGGGAGCCCCCGAGAATGAAGTGCAGGCTTGTATTTGCGGGGTGGGCAAGGTGGCTGCCGCCCAAGCAGCGACACTGCTCGTTGAGGCGGGGGCAGAAAGGCTTCTTGTCGTGGGCAGTTGCGGAGCGTTGCGCCGAGGAATGCCCCTCGGGAGTCTCCTTCATGCAAGCCATGCGGTGGCTGCAGATTTTGCCCTTCGGGAAGGGCGGGAGTTTACGGCGGATGAGTCACTCTTGCGTGCCTGGCGGGACGTCGCGCCAGGTCTGGTGGGTTGGCATGTGACTGCGGATCGCCCCGTGATCAGTCCCTGGCGTCGGCTACGTCTCGGACGGGCATTCGCTGGGCCCTGTGCAGCTGACATGGAAACCGCCGCCGTCGCCGCTGTGGCCCAGCGGGCCGGGGTGCCTTGGGCCGCCCTGAGGGTGGTGACCGATGGGGTCCAATTGGCGAGTATGGGGAGTTTTGCTAAGAACTTGGCCCGGTATGGGGGGATTCCGGCCGGTAGCCTGTCCGATCTCCTGCGCAGGCTTCAGTCTTGAAATGGGATAGCCGACAGTAGCCCTGCCCCCCTTGACGCCTAAGAGGTACACTGGACCAAGGTTCGTTCAGTTATGTATACGGAATCGTTGCCCAAACCCCGAGGCCCCATGGCCACCGAGCCCTCTGATGGGTCGCTAGGTGGGGGTGTGCTGTGACAGCCCTCGGTAATATTGTCCGACGCAACTTCGAGCCCCTGGTGCTATCGGTCCAGGTGATCCTCGACCTCGTCGTGATCATCCTAGCCTGCGTGGCGGGATTCTACCTGCGCCGGGATTTTGTGGATCTGCCGATGGGGCCGGACAACGAGGCTGCCTACTTGGTCAACTACCAAGAGTTGTTCTCGATCGTGGCGTCCGTGTGCCTCTTGTGGTTTCACTACTTTGGTATGTACTCGCCTATCAAGAGCCTCCTCAATGTCGAAGAGTACAAGGCTGTTGCCAAGAGCACATTCGCTGCGTTCTTGAGCGTACCGGCCCTTGTGATGTTCCTGCATGGAACGACCACAACGATTACATCGGAGGGATCGAGGTTCGCAGAGTTGGTGTTTTCCCTGCACCGCGCCATCGACCTCGATCAGAGTCAGCAGAACAACTCTAGGCTCGTACTCGTTTTTGCTTTCGGATTCATTTTGGTGTTTACCATTCTGAGTCGGTTCATTTCCTTCAAGTTCATTCAGGGCCTGCACCGCAAGGGCATCGGCAATCGCAATGTGGTTGTGATCGGAGATGGCTCCACCGGGCAGAGCTTGCAGCGAAAGTTTCTATTGGTGCCTACGCTGGGTCTCAATTTTGTCGGATTCGTTGGGGCGGACCGCCAGAAAGTAGGCACGATGATCGAGCGCA
The DNA here is from genome assembly GCA_964469565.1 of uncultured Planctomycetaceae bacterium. Classification (GTDB taxonomy): domain Bacteria; phylum Planctomycetota; class UBA1135; order UBA1135. The sequence continues at coordinate 366,253 of CAYXZD010000001.1, forward strand.
GTAGGGTGCTAGGCACCACGGATCAGCTAGAGTACTTGCTGGGGTTATATAAAGTGTCCGAGGTGTTTGTGGCCCTGCCGGAGGCTGAGGAATCCGAGGTCATGACGATTGTGCACGAGCTCGAGCGCCTCGGGGTGAATTATCACGTGGTGCCCCGCTTCTACCACCTGATGACCTACAAGGTGCGCATTGAGAATCTAGACTCCGTGCCCTTGATTTCCCGCCCGGTGCGTCAGGAAAGCCCTGTGGGGGCCATCGTCAAGCGGTGTCTGGACCTTGCAGTGGCGAGTTCGGTACTTGTGCTCAGCTCGGTGTTCTTTTTGATCTCCGCGATACTGATTCGTCGCGAGAGCAAGGGACCCATCTTTTTCCGGCAGACGCGCATTGGCCTCGATGGCAAGGCCTTCGAAATGCTCAAGTTTCGCACAATGCACCATGTGGGGGCCCGTGATGCTGTGGCGCCGGCCAATGAATACGATCCGCGCGTGACTCGCGTTGGACGATTCCTGAGGCGCTATAGCCTTGATGAGCTTCCCAATTTCCTCAACGTGCTGCGCGGCGAAATGAGTGTGGTGGGGCCCCGTCCGGAGATGCCTTTCATCGTGGAGACATATACGGCCCAGGACAGAGAGCGGCTGAGGGCCAAGCCAGGGGTTACCGGGCTGTGGCAGATTTCCTACGCGCGCACACAGTCCATCCACGAAAACCTGGACTACGACCTCTACTACATCGAGAACCAGTCCTTCTTGCTCGACCTTGTCATTATCGCCTTGACGGGTTTCGCAGTTGCGAAGGGCACCGGGGCCTACTAGAACTGGGACCCGTGAGAGTTCTCCACGTGATGGAGGCCACCATCGGGGGGACCCGACGGCATTTGGTGGATGTGTCTCGGGGCCTTTGCGGTCGCGGAGTGGAGGTGCATGTGGCGGTGGCGACCCTGCGTGATCCAGGCTTTCCCGCTGATCTGGCTGCTCTAGCGGCGGAGGGGGTGCGGGTGCACACCCTCCAGATGGTTCGAGAGGTCTCCCCATGGAAAGACTGGTGTGCCTACCGAAAGCTCAAGCAACTTATGCTCGATGTGCAGCCGGACATTGTGCATACCCACTCCTCGAAAGCGGGAGTCTTGGGGCGTTTGGCATCTCAGGCCACGGGCATCGGTCAACGCATTCACACTCCCCATACTTTTGCTTTCTTGTTTGAGGCCTTGTTCGCACCTTGGAAGCGGCGAATCTACCAGGGAGTCGAGCGGCGGCTTGCGGCACGAACGGCCCGCATGATTGCAGTGAGTCCGAGCGAGGCGCGAACGATGGTCGACAGTGGGGTGGTCCCCTCGGCTCAAGTACGTGTGGTACCCAATGGCCTTGATGCGACTCGGGTGCAGGGGAGCGATCCAGTGAAATTGAGGAAGCTTGGGCTGGACCCCCAGCTGCTTACCGCGGCTGTGGTGGGCTTGCTGTATGAAGGCAAGGGGCAAGACCTGGCCTTGAGAGCCCTGTGCGAGCCGGGTTGCGAGTCCCTGCAGTTGCTGATTGTCGGGCCAGGCTCGCAAGGGGCGCTGGACGACCTGGCTCGATCCTTGGGCGTTGCCGATCGGGTGGTGATCCTTGGCCCCCGTGATGATGTTCCAAGCCTGTTGGCCGCAGTGGACCTATTGCTCCTCCCCTCCCGCTGGGAAGGCATGCCCTATATCGTCTTGGAGGCCATGGCAGCTGGCTTGCCTGTGGTGGCCACCCCGGTGGATGGTGCGAGGGACTTGGTTGTACCCGGCAAGACAGGCTTCTTGGTTGATGAAGTCAGCGAGGGTGCACTGGGGCGCGGGTTGGCACAGGTGCTGGATGCAGGTCCCGAGGGGCGCGCCGGGATGGGGCAATCCGGTGCAGTGCGCGTCCGAGATGAGTTTGGGCTCGAGCCCATGATCGATGCTCTGCAGGCGGTCTACCAGGAGGTCCTGTGAGAATCCTGCACGTGATCAGCACGCTCGATGTGGGGGGGGCCGAGGTGCACCTCCTGTCTCAAGTGCGGGGGCAAGTGGCCCGCGGCCACGAGGTGCGTGTGGCCTATCTATTGGGGCAGGGGACCCTCAAGAACGACTATCTAAGCGCCGGAGCCTCGTGTGTGCGCTGCGTCGGTAAGGGGTTGGCGGCGCCTTGGCGTTTGAGGGTCGATTTGAAATGGGCGCAACTCGTGCACAGCCACCTTTTGCGTGCAGACATGATCACTGCCTTGGCTGTTGTCCTCTTCGGAAATCGTCGCCGACTGATCTCGGGTAAGCACAATGATGAGCGTGCGCTACTCAAGCCAGTGGGCTCGTTCCTGCACAGGTGTTTTGGGCGCGTTCCTGCTCGAAGCATTGTGCTCTCCGACCATGTGGGACGCTTCGTCGAGAAACACGGTCATCTTGCACGCCAGCACCAGTCGCGGGTCTACTACGGAATCGATCCTGCGCCCTTTGAGCGGGCGGCAGCTGATCGAGAGGGGCGCCAGGCCCTGCGCGCAGAGTTTGGGTTCGGTGAAGATGACGTCGTCTTCCTGTGTGTGGCCCGATTCGCTCCGCAAAAAGCCCATGAGGTCCTCTTGGCTGCCCACGCGGCCGCGCGCTCTAAGGGGCCCGTGCGTCTGCTGCTCGTGGGTGGGGATCCGTTCGGTGACGGAGTGGAACGTGCGCAGTCGGTTGCCCGTGAATTGGGGGTCCTCGGGGACAGTAGTTGCCAGTTCGCTGGAATCCGGCGGGATGTTCCCGCTCTCTTGGGTGCAGCGGACGTCTTTGTAATGGCATCTCGCTGGGAAGGCCTAGGGCTCGTGTTCTTGGAGGCGATGGCGGCTGGATTGCCCGTTCTGGCCACCGACGTTTCTGCCATCCCCGAGGTCGTTCTTGATGGTGCGACGGGGCGGCTCGTCAAGCCCGACGATGCGCAGGCCATGGCGGCTGCCATGGTTGAACTCGCCCAGTCGAAGTCCATGCGTGAGGAGTTCGGACGGGCGGGTCATGCCCGAGTGTTGTCGCACTTTGGGCTCGACCGAATGGTGGACGAGACCCTGGGCGTGTATGGGGAAGTCCTAGCGGTTGGGGATGGTTTGTCTGGGCGCTAAGGGGGAGGAGATTGTAGGCTGGGTGAATGTTGCCCGCGACGCTCATTGGCTTTGTCGGCCCCTTGTTGGTGGGTACTCGGATGATGGACGTGCCCGTTCCGGTCAATTTTCAATCCCAGATTCGACCGATTCTGGCGGCCCATTGTTTTCAGTGCCACGGGTTTGACGCCGACTCAAGGGAGGGCGGGTTGCGGCTCGACACCCGCGAGGGTGCCCTAGCCCTTCTGGATAGCGGCCGCCATGCCGTGGTGAGCGGGGATCCCCAGAACAGCGAGTTGATTCGCCGCATCCGAGGGGATGCGGGATTCGAGCGGATGCCGCCGCCTGACCACGGTGAAGGGCTCAGCCCAGAACAGGCGATGTTGCTGGGAAGGTGGATTGAGGAGGGCGCAGAGTATGCGCGCCATTGGTCCTTTGAGCCCCTTGCCCGTTCTGAAGTGCCAGAATCGAGTCTTGACTGGGGGCTCAATGAGATTGACGCGTTTGTGTCAGGCCCCATGGTGGATGCCGGCCTGCGGCCCTCCCCAGAGGCCGATCCGTTTGTACTGGCTAGGCGTCTTTGGCTCGATTTGACCGGACTGCCGCCCACCTACGAGCAGGCCCTGGGTTTTGCTGAGGATGATTCTCCCGATGCCTATGAAACACTCGTCGATCAACTGCTCAATTCCCCTCGATATGGGGAACGCTGGGCTCGGGTGTGGTTAGACCAGGCGCGCTATGCGGACTCGATGGGGTACACCTCGGACAACCTGCGAACCATCTGGCGCTACCGGGATTGGGTCATTGAGGCGCTGAACGACAACATGCCCTTTGATCAATTCACCCTTGAGCAGATGGCGGGGGATTTGCTTCCCAACGCGACGATCGAGCAGCGCTTAGCGACGGCCTTCCACCGCAATACCCAAAACAACACCGAAGGCGGCACGGATGACGAAGAGTTTCGCATGGCCGCCGTGAAAGATCGCTTGACCACGAGTATGCAGGTCTGGATGGGACTCAGCGCACAATGCGCCGAATGCCACAGCCACAAGTACGACCCATTGACGTATCGGGAATACTACAGCTTGCTCGCCATTTTCAATCAGACTGCAGATCGGGACACCAATGATGACGCTCCCCTCTTAGAAACGCCCACCCGTGAGCAGGCTGCGGAGATGGGCAGAATCCAAGGTGAAATCGAGTCCCTGGACATGGAGTTGGCCAGCTTAGGCCGCGGACTTCGGAAAGAGCACAGCGTCTGGTGCGACCAGGTGTTAGTCGGGGACCAGAGTTGGAAAGTGCTCAAACCCCTACGCGCAAGTTCTGACCGGGATACACATTTAGAGTGGGATGAGTCCGCGGAGGTGCGTGCCAGAGGGACAGCTTCAGGGGATGAGGTGTACCGCCTAGAGTTTGCACTGAGTCCGGGTACTTGGCGGGGAGTGCGCCTTGAGGCCATCGGGGACGCAGCGGGGGGGCCAGGCCGCAGCCCCCATGGGAATTTCGTAATCAATGAGGTGAATGCCCATTTGCTTGGCGAGGCAAGGGTGGTCGATGGCCAACGCCTGCGATTGAGCCTGCCCGGAGAGGGACGCATCCTCTCACTTGCAGAGGTTCAAGTGTTTTCGAAGGGTCAGAATATTGCACCCCTAGGTCAGGTGAGCCAGTCCAGTGAAGGGTATGGCGGTAGTCCAGAACGCGCCATTGATGGAAATACCGATGGGACCTATGCAGCTAATTCTGTCACCCACACCGCGACCGAAGCTGATCCCTGGTGGGAAGTGGATTGGGGCGAGAAAAAGGCTGTTGAAAAGGTGCTGGTCTATCTGCGCACCGACGGCCAGCTGGCACAGAGGAGCTCCGGCTTGAATTTGGACGTGCTCGATGAGCAGGGTGCGATTGTGTGGACGAGCGTCATTGGGGAGATTGATGGAGCAGAGTCGTACGGCCTAGGCCCTTCGGGAGATTCAAGGATTGCTCTCTCCCGTCCAAGCGCTTCCTTTGCGCAGAGGGACTTCTCGGTGGATCAGACTCTTGACCGAAACCGTAGCAAGGAGTCCGGTTGGGCCGTTTCTCCGCGCATGGGCCAATCACACCAGGCAGTGTTCGTGTTGGAGACTCCCCTGCACCTTATCGAGCCTGCAGTGTTGGCCATCGAACTGGACCAAACATATCCCGACCACGCCTTGGGACGATTCCGCATTTCGGCCAGCACCTTCGAGGGCCCCTTGATCGCATTGGAGGCTTCAGATCGGGCTGCGCTCAGCAGGGGGGACGGGGCACTACCCGGTACGGATCGACTCCAAAGGCTCTGGGAGCAGGACGAACCCCGATTGGTAGAGGTTCGTGAGGAGCGCAATGCCTGGGCGGAAAAACTAACCGGTTATTCTGTGACCAAGACTCCCGTTCTCGTGGCCCTCGGGGGAGACCAGCAGCGCAAGACCTTTACCTTACGCGGGGGGAATTTCCTCAATCCCGTAGAAGAGGTCCAGGCGGGGGTTCCAGATGCGTTCCATCCACTGCCTGGGAACGTAGACCCGGATCGGATGGGCTTTGCTCAGTGGCTGACGGCCTTCGAGAATCCCCTCACGGCCCGTGTAGCCGTGAACCGAGTGTGGGCGCAGCTCTTTGGTATCGGTCTCGTCGAGACCGAGGAGAACTTCGGTAGCCGAGGAACTTTGCCCAGCCACCAAGGCCTACTGGATTGGTTGGCTTGGGAATTCATGACAGACGGCTGGGACCAGAAGGCGCTTATCAAGCGAATTGTGATGAGTGCGGCCTACCGGCAGGATTCCCGGATGGACGCTGCGGCGCTCGACGCTGATCCCCGAAATCGGCTCCTCGCGCGGGGCCCAACCTTTCGCCTTGAGGCCGAGATGGTCAGGGACCAAGCTCTGCAGGTGAGTGGGTTGCTCGTGAATCGAATCGGCGGGCCCTCGGTTTTCCCTGCACAACCTGCGGGGCTCTGGCAATCGGCGTTCAATGGGCAGCGAAATTGGGCCACCAGTCAGGGCGACGACCGGTACAGGCGGGCGCTCTACACATTCATGCGGCGCAATACTCCCTATCCGTCGATGGAGATTTTTGATGCTCCCAATCGCCAACTCTGTAGTCCCAGGCGGCTGAGAACCAATACGCCCCTGCAGGCCTTCGTGACCTTGAACGATCCTGCCTTTGTTGAGGCTGCTCAGGCACTGGGCCGACGGATGCAGGCTGCAAGTGGTGGGGATATCGCCGTGGGGGTGCGGCGCGGGTTGGAATGGCTGTTGGCGCGACCTGCAAACCAGGCGGACATTGTCGATCTTGTCACTCTTCATGTTGAGGCAGTGGAGTCACTGTCCCCCGATCCGGGTCAGGCCCTGATCCTTGCGACAGATCCGCTTGGGCCCCTACCCGAAGGGGTGGATCCCGTGCAGGCGGCCGCTTGGGTTGCGGTAGGAAACGTGCTTCTAAACCTTGACGCTGCACTGGTGATCGACTGATGTCCGCAAACCTATCCAATTCCCCCGGACCCGGGTACGGGGAAGACCCAGTCAGCTTGACTCGGCGTGCCATGCTGGCAAGGAGTGGGTTGTCACTGGGAGCCCTCGCACTGGGAGAATTGTCCCTTGCAGACTCGGGTCGGCGGCAGCCAGGAGGAATCGTGGGGGAGGGTCACCGCAGTCCCCACCATGGGCCCCACCATAGGCCCCGTGCAAAATCGGTCATCTACCTGCATATGTCGGGGGCACCTCCCCAGCTGGACCTGTTCGATCCCAAGCCAAAACTTCGCGAGCTGCATGGTCAGCTTTGCCCTGAAGTGTTCATTGAGGGCAAGCGCCTGGCCTTCATCAAGGGACACCCGACCTTGCTCGGGGCGCCCCATGATTTCAAACGGTGTGGTCGCTCGGGCATACAGGTGTCAGAGCTCCTGCCTCACATGGGGCAGGTCATGGATCAGGCCACGCTGATTCGCTCGATGCATACGGATCAGTTCAACCATGGTCCCGCCGAATTGCGACTTTTCACGGGCAACCAGGCCGTGGGAAACGCGGCCATGGGGGCGTGGGCCAGTTGGGGCTTGGGAAGCTTGAATGAAAACCTGCCCTCATTTGTGAGCATGGTTTCCGGAGGGAGTGATCCTTCGGCTGGGAAGAGCGTGTGGGGCAGTGGGATCCTTCCGTCGCGCCACCAGGGAGTCCGCCTGCGCGGGCGGGGGGATCCGGTCTTGTATGTGAGTGACCCTGCTGGCATGGACCGAGCACTGAGGCGCAGGACCCTTGACACCTTGACCCGAATCAACAACCGGCGAGCACAGCAGCAGGGTGATCCCGAAACAGAAACGAGGATCGCGCAGTACGAGCTGGCCTATGCGATGCAAAGCTCTGTGCCCGAGTTGATGGATATCTCACGGGAGCCAACCGATGTGCACGAAATGTACGGCAGCCAACCTGGAAAAGCTTCATTCGCCAATAACTGCCTGCTAGCCCGCCGACTCGTGGAATCCGGCGTGCGCTGGGTGCAGCTCTACGATTGGGGCTGGGACATGCACGGTACGACCACCTCTGACGACCTCTTGGTAGCCTTGCCCAAGAAGTGTCGGGAGGTGGATCAGCCGGTGGCTGCTCTGATCAAGGACTTGGATCGCCGCGGACTTTTGGATGAAACCCTCGTTGTATGGGGTGGGGAATTTGGCCGCACGGCTATGAATGAAGCTCGCCATGGCTCAAAGCTCTGGGGGCGCGATCACCACCCGGATTGTTTCAGCCTGTGGATGGCGGGCGCTGGGGTTCACCGGGGCCGTGTGGTGGGGCAGACGGATGAGCTGGGGTACACCATTGTCGATGGGGCCATTTCGATCCATGACCTCCAGGATACGATCATGTATCTGATGGGCCTCGATACTCGACACATGAGCTTTCCCTACCAGGGCTTGGACCGTCGATTGATCAGCGTGGTGGATCACTCCAGCGTGCAGCACCACCTCTTTTCGTGAGCGCCGTACCTCTAATCCTTGCGTTGATTCTTGGGATAGGGGGGCTGGAGTTGCCGGAATCCGGGCGATCCGGCATCAGGCGAGATGCACGAGAGCCCAACCCGCGGCCCAATATTGTTCTCTTGCTCGCCGATGATCTGGGCTATGGGGATTTGGGGTGTTATGGCAGTCAAGATCATCGGACACCACGCCTCGATGCACTAGCTGAGAGCGGTGTGCGCTTTATGCACGCCTATGCAAATGCACCTAACTGTGCGCCGACTCGGGCTGCGCTGATGAGTGGTCTGTACGCGCCTCGCACGGGTGTGTACACAGTGAAGAGTTCCAAGCGTGGCAAGTCGAAGCACCGCAAGCTGATTCCCACACCCAACCGGACCGACCTGGGTGAGGAGTTTGTGACCATTGCCGAAGCCCTTGGCGATGCGGGCTACACCACCGGACATGTGGGCAAATGGCATCTAGGCAAGGATCCCACTCTCCAGGGCTTTCAATTCAATGCGGGTGGCAATGCAGCAGGTCATCCCAAGAGCTATGTGTCACCCTATGGCAACGCCGACCTCAAGGATGGACCGCCGGGTGAGTACCTGACTGATCGGGTGGCCGCCGAGGCGTGTGGGTTCATTGCAGAAAACGCAGGCCACCCGTTCTTCCTTCAAGTGGCCTTTTTCGCAGTGCACACGCCGATTCAGGGCAGGCCGGATCTCGTCGAGAGCTATGCGGCATCACTCGACGATTCGGGGGACGCAGGCTATGCCGCCATGGTGACGGCACTGGACCTGGCGATAGGGAAGATCCTCGATGAGCTTCAAAGCAGCGGTGTGCATGAGAATACTGTTGTCGTGTTTTTCTCCGACAACGGTGGCCATGGCCTGCACGGTGATAATGGCTCGTTGAGGGGCTCGAAGGGGATGCTGTACGAGGGGGGGATTCGGGAACCCATGATCGTTCACTGGCCTGGCAAGGCGGCTGCGGGGACGGTTTGTTTTGAGCCGGTGATTGGCCTTGATTGCTACCCCACGTTCTTGCAGATTGCCGGGGTGGCTCGGGAAGTGGAGCTTGATGGTGTCAGTTGGCTGCCCTGTCTCAAACCTGACGCGCGATTTGAGCGAGGGCCCCTGTTTTGGCACTTCCCCGCATATCTCGCCGCCTATGGCAAGATCTCCGAATCACTTCCCGGAGAGGTGCCGAGCCCCTGGCGAACGACTCCCGTGGGTGCCGTGCGTGAAGGACGGTGGAAGTTGCTGGAGTTTTTCGAGGATGGTCGCCTTGAACTCTACGATTTGCTCGCTGACCCCGGAGAGACCGTCAACAGGGTCGAGCAGCAACCGGAAACCGTTGAGGCGCTCCTGGCCAAGATGCGTGCGTGGCGGAAGCGGCTGGAGGCTCCCGTGCCTAGTGAACTCAATCCTGAGTACGAGGAGAGTTAGAGGCACCTGCGCAAAGTGGGTAGGCTCTGTGTATGTCGTGCCCTCCTTCGCCTGGCGTGAGTCCGGCCTACCGCTACTTGACCGCCGGGATTGCCCCCGTGGGCTTGAGCGCCCGCCTGCAACCCGAGGACTTTCGAGTGCGGGAATTGCCTTGGGTTGATCCGGGACAGCCGCCAGAGTCCGGGAGGGGCAGCGGTCAGGACTCCATCGCTGAAAGTGGGGGGGCGGCCTCATGCCCGCACCTATGGTTCGAAATTGAAAAACGAGGTCTTACAACGACTCAAGCCGTGGGTCGCATCGCTAGAGCTCTCGGAGTAGACCGCGAGCAAGTGGCTTTTGCGGGCCGCAAGGACGCGCAGGGTATCACTCGTCAGTTTTTGAGTCTCGAACAAGCCGACCCCGTTGCTCTGAGGGCACTTCGATTGGAGGGGCTGCGGATTCTTGGATCGGCGTGGAAACGACAGAAACTGCACCGGGGCCAGCTGGCTGGAAACCAGTTCCAGATTGTGCTGAGGGACGTCCGGCCTGAGCGTTATGGGGATGTGCAGGCAGTCCTTGTTCGGATCCAACGCTCAGGTCTGCCCAATTACTTCGGGCCCCAGCGCTTCGGGATGCGGGGGAGCAGTCAGCTCCTGGGTCGGCACTTGGGAAGCGGCCAGTGGGCGGCGTATTTACACCGGCTAGTCGAGGATCATCCAGCGGATCTCGGCAACGGACGCTCGACCTTGCAGGAAACGATTGCAAGCCGCCAGAAGGGAACCTGGCGTGCTTTGGCGAGTCTGGCCCCTCAATTACCCGCTGATCTTGCGGCCCTCGCCTATCAGATGGCCCGGCGACCCTTGGATCTGCCCTCTGCGGTGCGAGCCCTCCCGCGTGCCCTGCGTAGCTTGCACCTCTCGGCATGGCAGGCTCTCGTGTTCAACCGTGTGCTGGCCCATCGAATGGACGGGCAGGGGGAACACGCCAAACCTCGGCTGGGGGACCTGCTGGTGGATCCATGGACTGGACGCGGCTGTCCAGTCCATGACGCAGAATCGCTTGCGCGTTTTGAATGTGCTCCTGACAAACTCGCGCTGGTCCCTTCGGGTCCCCTGCCTGGATCTGGGGCACGGCGGGTGCGGGGCGGCGTAAGGGATTTGGAACAGGCTGTCCAGGAGGCGACCGGCCTGAGTGACCTTGTACTGGATAAGCTCCCGCGTTTCATGGCACCCCGAGGGGGTCGTCGCCCGCTGGTGGTTCCCGTTCGCGACTTGAGGTGGCACGCCGAAGGAGACTGTTTCAATCTCGAATTCACCCTGCCCCCAGGGAGCTACGCCACGGTGTTGATTGAGGAAATCAGCAAAGCAGGCTCCGGTCAGGTGGGTCTCGAAATGGGAGCGGCAGGGGGTGCGGGCTTGGATCCGCTGGTATGACACCTAGAACCAGAGTCTTTTCTCATCCTTCTCCCAAGCCTGCACCCCTGACTGGACGATGCATGGTGCATGTCTGCCAACCTGCATCCGCCCGACCCTGCTCAATCTGAAGATTGGATTCCCACGGCGGGCCCGGGCCCGGGCCCGGGGGGCAGTGGGCAGAATGATCGGAGCACAGATCGCAGACGTCAGCCCACCCCACGATTCTCGAGATACACCCTGTTGGGTGGGAGGCGCGGGCACATCCGCCGCACCGAAGAACTCGAGGGGGCCTTTGTGGACCGGTATGGACTGGGCTTGGCCATGGCTGTTTTTTGGATCACGCTGATGAATCTGGGGGATAGTTTCTTCACCCTGACGCACTTGCAGTCTGGGGGGATAGAGCTCAATCCCGTGGCAGCGGCCCTGTTGGAGACTGGCCGGCCCGGATTCGTCCTCTGGAAGTCGGGTATGATCGCGCTAGCCCTCCTCGTTCTGACCCTGCATAAGAACTTCTCTCTTGCCAGAGTCGGCCTGTGGCTGGCTGCGGGTGGATACACCCTGCTGAATATCTACCACCTAACTCTGTTCTAGGATTCGGCGCAATCCACAGTGCGTCTGGTGGATAGGGGCTATTGGAGTGGCGCTCGCCATGGTGCTCTCCGGGGTGCTCTCCCGGGTCCGAGGTTTGGTCTGCTCGCCTGAGGGTGGTACCTTGGGGGACCGGGAATAGTCTCCGGTGCCGTCCGTCCACCTTGAACATGGTCCCTTCCCTCCACGCGCCACTGTCAGTCCTCGTGACCGGAGGGGCCGGGCTGATTGGGGCCGAGGTGACCCGCTTGTTGCTCGGGCAGGGAATGCGGGTGGTCGTGGCCGATGATCTCTCGGCTGGGGGCCCGTTACGCCTGAGCGGTGCTCAAAAGGAGGCAACCCTGCGCCAAGTGGATGTGGCCGAACCGGGGGTGTTGCGCCATCTACTGGAACATGAGGGACCCTTCGACGTGGTGCTGCACCTGGCCGCCCGAGTCGGGGTTCGCGCGGTGTTGCGTGACCCTGAGGCCTGCAGGCGGCAACACCAGGATGCGTGCAGGGAGCTCATTGTTGCACTGGGCACAGTCCGCCCCGTACCCCGCCTGGTTTTTAGTTCAAGCAGTGAAGTCTATCAGGCCTCCTCGGCGCCTCTTTCAGAAACAAGCGCTTTGAGGCCTGCTGGCGGTGAAGGCCGCTGGGCTTATGCCAGTTCTAAGCGATGGGCCGAGGAGGAGTTTGTTGCAGCCCATGCTCGTCTGGGGTGGCCAGTCGAGCCGCTCATCTTACGCTTCTTCAATGTCATTGGCCCGAATCAACTGGCTCACAGCGGTATGGTCGTGCCCACGTTTGTGGATTGTGCCCTGCGCGGATTGCCTCTACCTGTCCATGGGGACGGCAGTCAGCTGCGGACGTTTGCCCATGTGACAGATGTGGCAGAAGACGTGGTTCGACTCGTGCGGGGTGATGTGAGTTTTGGGGGGACCCTCAATCTGGGGGGGAGTATGGCATGCACCATGCTGGAGCTTGCTCGGTGCGTGTTGAAACAGATCGGGCAGAGTCCAGACTCGATTGAATTTGTGGATCCAGTTGGAAGACTGGGCCGGGGCTTTGCCGAGGTGCACGAGCGCATACCTGATCTAGGCCGCGCCCGCACACTGGGTTTGGCCTGTAGTGAACGTCAGTTGGACGATGTGATTCGAGAGGTGATCTCAGCGTCGTCAGCGGAGGTCTCTCGCCCGTGCGTATCGCCCGTATCCTGACGCGCCTCAACCTCGGGGGGCCAGCTCGACAAGTCCTTGCGAGTGACCCGTTGCTTGTAGAGCGGGGCCACGAGGTGTGTGTTTTTGTGGGCAAGCCCTGTGCAGGGGAGGGGGATCTTTTTGCGACCTTGGTGCAGCGTGGAGTGGATGTCGTGCGAGTGCCGGGCTTGCAACGCGGACTCGCACCCTGGCGAGATGCTCGGGCGCTGATGTACTTGCGGGGGGCCTTGGCGGAGTACAGGCCCGAGATTCTGCACACCCATGCGTCTAAGGCTGGCACGCTGGGCCGATGGGCGGCACGGTGTTGTCCGGAAGCTAGACGGGTGCATACCTTTCATGGCCATGTGTTATCGGGTTACTTTCCGGCCTGGATCAATCGTGTTCTTGTTGCCCATGAGGCACGCCTCGCTCGGCAGACCGAGCGAATTGTTGCGGTGTCCCATGCCACGGCCCGAGAGTTGCTTGAGCTGGAGGTCGTCAGCCGTGAGAAACTTGTGGTGGTCCCACCCGGGATTGACCTTGCAGGACTCGAGGCCAGCCTTGTGCAGGGGCCTGGGATTCGAGAGCAGCTTGGAGCTGGATCTGAGGACTTTGTCGTGGGAGTGGTCGGGCGCCTAGCTGCAGTCAAGCAACCGCTCATGGCACTTGCTGTATTCGAAACCCTAGCCCGACGCTATCCGCAATTGCACCTGGTCTACATCGGTGATGGAGATCAGCGGGGCAGTCTCGAGCGAGCGGTGAGGAAGCATCCAATGAGCGACCGCATCCACCTCCTGGGGGCCAGGGAGCTCATCGGCCCCCTGCTGGAGGGGCTCGACACCGTGCTCTTGACCTCCCGCTCGGAGGGTATGCCTGTGGCGCTGATGGAGGCTGGAGCCTTAGGCTTGCCCGTGGTTGCCATGGCCGTGGGGGGAGTGGAAGAGCTTGTGGCCCACGAGCGCACTGGTTTTTTGGGCGAGAGCGTCGAAGAGTTGGCCTTTGGACTCGCTCAATTGTTGGATGGGCCGACCGAGCGTGCCAACATGGGGCAGCGGGCACGGGTGCGGGTGCAAGCCCACCACAGTGCGACAGCTCTTACCGCGCGCCTTGAGGCGCTCTACCAGGCCTTGCTCGTGGAGGAACATTGCGCTTACTGATGGTGTCAGGAGACCGGCAAGTGACCCTTGGGGAGCGCGGGCCTTTTTACTCGATGCAGCAGGAGTTCTCCCGGTACTTTGATCGGGTCGATGTGCTTTGTCCAAGACCTCCCGGTGAGGTGAGCGTCCGTCTGATTCACGAGAATGTCCATTTACATCCCGCCCAAGGCTCCCGCATTGGAATGGTGCGATATATCAGTGGCGCTGGGTCTAAGTTGCTTGATCAACACAAGCATGAACTCATTGTGAGTCATGATTACGGCTGGTTTTATAACGGCATTGGAAGCGCCTTCCTCGCACGTCACTTTGGCATTCCTTACGTCTCGGAATTACACCACGTTCCTGGCGTTCCGGTGTGCGCAAACCTCCGAGAGCGGTTTGACCGCAGCGTCGCCCGACTCTATGTCCGCTGGGCACGGAACAAGGCCCGCGCCTTTCGGGTAGTGAATCAGGAAGAGATGCCCCAGCTCTTGAGAGGGTGGGGTGTGCCCCAAGAACGCATTGCCTATTTGCCTTCCTTGTACATCGATACATCCGTGTTTTGCCCGGATTCCAATGAGGGCGCCCAGGAGGCCTACCGCTACGATGTGATCTTTGTGGGTCGTATGGTTGTCAACAAGGGCATCGGGCGCATCGTGGACGCGCTCTCCATCCTGCAGCGCAGGGGGCTATCAGCCCGGGCGGTCTTTGTGGGACGCGGTCCAATGGCGCCTGCCATCAAGGCGCGCGTGCGGGCACACGAACTCGACGTGACGTTTCTTGATTGGGTGGCAGCCCCTGAGGATCTAGCGGACCTGTATCGAGCAAGCCGGGTGTGCGTGTGTGGCTCGACCTGTGAGGGTGGGCCGCGATTTACCGTGGAGGCCATGGCCTGTGGCACTCCTGTGGTGTCGACACCGGTCGGTGTGATGTCGGAACTGCTGGGGGATAGTCAGGCGGGTGGCCTTTGCGGGTGGGATCCCCATTTCATGGCTAATGCGCTGGAGCGTGTGCTTTCGAATGAAAAGCTGCGCCTTGAAATGGGGAGGCATGCCCTCGAGTTGGCTCAGGCGTTTGAGTACAAGTCTGCCATTGGAGTCTATGCCAACGGACTGCGCCACCTAGCAGGGCATCGGGAGTTGCAGCGATGAAGCTCGTGTTTGTGACACAGGTCATCGACGGGGAGGATGCGGTCTTGGGGTTTGTCGTGCGCTGGATCCAGGGGCTGGCCAAAAACGTAGAGCGGGTGCGTGTGTTGGCACTTGAGGCCGGTGACGTTTCCGATCTGCCAGGCAACGTTGACGTATGCGTACTGGGTCGCGAAGGCCGTATTGGGCGGTGGCTGCGGTACCGACGATTGCTCCGGGAGGCCTTTGGGTCTGATGGCTTCGACACTCTACTCACCCACATGGTGCCCCGTTATTCCAATCTTGCAGCGGGCCTTGCGAAGCGTCACGGTGTGGGGCATTTCTTGTGGTATACCCACAAAGGGGTCGACCGGCGCCTGCTCAAGGCCGTCGCGAGGGTCGATAAGGTCTTTACAGCATCCCCTGAATCCATGCGTGTAGAGACAGGTAAGAAGGTGGTGACCGGGCACGGTATCGATATCGTTCATTTTAGTCCGGCTCCGCCGAGTGCATCTGCCACTTTGCGGCTACTGTCCGTAGGCCGACTGTCACCTGCGAAGGACCCCATCACCTTGATACGCGGGCTGGGGACGCTTCTTGAGCGCGGACTTGATGTGCAGCTTGATTGGGTGGGAGGTGCGCTAGCTCCGGGGGACGAGGGGTATGGCAGGCAGGTACTCGCCTTTGCGGAGGAGCTCGGCGTTCAGGATCGTTTTCATCTTCTGGGCCCGATTCCCTATCGCGAAATCCCAGAGACTTTCCGTAGGGCTGATCTGTTTGTATCGGCAAGTCGTACCGGTAGTGTGGATAAGGTCGTGCTGGAGGCCATGGCCTGTGGCGTGCCAGTCTTGACTTGTAATGAGTCGTTTGGGCCTCTACTGGCTGAACTCGGGCCAGACGCGGAAACGCTCGTCTTCCCCATCGGAGATGCACATGGAATGGCCCAGCGCGCATATAGCCTGCTGGGTATGGAGGCCGGGGAACGCGAGCATCTCGGGGCATCTTTGCGCAATCTGGTGGTTCGGGATCACGAGGTGGATGCCCTGATGGTCCGGCTTGTGGAGCTGATGGGGGCGACCCATGGGGATTAGCTGCGAGTCTTTGAGTGTGGTTGTGACGTCATGGCGTACGCGCGATTATTTGCGCCTTTGCCTGGATTCACTTTCCATACTCAATCAATCGGGCGCCCAGGTGATCGTCGTGGATGATGCGGGAGGGGACGGGTCGGCAGAAATGGTGGCCTCGGAGTTCCCCTGGGTGCAACTCATCGCCCTGGACCAAAACGTGGGTTATTCGGTGGCAACAAACTTAGGTGCGGCCCAGGCCCGAGGTGAGTTTCTGTTCTTGCTCAATGCAGACACCGAATTGCGGCCGGGATGTGCTGAGCACTTGATGGAGGTTTTGTCGGCGACGCCGGGATGCCGGAGTGTGGCTCCACGTCTTGTGGGGGCGGACGGTGAGACCCAGGCCACATGCATGGCTTTTCCCAAGCTTGCCACCGCGTTTTTTTTCGGCACCCCGCTCGAGCGCTACTGGCCCAACAGTCCAGAATTGCAGCGTTATTTCATGCGTGAATTTGACCACGCTCAGACACGTCCAGTGCCACAGGCTCCGACCGCAGCTTTGCTGCTTGCACGCGAGTGCTGGCAGTCCCTCGGCGGTTTTGACGAGGCTTTCGGTTTATTCTTTGGGGATGTGGACTTAGCCAAGCGCCTAGGGGAGTTGGGTGCTCCGCAGGAGCAACCCACCCTGTTTGTTCATGACGCTGTCACTGTTCACCAGGGTGGTGCAAGCACGCGTCAATTGGACGACTTTGTTAGCCGTTGGCATGGTGATCGTTTGACCTACTTTCGCAAGCACCATGGGGCGTTGGCGGCTCTGTGGGTAAAACTATGTACGAGCGGGGCGTGGCTGGCCCATGTCTTGGGGTTGACGCTGCGCAGGTTGCGGGGTGAGCCCAGTGAGCCCATCCGTCCCTTGTGCCGTTCCTTTGCCAGATTCTTGGCCTCCTAGGTGATCGTGTCCATTCCAGAATCACTCATTGAGCCCCTGTGGCGCGTCCTAGATTGGATGGTCTCCCACGACCGGGGTGACGGCGCATTGATCTGTGGGAAGCACAAGGTCGAGCACACTGGAAAGAGCGCAGGTGCGATTGTGATAGCTTGCGAATTAGCGCGCTTAGGAGCCTCTGATCGCGAACGGCTGTTCTCGATTGCTCTAGCCCAATCACAGCGTCTCGTCCTGCGGCTTGAGCGCGAGGACTCCAGCACCTGTTTCACCTTTCGGCCAGGTCGTCACGATCCCTTCAACTGCTCGAACAGCGTGATCGATGGAGGAGCGTGTTCGGATGCTCTGGCTACGATGTTGGAGGTTTTCGGTTCACGGCTGACGTTTCATGAGCGCGAGTCGATTCAACATGCGTGCGTGCTGCATGCCCAGACCTACTTGCGTTATGCGGTAATGGACAAACCCATCCCTGCCCAGCGCGCCTGGGCCATGACCGGGGTGGCGGGAGGGTGGCGCATGAGCGGGCATGAGGTGCTGGAATTGACTGTGCGCGAGGGCAGCAAGGGGCTAGCCCAATCCCAACACGCAGATGGGAGCTATCCCTATCATCCTGTGTCTGGTGGCGCTCCCCATCCCGGTTGCGAAGATGTGTCTTCCTACTATCAAGGTCGCGTGACAGCCTTTTTGATCCACAGCTTGGAGGGCGTTGGCCTTGATCCCGCGCAGGGCGAGCATGGAATGGCTGTGCGTTCTGGCTTGGACTTCCTATGTGGGCTTTATGGACCCGATGGACTCAAGTGTGGCCTGGTGGAGGCCAAGCCTTGGTATTGGAGCGAATCGCCGGAAGTGGCTTCCCACGCGTTCGACGTCTATGCACTCTCACGAGGCTGGCGAATTTTTGGAGATGCCAACTATGGTCATGCAGCCCTCTTGTCATGGCGCAGCTGGTTATCCCGTTTAGACGACCAAGGCCAGCCCCATGCTCACTTTCAAAGGCAGGACAGTCGAACGAGCTATCAATGCTCCATGTTTTGGGCAGGGCACGCTTCGTGGCTGGCCCGTGCTTTACCCGACCTAGAAGCGCTCTTAGGGCTCGACTCGAGTGGGGCATTAGGCTCCGATTGCGGTGAGAGTCCCCGGATGAAGGTGTTTGCCGAAGCGGGTCTTGTTCGCTTGGAGAATGCTGGGATTGTTGCGTGGATCCGGACTGCGCGACCTGGTCGGGATGGTATGAATGGCAGCCCCTATGGAGCGGGGATGGTGCGAGTCTTGAGCAAGGCTACAGGCACTGATTGCCTGCATCGGCCGATGGATGGTGCTCCGTTCGGCACTCCCCCTGTGGGGGAGTGGTGTGGGCGGGGTAAGCGTCAGGGCCTGCGGGCTAGTTTTTCTGCAGGCGCCGATGCCCTGCGGTTTTCCCTATGGTTGGCCCGCTGCGCTTGGCGATCCGGCCGGTTTCGGGCGGCTCTGACCGAGCCCTTTCAGCGGCTGCGGGAAAACGTGCTCTCTCCTGCCGCGGGAAACGTCCGCAGTTGCTTTGATCTCGCACCGCAGTACACCCTGCGTGAGTCGGGCGTGGAGCTCCTAGGTTGTCTTGCGTACCAGGACGGGACTCCGATGGCCCATACACGGGTGCGGCGCAGGTATGACCTCGATGACCTGGGTTTAGTCGTGACGGATGAGATTCTTGAGGGCGGATCGGCGAGTCATCTGACGTATTCCGTACCCCTGGGGGCTGTGGATGTTCAACAGGACGCTCTGCGCGTGCACTACCGGATCACCTAGGGAACGATGACCTCTCTCGAACACGCTATGTCGCCGCTGGCCCTTGTAGCCAATGCACGTATGCCCTCGCAGCGTGCACAGTCGATCCAACTCGCTCAGGTGGCAGCGGCATTTGAGCGGGCAGGTATTCGTACGACGCTTTACTATGCCCGACGTCGGGGAACAGTTGTGCTACCGGCGGTGGACTTGTTTGCGTCCTACCCGGTGGGCCAGGAGCTTCCTGGTGCAGTGGCTCTCAATTGTGTGGACTGGATCGATCGGGCACCTAGGCCTTTCCAGTTCCTACCGGCGCGAGTACAGGAGTGGAGCTTCGCCCGCTCGGCGGTGCGAGCCATGCAGGCTCTACCTGCGGAACAACCCGTTCTCACCCGTGAAATCGAGGTTGCCGCTGGCCTGCGTTCGAGGCGTCGAGTGTTCTTGGAGGTCCACCGCGTCCCCGGAGGGCGTGTGCGCAGGGCGATGCTAGTGAGTGCATCCGCGCACATCGCTGGCGTGATTGCTATTTCAGAGGGGGTTCAAGAAGACCTAGTTGCTCTGGGTCTAGACCCCGGCCGCATCCATGTGGCCCATGACGGTGTCGACCTTGCCCGCTTCGAAGGCCTGCCTAGTCAGGCTGAGGCGCGTTCATTGTTGGGATTCGATGCGGAGGGTCCTCTAGTCGCGTATACGGGTGGCCTACTGAAGTGGAAGGGGGTGGATGATGTCCTTGAGTCGGCGCGCCTCTTGCCAAACGTACAGTTCGTTCTGGCGGGGGGAATGGAAGCCGATGTTGAGAGGATACGGAGTGCAGCCCGTGACTGTTCCAACCTGCGAGTGGATGGTTTCCAGAGGAGCGAGCGGGTGCCTGTGTATCTGGCCGCCGCTGACATTGCATTAGTTCCGAATCGGTCACAGCCTGCAATCAGCTCCCGGTACACATCACCGCTGAAGATCTTTGAGTCAATGGCCGCTGGCGTCCCTCTCGTCTGTTCAGATTTACCCAGTCTGCGCTCGATTCTCAGTGACGATGAGGCTCAGTTTGTGACACCGGATGATCCTAGGGCCTTGGCTGCGGGCATTTCCGCGTTGCTGGCTGACCCGGTCAGGCGGGCGGCTTATCGGCGGCAGTTTCTTGAGAGGGCGGGTCGGCACTCTTGGGAGGCTCGTGCTGAGTCAATTCTCACCTGGATGACGACGATGACCTCGACCTAGATTCCCGTTTCTTGACCACCGGGTTCTTTGTTCTCTGCTTCGCCGGGCCGAGGGGATACCCTAGATTCGTTCGATCCCCTTACCGCCGTGAAAGTCCTCTATCTCACTGACTCACTCTCTGACCTCGATGGCGTGGGGCGCTATGGCATGCGCTTGATCGCTGCACTTGAGTCCGTAGAACCCGACCTGCAGGTTCAGGTGCTCTTAGCGCGCAAGCACCGACCGACTTCAGCCAGTATTCCCACGCACTGGGACGTGGGCGTAGCTCTGCCACCCGATTACTTCTATTACATGTCCCCACTCCGCTATTGGGTGTGGCGCTTGCTGGGCGTATGGCGAACGTGGCGGGCAGCTCGTGGGGCGGATCTCGTACACGCCATCAAGGACTTTCCCCACAGCCATGTTGCAAGGCTTGGAGCACGACTCGCGGGTGTGCCCTGCGTGGCGACTGCGCACGGAACCTATAGCATTGAGCCCTTGGCTTCACCCCGGCATGGGGCCAGTGCTCGAGCGGACATGCACTCTTTTTCCCGGATCATTGCTGTGAGCGAATACACCAAGGCCCGCATTCTTGAGGCGATGGGAGCAGGGTTTGAGTCCAAGGTGTCCGTCGTCACAAACTGCGTGGAGGCTAGCCACTATGAAACCGAGCGGCGCCTCGCCGGTGTTCCGTGGGAGGATCAGTCATTCACCTTGTCCATCGGCGAACTCAAGGAGCGCAAGGGCCATCATCTTGCACTTGCCGCATGGTGTCAGCTCGCTGGTGAGAATCCACAATTGCACCACTACGTGGTCGGGAACGTGGCTACTGAAGGATCGGAGGATGCCTATGCCCGCCAATTGCATGAGCTCATTTCAAAGTATGGGCTTGAGGGCCGGGTTCATTTCTTGGGCAACGTGAGTGAGGAGCAGAAAGTCGACCTCTTGCAACGTGCTGAACTCTTCATCCACACGCCCGTGACGGCAGCAGACGGTGGTTTTGAGGGCTTTGGCATTGTGTACCTTGAGGCATCAGCAGCGGGGACGGCATGCCTAGGAACCCTAGGGTCGGGGGCGGAAGACGCCGTCAAGCATGGAGTGAGCGGCCTCCTGGTGGATCCTGAACTCGACTCTGTCGTTTGCGGCCTGCGAGAACTGCTCACCGACCCCGACCGCAGGCAGTCTCTGGGGCGGGGGGGGCAGGCGTGGGCCGCACAGGCTAATTGGAAGGGCAATGCGGTCCGCGTGCTTGAGTTGTACCGCGAGGCACTGTCCAAATGAGAATCCTGTTTCTTTGTGAAATCGACGACCCTGGTGTGGGCTCATCCACTCGCCAGATGTATCAACTCGCTGAATCCCTGAGGGCGCTGGGCCACCAGACGCGCTGTTTGTCGGCAGTCCGATCCCAAGCAGAGGCTGGGGAAGTGGAGATTCAGGGGATGTGGGTGACTCGCGTCCACTCTGACTATCCCGTCCGCTTTCGCCCGTGGAAATCACTTCACAACAGGGTCATGGACGGGCCACTGCAGCAGTTACTGGATTCCTTTCAGCCCGACGTCGTCCACGCACACCTGCTGCATACTCATATTGGGTACCACGCCCTGACCCAATCGGCACGCTCCGGTGCGGCGGTGGTTTTCACTGCTCATGACGTGATGACGTTTTGCTATCAAAAACTGACTTGCTTCCACGGTGGTGAAGCCGAGGGGGGCAAACTCAATGATGTCCGAGCGCGACTCACGAAATGTGTGCCCTGCCAACGGTTACGCTTTCGCCCTGGAAGAAACCGGGCTATCCGGGCAATTCTGGATCGCGACGTTCATCGTATGACCGTTGTTTCCCATGCGCTTGGGGACGCCCTGCGGTCCAATGGCCTGCGCGTTGATTCAACCCTGCACAACGCCCTGCTTCTCGGGGAACCCGTTCGGCCAGAGGCTGTCGGGCGATTTCGGTTGCGCTACGATCTCGATGGAAAACGAGTGATCACCCTTGGCGGTCGACTGCATGAGCAGAAGGGGGTTGGCCAACTGCTCCGAATGATGGGTCTTCTCAAGCAGCGCCATCCCAACCTGCGCCTCTTGTTGATGGGGAAACGGGACGTGTACGACGCAGAGTTCAAATCCATGGCCCAGGACCTCGGTGTGCACCGCATGGTGGTGGGGACTGGCTGGCTGGATGGGGAGGAACTCGCGGCGGCCTATGCTTGCACAGATGTGGTCGTGATGCCGTCGCTGTGTTTTGACACCTTTGGGCTCGTCAATCTGGAGGCGATGGAACACTCCAAACCCGTGGTGGCCAGTTGCCATGGAGGTGCGCGGGAAGTCGTGCTGGACGGAGAGACTGGCTACATCAGGAACCCCTTTGATCTCGAGGCATTTGCAGGCGCGATTGGAGACCTCCTTGACCAAGATGAGTTGAGGGGCCAGATGGGGCGCGCGGGGCGCGAGCGGCTTGAGGCTCATTTCGGGATGGAGCGCCTGCGGGATGAAGTCTTGGCTGAGTACGAGCAAGGCCTTGCCATCGTTCGATCCCCCTCCTAGGGGCGTCTGACGACCCTCTACTGGAGTCTTTGGAGGACATTGGGCCCCCCGGCCCCTGATGAGCCTCAAGGCCCCCTCTGCAAGGACCGATGAATGGGGCAAGAGCCGTGGCCTTTCCTTTGCCAAAATCTACCGTGAGGGGTAGAGTTTGACCGTCGGAAGGGCCATTCAGAGGATGGCAGACCCACTGGGTGCAAGTGGGCGTCACGTCTTGGAGGCTCGATTACCCCCCTGGTTCCCCTATGCGCAAGACCTTACTGACCTACGTCAAGCCCCACGTCCAAGAAGACCCTCTCTCGATGATTCTGGGCATTGGCTACATGGGAGCCATGCTCGAACGAGAGGGGATCCCGATTGAGCTGCACGATGAGCGCGTGGCTACAGACCAGGAAATGAAAGCGGCCATTGAGCGCAATGAGGTGATCGGCTTCAGCGCCTTGACCCCGAACATACGCCGCGCGATTGCTTGGGCAAAGTACGCCAAGGAGCAGGGCAAGATCACAGTCATGGGGGGGCCCCACGCATCGGTGGACCAGGGTGTATTCCTAGAGACCGGCCACTTTGACTACGTCTTGAAAGGCGAGGCTGAGTACACGTTTCCCCAGATGCTCAAAGCAATCGACGGAAACGATGACGCAGCTTTGCAGCAGGTTCCTGGATTGGCTGCTTGGCGAGATGGGCAGTTGGCTTTCGACAGTCAGGCCCCGCCCCTGATCAAGAAACTTGACGAGCTCCCCATGCCGGCCAGGCATCTCTTGCCCATGGAGACTTACTTTAAGAACAACCCCGAGCACCTTTGCTACATTTTCACGACGCGTGGATGTCCGTTCAAGTGCATCTTCTGCCAGAAGGAGCTTACTGGACGCGGATTTCGGGTCCGTTCCACTGAGGCCATCGTTGACGAACTGGAACACCTCATCAAGACGTATGACCCGGGCGTGATTCTGTTCGTGGACGAGATCCTTACCCTGCGCAAGAAGCGCATCCATGAGATGTGCGATGAGATCTTGCGCCGTGGGCTGAAGTTTGAATGGGTGGCAAACACCCGCGCAGATTGTGTGGATTATCCACTACTCAAGCACATGCACCGAGCTGGGTGTCGGCGTATCTACTACGGATGGGAGTCGGGTTCACAGCGCATGCTGGATGTTCTCAAAAAGGACCTCACTCCAGAGGAGATTATCAGTGCTGCCAAAATGACCCGGCGTGCGGGTATCTGGGCAAAGGTGTACCTCATTGTGGGTTCACCAGGCGAGACCCAGAAGGATATTGAGGAAACCGAAAAGGTCCTGCGCCTCGCTGGGCCCGATTTGATCCGGATCTCCGTGTTCAATCCGCTGATTGGTACAGAGTCTTGGGATAACTACCAGGCGAACATCGATATCGCCGACCTTTCCGAGAACTACGTCTCTTCGAATCGTTCTGGCTATAAGCACGAAAACTTCACCCAGGTGGGCCTCGAAGAATTGCGTAAGGACATGGTGCGTTCCTATGAGCGCTGGTACTACTCCATGCCCCAGCGCACCAAGCGTTTCTATGAGCGCGCCCTCTACTACATTGAGAATCCGGTGTTTGGCCGCAAGCGACTTGGCCGAGCTGTCGGATTGGTCCCACCACCCAAGCGTCACGTGGTGACCAGCCACCACTAATGCGACCGGTTGAGCGCCCGGGGCTTAGCGACGCAGCTTGTCCACTAGACTCGCCCACGCACTGGCCTCAGCCGTCGGTGTGAATCTTGGATAACGAGCCTCGCCTGCGGAGTACAGTTCCTCGAGATAGTCTGGCTCCTGCGCAGCCCGGGTAAGGAGCTCAGCCAACGCGTGCGGGGAATTGGCTTGGAAGAGACCTGGGTGCTTGGCACCGCACAGACCACGATTGCCTGGAATGTCACTCAGCACGAGGGGGACTCCGAGGGTGATGGCTTCACTCACAGCGTTTGCACCCCCTTCTGAATGGGAAGTATTGAGGGCGAGGTGCGCGGAGGCCAGACGCTCCATCGCCTGGGGGTGGGGGAGGGGGCCCAAGAATTCGTAGCGCGGATTCGATGTGTGGGCCGCGTCTGCTTTGGCCGAAAGCTCAGCATTCAAACGGTTCCCCGCATGGAGGACGCGGATATTGATTGAGCGCGGGATGAACTCAAGAGCTCGCACGATCAAAAGCGTGTTCTTGACGGGCCTCACATCGGCGAGCAGTACCACGTTCAGCGGAGTGCTCGCTCCTCGTGGGTGGGCCGGGCGGGATTCTGCCCTCCTCAAGTCTGGGTGGGACTGAAGAATCGTGAGGGCCTTGTGGGCGAGCGATGGAGGAAGGCTGGCCTTAGCCAAGTCGTGCAGAACGACAATAGCATTGGCGAGCTCAAAGCCGCGGCGAGCCTTGCTCGCACGAGGCTCTGGGCCGGGCAGGTCCACGTTGAGATCCGTCCCGGTCGCAATGACAATCCGGGGAACTCCAGGGTGCTCGGTGGCGCAGGCTTCAAGAACTCCTAGGCAGCGTCGAGCATGCAAGGCCACGAGTTGATCTATACCGGCCGGCAGTGATTGCTCATGGGTCAAAAGGGTCACCCTGTGGCCCAGCCCTGCCAAGTGACCCTTCAGGCGCAGGGCAGTGGTCAGATTTCCCCCGGTTCGGTGGGCCGGGTGGGCGAGGGCGATGTGGACCATGGGAGATTGCCCGGAGGGATCGGGCATGCAGGGCACCTGTCGTCAGGCCAGCTTCGATTCGACTAGGGCGAGCACTTCCGTTTCGCTGGCTGTCAATTCAGCGCGCAATGACTCGGCTCTTGCCAAGTACTGGGCTGCTTGTTCTCGGTCAGAGAGATCCTGCAGGTTGATGCGGACATTGAGGAATGCGCCGATGGCAGCGCTGCGCACACACAGCGCTCCCACTCCAGCATCGGACAGGGACGCTTCCATACCTGTGGTGGCCATGGCACGGCAGACGTCCATGGCCTGCAGGCAGACTTGCATAACCCGCAGGGGGACTTCGATGGCCACCGCAGTGGCCGATTGGATAGCTGCGTCCCGCTCTGCCGGAGCGGCTTTCCAAGCTTCCATAATGCCATTGAAGGCCTCGGTGTCCTTGTCGACGAGGCTGAGCAATTCTACATAGGCAGCCTTACCCTTCTCTGCCCATTCGCTGAATTCATCCCAACGATCATCCCAGCCGCGCTTATGGCTGGAAAGGTTGGCCACCATCGTGCCGAGCGCAGCACCCATGGAACCCAGCGCAGCTGCCACAGATCCGCCGCCAGGCGCCGGAGACTCGGAGGCTGTTTGCTCGGTGAAACTGCGTAGGGTGGAATCGGCGAGTGGCGTCGAGCCGGCGGCTCGAATTGCGTATTCGATAATCTTGGTTTCAGGATCGAACGGTGCGAGTTCATCGAGCCCCATGGTTCGAACTGCGATCTTGATGAGTTCGGCATCGGGCACGCCAGTGGAGCGTTCCTGCTGCCGTAGGTAGTGACGGCCAGCGTCGAGCATGGCTTGCAGGGGGATTAGCCCCACGGCTTCAGAGCCGGTGACGCGTAGTCCGCGCTGTGCGGCCTTTCTAACGCATTCGTCAAAGGCTGCATGGAGCGGGGTCACGCGCGTGTTGGTTAGATTCATGGAGACCTGCGCGATGCCGTATTCTTCGATGAACCAGCCAATGCCCTTGACGCATTCTAGGCTGCCAGGGATCCATTCGGGCTGGCCTTGCGCATCGCGAACGATTTCCCCAGTGAGTCCGTCGCCGTCTCGCTTCATGCGGCCCTTCTCTCGCACGTCAAAAGCGAGTGCATTGGCTCGCCGTGTTGAGGTGGTGTTGAGGTTGACGTTATAGGCGATGAGGAAATCGCGTGCTCCGACCGCGGTCGCGCCAGAGCGTGCATTGAAGTCCGCCGGGCCAAAATCTGGCTCGCCCTCGGGGGTGCTGAGGCGGGCAGGGAGGCCTTCATACTCACCCGCTCGAACCACTGCGAGGTTCTTGCGCTCGGGGCGCAGGGCGGCCTCCTCGTAGCAGTAGATGGTCAGACCCACTTCGTTTGCCAAGCGTGCAGCGAGTGTACGTGCATGCTCAACGGTCTCCTCCATGGTGATTCCGGCCACGGGCACTAGAGGGCAGACGTCCATGGCCCCGAAGCGGGGGTGCTCCCCAGCGTGAGCGCTCATGTCGATGACTTCAGCAGCTTTGATGGCCAAGGCGACCGCAGCGTCCAGCACGGGTTCAGGTTCCCCCACGAAGGTGACCACTGTGCGGTGGGTGGCGTGACCGGGATCCACATCGAGTAAGGTGACTTCCTCGTGCGCTTCGAGAACGCTCGTAATGGCCTCGATGACAGCCGGGTCGCGGCCTTCGCTAAAGTTGGGGACGCATTCAATCAGGCGGGACATGGTGGTCTACTTGGGATGTCGTTGGTGGGGGAAATCGAGGGTACGGGCGGCATCATAGTCTCTTCTCAGACCCGTCGCACGGGGGGCTCATCCGTATCCGGTATGGCCAGAACTCGTGCAGGATGGAGGCAGGCTGAAGCATGGGGGTCTAAGCTGTACCCGGGGTGGGCCATCGGGGTAGGGTTAGGCCATGGTCGGACCCGATAACTCAAGGGACGTACAGGTGGTCCGCTGCTCGCGCGAGCATCGCGGAACGCAGGCCCTTCTCTATGATCGTTGCTTCACGAGTACGGCGGGGGGAGAGGTGGGTGCAGGGAGTGCCATTCTCCCCTGGCGCTACGATGCCAACCCGCACGGTGAAGCCCTGAGCTTGTTGACCCTAGACTGCGATGGGCAAGGATTGGCGGGGTATGCCTGTTCACCCAGGGTGGTCTTGAGCCAGGGGCGGGAGTCTGCTCGTGTCGGCCAGACGGGTGATGTGATGTCCCATCCAGCCCACAGGGGACAGGGGTTATTCAGCGATCTGGATCGGCGTGCCATGCTCTGGGCAGCTGAAGAGGGTTGGGCACATATCTTTGGTCTGCCGAATCGGCAATCGGCGCCTATTTTTATTGAGCATCTGGGGTGGCAGGAGGTGGGTGCCATTCGCCCCTATACATTTGTGCTGCAGGCGAATTCGCAGGCCCGAGCCCAGCGCATGCGCGCCGGACGGATGGCCGCTCTCGCGACGCCCCTGCGTGCCTGGAGGGGGAATATGGCGCGTGGCCGACTACGGGACAGGGCATTTGCCCATGTGACGAGCGTGGCAATTCCCCGGTTTGATGAGTCCGTGGTTGGATTAACAGCGGCCGTTGCCAAAAGGTACGCATGGATGGTCCGCCGTGACCACGATTATCTCAACTGGCGCTTTATTGATGCGCCCAGTGGCCTGTTTCGGGCCCACGGAGTCTTCGATGAGGGGGGAGAGTTGCGCGGCTACTGTGTTGTTCAGTTGCCTTCAGTCTCCAACGGAGTGGGCTACGTCGTGGATCTGGTAGCGCTTGACGATGTGGCGTGGGCAGGGGCCATGGAGGCCGCATTGGGTCACCTGACCAAGCTCGGGGCTTGTGTAGCTCGCGTGCATGCTCTCGACGGGAGCGACTGGATGCGCAGGGTGTTGGGCTGTGGTTTTGCCCCTTCCAAACCTGACGACTTCAAGCCGGTGATTGCTTACATTACAGATGCGGGACACCCTCTAGCCGAGGCGGCCAAGGATCCGAGTCGTTGGTTTTTTACCGATGGGGATCGTGACGATGAGTTGGTCCACTAGACATGCCCATCAAGCATTCCATCAAGAAGCAGATACGTAGACTCTACTGCAGTGTGTTTGTGGGCTGTGGCCTTGCCCGCCTGCCGTGGTTGCGAAGTCCGGCACTGCTGATCCTGGCTGGGCACGCCATTGAGGGAGGGAGTACTGACGAGCATCTGCCTGCGGACATGAAGCTCTCGCCGGACACCTTGAGGCGCCTCCTCGAGGGCCTCGGACCCTACGGCCAATGGGTTACCGTGGGGGAGGGGGTGCGCAGACTCGATGCTGGGTTGGGTCAAGAGCCGATGATTGCCCTCTCGATGGATGATGGCTATCGGGATAACCTCAGTGAGCTGCTCCCCATCGTGGAAGAGAAAAAGGCGACGTGTACCGTGTACTTGGAAGGTCGGCCCCTGGCTGAGCGGAGGGCTAACTGGCTACACGTTTGGTTTTGGTTGGAGCGTCAATGGGGAGCGCGGCGTGCAGGTCTTGCGGTCGCGGAGGCTCTAGGGGAGAGTGGCAAAGACCTGCGTAGCGAGTTAGGCACTGGCAGTGATGGGCTCGGCGGGCGCCTGAAACGTCTGATGAAGTACAGCCTCGATGCAGTTCAACGCGATACCGCCCTAGAGATGGTATTTGAAGAGGCTGGGGGCAATGCGGAACATCTTTGCCGTCAGCTCTATATGGACGCGAACGAGGTCCAGGAGCTAGGAGCCCACGAGTGCATCGAGCTGGGGGGCCACACATACACGCATGAGGTGCTCTCGACCCTCACCGAGCATGAGGCCCAGGAGCAGATTGAACTTGGCCGTTCTGCAATCGGGGCCGCCGTGGGGGATGCCCTAGGAGTCGGCTGTAACGATTCCTTTGCCTACCCCTTCGGGAGGCGTTGGGACCATGATCCAGTGCACGCCAAGGCTGTTCAGGCGGCAGGCTATTCAAGTGCCGTCACCACCCATGCCGGATTGAATCGGCCCGGGACAGACCGGATGCAGCTCAGGCGCTGGATGTTGACGGAGCAAACGTCCCTGAGTGAGCTCATCACGGAATTGCGTGGGGGGTTCGAATGGCTGCGGCGCATCGGTGTTGACCTGGCTGAATAGCACAGCTGTCCACTCGCCACAGACCGACCTCAAGCCTAACGGAGCGTATACGTGAACGCTGCAGCTGGATCACTTTCGCTCATGTTGAGCATGATCACTACTGCGATCGCGACGATCACCATAGGAGCGAAGATCCAAATCCAGTTGTCTTTGAAGAAATCTTTCATCTGCTAAAAGAGAGTATAGATGAATGGGGCAACGAGTGGGGAGCTTGCTGCGACCACCAAGAGACTGCCGACCGTGAGAAGGACGGTGACTAGGGGCATGAGGTACCAGTGTCCGCGCCCGATGAATGCGCCGAGGAGCTCAAGGATCGTGCTGAGGCGGTTTCCGAGTTTGTAGGCCACGAAGCCGAGAATACAGACAACGGCTGTCAGGGCAGCGAACTGAGCCTGGCTGGGGGTCAGTGTGTCCAAAAGGAGCCCTGCCCCGAGAGCAAGGCTGAAAATGGTTGTCAGCATGGCCCCGACTTTGAGGAAGCTGGCGAGTACGGTTTCTTGGGTCCGATAGACTCGCGCATACAGTGAGCCTAGGCCGGCCCAGAGCCCGACAAAGAGGGGCAACCAGTTGGGCATCGAGCGAGCTGGCTCACTGGGGGCTGGCTGTGGGCAAGGAGCATTGGCCGCGGGCAGTTGGACTAGGCCCTCTAGGCCAGTATGTAGGGCCGCAGTGAATACGCGATTCCCTTCGGGATTCAGGTGCCAATCCGTGTGAAAGAAGAGGTCTCGGTCTTGGTTGGCACGCAGATGTGTGCGCACGTCAAGGGTTGCAAGACCAGCGTCCCTCGCAGCAGCCAGCAAGAGATCGATGGGTTGATCGGGTGACCACGAGTTGCTCGCAAGTCCCATGCGGGCTCCGAATCCCTTGCGATACTCGTCGTCCACTGCGCTGTGTGAAGGAATGGGGATCACGATCACTTCAGTTTCGAGATCCTCACTGACTCGCGCGAGGGCTCGCATGGCTCCCGTGGTGTGATCGAGCGCGGGTCGCATGAACTCAGGTAGGGGTTGAATGAGCGCCCCCATTTCACGCGGTAGTGGCACGGACCCGGGTTGAAAGAGTTCTACTTGGCTGTCGGGGGATGGACTCAACAGCTTGCCAATGGCACTGGACGCGAGGGGGCCCTTGGGCGCGGGCCTCACCAGTTCGCGTACCTCTGGGCTTCCATCTAGCTGATAGCGCGGCTTGTCCAGATCGGTATAACGGGTCTGGCCGTTCCAATACAGATCGTTCTCGTAGGCAAAGAGCAACACAAGGTCTGGGGCATAGGCCGCTCCGTGTGTTTCGAGCCAAGCCACTTCTTGGTCAGTTGAGTAGCCCTCGGTGCCGGTGTTGATGATCTGCACATTGCGCCCCTCCTGATTCCACCAGTTTTCCAACTGGTCAACGAACAGGTCGGAACGTTCCACCGTGACTCCCAACGTGAACGAATCGCCGAGCGCAATCACTCGATAGTCTGATTGTGGGTTGGCTGGGGCCGCTTCTGCATCATCACGGAGGCCCTGTTGATTGAACTCAAACTGGACGTCAAAGCCCTCGGCGTTGCCACGTGTGACTGTGACACCAGGCTTCTTGCTCCAGCCGAGGACGGGGTCATACTCATTGAGGGTATCCACAGGTCCCATGCCTAAGAGGCGCAGGCCTCCCTCGAAGACCAAGAGGGCGATGAGCATGCTCATCAAGACGGACAGGGTGATTTGTATGACCTTCATGGACTAGCTCACCATCTGCGTGACCGAATCTCCCTCGTGTCTGAGGTGGAATCGGGTTTCAGCAATCTTTTTCTTGGCATCATCCCTGATGATGTAGTTGTTCAAAAACAGCAGGTCCATTCCACTCAGGCTGAAGGTATTGAACGCGTGTGCTGGGGACTCAACGATGGGTTCACCCTTCAGGTTGAAGGAGGTGTTCATAATGACCGGCACCCCGGTGAGTTCGCCGAACTCCCGAATGATGGAGTGATAGCCAAAGTTCGTCTTGCTGTAGACTGTTTGAAGGCGGCCTGATCCGTCTTCATGGGTAATGGCGGGTAGATCGGCGCGCTTCTCCTTCCGTACGGGTGCCACGTACAGCATGAAACGAGCCGGGTAATGCCGCTGTGCATCAGGGATTTCGAAGAATTCGTCTGCACGTTCCTCTAGGACAGAGGGCGCGAAGGGGCGGAAGGCTTCCCGGAATTTGATCTTGGAGTTGAGCTTCTCTTTCATCTCCTCCCGGCGAGGATCGGCGATGATTGAGCGGGAGCCAAGGGCGCGTGGGCCCCATTCGAACCGGCCACGGAACCAGCCGCAGACTTGGCCCGCTGCCAGCTCCTTGGCGACTCGCTTGAAAAACTCGGCGTCGTCTTCGATCTTCTCAAAGGCGATGTCGTTTTGGGTCAGGAAGGACTCTATGTCCTCGTCGGAGTGTTCGCTGCCCAGGAAGGCGTCTTCGAGCGCAGGGCCTCTGGGCTGGTCGAGTACTTGGTTGTAGGCCCAATAGGCCGCCCCTACACAGCCGCCGTCATCACCTGGAGCGGGATGGATGTAGACGTTCTCGAATGGACCTTGCCGAAGGATCTTGTAGTTGGCAACTGAGTTCAGGGCTACGCCCCCGGCTAGGCATAGATTCTTCATGCCGCCCGAGATTTCATGCAGGTGGTTTACCATCTTGAGCAGGATGATCTCAGTGGCGCGCTGGATGCTGGCAGCCATGTCGCAGTAGAACGGGTCCAGAGACTTGTCTTGGAGTTTTGGGTCACGCCGGGGCCTACCGAAGTGCTCCTCAAAGGCTGGAGAGAGGGTGTCATTGGTTGACCAGTGATATGAGAAAAACCGCATGTCATGCCAGAGGCTTCCATCTTCGCCCACTTCAAGCAGTTCAAAGATCTTGTCGACGTAGCGTGGCTCGCCATAGGGATGCATGCCCATGAGCTTGTACTCACCCTCGTTGATTTCAAATCCGCAGTAGGCTGTGAACGCGGAGTAGAGCAGCCCCAGCGAATGGGGGAAGCGCATCTCTTTGATCATTTCGATCTTGTTACCGCGGCCAATGCTCATGGTCGAGGTGCTCCATTCCCCCGCACCATCCACCGTCAGGATGGCTGACTCTTCAAAGGGGGAGGTGTAGTAGCTAGATGCCGCATGGCTCATGTGATGCTCGGCAAACAACAGCTTGGATGCGGGGACGCCCAGGCGCCGGATCATCATGGGTTTGATCCAAAGCTTGTCTGAGATCCAGCGTTGCATGGATTCACGGAAGACAGGCAGGGATCTGGGAAAGGTCGCCATTGCTGTGAGCAGCATGCGTTCAAACTTGACGAAGGGCTTTTCGTAAAACGCGATGTAGTCCACTTCGTCAATCGTGACGCCTGCGGTCTCCAATACGAATTCGATGGCGAGTTGCGGAAAACCAGAGTCATGCTTGACACGACTGAACCGTTCCTCCTCAGCAGCGGCCACGAGCACGCCGTCTCGGACGAGGGCAGCTGAAGAGTCGTGGTAATAGAACGAGAGCCCGAGGATCAGCATGTTTAGTCTTGGCGGCGAGCCTGGGGGAGTGTGCTATTGACGCTGACCCAAGTGGTCCAATTGCCCGTTGGGCGGCGCCTCAGGTGCAAGGGGTCAGCCAGCAGCTTGTACCCGATGGCAAAGGGCCCCAGAACGACGAAGTACAGGAGCGTGAGTAGAACACGCGAGAGCATCGACCCAAATCGTTCACTGAACTGGAGCAGGGCTTGCATGGATCGGGTTGGGGGTGGACTCGCGCGGGGAGGGGACGTGGCTCGCCTCAGGGAGCAGAGGGGCCTGAAAGCGTGATGCGCACTGCCCTCATCGGCACATTGGGGGGCGCTCTGAACGCTCGCAAGCCAATTGTGGTGGGCCCCGAGGGAGGGGGATGTCCCAAAACGGATCAGGGGGTTCTGGCCGGTGGGCTAGCGGACGAGAAGCGTGCCCTCATAGTGCTCGTCATGGGCGTAAGTGCGGTCGCCGTCGTCATCTCTGTAGATCTCGAGGTCCAAGCGTGTTCCCTTCTCCAGCAGAGAGACGAAGCGGGCCAATTGTTCCATGCTCCGCACTCCCAAAGGATAGGTGCTCCGCCCAATGCGTGCGTTGACGGAGGGGATCAGATCCCCGGCCTCGAGGCCCATTTGCTCGGCTGGACCCCCTGGAATCACCTTCTCGGCGGTGATCCATGTTCCCCGAGCCATGGATGTCTCCCGGGCGGTGAGCCCGAGGCGCTCGAATAGGATGCCATTGTGCTTGTCCCACGGATTGAGTTGGATTGACCTGGCGCCCGTGCCAGCCGTGCGGATCCTTAGGGTGACCTCATCCTGTGGCTTCAGTTTGAGGGTGGCGTGGAGCCACTGATCTTGTGTCTTGACGTTCTCTCCGGCGAGAGACTCGACCCGATCCCCCGGCTTGAGGCCTGCTTGATCTGCAGGACCGTATTCGAAGACCTGCCGTATGCGCAGCGGGAGGTCTGGTTCCAAATCGAAGCCTAGCCAGACTCTGCGTGCCTCTGGGAATAGAGTCTGGGTCAAGACCGCTTGGACTCGATCTACCGGAATCGCAAAACCAATGTTCTCCGCTGCCGTGTTCATTGCGCTATTGATGCCGATGAGCTCTCCACGAATGTTGAGAAGCGGGCCGCCTGAGTTGCCCAAATTGATGGATGCGTCGGTTTGGATGAGATCCTTGAAGTGTAAACCCTGCGCAGGAACAGGTACGTCTCGGTGCAAGCCTGAGATTATCCCTGTAGATACGGTGTGTGTTTGACCGTGGGGGTTTCCGATGGCCACAACACGTTCGCCCTCCATCAGATCCGTGCTCACTCCCATAGGCACTGTGGGAAAACTGAAGCTTGAAGAATCACCACTGGAGGTGGGAGGCGGATCAATCTTGAGCAGTGCGAGATCCTCGGAGGCCACAGCGGACACGAGACTTGCGGGGTATGGTCGCGGGTCATCGGCAAAGGAGACCGTGATTCCACGAGCTCCCTTTACGACGTGATTGTTCGTAACGATGTAGCCATCTGCGTGTATCAAAACTCCCGAACCACTACTGGCTCCCGTTCGTTCTTGAATACCCCAAAGGCTGCGAACCTGCTGAGTGGTCTCAGTCTGAATGAAAACGACCGCTGGCTTCACACTGCGTGCAACGAGCACAACTGGGGTGATACGGTCGACCTCGGCCAGGCGTGCGCGGGCTTCCTCAAGGGACCCAGCGTCGTAGGACTGCTCCGTTTGAGTCGGGAGTTGATTTGGGAGGCTGGCGTACAGGGTGACGAGGAATGGGAGGATGGTCATGGGGTTGTGGCAAGCACTGATTGGAGACGGTGGAGAGTGGGAGCAGTCTTGCCCCCAGCGTACGCCCGTGTGTCAGGCACGTTTGTATTTGAACTGTTGGCCATCGGCATGGGCTTCCCGATGGCTACTTTTTGGCCACTAAGAAGGGGAGGGATACTCCGAAGGTCTGGCCCCTGCGCTCACTCACTGAGGAGGCTGGGTGTTCCCGCACCAGGCCAGGGGGAGATGGTGGACCACACTGGACTTGAACCAGTGACCCCTACGATGTCAACGTAGTGCTCTAGCCAACTGAGCTAGTGGTCCACAGGGGGGGGAGCAAAATGCTCGTCCCGGGGGGCGCAGAGGATAGGCTGCGAGGGGCCCCCTGCCAACCCTTTCCCTTGGGCTTCCAATGGTTAGACTCTCAGCCCAATCTACGGGGTCTCTCTCTGGGGAACCCTGGCCCAACCCCCCAACGCATAGAATTCGGAGTCGTTCCCTTTGAAGATCGGTGTTCCCAAGGAAATCAAGACCCACGAGTATCGAGTGGCATTGACCCCAGCCGGGGTCGAGGAGCTCAGAGACCTCGGGCATGAGGTGTGTGTCGAAGCTGGTGCTGGCGTAGGGAGCGGGCTTCCCGATGAGCAATACGAGCAGGCTGGCGCGCAATTGCTTGAGGGGCCCGAATCGGTGTGGGAGTCGGCTGAGATGATCATGAAGGTCAAGGAACCTCAGCCCGTTGAGTGGGGGCGCATGCGCGCTGGCCAGATCCTGTTTACCTACCTTCATCTTGCCGCTGAGCGTGAACTCACCGAAGGCGTGTTGGCTACGGGTAGTCATTGCTTCGCCTACGAAACACTGCAGGAGTCAGGGCGGCTGCCCTTGCTCGAGCCCATGAGTGAAGTGGCTGGGCGGCTGGCCATTCAAGCAGGAGCCAAATTCTTAGAGCGACCCGCCGGAGGTAATGGCATTTTGCTGGGTGGCGTGCCAGGCGTTGCCCCAGCGAGAGTTGTCGTGCTTGGAGGTGGTATCGTGGGAACCAACGCAGCCCGCATGGCCGCAGGGCTCCGCGCTGATGTGACCATTCTCGACATCAATCTCGCTCGCATGCAATACCTTGATGAGGTGCTGCCAGCCAATTGCACGATGGTCTACAACACCCGCAGTGCCCTGCGCGAACAGCTCGCCCAGGCCGACCTCTTGGTCGGTGCTGTTCTAGTCCCAGGAGCTGCCGCACCTAAGCTAGTCCGCAGGGAAGATCTCTCATTGATGGGTGCAGGGAGTGTGATTGTGGATGTTGCCGTGGATCAGGGGGGCTGCGTGGAGACGTGCCAGCCCACGACCCACGAAGAGCCGGTCTTCGTTGTCGATGACGTGGTTCATTACTGCGTAGCCAATATGCCCGGAGCCGTTCCGCGCACTTCCACCTTTGCTCTGACGAACGCCACATTGCCCTACGCGAAGCAGTTGGCCCAAGCAGGCGCACAAGGCGTGCTGGAGTCATCCGATGCCATGCGGGGTGCGGCCAATGCGATCGGTGGCCGGTTGACGTGCCCGGCGGTGGCTGACGCCTTCGGCATGGACTGCCATGATCCATTGGAGGCCTTGAACGTAACCCGCTAGCTCCTTCTGGATCTCCGCCCATTGCCCTCCGCCCCTGACCCAACCCTCGGTCCCCTCGGGGTCGTGTTGCTTGCAATCCTGCAGGGGCTTGCTGAGTTCTTGCCCATCAGTTCCTCGGGACACCTGGTCCTAGCCCGTGCCGCCTGGGGGGTTCGGGAAGCTGGACTGGCCCTTGATATCTCGCTCCACCTAGGGACCCTTGCTGCGGTTCTTTGGGGGTACCGCCGTGAGGTAGGGGAGATCCTCAATGAACTGCGGCGGGGCAAGGGGCGCATGATTCTCTGGCTTTTCTTGGGGAGCTTGCCGGCCGCTACCCTTGGACTTGGGTTTCGGCAGGTGTTTCGAAATGCAGCGGAGCTGCCACACTATGCTGCAGGTGGTCTGCTCACCACAGCCGTGATCCTCTGCGCAGGTGAGTGGGGGCGGCGGAGGAGAGGCCCTCTCAGCGGAGAGCCCTCTGCAGGCCTGGAGCTCGCAACTCCGAACTCCTCGCTCGAAACCTCTTATGGAGTACCCCGTTGGGGCGATGCTGTCATTATCGGGTTCGCTCAAGCTTTGGCGTTGTTCCCCGGAATTTCACGGTCCGGGAGTACCCTCTCCGCAGGGCTCTTGCGAGGACTCGACGTCCAGCAGTCCGCGCGCCTCTCCTTCCTTCTGAGCATCCCCGCCATCCTCGGAGCAGCCGTACTCGAGCTGCCCGATGCAATGGACCATGGGCTGGGAGGGGTGAATCGGGCGCTGCTGCTTCTGGGCATTGCGGTTGCCGCAGTCACCGGACTGGCCGCACTGCGAACATTGGTACTGACTGTGGCGCGCGGTGCATTCCTGTGGTTTGCTGGCTACTGTGCACTCGTCGGCGCTGGGGCGATGGCCTGGTATGGGCTTGCCTCTGCCGCGGCACACTAAATTGATGGAATACTCATCAAAGCAGATCGACCCAAGGTTCATGGAATCGTCCACCACGACCCCCCAGCAGTCCAAACGAGCTCTGATTACCGGGATCACCGGGCAGGATGGGAGCTTCCTAGCCCAGTTCTTACTGGAGAAGGGGTACGAGGTCTTTGGGCTTGTGCGGCGCACCAGCGTCTCACGCCTCGACCGCCTGTCCGGATTCGAAGAGCGCGTCACCCTGTGCCCGGGAGACTTGTTGGATTCTTCGAGCCTGATGAGTGTGTTGGAGACGGCACAGCCCCACGAAGTCTACAACCTAGCTGCCCAATCGTTTGTGCCCACATCGTGGAGTGAGCCGGTGGCCACAGCTGAGGTGACCGCCCTAGGGGCCATGCGGCTGCTTGAAGCCGTTCGCCATGTGTGTCCACAAGCTCGTTTCTACCAAGCTTCGACCTCAGAGATGTTTGGCCAGTCATCGCCACCCCAGTGCGAGCAGACTCCATTCTATCCTCGATCGCCCTACGGCGTGGCGAAGGTCTATGCTCATTGGGCCACAGTCAATCAGCGTGAGTCCTACGGGCTGTTCGCCGTTTCTGGCATCCTGTTCAACCACGAGTCTGAACGCCGTGGGCCAGAATTCGTCACTCGCAAGATCTCGCGGGCTGTGGCGAGGATCTCCCTCGGACTTCAGGACAAGCTTGTGCTTGGGAATCTTGATGCCAAGCGGGATTGGGGCTTTGCAGGTGATTATGTGCGTGCCATGTGGCTCATGCTTCAACACGAAAGCCCCCAGGATTTTGTCATTGCTACGGGTGTTACCCATTCCGTGAGGGAGTTTTGCGCGCTTGCCTTTGAGCAGGTCGGACTTGACTGGAGCGAGCATGTGGAGACTTCAGATGAGTTTCGACGCCCTGCCGAAGTGGACCGGCTTGTGGGGGATCCCTCGCGGGCCAATCAAATCCTAGACTGGCAGCCCCAGTTGTCGTTTGAAGGTCTTGTCGAGCGGATGGTTGCTTGGGACGTTCATTGGGCGCGAGGCTCCCAAGCCTTGGCTGAATCAATGGCGAGCTCGCCAACGATTCCGACCCATCGGATTAGCCCAGTTTGACGGAGGCGCCCGACATTGGGGCCAAATCGCTGGCCATTCGGTAGGGTTCTAGGGGACTTGTTGGTAGCGCTTCAATGCGGGCAAAAGGTGGTGCCCCGGGCATTGGGTCGCCTTCCAATGGGAGTGGCCAACCACGTGGGTGTTCCCGATTCCATAGCTTTGCTGCAGGGCGGCGATAAGATTGTGAAGCGCGGCCTTTGAAGCACTGGTCGGGCGCTCGTACTCGAAGTTTCCCAGCAGGCAAATGCCGATGTTGCCGAGGTTGTTTTCCCCGTGTGCATGGGCTCCCCTCCAAGCTAAGGATCGCCCCTCATATACGTGTCCGTCCCTGTCTATGAGAAAGTGGTACCCCACGTCTCCATAGCCCCGTCCTCGCACGTGCGAAGTTTGAATCCGGAGGACTTCACTACGCCCCTGAGATCTGGGAATGCTCGAAGTCGAATCAATCTCCATCGCTGAATGGTGGACGGTGATCCACTCCCAAGGGCCTTGATGGGCATCCATCTTGGATGGCTGGCTTGGGGCTGCATTCCATGCGGAACGGTAGATGAGACCGGGGAAAGTAAAGGTTCCTCGGTGTTCTAAACGCAGGTTGGCACGGGCTCGGCTGGCCTGTGGA
The DNA here is from genome assembly GCA_964469565.1 of uncultured Planctomycetaceae bacterium. Classification (GTDB taxonomy): domain Bacteria; phylum Planctomycetota; class UBA1135; order UBA1135. The sequence goes on from CAYXZD010000001.1 coordinate 404,917, forward strand.
CTCCTTGGCAAGGTGTGATCGAGTACCCACTGATATTCCGCTTGCCATTCGTGTGGGGCGGCGGATCCCAATTGCAGCGCTTCACCTAATCGTAGGTGCGCTTCTACCTCCCAGTAGCTAGCCACCTGCCCGCTCGGCCTGGGGTGTACGCGAAGCCAGCGACGAAGGACGGGCACGAGGTTGGCCCCCCTGAGAGCACCCTCGGGGCGATCGGGATTGGCCCATGCGGGTTGAGCGTTGGGTGAGTGAAGCGCAGGGACAGGGGGGCGAGGACCCAGCATAGGGCCATGCCCCCGCGTGGCACCGCAACTACTGAGGAGTGCCAGACTCAGTGCTGTGACTGCTAAGCGAGCAGAGCCAGATCGGATCTGTGTTGTGATCCAAAATGGGAGGCAACCGTCGCCACGTGATTGACCCCTACGACTAACATCCGCCATGAGTATTCTCCCCTTGTGCCATTCGATGCCCCTCCCCATGGGGTCTATTGCTACAGAACCGCTCGCCCCAGAGCAAATATCCTGTGGATTATCTCCCTTGGCCTAGGGGGGCTCCGCGTGGCAATCTGGGGGCCCATCACCGAGGCGTGGATCATGTCCTGAGTTCTCGGCCCCACCTCCATGCGCCATTTTACCTTTCTTTGTGTCCTTGCCTCGGTTTCCACAGCCAGTCTGCTGGGCAGCTCCCGAGTCCAAGACGACTTGGCGGCCATTCTGGCTCAGGAGCGGGCAGAGGCCGATGGCTTGCGCCGCCGCGGACGCCTCTCGGCGGCCCGCAGACTGCTCGAAGACATCCTTGCGGATGACGAGAATGACGCGGGGGCCCTGCGGATCCTCGCTCTTTGCCGATTGGATGCAGGACATTACTCGAGGGCGCTGGCTCACTCCCATGCGGCCCTCGCGGCAGCCTTGGCAGCCGAGGATCGAGTGCCGGGTCAGTTGGCTCGCTGTGCTGTGACTCAGGCCAGAATCCTGAGAGAGCTAGGCCGCAATCGGGAGGCGCTTGAAGTCTTGCTGGATCCGTCTGGGGGCAAATCCGACTTGGATCTGCCAGTCGTCTCTCCAGCCCATTCGGCTGAACAGGGCCTCGCCCTGGGTGAAGCGCTCCTAGCTACAGGTGACAGGGAAGCAGCTCATCGGGTCTTTGAAGAGAGTCTCCATGTGCGCCGCGACGCGCATTGGACCGAACACCTTGCCGCGGGTCGAAGCGCGCATCGGTTGGGGCGCCTCACCCTTGCATCGAAGTCCTTGGTCCTTGCAGAGCGGGTGGCTGAGTCGGGAACCGGTCCAGAGGCAGATGTTTTGAGCGCCCTCGCAGACGTGTACTATGAGAGTGAGCGCGAAGTAGAGGCCCAGGGCAAGCGTTCCGCAGCGGACTTGTACCGCATGGCACTTGAAGTCCACCCGAATCACCCTGGGGCCCTCTTGGGCTTGTTTGAGTTGCACCGTTACAACCGGCGTCGGGTGAGCCGATCTCCGGAGGATATTCTGGCACAACTGCTCGGGGCGATCCCCGATTCACTGCCGGGGCGTGTGGCGAAAATATCGGCGGACCTTACCGACGGCCGTTTGAAAGCAGCCCGCAGTGACCTTGAGTGGTTGAAGGGGCAGGCTCCTAACCGCCGTGATGGTCGCATCCTGCGTGCGGCCCTGGCTTGGATCGAGCATGACCGTGATCGTTGCGCTAGCTTGCTCAGGGCACTGCAGGAGGAGGACCCTGAGGACAGCGCCCCGGAGCGACAAATAGGATTCTACTTAGTTGCCCTGTATCGCTTCTCAGAGGCTTTACCGTTCTTGCAGTCAGCGGTGGGGCGTGACTCTGGGGACTGGGAGGCCTTGCGCTTGTTGGGTCAAGCACTCGCCAATACGGGGCGTGAGGATGAAGCCGCTGAGGCCCTTGAAAAGGCAGAGCAAGCTGCAGGAGGGCGGCAAGATGCCCTGCGCAAGAATCTACGCATGGTGTTGGGACGCATGAAGCGTGAGCAGGTCATTGAGGTTCATGGCCCACTTGAGTTTGCCTGGCGTCCTGATGCGGCGGATGTTTTGCGGACCTACTTGGTGCCATTCTACTTGGCTGCCCGTGAAGATCTCTCCAGCCGTTACGGGCACACGGCCGGGACAACACGCATTGAGGTGTTTCGGGCACACAAGGATTTTTCTGTCCGGTCCGTCGGTTTCGAGGGATTCCCTGCCCTGGGAGTGTGTTTTGGCCCGGTCGTGACCGCGCTCTCTCCCCTGTCTGAAATGCGCGGCAGGTTTTCGTGGGCCCGTACGGGGTTTCACGAGTTCAGCCACGTCGTTCACTTGGGACTGAGCCATAATCGCTGCCCGCGATGGATTACCGAGGGCCTCGCCACGTGGGAAGAAGTGCGCCTCAACCCAGCGTGGACGCGCAATATGCGGCGGGAGTTGCTCGATTCCAGGGCCAATGGACGGCTGATTCCCGTGCGCGAGCTCAATCGCGCATTCCGGGGGCCGCGCATTCTCTTTGGGTACTACCAGGGCGGATTGTTGTGCGAGATGCTCATTGATGCCCATGGCTTCAATCCGATGATTCGTTTGCTAGCACAGTTCGACTCGGGTGCCGATCTTGACCAAGCCTTTGAGCGAGTATTTGAGCTCACTCCGGAACAGGTTGACCGAGATTTTGAGGACTTTGTGGATGCCAAACTTGCGGGTCTGATCCTGGAACCCCGCTGGCAGCCGGAGTGGGTCGTGCGAAAACGACTCCAGCTTGGGCGTAAGGTCCCCGAGCAGGGGGTGGAGCTGTGGCGAGAGGGGTGGATTGATGTTGCCTTTGGTAGTTGGCAGCGGCAGAAACGCACAGATGCACTTGAGGCCCTGCGGCTCGCAGGTCTCGCTGGACCCGAGGGCCACCGCGCCCTCGCCTTGCGAGGTGAGATGGCTCTAGAATCTCGAGACGTGCAAGGGGCCCAGTCGTTCCTAGAGCAGTCCATTGAGGCTGGAGGCCGTGACTATCGAGCCCTGATGGGGCTTGCCACCCTGCTGGCTAGTTCGGGCAAGCCCTCACAGGCTGAACGCTACTGGTTGATGGCTGAACAGTCGTTTCCCGGTTACGACGCTGCCAATCTGAGCGCAGAACGGGACTTAGCCAAGTACTACGGTTCAACGGACCAGCCAGCCCTTGCGGCACAAGCCCTAGAGCGCTGGTTGGCTTGGAATGCCGACGCCTACCCTGAACGCTTAGAAGTAGCCCATTACTATTGTGAAGTTCTTCAGCATGGCCGTGCAGCCAAACTGTATGAGCAAGCCAATGAGGTCGATCCCTTTCGTAGGGATCTTCACCTCGCATGGGGAAGTAGCCTTGCCGAGCTGGAGCGCTGGGAAGAAGCCTTACGGGAGTACTCGGTGGCCATTCTCGTTCCTGCCGATCTCGACTTGGATCATCAGCGCTATATCGGGCCCCCCGCCGGATTGCCCCATGGTGCTGATGCAGAACGCTTGCACCCTCAATTGGCGCGTGGCTTGCCCCCGGAGCACCTAGAGGGTATCCCGTTGACCCCCGACGAGATTGCTGATATCCGTTTGCAACAGGCTCGTTGTGCTCGGGCACTAGGCCGGGAAGAACAGGCCGTTCAATGGGAAACTGAAGGGCTGCGTCTGCGCGGAGAGGACTCCTGATGGGTATCAACGGTTTTCGGCCCATTGGGATGGCGGCTGCAGCCCTGCTGGGGGTGATGATGGCCTGCCAACCCCATGCTGAGCCTGCGCAGCACCGAAGTCAGTACCGGGCGATGCACCTTGATCCGCGTCTGCAGGGTGGAGGCTCTTCTAGGGAGGTACTGAGCGGGGCGGAGGTCTTGGTGGCCGAGTACGGTGTGGTGAGCCCGGACACAGCAGCGGCGGAACTGGGCCCTTGGAGAATCCAGAACGGATTCTTCCACACGCTTCCCCAACTCGATGAAAGGGGGGCAGGCATACGAGCGACTGAGTACTTGCCCGCCCAGGGGATTACCCATGCGTATCTTTCCTATGGGGAGCCTCTGGACTCATCGGCTTTCAACCGGGTCGAGTTAGATTTGCGGAGCCACCGCAATGGCAATGCAACCCTGACGTGGGAGAGCGACGGTCGGCCTGCAGGGATCGAATTGGGGAGCTTGCGCACCGATGCGGTCACCCACGGCGGTGACTGGGAGCGAGTCGTCCTCTCCATGGTGGGACATCCCGCTTGGAATGGGACCATCACGAATCTAAACCTCTACCCGTGTTGGAAGGGGCCGCAATCATACGACCTGCGGGGGATTCGACTGCTCCAGGATGAATTCCAGGTGGGGGATGATCCCTCGATCGAGTTCATGCAGGCAGAACCCGATCCCGGCGGGGGAAGCGATGACTGTGGGTTGCTGGGCCCCAGTCTCGATAAGCGTCGCGTTTGGGCGAGTGATCCTGGGATTCCTTTGAGCGTGGAGGTGGATGCTCACGAAGGCATGCATTTCCATGTCGATGTGGCCCAAGCCCACCCGAGCCGAGAGGATGTCGGCGCGGTGGTGGGGTTTAGTCTGCGCTGTCGCAGCCTAGGGAATTCTGCGGAAAGCGCATGGGTTGAACTCGGATGTGTGAAGCAGGCAGGCGGGGAAGTCCAGTGGAGTTCTCTAGAGGCGGATCTGTCGACCTATTCGGGTTCGCGACTCGAATTGCAGCTCTTGGCATGGGTGGGCACCCAGTCGCCCCCCACTCCGCCTAGTCAATTAGCGAGAGGTAGGTTCCTCTGGGCCCATCCAATGCTGGTCTATGAGCGAAGCCGAGACCCTCGACCCGATCTGATCCTGGTGACTCTCGACACCCTGCGCGCCGATGCGCTTGGCTGTTATGCCGCTGGGACGGATACCCCATTTCTCGATCGATTTGCTGAGGAGTCCATCCTCTTCAGGGAGGCACTGGCGGCTTGCAACTCGACCTTGCCGTCCCATACATCCATTTTGACAGGACAGCCTGTGCCCACCCATGGGGTCATGGATAATCGATCGACCCTGCACCCCAGTGTCCGGACACTTGCGCAGGCCTTGGCTCAAGTTGGGTATCTGACGGCGGCCGCTGTTTCGGTCGAGCACCTTCAGCCAGCCTGGTCGGGCTTGGGGCGTGGATTCGATCGGTTTCACGAGGTCGTGCCGGGCGGGCCGGTGAATGGAGCCTTAACGCTCGAGGCCGTCGAGCCCTGGTTGAGAGATTGGTCCAGTCCCGTGCGCCCCCCCGTGTTCTTGTGGTTGCACCTCTTTGACCCGCACACCCCCTACACGCCTCCCGCCCCGTTTGCTCGAGAATTCTCACAGGGCAACTCCCCACCGCCGAAGCAGGCTGATCCACCTACGATCGGCAGGACGAGTTCGACGCGCGAGGGCGAGTTTCTTGCAGGGGTCAGCAACGGCGACTTTGCCCAGTTCTTATACCGCTCGGGCGTGGCTTACACAGACACCTTGATGAAGCGCTTCGTGAGCCGCTTGGAATCGTCGGGGCTTCTTAGCAATGCTGCCGTACTCATTACGGCAGATCATGGAGAGTCCTTTGGTGAACAGCAGGTTTGGTACAACCACCAACGCGTTCACCCACCAGTGATGCGAGTCCCGCTGATCCTTAGGCTTCCCAACCAGAGTCAGGGGGTCGTGACTGATTCCAGAGCGAGTGGGGTGGATATCGCCCGGACTTTTTCGGCCTTGGCCAATCTTCCGCCATCGGCTTGGGGGACTGGCGGAGCATCCGGGGGCGACTTTGGCCCAGGGGGAGTCGACCTTTCCGAGTGGGCACACGTCGCCGAGGGTGCTCAACGGAGGGTTTGGTTTGTGCATTCCAACCAAGCGCAGGTGGGGTTCAGGGATGACGACGTGCACTACTTTCACAACGTCGGAGAATACCTCCAACTGGGGCCGGAACGCGCAGAACCCGACGGGGCCCGATTTGTCTTGCCCATGCGAGACGGTTGGGCGTTGTCAGAGAACATGGCGGGTGTGCGGCCCGAGCTCACCGCACGCTATGAAGAGGCCATGGAGGCTTGGTTGCGCTCGATCCAGGCGGGCCCCCAGGTGAAGGCTCAGTTGAATTCAGCCCAGCAAGACCGCATGAAGGCACTGGGTTATGGAGGGGAATAGGTCGAGTTGTCAGCCTTGGCTTGGTGCTGCGGCGCGGGCTGGGGTAACATCGGCGTGATGTCTACGCCTACCCGTTCACCTGGTCGCTTTATCGTTATCGATGGGGTGGACGGTTGTGGCAAGAGCACCCAAGCTACACGACTCGTCAGGCGTCTGGAATCTGAATGGGGTCTGACGGTTCAGCACCTGCGGGAGCCTGGCTCGACGCGCCTTGGCGAGGCTCTCCGGAGCTTACTCCTCTCGCGAGAGCAGTCCATGGGGGCCGAAGTTGAGAGTCTGCTATTCTGTGCCGCCCGCCGACAAATGCTCGATGAACTCGTAGCTCCAGCACTCGCACGAGGTGAATGGGTTGTGTGTGAGCGCTTCCATTCGAGCACGTTGGCTTACCAGGCTGGCGCGGGAGGGGCCGATCGCACGCAACTTCTGGACCTTCTGCTGGGTTGGGCGGGTCGTCCTGCGCCCGACCGGGTGGTCATCCTGGAGTTGGATGTGGGGCAGGCCAGCGGGCGCCGCGGAGAAGCGCAGGATCGCATCGAGGACAAGGGACTCGAGTTTCAGGCTAGGGTGGCTGAGGCCATGGCGGCCTATGTGGCGGAAACCCCCCAGGCTCGCAGTATACCGGGGGACGGAACGGTCTCCGAGGTGGGCTCTCGGGTGTGGGCCTCGCTGGAAGAATTGACCTGCTCGGTGGAGGGCCAGGGACGTCAAGCATCCGGGGACAATCGGGGCGGGGCGGTCCAACAGGAGTCGTCCCCATGATCGGCCAGTCTTCCCTGGAAGGACCCTTGGGCCATCAACATGCGTTGCTCGGGTTGTGGAAAGCGGCCAGTGCGGGACGTTTGCCCCACGCCCTAGTCCTGCGGGGTGCCTCCGGCATTGGAAAATACCAAGCCGCCCGATGGCTCGGGCTGGGTCTCCTTTGTGAGCGAGGTCCGGGCGAGCCCTGCACGCACTGCGGTGCGTGTCGTCGAGTGCTTGCGGGTTCCCACGCCGATTTTTTCGAGGTGGACCATGCAGCCGCAGGTCAAAACGCCATCAGCGTGCATTTTGTCGCTACGCGAGAGAACCGTCCAAAGGCGGCCTATCAGGGCCAATCGATCGAGGATTTCTTGCGGCTTCGGGCGGACGGCGGTGGTTGGCGTGTGGTGTGTGTGCGTGATGCGGATGCCATGAATGCCAGTGCTCAGAATGCCTTTCTGAAGACCTTGGAAGAACCTGGTGAGAATGTCCTGATTGTGCTGACTAGCTCGCGACCCGATGCCATGCTTGAGACGATTGCCAGCCGTACTGTTGGAGTCGACCTTGAGCCACTGTCACTCAGTCAGACCGAGCATGTGCTAGAGGGCCTCGCCTCGACTTGTGAATCTCTGACCGATGGGGAGACTCGTCAGGTGTTGGCCCGGATGGCGCAGGGAGCTCCTGGAAAGGCCGTGGCATTGGCGCGCAACGCCGGCGTGGCCATGCGAACGGTTTTGCTTGATGTGCTCATTGGCGTCTTGAACCCGGCTGAGGCAGCTGAGGGTGTGTGGGAGCTTGACGGAGAGTTCTCCGGCGGAACGCCAGCCGCCGTGCGACGATCAAGGGTGACAGCGACCATTGATCTAGGGCTTGAGCTGTTGTTGGACCAAGTCCGGTTGGACGCGGGGGTCGCTGCCGCGGAGCTAGCCCATGGCGACGTCTTGGAATCCATGGGCAGCGGGCCCAGCCGGATGTCTTCCGGACCACGATTTGAGAACGCCATTGAAGGGCTGCTCGGGGGCCGTCAAGATCTTGCACTCAACCTAGGTGCAGAAACCGTGCTGGAGACGGCCCTGCGATCTTTGGGGGGATTGCTTCACAGTCACCCTGCGGGAATGTCCTAACCTGATTGTGCGCGCCTTCCTTGCCCTCTGGGCCCATGCTGATACTTGTTTTCTATACTTCGACGTGATCGAGTGAGTCATGACTGACCCCCTGCGTGAGATTTGCGATCGAGACCCCCGGTACCGGGTTGAGGCCTTCCGATTTCTCTTTGAATCCCTAGAGACCGCGATCCAGATCGCAGGGCGTTCTGCGCCTGAGGGCAAGCCCCGTCACGTGAGCGGTCCCGAGCTGCTTGAAGGAATGCGGGTGTTGGGTGAGCGTATGTTTGGACCCTTGGGCGCGGAGGTTTGGCGCTCGTGGGGGGTGCACTCAACCCTTGATTGGGGGCAGATCGTCTTCTTGCTGGTGGATGCAAAACTCCTCAACAAGCAGGAGAGTGATACTTTGGAGCAGTTTGCTGACGTGTACGACTTCGACCAAGTCTTCGAACACGACTATGCCCCGACCATGCCGACTGAGTTGGGAGCAAACCCCCAGCCGGATGACTGAATCGAGAGGGCCTCGGTGACCCGCCCGCGGTTTGAATCCACCCGATCTAATTTCGTTTCATGGAGCGGAACAACTGGGTGAGTTCCTCTAGGCGCTCCGGGGTCATGAGCTCTAAGTTGTCACTGGCTTCGTCGAGTAGGGCAAGGGCCCGGTCAAGATCCTCACTCGCCGGACCTAGGTGGGCGGTTTGGCCCATCACTGAGCCGTCTTCGCCAATCTCATCAAACGTCTTGGCGTAGGCGGCTACGCTTTCGGGTGAGTCCCCTAGTTCTGCGAAGAGTTGCCGCAGTGCCGCCTGCATCTGACTGTCCTCTTGAAAGTCGCCGAATGGAAACGCATGGCCTTGGGCGTCCTGGACGAGGCGGCGTATCTCGATGCGCAATAGGAAGCGCACGTCATCTTCCGACAGGATGGTGCCGAGGCCAGCGTAAAGCTCTTGGAAGCCTGGGTAGGCCTGTGCATCGTCCATGTCACAGAGGGCCAGCTCCGTGTAAGTGTCGGCATGCACCTTGAAACTGTTGAGGGCCCACTCTCTCAGCTTGCGCGTATCCTGGAGTTTGCGCATCTCAACTAGGCGCCATGACTCACGGCGCATGGTGGGCACAGTCTGGTCGGGTTCCACGCCTCCCGCACTCTTGATATTCCCCTCGTCGTCCAGTTGGCGGTGGATGGAGCGCCCGGTGGGCAGCAGGTATTGTTCGATGGTGAGTTTGATGCGGGGTGCTCTATCAAACTCTCCATCGTCATCGTGGTCTTTGGTGATCTTCTCCCAATCGTCATAACGTTGGTTGTTGTTCTCGTCCGCAAACTCGTCGTCGAGTTCGCCGGGTAGACGGATGAGGTTTTGCACAGATCCTTTTCCGAACGAGCGCTGCCCGATCAGGGTGGCACGACCGTGGTCTTGGAGTGCCCCCGATACAATTTCGGAGGCCGAGGCACTGAAACGATTGATAAGCACGACCATGGGCATCTCATCTGGAATGACGGTGGCTTGCTCGGTCTTGTAGGTGCGCGGCCTATAGACCCTGCTCTTCGTACTCACGACAACCTTTCCTGGCTCCAGAAAGAGGTCGCCCACATTGCGGGCTTCGGTCAACAGCCCCCCTGTGTTGCCCCTCAGATCGAGGATGAGTGCGCGCATGCCCTCATCTTTGAGTTGTTCGATTGCATGGGTGATCTCTTGGCTCGCTACGCGGCTGAATGTGGTGAGTTCCACGAGTCCGATTCCACCTGGCAGCATGAGGGCGTGCACCGGGGGAATTGTGATTTGGGCGCGCTCGATGGTGACGGCCATATTCTCCGTGGGGCGCTCAATGAGTCCGGCATCCATCCCGCGTCGCCAAATGTAGAGTTTTACATCTGTGCCGGGCCGGCCTTTGAGCCGCCGGATGATGTCGTTGACATTCTCGCCTGTTGTGGGCCAATCGCCGATGCGTATGATCTTGTCGTCGCTGAAGAGCCCCGCTTTGTACGCAGGGCCGGAGTAGATGGGCCGTGTGATGGTGAAGAGTCCATCTTCACGATCGACGCCGACATAGGCCCCAATGCCACCGTACTCAGCTTCGAGGTCCTGCTCAAACTTCTGGAAGGCCTTCGGGGAGAAGTAAGAAGAGTGGGGATCCATGCTGCTCAGCAAGCCCGAAGCAGCGGCTTCGATGAGTTCGCCCCGTGTGACGGTGGGGCCATCAATGTGAGCCTGCTGGACGAGTTGAATGAGGCTCTCGATGCGACCGAGGTCGGTACCGATGGCACCGCCCGCGGCTAGATTGCTAGCCACATCGCGGGCCCGACGCAGTTCAGTTTCCTTATGCCGGCGGATCTGAACCTGCTTGAGGTAGGCCTCGGCAAGTCGCCCGCGTTCACCGGGCAGGGTGGCAAGGCGCTCAAGTTCCCGGGCGACTCCAGGCACATCTTCGACAATGCCCAGACGGGCAAGTGTGAGGGCACCCAGAGGGCGCAGGGCTGAATCAGAGGATTCTAGGAAGTCGTACAGAATCGTGCGGGCCTTGGGGAGCTGGTCTCCGAGCCCAATCCGATGGGCTGCACCTGCACAGGCGGCGCGCAAGCTAGGGTCGCGGCTGGGGTCGGCTCCAAGCTCGATGAGGGCGGCACAGAGTTCGCTGCGCTCATCGCGGGCGGCCCTATTGAGATCTGAGCCCTCGATGAGATCGGCGGCGGCCTGGGCCAGGGGGTCGAGACCCGAGCGGATCAGGGGTGCGAGGGCTTCGGCGCAGAGTTCGAGGTCGACGTCATCCCCCAGGAATCGAGTCGCAACAAGTAACAGGGTGCCCTTTCCCTGTTCATGGTCTCCTAGCAGGCTTCGGATGGATCCCTCGACGGCGGCGTCAAATGGAGCGCCCACCTCATCGCCCACCATCGAGCTAAGGGCTTGCGCGGCAGTCCAGATTTCCTCAGAGCTCATTTCGTCAGCGGCGTGGATCTGCTCCGCCAAAATGGCCTCTAGGTCCGGAGTGTTCCCCTGTGAGTGAGCGTATCCGGGTAGGCCAACGGTGAGTACTGAGAGAGCCAGTACAGATGAGACGAGTCGGGGTAGGGTGGTCATGCGTCTGAGGAGGGTGAGCGAATAATCCGTATGGGCTAGGGTCTTGGGTCCCTGGTGTACCCTTTCGGCGTTTGGAAAGACCAATCTAGAACCGGTGACGTGGGAAGTGGTGTAGGATCCTAGCGGATTCTCCATATTCATACATTCCTTATGCCATGACCGCCTGCCCGGGCGGGTGGAATCGTGGGTGATTTGACCCACGGTCTTACAGAGCGGGACAAAAAGATTGTGAGTACTGATCGTCAACAGCCCCCTTTGCCGAGTGCTGCAGCGGGAGACCTCGCCCAAGTGCCGCACTTGCGTGTGACCCCGGCTGGAACCGAAGCTTGCATGGTCGACGTGGGGGCCAAGCCGGCAACTCGGCGCATGGCCCTCGCCCGGGCGAGGGTTGAGTTTCCGTCGGGTGTGCGGGACCGCGTCCTGGCTGGAGATGGGCCCAAGGGGGCGGTTCAGGAGGTTGCGCGCTGTGCAGGTGTACTTGCGGCCAAGGGAACGGGGTCGCTGATCCCCATGTGCCACCCCTTGGGCCTGGATCATGTGGAAATCACCTTTCAAACCGATGGGGCTGATGTTCTCGAGATTTTCTGCCAAACCCGATGCGAGGGTCGTACCGGGGTGGAAATGGAGGCGATGGTGGGGGCTTCGCTGGCTGCGCTGACCCTCTACGACATGGCCAAGGGTGTCGACAAGGGCATCCGGGTGGGGGCTGTGGAACTCCTCGAGAAATCTGGGGGAGCCTCCGGGCATTGGATTCGGGACTAGGCGGGGAGCCGACGATCCCTTCCGCGATGGCTATCAGCGGGTTATAGCCGTACCCCGCAGGCGCCCGTTTGGGTCGGCCAGCATGGGGGACCGGAGGAAGTCCGCTCTAGAAGCGTGTTTCTGGGGGGGGGGATGATTACACTCTAGCCCGTGGGAGTTGGTTGACTCATTCGACCGCTCCCCGTGGACCCCACCCTCTCACCCCCTCCCCGGGCAGCGCGGCTGCTCCTCCTCATCGATGGACCTGAAGCTGATTCGCAATCTCGTACGCATCATGGAGCGTGGCGAGGTCACCGAACTTGAAGTGGCGGATGACCCGAGCGGACTGCGCGTGCACCTCAAGCGTGGCGCTGCCGGAGCTCCTCCCGGGGGCCAGGTCGTCATGATGCCTGGAGCTGCGGCTGCGCCTCCAGCGGATGCAGGGGCTGCCCCTGATGTGGCTCCTTCCGAGAGCGCGTCTGATTCTGGGCTGCCTGCTGGGGTGGACCAGGTCGTGAGCCCCATGGTCGGAACCTTCTACCGGTCACCCTCTCCCGAGGCAGACTCCTTCGTCAAGGTGGGGGATCGAGTCGACGCTGATACGGTGGTGTGTATCGTGGAGGCGATGAAGGTGATGAATGAGATCAATGCAGAGCTCAATGGCGAGGTGGTCGACATTCTCGTAAGCAACGGTGAGCCGGTTGAATTCGGTCAGCCGCTATTCCTGGTCAAGACAAACTGATGTTTCGCAGGGTCTTGGTCGCCAACCGGGGCGAGATTGCCCAACGGGTCATCCGTGCCTGTAAGGAGCTCTCCATTGAGACGGTTGCCGTGTATTCGGAGGCTGATGCGGACGCCCTTTACCTGCGTCAGGCCGATGAGACAATCTGCATTGGCCCTGCACCGGGAGCCCAGTCCTACTTGGACATTCCCTCGGTGATATCCGCAGCGGAGATTGCTGACGTGGACGCGATTCACCCGGGGTATGGTTTTCTGGCTGAGAACGCTCATTTCGCCGAGGTGTGTGAGTCTTGTGAAATCAAGTTCATCGGGCCTTCGGCAGAGACAATTGCCATGGTCGGTAACAAGGCCCGGGCCCGTGAAGTGGCGATTGCAGCCAAGGTTCCTGTTGTGCCCGGTTCTGATGGAACCGTCCTGACGGAGGCCCAGGCCATTGAGGCCTCCAAGCGCATTGGCTTCCCTATCATGATCAAGGCGTCATCGGGTGGCGGCGGTCGTGGTATGCGAGTGGCCCGAGATGAAGCCAGCTTGCTGTCGGGAATGCGGGCGGCTCAACTAGAGGCAGCCAACGCCTTTGGTGACGACTCGGTGTACTTTGAGAAGTTCATTGAGGGCGGCCGCCACGTGGAAGTCCAGATTTTGGCGGGCTCCGACGGGCAGGTGATTCATTTGGGCGAGCGAGACTGCTCCGTCCAGCGCCGACATCAAAAACTTGTGGAGGAATCCCCCTCGGCTTGTCTCAGCGCCAAGCAGCGCAAAGAGATGTGCAATGCAGCTGTGCGACTCGCCAAGGCGGCCAACTACGTGAATGCAGGCACTGTTGAGTTTATCCTCGACAATCAGGGGGCTTTCTATTTCATCGAAGTCAACGCACGGATCCAAGTTGAGCATACCGTGACGGAGATGGTGACAGGCGTCGATCTGATCCAGGCTCAGCTGCGGATCGCCTCCGGGGAACCGCTGGGCTTGCGCCAGAAGGATATTCGCACTTCGGGCCATGCTATCGAGTGCCGAATTAACGCCGAAAACCCTGAGCGCGGGTTCATGCCCTCACCTGGGCGCCTCATTTCATTCGTGCCCCCGGGGGGACCTGGAGTGAGGGTGGATAGCCATTGCTACACTGGATACTCCATCCCACCCAATTACGACTCCATGATTGCCAAACTTCTTGTTCATCGGGCGACCCGTGAGGATGCAATTCGGTGCATGTTGCGCGCCCTCGATGAGTTTGTCGTGGAGGGGCCCTATACGACAATTGCCTTTCAGAGCACGGTTTTGAACCACCCAGAGTTCCGGGAAGCCCTGCACGACACCGCTTTTGTGGAGCGCACCCTCCTGCCGGAGGACTAGGGTGCCGATGAAGTCACCTCTATGATCCGCTAGGGAGCTCCTCCCGCCCATGTACCCGCACCCAGCTATGAGTCCCATGCGACAGCCTCGCCCCATCGTGACCCTTTTGCTGGCAGCAGCGTCGCTGCCTTGCTTCTCTGGGTGCTACGTGAGTACTCAGCGATACCCTGGACCTATGCGGGCACAGGTCAATCCCTTGCCCCCGGGTGCACGTGATCGTTACCCAGCTGGCGTCGAAGAGGTGCTGATCGTTCGCATCGCAGATCCAGTCCATGTTCGTCGGCCCGGTGAGGTGGCCAGTTTCCCCCTCCATTTCTACAGCAAGCAGGCGAGGATGAATGCTGGATCTTGGGTGTTCAGCGGTGCCGGAGGACGCTGTGAGGTTTTGTTCGGGGACGGAGGGTCTGTGCGGTTGCTCGGGCATGGCTCCGGCGTCGTCGGCTCGCCAAGCCGGGGGGAGCCATTGTTCTTTTTCCATGAGTGCGAACAGGCCGTGCTCAATATTTCCAAGGGACAGCAAGTCCGCTTATTGGGTGGAGTCTTGCTCGATGCTGAGACAGGACCCTTTGTCGTTGAAACCCATGCCAGTGGGATCATGCGCGTGCGCAATCGCTCCAAGGGCCAGGGGCGATTGGCGTGCCGAGATGAGGTGTTTACATTGAGCCCAGGTGATGTGATCGATTTGCCACTCTTGGAATCAGGCATGGCTCCCTTGGAGTTGGACCCCAGTTTCCAGGTGCAGACGGATCTTGATCGCCAACTCAGTTTCCGGGGAAATGTGGACCTGCGGAATAAGCGCGGTGGCGTTGCCCTGCGGGCTAAGGGCGAGCATGAGGTGCGCGGGCACGGTCTGCGCATTCGCCTAGGTCCTGAGGACGATTGGAATGTCCTCGTCGATGATTTTGTCGTGGGCGGCAGGCGTGCCGGGAAGGCTGAGGCACCCGAAGCAGGGTCCGGACAAGCTGCACCCCTCCCTAGTACCGACGCCGTCCCAGACTCAAGTGGTGGTGCGGCTGACGCGGAGGGGGAGTCGGGTGAGTAAACACACGGTCCTCATTACGGGGGGCGCGGGTTTCCTCGGTAGTCACCTGTGCGAGCGTTTCTTAGGTGAGGGTTGGTCGGTCATCTGCATGGATAACCTCATCACGGGCGATATTTCCAATGTCGAACACTTGTTCCGTGATGCTGATTTTCACTTCGAAAAACGCGATGTGACCGAGTACATCCATGTGGCAGGGGACGTGGAAGCCATCTTGCATTTTGCCTCCCCCGCCAGCCCGATCGACTATCTAGAACTGCCCATTCAGACCCTGAAGGTAGGATCATTGGGAACCCACAAGGTGCTGGGGTTGGCGAGGGCCAAAGATGCACGCTTTCTGCTGGCCTCCACTTCGGAGTGTTATGGCGATCCGTTGGTCCACCCCCAGACCGAAGACTATTGGGGCAACGTAAACCCCGTAGGCCCACGTGGGGTGTATGACGAGGCCAAGCGTTTCGCTGAAGCGATGACCATGGGCTATCACCGCTACCATGGTCTGCAGACTCGCATCGTGAGAATCTTCAACACATATGGACCGCGCATGCGTCTCAACGACGGTCGTGCACTGCCTGCGTTTATGTCTCAGGCTCTTGAGGGGAAACCCTTGACCGTATTTGGGGACGGTAGTCAGACACGCTCGTTTTGCTTCGTGGACGATTTGGTCGAGGGGCTCTGGCGTCTGCTTCGCTCGGACGAGCCCATGCCTGTCAATATTGGCAACCCCAATGAACTCACCATCCTCGAGTTTGCCCGCAAGGTTGTGGAATTGACGGGCTCTCAGTCTTCCATAGTCTTTCAAGATCTACCTATTGATGACCCCAAGGTGCGTCAGCCTGACATTTCCAAAGCTCGTGCGCTTTTAGGCTGGGAGCCAGAAGTTGAGCTCGCCGACGGACTCAGAATCACCCTTGACTACTTCAGGGGTGAGGTGGCTGCGCGTATGCAGGGGACTGAGCAGCGGGATACGGATTGTGCCGATGGGAGAGAACAGGCCTAGGGCATGTGTGGGATTGTTGGAGCTGTTCGAAGTCAGGGGCCCGTCGCTCGCGGATTGATTCACGGACTGCGGGTGCTGGAATACCGAGGCTATGACAGCGCCGGCTTGGGTCTTGTGGGTGAGGCTGCCACGGGCGTCCAGGTCCTCAAGGCGAAAGGGCGTCTCGCGGGACTCGAGGAACTGATGAGTCAGCATGGTGAGCTCGTGGAGGGGGCGCAAGCCGGGATCGGGCACATGCGTTGGGCTACCCATGGCGCCGCTGACGTGACCAATGCACACCCCCATCAGGGCCAGGGGGATCGTTTGGCTCTCGTTCATAACGGGATCATCGAGAACTATGCTCAGCTGAAGGCGGGGCTGGAAGCGCAGGGCAATGTCTTTCGATCTGAAACCGACAGTGAAGTGCTCGCGCACTTGATTGAGGCCGAGCTCCTGACCGGTAAGACTCTCGTGGAGAGTGTTCGAATTGCATTGCAGGGGGTCGAGGGCTCCTACGCGCTTGCGATTCTTGATCGCCACGAGGGAGAAACGCGTCTGGTCTGCACCCGTTCTGGACCGCCACTGGCCTTGTGCGTCACTGAGCAAGGAGGCTATCTAGCCTCCGATGTGCTCGCATTGGTCAGTCATTCGGATCATATCGCATTCCTCGAGGATGGTGATATTGCAGCAGTTGAACCAGGGCACTATCAGGTCTGGAACTGCGAAGGCCAGAGCGTTGAGCGGTTGACTCGGGCGATCGAATGGAACGTTGCGGACACCGAGTTGGGCCCCTGGCCGCACTTCATGCTCAAGGAGATTCACGAGCAGCCGGATGTGTTGGCTCGCACCGCTTTTGGGTCGATCCACGAGTCCGGTGAAGACGTGGTGTTCGAGGACCCGCGCTTGGACGATGCCTTCATGGCCAACGTTCAACGCATTCAGATTCTTGCATGTGGCACAGCCCTGCATGCCGGGCTGGT
This sequence comes from uncultured Planctomycetaceae bacterium, assembly GCA_964469565.1. Lineage (GTDB taxonomy): Bacteria > Planctomycetota > UBA1135 > UBA1135. The sequence goes on from CAYXZD010000001.1 coordinate 421,759, forward strand.
TGCTTCGTATCTCCTCGAGAGCATTGCCGGCATCGCAGTGGATGTGGATTTCGCATCCGAGTTTCGGTATCGACAACCTCAATGGGTGCCCGGAACTCTGGCCTTGTGTATTTCACAGTCCGGGGAGACGGCGGATACGCTTGCGGCGGGTACGCGAGCCATCGAATTGGGGGCGCAACTACTGAGCGTCTGTAACGTAGACGGTTCCAGTCAGGCCCGCCTTTCCCATGGGGTCATCCTCACCCACGCTGGCCCCGAGATTGGAGTGGCGAGTACGAAGGCATTCACTGCCCAAGTGGCCGCACTTGTGCTGTTGGCAGTGCGATTGGGGCGCGTCCGTGGCGCTCTCAGCGCGGAACGGGCACGAGCCTTGCTTTCCGAGCTACGTCTCTTGCGCCCAAAAATGGGCTCCTTGCTCACAGATGAAGCCGTTGCCCGCGTCCAACGTCTCGCACGCTTGCATGTGGAGCAAAAAGGGTTCCTATTCCTGGGTAGGGGGGTCAATTTCCCAGTTGCCCTTGAGGGTGCGCTCAAGTTGAAGGAGATTTCCTACATGCACGCGGAAGGATATGCCGCCGGTGAAATGAAGCACGGCCCGATTGCCTTGATTGATCCGAGCATGAGTGTCTTTGTGATTAACTCTGCAGGGCCCCTTGCGCCCAAGGTCCGCATGAATATGGAGCAGGTTCAGGCCAGGGGTGGGCGAGTGGTCTGTATCGGATCGGATCCAGAGAGTCTAGCCCGTGCTGATGAGAGCCTTGAATTGCCGGAGACCGATGAATGGCTGAGTCCGCTTCTGAATACGATCCCCCTGCAGTTGTTCGCTTACCACGTTGCTCGTCTGCGTGGATGCGACATTGATAAGCCTCGAAATCTGGCCAAGAGCGTGACGGTGGAGTGATGCGAGCACACTCCAACCTTCTCGTATTTGTCCACGCTGAGCGGTCACGCCCCCTCCAAGAATTGGCTGCATCTGTGTCTAGGAGGTACGATTCAGCATGAAAGTCTTGGTGACAGGAGGAGCGGGATTCATTGGCTCCCATTTGGTAGAACGGTTGCTTGAGCGTGCCGACGAGGTTTGCGTGCTCGACAACTTCAATGCTTTTTACGATCCTGCAATCAAGCGCGAAAATGCTTCGATCCTCAGTGCCGCTGGCGCCACGATCGTAGAGGGGGATATTCGGGACCAGAATCTCGTTCGAGAGCTCTTTGAGGACCAACGTCCCGATGCGTTGGTACACCTGGCTGCAATGGCTGGGGTACGTCCCTCACTCGAAGATCCACTCTTGTATGAGGACGTCAATGTGCGCGGCACGCTTGTGCTTCTTGAGGCCCTACGCGAATTTCCCACTACGCGCTTTGTCTTCGCTAGTTCCTCGAGCGTCTATGGAGGCAACGAAAAAGTTCCCTTTAGCGAAGCTGATGCTCTGCGCCATCCCGTGTCGCCCTATGCGGCGACCAAGCTTGCGGGAGAATTGATGGCGTACACCCATCATCACCTGTATGGGATACCTACTACGGCCCTGCGCTTCTTCACGGTGTTTGGTCCCAGACAACGCCCTGAGATGGCGATCCATAAGTTTGTGGCCTGCGTCCTGCGCGGCGAGCCCATCCCGTTTTTTGGAGATGGAAGCACACGCCGGGATTACACTTATGTGGGTGACATTATTGATGGGGTTGTCGCTGCCCTCGATCGCTGTGCTGGGTATTCAATCTACAATCTCGGCGAGTCCCAGACCACGGCCCTATCCGACCTGGTTCGTATGATAGGGGAGGTTTGCGGCAAGGAACCGATCCTTGACCCTCTCCCTAATCAGCCAGGTGATGTGCCGGTGACTTTTGCGGATGTGAGTCTTGCCCAGAAGGAACTGGATTATGAACCCACTACGCCCGTGCGGTTGGGGCTCGAGCGGTTCTTAGAGTGGTACATGGCGGGCCCGGGTGGGTCCCAGTCCGTTTTGAATCGAGACGAATCTTGAATTCAGGCCGCTGCGGCGCAGGGTTTGATCGTGTAGCCTCATCCCCGCTCCACGACCTTGGGTTAGGCTTGGAGTCCTCTGGCATCCGCAGACGAAATACACCAGAGTTACCAGCCCCAACTCTCATTTTCTCTTGATTCACTCAATCACGTAGTATCCACATGAAGGGCGTTATCCTGGCCGGTGGCTTGGGAACTCGGTTGTTCCCACTCACCAAGATCACCAACAAGCATCTCTTGCCTGTCTACGATAGGCCGATGATCTATTACCCCATCCAGACTCTGGTGGATGCGGGTATCGATGACATCATGATCGTAACGGGGGGGCGCAAATCGGGTGATTTCTTGTCTCTCCTCGGCAATGGCAAGGACTTTGGGCTCAAGCACCTCAACTATACCTATCAAGAGGGGGAGGGCGGAATCGCCGAAGCCCTCGGATTGGCGCGTCACTGGGCTCAAGGGGATTCAGTTTGTGTGATTCTCGGAGATAACCTGATTGAAAACAACATCGCTCAGGCCGTTCGAGACTTCGAGCAACAAGGCGGGGGTGGGAAAATCCTCTTGAAGGAGGTCGCCGATCCAGAGCGATTTGGGGTCGCCCGCGTGGAAGATGGCCGCGTACTCGAGATCGTGGAAAAGCCCAAAGAGCACGTTTCTAACTTGGCGGTAATTGGCATCTATATGTACGACGGTCGCGTATGGGAGATCATTGATACTCTCGTACCCTCTGATCGTGGGGAACTCGAAATCACGGATGTGAACAACTGGTACCTCAAGGATGGGTCGCTCACCTGTGAAACCCTCGATGGTTGGTGGACCGATGCAGGTACTTTTGATTCCCTGTTTTCAGCAACAGCCCGGGTTGCAGATGGCGGGGCTAACCACACTGATGTCTAGCCGAGGACGGCGTGCTGAGATGGAGCACTTAGGTGACGGGGTCGCGCATGCCTGAGTCCAATCAAGAAACCCCGAGGGTCCTTGTGACCGGCGCTGCAGGAATGCTCGGCAGCCAGGTGCTTTTATGCGCTCCAGATGGGGTCGAAGTGGTGGGTACAGACATCCGGCCCGCGGCGGGTGTGGATGCTTGTGGGGTTGATCTGACCGATGGGGGCCAGCTGGCGGGATTGTTTGAGTCGTTTGGGCCATTCTCTGGAGTGATTCATTGTGCGGCCTATACGGCGGTGGATGACGCTGAGAGCCATGAGGAGTTGGCACGCCAGATCAACGCACAGGCAGCGGATGTCATTGCCCGCAGGTGTGCCATTGAAGACGTTTCACTGGTGGTGGTGTCTACGGACTTCGTTTTTGACGGCAGTGCATCCGAACCCTATACCGAAGATGCCGAGGTCTGTCCGATGAGTGTCTACGGCAAGACTAAGTGGGAGGGCGAGCAAGCTGCCCTCGCTGCCCATGCGGGCAAGACGAGCATCGTGCGCACCCAATGGCTCTACGGACCTCGCGGCAATCACTTCCCAGGGACCATGTTGCGGCTTGCTGCGGAGCGAGACTCCCTAAAGGTCGTTTCAGACCAGACGGGCTCACCGACCTCAACTCTGGAACTGGCGCCCGCACTGTGGGATGTCCTCACAGGGTCAGTCGTGGGTGTATTCCATGCTGCGTGTGAGGGAAGTGCGAGTTGGTATGACGTGGCCTGCGCAACTCTTGAGTACGCTGGGGTGGAGGGTGTGCAGGTTCACCCTTGCACAACAGAAGAGTTCCCGCGCCCAGCCCCAAGGCCGGCCTACAGTGTTCTCAGTTGTTCCCGTCTTGAGGCGTTGCGTGGAAAACCCATGGCGGACTGGCGCGATGCACTCAAGACCTATCTCGGCAGTGATGACTCATGAGTGATACCTTAATCGTCACCGGTGGCGCAGGATTCATTGGTAGCAATTTCCTGCTGATGTTGGCGGATCAGCGTCCCGAGCAACGGGTCATCAATTTTGATGCCTTGACCTACGCGGGAAACCTTGAAAACCTCTCGTCGATTGAGTCCTTGGGAAACTACCGCTTTGTGCGTGGCGATGTGGCCAATCAGTCCGATGTCGAGGGGGCATTCGATCTGGCCAGTGGGGGCAGCGTGAGTGTGGTTCACTTCGCTGCCGAGAGTCATGTGGATCGTTCCATTCAATCGGGGCAACCCTTTGTGAGATCCAATGTGATGGGAACACAGGTAATGCTCGACGTTTGTCGTCAGCGGGGAGTCGATCGATTTGTGCACGTGTCGACTGATGAGGTGTACGGAAGCCTAGGAACGACTGGTTTTTTTACGGAAGAGACGCCACTGGCTCCCAACTCTCCCTACAGCGCCTCGAAGGCTAGCAGTGATCTGCTTGTGCGCGCTGCGGTTGAGACGCACGGCTTCCCCGCACTGACGACTCGTTGCTCCAATAACTATGGCCCCTATCAGTTTCCCGAGAAGTTGATCCCGCTGATGATTGCCAATGCGCGCGAGGACCAAGCGCTGCCCGTCTATGGGGATGGCATGCAGGTTCGGGACTGGCTGTATGTGCAGGACCATTGCGAGGCGATCCTGGCTGTTCTCGAGCGGGGCCTGCTGGGGCATGTCTACAACATCGGTGGACACAATGAGTACCCCAATATTGACATCGTGAACGCCATTCTCAGCGCGCTGGGCAAGCCCCAGAGTCTGATCGAATACGTAACCGACCGACCAGGGCATGACCGCCGCTACGCCATTGACGCAACGAAGATGCAGGAGGAGCTCAAGTGGACTCCCCGCTTCACCTTCGAGGAGGCCCTCCCGCGCACAATTGAGTGGTATCTTGGGAATGACGAGTGGCTGCAGAGCGTCCGCAATGGCGCTTACCGTCAGTATTACCAGGCCCAGTACTCGTCCTAGCTCTCGACGAGGTCGCGGGGGGGGCTTGGGGTGCTCAAAGCCCGAAAGTTGTACGTTTTTCGGTGATAGCGCTGCCGACCACCCGGGGGGGCGGGGGCGGATTCTGGGGTGAGTGGAGGGTCTAGAGACTGGAATTCGTTGGCCAAGATCCTCAAAGTCTACTCAGGTAGGCGGGGCGGGGGAGAAAACCCCGTCCTCATGGTTGCCGATAGGCCCGCAGTGCTCGCCATGGGGGTCAACATCGACGACCAACCTGCCGATATCAACCTTTCTAGGCGATCCCTTGCGGTTCCTTGTCGCAGTGCCCCCTCCACAACCCCAGTTTATGTCCACCCCCCGTCTCTTAGCGCTACTCGCCCTATTCGCTTTTCTAGGTGCCTGCCAGAGTGCTCCGAACAAGCGCGCGCTCCAATACCTGAATACCTACGGGTTCGGCAAGAAGTACTACGGTAACGCTGAGGAGGAGAATTACGCGACCATTGGGGACACCGTCCAATACCTAGATGTATTGCACCCCACCGAGATTTCCGGCTCCCAAAAGGTTGATATCGACGGTACCTTGCTCATGCCCGAGATCGGCATTGTGCATGTGGCTGGGTTTACGCGCTCAGATATTGAGGCCGTGCTTGAGGAACACTACAGCGTGTTCTATCAAGACACAGATATCTCCGTGCAGATTCGTACCCAGGGAAAGAAGTACTTCATCTTCGGTGAGGTTGCGAAGGAGGGCGAGGCGAAGCACCCCGGCGACCTCACTATCTTTGAGGCGGTGATGAAGGCCCAACCAGACGAGAACAGCGCCAATTTGGGCCGCGTGCGAATCATGCGCCCCGATCCGGTCAATCCGATGATCATCACAGTCAATATCAACGACATGCTCGATCACGCTGATATGACTTTCAATGTTCAGGTTCAGGAGTACGACATCATATTTGTGCCGGCCACTATGCTCGCTGAATTCGCTTATTTCATTGACGACCTCTTATTCCCGGTCAAGCAGTTGCTGCGTGGAGCCCTTGGCCCACTCTTCGGCTTTGGGAGAGGCCGGCGCCGTGGTCGCGGGGGCGGAGTGCGCGGCAACAATGCATTTGGAGGCTTTTAAGAGATACACCTATGCCAGTTGAAGTTGAAGCCACAAGTCAGCTAGAGGATGCGCTCCAGGTGCTCCGCAAGCGCGTTCGTTGGGTGCTCATTCCTCTGAGCTTGTGCCTAGCCTTTGGTACGAGCTTTGCGATCATCGTGCCCAAGAAATTCGTGGCCAGTGAACGCATCATGGTTCGTGATGTAGGTGGGCGTGATGCGCGCATGGGCACGGCTGGCGGACAGGTAGCATCCCACGTCATTCGGGCACCCAATCGGGTCAAAGCCGTGATCGAAGCCATTGGATGGCCGTGGGCGTCTCTCACCAAGCTCGAGCGCGAGTTGCTCATGGAGCGAACGATTGACAACCTCTCGGTGAGTTCGCCCGTGATGGCCAGCACGGTGAAGGAGCAAATTGTCACCATCGCCTTTGCACACACACAGCCCGAGCAAGCTTACCGATTCACTAAAGAAATCAGCCTGCGCTGGCGTGAGGAGGTACTAGAGGCCAGTCGAAATGCTACACGCAACGCATTTGTTAGCCTCGGCGATAGGCGCGCGCAGATGCAAGAGCGTCTCGATGAAATCTCGCTGATTGTCTCAGCCAAGCATAAGGAGAATGGCATTCCGCCTTGGGACGGGCGCGCAGGCGGGGAGCGGCCCCTCCCCCCTGAATTCGATGCTCTGGATGGTATGCGCCTAGAGCGCCAGACTCTGGCTGACACGTTTGTCGAGCGCAGTGCGGAAGTGGTCGCGCTAGAACAGGCCTATGACAAGATGGAGGACATGGTGGCCTTTGAGTCGACCGACGCTGGGCAATCCTTTGCCGACCGCATGGCTCAGCTCCAGGCGGCGATTAGTGAGCAGGAGCTACGCCTTTCTAGCGAAGGCTATCGGCCTCGCCACTCGGAGTATATGCGTATTCAAAACACGATCTCGCTCGCCAAGGCCGAAATGGCACGCCTTACGGACGAGCAGACTGGAAGTCTGGCCCCCAAGGACTTGCAGCCCAATCCAGCCAAGCTGAAGGCCGGGGAGGATCTTAGGGTTGCGCAGGCAGAGCTCATCGCGATGGATGGGCGCCTCGGTGACTTGGACAGTCGCATGAAGAATATGGACGCTCGTATTCGGGAGTTGCAAACCGTCTATCAAGATCTGCACGACCTGCAGGCTGAGCGGGCACGACTGAACGGTAACCTGACCGAAGTCGAAGACGAGTACACTCGCATGGACGTCATTTGGACTGAAATGCAAAGCTCGGCTGGCAATCCCTTTCACTTGCTCAAAGGAGCCGAGTTGCCCAATCAGCCGACCGAACCCAGCGTGCCCCTGATCATCCTTGGTAGTGCCGTGTTGGGGCTGGTGCTTGGGTTGGGCTCCGCGTTCTTGGTCGAATATGGGCGGAATTGTTTTAGGACTGTCAACGACATCACACGAGTGATGGCCGTGCCCATTCTGGGTACAGTCAATTCAATCGTTGTGGCACGCCAGCGCCGACGCGCGCGCTGGGCTAGGGCTGTGTTGGTCTTCTCCACTCTGTTTGTAGTGGTCGGAGTCGCCTTTACCACCTGGGCCTGGAAAACGGGGAGTACACATTTACCAGAGGGCCTCCGCGAGAGCATCGATGGGTGGGAGCGCTCCCTCCGCTAGGCCTCCCAGGCCTAGAGTCCCTCCATGCGCGATGTCCTCGTAGCGCTGATCTGCCTCGCGGCGCTGCCGCTTAGCTTTCGCAAGCCGTTTATCGGCCTCCTATTCTTCTCGGTCCTGGCATACATGAGGTTGCAGGACCTGGCCTGGGGATTTGCGCGAGAAATGCGCTGGTCTTTCTATGTTGCCATTGTGACCTTTGCCGGGTTTCTCCTGTCGGATGAGAAGTACAAGCCCACTGTAAACGCACGAACGATTCTGATGGTCGTTCTCGTGGTGGTCATCGGGGTCGGGCATTTCCTGATGTCTGAGGGGCGGGAAGCCATCGATGTGACCAAGTACATCGACTATGTGAAGATTATTGGTATTGCGATTTTTACAACCGCCATTGTTCGCACCCGGGAGCACCTGCGCATCCTGATTTGGGTGATCGCCATGAGTTTTGCGTTCTATGGCGTCAAGGCGGGTGTCGCGGGAATCGTGAAGCTCGGGGATGTGTATATCAAGCGCGGCCCTGGCGGCATGATCGAGGATAACAACGATTTCGCCCTAGCGCTTGGGATGTCGATCCCCCTGTTGCTCCACCTAGCGACTTCTGAGCGGCGCGCCATCCTGAGCAAGGGGGTCATGCTCATGATTCCCTTGACGATGATCGCTGTGGTACTCACACGCTCCCGTGGCGGCACTCTGGCGATGGCTTTTTGCGTGTTCATCTTGGTGTGGCGCTCGCAACGTCGTTTGGTCGGAGTGGCGTTGGCGGGTCTAGCTGTTGTGACAGTTTTCCTGCTGGCACCTCAGGAGTACAAAGAACGGATCTACACCATCAAGGACTACGAGAAGGATGGTTCCGCAACGGGGCGACTGAAAGCCTGGGGGATCGCCTTGCGCATGGTGCAGGGAAACCCCATTTGGGGAGTTGGCTTCGGGCGGTTTCAAGAAAACTACGCCGCGTACGATCCCCATCCGACCCCCGACATCATTGCTGGTCGGGGGGTTATTGTGGCCCATAATAGCTATCTACAAATCTGGGCTGAATGTGGCACGATCGCGTTTGTGTGTTACCTGGCCTTGATCGCGTTGTCATTGCTCGATTTATGGACCCTTCGAAAGCAGGCACGGCGCAGATACCATTCCAGTTGGATCCTCTCCTACTGCACGATGTTTGAAGCAGCGTTGGGTACCTTTATCCTGGGGAGTGTATTCTTGAATCGTGCGCACTTTGATCTGATCTACCACTACGTGGCGATCATCATTGTCTTTGGTCGCGTCGCTCGTTCTGAGATGGCTGATGAAGCGCGCTATCCTGCGAGGTATCTGGGCAGTCGGCGTGGCGATTTGAGTTTTGTGGAAAGCCCTGGCTTTGGGCGAACCCCGAAAACTGCCGCACGCTTCCGCGTTCCTCTCGTGATCGGGCAGGGGGGCTAGGCGGAGTGTGTGGACATGCCGGATTTGTCCGGCTTGACGGGGCAGCCGGGTTGGATCGTGCCTGCCTCGAGCGCATGACGGAGAGCCTCGTGCATCGCGGACCTGACGAGGGCAGCGTGCTCTTGCGAGGTCCGGTGGGCCTCGGTTTTCGCAGACTGTCGATCATCGATGTGGCTGGAGGGCAGCAACCCATTGAGAGTGCTGACGGCCAGGTCGCAGTGGTGGGCAATGGGGAGATCTACAATCACCATGAGTTGCGAACGGAACTCACTCGGCAGGGTGCGCAGTTTTCGACGGGGTCCGACATCGAAACCTTGTTGCACTTGTATATCCAGAGGGGGCCAGGATTCGAGCAGGAGCTCGTAGGGATGTATTCCTTTTGTATTGTGGATTGGCGTGATCCGAACGGTGTCCGCGTTTTACTCGGGCGGGACCGGCTAGGCATCAAGCCCTTGTATTGGGCGCTGACTTCCGCTGGTCTGATCTGGGCCAGCGAACCCAAAGGGATCCTTGCGAGTGGCCAGCTCCCGCGGGAGGCGGACCCATCGGCCCTTGTCGACTACTTGGTTCAAGGCTACGTCAGCGGGACCCACTCCTCCTGGGCGGGCATTCAGCGCTTGGCCCCGGCGCACACCTTGTCCTGGTCCCCAGGACGGCCGGTGAACATCAAGCGCTATTGGGATTTGCCCCACGATTGCCTGCGTGAGCCGTGCACCCAAGAAGAGGTTCTCCAACTCCTCGATACTTGTGTGGCTGACCGGTTGGAGTCCGAGGTTCCCTTGGGGGCATTCCTCTCTGGTGGGGTGGATTCAAGTGCTGTTGTCGATTCGATGGCGCGCAGCCAGGGCACTTCCCCGATTGTTTGTTCCGTGGGCTTTGATGAACGCAGTCACGATGAGCTGGCCCTAGCTCAAGCGACGGCTCGCTCGCTTGAAGCCACTCAGTACACCCAAGTCCTTCGGGCGGATCCGGGATTGGCGACCGAGGTCCTCCCCTGGTACTTCGATGAACCTCACGCAGATCCCTCGACTGTTCCCACCTACCTTGTCTCCAAAATGGCGCGGGAACACGTGACCGTTGCCCTCTCTGGTGATGGGGGAGATGAGACGTTTGCTGGGTATCGGCGTTATGTCCATGACTTCGCCGAGAACCGGTTGAGGCGTGCTGTAGGACCCTGGGGGCGTTCCATCTCGGGCGCACTGGGCCGGTTGTACCCCAAACTGGATTGGGCGCCGCGGCCCCTGCGTGCCAAGACCTTTCTTGCCCATCTCGGGACTTCAGGGGCGCGCGCGTACTTCGACAGCGTCAACCAAGCCTCACTCTCTGCTGTGCGAGGTTTGCTCAATCCTGATCTTAATCGTGAGCTCACGGATCATGACCCATTTGATGCGTTTGAGAATCACTATTCACGGCCCCGCATCGATTGCCCCGTGTATCGGGCTCAATACGTAGATTTCCACACCAATCTACCGGATCGAATCCTTGCGAAGGTGGACCGGGCTTCCATGGGGGTGTCGCTGGAGGTGCGCGTTCCGATGCTGGATCACCGTTTCGTCGAACGATTTGCACACTTGCCTGCAGCTCAGAAAATCCGGGCGGGGAGGGGCAAGCACGCATTGCGTGAGTCGCTTCGTTCTCGTCTGAGTGGCGATGTGCTCGATGGTGCAAAGCGCGGGTTTGATACCCCGATTCAGGCATGGTTGCGGGGCCCACTCAAGAACGCTCTGGATGAAGGATTGCGTAGTTTGCCCACCGATTGGTTCATTCCGGATGCTGTGCAAACAATTGCACAGGAGCACGCGAGAGGGCGTCGCGATCATTCGAGGTTGCTGTGGAGTTTACTCGTGCTTGAGCATTGGCGTCGCCGCCATGGGGTTGTGGGGGTGGCCAGCTCGTGAAGGCCCCTCTGGATGTGGCTGTTGTGACATCACTGTTCCCCAGCCCGGGCAGGCCTCGAGAGGGTGTGTTTGCAGCCCAGCGTTGGCGGCGCATGTCCCAGAGGGGGCATAATGTGCGCATCATCCACCCACAACCCTTCGCTCCACCTCTGGTGGGGGGGCGTTGGGCGGACATTCGAGAGAGGCCGGCAGAGGAAGTTCGTGGGCGATTGGTGATTCACAGGCCCCGCTACTTGCACATCCCTCGTTTCGATCGTTGGAATGCCTATCGGTTTGCTGGGGCAGCAGAGGCTGGATTGCATGACGGTGAAATCGTCGTCTGTGACTATGCATGGCCTGCGAGCGCCTTGGCTCCCCGGTGCCGAGCACGGGGCCAAGCCTGCTGGATCAACGGCCGGGGCTCGGATGTACTTGAAGTGGCGGGAGAGGCCGGCCTGGGTGGGGTGCTCGCAAAGTACTTAGCCGCCAGTACCGGCTGGATGGGGGTGAGCCAAGACCTCGTAGAGCACATGGATACTCTTGCAGAACAGGCCGGGCGGAGCCGTTGCGGTCAATTGGTTCCCAATGGTGTGGATCTAGATTTATTCATCCCTCGAGAGACCAGCGGTTGCCGACAAGTTCTTCAGCTTGATTCCGAGGGGCCCTTGGTGCTCGTCGTTGGGCACTTGATACCTCGCAAAGACCCTCTGCTGGCCCTTGAGGTATTCGCTCGAGTGTGCCCATCCGTCGGCCGCCTGCTCTTTATCGGGAGTGGGCCCTTAGAAGGGGATGTTGCCCGTCGGGCTGCTTCGCTGGGCTTGGCGGATAGGGTTACATTGCTTGGCGAGTGTGATCCTGAGCAGCTGGGACACTACTACGGCGCTGCGGATTTGACTCTGCTGGTGTCCAAGCGCGAGGGCAGGCCCAATGTTGTCCTCGAAGCCCTGGCCTCGGGCTGTCCCGTTCTTGCGACCGATGTGGGTGGCACTCGGGAGATTCTCGGTCCGGGTCAGTGGCTCTGTGAATCCCGTGATGTGGATGCGCTCGCCCAAAGGGCGACAGCACTGCTTGAGTCGCCACCCACGCCACAGTCCTTACGCTCCCTTGTTGAAGGCCTCACATGGGACGCCTCATGCGCTACTCTTGAGGACTTGCTGCGCAGTGCATGATCGGGCTATCCATGAAGATCCTCTATCACCACCGAACCCAGGCTGAAGACGGCCAGGCAGTGCACATTCGTTCCCTGATTGCTGCATTCGTTGAGCAGGGCCATTCTGTGTATGAGGAGGCCCTCGTGCGCCGTATGCAGGCTCCAGCGGGCGGTCCAGTGATGGCCCCGCCCAAGCCAGTTCGTGTTGAGGAGCAGCCCGCAAGAATCGCCGGTGGTTGGTCCGCACTCGGTAGCATTCCCCGATTCATGCGAGAGTTGGCGGAGTACAGCTATGCTGTGCCCGCTCGGCATCGATTGGTCCAAGCCGGCCGGGGCTTTGGGGCAGAGTTACTTTATGAGCGTTATGCCTTTGGGAATACGGCGGGTGTCAGCGCAGCACGCCAACTCGGGATTCCACTCATCCTGGAAGTCAACTCACCCATGGTCCTTGAGCTCACCAAGACGCGCGGCATCACCTTCAAGGGATTAGCGAGGCGAACGGAGAACTGGGTTTTTCAACAGGCAGACCTTGTCTGTGTCGTAACCCAAGTTCTTGGGGACATGCTGGTGGATTTGGGTGTAGACCCATCCCGTCTCATCGTGACGCCCAATGGTGTGAATCTTAAGGCGTTTTCAAAGCCCGACCGCGAGCGGGCCCGAGAGCAATTGGGCTTGGCGGGTGTGCAGGGGCCGGTGCTTGGTTTCGTGGGCTATTCCCGTCCCTGGCATCGGCTGGATCTTGTGGTGGATGGGTTGAGCCGTCCTGAACTCGCGCAGGCTCATCTTGTCTTGATCGGTGAGGGGCCTGCTCATCCTGAGCTTGCTCAGCGCGCTATCCATGCGGGCGTGAGTGACAGGGTTCACTTCGCCGGCTCGCGACCTCACATTGAGATTCCATCCCTGTTGCCCGCTTTTGATCTTGGACTGGTACCTGCGATCAATCCCTACGCATCGCCCCTCAAATTGCATGAGTACATGGCTGCTGGCATTCCCAGTGTGGTACCCGACCAGCCAAATCTTCGTGAAGTCCTCAACGATGGTGTGGAGGCGGTTTTCTTTAGGGCTGAGGATGGCGGAGCCTTGGTGGAAGCCGTGATTCGCCTTGTTCGTGACCCCGCAGGCATGGTCCTCATGGGGGAGCGTGCCAAGGAAACATTGCTGCAGCGCGATCTAACTTGGGAAGGCAATGCAAGACGGGTGATTTCTGCAACGGAGACACTCAAATGAGCAGACCATTGCTGCACGCGCTTTCATTTGATGTTGAAGAGTATTTTCACGTGGCGAATCTCGCCCACCAGTTCCCCGCTGAGAGCTGGGACGGCATCGAGAGCCGCTTGGATGTAGGCATGGACCTGGTCCTCAAGACTCTCGCTAAGCATGACTCACACGCGACATTCTTCTTCTTGGGTTGGGTGGCCCAGCGGAGACCTGATCTCGTGCGGAGATGCCATGAGGAGGGGCATGAGGTGGCGAGTCATGGATTTGACCACCGTTTTCTATGGGATGTTGGACCTGAGGGTCTGGATGAGCATCTGGGGCAAACCGAGAATGCCATCGTAAATGCAGGCGTGCCGAAGCCTGTGGGATTTCGAGCGTCGACGTTTACATTGACCCATGAAACGCGGTGGGCATTTGAGATTCTAGCTCGCCGCGGCTACCGCTATGACTCGAGTGTGCACCCGGTCCACCACCCTCTCTATGGCATTCCAGACTTCAATCCTGGGATTTCCCAGGTAGACACTCCGGCCGGCGCCCTGATTGAGTTTCCCGTGGCAACCCTTCCTTTCTGCGGCCGCAATCTGCCTGTGGGGGGGGGAGGCTATTTCCGATTGTTGCCCGGCGCGATTCATCGCTGGGCGGTGGGTCGGCTAGAGGCCAGCCGCCGTCCTGCTGCCCTGTATCTACACCCGTGGGAATTTGATCCACAGCAGCCAAGGGTGCCGGCTCCAGCCTTGAAACGTTGGCGCCACTATCTAAACCTCGATCGCAGCTTGGCGCGCTTGGAGCAGTTGCTGTCGCGCTTCCAGTTTGGCTCGATGGCGGCGGTTTTGGATAGCCACCCCATTGGGACTCATCCCCGACTCAATCATGAGCGCCAGACTCAGTCTTTAGAATCCTCCGAGTCTGAGCCGGACTGTGGCTGATTCGGTTCGCTCGAAGTGCCGTCTTGGATTTCGGCAGGCGGATGGGTCACTTTGCTGGGCTCGCTCCCTAGCCATTGCACCGGGAGTGTGGCGCGTGTTGTTTGGGAGAGGCCCTCGAGTGCGAAGGCGTACGCGCGTGTATAGGGATCGCATCCCTGGGATGATCGCAGCTGCTGGAGTATGCCCGGCAAACGGTCGAGGTCTTGGGGGTCCTGTCTGATCATGAGGCCCAAGGAAAGGTACCTGCCGAGAAGAGTCTCATCGACACCCGTGAGTTTCCCGCGGTTGCCCCAGAGCTTGCGAAGACCCTGAATCGCGCCGCGGTCAGCACTCAATCCGCCGCGTTCCTCTAGGGTTGCGACGTTTCGTAAGAACTGAATGCGCTGTGTGTGGGGCCGCTTAGCGTCCACGGATCCGGTGCGCTCGGCCTTGGCCAGGGCCTTGTCAAGGTCTCTGAGTGAAGCCTGAGTCCGCACCAGCATTTCGGCATGATCGAGATGGGATTCTGCACAGGGATTCATAATCGCAATCGCCTCGCGGATTTCAGCTTCTTGCTCGATGTCGCCCGTGGCTTGGAGGGACTGGGCATAGGCTTTCCATAAATCGACATCACCGGGGTGGGCGGTTAGGTCGTGGGCGATGAACTGTGCAGCTACACTGGGGCGAATTTGAATCAGTAGATTAGCCCAAAGGAGCCCATACCCCTGGCGCAGGTTGTCCACAGGGACTGACTTGGACCGATTCCTAAAGTCAGAGAAGATTCCCAGTGCTAACTCCGCACCCAATGTTGGATTCGAATCCTCACGTTGGAGGCTTAACTGGGCTTGAGCTAGGTAGATGGCGGGGTCCGTCCTGAAGTGCTTGGCCTGCGCTGAGAGGAGGGTGCGGACGGTGCGACTCGGTAGAGCCGCTCCCTCAGACTGCCCCTCGGCTGAGGCCCGCTGGAGAAGCTCAAGGTACTCAGCGAGAAGCGGGTGGCCAGGGGTGGGAGGGAGACTGGCTAATATGAGCCCATACTGGCTGGTCGCGAGGCTCCACTGTTCAAGCTCCGCATGCAGCCGTGCTAGGAGTAGCCGGGCTGGGTGATGACCGGGGGCGCCTTGGGAAAGAGCAGTCACGAGTAGATCGACCGCCCCTTGATGATCGCCGGCGAGGTGCAGGGCTCCTGCAGAGTCCACAACGCTATCGAGCCCGAGGGCCGGCTCGGAACGCCTAAATGAACGCGCGCGTTTGGCGCGCAGCGCCAGCACATCGCGGGAAACCGGCGAGCCTGTTTGGGTGGTGCGGAGGCGGATGAGTCCATCCCAGCCGCTGACGCATCGGGGAAAGCCTTCAGTGCAGGACTCATAGAGCCTTCTAGATTCTTCAAGCTGGCCTAGATTCTCCAACGCGGAGGCCCCCAGCAGACTCGGCCATTGAACGCCCCCGCCTTCTTGCGCCACATCAAGGATTCTGGGCAATGCCCATGTGGCCCAACCCTCGCGCTCGATCGCAAGAATGAGGGCTAAGGCCATGCGTGGGTCTCTGCGAGCTCCGTCTACGCCACGCAGGAATAGGTGCATTTCTTGGGTTGCGCGCTTTCCCATGGCCCTATCGACCTCGATGGGCTGCTCAGTGAGGGCTTGTGCGCAGGACAGTACAATGGCCCACGCGGGAGAAGTGGGTTGGGCGCTAGCGCCCATGCGCGCCTGCTCGAATCCGCTCTCAAGCCGCTCACCTAGCAGACTGAGTATTGCATGGGTGAGGGGAGTTCGCTCGCTGTTCGTTCGTTCTAGGGCGGCAATCTGGGTTGGGAGTGCCGGCCAATTCCGGGTTTCAACGGTGTGGAGGATTCGGATGAGTTCAGCCCCACCGTCCCCCAGGAAAGCCTCGGCCCGCTCAAGTGCCTCCTCCATGGCCGCCACATCGCCACGTTGAGCCGCTGCCAATGCTAGGCGTTCGAGGACATCGGCCCCCCGCAATTCTGGTGTGGAGTCGAGCCCCTCCAAGAGGAGTCCTGCCTGGTGCGGCTGGCTGCCTGCCAACAGGTGGTCAGCAACCTGAAGTGCTATTCCACGGGCGCCCGAGTTGGGGGTGCCTAAGGTGTCGACGATGAGCTCCACGAGCGGGGCCAATGCATCGTCTTGTGAAGAACCTAGCTGGGCTTTGGCTAGGTGGACTAGGGCCGTGCCCCCGAAGTCCGGGTCCCCGACCAAAGGGGTGAGGAGTTCGGAAGCCTCTGAAAATCGATCCAGTTCGGTCAGTGCCTGGGCTCGTAGAATCTGGAGCCGCTTGGGCAGGGACCGTGGAGCCTCGGGATCGCTCGGCGCAGCCTGGGGAGCCAGCGTGGCAAGGGCCCGTTGTGGTTGGCCTGTTGCGAGGAAATGACTGGCGACTTCAAAGCGGCCGCTGCTACTTGGATCGGAAACGATGAGATCCTTGCGCTGCGCACTGGACAGCTCATTAGCACTGAACTCGTTGAGATAGTCATTAGACTTTGAGTCTCCACCCACAAGGCTGATTCGTAAGAGAATAGTCCCGTAGACTTCATGGGTTGACCCCTGGGCAATCTGGCTTTCAATGTAGAGGTCGATGGCAGGCAGCAAGTGTGGATACTCCTCAAGCAGGAGCCGACCAATGGTCTTCCCTGCAGCTGGAATCCCACCGGCCAAATGCCGCTTACCCAATTCCAGGAGCGCCCATGGGCCCACATCCGTGCCAGGGACATACAGGTTGCGGAGCCTCATTCGGGCTTCCAGGGCGTCGAGAGAGTTATTCTTTTGGGCGAGGGATTCCTGTCCCTTCTCGGCCCAGTCCGCTCGAAACTCCTCAGTTCGCTCGGGTGCCATGGACATGGCTTGGGTCAGCATCCGTTCGGTTCCTAAGGGAGTCTTATCGCCGAGCACTGAACTCAAGTGGCCATAGCGGAGGAAGTCTTCGCAAGTCAGGTGCCTAATCCAGCCAGGAGTTGAGCGCAGGGTCTTCCTGCTAAGGACCCCGCCTAGGGATTCGTGCTCTAGAGCATCGCGGCCAAGGTGCCTGTATATGCGGGCGAGCTGCATGCGACCGTGCAGTTTTGCGTAGGGGATCGGAGTGGCCGGTTTCCTAGATCGCACATAATTGAGCATCGCATCACGGGCGCGGGCGAGTTTCTTGTAGCGCTTGCTGCCCACCTCGGGGGGCGTCGGCGAGAGGTCGGGAGTCTTGGCTAGGGCCTGACCAGGTACGCGCGCATCCGCTTCATAGCTGAATCCCTCAAAGAAGGTGGCAATGCGATTGGATTCCTTGTCTTTGAGAGCATTCAGACGGCTGATTGCGGGTCCTAATCGCTGCCATTCCTTCGTGCGGAATAGGTGACTGGCCATCAAGGTGCAAAGTTCAGTGTCGGGACGTAATGACTCCCAGTCCACACCTCGGATGAGGTTGGATGCTCTCCGATCTTGTCCGAGTCTTGTCATCGCCTGCAGGCAAAGGGTGTAGAGCCTTGCAGAAGACCGGAGTCTCTCCAAAACCCCCAAGTCTCGGGGGTCTGTACTGGGGCGCTCGCCCCCAGTTGGCATGGCCGCCTGATCAGACTGCGCCTTAGGTTCCGGTCGGGCGAGTAGGCGTGACCCAAGGTCGGCACACAGATCAAATCGCTGAGCATCCGTAAAGAGCTGGAGGAGCAAGGCAACCTCTTCGACTGTGCTACTGGGCCCAATGGCCTTGGCTAAGTGTCTGCGAGCGATGGTGTTATAGTGGCTTGCTTGGTTGAGGAGAGCGTGCAAGCTCGTGAGCCTTGACGCTGAATCGCGCCCCTTGCTCATTTCGAATAACTCATTGAGCTGCACGGCCAGGTGTGGGCGCTGCTCATCTAGAGTGCGCTCTTTTGCCGCGATGGCTCGCATGAGTGGAGTCGCCCGATTGAATCCCTCAGTCATGAGGGCGGCTCGTGCACTTTCCGTGGCGAGTGAAAGCTGTTGTTCGGCGAGTTCCGATGCAATCCTCCCCGCTAGGCCGTGACCGGGTCCGTGGTCCGGATGTTCGTGGGTCCAGCGCTGCGCGGATGCGAGGGCATCTTCCGCAAATCCTGACTGGGCATGTAACTCAATGAGGAGTATCTCATGGGCCATGGGAGACTCGCCTGTGATCTCCATGGAAGCGCGCACATCGGCTATGGCTTGGTCATACTCGCCGAGATGGCCTTGGAGCTGTGCGCGGCAGAAGAATGCCTCGGCGCGCAGGTTTCGAGAGTTATCCGTCTCGGGCGCACTCTCGAGGACTCGCAGGGATCTGTCTAGATCACGCAGCAACAGGGCTGAGTCGATGATCCCCGAGGCTTGGGCTGCTCGGACAGCGTCAATGGTCTCGCGCGGGGAGGTGCCAGGTGGACGCAACAAGACACGGCCGGCCAACAGCAATGTGCCCACGATGAGCACCGAAAGGGTAGCAGTAGTCCACTTCATAGTCTGGGGGAGCTAGGCGTACAGTTGGCTCAACAAGTCGTACTTACGCATCTTGTTGAAGAGAGTGGAGCGGTTAATGTCCAGCATTGCCGCTGCTTCATTGCGGTTGCCGCTGCACAATTCGAGCGCACGATTGAGAATGGCTTTCTCTGGTTCTTCGAGGGCATCTCGCAGGGTCGGGAGTGTTTGCAGGTGGCTGAGTCCGGCAAGGAGGGACTCAGGATGGGGATTCTGTGAGTGCCATCCAACAGCTTGCAGGATCTCGTTTCCAAGGTGTTCTGGTAGTAGTTCCGTTCCTGTCGCCATTAGAGCCCCCCGTTCGATGGCGTTTTCCAACTGGCGGATGTTTCCTGGCCAGTGATATCCGGCCAAGAGGGCCATGCACTCGGGGTGGATGCCCACGAGGCGCTTCTCGTATTCTGCCGAAAACCGCTGCAAAAACGACTCAGCTAACCGGGTGAGATCCGCCATGCGCTCCCGCAGGGGGGGGAGGGTGATGCTGACTACGTGGATCCGGTAATAGAGGTCTTCGCGAAATCGCTTTGCTTCGATTTCTGCAGGCAGGTCTTGATTGGTCGCAGTGATCCAGCGCACATCCACCTCAATCTCACGGTCCCCTCCGACTGGGGTGAGCTTGCGATCCTGCAGGACTCGCAGGAGCTTGACCTGTAAATCGAGTGGCGCGCTATTGATCTCGTCTAGAAAGAGGGTGCCCCCCTGAGCGGCGACGATGCGGCCCGGCCGATCTTGGTGTGCGCCGCTGAAGGCGCCCCGCTTATGTCCGAATAGTTCGCTCTCTAGGAGGTTGGCTGGCAGAGCACCGCAATTGACAGTGATCAGGGGCTGGCTCGATCGTGCTGATGCGTTGTGGATGGCTTGAGCCAGTAGGGTCTTTCCGGTTCCACTCTCACCTTGCAAGAGCACGTTGGCTTTTGTGTCCGCCACAGTGCACGCAGTTTGGATGGCCTGGCCGGTCGCAGCATCGCGGGAGCTGAACCTCCCCAGCCCCGATTGGGGGTGGAGTGCCTCGCGCAGAGCCTTGTTTTCACACTCTAATTGCTGGCGCTCGAGAGCTTGGCCTACGGCGTGATGCAGCTCATGTGGGGTGGGGCAAACCGGAAGAACAGCGTGGGGAACCGAACCGCTAGGTGCGGGTCCACAGGAGAGCCACTGGCCGCACCCAAGTTGACGGAGTCTGTCTTGGACCGGTGAAGTGAGGTTGGATGATTGGGAGAGCACAATGTCATAAGCTCCGCCCGCGATGGACTCCAATTGCTTCCCGGGCTGAGGTACGAGGGTTCCACAGCCAAGTTCAGAGGCGCTGCTTGCAAGTGCTCGAGCCTGTTCGAGGGATTCACCCAATACAAGGATCACAGTCTTTGGATAGGCTGGTTTGCCCGGTGGCCTCTGTGGATAGGGGCGCGGATGCAGGCATGGGGTGTCGCGTGGATTGGACATGTCCAACCATTTCGACTCACCGCCTGTGCGCGCTGTAGCTTCAGGCGAAATGTGGTCCCAATACGAGTCTGGCTTACAGAGCTCGCATACGACCTAGGGTGGGATACACGCCCGGAGCTGGGCTAACTAGCTCCGGGGGACAAGGGCAGGGTTAGAACAAACAAGGCCTGATCTTCAGAGTCAGGAGCGGGGGAAGAGCTGTAGTGCAAGGATCCCCCCTGACCCGAAATGATGCGTGCGGCAGCCGCAAGGGCGTTGGGACCCATTCCCGGTAGGCGCCCCTGGAGACCATAGGGTGCGAGAACTTGGTGTCCCGGCACATCAGCCAGGGGCCCCATTGGAAACCTGATTCGCAATTCGGCTTGGCCCTTATCGTTCTCGGCCGCTGAGGCCCTGACCTTGCCCCCCTCCCCGGCGGCGAGAGCCGCTAGATTGAGGAGTGCGTCTAGCACTTGCATTAGAAGAGTCTTGTCTGAGCGGACGGTGAGTTCCTTCGAGGATTGGAACATCAGACGAGCGGAGTGTGAGTCTTGACTCGCTAGGCCTGTCAACATTTCCTCTAGGAGGGTGTCGAGGCGAACCGACTGCGTCCCCATGCTAGGGGGAGATGCGAGATATCCGAGCGTGCGCGAAAACTGGACGAGGCGCATGGCATCGTGGCCCAAGCGCTCGACGCTGTCGGCGAGGTCCGAGGACCCATCTCCTTGGCTGTGTTGCTCGCGCAGGGCAGCCAAGGCTAGATCGAGGCGTTGAGCAATGTCCGCCAGGTCGGCGATTTGCGAGCGATACCAACTGGGTGGAGGCTGAACCTCAGTCGAAGGGCTGTCGTGGGTTTCAAGTGCTCCGGAATCCGTCGGGGCGGACTCTAGGAAAGCCTCCAGTTCTTCGGGGGTGAGATCGATTGAGGCCGGATCAGGGAAATCGCGATCTTGCAAGTCCATGCTGTCCGAGTCGCCCTCAGAAGGGCCGGCTGAGTCGGGCAGGTCCGGAAGAATTTCCCCAGCTAGAATGGCCTCGATGGCATCGAGGTCCGATTCCAGGTTTGTCGTTGGCTCTTGGGATTCCGTGGCTTTTCGGCTGGGAGTTGTAGGGACAGGGTGCTGTTCTTGAGAGGCTTGGATCTGTGGTGCATCTTCAGCAGCGGCGTGTGTACCCGGAGAGGTAACGGGCTGAATTGGAACCGCAAGCTCAGGCTCAATGACTGTTCGAGAATCTGTACCCTCAAATTCACCTCGTTCAGGTTCAGGCCGACGTCCAACACTCTGGATCGTGCGACCTGCAGTCGCGTCCACAGGATTGCTCGGGGATGTTCTTCCCGCTAAGGGGGGATTGCCGAGTAGTGCCAGTAACTGTTCAACATCCATGGGCCAGGGAATCCAGCAGGCCTGGCTCAGGCTGAGGATCTGCCGCGTAGCGGTGCATGTGTCGTCGCGCCCCGTGAGCCACAGCTCCCAGTCAGGCGCCCGCATCAGGAAGCGCGTAACAAGCCCCAGATCTTCTCGGGGAAGCACATCAGCATCCAATACAAGTCGGCCACTTGCTGAGCAGTCCCACGTGGGTGCGAGGAGCTCTGCAAGGTCCTCGAGGGGTTGCATGGATGGAAGATCCGCGCCGGGTTCCGCCAGTTCTCGGAGTGCTCCTAAAAGGGCGACCATGATCTGGCTGCGGGGGCCGACGTCGTGGCCCATGGGGCCCAATGCGAGGCTCCAAACTGGAGGGTCGAGCAGGGAATTCATCATCAAATCGTAGCGAGGAAGTGGGAAAGGACCAAGAACCTAATTCGTAGTTTGGGGTGTGATTGCAAGGAATCTCGTGTTTCCGGGTGGCTGCCTTCAGGAACTACCGTCGATGGATCGAAAGGAGCCTAGAGTTAGGTAAGGTCCGCAGGGGCGTGCACGGCCTTGGCCCCGCCCTACCCAGCCGTCGTCTCCTTTCATGTGCCCTCTTCAATCTCCTGATGCTGCCCTTGAGGCGGAGCCCCAACCAGCCTCCGGCGTAGATCTGTCGATTGTGGTGCCTGTCTATGATGAGGAGGACAGTCTGCCCCAACTGCAGGGGGAGATCACGGCGGCTCTTGCAGGCGGTTGGGGTGGGACCTTGCAGCGCTACGAGGTGGTGTATGTGGATGATCGGTCTCGGGATGGTAGCTTTGCAGTCCTCAGGACTCTACGTGAGCAGGATGGCAGGGTGCGGGTTGTGCGTCTAGCCCGAAACTGTGGCCAGAGCGCGGCAATGGCTGCCGGTTTCCAAGTCAGCCGTGGAGCGGTTGTGGTGGCCTTGGATGCAGACCTACAAAACGATCCGGCAGATATTCCCCGATTACTTGCTGAGTTGAATTCGGGCTATGACCTCGTGGTCGGCTGGCGCAAGGACCGCAAGGATGGTTGGATTCTGCGCCGTCTTCCTTCAATCATCGCCAATCGGATGATCAGCCGCATAACCGGCTCGATGGTCCATGACACGGGCTGTACACTCAAGGCCTTTCGCCGGGAGCTCGTGGAGAATCTACCCATTTATGCAGACCAACATCGCTTCTTACCCGTGCTAGCCAAGGCAAGCGGTGCCCGCATTGGAGAATTGGTGGTCAACCACAGACCCCGCTTGTTTGGGGAGAGCAAGTATGGGATTTCCCGAGCCCTTCGGGTCCTGGTGGATCTACTGACCATCAAAATGGTGTCCTCGTTTTCCCGGTCTCCGCTGCAGTATTTTGCGCTGCTGGCAACTCCGTTCATCTGTGCGGCCGGAGTCTTTGGGTTGCGAACCATGCTCCAATGGGGTGAAGTTTCTTTTGACAACAACTGGGGACAAGCGACCCTGCTCGTCTTCATGCTTGTGCTCATGGCTGGGGCGTTCTTCTTGCTCCTTGGTCTCTTGGCTGAGTTGGTGGTAAAAACCAGTGGTCTGCACGGGGGCCGTCAATTTGCCCCGCTACAGGCTTTTGGTCAGGTAGGAGGCGAGGAATAGAATGACGGCACAGCAGGACACCCATGACGCGCTGGCCCCAGAGGTGACCCTGGTGGTGCCGATCCGCTCTGACAAGGCTCAGATCGGTGCCTTGATTGCTGCTCTCGGTGAGCGGATGGACCACTTGGGCCGGACTTGGGAGGCCATTCTCGTTTACAGCGGCGTCAGCGGCCCCCTCTGGGAAGAGGGCCTAGCACTCCAAGAGAAAACTCAGCAGCAGGTGCGTACGATCGCCCTGCACAAGCCCTTCGGTGAATCGGTGTGTCTTTCAAGTGCATTCCAGCACTCGCGCGGCCAGTGGATACTCACATCGCCCCAGTATCTGCAGGTGGCTCCTGAGTCCCTCGATGCGTTGTTCGCTGCTGCGGATGCCGGAGCAGACCTGGTGGCAAGCTGGCGTAAGAAGCGGGTGGATTCATGGTTGAATCGTATGCAGTCTGCAATCTTCAATCTGACCCTGCGAAGACTGGTAGGGGCTGAGCTTCACGATGTGAATTGCACCCTGCGCCTCATGCGCCGTGAGGTGCTTGAGCAATTGGACGTTTATGGGACGATGTATCGCTACCTACCCGCCATTGCTCACAACCGTGGATTCCGCGTCGTTGAGGTCGTGGTAACTCATGTTGCGGAAATCGGTGGCAACATCCCCATTTACGGGCCTGGAGTCTACCTGCGGCGTGCGTTGGACATTCTCGGCGTGGTGTTCCTCACGAAGTTCACCCACAAGCCGCTGCGCTTTTTTGGGGCGCTCGGTGGATTGACCATGTTGGCTGGATGCGGATTGAGCTTGGTGCAATTAGGCCTGTGGATGGTCCGGGACGGAATGCAAGGGCTTTACCAGCGGCCCCTGTTTATCTTGGGGGTGCTTTTGGTCGTGCTGGGGGTCCAGATTCTCGGTTTCGGTTTGGTGGGGGAGATTGTCGTGTTCACCCAAGCGCGAAACGTGCGTGAATACCGTATCGAGAGCGTCGATGAGTAGCCGTCGCTTGGGCACCCTTTGGGGTGTCGAGAACTCATGACTGTCCGCGGCGATTTACTGGTGAGGGACGGGAGGCCAGCAGACGACGCAGAGCGGGATGCGTTTGTCATGGGCCACTCGAGTAGCACTTTTTTCCACAGAAGCGGGTGGCGTCGCGTGGTTGCACAAGTGATGGGGCACGATGAGCGCGATCTCATTGCCACCGAAAATGATCGAATCGTTGGCGTCCTCCCTATGATGGGCTGCAGGGGCATGAAGGGGCGCATGAACCTTATTTCGATGCCCTATGCCGTCTATGGGGGAGGCATTGGGGTGGATGCCAGCGTGACTTCAGCACTTGTGGAGCGAGCCGCAAAACGTGCACGCGCCGAGGGAGTCGGCCAATTGGAATTGCGGTGCCTCGAGGACCCTGGCCTGACCTGGTCGCCATCGAATCTACACGCCACCTTTATTCGTCCATTGCCGGACGATCCCCAAGAGATACTGGCGAGCATGCCCAAGAAGGCGCGCGCCGAGGCGCGCAAGGCGCGCAACCGCCATGGGCTTCAGCACGAGGTAGGCATTCAGCACTTGGGGCGCTTCATTGATCTGTTTCAAATGAACAAGCAGAGTCTGGGCTCTCCTGCCCTCCCTGCTGTGTTCTTCGAATCCATCGTTCAAGAATTGGGTTCTGACTTGAGCGTGCATGTAATC
Source organism: uncultured Planctomycetaceae bacterium (assembly GCA_964469565.1). Taxonomy (GTDB): domain Bacteria; phylum Planctomycetota; class UBA1135; order UBA1135. Next base: position 446,438 of record CAYXZD010000001.1, read on the forward strand.
ACCCACGAGGGAGTCAGTATCGCAGCCGTGATGGGATTCCACCACCAAGGCGACTTCCTCGCCTATTACTCAGGTTCATTACCCGGCGTTGATCGGACGCTTTCAGCCAGCAATTATATGTACCTCGCCCTGCAAGAGTGGGCTGTGGAGCAGGGGTTTCAGCGGTTCGATTTTGGTCGCAGCCGCAAGGACTCGGGAGCCCATCGGTTCAAGGTTCATCAGGGGTTTCAACCGGCCGACCTCCATTATCGTCACCTGTTGATTCGCGACAGTCACCTCCCCAGTTTGAATCCGTCTAATCCGAAGTTACGTGGTGTCCAGAGTGTGTGGCGTAAGCTTCCAGCTGGCGTGGCCCGTGTGCTCTCACGCCCATTGTCCCGCTACTTACCTTGAAGACCGGGGCCGGGGCATGGCTAGTCACCGGGCGGGCCATCTTTGATTACCCGGAGCGTGAGAGGGTCTGCCGGGGAGAGTGCGATGGCCCTATCCAAGGCCCACTGTCCCCTTTCGATGTGGCCGATTTCAAAAAGGGACCTTCCGAGGCCGCGCCACGCCGGGACAGCACCTGGGGAGAGCTTGCAGGCTTGCTCATAGGCTGTTGCCGCCTGCTCCCAATCTTCGGTTCTCAGGTAGGCGTTGCCAAGGTTGAGCCATGCGACTGGATTCTCCGGAGATAGTTCAATGGCGTGAGATAGGAGGCTGATGGCGTTCTCCCAGTCCTCATCTCGCATGGCGGCCGTGCCCAGATTGACCCAGGGTCTTGAATAACCTGGGTCGAGTTCGATCGCCCTTCTCCAGGCATGGCGAGCATCGAGTGGGCTTCCCTCGCTCAGTTCCGAATTCCCCAGGGCATTCCACGCTAGGGCTGACCTTGGCTCGTGGATGAGTACCGCCTCCCAGTAGGACCGACGAGACTCATAGATTTGGGCTTCGCTCCAACAGAGAGAGACACTGAATAGGGCGAGCAGCATGGCGCTCCACCGGCAAATGGGCGGCTGAAGGAGAGGAAGAATCACCTGGTGCATGCCTGGCACGAGAAGCACGAGCGGTAAGTAAAGGAAACGCGGCGCGAATAACTCTCCGCTGGGTATCACTTGGGCGTAGACCAGGGCCACGAGCAGCGCAAGGCTCGTAAACACGCTCGTTACCGATCCTCGCAGGGCACTACGAACACTCAGGGATAAAGCGAGCCCCCACAGCACCCAAGGAGCCAACGCCAGGCAGGGGTTGTACGCCTGCAACTCACTCAGATTGACCTGAGTAGGTGGACTTTCCCATGGCCTAAGTAAGGCAGCAAGTCCGTGCAATGCGGCGGCCCCTGCAACCAAGAGGCGTTGAGGAAGGGGGGTGTGGGCAAGGGGCGCGCTCGGTGATGTGGGGAACCAATCTCCAAGAGCCATCTGCCGAAGAACAAGGGCAAGCACGAGTCCTGCGAGGCACCCTGCCGCACACATGCGGGACCGCTTCGGGCCGTGGCCTGCCCAGACCACGAGTGGTAAAGCGAGCGCAGCAATGACACCGTCCTCTTTTCCAAGAATGGCGAGGCCGGTTCCAAAGCACGCACAGAGAGCTTGTATCCAATGAGCCCGGGTTCGGAGAAGCGCATTGGCTGCGAGGAGGGCGGGAAGTGCAGCTAGCATGGAGGTGCGCCCAGAGATCCACGCAACTGAGTTGGCTAGAACAGGATGGACCGCCAAGACGGTGAGGCCAATCCATGGCATTGAAGTCGGTAGCCGGTGCCGCCCACAAAACAGGCCTGCGCTGAGTAAGACGACCGCCAGGTGCATGACCACATTCGTCAAATGAAACCCTCGGGGGTCACGACCCCATAGAGCGGTGTCCCATCGCAGGCTGAGGGTGGCAAGCGGGCGGTAGTGACCGGCCGCGCCGGCAGGGTGGTGTTGCCAGTAGTCACGTCGAAAAGCCTCGAACCAGGGCAGGTCTCCATCGATGACGGGATTGCCGGCCAGTACTTCGAGGTCATCGAATGAAAACCCCCCCATGAGGGCACTGGCCGACCACGCCGCGAGACTCGCAATGCTCAGGAAGAGAAGGTGGCGCCGCATGGCCCTAGGGTAGCGTGCTTGATGAGCCGGAGTGAATTGAAGCTGACGGCGCTTGCTCTAGGGCCCTGTGGGGTTCACCCGGTCTTGTGGAGTGGTACACTGGTCAGCAATGGCACCCCCTAAGACTCAAGCAGAACAGACCCCGGAGGGGAGCTCGTTCGACGAACAACTAGAGCGCCTCGAGGCCATCGTTGGATCCCTAGAGGAAGGAGGGCTCGGCTTGGAGGCTTCGATTGAGCAGTACCGCGAGGGTGTTCAGTTACTGAGTGCTTGCCGGGAATTGCTCGTGGGCTTTCAACGTCAAGTCGAGGAGCTCACCTCATCCAATCAGGTGCAACCATTTGATGGTGACCCCGACATGGAGTCGGATTCCGGATGTGACGACAACCGCTAGCATGGGAGAGGTCTCCGCATCCTCAGATTTGTCCGCGTGGCTGCAGGAGACGCGTGCATGGGCCGATCAGTGCCTCGAAGCTGCCCTCGATGAAATGGATCTCGGTCCCCCGCGCCATGCTGAGGCACTGCGCTACGCCGTGCTAGGCCCGGGGAAACGCCTGCGCCCTGCGCTCGTGCGTCTGACCTGCGATCAGTTGGGGGGCACGGATGGTGCTGCGGCCATTCCCGCCGTGGCATTGGAGTTGATTCACACCTACAGCCTCGTTCACGATGATCTGCCGTGCATGGATGACGACGACCTTCGGCGTAATCGCCCGACGGTTCACAAGGTTTATGGCGATGCTGAGGCCGTCCTAGTCGGGGATGGCCTCCAAAGTCTGGCGTTCGGTTGGCTAGCACGGGCCCACAGGAGTCAAGAACAGGTGGCATTATTGGCGCAAGCCGCCGGCCCAGCAGGCATGGTGGGGGGGCAAGTCCTCGATTTGGCCGCCACAGGAAGTGGGTCCGTTGCGGCGGCGGATGAGGTGCGAGCGATTCATGCGAGCAAGACAGCGGCTTTGATCGCAGCTGCGGTGGATTTGGGTGCCCTAGCGGCAGATGCGGAACCCGATGAGATGCAGGCGATGTCGCGTTTCGGTTTCGCCCTTGGAATGTGCTTTCAGGCCGTGGATGACGTACTGGATGTCACCGCGGATCAGGCGACCCTTGGAAAAACTCCCGGCAAGGATGAGGCCAGTCACAAGGCTACGTTGGTGGCTGCCCTCGGGCTGGAGGGTGCTCGGGCAGAGGCGACTGAGTGGGCGCAATCAGCTCGTGAGGCTGCTGCGCTAGCGGGTTTTCCCCAAAGTGGCATTGCGCTCTCCCTCGTGGACCATTTCCTAGCCCGCACCCACTAGATATCGGCATGGACGCCCAAGGAGCCGGTTGCAATCGCTACACTGGTCATTCATCCCATGGCACACGATCACACCGACAATCCCTCGCCCAATGCCCCCACCTCAGGTGCCCCGGGTGGGGAGTACCCGCTTCTGGATTGCGTGGATTCGCCAAGAGACTTGCAAGCTCTGGACCCTGACAGGCTGCCTGACCTTTGTCGCGAGTTGCGGGAGTTCCTTCTTGAGAGCGTCCAAGATACGGGTGGGCACCTCGGGTCTAATCTGGGGGTGGTCGAACTTTCCGTCGCCCTGCATCGCGTGTTCGATTTCAGTCGAGACCGGATTATTTGGGACGTCAGCCACCAGTGTTATCCTCACAAGATCTTGACCGGGCGGCGTTCTGGATTCGGATCACTGAGGCGCACAGGCGGTCTATGTGGGTTCACCAATCCAGCTGAGTCCCCCTATGACCTCTTTCATACGGGCCATGCCGGAACGTCGATCTCTACGGGTCTGGGAATGGCGGCTGCAGCAGCACTCGAGGATGACCCACCTCATGTGGTGGCCGTCATCGGGGATGCAAGCTTGGGTGCGGGAGTTGCCTTCGAGGGTCTGAATTATGGGGGGGCACTCGGAACTCGCATGCTGGTTGTTCTCAATGACAATGAGTGGTCGATCAGCAAGTCAGTCGGAGCGCTGGCACGCTACCTCTCCAGGATTCGATCCAATCGCCTCATTCAGCGGGCGGGACAGGAAACCAAGAATCTGATCCATGCCATCCCGTTGATTGGTCCGCGCATCGATAAGGCCATGGATGACCTTGGGGAAGTCATGAGGCACACGGTGGTGCCCGGCCATGTCTTTGAGGAACTAGGGGTGACCTATGTGGGCCCGATCGATGGACATGATGTCGAGGGACTCGTTCAGGCCCTGGATCGCGTGCGACAACTCGAAGGTGTTGTGGTTTTGCATTGCTTGACCGAGAAAGGTAAGGGGCATCCTCAGGCTCCAGAGCACCCAGAGCGTGTGCACGCGGTGAGTCCATCGGGAAGAGCTGCTCGCCCTGGAGCGCTCAGCACCTCAAGGCCCGACCCAACTCCGATTTCTTTCACGCGAGCCTTTGCGGATGCCTTGGCTGAACTCGCCGATAAGGACCTGCGGATTCGGGCGCTCACAGCGGGTATGCCCTCGGGGACCGGATTGCTGGAGTTTGCCGAGCGATTCCCCGGACGTTTTTTTGACACGGGCATCACCGAGCAGCATCTGATCGCCATGGCTGCGGGAATGGCACGGAGTGGACTGCGGCCTGTCGCTGCGGTGTATTCCACTTTCCTGCAGCGGGCCTATGATCAGGTCTTCCAGGAGATCGCACTTCAGAATCTACCGGTCACCCTGGTGTTGGACAGGGCCGGGCCGGTGGGACAGGACGGCCCCACTCACAATGGGGTGTTTGATATCGCTTATCTTCGCGTCCTGCCGAACATCACTTTAGGGGCGCCTCGTGACCAGACAGATATGAAGCGCATGCTGGACTGTGCCCTCAATGCCAATGGGCCTGTAGGCCTGCGCTTCCCGCGTGGAAACTGTCCCGTCCATGAAGCGGTTCACGAATCGGAACGGCAGGAAATGCGACCGGGCTTAGCTGAGGTCTTGTGCCCAGGGGGCGAGATCGCTATTTGGGCATTGGGTCCACTGGTTGAGGTTGCCCGGCAGGCCCACAGGGAATTGCTGGCTGATGGCATTCATGTGACCCTGGTGGATCCCCGCTGGATCAAGCCCCTCGATGAGAAACTCCTGGCTCAGCACCTGACCCAGATGCGATTTGTGATCACTTTGGAAGATCACCAACGGATGGGGGGCTTTGGTTCTTGTGTCTTGGAGAGTGCCAACCGCTTGAGCGCCCAGGTGCCGGCTTCCCGGCTGGCTCGGATCAAGGTGCTGGGCTTGCCTGATCGATACGTTGATCACAAGACAACGCGAGACGAGCAGTTGAGTGAATTGGGTTTGGATTCGGAGGGCATCGTCCGGACGGTAAAACTGCTCTTGGCATCGACCGCAGCAGCCCCAGTGGAATCCACAGAATCCACCCTAGAAACACCCCAGGTGAACCCTGAGCCCTAGGGCTCGGACTTACTGGAGACATTGGCCGTGGGTTCTACCTTCCAGCTTCCTGATCGGGGCGCTCAGGTGCTGTTACTCGCAGATGGCGAGAAAGCTCCAGTGCGCGACCATGTTGGAGCCGTTCAGGATTGGCTGCAATCGAGGGGAGTGGGAATCAGCGTAGAATTCGATGTGCGCGCTTTCAGCCAACAATACGGCGGGAGTTCGAATGTCTACCCTGGCATTGCGCCGCATTTGATCGTTGTGCTGGGGGGTGATGGCAGTGTACTCGCCGCGGCTCGAGTATTCGCCGACACGCCGGTTCCCATCGTTGGAATCAAGTTTGGACAATTGGGTTTCCTGGCACCCGTTGAGGCAAGCCGTTGGCGCGAAGCCCTAATCAACGTGGTGGAAGGGAAAGCGCTAATCGAATCGCGCATGATGCTTGAAGCCCAGGATGCTGAGGGTGCGCGTCACGTAGCCCTGAATGATGTGGTGATTTCTCGCGGGCGCGGCCACGGCTTGCTTGGCCTTTGTGTCGAGGTTGGCGGTGAAGAAGTGACCGAGTATCGAGCGGATGGCTTGATCTTCGCCACTCCATCGGGTTCTACGGCCTATTCGCTGGCAGCTGGCGGGCCTGTACTGGCGCCTTCCATGGGCGGAATTGTTGTGACGCCAATTGCCTCCCACTCCCTTTCTAATCGACCCTTGGTGCTGGCTCCGGACACCGAAGTGCGTGTGCGGGTGGATGCTGCTGAGGGGCCAGTACCGCTGTCAGTAGATGGACAGGTGCGCTCCCATCTCAAACCGGGGCAAGCCCTTTTGCTCTCAAGACACCCCCATACGTATCCCCTGCTGGCACCCTGTGGAGCTTCGCCGTGGAGGCGACTGCGGGATCGCTTGGGTTGGCGGGGAAGCTTTTTGCAGGACGACGTCAATCCTTAGGCGGGCAATGGCCTAGGTGGGCATCTCCAGACTGGAGTCGGATTGAATCAGGCCATCTTCCATTCGAATACTGTGCTCACATCGATTCGCGAGCAGAGCGTCATGTGTGACGAGCAGGAGTGCCGTTCCTCGTTCAGCTTGTTCGTCTAGGAGCAGCTCAAGCACCTTTTCGCCCGTGAGGCTGTCAAGGTTTCCAGTGGGCTCGTCAGCAATGATGAGCGGCGGATCGAGTAGCAATGCGCGCGCAATGGCGACTCGCTGCTGTTCGCCTCCAGAGAGCTGGCCGGGGCGATGTCGCAATCGATCGCCCAATCCAAAACGCTTGAGCATTGTGGCTGCCTTATCTGTGTAGGCGCTGCACTCTCGTTTGTAGCTCGCATGCGAATTAGCAATCATGGCGGGCAGGAGAACGTTCTCCAGTGAGTTCAACTCGGCGAGTAGGTGATAAAACTGAAACACGAACCCGATCTGCGTATTACGCAGTTGTGCGCGCTCTTGAACCGGGAGCGACCAGGCGTCTTGACCGTTGAGCCAGACATTGCCTGCTGACGGCTCATCCAATAACCCGAGGATATTCAAAAGGGTAGTCTTCCCGGCACCAGATGAGCCCATCAGTGAAACCCTTCGGCCAGCCCCAATGGCCAAGTCGACTCCATGCAAGACTTCAAGGCGCCGGTCGCCCACTGGGAAGGCCCTCCTGATTCCTTGGCAGCGTAGAATTGGGTCTTCGCCCTGACAAAGTTGGGTCAATCCTTGGGACCTTGAGTCCGCAGGGTGGGAGTTATTCTGGGGCAGAGTAGACAAGTTACTCGAGTCGTAATGCGTCGATGGGATTGAGCCGTGCGGCCCGCCAAGCGGGGAATGAGGCAAAGAGAAGGGTGCAAATGATGGCGCCCAGTACGATCAAGGCCACGCTGGACGCTTCCACGACGCTGGGGATGTGATCAAAGAGGTAAATGGACCGGTCGAAAATCTGCACACCAAATGTGCGGGACAGCCACTTCTCGATGGCATCAATGTTGATCGCGCCAAGGACTCCGATGATGGCGCCAAGTGAGGCCCCGAGAGAAACCTGCCAGCCTCCAATCATAAGGAACAGGCTCATTACCCCACGCGGATAAGCGCCCAGGGCCGTCAAGATGCCAATGTCCCTGCGCTTTTCTGAAACCATCATTGAGAGGATGGCGAAGACGGTAAAGCCTGCCACGACCATGACGAGGGAGAGCATGATGCCCATGAGGGATTTCTCGTTCTCGATGGCTCCTAGGAGATTGCCGCGCAGATCTTCCCAGGTGCGTACCTCTGAGCTGAAGAAATCAAAATCCGCTTCGCCACCTGGTGCGTGTAAGTAACCGGCGCTGGCCAGGTAGGCTCGGAGATTCGTTACGGTTTGTTCTTTGTCTCGCTCGTAGTCATGGAGCTTGACCAGAATCTGGGTCCAGGCGGGACTGCGGCCCAGCATGTCGGCGAGCACGTGCCGCTCCACATAGACGCGTTCCATGTCCATATCGTTCTCGCCACTGCGGAACGTGCCAGTGACGACGAACGTCCGATTGCATCCTTGCCCTTGCACGCTCCCGGTGACGGGGTCAATTCCCATGCTAAATAACTCAACCTCGTCGCCCTTCCGAAGGTGCCATGCGCTGGCGAGCTGTGCTCCGAGCACGACTCCGGGTTTGGGGGCCCCATCGGGAACGTACCCCTTGGGGGGGGCGAAGGGGTGGTCAATGTCATCGACAGGATCAACCTGAAACAGATGGGTACCCTCCTCAGGCTGCAGGTTTTCTCGCAGGTCGCTCGCTGTGTACTCAGCGGGTACATCAATCCCCACTAGACCGATGAGTGATAGATCGCCAAAGGTCGGGTGTTGGAGCACGCTGTTCTTGTTGTCAGGAACGAGCATTCCATACCAGGCCAACTGCAACGATGCGCCTGAGATCGTCGGTGTCTCTAGAACGGTTTGGATCAGCTCCCCTTCGTCTGTCTTGGGCATTAGCCCTGAATTGAGCGGATGGTGCTGGTTGGGCATGACGATCATGTCCCCCAAATTGCCGCGCAGGTGGCGCCGACTTTCTTGCAGGAAACCAGACATGATGGACAGAATGAGAACTAGAGCCGCAACGGCCACGGTGATCCCGGCAGCTCCAATCCAATTGGTTCTGCGGGCTCGCAGGTATCGCAGACTGAGGAACCAGCGGTACATTCTAGGCTGGGTTCCCCGAGGCTGATTCAATGGGGAGTTCTGGATCTGGCGACTCTTCTACCTGACCACGGTGACGCATGGCGGGAAAAAGAAGCACATCGCGGATCGAATCACAACCCGTGAGGAGCATCACGATCCGGTCGATTCCCAGACCCAACCCCCCGGTGGGCGGCATGCCGAACTCAAGAGCCTGGACGTAATCGATATCGACTTCGCCTGGGGCCTCCGGGTCCTTGGACTCCACCTGCTCGCGAAACCGGCGTTCCTGTTCAACGGGGTCGTTCAGTTCAGTGAAGGCATTGCCTAGTTCCATTCCGGCGATAAACACCTCAAAGCGCTCTGCGATGCGCGCGTCCTCTTCAGAGGCCTTGGCAAGGGGGCAAATGCTGACGGGGTAGTCGGTGCAGAACACAGGACCCACGAGGTGCGGTTCGCACAAGGCCTCAAACACGTTGTTCATGATCTTGGGAAAGGGCTCGTCAAGGGCATGCCCTAACTCCTTGGCCACCCGTCGAACGCCCTCTTCGTCATCGAACGCAACTCCCGTGTGGGTCTTGAAGAGATCTGTGTAGCGAACACGTGCAAACGGGGCTTTCAGGCTGTAAGTCTCGCCGCGAAAGCTGACGTCAGTATTGCCATTGACCGCCAAGGCTGCCCGCTCAAGCAAGCCTTCTGTGATCTCCATCATTCGCAAGTAATCCGCTTGCGCCTCATAGAGTTCAAGCATGGTGAACTCTGGGTTATGGCGGTAACTGACACCCTCATTGCGGAAATTACGCGCGAATTCAAATACCCGCTCCATTCCTCCAACGATCAGCCGCTTGAGGTACAACTCTGGGGCAATGCGGAGATAGAGGTCGGACTCCAACTCATTGTGATGAGTGACAAACGGGCGAGCCGCTGCACCCCCCGAAATGGGGTGGAGCGTTGGCGTTTCGACCTCTAGGTAGCCTTCCTCTTCTAAGAAAGCACGCATAGCCCCTAGGGTCTTGGCCCGTTGGACGAAGACCTCGTGAACACCCTCGCTAGCCCATAGGTCGACATAGCGCCTACGGTAGCGAGCCTCCTTGTCGGTGAGTCCGTGCCACTTCTCGGGTGGGGCAGCCACAGCTTTAGCGAGCATGGTTACCTCTTCGACCCAGAGGGTGGGTTCACCCTTTTGGGTGAATCCGAGTTCTCCGGTGAGGCCCAAGAGATCTCCACCATCCAGTGTCTTGCGTAGTGGCCACCATTCGGCAAGTCGTTGCTTTTGCAAGCCTACCTGCATCCTTCCGGTTCGGTCCCTCAGGGGTGCGAAGATCAGTTTCCCAAAATCCCGCATACCGAGCATGCGCCCGGAGATCGTTAGCGTTTGGCCGACGAGCGGCCCGGGTTGATCGGGAGTACCTGCCCCGGCCAGAACTTCGCTGATGGGGGTGGATTGAACCCCACGTGTGGGGTACGGGTTGATTCCATGTTCGCGCAGGGTGTCAAGTTTGGCGCGACGATCTGGATGAGATAGCTCGGTCATAGGGGGGGCCCTAGGTTCTGGTGCTGGCAGTGTTGGTCGGTCTGGGCTCAGTCTTTGGGGGGGCGCGTTCTAGGCTAGCGAGTTGCCGTCTAGGCCTCTAGTCAACGTACGCGTTCGGGAACATGCCGCGCAAGGCTCAGGGCGCAAGGGTGGGCCACCCGAAGCGGTTCACGTCCTCGGAGCACATGAGGGTGGCTTGGGGCAAAAAAAAACCGGCCAGCGTGGAGATCACGTTGACCGGTGGGGTGGTGGAGGATAGGGGAGTTGAACCCCTGACCTCTTGAATGCCATTCAAGCGCTCTACCAACTGAGCTAATCCCCCGTGTTCGTGCATCCGCCAAGATGCTCGCGAGTCGTCTGGTTGTCGAGTCCCACCCTTTAGGACGGGCCTCGTGGGCGACAAGATGGCGATCCTTTAGCCTTGCGTCAACGACTCAGGCCGCAATTCCTTGTAGACTCCGCGTCCGTCGGGCCGGGGGAGCGGATCCCCGGGCCCTGCCGCCGTAAACGCCTTCCCCCTCGACTCCTGGAGCTCCACCTTGCCTCAGACCTATGATCCCCGTGCCATTGAGACCCAATGGCAAGCCCGATGGGATGCGGAACAGCCGTTCAAAGCCCTCTCGCCGGGTGATCCCGGGTTCAGTCCTAGCCAAGAGAAGTACTACGTCCTCGATATGTTTCCCTACCCCTCGGGAGCTGGGCTTCATGTGGGGCACCCCATGGGTTACATCGGGAGTGATATTGTCGCCAGGCGAAAGCGAATGCAGGGAGCCAACGTCTTGCATCCCATGGGTTTTGATTCGTTTGGACTCCCCGCTGAGCAGTATGCGATTCAAACGGGGAAGCATCCTCGTGAGACGACTGAGGCCAACATCGAAACCTATCGTCGGCAACTGAAGTTGATTGGCCTCTCTTACGACTGGTCCCGCGAGTTCTCGACTTCGAACCAAGAGTATTATCGTTGGACCCAGTGGATTTTTACACGCCTCTACGACCGCGGGCTGGCCTATCAGGCCGAGGTCCCTGTTTGGTGGTGTGATGCACTCAAGACGGTTCTCTCGAACGAGGAGGTCATCAACGGACGCAGTGAGCGTGGAGATCACCCCTGCGAACGACGTCCTTTGCGTCAGTGGATGCTCAAGATTACCGCGTACGCTGATCGACTGATTGAGGATCTTGATCTTGTGAGTTGGCCCGAATCGGTCAAGGCCATGCAGCGGGAGTGGATCGGACGGTCGGAGGGGGCAGAGATCGAATTCGCTGTTCTTGGCGCGGACTCCGGTCTGAAGGTTTATACGACCCGGCCGGACACACTGTATGGGGCCACCTTCATGGTGGTCGCTCCAGAACACCCACTCGCCCAGGGCCTGCCCCCTGGCGAGCGTGCTGACGCGGTTCATGCGTATGCGCAATCTGCATCCACCAAGACTGAGTTGGAGCGAACGGATTTAGCGAAGGGTAAGACCGGCGTATTCAGCGGACTCTATGCGCTCAATCCGCTCATGTCTCCTGACGACCCCGCTGCACGCATTCCGATATGGGTCGCTGACTATGTGCTCATGGGGTATGGAACGGGGGCCATTATGTGTGTGCCCGCCCACGATGAACGTGACTTTGAGTTTGCCCAGGCATACAGTCTCCCGATTCGTCCGGTGGTGAGTCGTACAGTCGAAGACCCCAACGGAGCAGAAACTGAGTGTTATGCAGCTGAAGGCTTGGCCATCAATTCGCCCCTCTGGAATGGCCTGGAGACGGCGGCGGCCAAGGAACGGGCCACGGCTCTTTTGGAAGAGCGCGGTGTGGGGGAGCATAAGGTGAACTACAGATTGCGGGACTGGCTGTTTTCCCGGCAGCGCTATTGGGGAGAACCATTCCCCGTACTGCACGCGCCGGATGGCAGCCATCGTCGCGTTGCTGATCGGGACCTGCCCGTAGAGTTACCGGACATGCAGGATTTCGCTCCGCCCGCGGATGGTTCCCCGCCTCTCTCCAAAGCCCAAGATTGGGTTGAGGTGACCTGTCCTAATACGGGAGACGTCTTCCTGCGGGATACAGATACCATGCCGGGTTGGGCGGGGTCTTGCTGGTATTACTTGCGGTTCATGGATGCTCACAATGGTGAGGCGTTCGCTTCTCACGAGGCCTTGGACTACTGGCGCAATGTTGATCTGTACATTGGTGGTACTGAACATGCTGTCTTGCATCTCTTGTATGCTCGTTTTTGGCACAAGGTGCTTTTTGATGAGGGGCTCGTGCCTACGCCGGAACCCTTTCAGGAACTATTCAATCAGGGCATGGTGCAGGCGTTCGCCTACAAGGACAGCACGGGCCGGTTGGTCAGCGCAGATGAGGTGAAGCACGAAGGACAGGGTGCTGTGCACATCGAGACCGGGCAGCCCCTTGAACAGGTGGTTGCCAAGATGTCTAAGTCTCTCAAGAACGTGGTCAATCCTGACGATGTGTGTGAGGAATACGGAGTGGACGCCTTCCGGTTGTACGAAATGTTCATGGGGCCTCTTAGTGAGTCCAAGCCTTGGAATCCCAGGGACGTACCCGGGGCTAGACGTTTTCTAGATCGGCTCTGGCGCTTACTCGTGGACCCTGACGGGGACGACCCGATTCGGCCGCACCTCCTGGGCGATTCTCCTGCCCTCACTGACTTGGTCGGGACTCAGTTGGAGTTGGAGCGAGCACTCAATCGGTGCCTTGCGAGGGTGGAGGATTCGTTCAAGGCCTTCAATTTCAATACAGCGGTTGCTGCGTTCATGGAGTTCATGAATACAGCCACGAAGCACTCCCGAGAACTCACTCGTAGCCAAGCAGAGCGACTGGTGTGCGCCCTAGCTCCCTTTGCCCCACATGTGGCGGAGGAACTCTGGGAGCGGCTGGGTCATACAGATGGAGTCACACGAGCCCCCTGGCCCGAGGTTCGGCGTGAGTTCCTTGAGGACGACTCCTTCGAACTGGTGGTGCAGGTGAACGGCAAGATTCGTGGCCGTACCAGCGCGTCCAAGGAATCCCCAAAGTCGGAGTTGGAGGAGCTGGCCCTCGAAACGGTCTCATCCCAACTCGAAGGTAAAGAGCGCATCAAGACCATTGTGGTTCCGGGCCGCTTGGTGAATTTTGTCGTGCGTTGAACCTACCGGGTAAGAACGTATCCTGCACGCAGCGTCTCTCATCCGATCCCAGTGCCGGGTCGTGCAGATTACCAACAGAGGGGTGCCCTATTCTTCACACAGGATTCTCCCATGGCGATTCTCCAATCTGATTACGCACACGAGTTATTGCAGGGCATTGTGGATCGCAGTCCAGCGGATGCTACGGAGGTTTCCCTCGATGCTGTCGAAGATAGTTTTCTTCGCTACGCCAGTTGTGGGCCGACACAAAATGCTGATCGCGAGCGCTACCAGCTGAGCATTCGCGTTCGACTCTCCGTGGGAGGCGATCGCGGTGCATTTAGCGGATGGCAGGAGGCGCGGGCCTGTTGTGGAACGCTCGATCAAGAATCCATCGACCGGACTCTACACCGCGCGATCGATCTCGCTTCTGTTGCCCAGAGCAATCCTGCCCTACTTCCGCTGGGAGGCGAAGTTGAGATTGTTGAGACTGCCGCGCAACGCCCTACGATTGACCACACCATGCGTGAAAAAGCTGCATGGGTCGAGTCTGCCCTGCAGGCGTGCGAAGCTGAGGGGCTCGAGGCAGCCGGCTTGGCACAGACGACTGCATTGTCCAGGACGCTTGTCAATTCATCTGGCCGCAAGGTTCATGGGGCGCGAACCCGGGGGTCCTTTTCATTGACGGCATCGGCCCCCAATGGCGAAGGCGGTTCGGGTTATGCTGAGTCAGTTGTTTCCAACGTGGAAGACCTTGACGCAGGGCGTGTCGTCTCTCGAGCCGTATCGAAAGCCTGTGATAATCGCGCTCCGCAGGGGATTGAAGCTGGTCCATACACGGTGGTGTTGGAACCTGCAGCCGTCGGCTCCTTGCTACTGTTTGCCAGCTACCACGGATTGGGCGCCCAGGAATTCCACCAGAACGATTCGTTCTTGTGCGGTCGGGTAGGGGAGGCCCTGTTTCCCGATGCCCTTTGCATTCATGATGACGTGCTCCATCCCCTCTATCCCGGCATCCCGTTTGATGGTGAGGGAACCCCCAAAACTCGCACCCAAATCCTGACCGGGGGGGCGCTGCATGGGCCGGTTACTGACCAGCGTTGGGCAAGTGAATTGGGCCTTGCCAATACAGGGCATGCTCAGTCCCAACCCAATCCGAACGGGCCGACTGCGTCGAATCTTGTGGTGACTCCAGGTCACGCATCGATGCAGGAGTTGATCGCAGGCGTGCAAAACGGGCTCTTAGTGAGTCAATTCCATTACACCAACATGATCGAGCCGCGGGATCTCACCCTCACTGGAATGACCCGCAATGGCACCTATCAAATCAAGGATGGCGTGCAGGGCCCAGCTGTCAAGAACCTGCGTTTTACCCAGAGTCTAGTGGAAGCCCTGCAGAACATCACGGGCGTCGGACGCTCACTTGAAGTTGCAGGTGCGCTCTTTGATGGGGAAATCATTTGCCCAGCTCTGAGAATTGAGAACTTTCGCTTTAGCTCCACTACTGATTTCTAAACGCAAGGCACCCCATGCTCGACCAAGCCCATCAAGCTGTTTCTGCTGCTCTTAAGTCCGGCGCTGACTACGCCGACGTCCGTGTGAATCGGCTGTCGAGTGAGTCCTACACAATGCGCGATGGTTCACTCGAAGGCGCTGATGCTCCCGAGGAATTCGGTGTCGGGGTGCGCGTTGCCAAGGAGGGGGCCTGGGGCTTTGCAGCGGCCCCCTGTTCACCTCGGGAGGTGGGTCAGGTGGCTGCTGGCCTTGTTCGAAGGGCGGTCAAGGTGGCCAGGGACTCGGCCCCGGTGAGGCGTGAGCCCCTGCGGCTAGCGGCTGAGGATGGGCATGTGGGGGAGTACCAGACTCCCGTTGAGGAGGATCCGTTTAGCGTCTCCGTGAAGGCCAAGCTAGACCTCTTGCGTGCGGCTAATGACTCTATGACAGGGCATGCGGACACGGTGGCACGCACCAGTTCCCTCTCCTTGCGCCGTGAAGAGCAATGGCACGCATCGAGCGATGGGGCGGCATTGCATCAGGTCCTCGTTCGGTCTGGGGCTGGCATGAATTGTGTAGCTGCAGCCAACGGGACAGTCGAGCGCCGTAGCTACCCCGCCTCATTTGGTGGTAATTACCGCAGCGCTGGGTGGGAGTTTGTGGAGAGCTTAGGCTTGTGCGCCCATGGGGAGCGCTTGCGGGATGAAAGTGTAGCCCTCTGTCACGCCCCCCTGTGCCCCGAGGGGGAGCGCACATTGATTCTGGGCGGGAGCCAGTTGATGCTTCAGATCCATGAGTCCGTCGGCCACCCCAATGAGCTAGACCGCGTCTTTGGTCACGAAGTTGACCTCGCAGGTCGGTCTTTTGCTACTACCGATAAATTGGATTCCTTTGCGTATGGCTCGTCAAAGGTCAATCTTGTGGCGGATTCAACCGTTCCAGGTGGATTGGACACTCGCGGCTTTGATGATGAGTGTGTCGCATCCGGCCGCTGGCATGTGGTCAAGGATGGGATTCTGACTGGATATCACACGAGCCGCGAGTGGGCCCACACCATCGGCGAGGAGCGCTCGCGGGGGACGGCTCGTGCCGAGGGTTGGTACAATCCACCCATCGTCCGCATGACCAACCTTTCCCTGGAGCCAGGGACTTGGGGATTCGATGACTTGCTGGCGGACACAGAAGATGGGGCCATCTTCGCCGACACCGTTCGGACGTGGTCGATTGACCAGCGTCGGCTCAACTTTCAGTTCACAACGGAAATCGGCTGGGAACTCAAGGATGGGAAGCTCGGGCGGCTCGTGCGGCGCCCAACGTACCAGGGGTCGAGCCCCCAGTTCTGGTCTAGCTGTGATGCGATTTGCGATGCAAGCCATTGGGACCTATGGGGGGTGCCCAATTGCGGCAAGGGCAACCCCATGCAGGTAGCCGAAATGAGTCACGGTGCCGCTCCTGCCCGTTTCCGCCAGGTTCGATTCTTGAATTGAGACACCCTGACTCGGGCGCAGCTAGGGACCTTCTGGAGCGTTCGGGCTGAGTTGGATGCGATGGTGGACTGTCCCATGGTGAGACGCTGCTGGGTTTGGCAGTAGGGGCAGGGGAGCGGCCGCGGGAATATGTGCTCGGATTAGCATTGCCCGTGGCATACTCAGGGTCCTGTATAGTCCCACTCATTGGCTGTGTAGGTCGGTTTCCCGCAAGGCACCCCGGTCTTGCCTCTTATATCCCTAACCCCACCGCTTGGCTCTCGAAGACTCGCAGAGCAGCCAGGCTCGCTGCCTTGCCTAGTTTCCCGAATTCTATCCGAATCGTCTCCTGGTTGACTTTGTGCAGCTTGTCGACGGGAATCCTATTGGCTGGAGGGTCGTCTCCCTCGGACCCGGGTGCATTGAGCAAGGATTACCGTCCCAGCGAGCTTGATTGTACTGAATCGTCTGGGGGCAGTGGCCGGACATCCGCAGGGGTGACGGTAGAGTTCTTGTCTCCTACGCGTGTCGCTTGGGAGGATGTGGGCACGGCCCGACTGCGTGTGCGGATCTCCAAAATACAATCCCAGGATGTGTGGGTTCCTTTCACACTGGCCGGCACTGCATCGAATCCACAAGATTATATTCCAGGACCTAACCCCATTGTTATCCCCGCGGGGAGTCGCTTTGGGGAGGTCTTGCTGAATGTGGTCGATGACGCCCTTGCCGAGGGTACGGAGACTGTGGTTGTGGGACTCCAAACCCCTTCTGTTGGGTCCGTGGGGCCTACGGATACCCAGACTGTCAGCTTGTCGGACAACGACGGAATGCATGGTGAGGGGGAGTTCCGCTGTCTTGAGGTGAGTCCCTGGGGTGTTGATTTTGGCCTACAGCGAGTGGGCGATCCGCCTGGGATCGTGCAACTCGTCGTGAGCAATCCACTGACCGTCCCGGTTCAGTTCAAGGGCTTCGAGACAACTGGAGCGGGTGCATCCGACTACTCGTTCGCTTATTCGGATGGATTGCCCTTCTGGCTCTCCCCTGGTGCCAGCACGTCTGTCCAGGTGTCGAGGACCCCAAGCCTCAAGGGCCGATTCACCCACTCAATTGGGATCCTCCAGGATCCAAGTCCGGCTCAGCATCCCCAGATGCAATTCACGGGATTGACCATTGGAGTTCCGGGAGCTGAGGTGCTCATGACGCTGAGCGATGTTGACTACCCATCTGTGAGCGGGGATCGCTGGTGTTCGGACTACGGGGTGACAGGCACGAGCGCTAGGGTGACGAGCTCGGCTGGCATCTCCGGCACTCAGGACGATGACTTGTATCGCACGGCTCGAGAGGGAACTACTTTTGGCTTGCGACTGCCCCTTCCCGACGGGCTGTATGATGTGGTCATTCACGCAGCGGAGCTCATTGAAACAGTCCCGGGAGCTCGTGTATTTGATGTTCTGATGCAGGGTAATCTGCACGTGGCTGGAGTGGATCTTGTGGCTTTGAAGGGCCCGGAGTTCAAGTGGGCGAGCTCACCGCAACGGGTGTCGGTGGTGGATGGTCAGCTTGAATTGGACTTTGTGGGCACCGTGGGGGCAGCGCTCGTTGCTGGCGTTGAAGTGCGCTCAGTCCCGGTGGTGTCCAGCGCTCCAAGCCTGATTGACTTTGGTGCTGTCAACCAAGGAACCCAATCCCAGTCACTTTGGACCCTGAGTAATACAGGGCTGTTGGCAGGGAAGGTGACAAGTCTCAGGTTTGTGATGGATCCCTCAAGTATCGGATCTGGGCAAGACTTCTTCGTTCGCCAGGACGGTGTTGATTACTACGGCGGCGCGACCTCGGTGAGCTACCCTGTGGATTGGGATCTGCCCGCGCAGGGGGCGCTGCCGCTGAGTGTGTTCTTCGAGCCCACCGAGCATGACGATCACCAATTGACTCTGGAGGTCTCTGGCCCCTTTGGTGTCGAGCAAGCGACCCTGCGGGCCCACGGCGGTGAGTCGGGGTGGGGGTATTTGCACCCGGTTATCGTTCCAGATCGACTCCTGTACGTCGATTTTGACTCTGACGGCGCAGAACAGGTGGGGCTGGACGGCTCAAGCTCACATACCCACGAACCTGGACAGACGATTGCCGCTTACGAGTGGAGGGTGGATGGCACGGTGACAGATTCCACTGTGAGTACCACCCCATCCCTGAGCGTAGGAGATCACCAAGTCTCCCTCACTATTTGGGACGACAAGCTGCCCCCAGACCAGGCATCCGTTGCTGCCCCAATCAGTGTGCATCCTCTGTCATCAGTTCCCGGGATCCTAACTTCCCTTTACGACGCAGCGTCGGGAGGGGCGAGTACCTGGATTGACAATTCCTTGCCCACGGCCGACTACGTTGAACGCAGGGCGGATCACGGGGTGGGTTCAGTGAACGGCAGCTTGCTGGGAAGCGGTCTGTTGCAAGAGGTGCTCGTGCAGGCCCAGTCGACGTTTGTGTTAGACGCACCTGCATTGATCCAGTTTGACCCATCGGGTGGATATGATGATCGGGTTTGGGTGGATGGGATTCCTTTTTCGGGGACAGTCAATCTTCTGGCTGGGGCCCATTCACTTGAGGTCCGGTGGGCCGTCGCAGATCTGTCCGAAGTTCCCTTGGCCTTGGCCGTTTACGTAGATTCGGTGTTTCAGGCGGGATTCGATAGCACACTGACCCATGACGAGTCGTTACAGCCGCCGAGTCTCCATTCCATGACGGGCGAGGGGTCGGAGGCGGGTGGCAACCTTGTGACCCTGCTCGGTTTCGGCTTTTTTCCAGCCTCTCAGCTAGTCGTGAATTGGGGTACGCAGACCGTTTTCAACTCCGCCGATCTCGTGTCTTGGTCTGACGGGAAGTTGGAATTGCTCTCTCCACCGGGCCAAGGGAAGGTCTTGGTCAGTGTGCAGACCCCCAATGGCACAAGCGAGTCTCTGGAGTTCAACTACTCCCCTGACGGTCCCGTGCCCATCGTGTTCAGCCCACTCTTGGGCCAGGAGGTCCCACTGCCCGGCCCCACCTGCGCGGTCTTGCACCCCAACGGACTCGTTTATGTGGGTTTGCTCGATGGACGAATTGCTGAACTTCGATTCGATGAAGATTGGAATCTGCTGAGCCCGGGAGTGGTTTTGCACCCGGGAGTCAGTGGCCAAACCAATTCTGACTTGTGTGGAATAGCGTTCAATCCCTATGACGACCCCACCCAACCTCCGCGGATCTATGTGGGCCATGGTGAGCATTGGCTCAACGGCGGTGGGGCCTTCAGCGGTCCCTCACCCTTCACGGGTCAAGTCTCGGTGCTGACGGGACCCGCATTTGACAACCCTGTCCCATTGGTGACCGGACTACCAACCTCCAACCATGATCACGGAGTCAATGGTCTGGAATTCGATCACAATGGGGACCTTCTGATTTGTGTGGGGGGTAATACGAACGCGGGGGTTCGCCATGTGGCCATTGGGGATCTGGATGAATCTCCCCTGTCTGGCGCCATTGTCAAGGCGCTCACCTCACGGCCTGATTTCAACGGTCAGGTGACCTACGTAGATCGCTCCACCGGGGCCCCCGTAACGGACCAAGTGTTCGGGGAGTCCTGTGACATCGCCCCCGGTGTTCATGTTTCGAGTTTCATTCATGGGGTACGCAATGCCCTCGATTTGCTCGTGACCACGTCCGGAGATTTTTACGCCACCGATAACGGACCCAATTACGGCTTTGGTTATGAGTCCACTGGCGCTAACACCGACAGTGGCGCACACGCCGCCATGGATGATGAAGTCTTGTGGCTTGAGGAGGGCGAATACTATGGGCATGCCAACCGCAATCGAGGTTTCGATGACCCGCGGCAGTACATCTATAAGGATGCCACAGCCAAGACTGATGCGGGATTCCGCCAATTCATGATCAAGATGAGCCCCTCTCACAACGGGCTTGATGAATACCGTTCGACAGCCTTTGGAGCGCAGATTCGCGGCTGGCTTGTTTCTCAGAAATGGAACGGGGGCCAGGCCCTGATCGAGTTGGATGACGGAGGGAGGTCCATCAAGGGGCTTCAATGGATTACCCCGACCACGCCGGGCCTGGGACTGACCTGCGCACCTGGAGGCGTCTTGATCGTCGTGGACTTTAGCGGGGGCGTCCTGAGATTCCTCGAGCCGGTTGATGCCGCGGCGACTTCCATGGTGGCGTATGAGATTACCCCCTGGCGCGCACCTGCCGGTGGAGGCACCCCGTTTGTGATTGGGGGTACAGGCTTCGCCTCGGGGCAGGTAAGCGTGACCATTGCAGGGGTTCCGGCGACTGTGACGAGCGTTTCCGATAAGCGTGTGGGCGGCATCTTACCTGCACTCCCGATCAACAATGTCGATACTCTGCACGATGTGATCGTTCGCGTCGGGCTGGAGGCCAGCGTCGTGCCAGGGGCTGTGTTGACGCTTCCAAATCAACCTGGGAAAATGCTTGGCCATTGGCAGCCAGCACCCGTGGCTCCGCAAGCCTTGGGTGAAGTCAATTGTGCAGTGGTGGGAACCGAACTGTTCCTCATGGGGGAAGGCCACTCGGCTACCCAGGTCTTTGATTTCCTTCAGGACAAATGGGTGGCTCCCAGAAGTGCACGGCCCTATCCAGGCAATCACCATGGCACCCACGTTTGGCAGGGCAAGGTCTACCTGATTGGGGGGCTCGGCTCCGGATCAAACGGGAAGGTTCAGATCTATGACCCTGCGACAGACAGTTGGAGTTTGGGTGCTTCCATGCCGTGGAACGGGGGAAGTTGCAATTCTGCTCTGATGGATGGCCGGATTTACGCCTGTGGTGGAATCGTAGGGAGCAGTACGGTCACCCAATGCGCTGTTTATGACCTGGCCACGGACGTGTGGAATCCGGGTGGGCTGGGCATTCCCGACATGCCCTATGGGGTCAATCATGCGGCCTCAGGAACGGATGGGCAGTATCTCTACGTCTTTGGAGGTCGAGGACAAGGCAATTGGCCCCAGGATGGAACCGACTTGGTGCAACGCTACGATCCGCAAACTCAAACTTGGATCACTTCACTGGATTCTGGATCGCCCATTTCACCGATGCTGTTACCCCGTGGCGGCACGGGTGTGGCCGTTTTTCACCGGGGTGAATTCCTCGTGATGGGGGGGGAATCGAGCAATGCCGTATTTGATGAGGTCCAAGCCTATGACCCGCTCACCGATGAGTGGCGCCTAGAAGCACCGCTTCCAACCGCTCGGCACGGAGTGTTCCCGACGATTTTCAAGAGTCGTGTCTATGTGGTAGGTGGGGGTCTGAGTGCCGGGTTCTCCGCCTCAGATATCATGGAGGTATTCCGCAGGCACTAAGGCCAAATCGGTGCGGGGCAGTTGTGGCTTGGCATGGGTGTCCAAACAGGTGAGGATTCTTGCATGAGCAAACCAGGCGATCATCAATTCGGGAGTTTCAAGGATCTGCGCCGGTCCTTGAATAAGGATGACAGCACCTCGAAGGGGAGTGGGTTGCCACCGGGCGCTAGCAGTGACCCCGATGGTCGGGGGTGGACTGTTGAGGGGCAGGCAGGCGATTGGACAGAAGAAGACGTTGAGAATTGTTCGGACCCAAGTCATGGTGCCCGGGACCGGATTGAGTCCCGGCCCGACGCATCGGGTGCCATGGATGTGGGGCCGCCCTGTTATCTTGATCCTGATTCAGATGAGATTGAGTTGCTCCATTCGTTTCGTGCGCGGCTGCAGTTCCCCCCCGATGTGGTTGCCCAAACCGCTGCATTTCCAACAGATCCAAGTGAATCCGATTTTGTTGGCCGTGTAGACCTCCGAGGAGAACGAATCTTCACGATCGATGGAGCCAGCGCTCGGGACTTCGACGATGCCATCTCCATCACACCCAAGGGGGATGGCTGCGTAGAGATTGGCGTGCATATTGCTGATGTATCCCACTACGTGCAGCCCCTGAGTCCCCTCGATGATGAGGCTTTAGCACGCGGAACCAGTATTTATCTCCCAGATCAGGTCATTCCGATGTTGCCAGAGGCCCTGTCCAATGAGCTGTGTTCCTTGGTTCCTGGCCGCCCTCGGTTGGCGTATTCCGTCCACATGGTGTTTGACAGTTCCGGTGCCCGGCTCGAGTCCCGTGCTGCCAAGAGCGTCATCAAAAGCGTGCACCGCAATACATACCGGGGCGTTCAAGAGCTCCTCGACGGCACTGACAGTGCCGAGGCACGGGCCTGCGCCTTTCTTGAAGGTGATTTACGCTTGTTCGAAGTATGGACTCGCAAACAGCAAGCCCTGCGGGATGCACGGGGGTCACTTCGCATGCAATCTCGAGAGCGCGTGTTCTTGTTTGATGATCAGCATGAGGTGGAGTCCATCGTGGACGCCCCCCGGTACTTTTCGCAGACATTGATCGAGGAGACAGCCCTGGCTGCTAACCAGGCCGTTGGGGACATGTTTCGGGAGCGGGGATTGCCGACGATTTATCGCGTCCACCCAGAGAAGGACCCAGAGGAACTTGAAGGTACGATCAAGATGCTCGCAACCCATGGACTCCGGGTGCCCGAGAAAGAGCGCCTCACAGGACGTGACATTGGGCGGCTGATACGCGCGGCACGTAGGAAACCCAATGCCAGTGCGTTGTTGGCGAGGATCATGGGCCTCGTGGAGCGAGCTGTCTACGAGGTCAAAGATCACGAAGATGTGGCCAAGCACTTTGGGCTGGCCCGGGAAGCTTACCTGCATTTCACCTCCCCGATTCGGCGCTATCCTGATTTGCTAGTGCACCGATGGCTGGCACGAATTGGCGGAGGGCAAAACGATGCTGAGGAAGAGTTACGCACGCAAGCCCTGATTGACGATCTCAATGAGGTGGCGGCCCATTGCTCCGTACAGGCAGACCTCGCCGGGATGGCTGAAATCGCAGTCAAGGATCTCAAGGTCTGTCAGTTCATGGAACCACAGATTGGGCGGCGCATTGATGCTCGCGTGGAGCGGGTCTCCCGTGGAGGGATTCAGGTGGAACTTCCGGAATTCAATGTCGAGGGCTTTATCCCGATGCGTGCCCTTGGCGAACGCCCAAAGCTAGCTGGGCCGACACTGACCGTTCGTGCGGGGCGGCGGTCCCTCTCGTTCACTGAGGGCTATGCGATCTCGGTCAAGGTTTCAGATGTGGACTTCTTGCGGCTCCAGGTCCTCCTTGAGTTACCCTAGGGCATGCGCAAAAAGATCCTCACCACTCTGACTGCGGCACTCTTGGGATCGCTGTACTTGAGTTACTTGGACCGGGCATGGCTATTGTTGGCATCGCCGCTGGCACTTCTTGGAATTGTCGCGCTCTACGATGTCACGCAGACCCGGCGAGCAGTCTTGCGCAATTTCCCCATTCTTGGGCATGGCCGATACTTGATGGAGCTCGTGCGGCCCGAGGTGAACCAATACTTTATTGAGTCCAATACCGACGGGACTCCTTTCAATCGAGAGTTGAGGTCGGTGGTGTACCAACGTGCGAAGGGGCAGGAGGACACCGTGCCCTTTGGGACACAACGAGATGTCTATGAGGAAGGCTACGAGTGGCTTGTGCATTCCCTAAAGGCTGTTCAGTTAGAGGGCGATGCCCCTAGGATTACGATCGGTTCCGATCAGTGCTCCCAACCCTATGATGCATCGCTGCTGAACGTTTCGGCCATGAGTTATGGCTCTCTTTCCGGGAACGCGATTCGGGCCCTCAGTCAGGCTGCAGGCAGGGGGGGCTTCGCTCTGAACACGGGCGAGGGCGGAGTCAGCCCTCATCACCTGCAAGGAGGAGCGGACCTCATCTGGCAGATTGGTACGGGGTACTTTGGCTGCCGGACTGCCCGTGGGGCCTTTGATGATGCCGCATTCAAGGGACTGGCGGGTCTAAGCGCCATCAAGATGGTTGAAGTGAAGCTCTCTCAGGGTGCAAAGCCCGGACACGGGGGGATCTTGCCTGCCGCCAAGGTTACCGCAGAGATTGCGAGGATTCGTTCTGTGCCGATGGGGCAGGATGTAATCTCCCCTCCGTCTCATAGTGAATTCGATTCACCGACGGGCCTGCTGGATTTCCTATCGCGCTTGAGAAGCCTATCAGGGGGCAAGCCCGTGGGAATCAAGCTGTGCATTGGCCGCAAGCGCGAGTTCATGGCCCTTTGCAAAGCGATGGTGGCTGAGCACTCATTTCCTGATTTCATCACCGTTGATGGAGGCGAAGGGGGCACGGGCGCAGCGCCCCTTGAATTCTCCAATGCCGTTGGGACTCCCCTTGTTGAGGCCTTGGTTTTCGTGCACAACGCGCTTGTCGGCTTCGGATTGCGCGAGCGGGTGAAAGTCTTTGCGGCAGGGAAAGTGACGACTGGCTTCCACATCGCACAGAAACTGTGCCTAGGGGCCGATGGATGTTTCTCTGCGCGGGCGATGATGATGGCCCTAGGTTGTATCCAAGCACGGAGATGTAATACAAATCACTGCCCGGTCGGTGTGGCGACCCAAGATCCGGGTCTAGAGGCGGGACTCGATGTTGCCAGCAAGGCTGTCCGGCTCGAGCAATTTCATAGGGGGACGCTTCAGAGCCTCATGGAGCTTGCTGGGGCCGCTGGGTTAGAGGGCCCTGACGAGTTTCAGCCAGATCACATCCAACGCCGAATGGCCGAGGGGCGAGTTTCCTCCTATCTCGACCTGTACCCTTATGTTGAACCTGGAGCCTTGCTGAGCGAACCCATTCCGCGCGCCTATGAGCAGGCATGGCGCGCTTCAAGTGCGCAGGAGTTCTAGTCTCCACTTTTGGGATGGATTGAGTGTTGCAGCCCCTTAGTCGAGCACGGGCCCGTGAATTGGACGCCATCGCCCTCCAAGATTATGGTTTGAGTGAACTCGTCCTGATGGAGAACGCAGGGCTGTTGGCAACTCTGGAAGTCGTTCGAATCCTCCACGCGCTAGGGGGTCGGCGTACCGGACCGGTGCGAGTTTTTTGCGGTGGTGGGAGCAACGGTGGAGATGGGTATGTCATAGCCAGGCAACTCCTCGTGCGGGGCGTCGCCGTGGAGTGTGAGAGCATGCCACTCAGTGGCGCAAGTGGGAGCGCGAGTGGAATCAATCGAGAGATTGCCGCTCGACTGGGCATCAGCATTCATGACCTAGGGGCCTGGGATGAAGGAACCCCACGAGAACGAACGTGGGATGAGTCGCCGCTCATAATCGATGCCCTACTCGGCACAGGATTTACTGGGGAAATGAGACCGTCCCTGAGGCCTGTGATTCATGGAATGAATGCCCTCAGGAGTCACCACGCGATCCCAATCGTCGCAATCGATCTACCCTCTGGCTTGGACTGTGATACTGGGCGACCAGCTGTGCCCACCGTTGAGGCTGATTTCACTCTGACGATGGCTGCCCCAAAACTTGGGTTGAGAGCGGAGGCGGCAGAGGCCTTCGTCGGCGATGTGCGTGTGATTCCCATCGGTTTTCCGGTGGGTGTCCACGGAAGGGTGGGTCCATGAAATCGTCCTCCCTTGCCACCTCAGGCGGGCTTCGAGCGTCAACAGTGACCTGGATTGTGTTGGCAGCCTTGGCCGTTCGTTGGGCCAGTGCCTATTTCGCTTCCCAGGAAAGCCCTTTCTGGCTGGGAGTCAATACCGACGATCGTGTCTATGACGAGTGGGCACGGCGCATTGCGGGTGGACAGTGGACTCAAGGCGAGACCTTTTTTCTTTCCCCTGGGTATCCCTACTTCCTTGCCCTGCTGTATGGGTTGTTTGACGGATCCCGCTGGGCTGCGATTGTAGTTCAGGTGGTATTGTCCTCTGTGACGGTTGGGATGCTGGCTCAGTTAGCCGCCAGGCTTTTCGATGCGCGTACCGGCATCGCTACCGGGATACTGGCCTGCCTGTACGGTCCGCTCATTTTTTTCAGCGAGTCGCTGCTCTCTGAGACGCTGCACCTTTTCCTTGCAGTCGGCGGCCTAGTTGCCTTAGAGAGGGGCGAGCGCAAGGCTGAAACCCCCTCCGCCATAGTCGCTGGTGTGCTCTTTGGTTTGGCAGCGGTGGTGCGGGCATATTTCCTGCTCACGCTCGCAGGCTTGGCCTCGTGGTGGCTCTATCGGGCCTGCCGCACGGGTGTTTCTCTGCGCCCACTCGCATGGATGGTTTTCGGCGCGACGTTGGCTCTCATGCCCAGCGCACTGCACAATCGCATCGTCGGGGGGGAATGGGTTCTCGTGAACGCATCGGGTGGAGTGAACGCCTATCTGGGGAATCACCCCGGTGCGGATGGACGCATTCATCCCCCTCCCGGATTCGCACTGGAGGGGATCCTGACGCCAGGGCGCATGCAACAGTCATTTAGCGATCGTGCTGGAGACGGCACGCTGACTCCCGGAGCCCTATCAAAACACTATTACGGGAAGGCCCGTGCCTGGGCCACTGGGCAGCCAACGGATTGGGGGCGACTGATTTGGCGTAAGTTGATGCTTGTGCTGGAGTCGTATGAATGTCCGGGTGATCGCAATTACTACCAAGCTCAGCGCTGGTCCCCGATACTCCGTTGGACCCCAGTGAGTTGGCCGCTGATCCTCGCATTGGCGGCGGGAGCCCTATGGGGATGGCGATCCATGGGCACTCGAATAGGCATGCTGTATTGGTGCGTCGGGTCAGGGCTGGTTGTCCTGCTTGTCTTTCTGGTGACTGATCGATTCCGTCTCATCTTGCTCCCCGCCATGCTTGTGTTTGCCGGGAGTGGCGCGAATTCGTTGCTGGGGGGTGCCAGGCGGTCGATGGGGCGCTGGGGGCGATGGGTTGCACTGGGGTTGTGTTTGCTTTCGCTCCACTTGGGCAGTTCACATGTCAGGGAGAGTTATATGTCTCACTTTAATCTCGCCCTTCAGCAATTACGCATAGGCCAGACTCATCAGGCCGAAGCGAGCCTCCGTGAGAGCATCAGGCTGCGCCCTTCTTTTCTCAGGGGCCACGGGCGGCTTGCACAGTTGCTCCATGAGGAGGGGCGGAGTGAGGAGGCTCGCGATCAGATGGTGATCGTTCGCAGGCTGGCCCGAGAACAGGGGATTCCCTTGGGGCCGAGGAATCCATGAGGCGTTTTCAGATCGGCTGCGATGGGGCAGTCGCCGGAGGTGTACGATTTCCCGGAATTCGAGGACATTGGGCTGGGCGAAGATCCACGCGGAGCCGGGGACCGATCAATCTAGGGATGAGCCACCCCAGTCCCGGGGCAGGAATCTGATCCTGGGTATCCAGCGGGGGGCAGATTGAGACGCTTTAGCGAGGAAGGAGGCGTGTGCCTTCTGCTGGGCCCCTGCAATAGGCCCAGCTGAGGGCGGTTTGGGTGGGGAAGGGTGTGGGTGCATAGGGGCTGGATGGCACAGAATGGGAAGATTCGTAAGGAATACCCGATTTGTGAGAAGAATCCCCCCAATCTCACAGCTTCCGATATGATTTCGGCAGGACTGGACGGAACCGGGGCAGTTGCCCCTGCGTCGAAAAGTCCTACCCTGCTGGTTCTTGCTGGCTTGCTACACCTCGGTGCGGTGGTCTGTGGGGCCTAAGGGGTTCGTATACCTAGGTATGTTCTCTCCTTTCTCAATCCTCACAGGAGACTGGTAAATGCTTCGTTCTTCTCTTATCTCGGCTTCGGCCGTGATCCTCTGCTGCGCGACCGCTAATGGTCAGCAGCAGCTTTCTGCCCACAAGATGCTCGGCGCCGTCAAGGACGCTGGAATCTTCCACGTGGGAACTGGTACTTGGACCCGTGGTTCAAGCGCTAAGGCCAACCTTGGCCCCGACGTGATCTTCCGCGCCGACGTCGGCTCCGGCTACTTCGGTACCGGTTGGGAAGGTCAAGAAGGTATCGATGAAGGGATTCTTCCCGGCACCGGTAACTTCAACCAGACGGGTAACGCTGGTCCTCAGGACTCTTACCTCATCAACGGCGCTGAGTTCGGCTACTGCTCGACCTCCAGTGCTCCCGTTGCATGGGACTTCACTTTCTACGATAGCTATGTTCCCTGCGATCTGCCTCAGACGCCCGCGAACTGCTTGAACACGGCTGGTAGCCTTCCCACCGTCATGCTTCCTGCTGGCGGTTTCTGCTGGGTGGGTACTCTTGACCTGACCCTTGGTGGTTACGAGGTCTGCACCGAAGCTGATGGTGGCACCTGTGCCCCCGGCTACGACGGTGGTGGCCTTGGTCTCGACCACTTTGGTTGGGGTGCGACCTTCAACGCCGCCGCTGGCGGAACCACGGGTCCTTTCCTTGCTGGTCACGACGTAACCTGGACCCCCGAGGGTGAAGGTACCGTTTATGAGCCCGCCTACAGCAACGTTTGTGGCGCAACCGCCGCTAGTGGCCTTGGTAGCGAAGACTTCTTCGCCATCGACGCTGGTGGCGCCCTGGGCGCTGGTTGCTACTGGTTCGGTGGTTACAACAACAACAACGGTTGTGGTGCTGCCTCCAATAACCCTCCTGGACAGTTCCACTGCGTGCTGTACACGGACGCCTCTGCTGGCTGCCAAGGTGGCTCGACCTGTAACATCGTGTTCTGTGACACCGACCCCGACAACCAGGGTGACGTGACTCTGAGTACCTGTGACTGCTCCGGCGGTTCCATCATGCTTGACCTGACCACGACTTTCACCGGTCAGTTCACCTATCCCATCGTCGGTCTTGGAACCTCAGCCGCGAAGCCCACGGGTGTGTCCGAGTTGTGCCTGATTGGTGCCACCATCGGTCGTTACAACTCTGACGCCCAAGGCATCTCCGGTGCGGGTACCGCCAGTGTCGACCTGCTGAACGCTGCGTCCGCCCCCGGCGGCGGTGTGCCCACCATCGGTGGCGCCCTCTGCAACGGCAACACCTGGCGCTTCCAGTACTGGCACCGTGATGGCATGAACCCATCTCGTTTCTCGAAAGGTATCTCGGGCATGATCAACTGATCTAACCCCCTGAGCCTTCGGGTTCCCATCGCTTCGCGGTGGGAACCCAAGCACAGGCGGCGCCTCTCCTGCTCAGGCAGGGGGGGCGCTGTTTTTTGTCGTCGGGGGGGGCGCAGGGGAGGGTGGATAAAGGCGCGGCCTACACCACGATGGTGTCCCCGCTGCGAGCTACGGGTCTATCTGAAGTCCTCCTCTATGAACAAAGAAGTCCTGTCATTCAGGCATGCCACCCAGGGACCTTGCGGGACCCGTGATGGGTCCTGAGACTGGGGCTGAGGGCCCCTACAGAAAGGAATGAGGCGAAGCATGTCGAATGCATGCCCAACATTGCTTATGAGGTGATTGTTGTGTGGAGGCCTTCATGAGTCGTCATGGCTTCCTGCTTCGCCGTTGATCACCACAGTCTCTGCTCTCTAGGTCGCTCATGCGTGAATCCTCACTTGCACCCTTCATGTTCTCTGCAGCCATCTTGGCCGCTGGTTTATTGTGTATGTCAGCGTCAGCTCACCCGAGCTTTGCAGCCATTAGCACAGCAGTTGATTCTCCCTCGGATGGCTCTGGGCCGAGAAGCAGGCAGCCAATCCGTGAATGGGCCCTAGATCGGGGGTTTGAGCGCATGCAGATTCAGCTGCGACGCTTCAGTCAAGGGCGGGGTGGACAGCGAAGCCCGGTCCCCAATTGGGCCATTGAAGCCATGGTTCACCTGGCTGAATCAGGATCCGGTCCTGCGGCTCGTTGGTGCCTCACGCAGTCAGGCTTAGAGACAGACCACCGCCTGACTGGGCAGGACGTCGACGATCTACGAGTTGACTGGCACCGCACCGCCGTTACGGTTGCCAAGGGCAGTTCGCTGAGCTCTGGGTTTCAGTCGCTGTTGGCCGACAACATGATTTCCGACGAGGGGCGGATTCAACTTCTTCAAGAGTTTGCGGGTCAAGCGTACACACCGGAGGTGAGGGCCCTCGCTGAATGGTCGATCGTCGAGTGTAGGAAGGCCACAATCAGCTCCGAATTCCAGGATCGTATTCAAGCGGCCCGGTCGATTGCCCGCAGGTATCCGCACACCCGTGGTGCCGGTTTGGCCCAGGAGGATGCCGATTCCCTAACCGCTGCAGTGAGCCGTGGGCAGGTTCCAGATTTTGTCGCTCTCGATTCTGCCGGGAATCAGGTTCGACTGACCGACTTCCGCGGGCAAGTTGTTGTTGTCCATTTCACAGACCCTAGCGGTCAGGGGGTGGCAGCTGACGTCGCTCTGGCGAAGGCGATGACCGAGCGGTATTGGGACGATCGATTCACCTGGATCACCATCCACCGAAGTGGGAACCAGGCAGCGATCGAAACGGCAGTCCTTGAGTCCGGGTGGGGTGGGGTCTGCGGTCTGCATGTTTTTGAGGGTCGTGCCGATGAATCAGCTGGAACGCAGCCTGCGGGTGCTACCCGTGCTTGGCAAATGGTGGGACGGGGGAGGATGTTTATCGTGGATCCTAGGGGACAACTGGCCGCAGTAGCCAACGCCGGCGGTGGGGTGCGTCTGATCATTGACGAGTTGCTTGAGAATCTAGCGCTCCGGTCGGCGGAGCGGCATACCCGTGTCTTCGAGCAGCGCCGCAGGCAGTCTTTGGAGGCGAGTGATGGGGAGAGTCTGATGAGGTTGATCCCAGAGGCGCGGGGCACTCGGTAGGCGACTCCATGCGATTGTCTACAAAGCGACCTACGTCAGCTCGGTGCTCCCAATGGGGACGGGCGCCTGCTTCGGGACTCCCACTCTTCACCGCCATGGTCTGTATTGTGTGCATCGGATTGTGGAATGGGCTTGTCGCCAAGGAGTGGGGCCGGGCGCATGCGCAATCTACTGAGCTGAGTGACCTAGAGCTCTTGGAACGTGGTCGGAGCTCCGGGGTTGAAAAACTGGGGGCGGAGGTGGGTAGCACGGCAGTGCTGACTGTGCCCTCGACTCAAGAACACGCTGGCCAGCGTGGGGGGGGGCTCCAAGTGCCTGATGGCCACGATTCCCCCCTGCGTAGTCCACAAACCGAGCTTTCGAGTGATGAGACCGGTAGGGAAGGCCCTGACGATGCACATGGCGCACCCAGTCCGCCCGCAGTTGCTTTTGCCGATCCGGAATACCGCTGGAGGGGATGGCTCGTGGGCGGTCTGCGGTCCGGTTTGTGGATACAGGAACATGAAGATGGGCGCCTCGCGCGGGACGGCACCTATCAGGATGGAATGCGGGAGGGTCAGTGGCGACGGTGGGCACCGGATGGCCGGCTACTGGAAGATGGGCACTACCGCTCGGGCGAGAAAGACGGAGTATGGGATACTTGGGATTCCAAGGGGCGGCGTCGGTCCTCATTACAGTACCGCAATGGCATCCCCGAGGGGCGCTGGGTACTTTGGTATTCCAATGGTCAAATCAAAGAATGTGGGATCTACCAGGATGGCCTGCGAGAGGGGGCTTGGCTGTTCTATGACTTCGCGGGTCAACCTGACTTGCGAACGGGCTTCTATCAAGCTGGAGTCCGGCGACCCGAGTAGCCAGCCTCGAGCAGGGGAGAGTCACCCTCCCTTGGTGTGCATACCTAGGTGCGGGTGGTCCAGCAGATCTTGATTGGAGGCGAGTGGTCCGCGCACGGGAAGTTGACTCCTGTCCAGTGCAGTTTGGTCAGTTCGCTCCTGCCAAGCCGTGGTGATGTGCTGGCAAAGCTCGTGCTCGGAGGCCCCTTGGCGCAGAGGCCCAAGTAGATCGAGCCCCGTCGAGGCGTAGAGGCAGGTGAAGAGCCGTCCATCCGCAGTCAGTCTAGCCCGGTCGCACTGCAGGCAGAAGGGAGCTGTCATCGACGAAATGATGCCGAACTGTGTGCCATCTTCTAGGGTGAATTCCTCGGCGGGAGCGGAACCGCGTTTGACTGCAGGCCTATCTGCCGTGCGATGGACATCCCCATGGGCTTCACGCACGCACTCAAGAATCTCAGTTCGGCTCACGACCTTCTCGGCTGTCCACTCCTGCGCCCCTCCCACGTCCATGTATTCGATGAATCGCAGGTGGTGCCCACCCGCTCGGGCAAAGTTTAGAAGTTCACCAATCTCGTCATCATTGAATCCACGGACGATGACGGCGTTCAGTTTGATAGGAGCAAATCCAGCGGTGTTCGCCCCTTGGATGCCAGCGATCATCTTGCTGTGGCTGTCCCTTCGAGTCTGCTCCGCGTAGCGCGATGGGTGAAGTGTGTCTAGGCTGACAGTGATTCGGCTGAGGCCAGACTGACGCAACTCATGAGCAAGGTCTTCAAGGAAGACAGCATTGGTCGTGAGGGCCAGATCGGAAATGGCGGGGATTGCGTTGAGCTGAGCCACGAGTTCCGGAAGATGTCTTCGAAGGAGTGGCTCCCCTCCGGTGAGCCTCACTTTGCTCACGCCGAGTTGAGTGCAAGCGCCTACAATGGAAGCGAGCTCTTCAAACCGTGCCAGGTGGCCCTTAGGAAGCCAGGTCTGAGTCTCTTCTGGCATGCAGTACGCGCAGCGAAGGTTGCAACGATCAGTGACAGACAGTCGTAGACTGTTCAGCGGTCTGGAGTGCATGTCGAGGAGTCGCATAGTGCTGGGAGGGCGAATCCGGCGGATTGCATGCCGCATGGGGGCCTTCCGACCTTATTCTAGCGGACCCTGAAGCCCATCCGGGCCTGAGGTGTGAGATCTTCATTTCTTGGGTAGCGCTCGGGTTCTCAAATCTCCATGTCACTCTACTCCACCTTCAGCCATGCGGCCCCGTGCCGTTTCTGGACTGCCTCCATCCTCGGATTAGCAGTCACCTTGCAGGTCGCGGCCGGGAATCCGGCTCAGGGGCAGGAATCAGCGATCCATCCCAATACGCAGGATGTGGCTGCCGCATTGGACCCCTCAGGCACAGGCTGGGATTCTGAAGTGATTGCTGCTTCGATCCATGATCAACTCGATTCCATCGGAGCATTCCTTGAGGGGAAAGTAGGAGTCGAGTATGTGGGCGCAGTACTAGCCCACCAGGTTTCCTTTTCGACCTTCACCCCAGACATGGATGACTCACCCGGTGGCAACCAGTCCTTTTTTACAGTGGGCCGAGCTTCGGTTTCTACCGAGGACGAGAGTGAGATGGGGCACGGTAGACCGGGGTTCTTCGCTGAACTCAAACACTGGAAGTCTTTAGTCTCGGGGCGGGCTGTCGAGACACACTTCAAGGTCTTGGGAGTGTCCAGGGTGGGCGACGAGTGGCACACACCCGTCCGGGTTGAATTGCGCTGCGAGGATGGGCCCTTACGTGAGTGGATTCTGGCCATGTGGGATTGCAGATGGGAGGTGGGCCCTGAGGTGCCGCAGCTGCTGGAACTCGAAGTTGCGACTTATGTTTCCAGTCGGTCTGAATCCCCCCTGTTTGAAGATGTTACCCACTCAGTGCTTGGAGGCACGGGGGTGCTGCAGCAGTTGCTTCCATCCATTCCCTATTGGCGCGAGAGAATCGATTCGTATCTAGGTGTGGGAGTGCTTGGCCACCACGGGATTAGCGTCACAGACATCAACGGAGACGGCTTAGAGGATGTGTACATCTGCCAGCCTGGTGGTCTGCCCAACCGACTCTTTGTTCGTCAGGCTGCAGGAGGCTATCTAGAACGGAGCGCTCAGGCGGGTGTGGATGTTCTTGATTCATGTGCATCTTCCCTCTTTGTTGATTTGGATGGGGATGCTGATCCGGATCTACTCTTAGCTGTTGGGGACGAACTCCTCGTCATGGAGAATCTACTCGGTGATCGGTTCGTAGCGCGTAAGCGCTTGACGGCGCCCTCGACCACCTCCCTTGCCGCCGCAGACATTGATCTAGATGGGGACCTAGATGTATACGTTTGTGCATACCTGTCGCCCTACGACGGTGAGTCAATTCCCTTGCCCTATCACCAAGCGCGGAACGGACAGCCTAATCAACTGCTCGTCAATTCAGGCTCGTTTGAATTCCATGACGGCACACATGACTGGGGCTTGGACGAAAACAACCGGTCCTTTAGTTTTGTGGCGAGCTTTGAAGATTTTGATCATGACGGCGATCAGGATCTCTATGTGGTGAATGACTTTGGGGCCAATCAGCTCTATCGCAATGAGGGGGGGAGATTTGAGGACGTGGCATTCGAATACGGAGTCTTGGATGTTGGTGCGGGTATGGGAGTGGACTGGGCGGACGTGAACGGCGATGGATGGCAAGACCTCTATGTGTCTAACATGTACTCTTCTGCCGGTAAGCGAGTCAGTACCCAGGCGCAGTTCCAATCTAAGGCTGCCCCTGGGGTGCTGGCCCAACTGCGAGACCATTCCCGTGGGAATCGATTGTTCCTGAATCAGTCTGGGCAGGGTTTCGTGGATGCGAGCGAGCTGGCAGGCGTTGCTATGGGGCGCTGGGCATGGGGAGGGGTCGCCTTGGAGTTTGACAACGATGGGCGCCTAGATTTATTTGTCCCCAATGGATTCGTGACAGGAGAGAGCACCGGTGACTTGTGAAGCTTTTTTTGGCGGCAGGTCGTGTCGCAATCTCCGGCGGGGCCAGAGTCTCTGAGTGGCGAGTCGGATTTTGAGGCTTACAGGGAAGGGTGGCGAAACTTGTCTCGTTGGATTCGTCAAGGAAGCTCATGGAGCGGGCATGAGCGCCATTGCGCATATCTGAATCAGAGTTCTGATTCCGCTGTTCGCTTTGTGGATGTGAGTTTCTCGAGTGGACTCGATTTCGAAGAAGATGGGCGGAGCGCGGTACCCTGTGATTGGGACATGGATGGGGATCAAGACTTGTGGGTGTCATCACGAAGTGAGCCGCGACTCAGATTGCTGCAAAACGGGCAGTCAGGCACTGGGAACTTCATGGCCGTGAATCTGCGAGGATCGACCGACGCCCCCACAGTGGTGGGGGCGCGGGTGGAGATTCACTTGGAAGGACCGCGCGGCCGGGTATTGGTTCGAACTTATTCTGCTGGATCGGGTTTTCTTGCTCAGCGTGGCCCTTGGATGCACTTTGGCCTGGGGCAGGCGGTTGTTGAGCGCGTCCTTGTGCATTGGCCCGGTGGGGAAGTTGAGGAAGTGGAGGGACTCTCTGCTGGCCAATTCTGGCTCGTAAAGCGCGGGACGGGCCGGGGCATTGCTTGGGCTCCGCCGAGCATTGATTCAGGGGCTGGAGTCGCCAACACTGAAGAGATTCCCCAGGGCTCCCTGCCGCAGGGGCGGCTGCCACTGGCTGTACCCGTCCCAATGCCATCGTTAGCTGTGACCGACCTCGAAGGGACTCCTGGCTCCTTCCTAGGCATCACACCTGGTGGGGCCCAGGGAACTGGGTGGCCTCTTCTGATTACATTATGGTCAGAATCGTGTGCGGAATGCATCAAGGAACTCTCAGCCCTAGCTGCTAACCAACCCGTTCTGGAGCAAGTGGGCTTGCGCAGTATCCTTTTGAGCACTGACGATTATCAGAATGTGCCTGCTGTGAAGCAGGCACTGCAGCGGGCAGGGGTAGGGGGGCAACACGGGTTTGCAGCGGAAGAGTGCACGAAGGCCCTTGGGGCATTTTCCGCAATTGCTCGCAACTCACCACGAGCTATTGCGACACCGATCAGTTTTCTGATTGGGCCCCATGGCTATTTGCAGGTGGTTTATGAGGGGGCTGTCTCGATTAGGCAGGTTGTTCAGGACCTGCGCCTGATTGAACTGGACCCCAATGCGCGCCGCATGGCAGCCGTTCCGTTTCCAGGGCGCTTTCTCTCTCCGGCCCCTGAGGCAAACCTTCGCTGGTGGCGCACCGCCATGCTGCGGCGCGGACTTACGCAGATTGCGAAGCAGTTTGCATTGGGTGAACTGACAACAGAGGTCTTGGGTGAGGCGCAGATGCACCGAGGCTTTGGAGAAGCGCGACTTCAACAAGGTATGTGGCAGGACGCTGAATCCCACTTTCTCAAAGCCACTCGCTTGAATCCAGCCGACCCACTGAGTTGGCTGGGGCTGGGTCAGGCGCGTTTGCGCGCCGGCCAGCTGCAAGATGCTGAGGAAGCCTTGGTTGAGGCCCTGCGGCTCGGTGCTGATGATCGCAAGACGGAGTATGAATGGGGACTGTTGCTGGTCGCCCGGCGGGACCATGACCGTTTTGAGACGCATCTGTTGCGGCTGCGCACTGCGTTCCCCGATCTGGTAGAGCCCCTGCAAGCTCTTTGGGACCAAGGCGGGAAGGAGTGATGCGGCTTGCTGGGTGCGTCCGGATCGCCAACCCGACGATGGATGCGCTGGTTGGGTTCGTTTGGGCTCTGCCCTTCGCTCTGGCCCTTTGGCTGGCCTGGCGGAGTCGGGCCAGTGAGCGCACAACTTGGTGCGTTGTGGCGGTTTGCCTGTTTGGGGCGTTGTTGGACAAGTCGCTCGACCTTCAATCGTGGGCGCATTCCGCACTTCAAGGTCTAACCCACAAGCTCGATCCCCAGTGGCATTTTCGCGGCCCCAATCAATGGATTCGAATCGTCTTACTGGGGGCCGCATTCACTGGCTTTTTGGGAGTAGTGCTGTGGATCTTACGACGGGACCAGCGCATGTCACCTGCCAAGATCTGTGCCCTGAGCGGGCTCGTTGTGTTGGCAGCCTTTCTTTGTACACGTCATCTTCCCGATCTCAAGCCCGTGTACAAGGCCGGTCTCGACGGGTGGCTTGAGGCCGGGGCATTCATGCTTGTGCTGGGCGGGCTGTGCTGGGGTGCGATGCGGCTCCGAGGCAGGTGATTTTGCGGGAATCGACCAGTCGTTCAGTCGGATTTCGGTATCGCACTATGCCACGTTAGGATTCTTTGCATCCTTCTTCTTGGGCTCAGGCAGTCGATTGATTTCGGAAACAGGATCTGCCCCACGTAGGCCGTCAAGAGGTACCGGATTGACTAGGCCGTTGCCAGCCCTTTCTACGCGCCCCTCTGGGTTGGCCAATCCAGCTTGGGTGAGGGCCGTGCGAACGTCGACGGGGTATTCCCAACTGGAGTTGGGGGCATCTGGTTGATAGAGCCGGAAGCCATGACCACCCCACAAGTCCTTCCGAAGGATGAGTGGGTGTGAGATTAGTTTATCGAAGTACGGCCCAATCTCCTCCTGCTGCAATCCGCGGTCGACCTCGTACATGTTTTCACTATAGGCCAGACTCGCGTGCCCAGACATTGTGGTGACATTGGAGATTCCGAATTTCTTCGGCTTCGTGTGCATGGGGGAGTTGGCCGTGAGCAGGAAAGTGGCGACTTGAACAGTTTCGTATAAGTGTTCGTTGTTCAGTAGGAAGTCGATGTTCTCCTTCATGTCCTCTTCTGTTTCTCCAGGAGTCCCTAGAATCACGAAAAGGTGGACCTTGATTCCTACCTTCTTGCAGTCCTCAAGGACACGCCAGACGAGCTCGGTATTCACGCCCTTCTGAATGATGTCTTGAACATTCTGAGCAATGGATTCAAGGCCAAACATGATGGAATAGCAGCCTGCAGCCTTCACCTTTTCCAAATAGGGCACATCCATGCAGTCCTCAAACCGCATCATTCCCGACCAGTTAACCTTCGCGCCACGCTCTAGAATCAGATCGCTAAGCTCGACGATGTCATCTGGGTGCATGGATTCATCTGTTAGGAAGAAACTCCGCACACCATAGCGGTTTTGCAGATTGAGCATGTCTTCGAGCACGAGCTCTGGACAGCGTGCGCGCATTCGCCCGGTTCCTAGGGTGAAGTGGTGGGAACAGAAGGAACATCGTCCCCAATAGCATCCGCGATTAGACATGATCGGAACGCGAAGCGGGCGGTCTAAGTACAGATCTAAGGCTAGGTCGTCGTAGTCGGGAGCCTCAAGCGCGTTCATATTCTTGAGGAACGTCCTGTCGTTAACGACCCGTTGCCCATCTTGCATGTAGAGTAAGTTGGGGACTTCAGTTACGGGGGTGCCGTCGCGAAGGCTCTCAAGCAAGGCTGGGAGGGCCTCTTCGCCCTCGTAGCGGATTACGTAGTCAAACTTTTCGATGACCGAATCTTCAAGCCAATCGGCATCGTAGGTGTCGGATACATAACTTCCGCCCAAGACTAGCTTGGAACGTATTCCGTGTTTGCGCAAGAAATCAGCAAGCACCTGGGCAGGCTCATACTGCCTCGAAACAGAAACGGAGATGCCGATGACGTCGTAGTCCTCCCTCTGCACCTGTGGAAGTACCGTCTGCTCATAAAAGTCTTCGAGCGCAAGACGCCCTAATTGCATGCTCTGCCGCAATGCAAAGCCAATGCGTAGGTGGACGGCGTAGAAGTTGCGTTCTTCGAATTTGCTGAAGAATTTTGGATAGGAGAGATAGGGGTAGTAGAAGATCCCCATCAGTTTCAAGACGCGCTGAAGTGACTTGCGGTATCGGATGACGCCGTCTTCAGGGAATTGCTGGTCGATTGATGTGGCTTCGCGAAAGCGCACAAAAAACTTCTTGTCTCGAAGGCTCCAGCGGGTCAACAGGTTCGTGGCTGGTGCTGCGAGCCATCGTCCGAAGAATCGCAACTTCGGGCTGCATGTTGAAGCAGGCGCACGTCCGCCCTTTCGAATGATATCCAAGATTCGCTCATGCGTTCCAGGATCGAGCGAATGGTGGAACAGGTCGAGGTCGAGGTCTCGCTGGTGAGTATCCTGAAAGCCACATTTCTTGAGGTGTCCCACCAGTGCGGGCACACCCATCCATGGGGTGTCACAGGGAGAATCACCTGGGGCGTGCAGTAAAAGAGTCTTCATGCAGGGGGGGGAGGGGGGCTGGTTCGGGGGACTCTAGCTCACCATGGGGCGATTAGATGCTCTAGGGGTGTTGTAGGCACCTTAGTGGGTGCTCAAATCTCACGCAAGGGGGAGGGTTTGGGTAGTCATTCTATCGTCCACTCCTAGGGCCATTCTTCGTGCAATTCTAACGATGTTGATTCTCAAGATGGGATTGTAGGTGCCTTGGCACCCCTACCAGGGTGTGGCGCCTGTGATTCCTCGGTGATCCGAGGGTCTACCCTGCATGAATTGCCCAGTGCCCGCACTTCCCGCCAGATTGCCATAGGTTTCAAAGATGGAAGGGTAAACCCCGCCGTCAGGATTCCCGATGCCACGCTTCTTCATTCCTTTAGCCGTCGTAGTCTCGCTCTGCCTTGGGCAGGCGGCGCTGAATGACTCTGCCCCTCTTGTAGCGGGGCCAGTGCATATGGATCACGCCTTGGCGCTGGCAGATGCTGGCCGCCCTTCACTTCCCAGAATCAACACGGGGGGGATAACTGCTCTGAATGATCGCGAGGTTGCCACCGTTTCGCCACCACCCGAGATGGCCCCAATCCACGTTACGGGCCGAGTTGTGCCCCGCGTATTTGAGGAGATCAGCACGCCTCGTTGTGAATTGCGCTCCAGTTTTACACTAGACAACGTGACAAGGCACGGGGCCGTGGTGAACGCTGGACAGCAGGTGGCCAGCATCAACGAGCGATGGGCGGATCAAGCCCTTCAGCAGGCGCATCAAGATCACGACCGTATTCAAATGGAATTGAAGGCTGCGAGGGTTCAGCATGACCTAGCCCTAGAAAAGCACCAATTTGAGTTGGCAAGGGCGGAACAAACCCTCAGAGCGTGCAGCGAGGATGTGGTGGAGTTTCAATCCTCGTTTGTTCTACTGCACACAAACCTTCGGGCGATTGCGGGCGCTCGTCTTAGAAACGTGGCAGCCGACAAAGCCATTGAGCTTCAACATCTCTGTGCGATGTATTCTGAAGACGAGTGCATTGATGATGTGGAAGGCGTCGTCATTCAACGGGCGAAACGCGATCTCGAATTGGCGGAAAGGAGCGTTGAGCTGCACCAGGACCAGACGGCTCACGAGCAGCAGTTCGACCACCCGCGCGAACTCTTGGCGCGCGAGCAAGCCCTCGCCCAGGCAAAGCTGCAGCTCTCACAATTGCAGTGTGAGGAGGAGCTAGGCCATGCCCAACGCTTGTTGCGTATCGACCGGCTTGAGTGCACTTTGGTTGCAGCTGCTGACGAGGTGATCAGGCTAGAAACAGTGTGTTCCGGCCTTCTGTTGATCGCGCCCACCTCAGGTGTTCTGCTTCATGGGGGCCGTGATCAATGGACCCTCCCTTCAGGGGGAGTTGTCTACCGCACAGGCGACCGTGTTGCCCAAAACAAAGGGGTGTTCGTGGTTGCGGCTCCAGAGTCACTGGGGGTCTGCGTTTCACTGGATCAAATGCAATGGATGGATTTGCATGGGGCAAGCATTGGGATCGCGTCGTTGCATGGAAAGCCCCAGCGGGTTGAGTGTGAGGTCCACATGGAGTCCATCCCCAATGCAAGGGGGGGATTCTGTGCATTCCTAGCGCCAACAAGTCCCTGGATGGGGGCTACACCCGGCATGCGGGCCGAAACGTGGATTGAGCCCCAGGTGTTCCTTGGGGCGCTCTGGCTCCCCGGACAGGCTGTTTCAGTGGATCAAACTGGGGCTTGGTGCATGCTCAGGGCCGTCCCAGGGGAACCCGAGGTGCGCGTCTCGGTCGAGTTGGGGCTCTCTTGGTGTGGAGGCTGGATCGTTCGGTCAGGGCTCGAGTTAGGGGCGCATGTGCTGACAAAGTCGGAGGGTGGGGGATGGTGAGCAGGCGCTCTAGTTTCGGGTCCGCATGGGGCGGGCCCCGATTACTCGCCCTGATCGTTACATTGAGTGGAGTGGCCTTGGATTGTGGTGAGCACAGCTCTCGGGGAGAGGACGAACCCGCCCGTGAGAAGGCACGATTCGATGAGGATACTGTACGCGCGGCTCGTGAGGCTGGTTTGAAGTGGCTTACGCTGAATCAGAACCCAGATGGAAGTTTCGGCTCGCATCAATCAGCCCTCCCCAATGAGGTTGCCGCGAGTGGCTTGGCCTCCCACCAGGCCTTCAAGGTGGCCACCACAGCTCTGTGTGTTCTCGCAATTCAAGACTCAATGACGATCAAGGGCTATCAAGAAGACAGCCTTGGTCGGGGGGTAAGGTATATCCTCGGAGCCTATGATGTTCCGCGTCAAAACGGTCTCGAACACTACAACGTTTGGGCATCCGCCTACTCTCTGCAGGCCCTTAGCCGTGCCGCTGCCCTGACGCCCGACCGTGCGA
Organism: uncultured Planctomycetaceae bacterium; assembly: GCA_964469565.1. Taxonomy (GTDB): domain Bacteria; phylum Planctomycetota; class UBA1135; order UBA1135. The sequence goes on from CAYXZD010000001.1 coordinate 487,720, forward strand.
CACGTGATCAGTGTATGCAGGCTTGTACCGCGATTGTTGGCCACTTGATCGGGCAGCGGGATTGCGACGGTGGATGGGGCTATGTTTCTGTTGGAGCACTCCAGACACACCCTCCCACGGGCTCAACGACAACTGCAACGACGGCTGCTGTGCTGGTCAGCCTAGGTGAAGCAGCCAAGTGGGGAGTCGGGGTGCCACCTGGTCTGGTAGAGAGCGGCCTGATCAGCCTCCAGCAGGGGCGCATGCCGGACGGGCACTTCGCGTACTCTCAGGCCGGCGTGGTGAGGCCCGCATCGGCCTTCAATCTCCCCCCAGGCGCGGCGGCCCGAACACCAGCGTGCTTATTGGCACTGCTGCTTCACAATCCAGAGTTGGTCGAGGGTACGGCATGTGACGAGGCGCTTCGAAGCCTGCTCATCCGACATGCCCACATCCAGGAAGCCGGCCTGCGCCGGCCCATCCCCCACGAATCGTGGTTTGGGGTTTCGGGCTACTACTACTTGTTTGGGCACGCATACGCCGCTGAGTTGTTAGGAACTAGGCCGCAGAGTGTCATTCTCGAGCTAGTCCCCGAACTGGCTCGAGCGGTACTCCGCTGCCAACAAGCTGACGGGTCATTTTGGGATTATCCACTCTATCGATACCACAAGCCGTACGGAACCGCCTTTGCTCTGAGGGTCCTTGCGAGGGTCGACAAATTGAAGTCAGCTCGAATCCCATTGAAAGGCAGTGTTTTGGAGTTGGTAGAAGCTTGTGAGCCTTCCGTATTCTAGTCTTCCCAAAGACCCTGTTGACTGACCGTATTCAGAGCCCCCCCCTCATGTTGCCCCGTCCGCTTTCCCGCATCCTCAAGACCCTCGGGCGCTTAAAGGATCCGCGCCCACTAACCCTCGATCAGTGGGCTGAGCATCACCGTCCGCGGGTGATGCGGGATGTTGAGCGTGTCTTGCCCTATGTGCCTAATGGCTCCCGGTTCGTTGATGTTGGAGCCAACGTGGGATTATTCACCGAGTGCTTGCTGCAGCACCGGCCCGACTGTGAGGCGTTTTTGTTCGAGCCCGTGCTGCGCTACTATGAACGATGCGTGCAGCGGTTTTCCGGTAATCCAAAGGTACACATCGTGCACGCAGGACTCGGAGCTGAGTCCAGCCAAGCGACGATCTACAAGCCTCGCCATAATTTTGGTGGAAACACCATCGTGCCCGAGCTTTTCTTTGACCGTGGGGAGCACGCGCAGCTCAAGAGTGAAACTCCCTATGACGAGGAACAGGTTACAATCGAAGTGTTTAGTGACGCCGCTGCGCGTTTGGCCATCGAGGGGGTTAGCTTTGTCAAGACTGATGCTGAAGGGCACGATTACGCAGTTCTGGCGGGGATGGTCCCTTGGCTGGCCACTCAGGAGACTAAGCCTGTTATCTTGTCCGAGCTGCTGGCTGAGTTTTTTCATCCCCATTGGAAGGATCAAGTGAGTGCCCTAAAGGGGCTAGAGGCCGTCGGGTATGCAGGGGTTGATCTTGAAGGGATGGACAAGATTGATGACATCCTGATCTTCCCTAAGGGGCACAGTTCCTTGGATGACCATGGCTAGGGGATTGGCTGGCCGGTTGGCGAAGAGTCGCTTTGTGCGCGACTCAGCCACCTTGCAGGTGGCTTCCATGATCAACAGTGCTGGTGCCCTATTGGGTGCCCTCGCCCTTGCGCACGTCTTGGGTTCTATGCAGCAGGGAGAGTTCTACCTTGCTATCGCCACCTATTCACTGTTGTGGTTTTCGGTCAACCTTGGGCTCTACCCCGTTGCGACGAGCCAAGTCGCTGCAGCTGTCGCCCGAAAGAACAACTACAAGGTGGCTTTCTGGCTTGCTTACCTAGTCAAAGCACTCGCCTGGATGGGCGTGGCCTTTGCACTGCTAGCGTTTATTGCACTTCCCCATGCTGCCCAGGCACTCTATGGGAGCGAGCGGGTGGGTTTCGTCGCGGCCGTCATCGCCTTGACCCCGCTCGCTGAGCTTCCCAAATCCGTCTGCAGTGCAGCCCTCCAGGGCACCAGACGGATGCTGGCTCTTGCTAAAATCGAGAATGGGCATGAGTGCGTTCGGATTTTTCTCGTAGTGGTTGGAGCAGTCATTAGTCAGACGGCCTTGGGCGCAGCCCTGGGGATGTTGGTTGCGTCCTTGATTGGATCGGTCCTTGCATTGGCCATTTATCGGCGAGAGGTTCACTCTGCCGGTCCAGCGCTCCCAACGATTCGGGATGTCTGGGCCGTTGTAGCGGATGCACCGCTGTTGTACGGGTTACGGTTGGGCCTCCGCCTCGGCGCCACACAGAATATGCATGCCCTAGGTGTGAATATCTTGCCCACAATGGTCTTGGGAGTCGTCGGCAATACGCGCTGGGTCGCGTACATGCGTCTGGCGCAGAGATTCGTCGATGCCATGCGCACGTTGATGCAGGGCATAAACCGGACGGCCCTCCCTTATTTTGCCGAACTGATCGGACTGGATGACATACGTGGGCTGCGCCGTGCCTACTGGAGGGCCACTCTCGGCTCCGGTTTGATTGTCTCAACAGGTGTGTTGCTCTCCATTCCCTTGGTGCCCTACTTCGTTGAGTTTTTTCCCTCGGACTACCGGGACCCCGTTTGGACCCTGTTTTTGGTTCTCGCCCCGGGCGTCATGGTTGTGTCATTCTCAGTGGCTAACGACACCTTCTATTTAGTCACAGACAACCTCAAGGCGGCGATTGTGATCGGGGCTGCTCAGTTTTGCGCACACCTCTGCGCACTCGGGGTTTTGGCCTACTACTTCCCCCGGCTAGGACCATCCATCGCTCTGACTCTGTTCTTCTTCTCAAGCGTGGTCCACCCCGTTTATGCGTACTCTTGGTTCCGCAAGAACCAGCACCGCATGCAACCAGTGACGGCTGGAAAGAGTGGTGGAGTATGAGTGGAACGGATGTGTATAGGCCATCAGCGCTGATCCTAGATCTAGATGGGACCTTGTATCCTCTGCGACCCATGCGTCAGCGAATGCTTGCAGAGCTTTGCGTAGCTGCTCTGGGTTGCGCGTTGCGCCTTGCGCCCCTTGAGGCCCTTCGGATTGCGCGAGGACTGAAGGCGTTTCGGCACATGCGTGAGGGCCTCCGAGACTTGGGTCTAGCGGAGGGAGTACTAGAGAAGTTGCAGTACTCTCGGCCCGCTGAGGCCCTTGGATGCGACCAACAGTGGCTCAGAGACCTTGTTCAGGAGTGGATGATGGAACGCCCCCTCAAGCATCTGCGGAGCATGAGACCGGCTGGCCTGAGGCCGTTCATGGAGGGGGCACAGGCGGCTGGAATACCCGTCGCGGTATTCTCTGACTATCCTCCTTGGCCCAAGTTGCAGGCCCTTGGGATTGACTCACTCGTCAATTGTGGTTTCTGTGCAACGGACTCTGCTATCAATGCATTCAAACCTCACCCAGCTGGGTTTCAGTACTCCTGCCAACAACTTGGGGTGCACCCAGAGACGGCCTTGTATGTGGGAGATCGTGATGAGTTGGACGGCGTCGGAGCCCGTGCGGCCGGAATGGGAGTCTGCGTCCTGCAAGGAGGTGATAGCTCCGGGACGCTGGATGCTCGCGGTCCGGCGACTCCCTTGTCCGAGGGTCCCCCCGATTGGGTCTGCTCTGATCTCGGGGAACTAGCGACCAGGCTTGGAATAGCCTGACGGTCCGGACGGGAGCTGACTCAGGATGCCTCCCCTTGGCCGTAGATCGGTTATGCTGTGGCCATGAATTCACCAACTCTCACGTCGTCCGCAGATACCCAGGACACGCCCACTTCTACCCTTGGCGCGCTGCGCCAGGTGCCCTACATGGGCGTCATCCATGTGATCGCCGAAGCCGTCAAACTCGGGTATAGCAATGGCGACCCGGACTGGTGCAATCTCGGTCAGGGGCAGCCAGAGGTGGGGGTGATTGAGGGAGCCCCAGCTCGTATTCTGTCGTGCGAGATGGCCCCAGAGGATTGTGCTTATGGGCCACTAGAGGGGACCGATGAATTGCGTCGTGCCGTTGCTGATTACGCAAATCGCACGTACCGGCAAGGGATGTCATCTCTGTATGGACCCGAAAACGTAGCCATTGCGAGTGGAGGGCGACTCGCCCTTACCCGCCTAATGGCGGCATTGGAGTCGGGAACAGTCGGGTACCAACTTCCGGACTATACGGCCTACGAAGATATGCTTGGCACCCATACCCATAGGCTTAAAACGGTTCCACTTTGGGGCCGGGAATCCAATGGTTTCCTTGTGTCTGCAGATGAGGTCCGGCGGGCTGTGGAGGAGGAAGGAATTCACTCCTACTTGTTCTCGAACCCGACCAACCCGACGGGTCAGGTAATGCAGGGCGAAGACCTCGCAGAGCTCGTGGCACTGGCTGTTGAGAAGGACATCACCCTGATTTCCGATGAGTTTTACAGCCACTTCGTTTTTGAGGAGTCCGATACTCCTGGGGTGACTGTTCCGGGACCCGGACCTGTCAGTGCAGCCCAGTATGTGAAGGATGTGGAGCGTGATCCGATACTGGTTTTTGACGGCCTGACGAAGAACCACCGCTACCCCGGCTGGCGGGTCGGCTGGACCCTAGGCCCATCCGTGATGATCGAAGCCATGGCTCGCACGGGTAGTGCAATCGATGGCGGCCCATCACGGATCGCTCAACGAGCTGCACTCGATGCCTTGATTCCCGGCCAGGCAGATCAAGAAACGCACGCATTGCGCTTGGCCTTCAATGAGAAGCGGAATGTGATGGTTCGACGCCTAAAAGAAATGGGAGTGCGTTTTGCAGCAGAGCCTATGGGGACTTTCTATTGTTGGGGTGACCTCTCAGGACTGCCCTCGCCGTTCAATGATGGCGTTGGGTTCTTTGAGCGCGCACTGCAACGCAAGGTGCTCACCGTCCCGGGTGAGTTTTTTGACGTAAACCCCGGGAAGATTCGTACCCAAGAGTCCCCCTATCGGCAATGGATGCGGTTTTCCTTCGGTCCACCGATGGACAATCTCCAGCTTGGACTCGATCGCCTTGAGGCCATGTTGGGGGAGTGTTAGAAATTGCCAACCCCGCTCTGCGATAGTGGCCACTTTTGTACAGTGCGCCCATGCCACGATCTAGCCAGCAGCCTTTATGTATGAAACGCGCATGGTTGGCCGCGGCTAGTCTATGCATTGGGATGTTTGGCTCCACAATCGGCTTGAGTTTGCCGTTTGTAGCTGTTGAGCAGGACCCGGATGGTGATCATCCTGCGGAGGAAGCCTTCGCAAAGGCTGAGGTATTGTACGCCAAGGGCAAATACAAGGAGGCGCGGCGTGCATATCAGAAAATTGCTTCGACCTTCCCCGGCTCAGATGTAGCCCCTCGAGCTCGACTGCGGAGTGAGCCCAGTGGATTTCTAGGTTGCTCAGATCTTTCCCGCAGTGGGCCATCGGAGAATCGGATCGATGTGATTGTTATGGGGGAAGGCTACACCCTCGAAAAGCAGAAGAGTTTTGACAAGCTTGCTGCAGACGTCCCCAAGTTCATGCTTCGACAGAAGACACTGCGGGAGTATGGAGCATACTTCAATTTTCGCAGGGCCAATGTGGTGAGCGCGGAGGACGGCGTGGACGGGTTTGGCCGTGAATACGATACGGCTCTCGGCGGCAAGACACTGTCTACTTACGCTGGACATGTTGGGATCGAAGCAGGCCTCGTGCGTGATGTGCTTGCTCAGATTCCTGAGCATGATGGGCAGGCCATAGTTTTTGTGCGATTGGGCGTTCTCGGCACGGGGGGGGGCGGGATTGCCACGATCGGAGGCCAGAGCGTCAAGACAGTCGTGCACGAGTTTGGACACTCCTTTATGGGGCTAGGTGATGAATACACCACCGAGACCCACAAGCGCGGGAAGGTACGCAATGCGCCCAATGTGTCAAATACTGAAGACCCCGAATCTGTTCCCTGGGCCCATTGGCTTGAGCACAGAGTTTCAGGGGTGGGCGTCTACGAAGGGGCTGCTGGACAAGTGCGTGATGCTTGGCGCCCAACTCCAGGAGGATGCGTGATGGATAGCGGGGAATTCTTCTGCCGGCCATGCAGAGAGGAGACTGTTCTGGATATCTATCGACGGGTAGATCCGATTGACAGTGCCACCCCTGATCATCATGACTACGCGTTTGGAGGGGCCATTGATGTCTCAGCATCTCCTGCCGAGTTCTCGGTTACTGTCCTGGAGCCAGCTTCCCACCATTTAGAGGTGGAGTGGTATGTTCTTTCAGAGTCACGGGCACCTCGCGGGGGTCCAACTGACTCGTCCGAGCGATACCGGCGGCAGCGAAACCGGCTGTTGGGCAACGACCGAGCTGCTCGTGGGCGACTTCCGGTTCTGTCGGAGAAGCCTGTCAAGTCAGGGGCAAAACCCAAGCGTGGTGGTGTCCATCAGTTCCAGCTAAAAACTCGGGATCTGGCACCTGGCCGCTATAGGGTGATTTGCAGGGTTCGAGACACGACGATGCTGCGAGGGGAGCGCTGGCCTTGGGTGTTGCGGGATGAGGCGGGCATCCTTGAATCAGAGCGTGCGTGGTGGGTTCAAGTTCCGGCGGAGGCGCCCTGAGCGCCTACCCCCCCCGGGGTCTCAAGATCTCAGTTCAGGCTGGAAGGAGTCAGTATGTGATGACTGACTTCGTTGGCGCCGGATCCAGGATAGAACCAGACGATCCCACTGAGATCTGGGTATGAACGATCGAGGAAGGCTTGAACTCTTGCAAGGGCTTCAGCGTCTGAGGGTTCGCCGAGCGCGGCCGCATGTCGGGCCTGGGCTGCATACTCGACGCTTGTGGGCCGTGCATCCCCAGCTCCGCCCAGAATCTCGAATCCAGCGTCTGCCAAGGCGTATTCGAAGTCGAATACAGTCTCATGGGATCGATCCACTCCCGATCCCATAATCATGAGTAAGCGAAAGATTTGGACGGGTGCCGCATCCAGTCGAGGAGTGCTGCCAGCGTCGGCATTCAATTGCCCCGGGGGCAGCTTCAATGATTGAAGTTGACTGGCTCCGATACCCGAATGGACCTGCGCTAATTGATCCCATTCGGATTCTGTGAGTATTGGCTTGGTCGCAATGAGTCCCCCCCGCTCAGTATCCCTAGTGATTCCCGTGGCCTCCACAGGCTCCAACGAAGGAGCAGACGGGGGCCCGGGTCTGCTCTGCATTGCACGGCGACCACCAATTGAGCCACCCAGTACGGCCAGGAGCGAGAGTCCCGCCATACCCATCGCTGTGTAAAGGACGCTCTTCCATAGGAAGCGGGAACCGTGACTGCCTCTTGGGTCCCGTGACTTGCTGACCTTCTCTGCTAGCGGGGTACGGAGTGCAAAGGTTGGAGGTGAGCCTATGGTCTGCTTGGGCAGGGGGGGGGATTTGGGTAATTCAGCTTCGATGTCATGAAATTGCGTGGACGCCATCGACGGCAAGTCGATGGGCCGAACAGAATAGGGGTCACTAGATTCGAGCAGTACGCGCAGATCACAGAGCATTTGGGCAGCGCTGCTATAGCGATTCTCCACATCCGCCATCGCTCGGCGAATAATCCAAGCATACGCTTCAGGCACGTCACTACTGATCGGGGACAGGCACCCCTGGGCCGGAAAGTTGTTTTGAACCATGGAGAACATCACAGCTCCAGCACTGTAGAGGTCGAATTGAGCACCGTTTACATCGTGCACACGAACTCCGCGCATGGCCAGGCGTACCAACTCCGGGTCCCGATAGTACTCCGTCCCGTGAGTGGTAAGCGTCATGGCCGAAGCGAGGGGTGTCACTAGGCCTAGATCAACAAGGTGGACGCGATCCGTGGAGACTATGAGGTTTGTGGGCTTGATGTCCTTATGCCACAAACCGCCTTCATGAAACTCATGCAGGGTGGCTAAGATGTCGCGCGAGTAGCTGAGTATTCGCGCCAGTGCCGCGGGTGCTAACCTAGTCTCTGAGTGCTCCTCGTGAATTCGTGCGGTAACCACATCTAGGGTCTCACCGGGAACGAACGGCATTGCATACCAGAATGCATCCCCTGTGAGTTCATGATCTAGAATGCGGCCCAACCGTCGTGCCGCCTCAAGCGCGCGAGACTCCCGTACAATTTGCGGTACGGTCGAGCCCCGTGCGAGGGAGAACGACTTGATAACAACTTGACCTGGGTCATCGTGTCCGAGTCGCGACCAGCGTTGCGTCGTTGAATTGAGGGGGCGAGCGAGGAATAACTGTGCCCCACTTCCTCCGGGGGGCAGTGTGCCCACGATCGCATATCCTGGAAAATCCTCATCAGGAGCTACGGAATCCGGCCGTTGTCCACGAATTGCATCCCCTTGCAGGAGGGATCTCCCTGTTTTCCTGAATCGATTCTCTATGGAATCTAGGAGTGCTCTACAGCCCAGCACATCAGCCGGGTTTCGGAAAAGGAAGTGGTAAACGCTGCTAAGGCCTTCAAGGAGTTCGTTTCTTGCTGCGAGAGCATGCTTCCGCATGCTGACTCCTCGAAGGAAAAGGCCGTTGATCAAGGCGAGGGCTAAGTTGATCCCTGAGCTGACCATTGCCAGGGCCCCTTGGGCTGCTTCACGCAGCTGCCGGCCAATAAACCCGCCAAAGTGGGATATGCAACTGATGGTGCCCCTCACCACGAACGACACCAGACGAATCGCAATGGCGATCAAGAGTATCGGAAGGGCAACCGCAATCAGAGCGAGAATCAAGATCCCCAGTGAACCGAGTCCTGACAGCATCAGCCTTGAGGTGTGACGGGTGAAGGGGAGGGTAGTTGATGGGGTGGCATGGACTTATTGGCCTTGGGCGTTCCTGCGATGAATGATGCGGTGGTAGATATCAGCAAGGGATGCTTCAAAGGTCCGCTCCCCCTTTTGATTGGGATTCTCACCGAGGCCATTTCGCTCGAGTTCCAAGATTTCTTCCTCCGTGTAGCTAAACCTGACGACGGTTTCGCGAAGCCGCAGCCTCAAAGTCTCCCGGACTGCCGCTAGGCGGCGACTGACTGTGGGACCCGAGAGCCCGAGACTGTCGGCCACCTGGATGCCTGACTGGCCTTCCAGGACGCGCATGCGGAAAATCTCAAAATCAGTAAAGGGGACTTCTCGCTCGACAGCCCGTAGTGCAGCTTCAACTTTGGCATCAAACACCTCCTGTTCGTAGGCCTCACTGGGCCCCGGCTCGTGCCCTGGCTGGCTGTAGGCTGAGTCGATTGACTGCGGGCGACGGCCTTCCCCTCGCTTCATCGCAAATCGGCGGTCTAACTCATCACCTAGGGTGTAGCGTGCAATGGCCAGGAGCCAAGTTGAGAATCGGGCTCCCCGAGTGGGATCATGGCTGTCGATGGCACTGGCAAGTGCAGCTAGGGTCTCTTGTGAAAGATCCTGCACGGTCTCCCTTCCGATTTGGCCGCGCCCCCAACGCTGCAGCTGCGCCCCGAGGATAGGGCCAAACGCCTCCCACAATTCAAACCAGGCCGCATCATCACGGGCCCGAAGTCGGGAGATGAACTGTGTTGTGATGTCGTGCAATGGACCCTCCTGATTACATAACTTGTGCTGTGGTGTCTACGATGAGTCACGGCTTTCATTCTGTGGCGTTGCCAGGATTTCGGAAAGAACTTCAGATTTGTGAAATGGAAACCGGGCCGTTCCCACAAAGGCTGTGCATGTCGGTTCGTGCCTTTATTCGGAGCCCTATAGGGCTTCGGGGCCGGGCTCTTAGCTACTTTCGTTTTACACCCGAGGTTACAGAATGTTCGTTTTTGCCAAGAAGATACTTGTCGGCGGTTTCGTGGCTGCCATCTGCTTCACATTGCTTGGGGGCGCGTTGCTCGTTCTGGGTGGGCCTGAGCGTGGCCGAGCTGCCCTGCATGGGATGCGTGGCCAGGTGTCAGAGATGATCGATGCGCATATTGATGATCCCGTAGCTCTACGCAATCAACTCCGTGAGTTAGAGCAAACCTACCCAGAACGTATCCGCAGTGTGCGCAATGACTTGATTGAACTGGAAGGGCAAGCCCGGCAACTGAAGCATGAGCAGGCGATTTCTGAAAGGGTCGTTGCATTGGCCGATCGTGATCTTGCGGCGCTAGTTCCTCAATTGGAAGAGGCTCGCGCGATGGCCGAGGCTCATTCTTCACAGGGTGTTCGCGGGGCCAGTTTGGTGAGCCTCCGATTCGACAATGATGTTTACACCTTGAAGCACGCGGGCAATAAAGTTCGTCAAATCAAGAATGCCCGCAGCGCACACGCATCACGGGCGGCCGATGCACAACACAGCCTGGCGTACCTAGAGCAGCAGATGGGGCGTTTCCAGGAGGTGCTGGCAGAGTTGGAGTCTGAGCAGGTTCAGTTTCAAGCTCAGCTATTTGATCTCAATCGGCAGGTCGATTCGATTCAGCGCAATGATCGCCTGATTGCGATGTTGGCAGAGCGCAAACGTACCTTAGATGAGTGCAGTCGTTACGACGTGGTGAGTCTTGATCAAGTGACAGGGCAGCTCGCTCAAGTTCTCTCTCAGCAGGAGGCCGAATTGGATGTGCTTGCGAGTCCCATCGACCAATCGAACTATGTTGACCGTGCAAAGCACGACCTGCTCGAGTCCCAGTCAGAAGCCAGTCTTGGTTCAGATGAGCCTTTCGTCCTTCTTCCGATCGACGCTCCTCGTCCCCTTAACCCCAGGGGGGATCACGCCCAAGGCGGTGAGCAGGTTTTCCTGGCTGAGCGCTAAGCTTGCTGGAGAGGACCAGACTCGTGGCATGCATGGGCCTCATCGTTGCTCAGTTCGAGCATGATGGGGCCCTTTTACTTCCTACCGTAGCCACCCAAACTGCTTGAGCGACACCCGGCCTCGCGACGTCACTTCGACTCCCTCGCTGCGCAGGATTCGAATCTGCTGGCTGGTTTGAGGGCGCAGGGTGATTCGACCAGGGGCCGAGACCACGCGATGCCATGGCAGGGCTGTGTCCTTGGGGAGTTGCCCCAGAATTCGTCCTACCCATCTTGCGCGGCCAGGCAGGCCCGCCTCTGCGGCTACCTGTCCATAGGTAGCCACACTTCCACGCGGTATGCAATCCACCGTGGCTAGTACGCGTTGAATGCGAGGGTTCTGGTCCAAGGATTCGTTGGGTTCGTGGGGTTTGGCTTTTGAGATAGAAGCGTGTGGTACCAACTGGTAGTGTGCTTGCATGCTCGGTCTCAACAGCGTCCGCTCTAAGCTCTCGTCAGTCAAGCACTCCGACGATGGGGGCGAGGCCCAACCCACTGAGAATCCGCACCTAATCCCGCCCATGGGGCCCAAGCTGCCGGCCAATCTCAACGTGGATTTCGAGTCTGACCCCCTGACGAGGCCTGAGTACATCTCTGCCATCGTTCATCTCTACCGTGGGGAACTTCACCGAGCCAATGCTTGGCGAATCCGTCTTGACAACACTACGAATTGGGCGGTGCTCACCACGGCTGGCCTTTTGACTTTTTCTTTTGGAGAGGGCCAGCACAGCCATTGGACCCTGCTAGCCGGCATGGCTCTGGTATCTGCCTTTCTTACTTTTGAGGCCCGGCGATTCCGCCTCGCTGATGTGTGGCGTGCGCGGGTTCGGATGATCGAAGAGAACTTTTATGGCCCCTTGCTCCGCCGACACCTCGATAGCCCGGAAGCCCTTTGGGGGACGCTTGTCGCCGAAGATCTTTTTCGGCCCCAGTACAAGATTTCGCACCTCATGGCCGTACGTCTGCGCCTGCAGCGAAACTACTGGCCTATTTACGCCGTGCTAATCATGGCCTGGTGCTTGCACGTGTCGATTCTGCCAGTGCCTGCTGAAAACTGGGGCCATATACGCGAACACCTTGCCACGGGGTTCATTCCCTGGTGGGGTTCCCTCGCCTATGTGGGGGCCTTTCTCTTGGCGGGGTTGGGGGTGTTTGTACTCACACCCAAGGTACCCCGAACGGAGATGGAGCATTGGAGCCATGCTGTCGCCGGAGGCGAGGAAGAACCCATTCTGGACATCTAGCCAGGGTCTAAGGGATGTGCCATTAGCCCCAGCCAGGGCTAGAGATTCGGCCAGATGACTCGTCCGCTAGTGGGCAATGGTCCACCGCTTACTCTACTAGCTACGCTTTGATTGTCATCGGGCTCAGGTACCCGCGCCATGGGTGCCCAGCCACTTCGACAGCTAGGGACTGTTTACCCGAGCACTCACCGACTCCACGAAAGCCGGCGGTGCAAGCGTGCACTGCTTACTGCGACCAGGTGAGAGCGAAGGCGGACAACTCCGCGACCTGACCTGTTTGGGTATTCGAAGTGAAGGACAGCCGAACTTGGTAGTAGCTCGAACCGTTGATTAACGATGGGTCGTCATACCACCGAGTGTCGTTGTTGAGGAAGGCAATAGGAGTGTTCAGCTTCAACGGGTCGTTATTGTGGTCGATGGCAGGGTATTCCGTACCAAAGTCCGGGAAGCAGTCAGTAACCGTCTCGATATAGTGGTCACCGTAGATATCTAGCTCGTAGGCATCTTGAATGGGCTCTGAGCCCGCAACGACATTGGTTGCACCGCGGAATGATGCGGTGATATTAGTACCCACTGGCTGATCCTTGAGGGGTGGTTCAAGGACGTATTGGCCGAACTTTGCCAAGAACGGATTGCCCCCGGGGTTGTCTGGGTTGGTGGCGGGGAACCAGATGGACACGGCCCGACTGACTCTGACTACGAAGTCCACAGCGCCAATATATACTTCGTTGTCGAGACCAAATTGAGGTTGGCCAGGAGGCGCACTACCAGGGTTGAAGCCTCCATTGGCGCGAATCTCTAGGCTGGGGTCAACGACAACGTTCTGTTGAGTACTGTCAACTCCACCCGTGGAGAATGCTCTGAAGTACGGCTTTGTGGAGACGTTGATCGCTTGGGATGTGTCAAACCGGTTCAGACCCTGTGCACCAGGGCTTTGCCAGCAACGGAATTCCATGAGCAGGGGGAGGCCCACGGTCTGCACATTATCCGGAGCATAATAGGGGTAGGGTACAGGGGTCGGCGGGGGAGTACCGACGCAATTGATATACGGCAGGCTCACTGATGTTAGATTGTGCCATTGGACAGGGTATACACCCCAGCCCTCAGGGCCTCCTCGGCTTTGAATTGAGGTGTCCCGGTAGGTGTAGTACTTGTACGAGCTCGGATCCCCACTGCGATTCAGCGGGAAGGGCATGAGGCTCAGGCTGGCACTACTGGCGTACATATCCCCCGGGTTCAGGGTGTAGCCAGAGACCTTTGGGTGCACGATCTTCTGGGGGTCATTGGTGCTATCCAGAAGGTTATTGTCAAAGATGTCCCCGAGTCCAGTGGTGGGGAATGCAGGCAGGTTGACCGGCGGCGGAATCACGTACTCATCGGGGGTAAACAGGCCGTGGCTCAGTCGAATCTCAAACTGCGGGAATTGATCCACGATGACTTGTGCGCCGATGGGGGACCAGTTCAGTCCTTCAACATCGACATTGAAGCCGCTGAAGTACTGTTCCGCCATGGGCTTGCCCTGGGTCAGGAAAATGTCATATAGGTCAAATCCCAAGTCCAAGAAACGCCAAAGATACTGTGTCTTGGAGCCCATGTTGGATAAGGGCGACTGAACAAAACCGGGCAAGATAGCGGTCGTGCTCATGGGGGTGATCATGAGGTTTTGCCTATCGGCAAACCCCTGAAATCTGGACACGGCACGCGGTGAGATGGTCTCACGGCCCGCACCATTCACCGAATTGAAATTGAACGAGATTTGGCCAGCCCACTCGGGGATGGGACCCTGGTTCGCGTTGCCAATGGGTGCTTCCTCGTCTTGGTTGGAATAACGCGAGACCCGCCCGCCGTTCAGCTGGGGCCCCGCAGTAGGGTCAAGCGTCAGCGTGATCTGGGGGAGCGCTACGGTCAGTGCGTTGCCGGAAAGATCTGTGGGGCCATTCGCAGAAGCAGAGGATGCCAGCAGGGAAATGAAGTAATCCTCGGACTGCCCGGTGCCGTGGGCGAGGGGCATGTCCGGCGCAAATGTGAAGGACTGAACGTCGTTAGAATTGTTGACAGCCCCAACGACGTAGTCGTAACTCGCCACAGGGGTGGATTCACGAGTCAAAGTGAATGCATCAAACGCGGTGACACTGACCGGGTCCATGGGCTCACTAAACCTAAGGGTGTAGATCGTGCTAGGGGCAACGTTCGTCGTGGGTGCCTCCCGATTGGGTGCGGCGGGGAAGAGATGCACAAAACAAGTTTCGGTTCCAACGTCCGCCGAAGGGTCATAGGGCGACAGGAAGGACGCCGGACCCACGGCATTGTTGACCCATTCAAGGGGCCCATCCAAGCCTGGAGAATCCCACAAGGAAGGATAGGCCAGGAGCCGCACCTTGATGTTATTGGCCGTACCGCCTGATTGAGGGGCCGCCGGCTCCATCACCTCAGCGAAAACCCCTCCAGATTGGGTGATTAGATCGCCAGTGTTGGGCGTCTGAGCACAGAAGATGGACTGGAAGACGAAAGAGGGCAGCAGGAACTGAGTGCCATCTCCAGCAGGCGGAGGATTGAGGGAAATCGGAAGTGACGCAATGCTTCCAAACTGCTCACCGACAACTTGGGGATCGAGTTGGTCAGGTAGGAATCCATTGTCGGGGTCTCCCGTTTGGGAGAATGTGCCACCTGAGCGAACAGATCGGGTGATGTCCCACGTGGAGCTCGTATAGTCCACAGTTCCGTTGGTGTTGGTGGCGAGGGGGTGGCCCGTAGGGTTCGTCAGCAGGTGGTCTTGCCCCATGATGACGTCTGTTCGAGTAGGGATGCGGAACTGAGCGTTAGACAGACTTGCATCGACGCTGGCGGGCAGCCCCACAGCATTGACTGGAAGCGGTGGGTTGTTCTCAAACGACTCCAACTCCGAGATCGTCATGTCGATAAAAACTCGCGTGGAATAAAACTCATCCCCCGAACTACCGTCGAAATCGGCGAGGTCTCCGTGGTTGGGGTCCACAAAGACTCTTGCCTCGTACGGGATCACCGAGGGCGAGCCCGTCAGCATCCGCAGGGTCTGCTGATCGAGGGTCGATGCGTCCATCAAGTCATCGAATTGAATCATGATGGTGGCGTTGCGGGGGACCATCGTGAACAACCCACTACCAGAGATGCCCGTATCGTCAATAGGCTTGAGGCCCGCCTCAGCAGCTTTCAGGTGGTAATAGAACTGATCGCGACCACCATTGACGCTGGTGTCCTGCACATCCTTGAGGATGATCAGTGACTGTTCCGCGGTCACCGGGCTTGTTTCGACTATAAAGTTGACGTTGTCGCTGACGAGATCGGGACCCACCAGGTAGTCCATGTTCATCAGGACCCTCGCGCCGGAGCTATCGAGGCCATAAACATCGAGGAGCCGCCCCCAGGCCAACCGGGCGATGCGAACCTCATTGCCAGCGCCACCGGCGGAGGCATCCACAATGAAATAGCGTCCTGTATCGGGGTCCTGCACCACGGACCCGGGGTCGTTGGTCCCATAGTCGGGTGACACGGTGCTATTGCAGCCGGAGAGCAATGCACCCACTGCGCAGCAGAGGGTCGGGATCATCCTTCCAGAGGCGATACGGCCAAGGGGCTGGGTTTGCATGAAATGACTGCTTGGGGAGAAAACCATGAAGAATTGGCGGGTGGGTGGGCTGAGGCCCACCGTGAGGGGTCCAAGACGACTTCGTCGTTCGTAGGGGCAACACCCTACCTACCCGGGTGAAGGCAATCGCCATACCAGCCAGGAGGAAGAAGTTGCTTTGGGCCTAGATTAGGGTTGAGGGGCTCCTAGAGCAACTGGGAGGGCCATTCCTTGCGGATTGGCGTGGGAAAAGGGGGGATAGGGGCCTGGGGTGGTTGCTGCTGGGCCTGGGGCCAGTCCCACTGTGCGGTTGGTGGGTGCAAAACCGCACACAAGCCCCTCTCCAGAGTGGGTGTGCGCAGTGCGACGACGCTAGGATACTTCCATGCGTCTCCTAGGAGTGTGTCTCGGATTGACGAAGGGGGGAGGATTGCTCCTGCTCGGCGCCGCCTGCCTCCTTCTGAGCAGGCCTGGGAGCAGCGATGACGGGTTTATCCTGTTGGCCCAAGCGCAGGGACTCGTGTCAGGTCATGGATTCCAGCTACAGCCCGGAGAGGGGCCTGTCGAGTGTGTGACCAGTCTCCTCGATTTGGGCATCAAGAGCGCTGCGCTTTGGACGGGGTGGGGTGATGGCATGCAGACCCTCTGGGTCGCTACCGGGGTCCTTTACTTCGCGTACTTAGGAGCTTGCCTCTACATCTCTAGGAAGGGACAGGGTGGGTTCCTAGCAGCTGCCTGCCTTATTGCCTGCCCGGGTGTCGCCCAAGGTACATCCTACCTGCTGGAGACCCCCCTCTACTGTGCACTACTGCTGTCGGCCTGGGCGATCATCCCCGCTGCACCGCGAGGTATCCGCTCCGATTGCCTGGCTGCCCTGCTGGGCCTGTCACTCGTGCTTGCCCGGCCCGAGGGACTCTTGATGGGTGGCGTGCTCTTGGGCGCCCGCGTGATGAACAGTAGGGGGCAACCTGCTCTATGGAGGGCGCTGGTACTGTGGCTGGTCGCTTGCGGCGCGTTGTTTGGGTGGAGGCTCTGGTTGTTTGGAACGTGGGCACCCAACAGTTACTTCGCAAAGCGCTCCATTTCCTTACTCTTGGAGATCCAGGATGGAGCACTCTACTTGTTCAGCGCAGCTCTACCGCAAGCCAGTGGGAGTCATGTCTCTACTCTGGCCCATGCTCTCTGGGTTCTGCCCGTGCTCTTGACCAGCTTATTGAGCCCGTTGCTGGCCCTGTCCCCCTGGTCGAGGCCAAGCGGTTCTGCCCGGTGCTCGACGGTTCGGCTCTCTGCGCTGTGCACCAGTGCGGCCCTACTCGCCGTCGTTCTGTCGGGTGGTGATGGGTACTTGGGAATGAGGCTTCTCGCTCCAGTTTTCTTACTGGCCCTTGTCTCCCTGAAGTCCATGCAACAATCTCCGGACCGTTTACTGCGCCAGTCTTCATCCGTCTTGCTTGGATCCTGCCTGCTGGGAGCCGTCCTCAGCGTTGCTCCACACGCTATGCCGCTCGTGAGCCATTGGTCAGCTCAGAAGATTTTGTCCGATGAGGACTTTGGGGCTCAGCGACAATTCACAACCAGGGTGCATCAAGCGCTGGCTGGCGAACCCATTGCCCATTTCCACGCCCAGTTTCTGCGCTACTTCCAGCCAGATCTTCCGGTCATCGACCTCACTGGAATCACGTCACACGCCATCGCGCACACCCCAACCCAGGGGCGTGTCTCTCTAGGTAGGACGAGCCTTCAGCCTGCATTTGAAGCTGACGCAGGGGCTGTTTACATCGATATGCTAGCATGGCGAGCCCAACCCGTAGCCTCCTACGGTATCGGCGCCCTAGCAAAGTCGCCTTCCCTGTGGAAGCGTCTTGTGGGTGGGGACGTCCCCGAGCCTGTGGAGCTGGATGTATTACAGCAAGGCTATCGGCCAGCCAGCCTTCCCCTTCACGGAGAAGTAGAACGTTGGGCCAATCTGTTTGTTCGCGCTGACCTTGCCGATCAGTTTCGCCAGCAGGGATTCATCGTTAGGAGCCACTAGCTTCGATGCTGGGGGAAGCCGATTTCCCTTGGGAGTGTTCAACGAGCATGTCATGTACGCTTCGCCATTTCTTTGAATCTGGAGCGTACAGCATCATCAGCGCGGCCAATTCGATTGCAAGCTCATAGGATTCCAGAGTTGCATCAGCCCGTTGAGCGATTTTGGCGGCCCAGTCTCCCAGGACCATCAGGCTGGCAGCGGGACGGTAGTCCTTTCCTAGTGCCTGTGATTGAACTTTGGCTGCATGCGTGTGGAGCCGGACTGCCCGCGCCTCGAGTCCCCTGGCCACGCAGGCCCTCGCCAGTTGTACTTCGAGACGCGCGTATTCAAACGACTGGGTACCGTGCAAAGCCCCCGCTACGGTCAGTGCCTGCTCCAGTAGGCTGAACGATTCAGGGCTAGTCGGTGCCTTCGATTCAAGGAGAGCGGCAAGTGTCAGCAGGCCCGTCAAGTATGCGCTTCCCTGGAGATGGGGGACCCGAGCATAGAATTCCAATCCCGCCCGCAGGTGGCTCTCAGCGTCTCCAAGTCGGGTGGCTTCAGCGAGTCCCGTGCTGTGCAGCCAGGCACCAAACACGAGTTGTCGATCTGCTGCGGCAAGACCGCCTTCCGGATAGGCGCGTTGGAAAGCGGCTAGCATTTGACGCCGGACCGTCGCTGATTCTTGAATCAGCCCAGCGCTCGTTAGGACCTCTCCCAATGTCTCAAGCGTGCGCCCCAATGCATCCTGCTCGCTAGGCAGATGGGCCCGGCGCAGGCGTGCGACATCCCTGAGTTGGTCTGCAGCTAAGCCTAGATCGCCACGGCGCCGATAAAGGGCCGCGAGATCCATGCGTGCCTCTAGAAACGGGGAGGCCGCTAGCGCGCTTTCGTCATCACCCGTTTGGCTGGCGAGAAGCAAGCACGCCTCTAGTTGCGAAAGGGCCTTGTCCAACTGCCCGTGCTCATAGAGGAGGTGCCCCCAGCGTGCACGTGCTTCGGCAACCCGTATATGAACATTCCCTAAGACCCTCACCCAGGTATTGAACGCCCTGGACGCTAGTTCGATGGCGCCCGGGAGATCACCCCTAGCCTGCAATTGAGTTGCGCCGAGTTCGAGGGCAGCAGCCACTGCAGCGTGATTGTCACCGAATGCAGACTCTGCGGCACGAACCATGCTAGAGCTGGGAATACTACCCGCAAGTAATTGTTCAACGAATTCACTTCTGCGCGTGGCACTGATTCGTTGATTGACCGCCTCGCGCCATGCCCAGAGCGCGCCAGTTCCGCTGACGATCAAAGCGAATAAGGCGGCGCTCACAACAGCTACAGGGAAATGGTGCCGGCGAACAAACTTCGCCGTGCGCTCCCAAAAGCTCGGCGCACTGGCTTCGATCGGCTTGTGGTTCAGGTAGCGCTCTATATCTGCCGCAAGAGCCTCCACAGAGGAATATCGTTGATCGCGATTTTTCTCTAGCGTGCACATCACGATCCAATCTAAATCGCGCTTGAATTGAATGTGGGCGACATCCGAGTTGGGTGATTGATCGCCCAGCCGCTCAGAGGGAGGAACAGGGGCATGGTGGGCCAGCGTGTCTTGGAGCTCTACAATGGACTTGCCATGGAGTGCGTCGCCAGAAAAGGGCGCATGACCAGAAATGAGCTCGTACAGAATGGCTCCAAGGGAGTACACATCTGCACGAGTATCGACGTCCAATCCCAATACTCCTGCTTGCTCTGGACTCATATACGCCGGGGTGCCAACGTACTGCCCAGCCTCTGTGTGGGCGCTCTCATCGCTCGATCGAGTCTGGAGAGCTTTGGCGACACCAAAGTCAATCAGGCGAGGTGACGCATGCCCCTCCTCCTCCACCACGAGCACATTAGAGGGCTTCAGATCGCGATGGATGAGTCCCTTTTGGTGTGCATGCTGTACACCACGGCATACCTTGATGAACAGTTCAAGCCGCTGGCTCAAACTCAAATGGTGCTGGTTGCTATACGTGCACAGGTCTGGGCCGTGAATGCGCTCCATGACAAAAAACGGTCGACCTTCGGGGCTCACCCCTGCGTCGAGCACTTTCACAATGTAGGGATGGTCCGTTGAACCCAGCGCTCGCTGTTCCAGTTCAAATCGCCGAAGGACCTTGTGGGTGTCCATCCCTAGCTTGATGACCTTGAGCGCTACTTGACGCTTCACGGGCTCGAGCTGTTTGGCCCCGTACACGATGCCAAAGCCTCCCTCACCCAATACCTCCTCAAGTACGTAGGGTCCCATTTGGGTCCCCAACGCAAGGGCGGGATCGGTGGTATGCGATCGGGGATGGGCCGGAACTGCAAGAAAGTCCCCGGCGGCGTCATGGGCGTCCAGGAGTCGAAGCACTTGGCGGGCGCGCTCGGGATCGTTTACACAGTGATTTGCTAAAAATTCCTCTCGGTCAGGTTTCTCCAGATTAACGGCACGGTGAAACAGTTCCTCTGTGGCCAGGGGGCTAGGGTCTCGGGGGGGCATCTCCACCTCCTAGCTCAGCGAATAAGAAAGCTCGGGCATAAGCCCACCAACGTTCCGCAGTAGCCACCGAAATCCCCAAGACTTCTGCCGCTTCCGCCTGCGTCAAACCAGCAAAGAAACAAAGTTCAACGAGTCGGGCTTTCTCTGGCTCACCCCTCTCAAGCCTTCTCAGGCCTTCCTCGAGGGCCAAAACGTCTAGTGGGTCACGTGTGGGGGGCGCTTCGGTTCCATCAAGAGTGATGGGTTGTTGGCCCTCGCCTCTCTTAGCCGTTAGGCGTGCGCGTGCCTGATCGACCAACACACGTCTCATTGCTTCTCCAGCAGCGCCGAAGAAATGAGCGCGGTTTTGAAAGGTGTGATCACCCTGCAGCCGAATCCAAGCCTCGCTTACGAGTTCAGTCGGGTTGATCGTGCGCGTTGCGTGCTCGCCGGCCAGCCGTGCCTGCGCGATAGCGCGCAATTCGAGGTATACGGCTTTCATGAGTTCGGACTCCCCAGCGGCTCCCCGGCCACGCATTTGCGAGACTATTTCTGTGACGCTTTTTCTTGGATCGGAAGGTCCGTTGTTTTGAGCCGGGACCGAATTCACTCTTTGTCCCCGTCAACGGGCAGGAGGTCTAGTGAGGCCGAATTGATACAATAGCGCAGACCTGTGGGGGGTGGCCCGTCAGGGAAGACGTGGCCTAGATGAGCGTCGCAATGCCGACAACGCACTTCGATTCTACGCATTCCTAGACTCGTGTCCTCGAGTTCTACGAGCCGCGACCCTTCAAGGGGTTCAAAGAAGCTCGGCCATCCACAACCAGAATCAAACTTAGCATCGGAGCGGAACAGCGGGGCGCTACAACAAATGCACAGATACGTACCGCTGGTTTTTGTTTCCCAGTATTTGCCCGTGAAGGCACGCTCGGTGCCAGCTTGCCGAGTGACTTTGTACTGGATTGGGGTGAGGAGTTGGCGCCACTCGAGGTCTGTCTTGTTTAGGGGGTCATCCATGGGGGAGGGCAGCACGGTATCTGAGCTTTGTCCAACTGTCCGGTTGGGGACTTCAACTTGGTCGGGGGGATGCAAGGTGGCCTGCTCGTCTAGTGCTACCGGCTTTTGGCGGGCAGGCTGGCAACCTTCGCATGCCAATGCGATTGCACCTAGGAGCACCCCGAATCCTATTCTCTGGCCGTAAGTCCCATGTCGAGTAGTGTTCAAGCCGGTCATCAGTAGATTATAGCGGGTTTGACTGTGATGTATGACCCCTGCAGGGGGCGCCAGTGCGTTGTTTCCCCTACACGGGGGGCTCAATCTTGGTGGGCCAACGGTCGATACGAGGGGCATGCTGGCCCGCTCCTCCTGGATGGGATTGATGATACTCGTGATTCTCTTCGCCGGAGTTCCGCGTGGTCGTTCCATTGAGGTTGGCGGGAATGAAGAGCGGTATCTGGACCATATCCAGGCGATTCATGCTGAGATCACTCAGTGCGTAGAACAGATGAAATCAGCAGGAATCGTGGTCAGCACCCAGTCCTTTCAGGAGTCTTGCCTAGAGTTGGAAGACACGCTTCTTGAGCTAGCCCGTGTGAGTATGGAGCTTCATCATCAGGCAGAGAACGCGGGTGTAATCCTTCCTGCATATGAATTGTCGATTACTCAACCTCTCAAGGAAGCCAGGCTCTTGCTCGACCTCCTGCAAGAGGAATCCGTTCGCATCGAGGGGCTTAGTGGCCTTCTCTTTGAAATGCTGACTGCATATGAATCTGGCCGGAGCGAAGAAGTCCTTGCGCTTTGCGCTGAGCGCCGTGGTGAGGCCCTTGCGTGTGAGTCCACTTTCGCCGTCGCTCAACTTCTCCTCGAAATCGATGCCATCCACTACCGGGCTCGGCACAACCAAACTCCGGGAACTCGAGGTTCGAGGAGCTACTAGCTAAACGGACTCGACTCGCGTGACTCCCAAGAGTCGCTCAATGGACTGCATTCGTCGCCCCAGCATCGGGATGTGTGGTATGCGGGCGACAGCCTCTCCATCTCGCCGGATCACGAGGGTGCCGCCTCCAAAACTGAGCAAGTACTCAAGGATGTCCGGCACTTCGCGTGTAACGGTGCTCCCCTGTCGAGGCACACTTTGATCTCGCCCGAAGGGTTGAATGTAATGGACAAACTCATTGGGCTCAAAGCGCCAGTAATCGACTCGTGGGTTGATGAGCCCAACGATGGAGAAGAGCACCAGCAGGCCAGCTACCAGGTAATAGGCATGGGTAGAGAGCGTTATTTCTAGACCCCCTAGCCATCCGTTTAGACCTTCAACCAGCCCCCAATCCTTCAGGCTGCTCACCCACGCCAACACGGCCAAGAGCGCAAGGCTCAGGAGCATGATCAGGGATTTCTTCTGATCGAAGTCTGTGACGAGCACCACAAGATTGAAGCACAGAGTCGCCAACGCCACCCATCCAAGCGTCTTGGCTGGGGCCCAATCGAGTCCTTGCAGGAACCCGCAGGTCAAAAAGGCGATCAAGGTCGGCCAGAAATACAGGATCATGGGGAACGAAGCGAGTCGGACCGCCTGGACAGAGCCACTGTCCTTGGGCGGCCAATAGACGTCCCACGGAGAATCGGGGGAATCGGGTATCCCCATTGGGGCTGGATCAGTCTTGGGTGGTGGGTGGGTGGCTAGGCTCTCGCCATTGGAGGACTGAGTATCTGGCATTCTGAAACCTTACTGGCGGGGAGACTGGCTGGATGAAGGAACTAACTTGTTGGGAAGGCGTCACGAGGGATTTCACTTACCGGGCCCAGCGCACCATTATTCAAAACTCCCGTGATGGCAGTAAAACGCGCGGTGAATCTCTGCATCATCCCGCTCAATGACCACGTCCATGAAATACAAGGGAAGGCGCTTGTCGCCGAACTCTTTGGGGGTGGCGCGCATCTCTACACGCAACTCGTCTCCAGCTTCCACTGCCTGGGAGCGAATTGGAAAGAAGGACTGACGCCAGTGGGTCTGCAGCGCTTCTGGAGCTGCAGAAAGATCGCAGATTCCGCCCATACCCACCTCAAACCACCCACCGAAACCGTGCAGGGTTCCGGATCGCTCAATGGTGAATCCTACTTCCGATTCATAGAAGAAATCATCCACCTCTGCTCGACCAAGATCAAGGTCCAGTAGGACCTCACCCTCTGCTAGTAGGCTACTGACGGGTAAGTCTACCGCTGAAGTGATCAGGTTATTGAGCTCGTGGTCAATCAGAGGGCTGTAATCAAGCCCATAGACCGGGCGCTCCCATAAGCCCGTGCCCCGCTCAACATGCAATTGACTGTCCTCAACCGGTGCTAGGTACAAGCGTAGGTCGGAAGGCAGCATCATACCGCCCGGGGCGAGGTGCACGTCGCGGGCGGCAATCACTGACCGAAACATGCACTCAGCGAGTCCGAAAAAACCCATCCACTCGGAGACGAGTAGGTCGACCTGAACGGGAAGCTCGATGCTTTCCGCCCGGTCTCGAATAAAATGAATTCGGCTTTCTAAGTGATTGGCTCTAGCGAGTTCGCGGGCGATACCGATGATGGCCGACTCATCGATGGCCCAAACCTCGGCTCCCGCGCGAGCGGCGAACATGGCGAGGATTCCAGTTCCTGTCCCAATATCAAGAACGCGCATCCCTGGCTCCACCAGCCCTTCTAGGGCCATTCGGTAGGCATCCGTTCTTGCGTGATCGCTGATCATCAGACGATGGACACCCGGATCGTCGTAGCTGGCGAAATAATCGCCGTCGTTTTCCACTGGATCGGGTCGCTCGGTGCCATCCCAGGAAGCGGACGGGGGGACGGCAGTGCTCCAATCCTCTTGGAATGGCTCGGCTGCGGAGGGATCTTGAGGGGATTCTGGAGAGGGTGACATGGGCCCCATAGTAGGGTTCGCACCCACCTGAGGGAGTGGACCCCTTCATTTCTTGCTCAGCGGCAGGAGTCCCTTCGCAATGGAATCGACGTGAAGTTGGAATGAGGAAGCCTTAGAATCAACTCATGGCCCCCGCAGGACGCCCCAGTGACTCGGCACCGTCCCTGCTGAGACAGGAACGCCCAGTGGGCATCCCGGGTGGTTTGCTGGATCGAGCACCTGGAGATGCTGTAAACCTCTCTGAGGCTGCACAATTGTGCGAGCAGCCGCTGCGATGGGTTGCCGAGCGGATTCAGTCTGGAGGGCTCCGTTACGAGGTTCGTAGCCACGGAGATTCCAGCGAGTGGGTGGTCCGTGTCATCGACTTATGGGCACTGTTCACTGACCAGAACTCACACCTTGAAGACAGTTGCGAGTCCAGTAGTCCACACCACACATCCGATGGACCCGAGCGGTCACCGGTGAGTCCGGTGGACGGGGTGGTGTGCGACATCAATGAGTCCCGCCAGGGCCCCCTGTTCCAAGGGGACGCTCACCGGCGCAGGGGTCCTGCAAGGACACTACGGGGGGCCGGGCGAATGAGCCCTGACCTGCCCTATAGCCTTCAGTCCTTCCGGCCCTGGTGGTATCGGCCACTCCTCTGGGGGGGATCTTCCATGGCCATCTCACTGTTGGTTTTGGGGGTCACTGTGCTGAGAGATCGGAGCGCCTTGCGTAGAGACTTGGACCACGCACGGTCGGCCCAGGAACTCCACATGACCGAGTTCGCTCAGCGACTCTTGGAATTGGATCAGCAGCGGGAGCAAACTACTGAGGCGCTCGTCTTGGAGAGTTCTGCTGCGCGCCGTGATTTCGATACCGTCATGGCTCAAATGGAGCTATCCAATACCCAGGCCACCCTACTCTCCGATCAACTCAGCCAGAGCCGTGACTTGTTAGTCTCAGAGCGGGCTGCATGGACATCACTCTTGCTGGAGACCCTAGATTGGATGGATGAGTCCGACGCACTTGTGGGGCGGCAATTGGCAGAAATTATTGATGAAGAACACGAGGAGCGGTTGAAACTTGATTCGTCTTGGCGAGCGCGATTTGCGGATCATGCTGTGAATCAAGACCGATTGGGCATCCAGATAATGCAACTCACCGAATTCCTGGAGGAGCAACGATCCCAAGGCGCAAATGTCCAATCCCTGCTGGAGATCATGAATCAGCAATGGACTGTTTCCGCTACTTCCGCGAGTGAAACACGAGGGTTACTTGAGGCTGGACTGCGTGATTTGACTCTGAGGGTAGATGCATTGAACGCGCAACTCGAGGCCTTACATCAGACCAGCCTAGAGCGAGCCATTGATCAGGGCTGGCTGGCCGGGTGGCTGCTGCCTGACGGGCCACACTCAAGGGAGTTGGTGGATCGGCGCGACAATTCCAGTGAGGAAAAGAGGCAACCCTAGTGGCCTACGGATACCTTGCCGATGCGCTCGTGGGCCTGCACCTAGGCATCGTGCTTTATGTGGTTTTCGGCCTCCTAGCCGTACCTGTGGGCATTGTTCGAGGCTGGGACTGGATCACGTCACGGCGATTCCGGCTGTCCCATCTGGCCATGATTGGGGTGGTGGCTCTACAGGGAGCGCTGGGGCAATTGTGCTTCCTCACACGCTGGGAGTACGACCTTAGGGTCGCTGCTGGTCAGGGCGCCCGAAGCGGAAGTTTCATGGGGCGACTCCTTCAAGACTTGCTTTTTTTTGAACCCGAGACCATCTCTCAAGCCGTGCTGAATCGCTACTACGTAGCCTTCGCTCTGCTGGCTCTGTTGTGCTTTTGGGTGACTCCGCCGAAGGCCAGAGCCTAAAGGAACTCGACGTAACTACCGCCGGTGCCCTCGGCAAGACCGCGCATGAATTGAGAACTCTCGCCTATGGCAATGCAGTGTATCCTCAACTTGCGGGTTTGGTTGAGGCGCATGACTTCGTCGTGGATTTTTGCAGTACTCGTTATCGCACCCGCACTCGGCTCGCCGTCAGAGAGAAGGTAAAGCGTGTCTACTTGCGGGTCATCATAGACAGCCATCAGTGCATCGTAGATATTTGTTCCTCCGCCCGCACCTTGCCTTTGAACGTACTGGAGGGCCTCAGCTAGAATCTTGTCGTCCATGGCGAGCAACTCATCTTGCCAAGCGCCGACTCCAGACGAAAAGAACACTAGGTTGAAGAGGACCCCAGCCGGTAGTCCCTCGAGAGCTCGCTGAAGCTCTTTCTTGGCCACTGCAAGGCGAGTGGTGCGTTTCCCCTTTCCTGAGTGAGAGCGATCATCATGCCAGGTGGCACCTGCTGCCATAGACCCTGAGATGTCGACGACAAAGGCCAACCGCTCGCTGACCACCCGCAGGCCATAAAAGGTAACTGCGGTGGACGAATCCTGTTTATGAGCAGCGCGTGCGACCTCGGCCTCAAGAGCGACCTCGTAAGGTGGAAGTTTGTAATCCTCCCCGCGGTCGGCCCACCAGTGGCTCCAGCGTGTGTGCCTTGTGCCGTGATCTTCCCCAGTCATAAGGCGCAAGATTCCGCAGATGTCGTGCCGCATTCGACCCGACTCGAATTGTAGTCGGCTGATCAACAAACCCACTGTTTGTGGCCTGCGCAAACTGGCCAGTTGCTCGATGGCTTCGATCCGAACTCGCCAGTCTGTATCCAATACGAGTCCTTCCAAGCACTCTATGGCGTCCTGTGTGCGCACTTGCAATAATCCCACTGCGGCACCCATTCGCTCTCCGGGGACGTTGGATCGAGCCATTCTGATCAGGCTCTTAGTCCATTGACGGTTACCGGAGTTCAGTTGGCTAAGAGCGACAACCGCTGCCCGCAGCTCCCCAGGATCGTCAGCGTCTAGATGCCGTTCGAGGGCAGGAATGTTTTCAGCTTTACCAGAGTTTCCAAGAATCTGAATGGCCTGGGTGCGCACAGGTGCAGCGTCCTCCAAGAGGGCGCGCAAGATGGCGCGATCTACGTGGGATCCTTGACGCTGTCCAACAAGGTCAAGGAGGAGCACCTTCCACCTCAGTGGTGTGTTCTTGGAACTCAAGTGCTTGCACAGCACCTTTGTACAGGCATCGCTAGAGCACCCTAACAGCGCCTTGCGAACCGTAGCCTCCTGAGTTGTGGAGCGAATATCAGCATGTTCAATGATCGTGCTCGCATCCTTGGCTTCGCCACGTTGCCCAAAGACAGGGATAAGGGGCGCAAAGACAATGCTTGCAACGTCTTCTTGCCGCGAGGCTTTCGAGCGGAATATGGACTCTAGCTCTCCATGGGCGGGAGGACCAAACCGTGTGAGGGCCCGGGCAGCTGCTCGCTGATTCCCGGCGCGCTTGTGCTTTTGCGCGTGCAAATGGAGGAACTTGATGCTCTTAGACTCTAGGCTTTCCTTGCCCTTGTATTGGGTGAATGCAAGGTAGGCAGCCCCCAAGACATACTCGCTACGGAGGCTATTAATCGCACTGCATAGCCCCCTCAGGGAGGCTTCGGTGCCCAGTGCTGTGATGCGCCCAAACACTCGTCTGTCTACATCATCTTCCTGAGTCTTAACCGTCTCTAGAAGCTCCTGAAGAGTTTGTGCTTGGCCGGCACCCGAACGCCCCGCCCCGGCGCCTCGAGAACCCCCACCCTGGGCCCAGAGGGAGCCGTGAGCCGAGAGGACCAGCAGGAGAACAACAAATATGCAGCGCTTCATGATGGGGACCCATTCACTTGGGTGTAGTTACCCTACGCATCAGCCCAGATACGTACAACGATGGAAGTCCGTATCTGGGCTAACTAATTGGCTGGGTATGCATCAACGCCCCCAGCAGAGACCATTGGGAGGCTCTGATTACGGGCAGAACGTAATGGTCAGTCCGTCGGTGGTATTCGACGTTCCTACATCGCGAGACCAGTACTGGAAGTGCTGAGTCTCACCAACGCTCCAGACGGTAGCCGACGGCAAGTTGTTCATGTCAGGCATGAAGGCCACTGAACCTAGGTTACCCGAGTTCAGGATGTCCTTGCTGAATCGCACGATGGATCCGCTCAGGCAGAGGTTGCCAGAACTGCCTCCGAAATTGGGGACAAAGCCAGTGCCGGGTGCAAAGAGGAAATAACCAAACTGCTTGGCGGGCAATCCGCCGGCAATCAAGGTCAGCGAATTCGCCGAGAGGCTTGTGGATCCCGAAGCAGAGATGAATGCAGGTAAACCCGTGGAATTGGGATTGGCAGAGCAGTAATTGGTGATGCCCTGGCAGGTGTTGTCACCTTGGAGAGTGCCCGTGAGGGTAATGGAGGCAGACATACCGCTGGCTGCATCCGTGAAGCTAAAGGTGGAGCTCTGCGGTGAGGTCATAAACACGCCGCCTCCACTTGGGGTTACATTGCCACTCATCGGTTGAGCTCCACCCGTTGTTCCAGTGAGGTCCGTGGTGGTTGTGCTTCCCACTAGGGGAGTCACTGTCAACATACCTGATAACACCGTGACTGTAACTTGCGTGGAGAATGAACCTCCGGCACCAATTGCAAAGGATGGCGTCGTGAACTCGAGGGTTAGATTGGCGATGTCGATCGTGGCAAGATCGGGAAGGAACGGCAGGCTGTTGGGGATGCGCCCTGAAATGTCAGGGGAGACCACTGCGACACCACCGGCCTTGAATTCCCCGTTGGTGATACCCGCATCCAATTCGAGAAGGAAATTCCCACTCAGCCCGAAGTTATTGCTTGGATTGCCGAGAAGGGGCCCCAACGAGGTTGTTCCGGTCCATACGTATTGGGATGCACCATTGTCGATGGTGAAGTCGAGGGGATTCTGTGCAGCAGCGGTAGCTCCCAACGCTAGCGCCGTGAAGAGTGTCAAAGAGTGGGGGATCATTGCGTGTCCTGATTCGTATGGAAGGAGCGGATTAGCTACAGGAGGAGTTCAGGGGGGCTGGGTCGCAGCCAGAACACCTACGGCCATCAAAACCCTAGCACGGACCCCATGAGAGTGCCATTTTTATTACTCTGCGCCCAATGAGAGTCCCAAGCATAGGCCTCGGCCACCCATTCCTCGCCTGCTTGTTGGGCAGCTGTTCCATCGTCCAACCCCTAGAGGATCGCGCCTGGGCCGCTCACAGCAAGGGGGAATTCGGCATTGTGGGGCGCTTTGGGGTCTTAGACGATTTTGCTGCGACAAGCAGCATGACAGCGGATACGAACTTTGGAGAGGTACAGTTTGACGTGGGAACTGACCTGACCGGGACCCTTGGTTTGCTGTTAGGAGGTGAGTTGTTTATTGCCGACAACGTGTCACTGCAGCTCGGGGTCGATTATCGACGGTTTAATCCTGAGCCCGTAGAGCCGTTTCAATTCGACACCATGTCTGTCACGGAGTACTACTTCTCGAGTCGATGGATGCTCCCTTACCCAGTTTTCGGCCAGGAACGATTGCGTCAGTTCCTTGAGGTCAAACTTGGATTGAGACCCGAAACAACGTTCGATTCCACCGTGGAGCTCATTCCTGGCTCCGCTCCAGCCGTCTACCAGTTTCGTGGATCACCCTCTTGGGGACTGGGCTTGGCGACGGGCCTAGCGTACCAGCTTCAAGACAGACTAGTCGGTTACTTGCATGTGGTGTATGAGTGGCCGTTGACCGAATCGGAGGACGCCGTAGCGATGGATGTGCTGCCGGGCTTCCCGCCCATTGTCTTAGACTCCGAGCTGGACTCCCGTGGCGCCATGGCGCTCTTTGGAATCAGCTATTACTTTTAGGATTGACTTCTTGAGGTGCTGCGTGGGGACGGGCTAGCCAAAACCAGCTAGCCCACCCGAGCACTGCACCGGTCAGCACGTCAAACGCCAGGTGCTGTTTGGTGAGCACAACACTCACGGCCAGTGATGCCCAAAAGAACCACAGAAGCCGACGTGCCCAGACCTTCGTCCAGTGGTGGTTTAGGTACAGCGCCACTAGTAGAGTGTGTGAAATGTGAAGGCTGGGCCATGCGTTAAAGGGCGGGTCTGTGCGATAGAGCTGGGTATACAGCATCTTGACCATAGCCCCTTCGTGGACAAGGGCCTCCAGCATTTGCGCACGCAGATCGACTTTTGCGGGTAGCACGATAAAAACCGCAAATGACAGGACAGCGACGACTACCATGGCTTGGATGAGACCCAGGAGGGCGCGCGTTGATCGGGGACCTGGCGGGGTGCCCACTACCAGCCCTGGGTAGTACAGGAAGTGAGTGAAGTAAGGGCAGATGGCTAACGGAACAGCGGGGATGTAGAGGTCAATCGCCAAGGTGGGGTCCCAGGCCACCCGCCCCCAGGCTGACATTAGGTGGACCACGCAGTAGTAAGCGGGGGCCATGCACAAGCCGAATGGAGCGAACAGCGTCCAGCGCAAGCGCTGCTCTGACCAGCCTTGGCCCGCGGAAAGCAGGGGGTTCCAGCACTTCCAGAGTGGCACCAGGTCTGAGTCGCTTGCAGAAGTCATGGACGGGTGATGGCAGCGGCACCCCGGGAGACTTGAACGCGATAAGGCTGCTGCCAGGGCCAATCCGCTGCCCGGCGGGTCAAAGCATACTAGGTGCTGGTATCAGTCGAGATCAAGCGGTACACAATAGGTATGCAATCTTCCGGCTCGCACCCCCAAGAGGACTCGGATCGCGCCATCCGTGAGCAGAGTCCAGCCCCGTCGTCTGAAGGGCTTCCCCTGCACGAGACGCATCCGGCTGGAGCGTCGCCGAACCCGTCGAAAGCTAGGACAAGCCAAGGGCCCGTGCTCGGTCTATCTCAAGCCGCCGATTGGATCGGGGTAAGCCACATGGTCCTGCGCGCGGCCCTTCGGAATGGCCGAGTGGGTTTGCTAGCGGGGATCCGCAGTGGGCGCTCCGTGAGGCTTGTCCGAGTCTCAGACCTTCTGGAGCTCTTCCCGACTGCCTCGCCAAAGACTCCAGCACCCGCCTGCCCCGACACCCAACTGTGCGAGTCCGATTGGTCTTCCGATCTTCGCCCTCTTGAGCCCCGAGAGCCCGGTGGTGCCAGCTCGTCAGCAACGAGTCCTCCGAGTCATGCGGTTTCGGTGGAGGGTACGCATGGCCTCATGGGGCGGGGGCCAACGGGCAAGCCGGTTACTGATTCGACAGAGAATCTTCGGCAGCAACTCGATCGCACGCGGGCGGATGTCATTGCCGCGCGAGAAAGCAATGAGCGGCTTCGCCAAGAGCTG
Organism: uncultured Planctomycetaceae bacterium; assembly: GCA_964469565.1. Taxonomy (GTDB): domain Bacteria; phylum Planctomycetota; class UBA1135; order UBA1135. The sequence continues at coordinate 519,021 of CAYXZD010000001.1, forward strand.
TTGGATTCGGGCGAGGCCATTCGAGGGTGGATAGGTCAGGGTTCAGCAGGATCTCAAGGATTTGTATCCGCGCCAACGATCTCCTCCTATGGCACGGACGCTTCAAGCACTGGGGGCAGTGACCGCCGGCGCGGGGATCACCGAACAGCCAGCGGATTCCGGGCAGCCCGCTTGGAGGAACAGGTGCGTGAGTCTGACTCCGACGACTCGACCGTTTCACAGCCCGGCGCGAAGGCGGGTGGTGCAGAGCCGCTCCACGATGGGCCTCGAACCACCGGTGAAGTGTTCGAGGGTACGGCCTCCAGGGCACCATTGGGTGGAATGGCGCACCCGGTCGAGTCGGATACCCTCATGGGACCACCACAGGCCAAGCACGCATCCCATCCAAATCCATCGATTCTAGCGCACCGGGTGGGGCTGACTGTCGGTGTGCTCCTGATTGGAGGGGCCCTACTCAGCGGTAGCGGCATCGTGGGAGGGTTGGGCTGGGTGAAGAATGGCGGCGAGCCTAATTCGGATGCCCGGGTAGATCCGCCCGCAATGGGAAAAGGGTCACTTTCAGTCCCTGCGCTTGAGCAAGAACACCATAGCCCTCTCTTGATGGGGCCAGACAGTCTTGGACCAGACGATGAAGCCCGTATGCCCACCGATGAGCAACTCGCAGCCCTGTTTGGTGTTATCGATTTGAACCCAGATTCGGGTGTTCAAACCGCCCCACTAGGCCGTGCTGAGCCTACTCCTACAGAAAACCCCATTCCTGACGAGCCGCCCCTGGCACACCCCGAACAGGACCGAGCCGTTCTCCCCGAGTTGAACCAGGCCAACGTCGGCCCGCCCGGTGCACCTGTACTCCAGGAGGGTCCGACACCTGTCGCTAGGGTGATTCCGGGCAATTCAGTCTTGCCGATTCAAACCGAAGCTAACCATGAACACGGCGGTGTGCCTTGCATGTACTTCAGTCAAACTCAACTAGGCAGCGATTTGCGACTCCTACTGGGCCCGTGCCAGGGGCGTTGGAGCCCCAGCCTGTCTGCTGTCCGGGCGACAAACCACAGTAGCGATCACCACACTTGCCGTCACCATAGCTTCTTCCAGGAGGTCTTGGGTGGGGACCTAGACCGTGCGCGCGAACAGGCACTCGTCGCTGTACAAAGTGGCTTCCTCCCACCCATGCTGCGGATGCGAATCGAGAGGTCTGCAGCGGCATTATTGAGGGCCGAGGTCCCCAATTGGATAGAGTCTGGTTTCGAGAGTGGGCAACTCGGGGAGGGCCATCGGATTAGTGCCAGTGAGGGCGGGGAGGGCACTGCCAATAAGAAAGTGAGTCTTTGGACTGTGCATTCTTGGGTTCGCTACGTGGACTTTGCGGGTGTGGAAGTGCGCCGCGAGTTCCAGTTAGACCTGCACATGCGAGACGGACCCAGTGGAGATTCTCTCATCAAGCTTTCTTGGATCGGCGAATAAGCCCAGCCTCCCCTTCGACGATGTTTCTACGCAGTCCTGACTTTACCGATGGAGGCTCCATGCCCGCTACCTTGGCGTTCTGCCAAGCGGACCCTGGTTCTCGAGTTTCCTTCGCGCCCAACCAGAGTCCTCAACTTGAATGGGGAGACTTGCCACTTGGGACCCGGAGCTTGGCTCTGACATGCATCGACCGGGACGCACCCTGTAGCGGCGATGATGTGAACCAAGAGGGGCGCTACGTTTCCAAGGATTTGGCTCGTGTAGATTTTGTTCACTGGCTCATCGTGGACATCCCAATTGACCTCTCAGGTCTTGCTAGAGGAGAGTGCGGCGCTGGTGTGACTCCTGGCGGCAAAGGCACCCCACCCGGACCTGAACAGTGCCGGCAGGGGGTCAACGACTATAGTGGGTGGTTTGCAGGGGACGCTCAAATGGGGGGGGTCTACTTGGGTTACGATGGGCCAGCACCCCCGTGGAATGATGAACGTATCCATTGTTATTGTTTTGAATTGCTGGCACTTGATGTCGAATCTATCGGCTTGACTGAGGGGTTTACACGTGCAGCTGCTGAGGATGCCTTTGCTGGGCATGTGATCGGTTCTGCCCAACTGACGGGCACCTACACACTCAATCCTGATCTAATCGGATCCCAATGAGTCTCACCCGATCCAATCCCGTCCCCCCCAATCATGACCTCGAAGCCAGAAGAACGAATTGTTGATCTCGAGACAAAACTGACGTTTCTAGAATCCGTGGGAGAGAGCCTCAGTGAGATGTTGCTCGCTTTGGAACGAAGGGTGGAGCAGATTGAGTCAGGCCTCAAGCGATTGGAGGCAAGGGGACCCGCCGGGGGTGAGGGGGAGGAGCCAGATCCATTGAATGAACGCCCACCGCATTATTAGGCCTTTGATGTGGTTGTGCAGATTACTCGTACTGGGGGCTCTCGGCGGCTGCTCACCTGAGACTCCACGCGCAGCCCCTACTGAAACCCAACCGGCGCCGCAGCGATCAGGCCGTTTTGCAGAATCCGGCCCGATTGATGATTTAGGTTTGGGTGGGTTTTGGGTTTCGTTCAGCTGTTCCATCAATGGCCTGCCCCTTGCTGAGGAACTGCAGTTCAAGCTCTTGCCAGAGGCCGCCCCGAATGCGCTCAGGCGCTTTCTTCAATTGGCGGACTCGGGGGCATACGACGGCCTCCCCATTCACCGGGTTGAGCGGGAATTCGTACTTCAAGGGGGACGAGTCGACGGCGTGGATTCGCTATCCGATGTCACCCCCGAACCGAGCCTTCGTCCCGACCACCAGCACCACTACGGGGTGCTATCCATGGCGAGTCCCGCTCGCCGGGAATTCATCATCTGCTTGGCAGAGTCGCCGAAGGTCTGGGCTCTAGACGACCAGGGATTGAGCGTATTGGGAAGACTAGTCCACGGAGGCGCCACCTTGGAAGAGCTGGCCAATTCAGAGACGGCTCACATCAGTGATGGGGAGTCTTCCATGCCCGTTGATTCCTTGGTGATTGACCGGGTCTCGATTCACGAGGGTGATCCGCCCTCATTGGGTTGGCCTAGGCGCCCTCAGCCTGACCTGCGCGGGGAGCCTGAGCGGGTGACGGTGCGGCACATTCGTATTTCCTTTCGGGGACGTGCTCGTTCTCCTGAGGCCGGGATTCGGAGGAGCCGCGAGGAGGCACGCGCACTGGCAAGTGAAGTCCTAGCGGCCATTGAGTCAGGCCAAGTTTCGTTTACTGAAGCCGCTCAGCGTTGGTCGGATGACCCTCTCCTGCCGGATTCCCACGCTCCAGCTGTGCGCCATATTTCCAACTATGGAGTCCTGGATATTCCAGCCCAAAGTGCCCGGCAGCGGGCTCCAAGGTTGCTTAACGAGTACATTACAAAACTTGGCCGCGAACTGAAGGCGGGGGATCTATCCCAATCCGAAGTGATCGCACTTCAAGAGGCCAAGATTATCGAGATTGCCCGTTGGGTTCAGGAGATTGCCCTCGATCGCCGCGAAGACGTGAATGCCCCTGCCTTCGCTGATGCCTGTTTCCTTCTGGCTCCTGGTGAGGTGACCAAGGTGGACTTTGATCGCTTCACCTGCCCTGGGGGCTGGTACATCATTGAACGCGTAGAATAGGCTTTTCTGGAAGCAAGGATAGAAAGCCTCGCTGAGATTCGGTCTACTGGGGTCTCTCTATTCTCATTGGCGAGCCAACGGGCCAACCGCTTGGCAAGCCGGCTCCGCGACTGTCCTTTTATGGTTTTCAGTGCGCGGGTCTAAACGATAAAAGGCATTCAGCGATCATTATGGCTACGAAGAAAGCTAAGAAAAAGGCTACAAGGAAATCTGCGAAAGCAACGAGTCCCCGTCCTAAACGCAAGAACCGCACCGCAGAGGAGATGATCAGTGATCTCCAGGCCCGTATCCGGGAGGTCAAGAATCGGGCAGCGATGCGCGAGATGAAGAAGACCGCTTCCGTTCGACAAACACTTTCGGTTGTCCGTGCGATTGACTCAGCTATGGCATCAGCATCCGAGGAAGATAACTCACCCCTGCGCCACGCCCTAGCGGATGCCCGACGCATGATTCAGGCTTGGGCTGACAAGGCAAACGTGCCCCTTCCAAAGGGCAAGATGCCCCGCGGGCGCCGTCCCAATATGGACTGAGACTGACCTCTCCATTAGGTTCACCTGCTTAGGGGTGCGCAAACATCCCGGCTGTTGATCTTTGGGGCAATCCTAGCCGGCACACATACGTGTGTGCCGGCTAGTTTTTTTGGACACGCTTTGGAGTCCATCCTTGGTTCAATTAGGGTCCGGCATCCTCCGTAGAGGGCACTCAATCCGCGCATGGCAGTGCTTGGCACCCAATGCTTGGCTACACATGACGGGGAAGTGTATGCCCTGTAACAAAACCCCTGGCACTCGATGCGCTACACCCTAGGCTTAGACTGCATGCGAGACTCTCATGCTTCACGCGGCCTCCAAAACTCCCCCTTCAGCCGCTCGAGTTGGCGGTCAGGCGGCCCTAGGTTGTTTGCTGTGTTGGCTACTGGAGTGGTGCTGTACGCGGCCCCGCAGGGCACTGGATCGAGGCTTTCACAGCAGGACCCCATCCTCGATACTCTCCCCGAGGTTCTCATAGCAGAGCCGCCCCTCGGCTTGGGGGCACCTGCAGATTATCCCTGGCTGAGTACACCAGATCTCGCCGCATGGGCGGATCTGGGTCGTACACTTTTTTTCGATCCCATCCTCTCGAAAGGCGGTGAAGTGTCATGCGCTTCCTGTCATCAGCCCGCCCATGGATTTGCAGACCCCGTTCCCCTGTCTCGGGGGGTTCGAGGCCAATTCACCCGAAGACACGCCCCCATCCTGCTGAATCGTGGACTGGGGGAGGCCTTCATGTGGGATGGCTCGGCCAATACGCTTGAAGAGCAAGTGCTTCAGCCAATCGTCAATCCTCTGGAAATGGATGAGACGCTGCCCAGCGTGTTGGCCAAACTCAACCAGATCCCTGACTATGCACGCAGATTCACGAAACTTACAGGCCGTACACCAGAGGCAGATGATTTAGCCAAGGCGCTGGCAATGTTCATCCGGCATCTTTGGCATGGTGGTAGTGCCGTGGATCGTTTTCGGGCTGGGGATGTTCAATTCCTCACGGCAGAGGAAAGGGCGGGAATGTGGGTTTATGAGAGCCGGGGTGCCTGCTGGCGCTGTCATGGTGGAGTCAACTTTACCGATGAGGCCTTCCACAACACTGGAGTTGAATTGCTTGAGGGCGAGTCCGTTCCCGGAAGGATGGCGGTTACAGGTCTTGAACGTGATCGCGGCGGCTTCAAGACCCCATCCTTGCGAGGGCTCACGCTCAGCGCGCCTTACATGCACGATGGTAGCCACGCCACACTTGAAGAGGTCGTTGCATTCTACCAGCGAGGCGGGGGCGCCAACTCTCACCTGGACCCGGCCATGGCAGCGATTCATTTTTCCGATCAAGACGGCCAGCACCTCCTGGCGTTTCTGCGGGCCCTTTCCCGTGTGGAGTGAATCTAGCTCAGAGTGCTCGGGCAGGCCCAAGAGTCGTTGAATGGCCCGCAGGTGCGTGGTTGCGGGTATCGAGCCTGCCGCCCATACTCTGGGTCCTGCGATCGCCACTTACCCATCCCCTTGAGTTTATTGATGTTACAGAATCCAACAGGCCGCCTTCTACTCACCGTCATCACTTCGTCCATTGCAGGAGCCCAGGGCGCCCCTGCAGTCGTAGAGAAGATCATCAAGGAGGGGCAACAGAACAGCCATGTCTGGGAAACCTTGATCTACCTGTCAGAAGAGATCGGAACACGGCTGACAGGATCTTCCGGGCTCGAAGAGGCTGGCTTGTGGACACAGGCTGAGTTTGAGCGCTTAGGACTAAAGAACTCGCATCTTGCAAAGTGGGGCGAGATCGGTGTGCGTTTCGATCGTGGACCGTCACGTGCCTCTATGGTGGCTCCCGTTGAGCGGGAGTTTGAGTTCACCACCCAATCCTGGGGGGCTGGAACTCAGGGACCTGTGCGTGGCCCCGTTTTCCTGATGCCGACGACACAAGAGGAGTTGGATCTAATCAGCGAACGCTTGGATGGTGCCTGGATTCTTTCTAAGAGCAGTAGGCGCAGGCGCTCACGTGATACCGACAGTGACGAAAAAAAAGCGGCGGCTGCGCTTGCTGACGAGATTGAAGAGGTGATTGCTGGCGCGCCACTGGCGGGTCGAATCCGATCGAGCCGCAATGATTTGGTGATCACGGGTGGGGTTCGCGGGTGGCGCGACCTGACCATGGATACGCTTCCCCAGGAGGTAGAAATCCTCATCCGTCGAAGTGACTACACTGCCATGGAGGATCTCTTGAAGGCGGGTGAGTCCGTCGTGGTCGAGGCTGACCTGCAACATCACTTCAGTGAGGGCCCCATTCCGATTTATAATACTGTTGCGGAAATCCCCGGCAGCGAGTGGCCCGAGCAGATCGTGATACTCTCCGCCCACCTCGATTCGTGGGATGGCCCTGGCTCAATGGGTACGCAGGACAATGGAACCGGATCGTCGGTCATGCTTGAGGCTGCTCGGATCTTGATGGCGGCTGGTGTGCAGCCTCGCCGGACGATTCGCTTTTGCCTTTGGACGGGTGAGGAGCAGGGGCTGCTCGGCTCACGGGCATACGTGGACTCTCTAGGAGAGGATGAACTCGCTAACATCTCTGCGGCCTTTGTCGATGATGGCGGCACCAACTATCAAGGTGGGCTAGTTTGCATTGAATCGATGCTGCCCATGCTCGAAGAGGCTGTCGGACCCGCTGCAAGGGCATTTCCAGATTATGATGTGCTGCATGTGGTCAATGACGCCATGCCTAAGGGGGGATCTAGCGACCACGCTTCATTCAATCGCAAGGGCGTTCCGGGCTTCTTTTGGATCGAAAAGGGCAAGGGCGGCCGAGAGGAGAAGAACTATGGCTTCATCCACCACACGCAGCACGATACGCCCCGCTATGCGGTCGAGGAGTACTTAGTTCAATCGGCCACCACTTCGGCTGTGACAGCATACAACCTGGCCATGGCAGACTCGTTGCTGCCTCGTGAACTCCCCAAAGCTGAAGGAGAGGGACAGGCTACTCAGGATGGCCCTGCCATCGTGGAAGGGCCACTGTCAGGCTTTTGGGAAACAACGATCCATTCCGCAGCGCAAGATGCACCCCGGCAGGGATCTGCCACGATTCAACACCTCAAGGGCGGCGGCTTCCAAGGGGAGACCTTTCCTGGGGACGGGAAGTTCATCAAGGGAGAGTTTGATGAGAAGACAGGCAAGGGCACCTTCGTGCACCAATCTGATGAAGGTAGAGTTGAAGGCACTCTTGAGTTGAAGGACGGAGTGTTCACCTGTGTTCTCAAAATGGCGGGCGAAACCGTGGCGACCGTGACGGCCAAACGCCCTGCACTGATGGACTGCAAGCTCAACGGTGTTTGGGAGGGAGAGTTTGCAGAGATGGACGCGACCTTCACACTGACTTTTAGTGTCTATCCTGACTCCACAGTGCGAGGGCGTTATAAGTCCTCCCAGTCTGATTCGCCGCTTTCGAATGGGAAGTGGAACGGAAAGACAAACACCGTGACTTTTGAGTACAACTACCCACACGCAGGGTTGCTACCTGTGACGGCCCAACTGAAAGACGGCAAACTCTCGGGTACCATCAATGAATCCATGGGCTTTACAGCCACACTCAAGAAGTAACTTGGGCCCTGCATTTCCCAGGAGCAAGTGCGCCTGGGGTCCCACATAGATGGCCATGGGATGGAGTGAAGACCGGCTTCACCGCTGGCTCAGCAAGCGCCCGAAGGCGGGGGGGATGCTGGGATCCAGGGGCCATGATGGAGCCTTCTTACGCCCTCCCAAGGGCCTGACGACGCTGTGCACGGATCAGGTGATTGAGGGTGTGCATGTCGACCCCGACACGCCTGCCAGACTGGTGGGGCGCAAGGCCGCGGCCAGAGCCCTCTCGGATCTAGCTGCCTGTGCAGCCAGACCCACGGCGCTCCTATTGGCGCTGCGGGCTCCAGACTCCGCTGATGAGGCTCGGTTGCGCAGCTACATCCTTGGAGTCGAAAAGGAAGGCCAGCGGTGGGGTGCTGCCCTCGTGGGGGGAGACCTAGCCTGTGCTCCCGGACCCGCCTCCTTGGCTGTCAGCGCACTCGGCGATTTTTCTGGCAGGGGACGGCCGCCAGGGCGCGCCTGCCTGCGCCCGGGCCAGGAGCTTCTATGCACCGGGCCGGTGGGCGGAAGTCGCCTCGGGCGGCACCTCAAGATTGAGCCCCGCCTAGAACTTGGGATTTGGCTGTATGGCCGTGGGGTTCGAGCCATGATGGATGTTTCAGATGGCCTAGCATGGGACGTTTTCCGGATGGCTCGCCGCGCGGGCGTCCATGCGATGATTGACCGAGTCCCTATCCATCGTGATGCACATGTGGCCAGCCTGGAATCTGGGCGCTCGGCTCTCGATCATGCACTCCACGATGGCGAGGACCACGAACTCATTGTGGGTGTATCTCAGAGCAAGCTAGGCCCCCTTCTGGCCGCGGCCAAGCGTGCGGGCCATCCTCTAAGCCCCATAGGCTCTGTCCGCAAGGGGCAAGGCCTTCGGCTAAAAGTAGGGGCATACGATGGCCCTTGGGACCCATCACAGGGGGGCTGGCAGCATGGAGCTTAGAGCCCTATCTCAACTTGTCAGCCACTCCCCAGGTGCGACCCAGCGAATGGGGGCATTGCTGGGAACACTTGCACCCAGCGGCCTTCTGGTTGCTCTCAACGGGGATCTTGGTTCAGGAAAGACCTGCTTCGTACGCGGAGTGGCCGAGGGGCTTGGGCTTGTCGGGGGGATTCAGAGTCCTACCTACACGTTGATGCAGACCCATGAGGGAGGCCGACTCAGCCTTCACCACTTTGATGCTTGGATGGAGGGGCGCCAAAAGGCCCTCTTGGGTGATGGGGGACTCGAGACCTGGCACGGCGATGGGCTCTGCATCGTTGAATGGGCCGATCGACTCGCCGCTTGGCTTCCAGACCCCCATGTGGAGATACGATTAGGCCACATGGGACCGCAGGCAGGGGATGGCCAGCGGCGAATGCTCATAGGGATTCGAGGCAGTGGGGACCTCCTTCGTGGGCCTTACTGGGGCTGGATGCAGGAGCTTCAATCCGCTACAGCGGGTGTGGCGGGCATTGAAATCGCACCTAGAGAGGGCCTGGAAGGCCCCTGGGCGGCTGGGTTTGCACTAAAATCAGCTTGGGAATCCCCGGGCAAAAAGCCCAATCTAGGCTGAACCCTGCGGAGATCAGGGCGTTGGAGACTCCATTGACTGATCACCAGGTGCCGAATGTTGACCCCCTCGAAGCCCTTGGGCGGGGAGACCCGAGGCCATTCGAAGAATTCATCTTGAGGGACACGGGCACGTTGCTCGCGTTTTTCCGGAGGATGGGGGCCGATGCAACTGAAGCCGAAGACTTGACCCAAGACCTAGCACTCAAATTGTACCGTCACGCCAAGGATTATCAGCCCCAGGGGCGCTTCACCGCATACACGTTTCGCGTGGCACGCAATCTGTGGATTGACCGCAGCAGGCGACGCGGCCGAGAGCCTAGGCGAGTGGGCATTGAGGCCGGCGGGGCGGACAACAATCGCCACCAGTTCTTGGACACACTGCCCGATTTGGGTCAGACGGACCCGAGCGATCGACTCGAGAGGCAAGATGAAGCGCGGCACCTCATGCTTGGCCTGGAGACCCTCTCAGAGGGGCACCGCATCGTTTTTGAATTGGGCGTGATGCAAGAGCTGCCCTACGTTGAGATTTCCGAAATCCTTGAAATCCCCGAGGGGACTGTCAAGTCCAGGATGTTCCATGCTGTCCGCAAGATGCGCTCGTTTCTAACGGATCGAGAGAATGGGTCCTGCACGCCACTCCATCCTCCGTCCGATGAAATGTCGAGCGGGTCCGTTCATCCAGAGCCGGGGCTTAGTTCTTCATGAAGCACGATAGAGACGCTCAACCGGATTCTGTGCGAGAGTCGCAGGGGCACCACTCGGGGGAGCCAGATGATCGCATGGTCGAACTCGCCCTTAGCCATCTTGATCACCTCCACGAATTCGATCCGGAACGAGCAGCATCCAAGGGAGAATTGGAATGGAAGGCTGCCATTGATGGTATGCGGGATGGGTTGGCAGGCGCGGTTTCATCCCCTGAACAACCCCAAGGGCTTGCCCAGCGCATTCTAGCTCAGACGACTCGCGAAGATCTCACATGGAGGGGGGAGCTGCGCCTAGTCTCTAGCTACGTTTGGCGCGGGATTGGGAGTAGTGGGCTGCTGCGGTTGGCGGCTGCGAGCCTCCTCATTCACCTTGCTGCGCTTCCTGTACTCGCCTACTTCGTTTGGTTTGCACCCCCAAAGCCGATCAATCTCGGCTTCGAACGTTGGGAGCAGGCTCACCCCGCCAATCCATTCCCCGAGCCTAGAATGGAGGATTCCGACCTCACCCTCCCGATTGAGGACAGTGAACAGCCGCCCTTGATCCGTGAACTTGCCCCTGATCCCCCCGGAACGGAGCTACCCAAGGTGGCGCCTACCGAATCCCAGGGCAGTTTCTAACGATGCGTCCTGCGTGTGGGGAGACCAGGGAGTCTTCTCTTGGACGGCCTGCCCCATGACTAGTGTGGGAGTCCGGACCATTGCCTGAGGGGGGCTGGACCGAGTGGGGCTGGTCTTGACCGTTTTTCTGGGCGATCCCGCACGGTGACCGTGCGGAGATTGAGCAACCCAACCGGCCTAGGTTGCAAAACCCCTGTAGAGAGCCTGAGGTGGGGCTTGGTGTCGGCACGATTTGTGCACTATCCTCTCACCCCATGACTCTCACTGCCCCCCTATTGCTCGTGGCTGCGCTTCCCGCGTGCCCCCCTCTGACCGTCCCGAATGGGTTCAATGCCCCAGTCCTGCTCCCCGTCCAGGAATCCGGTCAGCAAGACCCTGACGCTCTCCAAGAGCCTGAGCTCCCACTGAACGTCAAAGGAGCCGTGACCATGGCGCTGGGTAGCAACCTGGAGCTAGCCATCTCCACGGTCCAAACTGAAGTGATGCGATTCCAAGAGTTGGGGAGTTGGGGTGCATTCGACTGGGTGATTGATGCAACGCTGGGTCAAAGTGATGCTGAGAACAAAGCTGGCGGATTCCTTGGCGGTGGCTTGGGCGGAGCGGTCATCCAGACGGACGCTGAGAGCCTTGATGTATCCTTTGTTCGTCCCTTGACCAGTGGTGGTTCTTTTTCACTGGTCTTCAATAATCGGATCAGCGATTCCAATAGCTTTCTCCAAGATGATCCGACCCAGTACAGTGACTCCCTCTCGCTCTCTTACACACAGCCTCTGCTCAGGGGTGCCTGGAGTGAGTATGCGACGTCTGCGCAGCGTGAGGGGCAGCTCGCTTACAGGCGGCAGGTAGAAACGGAACGGCTGACTCGTCTGGGAGTTATCTACCAGACTCGCCTTGCGTACTGGGATCTTGTCAATGCACTCGAACAACTTGCGGTTGCCCAATCGGCCCTGGAGCTTGGTGAGAGTCGGCTGAACCAAAGTGAGCGACGACTGTCGGCTGGGGTTGGAACGGAAGTCGACGTGATTCAATCGCGTGTGGAATTGGCAACTCGCCATGAGGCACTCATTCAAACCCAAAACGCAGTAGCCCAGACGATGGACGGGCTGAGGCGCCTCATTTTCCCCGGCAAGCAGGAAGACATGTGGCAAGTGCGTCTAATTCCCACCGCTGGCTTACCCGAATCAGTCACGGCAACAGGCATTCCGACCCTGGAGGCAGCTCTTGGAGCGGCTGCAATCGAGCGACCACAATTGCGTCAGCGCCAGATCGATATCGACAGTGCGAAGCTACGGCACCAACGCCAAATCTCCGAGCGCATGTCGGCATTAGACCTGTCGTTGTCAGCCGCAGCCGGGAGCGTGGGGGCCCGCAGCGGGGTCGCCTTTGACGAGACAATGAGTTTCGAATACCCCACGTTTGGGGCCAGTATCCGTTACAGCATGAACTTGGGGAATCGAACTGCGGCCTATGCTGAGCGGGCCGGACGGGCCGCTGTCCGGCAGGCCATCATCGAGTATGACCGCGAACAACTGCAGGTCACGGCCGAAGTGCGCACGGCCCTGAGGTCGGTGCACTTTGCGATAGAGCAGGTGGCTGCTACGAGCACGAGCCTGGAGCTCGCCAGACGGCAGTTGGAGGCCGAGGAAGCACGCTACGCTCAGGACCTGTCCACCACCTTCCAAGTTCTAGAGTTTCAGCACAGTCTCATTGAGGCCATGTCCAATGAGCGAAGCGCGCGAGCTGGGTATGTCAAGGCACTTGCCGAGTTAGACCAAGCCCAGGGGCATTTCCCTGCGGAGTTTCCCTATTGAGTGACGGAGCAGAATCGAAGCGATCTCGAATCCCTGCCTTCGTGGTGGGAGCTCTTGTCCTCGGTGGCTTGGGCTGGGTTTCTGTGCGTGGTGGGGGGTCTGGCTCTAGGCCCCTAACACTGGAAGAGCAATTCGCCGAGGACGATCGCATTGGCCCCTTACTCTACGATTGTCCGTTTGGGAGGCCCTTTACTGAACCCACGGTCAATATGCTCGAGTTGCTAGTTTCCAAGCTAGACATGGGCATGCGCGAGCCACTCATGCGTGCCAAGGCCGAGCTCGCATCGATCGGACCTGAAGCGATCCCCCCCTTGCGAGCTCTTTTTGACAGTGCCTACCAGAACCCTTGGAAACAGGGCGTGGTTCAAAACGTGCTTGCGGTCTGTACCCAAATGAAGGGCCCTGAGGGGATCGACATGCTCCGCTATGCCCTAGGCCACCCGCAAGAGAGCGTTCGCCAAGCGGCCCTGCGAGGAATCGGACTGCATGGAACTGCCTCCGACTACGACCTTGTCGCAGGATGGTTGCCAATGATCCAGAGCGCCCAATTGCGCGCTGCCTACGCCACTTGTATGGCAACACTCGATCCCCAGCGGTTTGGAGGGGACCTCGCCTCATGGATGGAATCCGGCCAGCAGGAAGACCTCTATGCCCACGTGATTGGCGGCCTGTTGAAGGTCCGCGATCCCGGTACGGCGCAGCGCTTGAAGGCACTCCATTCAGAGCGCGACGATGTCTGGAGCGTCTTGCTGATGGCTGCTGCCGCCAGCCTGGGAGACCAAGAAGCACTTGATAGCGTGCACAAAGGCCTGCATGCCGAACAGCCGATCCTGCGACGCCATGCGGTGATGGCCTTGGGCGGAATCGGGCGCGCGCGTGACGCCTCGTTGCTCCTGAATGATCCGCACCCCGGTATCCGGGCCACCGTGGCGGAAGTGCTCATTGCTGCCGAACCGACTGAAGAAATTGATGTCTGGTTGCGGGATGGCATGGGTGACCCCGATACTCGTGTTCAAGAAACTTGCCTGACCAGTCTCTGCGAGCGACAAGACGAACTGGCCGTCGCCCATTGTCTAGCCCTGCTGCAGGGGAATCCGGTGGAGCGCGGGCTTGCCCTGCGATGTTTGAGGTCGAGTTTCCCCGTGAAGCCTTCACTCGCGGAGGATGCCTACCTTCGGCTGCTCCCCATGGTAGAGGCTGTCTTTGCTGATGGCCGCATCCCTATTGAGCTTATTCAGTCGCTAGCCCAGATTCCGACCGCAGATTGTAGCCGGTATTTGATGGCGAAGGCCGACGAGCTCTCAGGCCGCATCAAGGGTCTTCCGGCTCATCGCTGGCTGATGGGTCAAGTGTGGAATACAGGCTCAGTCGGCCGCGAGCTTTTGCGGGAGGAGTATCTCATCGAAACGGATCCGTTCAGGCGGATCGATTTGATTGAGTTCATTTGGCAGGACCATTCCCAAGCCTCTAGGGAGTTGCTTCTCACTGCCTTGCAAGACTCCAGCCTTAACCCCTTCGAGAGACTTTATCTTGCAGATCGCCTTACCCGGATGGGACCTGCTGAGCAGGTAGCCTCGGCGCTGAAACGCGTTTACCTCGAGTTGACCCACCGGCAGGTCCGGCCCGCAATGCAATGCCTCTTGTGGATCTGGTATGGGCAGCATTACGAGCTTGGCAGTTAGGCGAATGTCATTGTTCGGGCGCTGGTTGAAGGCCGGGTTCTTCTTGCTGTGTGTCTGTGGGTGGGTAATGGCTTGCGGCAATCATGAGGCGAATCAGACGGACCACGAAATCACTCCAGTCCCTGCTCCCGTTGAGGACGCCGGTGATTCAGTGGAACCTTCGGAATCGTCGCAGATAACTGGCACCGAGCAACGGGCGCCCGCGCCCGATCGCCTGATGGCCAGCAGGCTCACCCCACTCGGGCCCTGGTGGCCAGAACTACGAGCCCAGGTGGACCCCGGAAACAGAAATGCACCCTGGCCCGAGGAGCAGCTTGCTATTCTCGCAGAGCGGACCTTGCAATCCGGCTTAGACAGTTGGGGAAAGGGAGTGGAGAGCACACTTGGGGCATTCATTGGACCTCGTTCTGCATTCAGTGGGTCGTTGGCGCCGCCAGATCGCCCCCTCTCCCCGGCTAAGCGAGTTGCCACGGGCGCCTATTCGGTTGGCACGTATCCTGATGATGGGGGATCTGAGATCGGCATTGGGGGAGCTAGGTCTGCATTGGACCCACTGTTTGAGCTGTTCTCTCCCAGGCAGGCTGAGGTTGAGGTCTGGGTCAATCACGTTGGGCCACTCCATCAAGGCATTCAGAGCACCCATGTTCTACTTCGCATTAGCGGCCCGACAGCGCGGGGGCTGCGCCAACTCAATCTTGAGTGGCAGGTCGACTGGCGCGTGGGAGCTCAAAGGGTCACTCTTGCCCGCGTACGGGGAATGCGATGGGAGTCGGTGTATGCTAATCAAAGGCTTTACCAAGACCGTACCCTAGAACTCTTGGGGAACGGTCAGGAGGCTCCGTCGTGGCTTTCGAGTGGTGCGCGCGAAAGCTCAGCTAGAACTGACAATCAAGTGGCCTTTACGGATGTGCACCTTGGCATGCATGGTGCAGCTGTGGGGGACATTGATGGAGATGGACTCGAGGACATATACCTAGGTCGACACGGCGGTATTCCCAATCAGCTACTTCTGCACCAAGCGGATGGCACTGTCCGAGACATAGCTCACGAACGGAATGTCGACTTTCTTGAAGATACAAGCGGCGTGCTGATCGTTGACCTTGATGGGGACGGAGCGCGGGATTTACTCTTGGGAATTGGGGCAGACATTGCGATTTGTTGGAATGACGGTCAGGGCTTCTTCCCCAGCCACCTGCTACTTACCCGGGATTCCAAAGACAAGGTCTATAGCCTCGCAGTGGCCGATGCCGATGGCGATGGTGACCTCGACCTCTACGACACGCGCTACTTTGCTGACAATTACGGTGGCGGAGTTCCCACTCCCTACCACGATGCTCGCAATGGAGGCCCGAACTCCTTTTGGCGCAACCTCGGGGAGAGGCGCATCGTAGAGGACACCGAGGCCGTAGGACTCGATCACCACAATGACAGATTCAGCCTAGCTGCACTGTGGGAGGACGTCGACGTAGACGGTGACCTCGACCTGTACGTGGTCAATGATTTTGGGGAGAACAACCTCTACCTGAATACCGATGGGCACTTTGAAGATATCGGAGCAGGGATGGGTCTTGGGGACATGGCCGCAGGCATGGGAATCAGCCCATCAGATGTTAACCAAGACGGCCTTCTCGACTTGTATGTTTCGAATATGCATACAGCTGCAGGTCAGCGCATCACGACGAGTCCACAATTCCAGCCCAATGCCTCTGAAAGACTGCGTGCCGTTTATCGTGGACACACCAGGGGCAACTCACTATTGATCAACGCAGGAGGGGGGCAGTTTAGGGACGCTAGCCTAGAGAGTCAGGCCTCAGCAGGTGGTTGGGCTTGGGGGGCCATTCACGTGGACATGGGTAACCAGGGCGCAGATGACTTTGCTGTGCCCAATGGCTTCTTGACCGGGTCTGATTCACGCGACCTAGCCAGCTTTTTTTGGCGCTGCGTAGTCAACGCATCCCCGGAAGACTCAACCGCGACCGAAGAGTACCTCAATGCTTGGGCTGGCATCACGCGATTGACCCAGGTGCGCGGATACTGTTGGAATGGCCTCGAACGAAACTACGCCTATTTAGCGACAGAGCCCGGTCGCTTTGTGGATGCCAGTCGGATTTCCGGCCTCGATTTCAAAGAGGATGGGCGGGTGGCGCTGCGCCTGGACTGGGACGGGGATGGGCGCCTCGATTTGGCCCTCAAGAATCGTACAGCTCCCATTTTCCGCTATTTGCACAACCAAGTGCAGGCAGCAGGTCAGTTCATTTCATTCGAACTCAGAGGGCTGACCCCCAACACAGAGGCCGTCGGCGCGCTCGTCGAGGTCCGCCATGGCGAGAATCACTGGCTCCGTAGGGTGTATGCCGGTGAGGGCTTCTTGTCCGGCCAGAGCAAGCGATTACATTTTGGGTTGGGGTCCCTGGGTGCTGATGATCCAGTGGATTGGGTGCGCGTCACATGGCCCGATGGAACCCTCAACGAAGTCACTCGCTTGGCCCCGGGTGCCCTTTATTCTTGGCAGTATGGAGCCAAGGAGCCGGTCGTGATGCGGGACACCGCTAGCCACAGGTCCGATAAGGATACTGTGGGGCTTGCGACGGGAAGCGGCAAACCGACTCCCTCTCTTGTGGCCCTCGAACGTGTGCCCTGCTCCTCGCTCTCCCTCCCCAGTTATTCGGGTACCCACCCAACCCTTGCCGACCTGGCCGGTGAGCTGAAGAACTCGTCCACATTGATCTACCTGTGGGGCAGTTGGAGTTCAGAGAGTCTCGCCGGGTTGAAGATCCTGGGTGGTGCTGCTGACTCCTTGCGAGAGGCTGGCCTGCGAGTTCATCCCCTCTCGATGGACGGGCCCCGGCACTCTGCTCAGGCAGAGCAGCTGGCCCAAGCAGCCATGCCCCTTTCACCCGGAGGTCGGATTGACAGCCGCACACGTCCACTCATCGAGCTGCTCCTGCAGTCGACTCTCGGAATCTACGACGACCTGCAGCTGCCCCTAGGCATTCTGGTGGATCCTTCAGGAGCCATGGTCGCGGTTCACTTCGGCTCTCCCCAAGTGGATGTCTTGGAAGCACAGGCAAGGGCCCTGCAGGTTCCACTGCCTCGCGACGAGGAACGCTGGACACAAGTCCTGACGGGCGGTCACTGGTTGAAAAAGGGGCCTGCCCGGCGATTCAATGAAGCGATCAACTTCTTGATGAATGACCGCTCCGAGAAGGACTTCGCACGAGAGTTGCAGGAGTTTGTGGACCGACGTTAGTGGGCAACGCTTGCGGGGCCTATTCCAGCACTTGCCAACCGGGACTTTCCAGCAGTCGCTCCCAAGGCAGCGGACCGCCCTCTAGGAGAACCGTTCCAAGCTGTGGCCACTCAACAGTAAGGCCTGGGTGTTCGAGTAGCCCCTTCGAAGGATGTTGCAGATAGACCGCGTGTCCAGAATGCCCAGGTTCTCGAGGCCACGCGAGGAAACAAGGCAATCCTGATCCTGGCTGCGTTCCGGCGTTCAGGGTTGTCGCAGCAAATACATACCCGTGGTGAAGCAGATGGCCACTGCGCTCGACCATGCGGGCATCGCGGAGCCTGTGTCTCAGCCCCGAATGGCTCGCGATCCAGGTGGGCAGTCCTACTCCGCTTTGGAATCCTTGGGTACTTGCAAATGCCTCTAGAGCTACGCGTGCATCGGCCTGATTTGTGTGCACCACATAACTGGCTAGGCGAGGAAGGGAAACTAGGCAGACCAGAACGACGATACCACCCACGATGAAGCGGTGGCTAGCGACCCGGCCTTTTGGACTCAGTGAACGGCTCATAGGCTTTGAAGCGCCGAATGGCGGCTGGACCTGATTCTGCCTCTCCCCTGTGCTAATGTTCAAGCACGATGTGCAAAGCCCCGCTCGACAGCCTCAATCCTAGCCTATTGGCTGCGGCTCGTGCGATTGCCACGACTCTCGCATCGGCCGGCATGCGCGGGTGGATCGTGGGTGGTGCCGTGCGCGACTTGTTGATGAACCGAGTGCCTAATGACGTGGATATGGTTTCCGCAGCCCGTCCAGATCAAGTTGAAGCTCTGTTTCCCAAGACCTACAGCGTTGGAAGAGCCTTCGGCATCGTCGTTGTTCAGATCCATGGCGTGGACGTCGAGTTGGCCACCTTCCGAACAGAGAGCGGCTATTCGGATGCACGCCACCCTGATCGCATCCAGTACGCGGAGACTCCCGAATTGGACGCTTTGAGGCGCGATTTTTCATGCAATGCCCTCTACCTCGATCCTCTGACCGGGGAATTGCTAGACCCCTGTGGGGGAGTCGAGGACATTCAACAGGGGGAGTTGCGTACGGTGGGTTCTGCACAGGATCGCTTCACCGAAGACGGCCTGCGCTTATTGCGGATGGGTCGATTCGCAGGACAGCTTGGGTTTCTGCCAAGTCCAGATGTTCTCCAAGCTGCCCGGGACTGTAAGGACTCCCTGGCTCACGTGAGCCCAGAACGAATACGAAGTGAGCTTTCCGGTTGCCTCGACAGCCTGAACCCTTCGAGGGCACTCCAATGCCTCCTCGATGGGGGGCTCTTGCCGGTTTGCCTACCCTGGCTGTGCGCAGACGGTGCAGACCCGGCAACCCATGTGGGGTTACTCAAGGAACTCGGCGAACATACGGACCACTGTGCGGGCTGGGCTGTTCTGTTGGGTCACTCCCACGAATCCATCCGTGTTTTTGAAGAGCGTGCCCACGGACTCAGATTCTCAAGAGCGGACGTCCAAGCGCTCGTGCGCACACTGAATACGGCTGCTCTCTGGTGCAGTCTAAGCGGGCAAGACACTCAACGCTCAACACGCATACTGGCGCTTCGTGATGAACCCTGGGAGGGGGGCTACCGTCTCGCACGGGCTCGAGCACGTCAATCCGGCGATGTTGACCTGATAGGCGAGATGGATGAACTTGCCCACTGGCGTCGGGGACTGTCCCACGAGTCCATGTTTCCCCCCGCCCTCTTGCGGAGTGCGGACCTCAGGGCGGCCAGTGTCCCGCGAGGTCCCCGTTGGGCCGAGCTGTTTGACAGGGCACTCCGAGACCAGCTCGACCAGAAGCTCTTGCATAGGTCACAGCTCACTCAATGGCTCGTCGATGCCGGCCATCCTGACACCGCGCCCTAGAATCGCGTCCCTAAAGTCGCACCCCCCAGAATCACACTATGTGGGCGGGATTAGCCTGCGAAGCCCGTAGCTCACCGGCACTCCAGCAAGTACACCCAAACATACCCAAAGGGCTGGCCCGGTTGTGCCCGTCAATTCCAGGGATGCCAGCGCCGCAACAAGGGGCATCGTCGTGCGCAGAGCTTGCCCTACGGCGCCCTCAACCTGAGCCGGACTCCACAATCCGCTGGGTCGTGTTTTCCAAAGTCGCCAGGCTCCGCCCCCTGAAAGGAGGAGGCACAGGACCCATCCTAGCACTGAAGTTCCCCGGCTCTCCATCAGACCCAAGACTGGAACTCCCGCAAGGAGCAGGACCGCCGCGAAGAGGGGACGATCTGGTCTGCGCCTCAGTGGGGACGCATCCTCCCCATCCTCCATGCGCCCCAGGATCGAAACGCAACCGATGTAGGCACCGTAGAGAACCGCAGGAGCAAATGTAGCCAGGGTTGAAGTTTGCAGTGGGGTCAAGAGCGCAATGCCAAGGCCGACATTCAAACAACGGCAAACGCCGAGCAAGACGGGGCCGCGAATTGGCCCCCGCCCAATCAAGTCATAGCCCACAGCACAAGTCGCAAGAGCGCAATAGCCGATCCCCATGCGCGTCCCTGCACTCCAAGCCAGAAGAACTCCGAAAACAGGCAATCCCAATCCCAGCCCAAAGCTGGTCGATGCGGAGACTCCTCCGGAGGGGATCGGACGACTGGGGCGTGTTCGTGAATCCGCTTCCCGATCCGTCCAGTCGTTCAAGGCCATTGCCCCGTGGTAGATGCACAGACTTGCAAGCACTAGGCGCCAGGGCGCGTCCCCCCGTGGCCACTGTCCAGCAGCACCCACCAGGATGCCGACCACTACATCCGCAGCGGCAGAAGGCGCCAGACTGAGGCGTAAGAGTCGCGCTAGGGCCAGCATGGACTCGTGATCGCTTTAGGGCCCGGTCGGCAATAGACGCAAAACGTCCTGGTAGGTGACATACACCGTAAGCGTCAGAATCACAACGAGCCCAATGACTTGGCTGTAACCCAAGGTTCGCTCTGAAACTGGAGAACCTTTAACCGCCTCGACTAGACAGAACGCCAGATGCCCGCCATCTAGTACGGGTATGGGGAGCACATTGAGGAATGCAAGATTGATGCTCAACATGCACAGAAAGAAAAACAGCTTCGTCCATCCTTGGGAAGCCCAGTCATAGGAGACCGTACTGATTGTAATGATGCCGCCTAGGTTCTCTGTCGAAACTTGGCGCATGAACATCTTCTTGAGGGTCATCCAAGAATCTGTCAGGAACCGCCAAGAAGCGTGGGCTCCTGCCCGGATAGACTCACCAACACTCTGCGTCTGATAAATGGCTTGGGCTCGTTCAAGGGAGATTCCGAAGTCATACACAACGCTCGCGAGCGGGGTAATCGACAATACAAGAGGATCTGTACCGGCCCCTGCACCCTCGAGGCGATACTCAAACTCTACGGCATCTCCCTTAGAGGCCAGTTTTCGCGTCCACTTGAGCACCTGCGCCCACGATTGAACCGGATTACCGGCGACGGACACGATGGCTGCACGAGCGGGTAGACCAGCAGTCTCCGCGGCGCGCCCAGGCGAGGGGAGGGCGATGCTGGACTCCGGATCGTAGCTTAGATGTAAGTCATTCAGTAGGGCGGAGAGCTCTGCCTCGGTTGGCCAGCCTGAAACATCCGCCTGGATTACCTCTCCATTTGTCGTTTCTTGGACCACGGTGAATCCCGACAGGCCGGTGGAGGAGAGGGCTAGACCCACGTCCTTGGGGCGTTGAATCGCACGGCCAGCTATTGAGAGTAAACGCCCGCCTAATTGGAGCCCCATGGCTTGAAGCCACGGGTTTGTGCGCATGTCCTGAATGATGTTTTGGACGGGTTCGATGCCGAAAAGGAAAGTCTCACTCGTCTGTTCATCGGGTGTGATTTCATATGTGTGGTGAGTCGCGCCTCGGAGGATGTTGATCGTGGCGTGCTCACCCGCAAAAAGCGCAGTCTGGAGCTGGTCGCCTGGATTAGCGGACTCATCGTGCTGGCCTGATGTACTCTGCACGGAGACCAGTCGATCACCGTTTTGAATTCCTGCCCGTTCTGCCGCCCCCCCGGATTGAACCTGCATCGCAGGCTGCGGGTCCAACCCCGGGCGCACACCGATTTGGCGGAACCCTCCCTCTTCGGAATACACCGGCGTAATCAGGCGTGTGGTGGTCCCCGCTTGCCCCGGAAGCCGCAACTTGAATTCCACGGGCCCGGGGTCGGCAAGGGCAACCTCATTGGGGATGTGAAAGAAGTCATACACCTCAGCGCCATCAATCGAGAGGATCTCTGTACCCTCCGGTATGCCTGCCTGCCATGCCGGCATGCCCTTCGTGGGCGCTGCAATCACAGGCTTCAGGACAGGCACCCCTGCCGCCAGCACAATCGGGAACACCACCAAGGCAAAGATGACGTTCATGATGACGCCACCGGAATAGATGAAGAAACGCTGCCCCACAGTCTTTGAGTGCAACTCATCTGATGCAGGCCGATGGCCGGGTTCCGGATATTCACCTGCCATCTTCACATAGCCGCCTAGGGGCAACCAGGCCACCTGATAGAGAGTACCCCCGCGGCGAAAACCGAACATACGAGGCCCGAACCCTAGGCTGAAGACGTCCGCCCGAACCCCGCACAACCGTGCTGCGATGAAGTGGCCAGCTTCGTGAACAAAGATGACCAGTCCGATTCCAAAAACAACTTGGAGAATCCGGAGTAAATCGAGGAACATGCTCTAAGAGGAGAGGGGGGTTGTCGGAGGGGACTGCTGTGCTCCGGAATTGATGTGTGAGAGTTCCTGCACGGCGGAAAGGGCCTGTGCCCTGGCTCGCTGGTCCGCAAGGAGTAGGGACTCGATATCCTCATCACGACCCAGTCGCTGAGCAAGAACCCGCTCATGCACGTCGTTGATTTGATCGAACCGGATTTTTCCTGTGAGAAATCCCTCCACGGCAATCTCATCGGCTGCGTTGAGAACACAAGCGCTATCCTCGCCCATTCGGATACACGCATAACCCAAGCTCAGTGCCGGAAAGCGCTGAAAATCGGGCGCTTCAAATTCTAGGTGGCGGAAAGTCTGTACATCGAAGCCCGCCACCGGTGAGGGCGCGCGGGTGGGGTAGTGCAGGGCATAGTGGATCGGACCTCGCATGTCGGGGGGCCCCATATGCGCCATCACTGCGCCATCCACGAATTCTACCATCGAGTGCACGAGCGATTGAGGATGCACGACAACTTCGATCTCCTCGCATGTCAGGTCGAACAGGTGATGCAGTTCGATGACCTCAAAAGCCTTGTTGAGCAAAGTGGCAGACCCCACAGTAATGCGCGGCCCCATGGACCAGGTCGGGTGCTGTAGAGCCTGATCGGGAGTAACGGAGGCCAGATTCTCGAGTGGCGTACTGCGCAAAGGTCCGCCACTGCAAGTCAGCAAGACTTTGCGTACCTTGGATCTTTGTTCCCCTTGAAGGCATTGAAAAACCGCAGAGTGCTCTGAGTCAACAGGGATAATCTCTGAGCCATGCTGTCGCGCGAGTTCCATCAAGTGCCTTCCGGCAACAACGAGTGACTCCTTGTTAGCCAGCCCTACCCGCTTGCCTTTCTTGATCACGGCCACCGTCGAGGGCAGCCCAGCGCATCCGACGACCGCTTGAATCGCAGTATCGAAGTCAGTTGCAGCGATGAGCTCCTCACAAGCTTGCGGGCCAGAAAAAAGTGTTGTTCCTACGGGTAAGTGCGGTCGTGCAGCTTCCGCAGCCTCGGGGTCACTGAGGGCGATAGTCTTGACTCCAAACTCTCGAGCCTGCTCCAAGAGTCGTTCCCACGATTGGTGGGCAGCAAGCCCCTCCACCTTGAGTCCGGAGCCGGGGGCCCGCACAAGATCGAGGGTTTGGACTCCAATGGAGCCTGTACTACCAAGCAAGATGAGTGTGGTCATTCGTTCTGACCCCAGTGGGGTGCAAACATAGTCTAATGGCTGGGGCTCGCTGGCACACCGGCAGTGGGGGCTTTGACTGAACAACCCGCATCGCAGCCGACACAGCCTACACGCCGAGTCGCCATGTTCGTACTCTGAAGCTGTCTAGAGCATCATCCACTCCATTGCCCTGCCTATCGTGCCCCATAACCGCGCCACTCATTGCCCCCTCTGCGGGGGACGGCTTACCCCACTCGCGAGGGAGGGGCGTGACCGCCCAACCTGCGTCGAATGCGGGTTCGTCTATTTTTTCAACCCCGCGAGCGCGGCTGCCGGCCTAGTGATTCGAGAGCCCCAATGCGAGGCCCTGCTCATCCGCAGAAGAATCGCACCCCACGCCGGAGATTGGGCATTGCCAGCGGGCTATCAGGAAATCAACGAGCGCCCAGAGGCCACCGCCCGCAGGGAAGTCCTTGAAGAAACGGGCTTAGAGGTGCGAATCGATCGATTGTTGGAAGTCGTGTGGGTTGGGGATGACGCCCGCAAGCCGGCTAACGTGTTCATCTATCTCTGCACCCCTGCAGGCGGCGAGTTACTGGCTGCCAGTGACGCTCAAGATGCGGCTTGGTTCTCACTGGAGAACCTGCCCGAGGCTATGGGATTTGGTAATCGGGCACTGGTGACCCGCATTCTCTCCGAACTGAAACACGGATGAGATCGCTGGGGACCCACTCCTGGGCCCTTCCCAGTGCACCCCCCGAAAACGGCACCGAATCCACCACTCTCTGCCAGGGACATCAGCGGAGGGGAGCAATGGGTGCCCGGGCAGGTTATGCTAGTCAGCACCACTCCACTGTCCCCTGTCCTCTCCTATTGCCGTGACCTCCGACACTCCACTGACTTACAAGGACGCTGGCGTCAATATCGATGCCCAAGATGAGGCCCTCGCAAAGGCCCGCACCTCCATTCGGGACACGTTTATTCCCGGAGTCGTCTCCGATGTGGGCCTGTTTGGCGGGCTTTTCGATATGGAAGTCGCAGGAGTGGGGGGACAGATTCTGGTGGCCAGCGCAGACGGCGTAGGGACGAAACTTGAGGTAGCCAAGCGGATGGGGGTTTATGACACGGTTGGGCGTGATCTAGTTCAGCATTGCATCAATGACATCCTCGTCCAAGGTGCCCGGCCACTGTTCTTTATGGACTACGTGGGCACCGGCCGCCTCGAACCCGACGTGGTCAGTGCGTTGATCGCTGGATGCGCGGGAGCGTGCAGGGATGGAGGTCTTGCCCTCTTGGGTGGAGAAACGGCTGAAATGCCCGGGCTCTATTCAGAGGGCGACTTTGACTTGGTTGGATTCATCGTCGGCAGCGTTGCTAAGGACAAGGTGCTCGATGGCAGTGCCGTGCGCCCTGGACAGGTTCTGTTGGGCCTTCAATCCAGCGGATTACACACAAATGGCTATTCACTGGCACGCAAGGTTTTGTTTGAGCGCCTCGGCTTCGACGTCCACGACTGTCCCCCTTCTCTGGGAGGCGAGAGCTTGGGCCAGGCCCTCTTAGCTCCCCACAAGAGTTACTTGGAGCCACTTTGGCCGCTGCTTGAGGCAGGCCAACTGGCCTCGATGGCGCATATCACGGGGGGCGGTCTGCTCGACAACCTTCCGCGCATTCTTGGTGATCACGACGCAGTGATCGAGGCCGGTAGTTGGACCGTGCCTCCATTGTTTGAGCTCATCGTTGATGGGGCGGGGATTGATCAAGATGAGGCGCACCGTGCGTTGAATATGGGTATGGGTATGGTTCTGTTGGTCGACGAGTCCAACGAGGATGCAGTCTGCAAGCACCTCGCATCTGCTGGCGACCCCGCAACGAGGATCGGTCATGTCGAGGTGGGCTGCGGTGAGGTGCGCTGGGCCTAGCACGGATCGTTCGGATGGGGGAGCTGCTATTGCACCCTCCAACATTCGGACGATTCGAGTGAGGTGCACCATCGCCCTCGCGGTCTGCTGGGTCCTGTGTTCGGCGTGGGCTCCTCGGGCCCTTGCACAAGACGGGGTCCTCGCCAGTCTCAGACAGCTACCCAGTGGCAAGGTGCGCGCGGATGCCATCTCGTTGGCCCTCTCCCGTGGAGAACAGCATTGGCCCGAGGGGGCGTGGTTCGAACTTCAGACATTGGCCTACGAGGCTTTCCTCCAGGAAACCGATGGGTACGCTGCCCTGCCCGCAATCGCGCTTGCGGAGTCCATGTACCAACATGCGCCAGCCGCTTGGAGCGGATTGTGCCTCGAAGGAATCTCCCGCAGAGCTGGTTCCATGCTGCAGGCGGGAGCTGTGCTCCGTGAGCTTCTTGATCAGGCTTCCACCCCTCAGGAACATCGGGATCTGATTGAGCGCCAGGCCATCTACGCCGCAGGGGCCGGATTACACAGTCTCGAAGTTCACTCCCTAGGGCGGGCTGTCGCACTCGGGGGGGGGGATGCACTGCAGATCCTAGGCCAGAAGGCGCTGAATGCGGGTGATCTCCAAACCGCCAGGGACCTCTTCAGGGTCCTCGTGGACCGCAGCAGGGACAACAGTCCTAGCCCCCCAGAGCCCCCCCCCTGGTGCCTGCGCGGTTGGGGATTAACGCTTCTTCCTCCGGGGTCCAGCACCCTCCACGAGCCAATCACGGCAAACCTGAGGCCCAAACTTGAATCCCACAACGATTCTTCCAGCCCTAGGCAGTAACCTAGGGCACCTGCAAGTCACGCAACCCCCTCCACCCAGTCGACTAGTCCGAGCATGTTCAAACAACGACTCACTCTCCTCATTAGCACTCTCGTCTGTCTAGCCGCGGTCGCTCCCCCGCGGTTAGAGGCGGATCGGCACCTCAAAGATTCTGACCTCAAGAAGCTCGGGACGTCCTTTGCCGACTACATCCAAGCCAAGCTGGACGAAAAGAAAGTCAGTGAGGCTCGCGAGGAGGTGTTTTCTGCTATGGACAAGCTCGAACGTAAGCTAGCCAAGACACCCGCTGCAGGAGACATCCTGGCATCCCCGGGCGATCTAGGCCGAGCCATGTGGCTCTCCTATGACTACGCACGAAAACGACCGAAGCGTGGAAAGATCGCCGATGAGGCTTTCATTGGCTCCATCTTCTCAAAGGCTGCCCCCCTCAACTATGCCGTCTGGGCGCCTACAAAGTACTCTGCGACTGGAGGCCCATACCCGCTCGTGATTTGCATCCCCGACGAGGGCGAACGCCCCGCCGACCACCTACGCGACAATTGGACCGAAGCCAGCATCCAAGAGAACGTGATCTTGGCATGCCCTACCATGCCCGAGAATGCATCCGATTGGGGCCAGCGGGGTGGCATCGGGCGGGTAATCGTACTGATGCGAGCGATCTACGAAGAGTACGGCATCGACTTCAATCGAATCTACCTGGCGGGTCGGGGCCTCGGAGTACAGACAGCTCTCGGTATTGCGAGCAAGTTTCCCGATCGCTTCGCAGGAGTCATCGGCCGCACGGGGGACGCCGGAGATACACCGGCTGACAACTTCAGCAACCTACCCACTTACTTTGCCGGTGGGGGCGCCAAGGCTACTGCCTTCGAAGAATCCGCCAACAACCTCGGTTATAGCAACTGTACAGTCCAAGCCGACGGCCTAACAGCCGACGTGTGGAATTGGATGCAGACGACCACCCGCAACGCGTATCCCAGCAGTGTGACCCTTGTTCCCGGATCGCCTTTTCCCAAGCGTGCGTATTGGCTGGAGGTCCCTCCATCCGAAGGAAGTAGCAGCCGCATTCATGCTGAGGTCGACCGCTCAACGAATACCGTGACAGTCGAAGGTACCGGCGTGACGGAGTTCACGCTGCACTTCAATGACAGCCTCCTCGATCTGAATCAGCCGATCCGAGTCGTTGCCAATGGCCAGGCCCACGAAGACGTCATTCCGCGAAGCCGGCTCGTGGTCCTAGCCAGCATCTTTAGCGGCTCATGCGATCCTGGTCGGGTGTTCGTCAACGCCAAGTCCTACCACCTACCGCACCTAGCCGACGAGGGCGGTGAGCAGTAGGCGCACATAGGTGTCCGACGCTTCCGGATTGCGCGACCAGTCGGGGCGGGAGAGCCCCTATGTGCTTGCCGCTGTATTTCTAGCGGGTGCGGGCACCATGATTGTGGAGTTGGCAGCCGTGAGGCTTCTAGCGCCATGGTTTGGGGCCTCCAACGGCGTTTGGACGAATGTCATCGGGGTGATTCTTTTCGCTTTAGCCTTGGGTTACGTGCTCGGCGGCCGGCTCAGCCACTCAGCCAGTCCAGTGCGGCGACTCGGCTGGATTCTACTTTGCGCAGGGGCGTGGACCCTCGCCCTACCCCACTGGGCTGGAACCGTGGCAGAGCTACTCATGCCATCCGGGCTTGGGTTGGACGAAGCGGGCCCCTTGCTACTTTGGGGCAGCCTAGCGGCCTCAGTGACCCTCTTTGCTCCCGTCGCGACCCTCCTGGGTTGCGGCTGCCCCCTAGCCGTTGAGGCCCTGCAGCAGAGCCGTGGGGGCCACGCTGGGGAAGCTGGGGGCAGGATCCTAGGATTCTCTACCCTCGGTAGCCTGGTCGGGACCTTTGGTACGACCCACTGGTTGCTGCCTCAACTGGGACTGAGCGGCACTTTCCACCTGGCTGCGGCTTTTCTGACCCTGGCCGGCGCCTGGCTGGTGGTCAGGTCAGGAGGGATCGTCGGCCCCCTCGGCGCCTTGGCACTCTGTGCATTCATCACCTTCACACAGGAGGCTCCCGCTGGGCCTTCCCTCCAATCCGGATGGCGTATCCTCGCCCAGCGCCAGTCGAGCTACCAGAATCTCACAGTCATCGAGAATGAGGCGGGGACGCGTAGGCACCTCCTTGCTAATGAAGGCCTCGATTCATTCCAATCCGTTTGGCAACCAGAACAGGGCTTGTTGGGTGGAGGGCAGTACTATGATTATTTTGCCCTGCCGTGCTGGTGGTCGGGGAAACCGGGGACTTGGCGCACTCTAGTCCTCGGGCTGGGAGCCGGCACGACCATTCGAGTGCTTGAAGGGGCCAGTCCGAAAGACACAACTCTGAGCACCACGGGAATAGAAGTCGACGAGGTCGTCGTTCAGTTGGGCTCCTTGTACTTTGATCTTCAAGCGCAGAGTCCCAACCGCACGGTCCACGCTGGTGTCGACGGTAGGGTAGGGTTGCGGTTCATTGAGGAGAGCCAGGACTTGGTCGTGGTGGATTGCTATGCGAACAACATGGAAATCCCGGCCCATCTGTGCACCGTTGAGTTCTTCAAGGAGATTGGGGCCGTCCTTTCGCCTGGGGGGTGGATCGCGGTCAATGCTGCCGGTTTCGGTCTTGAAGATCCGGTCGTCAGAGCATTGGCCCAGACACTGGCCGAGGCCACACAACAAGAAGTCTTGGCGGTGCGCATTCCCTTCTCGAGGAACTGCATGTTGTTTGGTCGCCTCGGTCAGCCCCTACCCAAACCCGGCACCCAAGAATTTCAGTTTGGTGGTCCGGTGGGGGAGGCATTGTTACCTTTCATTGATTTCCCCGGTGCATTCGCGTTGATTGCTCCTGGTGCACAACGGGGTACGCTCCTGACAGATGATGACTGCCCGATGGAGGCACTCCAACGCTCATCCCTTCAATACAGCCAGGACCGCTGGGAGGCCGACCGTTGAGGATCCGATTCCAAGGGGTGGGGGCGGCAATCGTCCTGGTCTTGGCCAGCGGGTTCCAAGGCGCCGAGCCCGAGCGGGATACCTGGAGTGGGCTCTTAGAGGATCAACGGTTCATCGATGCATTGAAGCTCGCTCAGGAGGATGAAAACCACATCCGCTCCGCACAACGCATGCAAGAGCTTCACCACCACGCGGGCGACCTCTCTGGGGCTCTCCGCGCCGGCCTTGAAGGGCTAGTCCTAGCTCCCGACGATCTGCACCTTCTCTGGCGTAGCGCACGACTCGCTGGGGACCTGGCTCAACCAGTCCTTGCCCAGGAACTCACATCCCGTCTCAGATCGGCGATTACACAGGCTGATGATTTGTTATCAGATGAGCACCTCATCTGGTGGCAAGGTGCAAGCCAGGAACTGGAGCAAGAGACGGCTGCGTTACTGAAGATTGAGAATGCCAAGGCCGCAGCTGTCACTCGCGCGCGTTGGGTGGCGGCCAGCGCGCTGGTCCTAGCAGCACTAGCAATCGCTCGAACGCTGGCCGGGTCGTAAATCCCGCTCCGCGCGGATCATCCTTCACCTAGGTAGCTGCCTGAGTAGAGTGCCTACTTTACTCTGAATCTAGCAGGGCCCCCCAAAACTAGCAGGGCCCGCCCAGACGACTGGGCGGGCCCTGCTGTTCGATAAGGGGAGAGGCTCACGGGTTGGACCGCGCGCCGTGCCCTATGAACCCCTAGAGGAGGTCTAGAATGCCAGCACCCTCGCCTGTCAGGGTGCTTGTATTGGCACGGTAGTTGATGTTGGCGGAAATCTTGGTGTTCCAAGGAAGCTCTTCCTTATCACACACAATCCCAAGTGCAGCTGCAGCGAATCCGCGGGCTGAATCCGTCACGCTCTGGTTACCGAGCAACTCAACAAGGGGTTCAATCGACCGAGAGTCTCCGATGGCACCGAGGGCAGTCGAAATTGCCGCCTGTGTGGCCAACCCGGTCGCGCTCTCAAGCATCGACACCAGGTCATCCACCAATTCCTTGTCACCCAAGAGGCCCAATGCAATCGCAGCCTGCTTCAGTAGGTCAGGCTTGTACTTCGATTGGCGAATAATCTCCTGGATGGGTGCAATGGCCGACCGGTCTTCGATGAGACCCAAGGCAACAGCGCAGTAGCCGCGCGACTCATCCGTTGTGAAGAAGTCCATCTTCTCCAAACAAATATCCATCGCCTCTACGTCACGCCGTATGCCGAGCCCCAACAAATAGGCCCCAATCTCTGCGGGTCGCTTGCATTCTGCCGCAGCGGAGCGCAAAGCCTTGCTTGCCGAATCACTCATCAACTCGTTGTTGTCGAGCAATTGGCGTCCCATCACGCCCACAGCTAGGCCAGCCCAAGGTTTGAGCATGGTCTTACCCTTGGAGAGCTGCTTGAGGAGCTCCTTCCGGGCAACTTCTGCTCCGGCCATACCATTCTCACCTTCGCCGGGCGTACCGCTGGATTGCCCCAGGGCCACTAGAGCGAATCGGCGACTCTGGGAATCACCCTCCTTGATCACGCGGATCAACTCCGTGCGAATGCGGGTATTGACGCCCTTGCGCCCGTCCTCTTCAGCCGTCCCCACTTGCCCCATGGCAAGTGTGGCACTCATGAGAATCTCACGATTCTCCTTGCTGTGTTTTGCAACGGCTTCGATCAGCAGTTCAGCCACCTTGCCCTTGTACTCCGCAGCCGAGCCGGGCAAGAGCCGCGCCATGGCCGTGGGGGCATGGGCTCGTACAAACCAGTGCCGGGTTGACCCATTGGCCCGCTCGTTGGCCGGATTGAAGTAGTCCATCAGGAAGTCGAGCTGGGTCTCACGGCTCAGCACGTGCTTACGATTACTATCTTCCTCGTCAGGTCCCAAGACCGCATCGGGGTTGGAATCAAGGGGCGTGAGGCCCAGGGCTGTCATGGCAGCCACCTTGATGTCCCTCCGCGAGAAGTGGGGTGATGTCAGCAGGTCGATCAGAGTCTCAGCAATATTCTGACGAAGCTCATTGTCATTCGTCCGGTATCCCAAGAGGCCGAGTCCATAGCAGGCATATGCGCGGGAGCGCACGGGAACTTCCGTCTTGCCGATGAAGCGGCGGGCAATAGGGTCGTCGGTCGCCAACTGGAACAGAATCTCGAAAGACTTGTCGTTGGCCAAGATCCCGAGGGAAACCGCAGCGGTCTCCGAGACCCCTTGGTTCCCGTCCTTGAGGAACTCCTTGATAATGGCCTCGAATTCAGATTCTTCTGCTCCCGCTACATCCCCAATTTTGGCGAGTGCGATCAATGATGAATCAAGAATGTCGTTTGCGCGCTCATTGGCAAGAGCGTGCTTGAGTGCCGGTACGACCGTGTTCCTGATGACCTCCTGCGAGGGGCGCAGGCTGTCCTTGGCTTGATCTTTTTGGCCGTGCCCAAGGAAGAAGTCATCCGATCCAGTGACTGTTTCACCACCATGAATCTTGGACTTGAGGTTCAGGTAGGGCTCACGGTTGAACCCCCACCAGAAGTCCCAAAGGGTCAGGTCGGGTCCGGAGGGACCGCCCGGTGTGGTCGGGGCGGTCTTGGTCACACCAGGAGCGGGTGGTGGCGCGCCGGGTGTAGCGGGAGCCGGCGTTCCGGGGGCTGCGGGTCCTGGAGCCGTGGGGCCTGAAGGCCCAGGGGTCGTGGGGGCGCCGCCGCCACCGCCGCCGCCTCCGCCGGGGGGCACCGTGTCACCCGGGCCGCGATAGGTACCGCCGTGCCCGGTGCTGGTCGCTTGCAGGGCGAGTGCCCCAGCAGTGAATAGGGTGGCGAGGAGTAAGAGTCTCTTCATGTGTCGATAGTCTTCTAAAGGCGTTCTAATGGATCCCACAGGTCCGACCCGGGGTCGGGACTGGGTGGTCATCGCAATCTCTGTGCCAATACCCCAGGCAGGTGCTAGGGATGGATGAAAAAGGAGCAAATCGGGGGCAGGGCATGAATGCTGGGCTGGTGCCTACCCCACTGGGGTGACATGGTACCCAACCGGCCCCTTTCTGAGGGGAATCATAGGGCTTTGGTGGCCCCTAGGTCCATGCCCGACCTGAGATGGTGACTGGGTCTGCCTGAGCCCTCTGGAGGGGCATAGGATGGCTGCAAATGCCTGGCGTTCCCTCCTAGAAACGGCTTCTGCCCCTGATCGGTGCTTCATTTGGAGACGGCCGGACGGCAAACTGCCCCCGTGGCAAAGCATCGATCACTCCTCCCCCCCGCTCTAACCCAGGTGTCACACACCCAAGGCCCACGGGCGGATCGCACCGACTGGGGAGGATCCTGGGACTTGCTCATGCGGGATCTTGGGGTCGACCGCCCCCCCCTAGGGCCCCGGGGGCCCGATCAACCACAAGCCGCGGTCCTAGAGTTGTTAGCGAGTGCCCTCAAACTAACTAGCGCTGCGTGGGTGGAGCGCGGGGCTCCCCCCGTCTTGGTGGGGCTCTGTGCGAGCGAACGCCTCTGGAATCGCAGTCTCGATTGGGCCCTGGCCAATTCCCTTCAACCCGGCCAGGTGGTGATTCGCTCAGCCGAGTACCGCTGCCCGGTCCCCACGCTCTCGATTAATACTCCCGTCGCCATCTACATCAGGCCCCTAGATCCCACCGGCGGATTCAGCTTTCTGCATTTCATCAGCCCGAGGTCCTGGAGGGGCACCCGAGTGCAACTCCTTCAACTTGCCGAATGGTGGGTGGGCTACCGCTGCGCATACCTTCGAGCATGCGAACAGAAGCGGAGCCGACTTGAACAGCGAATTGGCCGCAGCGCAGCGGCGCTCACCCATGACTTGCGCAATCAACTCAGTTTAGCCGGCCTGCAACTTGAACGGTTTTTGGAGGAGGGTGCATGGGACCGTCTTTCACCTGCAGAGCGCCAAAGCCTGCTGGGTGAGCTGGATCAAAGCATTCGAGGCGCCCGCAACCTGTGCAAAGCAACCCTTTCTGGAGAACAAATCGAGCGCCGCACTCGCATCCGTTTGCGTGAGTGTCTTCTGACGCAAGCTAGGCAGGCGAATTCACTCTCAGGTCGATCATCGACGGTGCGGCTGCGAGTCCAGTGCCCGGCCAACCTGGAGTTGATGGGGGACCGCAATTGCCTTGAACGGCTGATTCAAAACCTCTTGCTCAATGCATTCCATGCTAGTTTCGATGGGGGACTTGTCAGCGTAACAGCAAGACAGCTGGGATCTCGCCTGCAGGTAGTGGTCGTCGATGCTGGGCGAGGCATGAATGACCAGACTAGGGCTCGCTGGCTTGATGCGGGTCACAGCGCCAGCGGCAGTACCGGATATGGAAGTGCAAGCATGCAGGAATGCCTGAAGGTGCTTGAAGGCGATTTGAGTATTCACTCTCGCCCATCCAAAGGAACAGAGATTTCCATGACCTTCCCCGCAGCTCCGGTGGAATCAGAACCCGTTCTCCTGTGGGTATGTCAGCATCGCGCGCAACGGGAGACAGCGCTGAGGGAACTGAATGCTGGCGGGCTACAGGTTGCTGCAACGGGGGACCTGCGAACGGCACGTGCTTGGCTCGATCATCCTGAACTCGGTGGAGTACTTGTGGCCCGCGGTACTTGTGGACCTGGATTGGAAGAATTCCTCAACGCAACTAGCCGTGCTCGAGTCGCTGTCCATTTGCACGGGGTTCGCACAGGTACGGCTAGCCTAGGTGCGCGGGCACTGGGTTTTTGCCTCAGCGATGAGGAGCCGCACAAATCTGAAACTGAACGACCGGTGGGGGAATCGCGGCAAGCGAGGCCCGTAGGGTATTAGGAATCGGTCGTGCGGCTCAGGCCTGATGCCAATAGGAACTCGCGGTTCATGCGGGCGATGTGCGCAACAGAAATCCCCTTCGGGCAGGCAGCCTCGCACTCAAAATGATTTGTGCAGTTACCGAAGCCTTCCTGGTCCATGGCGGACACCATCGCCAAGGCCCGCTCTTTCCGTTCCGGGGCCCCTTGGGGCAGAAGTGCCAGGTGGGAGACCTTTGCCCCAACAAAGAGCATCGCCGAGGCATTTGGGCAGGCGGCCACACACCCACCACAACCGATGCATGCAGCGCCATCAAATGCTTCTTCGGCGTCTAGTTTTGGAACCTGCACGGCATGGGCATCTGGGGCAGAGCCCGTGTTGACCGAGACATAACCCCCTGCCTGCTGAATACGATCAAACGCACTGCGGTCCACGATCAAGTCCCTCAAGACCGGGAACCCATGGGCCCTGAAGGGCTCCACATAAACGGTATCGCCATCCTTGAACGTGCGCATATGCAGTTGACAGGTAGTCGTCTCGCTCTCGGGTCCGTGGGGCTGGCCGTTGATGACGAGCGAACACATACCGCAAATGCCCTCGCGACAATCATGGTCAAAGGCAACGGGTTCTCGGCCCTCGCCCATGACCGCCTCGTTGTAAATATCAAGCATCTCCAAGAAGGATGTCTCGGGGGTGACATTGATTGTAGCGCCCTCGAACACTCCGTCTGCATAGGGTCCATCCTGACGCCAGACGTGCAGCGCAATTCGCATTGTAGAGTGGGGGGTGGTGCTCATTTGTAGCTCCGGGTGGTTAGCTGCACAGATTCAAAGTCAAGAGACTCGGTATGCTGGATCGCCGCAGAGCCGTCATTGTGTTCCCATGCGGTCACATGACAGAAACTCTCGTCATTGCGCTTGGCTTCATTCTCTTCACTTTGGTGTTCCTCTCGGAAGTGCCCTCCGCAAGACTCCTCGCGCTGTAGAGCATCGCTCACCATCAGCTCACCAAACTCCATGAAATCAGCCACCCGGCCAGCATGTTCGAGGTTCTGATTCAAGGAAGCTGCATCACCCAAGACTCGAACGTCCTGCCAGAAAGCCTCGCGCAACTCCCGTATGGACGACAAGGCAGACTCCAATCCGGCTCGATTGCGGGACATTCCGCACTGATTCCAACAAAGGAGTCCGAGTTCGCGGTGGAACGAATCTACGGTGCGGGTTCCCTTGACGGCGAGCAACGCATCAAAGCGCCCGCGGGACGCAGACTCGGCTTCGGCAAAGGCCGGATGATCCGTGCCTGCGTGGGGCAGCTGTCGGCCTGCTAGATGGCTGGCGATTGTGGCTGGGATCACAAAATAGCCATCGGCAAGCCCCTGCATCAGAGCGCTGGCCCCGAGTCGGTTGGCCCCGTGGTCGGAGAAGTTAGCTTCGCCCAGAACGAATAACCCCGGAACTGTACTCTCTAGGTTGTAGTCCACCCAAAGCCCACCCATGGTGTAGTGCACAGCAGGGAAGATTCGCATGGGCACCGAATAGGGATCCTCGCCTGTGATACGCGAGTACATAGAGAAGAGGTTTCCGTAGCGCGCCTCAATCGCACTCTTGCCATCGCGTTGGATCGCATCTCGGAAATCAAGGTAAACGGCTTGGCCGGAGGCGCCCACACCACGCCCCGCATCACACACCTGCTTGGCGTTCCTAGAGGCCACGTCACGCGGCACGAGGTTGCCAAAGCTCGGGTACTTTCGTTCAAGGTAGTAGTCGCGATCCTCTTCTGGAATCTCGGATGCCGAGCGGGCCTCGTCCCCTGTCTTGGGGACCCAAACACGGCCGTCATTTCGGAGGCTCTCGCTCATCAACGTGAGCTTGGATTGGAAATCGCCGTGCACAGGAATGCAGGTCGGGTGGATCTGCGTGTAACAGGGATTAGCAAAAAACGCACCGCGCTTGTGGGCCCTCCAGGCTGCCGTGACGTTTGACGCCTTCGCATTCGTGGACAGATAGAAGACATTTCCGTATCCGCCGGTGCACAACAAAACTGCGTGGCCGGCCCAGCGCTCAAATGCACCCGTCGTGAGGTCACGGGTAATAATGCCCCTCGCCACACCATCCACATTGACCAGGTCAACCATCTCCTTACGGACGTGCAGCTTCACCCGCCCTGCGTGCACCTGACGCATCAGTGCACCATAGGCGCCCAGCAACAGTTGTTGGCCCGTTTGGCCACGTGCATAAAACGTGCGCGCAACCTGAGCTCCTCCAAAAGATCGGTTATCCAGTAGACCACCGTACTCCCTTGCGAAGGGCACCCCTTGAGCCACGCACTGATCGATGATCTGGCGGGATACCTCCGCAAGCCGGTGAACATTGGCTTCACGCGAGCGATAGTCGCCCCCCTTGATCGTGTCGTAAAACAACCGGTGAACACTGTCCCCGTCGTTCTTGTAGTTCTTTGCGGCGTTGATTCCGCCCTGAGCTGCAATGGAGTGCGCTCGACGGGCGCTGTCCTGAACACAGAATGCCCGTACGCTATAGCCCATTTCAGCAAGGGTCGCTGCAGCAGAGGCACCGGCCAGTCCAGTGCCTACCACCAAGACCTCAAACTTGCGGCGGTTTGCGGGGTTGACAAGTTTTAGATCAAACTTGTGGCGCGTCCATTTTTCACTCAAGTCCCCAGAGGGAACATGGTCGTGAAGTTGATTGTTGGGTTGAATACTCATCAGTTCACCGCGGGGCCATTCGCGAACAAGCAGTAGATAGGAAAGGAAGCAAAGCCAAGCGCGATCACGGCAGCAAGGGTAATCGCACCCAACCGCAGGAGTGGACTCCAGCGCGGGTGATGGACTCCTAGAGTTTGTAGAGCACTTTGAATTGCGTGCCGCAAATGAAGCCCGAGGGCGGCCATACCCAAGAGGTAGATACCAGCCCCAAGAGGACTCCCCAAACGATCCATGACCGCCTGCCCGAGGTCATGCATCTCACCGAGGACGGTCGGCACCTTGAAGTCAATAATGTGGATGATCAAGAACAACCCAATGATCATGCCCGTCAGGACCATGGTTCTAGACGCAAGCGTTTGCTGGCCCATACTGGCTCGGACCTCATACCGATCCTTGCGAGCCTGGGCGTTCTCCCGCGCAATTCGCATGGCGAGGCCCATGTGAATCACGAATATCGCCAAGAGGCCTATTTCGGCGACCTTGAGCAGACCCCCCAGGCTTTCGAGTTTTGCGGCGTACTCATTGAAGCCTTCGGTCCCACCTGTATAGAGGGCCAGGTTTCCAATAAGGTGAACAATGAGAAAGCCCACTAGGGACAAGCCTGTGATGGCCATCACAGTTTTCTTGCCGACAGATGAGGCCAGGAAGCGTCCGATCCAGCTGAACATGTTGGGAGTGGGGCTGAGTGAGTGCTTGGGGGGCGCAGGGCAGATGGGGGACGACTGCCTCCCACGCAGGCCCTAGATTGGGCCTGCTAGATTGTGGCAAAGTAGCCATCCCAGCCAGCCCTGACAACGCTCAAGGGCCCCTTTCCGAGGGGATTATCGCTCAATCAGACATCCCCCCAGCACTCGTCCGTAGTCGCCTTCCCATGCCGTCCACCATGCCCACTGGCTGTGCTCGTATTCACCTCGTGCGCCATGGGACCGTCGCGAGCCCCTGGGCGGAGCGGATCTATGGCGACCTCGACGTCCCACTCTCAACGGAGGGTGAAGCCCAGTCCCGGATGATGGCCCAGGGGATTCAGGACTGGCCGCTTGCGGCTGTGGTTTCCTCAGACCTTGCACGTGCCACCTACGCCGCCCATCAGGTCGCAAAGAGCCGCTCCCTCCAGCCGGTGGAGGATGCACGCCTGCGTGAGTTGAATCGAGGGGACTGGGCCGGATGGGGTCGGGATCAGGTGGAGGCAGCCGAACCTGGAGGCTGGGCCCGCTTTTGGGATGCAGATGGAATCACCCATGTCCCGGGAGGGGAGACCCTTGACGATCTCAGGGCTCGCGTTCTATCGGCCCTCACCGAGCTAGCCACGGCCTACACTAACAAGGAGGTTCTTATCGTCGCTCACAAGTGGGTATTGAGGGTGGCCCTTGCGGAAACCCTTGGCTTGGACCTCTCAGCGTGTTCACGCTTGGACATCCCTCACATGGGGGGCGCGACGGTGGACTGGAGCCCGGCAGGTCCCCAGGCATTGATACGCATGGGCTGGACCCGACTGGGTGGGTGACCGCTGACCTAGTTGCAGATCGGTCCGTTGGCCCAGGCTGCGCCTCAGCCTCGACACTGTGATCCCTCGCCAAACCCACTCCAGGGCGCAAGGGGGCCTGCGTTGTGCAACATAACGTACATTATCCGACATCGGTAATCCCGACCACACTCGACTGCGGTCACCGCATTGTGAACCCAACAGGGAGATTCACTTGCCCTGGACGAGCCCAGCAGCCTCGGGAGGATAGGCACGGTAGAGTGTCACGTCACCGTTGAGTGACAGCTGGGCTCGGATCCGATCCCCATCCCGGAGGCGTTCTGCGATGGGAAGCTCGACGTTCACGTGATAGGCCTCGCCGGCGCGATCCCTAAGATGACTGAACCGGCCTTGCTCATCGGTGCATATCTCAAACAACTCACCTGGCGCTTGGGTCCCTGGTTGCTGCGTGTCGCAGGCGGCTGGTCTTGCCTCGTTCGGCTTCCCCTGGGACGCTCGGAGAACCACGTTGAGCTCTGCGATCCGTGGAAGAGACTCCGCAAGCCCCTCCAATGCTTGGCCAAATTGATCGAGAAGCGGGTGTTCGTGCGCCCTTTGAACCCACCTACAAAACTCTTCCAGTGCAGTCACTAACCTGCGCGCATGGTCCGAGTCTTCCAACAACTCACGCTCGTGGATCCAAAAGGCCATGAATCGCAACAGATCCGCCCCAGACAATTCTTCAAAAACTCCGATAGGCTTGGCGAATTCAGTGAGCGCGCCCAGTGCTACAAAGTCGCATTTCAGTGGAGATGCGCTAGACTCTTGCTCCCACTGGAATTCAGCGATCATGGCTCCGACCACGCCCGGAAAGTCCGGGACGGTTGATTCGGGCTCCGGATCCCCCCCCGAAACCCCGAGATCTGATTCGAGCTGATCAAAAAGTGCCCCTAGATCACCGCCTGCTGCCCTTCCTTCATCAAACTTGATCATGGCTGCTTCAGCGGCCGTCCCCAATCCACTTTGACCCGCCGGAACCTCGGTGGGTGCGCATTCAGTGCTCGAAGGAAAGCTGAGGGCCTCCCATGCACGCAATAGGTGCCTTCGGGCTGGCTCTAGAGCAATCTCCGTCTCAAACGCCAACTCGTCGAGAATGGCCCCCACCGTATCCCCAGCCCCCTGCACAAGCCTTTCTGAGTCCATGGGATCCTGTTTCAGCTGAGCCAAAATGCCCCGCACCCGATCCTTGCTTAGACCCGCCTCATGAAGAAAAAACGCTTGCGCCTCCCCCACTGGGTCTGTGCTCGCTGGAACCCTTCCCGCACCCCAGAACATCCTCTCCAGGGAATGTTGCGAGAGGCGCAGGACCTGCCCGCCGGACTGGGCCCTGATCTCCTTAAGGTCTCGCTCTAGGGCCGCCCCTAGGGACTCTGAACGGTAAACCCCAATGGCGCTTGATGCGCGATGAACGCCATCCTCCACCGGGTAAAGCCGGCCCACCAAGAAATCGCCCGTCCTAAAATCCGAGGTCTCTCCTGAGTCGGTGAGGGCGTAGCTACCGAAACCTGCCACATCATTCAGCCAGCACCCCACACCCGGGCGCACTTCCCCCACTTCAAAGATTCCGCCAAAGGAATCCATCAAGACCTCACCCCGGAGACCAAGACCTTCTGGGGCAACCTCAAGCCATGGTTCCAGCAGACGCTCACTGGGAACGCCGAACAAGCTCGGGCTATGGCGCTCGAATAGGAACCATTCTAAGTGGCGCCTTGACCCCAACAACACATCCCTAGGATGCCCGTGAGGTCCCGGTCCCCCAAAGAATTCGGGGCCACTCTGCGCCAGCTCCTCGACTAGGGTAGGGTTCTCTGAGAGCAAACGTGCGAAAGCATCGAGTCCCTGCTCGATCGTCTGGATAGATATAGTCATCGTTGCAGTTGGCATGCGCCAAAGTGCATTGTAGTCCATTGCTATGGCCCATGGGAATGCCCACAGGGCCTTGGCCCCCTAGATTACCTGCAATCCCCCCGGCCTGAATCCCAATTCAACTAAGCCGGCTGTGATACAGACAGTCTACGGCATCCTCATCGCCCTCCTCACCCCAAGCTTCCAACCACTCGTGGATTCCCTTCAACAATCGATTGGCGCATTAGCCACCGTAGACCAGGTAGGCCTGGGACTTGCCGGGCTTTTCCTACTACTGGGTCTATGGCGCGGCCTCTGGTGGCAGGTCATTCGATTCTTGGGAGTCGTACTCTCAGTAACCCTCGCACGAGCGCTTTCCCCCGAACTGGAACCCCATGTTTCGGGAGCCCTCGATCTTGAAGCCTCAGTGAGCTTTGGATTGAGCTGGTTTTTGATCTTTCTAACGGGCCTCTTGGTGGCAGCCCTGCTGGGTTTGCTGGGCAAGAAAGCTCTGGAGGCCATGCAATTGGGATTGATGGACCGGATCGCTGGAGGTGTTCTGGGTGTCGCCACTGGACTCAGTTTGCACGTGGCCCTGCTCGTCCTCCTAGGGGGCATCGGCACACGCTCGTGGCGCGCAGAACACATTGAGGACACCCACAGTTGGCACCTCCTCGAATGGCTCGCTCAGTCCCGCATTGTGATGGATCAGGGGGCTGCAGAAACTGTACTCCAATCGATCCATGCGACCCCGCGGCAGCACCCAGGCCCACACCCAGGCCCAGTACCCGGCCAAGACTAGCCCAAGTGGGGATGGGCCGGTCCCTGGGACAATCGCATCCGATAGATCTTGACGCAGCCCCTCGCTAGGGCCTAGATTGTGATCTGTCAATTCGACCCCCCATACGGAAGGGAAGTCAGGTGTGAATCCTGCACGGTCCCGCCACTGTAAGTTGCAAGGGATCAAGTCATTGAGGGTCGCCCAAGCGCATGCGCTCTGGGCCTCCCCAGCCACTGGTTGAAGCAAACCGCTTCGCCGGGAAGGCCGGCTTGACCTCCAGGTAACGAGTCAGGAGACCTGATGTATGGGCTGGGATCGCCGGCTCGGAAGAAGCCAGGCTCCCTCTGTGCAATCCTGCAGCCCCTGGGCACTGCGCCCTTTTCGCCGCGCCTGCATGCATGGGAACCTGGCCTCGAACGGGTCGCGCATTTTATTTCTGCGGACCTTTCAGGAACTATCCCCATGAACGCTTCACGATTTCTGTCGGCCTCCTTGGCCTTCGCCCTGTGTGCCCCTGTCGCCAGCGCGCAACTCACCTCCGACAGCGGCTTTGCCCTTACCGAAACCCACGCACTGGGGGGACTCAGTGCCTACGGCAGTCTCAACGATGGCCGCTATGTGGGATTCGACGGCATGTCGTTTGACCTCTTCGCCAGCGAAGGCACCTGGCAAGCCAACCTCGGCACCATCAGCTCCTTTATGTGGCCCTCCTTCGTCAAGGTGGACCCGACAGAGTCTTACGCCATCATCGGGGAAAGCACCAACGGCAACCTCTTCAAGGTCGCACTCGACGGGAGCGGCGTGACCCTCCTCGCCAACCTGACATTCAACTACGACTTGGCTTTCGACACCACGCCCAATCTCGCCTATGTCAGCGCGGGTCTCGGGGGGTGGGGAGCAGGCAATGACATTGTGCGTCTAAACCTCACCAACGGACAAACGACCCTCCTCGCCCATGTGGATGGCCCATCCGGCCCTGTGAGCGTCTCACCCAATGGCGACTTGAACTACATAACGCAGTACGAAGGTTCAAACTGGCCACCCCCTCTTGGCCAAGAGGATCTCATCCGTTGGGATGATGCCGAGCTGGACAGCGGCACGCAACTTACGAGCGCAGATGCGGACTACCTGCTCAGTGGATTAGATGGTGGTTCAAGCATGGTTTGTGATGCTGCTGGAAATATTCTACTCGCCCACACAAACTTCGCCGGGGATACCAACGAGGTGTACCACATCTCCGAGGACGGCGATCTGATGGACACGGTCGGCACCAGCTTCAGCCACATGGCCAATCTCGAATTGCTCGGCTCGGGCCCCTCCACGTTTTCAGCGCAGCAGCCCCTAGGCATGAACCTGCGGGTCTACCACACCGATTTTTTCAGCTTCGATGACCGGGTCACGATCAGCCCAGCAAGGGCTCAACTGACTTGGGCTGGCCCTCCTTCAGGCATCGTTGGCCGTGGTGCCTTCAAGCTGACTGGTGGCGAGCCGAATGGTTATGCACTGATTCTTGTGGCCAGCTCGGCTGATGAACTCGCCACCGAGGATGTGATCGACGCCGGCTGGCGAGCCCCACTCTTCTTGGCGGTCAAGGCCGTAGATGTCATGCGTCGCACGAAACTCCGCCCACTCGACGCGACAGGCAGCCTCAAACTAGAGCACCTGCAAACCCCAGCCATAGAGGGACAGTTGCTCCTTCAGGCGTTCCTGTATGACGTGGACATCACTCCCCTTGGGACGAGCACCCACGCCATCAATCAGTAGGAGTCGTCCGGCTTGCGGCCGCCCCTGCCCCGGGTTTGGCCGCAAGCCCACTGCTGGGACCTGGAAACCTCAATCGATCTGAGACACCAGCCAGTCTCCAGGCAGGAGTAGGCTTCCCGGGGTCCTGTACTGCGAATCGGGTGTTTCGCTTGTGGGTCGTTCCCCCGCGCAATCGGGTGAAGCCACAAACTCAACTCCCGGCAGGGCCACAGCAGCCCTCGAGAGCCCTCTGGCGACGGATTCCCCATCGCAGTCCACCGGAACCTGGAGCACCCACGACCAACCGTTGGGCAGCCGGCTAATGCCCCACCGCAACTGCAGCCCTGTATCACCGGAGCTGCGCGCAACAGCCTTGCAGCCCTGAAAGAGGGTCTCTCCGAGTGCCCAGGGTAGCTCCCATCCTTGCAGCACTTGTGAAGTCATCAGGGGGATCGGGCTCAACCCTTGCAGGTCTCCCGTTGGGGGGATTCGCAGGGGAGCATGCCCCATGCGGGCGCACACTTTCTCCACCAGCTCGATCAGGATTCCCAGGCCTCGGACCTCGCGCCGGTCGAGCAACAAGTCACTCCCCGTTGCCGAGCCTAGCACGGCCATGGCCCAGCCAAGGTCCTGGGCTACCTGACCACTACGCGCGAGATCCGCGGTACTCCTTGCGAACAGCTGCTCGCCGCCATCCAAATCCAAAACCGCCTTAAGGCAAGTCAATGTGTGGGTGACATTGGCGAGGTCATGCAGCAAGACTGGCAGCAGCGCTGGGGCCAAAGACTCATCTTTCATCGTGTCTTGGAATTGCATGGCTTGAATGCACAGTGAACACGATTCGGTGCCGTCGGTTCAATGGTCTGTGGAAACCCGCAGGTCAATGGTCACGAGCCCTTTGCAAGCCAGGGCTGCCCCCCTGTTTATCCACCCTAGAGATGGGTGGTACCGGAACCGGGACTTGAACCCGGACGACCTTGCGGCCAACGGATTTTGAATCCGTCGCGTCTACCATTCCGCCATTCCGGCAACGCGCTAAGGGTAGCGACACAAAGCCCGCACGCCAAGGGGGCATGG
Organism: uncultured Planctomycetaceae bacterium; assembly: GCA_964469565.1. Taxonomy (GTDB): domain Bacteria; phylum Planctomycetota; class UBA1135; order UBA1135. The sequence continues at coordinate 562,454 of CAYXZD010000001.1, forward strand.
AGCTCTTGCAGACCCTGGCACTCAGACACTCAACGATCCAGCCCCCGCTTCTGCGCCCTGCGACTCCACAGCCAACCCAAGGCCGCGGCCCATGCCGGGCGGTGCGTGGAGCAAATGGCTCAGGCACAGCAAGACACCGGGCTCAAAGGCATCTAACCCATAGGTCTCGTGGGAGATTCGCAGGACTTGGCCCTGTGACCCGAACACGACACTTTGATTGGACTTTAGGCCGGGAAGGCGTGTTGAGTGGATGCAGATATCCTCAGCGGAAGTCCCCCTCACATGAGCAAGTCGTTCAGCTGTGTCGATCGCTGTTCCCGAGGGGGAATCGACCTTTCCTTGACTGTGCTCCTCCACGATGACCACATCGGGAAGCACCCTAGCCACGCGGACGGCTAGGTCCTGCTGAAGCCATACCCCTAGACTGAAATTGGGAACGATCAGGCCGGGCAAGCCGGCGTCCAGTGCGCGATGGTGCAGCTCGGCATCTGCACTCGAGTCCACCCCGCTCGTTCCGATCAGGGGCCGCACACCATGGGCCAACATAGTCCGGGCGTGATCAGCACCGAGTCCTGCACGAGTAAAATCAAGGCCGATGGTCGCGCCGGAGGAATCTAGGCAACTCGCCAGATCGTCACCGGAGACAATCGTAGCCGCCAGTTCAAACCGAGGATCGCGCCCAATCCAAGCAGAACTTCGGCGCCCCATGCGCCCCTCCCCGCCCACCACGGCCACACGAACAGGAGAAGAGCTATTCATGGTTTCGAAAATAGGTGATGGCTTGGGCTAGGATTTCTAAACACAAGCTCTGCATGTCCAATCCAGCTTCCTGAGCTGCGAGAGGAACGAGGCTTCGATCAGTCATTCCGGGGAGGGTGTTGGCCTCAAGAAAAACGGGTGGACCCCATTGAGCGGTTAGTGCCCTGTTCTGACCTGGCCCCGAAGTGTTGGACCGAGGCAAGATGAAATCAACCCTCGCATAGCCTCGGCAACCAAGCGCTTGGTAGGCTTGCAGCGCAGCGCTCTGAACGAGCATGGAAACCTCTGGAGGAGTCATCCTGGGGGGGCAATACTCGACGGCACCGGCCTGGGTGTATTTCTCGTCATAGTCAAAAAAATGACCCTGCTTGGGGATGATCTCACACACGGGCAGAGCCGTGACTCCCGTCGCCTGGGATCCGATCACGCCGACGGTCACTTCAAGCCCGCTCACCTCTGCTTCGACGAGGGCGTCATCCCCACCTGCAATCACGCTCTCGACTGCACACCAAAGTTCAGCTTCCGAACTCGCGCGCACCACGCCCACGGAAGATCCTCCACCATTGGGTTTCACAAACCATGCGGACCCGCCGATTGCCCGGACCTGCATCCGTTGGCCTTCTGGATCTGATTGCCACAAACGCGTGGATACGCAATGTCCCTCTGCGCACAGCAGCCCAGCTTCGGTCACGTGTCGTCGAGCCTGCGCCTTGTCCATACACAAAGCCGAAGCCGAGGCCCCCGATCCCGTGTAACGGAAGCCACGCTGAGCCAACTCGGACTGCAGCCGCCCATCTTCACCGGCCCCCCCATGGAGGCCCAACATGAAAATGCTGCGCGGGTGCACACGTTCAAGTGCCCGCTCCATGGGTTGCTTGTGCCCCTCCCAACACCAAAGGCCCCCAGCATCGATTTCGATAGGGTGCACCGAAGCTGGGCAAGCGTGCGCGACCGATGCCCCGCCCCCCGGCTCCGACACGGGGACAGAGAATCGCGGCAGGCTCTCAACGTCAGCGCCTTGCGGCACGGCTAAGGGGCGGGAAAGAGCGTCGAGCATGGCAGCTCCCGATTGCAATGAAACTTCACGCTCACCTGAAACTCCGCCCGACAAGACAATCACGTGTTCCTGTGCTAATGCACCCACCAGCCTGTTCCACAGGAGTGCTGGTCTGCCACCCCCCTGAGCACAATCAGCCGTAGAGATGTCCACCATTCAGCACCCGGGGAGTGATGGGCCAGCGTCCAAGAAACTCTGCTTCACATTCAGCCACACGGGGATCCACCTCCACCTGAATAGCCCCATCCGAGCTGGGTTCCGGTAAGCCCCCGCCCGCGGCCTCGACCCAGCCCGCAAACATTTGCGCCAGGGACAGACGGCAGGATTCCGGGCTATCGTTTCCGTCTGCATTCTTGATGGGGCTAAACTCGTGGGCTCGCTCGACCTCTAGGGTGACACTACTCGTCGTTTCCCCAAGAGCGTCAAAGATGAAGGTCTCGAACTTGACCCCTTCCCGAGCTTCAAGCTCCCCAGACTCACCCACCACTTGCATTGATTTACGCGCAAGGTGCCACGGTAAAGAAAGGTCGCCAGAGGTGAGTTGTTCAATGAAGTCCACATTGATCACGTGATTGGCGATATTGCCCGCCTTGAAAGACAATTGACCATCATTGTCCCTAGCGTTGCGGAGCTCAGCAGGTAAATCGGAATACTCAATACAACCCAGGGTGCCATCTGCGAGGCCCAAGACCCCCACCTTTTCATCAGCATCGCGCTTGGCTACTACCTTGCTCGACATTTGGGAACCCGCTAGAGCATGCAAGCCGACAAAGAGGGGATCACAGGGACGGGCCACAGGGCTGTCCACCTGGATATAAGACAGGCAGGTCACTCCAAGCTGTTGAGCATGGGCCAGAGCCCCCGAATGAGACAAGGCCTCAAGAGTTCCGCCGTGCCCGTTGGGGGCAAGAAAGAGGGAATCCTTCGCCGCGAGCAGGACACGCCCCTCTAAATCCAGTGCCGGCCACATTCTCTGGGTGAAGAAAAAGACGTGATCTTCACCGAGTCCAAAATAGTCCTGCTCGATGAAGAATTCTTTCGTCTGAGAGTCATTGGTAGCCGAGGTCATGATGTAGAGGGGGGCTACACTCCCATAGCGCTGCCTCGCCGCGTGCAGTCGAGCGGCATGCCATCCAAACAACGTCCGATCGCTCACCGGACCGACGGGGAACCGCCCCTTGGGGCCATCAAACCCAAGTCGCGAACCCTGCCCCCCCGCCACGAGCACGACGCCCACCTGCCCCCCACGAAACAGATCCGCACCCCTTTCAAGGGCTGCTTGTGAGTGGGCCACTTCTTCAGCTCCCCGATTCAGCGGGAACACCCGCGGGGGCTCAAACCGAGTGGGCGTGATTGGCTCGCTCGGATTCAAAATGGTCTCTCGCATCTTGGCCAGCTGATCGAAGTCCAACTCAGCCAATTGCGCCAATAGCCCGGCTTGCTGTTCGGGATTCAGCTCTCCTAGATTGGCAAGGAGATGGCCCTGCCCCGCCACAAGGCATCGTTCGCGTATTTCCTCAACTGTACTCATTGATCACCCACTGGGTGTTGCAGGACTCAACGAGCCCCAAGAATGCAAGGCCCGCGCGTGACGCATGGACCCCACGAGAAAGGCGGAATCGACTCAAGGGAATATCCCGCCGCCGATTGGCCGTTACGCGGTAGGAACGGATGCGTTGTCTTCAGCGTCCGCAGGTGCAGCTGTCGTAGACAAACTCTCAAGGAGCTCCTCCATCAAATGCACCAGAGCATCGACACGACGCTCAAGCACCACTTGCCGGTGAACGATTCGCTCTACGACGGGGGGCAGCACGGCTTCCCGCGTGTAGTTATTGATCATGTTGATGATCTCGGCACGGTTGGCGTCAGGCAGCTTGTGGAAGTGGTAGTGAAACGTCTCTTCAAGAATCTCCTCGGTGGCGTGCATGCATTCTGAGGTAATCTCGGCAATCGACGGTTTGTCATGCTCGTTACGGAAAACCTCGAGTTTGTACTGATGCAGCAGATCATGGAACTTCTTCAGCAAGGGATGTCTCCGGCCCGTGGGGCGTAGTTGGAATGAGAATGGGGTCGGGCTCTGGGGGCCACACTCGCCCCCAAGCTGTCTAGAGTTTAGCCCAAACGGAGCCCCAAGGGGGAGGCCAGAGTGAGGACCTGGTCAGGCCATGTGGCCACCCGTCTTGGGGTGAGACTGCGAGCATTACGAGGCCGTGCATCTATTGCCCGAGCGGCCCCACGCAAGACAGAGCATGGCCAACCCGAGAAGTGGGTGTGCAGGCCGGCCGTCAGCGTGAAGTCAATCAGCCAGATTCAATCCGGCTTGCCGATGACGATCGAGACGTTGTGGCCCCCAAAGCCCAGTGAGTTGCACAGGGCATTCTGGATCGGGATTTCCCGGGCAGAGCCTGGGACATAATCCAAGTCACACTCCGGATCGGGCGTAGTGTAGTTCCGGGTTGGATGCACCTTACCTGTATGGACGGCTAGGGTCGTCACAAGGAGCTCAATGCCCGTCGCGGCTCCCAGCAGGTGTCCAACCATGGACTTAGTCGAATTGACCGCGAGTTTGGAAGCATGATCACCAAAGGCAAGCTTGAGCGCTCGGGTCTCGATTGAATCGTTGTACGCGGTCGATGTGCCGTGTGCGTTCACATATTGGAGTTCATCCGGGTTGATTCCGGCGTGGTCCATCGCAATCTTGAACGCGCGGGCGGGTCCCTTGCCGTCTAGCTTGGGTGCCGTGATGTGATGAGCATCATCTGTCGAGCCATAGCCCTTGAGCTCAGCGTAGATCCTCGCACCGCGGGCCTTGGCGCGCTCGTACTCTTCAAGAACCAAGATCCCACATCCCTCCCCCATCACAAATCCATCACGGTCCTTGTCGAAGGGGCGAGACGCGGTCTCAGGTGAATCATTACGAGTCGAAAGGGCCTTGGCCGAGGCAAATCCGGACATGGAGAGCAAAGTAATGGCACTCTCAGATCCCCCCGTGATCACTAGATCGCTCTCCCCCCATTGAATCGATCGCCACGCCATGCCAATCGCATGCCCAGCAGAAGCACAGGCGCTAATCGTCGTAAAGGCCGTGCCCTTGAGACCGTGCCGAATCGCAACCTGGCCGCTCACGGCGTTGGACATGATGCGCGGGATAAAATGGGGGCTCACCCGCCGAGGTCCACGTTCGCGCAGGACCTCCTGCTGCTCAAGCACCCCGGTGATGCCGCCAATGCCCGTTCCGATAATCGACCCGTAGCGCTCGCGCTTTTCTTCATCGTCCTGAGCGAGGTCCTCTAGCCCGGCGTCACGCAGTGCCTCGTCCGCAGCTACCATCGCCCACATCGTGAACCGATCCATCTTGCGCTCATCTGCAGCACGAAATCCATGCTCCAGGGGATCCCAGTCCACACAGGCCGCAAGGCGCGCAGTTAGCCCCTCACACTCAAAGCGTGTCAGCGGCCCTACGCCATTCTCCCCCGCAAGCATGCGCGGAAATGAGGTCTCCACATCTGAACCAAGCGGGTTTATGGTCCCGAGGCCTGTAATCACTACTCGACGCATAACAACTCCATAGGGGTGGGGCGGCTCAGCCGACTGCATTTTCTCGAACTACCCATCCAGCGGGGATTCCTCTGGGGTCACTGGCCAACCAGCCATTTCCGTGGACCGTTGATCCAGAGTAGGCGGCTGGCGATGGGCCTAGACAATCCGGGACCTGCCCGCGGCTACAGCTTCTCAGTGATGTAAGAAACTGCAGTGCCGACGGTCTGAATCTTCTCGGCATCCTCGTCGGGGATTGAAATATCGAACTCATCTTCGAACTCCATGACCAACTCCACGGTATCGAGGGAATCGGCGCCCAGGTCGTTGATGAAGGAAGTCTCCATCGTGACCTTGTCTTTGGAGGTGCCCATTTGGTCACAGACAATCTTCACGACGCGATCTTCAATGGTTTGGTCACTCACCTGTTCAGTCTCCATGGTTACTAAGGGATTCAGTCTAAGGGGGGGGTAGGGCCACGGCGGCCTTTTGGGATCCGAGGGGCTGGCCCCCCGGTTGATTGAAGTAGGACTATACGCTCATTCCCCCGTCCACGACGAGGGTCTGGCCGGTGATATAGGCGCCGCCAGGGCCTGCGAGGAATCCCACGGCCGCTGCGATATCGTCTGTTTGGCCCATTCGAGCAAGGGGAATACCCCCACTGAGCTCCTCACGGGCCTTTTCGTCTAGGGCTGCCGTCATATCAGTCTCGATAAAACCGGGTGCAACGGCATTGGCGCACACGCCCCGACTGGCCAGCTCTTTCGCCACGGATTTGGTCATGCCGATCAAGCCGGCCTTGGCCGCAGCATAGTTCACCTGACCCGCATTGCCGGTAATCCCAACCACAGAGGTGATATTGATCACCCTTCCTCCATTCTTCATCAGGGGCCTCGTGCAGGCCTTAATAAAGTTCCATGCTCCTTTTAGGTTCACATTCAATACGCGGTCGTAGTCCTCTTCGCTCATGCGCATGAGTATCTGATCGCGAGTGATCCCTGCATTGTTCACTAGGATATGGGGCCCAGGCGGTTTGCCCACATCCATGCAAGAAGAAATCTCTTTGACGAGGTCTGCCACCGCATCAGTGTCGGCGACATCGACTCCGAACGCGCGCGCGCCTGGTGTGATCGCCGCACATTCATCCGCACAGGCCTGGGCACTGTCAACGGACGTCGCAACACACGCGACCTGGGCACCTTCTGAAGCGAGGCGCAGGGCAATTGCACGGCCAATTCCCCGGCTTGCGCCGGTCACGAGGGCCACTTGGCCTTGCAGGGGTAGTGAAGATGAGGTCATGCTGCAGTGAGACTGCGGAAACAAAAGTCAGAGGGAGTGACCAGACTCTAGCGGGGTTTGGAAGCGCCTTCAACGGCCAATGGACTCCAATGGAACCCCAACGAGTGGCCATCCGGGGGCCCATCTAGGGGCCGGCGGGGGCTACGTGGTCGATTCCTTGAGGCAGGCGAGGCCCTAACCCACCGTCGGGCTGGATAAATCCTCGGGCGTGGCCATCGCACGCACCGCGACCTCAGGTGCAATCTTCCGCATCAATCCCGCTAGCACGGTGCCCGGCCCAGGCTCTGTGTACTGGGTGACGCCTTGCTCCAGGCTCTCACGCATACTCCGCTCCCATAACACAGGCGCGCAGACCTGCTGGGCCAGATTACTGCGAACTTGCTCTGCGGAGCAGACCGGTTGCGCATCCACATTGGAGATCACCTCGATCTGCGGCGCCTCGATAGGGGTCTCCTCAAGAGCCTCGCTCAGGCGATCCGCCGCAGGTCGCATACATTCCGAATGAAAACCACCCGCCACAACGAGGGGTCGAACACGGCGGACACCGTGCTCCTTGGCCACCTCAGCTACACGCTCTAGGGCGCAGAGTTCCCCAGACAGGATGATCTGGCCTGGAGCATTCAGGTTGGCGACCTGACAAATCCCCACCGCACTACCCACCTCAGCCAGAGATGTAGCCGACTCTAGGGTTGCCCCCACAAGCGAGACCATTCCGCTAGCCACCTGCCCCGCAGCATCTTGCATGGCCCGCCCGCGTAGGTGAACGAGGCGCAATCCGTCTGCAAACGAAAAAGCCCCGGCAAACCAAAGGGCGCTGTATTCCCCGAGGGAGAGTCCAGCACAGTGGGCAAGGGATGATCGGTCCTGATAGGGCCCCTGCCCTAAGCTCTCAAGAACGCGCATGATCGCGACACTCGTTGTGAAGATACCTGGCTGGGCCATATCGGTACGATTCACCGAATCACCCTCCGACCAGCAGACCTGGCTCAGGGAAAAACCGAGAACCTCATCGGCCTCGTCGAATGTTGCCCGGGCGATGGGATAAGTCTCGGCCCAGGTCTGGCCCATGCCTGCGAATTGAGCGCCTTGCCCTGGAAACAGTACAGCTTGCTTCATATTGGTCTTGCGGTGGAATGGGCGTCTGGCCAAGCACACCCAGAGTTAGTCGACACGGCCTATTGATAGCGTGTGAAAGCCAGCGGTCTACCAGCGAATGAGGGAACCGCCCCAGGTGAGGCCAGCCCCAAACGCGACGAGTACAACGAGGTCACCTTGCTTGAGGCGTCCATCCCGGCGGGCCTCGTCAAGGGCGATGGGCACACTGGCTGCCGAGGTATTGCCATACCTGTCGATATTGACAACGCAGCGATCCATATCCCATTCAAGCTTGTCGAGGGCGCTTTCAATGATGCGAAGGTTGACCTGGTGCGGTACGAGCAGGGCTATTTCATCCTGGGAATAGCCTGCGCACATCTGCCGGATGACCTCTACCATCTTGCTCACGGCAAAACGGTAGACCTCGCGGCCATGCAGGGTGATGTTGTCCAAGGCAGGGTCGTAAGCCTCGTCCCCGGGGCGCACACGCATGCCACCATGGGGAGCCTGGATAAACTCAAAGCCCGAGCCATCCGCCCCAAGGCAAGAATTCAGTATCTCACCCTGGCTGCAGTCGGCATGGGGCTGAAGGATGGCAGCCCCCGCACCGTCACCAAAGAGGATGCAAGAGCCGCGATCCTGCATATTGATCCAGCGCGATAAGGCCTCGGCACCGATGACGAGGGCTTTCTTGGCCCGACCGGTGGCGATGAAGCTAGCGGCAGTGTCCAACGCCACCATGAACCCCGAGCAAGCCGCCCCCACGTCGAATGCTGCTGCACCACTCGCGCCGAGACGCTCCTGGAGCTGACAGCTCACTGTAGGCAGTTGCTGGTCCGGCGTGACTGTCCCCACAACGATGAGATCAACTTCCCCGGCTTCAACCCCAGCGTCTTCGAGGGCAAGCAATGCGGCCTGATAAGAGATGTCCGACGTACACTCGCCCTCAGCAACGAATCGCCGCTCACGAATCCCCGTGCGTTGAGCAATCCACTCATCACTCGTATCAATGATGGTTGCAAACTCATCATTGGTCATAATGCGCTCAGGGACGTAAGAACCTGTGCCGGAAATACCTACGGGAATCAATGAGGTCATGGGTGCTGATGCTGCGGTGGTCAGGAGCAGGACGGGCCCGGAAGGGTGATCCTACAACCCCAGTCTAGGGGTTTTGAACACCTTGTTCCCAGAGTTAGGGGTTCCTAATTAAGGTTTCCCCCCTAGGCACCCCAGATTGCAAGCCAATGAGGGGGCCGTGTTTCAGATAGACACCGGTGAGTCTCACCCGTGTCCAAGCCATGCGCCCCCTAGCTTCCATGCACGAATCCCAATGCACTGTCCTGCCCCAATCATCAGGAAGAGACTGCCACTCCCCATGGGCGCTCAGGCGGCCTTCACCCTAGGTCGGCGAAAAAGGTCCAGCGGCAAGCCCACAGGGCGCCGCAAGACATCAGGAGTCAGTGAGTGCCCGAACGATGTGGGCGTTCACGTCAACATCGAGTGCCTTGGCGCCCTGGCGGATAGCATTCCCCACCGCCCTGGCATCAGACCGGCCGTGACCGATGATCACCACCCCATTCACACCTAGCAGTAGGGCCCCGCCGTACTCGGAATAATCCACGTGGTGGTGCAGGTCCGCGAGGACCTCCCCGGCCCATCCGGCCTGGTGAGCATCAAGTTGCTCGGTGACCTTTCCCAAAAGGAAGGTCGAAAGTCCCTCGAGCGTTTTCAACCAGACGTTTCCAGTGAACCCATCAGTGACGACAACATCCGCCCGGTCTCCAAAGATGTCACCGCTCTCCACATTGCCCACAAAACTCAGCTTGCTCCCAGCGAGTAACTCGTGTGATTCGCGTAGCAGATCGGTGCCCTTGCTCGGTTCCTCGCCGATATTCAGCAAACCGACTCTCGGTTCAGCAATCCCATCCACATCCTGGGCAAGCGTGGCCCCCATCCAGCCGTAGTGGAGAAGATGCGCTGGCTTGGGAACGACATTGGCCCCCATATCGAGGATCGTAATCGGCTTCCCCGTCATGTGAGTGGTGATCGCGATTCCAGGACGGCGGATCCCCTGCAGTGTACCCAGTCCGAGTGTGGCTGCCCCGACGACAGCTCCTGTGTTCCCCATGCTGATAAAAGCCCCAGCTGCATCAGCACGAACGCACCCGATCCCCACTGGAATCGACGCGTCGGGTTGGGAACGCAGGGCAGCACCAGGTTTGGCGTCCATGGCAATCGCCTCTGAAGCGTGCTGCACTGCAAAGTCTCCAGTCAAACCACGTTGAGCGAGCCCTTCCGCGATCACGGTTTCGTCGCCCACCAGGAGTAGTCTCTCTGTAGGTACCGGCAGATCAACTCCGGCTCCACAGACGAGCGCCACTCCGTCCAGGACGACGTCGGGGGCATGATCTCCTCCCATGACATCCAGTGCGATGCGTGAATTAGCCATTGGGGTACCGGTGTAGGGTGAATCCGACGGACTCCTGTCCGTCGGTATCGGATTGAACTCGCTCAGCTCCGCGCGAAATGCACCGATTGAACCTCAAGAAACGGCAAACTCTGCAATGGATCTCAACTCAATGAGTTACCGCCGGATTAGAAGTCTTCGCGCTCGAAGACTTCCATACCACCGGAGCCACCCTTTTCAAAACCGTAGTGAGTGGACTCTTTCTCGTTGATGCGGTGGGGACGCGTCAACGCACCCGAGCGTGGGTCGCGCTGCACCGGCTGGCCCGAAAGTGCCAAGTGCGACCGGCGCTTGCGCTTTTGGGTCTTGGAAATGCGTCGCTTGGGGTGTGCCATGGGTTCGTACTACTTAGACCCAGCCTGCCAGAGAGCAGAAATGGGTGAACAGGGAGAGATGAACAAGAGAGGATTTGGGAAGGGACGAGCCCCTCCGCACGGATTCAGAGGCCAAGAGGCTAGTGTTCACCTCCGGGGCTGTCAACGCAGGTGCCTAGAGCTCCCCAAGATTCCCAAGAATCACACTGGACATGGTTTTCCAGGGGCCACCGCGCGTTCCAATGCCGGGCTGGCCTGTCGGATTACCCGTTTAGAGCCCCTGCGAAGGCTGACTGTATCTGCTCAAGCGCCCCAGGAACACCGTCCGCGTTCTGCCCCTGGCCTTGGGCTGCACCGGGCTTACCGCCCCCACCGCCCCCCAGAAGGGGCTTCAACCCCCTTGCGAGGTCCCCAGCAGAGAGCCCGAAGTCGAGGGCCTTGCCCTGGCAAAGGATCATAAACGGAACACGCCCTTCTTGGCGACCAAAGAGCGCTAGGGCAAGGTCGGGGCTGTGCCCCTTAGCGCGGTCTGCCAAGTCCCTGAGACCGTCGGCATCCAACTCCGGATGGTCGAGCACCGCAACAGCCACTCCGCCAGTCTCATTGAGTTTCTCCTTGAGTCCGCTGAACGCAGCCGCACAGTCATGCCCCACCCCTTGCTTGGCCTGCTTGCGTGCCTGTTTGAGATCCGACTGGAGAGCAGCAAGGCGTTCGGCAACGTCAGCTGCTGGGACCTTCAGCGCCTTGGCTGCGTCCTGCAACCACCCTCGCTGTTCCTGCACGGCCTCAATGGCCGCCGCACCACACACGCCCTCGATGCGGCGAACTCCCGCTGCAACAGCTCGCTCACTTAGGATGAGAAACGTCCCGACTTGCCCAGCCGATTCCACATGGGTCCCCCCGCATAATTCGACGGAATAGTCCCCCACACCCACCACGCGAACCCGCTCTCCGTACTTCTCTCCAAACAGCGCCGTCACCCCTCGAGCCTTTGCCTCCTCGGGATCTTCGATCGTAGTGATGACAGGTTCGGAAACTGCAATCACTCCGTTCACATCCCGTTCCACCTGGGACAACTCGGAGGGAGTCACCGCTGTGGGATGCGAAAAATCAAATCGGAACCGATCAGGCCCCACGTAAGAGCCTTGCTGTGCAACATGATCGCCAAGAACTCTGCGCAAGGCGGAATGCAAGAGATGTGTGGCTGTGTGGTGAGCTTGTATCTTGGATCTTTGGGTAGCATCCACCTGGCAGGTCACCTTTGCGCCCACCGCAGGCAGGTCCGCACCACGGCCATCGACACAATCCAATCCACCGACATGCACAACTAATTCCCCGACCTTTTGAGTCGAGGTCACCTGCCACCCTCCTCCATCCCATTCAATTCGCCCGGTATCCCCGATCTGTCCGCCGCCCTCGGGATAAAACGGACTCTGATCCAACAAGAGGCGCCCCCCCTGCCCCTCATCCTCAAAGGCCGCCACGACCTGGGCCGTGCCAGTCATCCCGTCATGATCGGGGGAGTGAAATGTAGACCGAGTCCGCGCAAGTCCGACAACCTGCTCGGGCGAGAGCAGTTGCTTGAAGGCCCCCTCACTCCGACTGACATCACTGTGAGCCTTTCGAGCGTCTTCAAAACCCTCTTGGTCGAGGCGCAACGAGCGTTCCCTTGCCATCAAGCTCACTAGATCCTCGGGAAAGCCATAGGTCGCGTAGAGGTCATAGGCCTGCGCGCCCTCTAATTCATCGCCCTCCGAGAGCCCTTCGACCAGGCGCTCAAACTGAACGAGGCCTCGCTGAAGCGTCTTGCGGAACGATTCCTCTTCGGTTCGGATCACGAGGGCAACGTGTTCAGCCCGATCTGCGATTTCTGGAAAGGCGCCCCCAAGGACCTGTGTAACTGCTCCCACAAGCCGGTAAAGGAAGGGCTCATCCATTTGAAGGGTCTGCAACCCATAGCGTGAAGCCCGGCGGATCAAGCGGCGCAGGACATAACCGCGGCCCTCATTACTCGGCGCGGCTCCATCCGCAACGGCCGCCGTGACCGCTCGCACGTGATCCGCACACACCCGAAACGCCACATCCTTCTCAGCGTTCCCGGATCCACCGCTATAGGGGTGGCCGGTCAACTCCGTCAATACATCGAAAATAGGGGTGAAGAGGTCTGTGTCATAATTCGATGACTTGCCCTGAAGGACAGACAGGACACGCTCAAATCCCATCCCCGTATCCACGTGCTGAGCAGGCAAGGGCACCAGGGTCCCATCATCCTGGCGATTGAATTGAATGAACACCAGGTTCCACAATTCAATGAAACGCTCATTGCCGGCATTCACACCCAGCTCGGGATCGGCACCGTCCCGAGGATCACTACCCGGTCCTCCCCGGTCAATGTGGATTTCAGTACAGGGTCCACAGGGCCCTGTAGGCCCCATTTCCCAGAAATTGTCTTCACGATCGAAGGGCAGAATATGGGTTGGATCAATATCCGTCGTTTCACGCCACAGCTTCGCTGACTCCTCATCAGGCCCGAGGCTATCCGACTCATCCCCCTCAAAGGTGGTCACCCAGATGCGGTCCTTAGGCAGGCCCCACACCTCCGTCAAGAGTTCCCAGGCCCACGGAATAATCTCGGGCTTGAAAAAATCCCCGAAGGACCAATTGCCCAGCATCTCAAAGAACGTGTGGTGGTACGTATCCACACCCACTTCTTCAAGGTCGTTGTGTTTGCCCTGAACACGGATGCACTTCTGACTGTCGACCGCCCGGGAATAGCTGCGCTGTCCAGAGCCCAGGAACACATCCTTGAACTGGTTCATTCCGGCGTTCGTAAACAACAGGGTGGGGTCGTCCTTGGGAAAAACCGGGCCTGAGGGAACGCTCTTATGCGCCTTTCCCTCGAAGAACTCCAAAAAGCTTCTCCGGGTCAGGTCTGCACTCCACTGTGTCTCGAGAGGGGCCGAGGTCATAGGTTTGGATCAGCTAGTAGTCGCAGGGATCAGATCGGCTAGCACACTGGGTAGTGCGCTCAAACCGCAGGGGATGGGGCAGGAGTATAGAAGCCCGTCGATGAGCCGACAACGCACCCATCCAAGAGTCCCGGCGATCGCAGGCACCATGCAGTGCCTCAAGCGCCACACCTGCATACCCATTCGATCTAGACAGCCCCCCCCCCGAACAAGCGGCTTCAGCACTCACCCCAGAAAGGGGCCCGCATCCCTGCGAGCCCCTCTCCACATGGTTCCCTGCCAAGTTGCGCACAAGCGGATCCACACCAACGTGTTCCTACAGAACACGCACAGTGGCCAGTTTCCTTTAGGCGTGGACCCCAGCAGGACCCACTAAACTAACCCGCTGTCGCCGGAGCCTTTGCACTCACACTGCCTGAGCTATTGCTGAGCTCATGCCTGAGCTCATGCCTGAGCTATTGCTGAGCTATTGCTGAGCTATTGCTGAGCGCATAGCTGGATCGCCGGCCGCAGCGTTTCCTGACAGTGCATTTGAGGCGGTCGGGGGATGAGATCCCGACTGGACATCGGTCGGATCCACCGCGGGTGCAGGCGCCAATTCCATTCGAACGGCATCCTCAACCACTTGTGCCAAATCGGGGTTGTCCTTCAGGAATTTCCGTGTGCGCTCCAGCCCCTGGCCCAAACGGATTTCACCATCGCTCGGGTGTTTCATTGAGTACCAGGTACCCGACTTGATCACCACGCCAGCTTTTTGACCGAGATCAATCAGCTCGCCCTCCTTGCTAATGCCCTGGTTGAACAGGATGTCAAACTCAACCTTGCGGAAGGGCGGCGCGATCTTGTTCTTGACCACGGTCACCTTGGTCCGGTTGCCTACAACAGCATCGCCATCCTTGAGCTGGCCTATACGTCGGATATCTAAGCGCACCGACGAGTAGAACTTGAGAGCCCGACCCCCGGTGGTCGTCTCGGGGCTGCCAAACATCACGCCAATTTTCTCCCGGATCTGATTGATGAAAATCACAAGGCACTTGGATCGTGCGATGGCACCCGTGAGCTTACGCATGCCCTGGCTCATCAGTCGCGCATGCAAGCCCACAAAACTATCGCCCATCTCACCTTCAATCTCCGCCCGAGGCACTAGAGCAGCCACCGAGTCAACGATGACAACATCCACTGCGTTCGAGCGAACTAGAGTCTCGGTGATCTCAAGCCCCTGTTCGCCGGTGTCCGGTTGACTCACCAGCAAATCATCTAAACGCACGCCTAGTTTACGAGCGTACCCAGGGTCGAGGGCGTGCTCGGCGTCCACAAACGCACAAATGCCCCCCGCTTTCTGAGCGTGAGCGGCCACGTGCAGAGCCAGGGTCGTCTTGCCGGAGCTTTCGGGGCCGTAGATCTCCACAACACGCCCCTTGGGCAGGCCTTTCCCGCCAAGGGCAATGTCCAGATTGATGGAACCCGTTTGGATCCCCTGAATCTCATCCGAGAGGTGGGAATCAGCTCCGAGCCGCATGATCGCCCCCTTGCCGTAGCTGCGTTCGATCTCTTCCATGGCCGCCACCACAGCCTTGTCGCGGCCAGATTCTGTCGTCGTGTTCACCTGAGCGCCCCCCTTACGGGGCGCAGCCTTTGAGCCTTTCTTTTTCATTGTCCGATTCTCTAGAGGTAGTAAACCCAAGGCGTGCCTGCGCCTTGGATAGGAAACTCATAGGCCTTCTGCCATAGAGCATAGAGCGCACACCTGCCCATTGGAAGGACGTTCCACGGATGCCTTCGGTATCCTCTGATTCCCGAATGTGAGAATCAGACCTCACATACCCAACCTCAAACCCGTGCCTAGAGACTAATCATCGACAAGAGTTCGTCGTAGCGAGCCTGCAGATCCACGGCTTGGCGCCGGCCAATGTCTTCAATCGAGAAGCCCTGCACGCAGTAGCTTGCGGTGACCGTTCCCTTGATCATGGCCTGCTTCATGGTAGCAGCCTCGGTGTTCCCTGCTTGAGCTAGGGTTCCCATGAAGCCCCCAGCGAACGAATCACCGGCCCCTGTGGGGTCCACCACATCGGTCACAGGGAAGGCCGGCAATGAAAAGTGCAATCCCTCCCCCAACAAGAATGCGCCGTGTTCGCCCTTCTTGAGCATCACATAACGCGGTCCAAACTCCAACACCTTCTCGGCTGCCCGGTGCAGATTGGACTCCCCAGTCAGCATTCGAGCTTCTTCATCATTCAAGACCAACCCATCCACATGGCGCAACAACTCAAGCAAGTCGTCCCGGGCTACGTCGATCCAAAGGTTCATCGTATCAGCCACTGCAAAGCGCCTGCCCTGAACCTGCTGCAGGCCCTTGAGTTGAATGGCGGGATGGGCGTTAGCCAAGAATACATAGGGCGAATCGGTGAATTGGCCGGGCACCTTGGGGTCGAAGTGCTCGAACACATTGAGATCGGTAAAAGTGGTATGGCGTGTATTCCAGTCGGCCTCGTAGCGCCCGCCCCAAGCAAAAGTCTTACCCTCGGCGATCTCGACGCCCGCACAATCCACACCCCGGCCGGCTAGGTCACTGAGGTGTTCGGGATCAAAATCCTGACCGACGACCCCCACCAATCGGGGCTGGCAGGAATGGGCAGCCGCCACAGCGAAATATACGGCGGACCCGCCCAAGGCCCGCTCGCGGCTGGCGTGAACCGTTTCGACGGTGTCGTAGGCGAGGGTGCCGATTACAAGGAGAGACATGGAGGAAAGTAGGGGTTGCGTGTGAATTGGGCGCTGGGTGACTTGGCGGCGATCATTGAACCCCAGCCACTGGAAGCCGTCAATCTCCCACTGTGCAGTAGAGGCCACCAGCCCGAATACCTGTGAACGATCCGGGCTAATCCTCTGATGTGTCCGAACTTGAGAGAGCGGCAGCCTGCCCTGCCCGGTATTGCTCCTTCAATTGGTCGCCCCCGGGGAGGAGCAGTGCCACCCCACCCAACAAACCGGCCACCATCAAGAGCAAACGATAGGTCAGGCTTGTGGCTACACCGAGCATATAGAGGGATCCAGCCACATCAAAGAGGCTCCCAAAGAGCACCTCCCCGACTCCAAGCCCACCCGGGGAGATGGGAACGGCTGTGATGGTATTGGCCACGGTGGAGATGCACAAAAACTCATGAAATCCAAGGGACGCCCCAAACGCCACCGCAAGGGATACGATCGCTGTTGTCGCAAGCAAATGGTTCAACAAGGACATCAACAGGGCCAGAGCGAGAGTCCTTGGTGCCACTAGAACCAACCGCATACTCTCTTCAAGTGCCAACAACCGCCGGCCCTGGGGAAGTCGGCCCATCCATCCATCGAGGCCCAAGCCCTCCCCGATCCATCGCCTCAGGCCCGGGTGGGCGAAGCTCACCAAGCCAACCACCATCGTTGCCGCGGCCCCCCCCACCCATGGCAAAAGAAAGCGAAAGCGATCATCAGCGAGGGCGACAGCAACCGTGGCGAGTAGGAACATGGCCAGTAGGCCGATCACTCGGTCCATGACCACAGACGCCAATGCAGCTGCTCTCCGCTCGGAGTGATTGCGGATGACGGCAAACCCTCGTGCCAAGTCGCCCCCCGTAGATCCCGGCAGGAGCACATTGAAGAACATGCCCACGAAGGTCAGGCGCAGGCAGGTCAACCAGGAGTTCGAGCACCCCATCCGGGCCAACAGACACCACCAGCGAGTGACAATAGAAAGGACACAGAGCAACACGCAAACCAGGGCCCAAACCAAACCGCTCGCCTGGAGATCTCGCAGGACAAGCCCCAAACCAGGCTGCAAACTGGCACGAAGGGGCCAGCGAACGCGGCTGGGTGGTTGCCACTGGGAAGGGTCATCGGAATCAGATAAGACCGGCGCCACCCCAGAAGGGTGTACCCACACACCCAAAGGGCTTTCCAAAGCAGCCAGCAATTCATCAGCCGGTTCATCCAATACTCCCAAGAGACCCGGAGGCAACTCGCCGGACTCCTTGTGCGGTAGAAAGCGCACCCACTCCGCCCGCCAGGATCCGTGGATATCACCTGAAAGGCGCAGTTCCCTGCCTTCCATCGAAGTCAGCACCCACTGATCCTCAAAGGGTACTTCCCTCGCGGCGATCAGCAGCATCCCAGCGGCCACCAGGAATCCAACGGCCTGTAGGAACCGTGCCCCACGGCGCCTAGTTGCCTTGAGCGAGGGGCTGTCGCCTTGGGTGACCACGAACCTTTCCCTAGGGCGAGGTATCCGAGCCTGCAGCCGGATCTGTACGGGTGGAGCCAGATGCCTCCGCAACCCACGCCGACCACCACGACTCCCACTCTTCCTTGCGCAGCGCGCACACATCAGCGCCAGAAACGACCCCAAGGGTTTGCATCGCGGAGATGCGAGCGCGCTCGCCATAAGCGGAAAAATCGTGGGCCACCTGCACGAGGACAAACAGTTGGCTGGCCTTCAATCGCTGTTCATCCTCTGTGGACTCGGCGGCCGGTAGTCCATGTCGGCGTACAAGATCAAAAACGGTCAAGAACACCTGTTCGTCCACGACCCCCGATTGGGCCCCCAAGCCAAATGCCCGTGTGAGGTTTCTGGAACCCCTCTCATCGCGATCCGGCATAACAAGGGAAACCAGAGCCTCTCCGAGGAACGAAGCCCCGTAGGCAGCGTGGGCAGAGCGGAAGGCCGCCGCTCTGGCAATGGGCGAGCGATCCCGCACCCCATGGGCAAGCGCCAGCGAAACCAGTCGGCGCTGTAACTGCAGCTCCAGTGAACGAACAGGTTCATGAGCCCTTCCGGTGCGGGAACTCTGAGCGGCCATCGCGCTGACACCTTGAACCAGTCGCCAACCACCGCTGACATCAAAGTCGAGCACCGCGCACTGGGCACAAGCGTCCGCCAGGGCTTGCTCCAGTGCCACAGCGGTCGAGTCCCCTTCGGACTCAGATCTAGGCGGCTGATCCAAAATGCCTCGCCAGGCCGCAATCACGCGAGCCAGTTGATCGCCGACCTCTTCTGCACTGGCAGGGTGATCAACCAACGTTGCGGGAGACTCAACGCCAAGCCTCTTGGCATGAGAACCCAATTCAAGAAGTGCACGCTCACGAGCTAGGGCTGAGGGACAGGCCACGGCGTAGCGTGCGAATTGCCGCACCTGCGTAGCAAGAAGAAGTGGATCGTCGGATTCGGCATCGGCCAACTCGACAAGGAATCCGAGGGTGTCTGTGGTCGGGTTCTCTATCGGATCAGGCCCCTCCTCACCATCCTCGGCGCCGACCCTCAACCAGCTCTCTCCAATCAAGCCTTGCAGGTTGTACTCCAATGCCCCCACCCGCCGACTGGTGTACGCAAAACCACCCCCAGGACGTAACGCACCGTCGAGATTCTGACTGGCCGCCCCGGGACTCGAGCATCCGACCAGGCCCAACCCCGCAATCCCACCCAGACACAGGAGAACCCCATGTACGGTCCCTCGAATGTTCCACCATTGCATGGCCACGAGCATAGCAATCCGCTCCCCGCAGGTCCTGCGACATCTACAAGAAGCCGCCACCTCAGATCCCCGCCCGTCCCCAGAGCCAGCGGGGCGTTCCGTCGAATCCCAGCTGATCCCCTATGGGGAATGATTGGTGGAGGCGGGGGGAGTCGAACCCCCGTCCCGGAGCCGCCAGGCCCAGGGCGTCTACGTGCGTAGTCGGCGGATAGTGTCTCGTCCCGCAGCCACCCGCTGACACGCAGGCCTTGGGACCAGCCTCGGAAAGTTCTCGTCGCCGCACCCCGAGGCGCAACTTGGCGACCAGCCCACTGTTGGCGTTGCCCCACGGCCGTGGGCACTCCACGGAGCAACGGCTACCTATTTAACTAGGCAGCAAGAGAAAAGTTGTTGGCAAGTAAAGTTGCCTTCCCGGGATGTTGACAGGGTGACTCGGGATCCCTGGCACGCAGCCTCAGGTCGGTCGAAACCGGTCGAAACCAGTGCGCCCCCACCCAATGTTGCTGTGCCTAGCATAGTGCATCGACTGCCCTTTATTCAAGGAAAGTCACCATGGCCCGTTCTCATCGTCGGCGGCCCTTGGCCCGGTCCATTTCTCTCTGTGCATCGCGCTCGCGTTGCTTGGCACGCTTGTCGTGCACTTTCTTGCCCCGGGCCAGCCCCACTGAGACCTTCACCAAGGAACCCTTGAAGTACAGTTCAAGGGGCACGATGGTCACGCCGCGCTCCTTGACGGCCTTGCCCCAGCGCTCGATTTCACGGCGATGGGCCAACAGTTTGCGCTCGCGGGCCGGCAGGTGGTTGGACTTGTTTCCAAATGCATACTCGGGAATGTGTGCACCCACGAGCCACAACTGCCCCGCCCGAATTCGTACGTACGCTTCTTGGAGTGAACACTGCCCACCCCGCAAGGACTTCACCTCGGTACCGAGTAACTCCACGCCAACCTCCAATTCATCCAACACTTCAAAAAAGTGCCGCGCTTTCCGATTGGAGGCGATGGGTCGAATCTTCGAGTCAGGAGCCATGGGGAGCAGTCTAGTGCAGAGGAGTGCCCATTTGGGTGCGGGCGAGGGGAGATTCGAGGACAGACAGCTGCTATTGTGACACTATGACCTCAAGCACATGCACGGACGACCCAACCGATATCCTCGCCGAAGCCCTACAGCAGGCTGGAGACAGCCACATGGAGTTGCGCTTTCATAGCAAGCGCACGCGATCAGTCAGCGTCGAGAAGGGTCGTGTAGACCAGGCCAAGCAGGCCGAACACACAGGTGTAGGGGTCCGCGTGTTGGCGGGCAATGCCTGGGGTTTCGCCAGCACGGATAAGCTCGAAGTGTCCAGCGTCCGGCAGGCCATGGACGCCGCGCGGGCGGCAGCATTGGCTTCCGAAGGCCCATCCGATGCAAAAAAAACACCTCCGAGTGCGCGACTGGCCCCGGCCGAACTTGCCGTGGGCCGGTTTGAAGAGCCCGGTTACAGCGAACTTGAACAGCGCCCCTTCGAGGCTGGCCTCGAACTCGCACTTGAGACCGAGGCCCAAGCCCGGGAGTCCTCATCATCCATCCAGTCGGCGGGATGTGCCTATGCCGAGGTTTTCGAGGAAAAGGGGATCGTGACCAGCGATGGCGCGAAGGCTTGGACTCGGCTCGTCCGACCCGAGTTCCGCATTTCAGCCGTCGCGAGCCGGGACGGTGAGATTCAACGCGGCGCCCGCTCGGTCGGGTCCACAGGTGCCTGGGATTGCCTCTTTCGGCGGACCAGTGCAGAAGTTCTGGGGGATCAGGCCGCCCAAATGGCCGTCGACCTGCTCGCCGCTCCTCACGCACCGGGCGGGCGCACCAAGGTTCTCCTTTCACCTTCACTTGTAGGCCTACTCACCCATGAAGCGATCGGACACACCGTCGAAGCCGATTTCGTCACGGCAGGTTCTTGTGCCAAGGGCCGCTTGGGCACGAGTGTCGCGAGCGAACTCGTAACCCTTTGCGATTCTGGGCACAGTGAATTGGCTCCCGGTGCTGGTGGAACCATTGCAGTTGACGACGAGGGGGTTCTTGCCGGCCGCACAGAGATCATCCGCAATGGCCTCCTCGTCAGTTACCTGCACGACCGCGAGTCCGCGGCGACCTACGGTGTCGCCCCCACTGGAAACGCCCGGGCGTTTGAGTACGACAACGCCCCACTGATACGCATGCGCAACACCTATATCGAGCCTGGCAATCACAGTCTTGAAGAGATGATGGCCTCGATGGGGAACGGACTCTTGCTCGATGGTCCCAAGAATGGACAAGCCGACGCCAACGGCGAGTTCATGTTTGGAGTCCTTCAAGCGTGGTCTGTGCGCGACGGCGCCAAGGGCGAGCTCCTGCGGGGCACGAACATCTCCGGCACAGCTTTTGATGTATTGCATAGTGTCAGTGCTGTGGGAAGGGACTTTGAGTGGGATTTAGGTTCAGGCCATTGCGGAAAGGGCCAGCCCATGAAAGTTGACGCAGGCGGCCCCTGGATCTGTTGTGAAGTGCTTGTAGGGGGGCAGGGCTGATGGCTACCCACACCACAGACTCCGGCGCTGCCTTCGTCCCCCAAGCGGCTTGCGATCAGCAGGGCGCAATCGCGCGGCAATTGCTAGAGAGGGCCAAGGCTGCGGGACTGGACGAAGCCGAAGTCCTAGCTTGTGGCTCGGAGACGATCAGCGTGCGAATGGAGGGCCCCGAGCTGAAGCTCACCAGTGTGGACCGTGGAGCCGGCATCGGTCTACGCGTCTTTCACGACCATCGCGCTGGCTTTGCGTCCAGTAATCAGGCCAGTGAAGCAGCCATGGAGCGCAGTGTGAGCGGTGCCCAAGCCTTGGCCGCAGCAGCGCCAGTGGACGCTGCCAATGAACTGCTCCCCCCGAGTCCAACGATCCGGAACCTGCCTGTTCCCGATAAGGAACTGTGCTCCCTGCCCGTCACGGAAGTGATCGAACGGGCTAGGGACCTCGCGGCTAGAGCCCTTGCTGTAGACCCCCGGCTGCACCTAGACGACTCCCAAGTGGTTCTTAGTCGGGGTGCAGCGGCGCTGCACTCGACAACGGGTGCGGCGGCCAGCGAGGCCTCTGCAAGCCTGACTCTTTCCCTGTTTGGAATGGCTGTGGAGGGTCAGGACGTGGGCGGTTTCGACTATTGGGGCGCCCATGCCCTAAACCTCACGACCTTCGAGGAGCGGGCCGACGATGCCATCGAACGTTTCACCGCCGCGGCCCTTGGCAACCTCGGTGCCAGTGCAGCGAGTTCCTACCGGGGCCCTGTCTTGTTCTCGCCCGCGGCATTCATGGAAGTTTTCGTCGATCCCCTCGTTCACGCAGCTAGCGCCATCGCGGTCCAACGTGGGCGCAGCTGTTTAGCAGGGAAGCTGGGAGAGTCCATTGCATCCTCTAGCCTGAGTGTTTTGGATGACCCCACCCGTACGGACCTACGTGGGCAATGCACTTTCGACCGCGAGGGCCAGCCGACGTCCCCTTTCTCAATTGTCCAAGCGGGAACGCTCCAAGCATGGCTCCATAATGGATACACCGCCAAGGTAGGCGGGGTCGCGACCACAGGCCACGCCCAGGGTGGACCGCGAGCTGTCCCTGGGCTCGGCCCCCATGCGCTGTGCGTCGAACCCGGCAAGGGAGGGGACTCCAATTCCATGCTCGCTCACCTAGGGACCGGGCTTGTGGTGGGGCGTTTCTCAGGATCGGTCGACCCATCATCGGGGGACTTCTCGGGTGTGGCCAAGTCGGCTCGGTGGGTCGAGAACGGTGAGATTGTACGCTCAGTACGCGAGACACTCTTCAGCGGCAATCTGTTTGAGCTCCTCCCCCAACTCGTGCAGCTGTCGAGTTCAGCAGAGTCCGTCATGGGGTCAGCCTCTGCCCCGTGGGCCTTGGTCGATGGTGTTGCTGTCACGGCCGGCTAACCAACGGGCACAAGGGCGAGGGAGTGTCCATCATCCCCTACACACTTCGCGCCGATTGAGCACAGAGCTGACCCCCTTGGCTCAGGAGATCCTGATAAGGGTTGACCCCAAGCCGAGGCCTCCAGTACCTTTCGTGCGCTTACACCCAGCCCGGGTGGCGGAATTGGTAGACGCGCATGGTTCAGGTCCATGTTCCCGCTAAGGGAGTGGGGGTTCGACTCCCCCCTCGGGCACCACTCTTCTCTCAGCGCCTGGGTGAGGTCAATGGGGAGAGGGCATTCGCACACCGACCGTCCAGACTGCCGAGGACCCACCCGGCAGAGTTCAAGCGGGGTGCCTAGAATGGCCCGTGGATTGTATCCCGCAGCCCCTCGTGCACAGGGCGTCCTCCAGATGACAGACACTTCACGACCCCCCGAGGCCCAAGAGCTCCCGCCGGAGGACCATGTGAGTTCTGCCGGGTCCGAGGATTCGACTCCCTCCCCCGCCGAGCCGTCACTTGCAGCTCTCATTGGAGCCAACATGAAGCTGCTCGCGTGCGTTGGGCTGGGGATGATCGCCGCGTTCTACCTCTGGCGCGGACTTGCTGAGCTATTTCCGGACTACACTTGGCTTCAGCTTCCAAGCTGACGCTTGGTGGGGCTGATGGATCGCTGGGCTTCTGGCCTGCCTTGGCAGTCGAGGCCGGCCGGGTGGATCATACGGCCACTAGTATCCGGCCCCGCCGGGCGCCCGGAACACGAGGATGGCCCGAGCACCCATTTCCTCGGGTAACTCATGCTCCCAAACGGTATCTAGACTGAATCCCAAGCGCTCGGTTTCGCGCTCTGCGGCACGCACCTCCCGCGACCATGACTTGCCCTTGAGCATCACATAGTCATCAAACTTTTGCTTCACCTTGCGAACGGTGCGCACGTTTTCTCGAACGGAGCTCACCGCCCGGGCTACGACGATGTCGGACTTTTCTTCAATCAAGTGATCCTCCGCGCGTGCCCACACGGCTTTCGCATTCTTGATGCCCAGTTTGTCGATGCAGTGTTGGATGAAATCCACTTTCTTTCGCGTGGAATCGACAAGAACCACAGAACAGTTCGGTTCCGCAAGGGCGATCGGGATTCCGGGGAAGCCAGCCCCTGCACCCAAGTCGAGCACCCGTTTGGCAATCAGGGGCACAAGCCGCGTGACCCGCCAACTGTCCAAGTAGTGTTTGGCCGCGACCTCTTTGGGTGCTTGGATCGCCGTCAGATTGAGGGTCTTGTTGGCTTCCAACAGCAGACGAGCGTGATCCACGTAGCGATCAAGCAGCTCAGGCGTGACACCCTCTTCGTGCTGAAATGCCCACTGGAGTGCCCCCAACATGGTCTTCTTTCCGGGCACCTTCGTCTTGGGATCACCGGGCTCCCCCTCATCGTCAAGGCTGGGTCGACTGCGGCGCGTGGATTTCTGCTTGGCCCCTCCTCCCCCAGCATCGTTTCCACCCTCGGTGGCCTCGCCGTCCCCCTCATCGTCGTCCTCGTCCTCTTCGTCGTCGTCAAAATCAGCTGCGTCCGCTCTAGCCTCTAACGCTGCCCCCACCAAGTCAGGGTCAAGAGGTTCTGAGTCATCAGGGTCGGCCCCTACGGCAGCATCCTGGCCCCCAAGGGTGTCCTCGCCATCCTCAGTCTCCGGGTCGTCCCCTCCAAATCCCGAGGGTAGGTGTTCATGGAGCAGGGGGTCGCAGTGGGGCATTGCAGTGGGGCATTCGAGAGGCCAAGTAGGAGAGGCAAGAGCCGGTCTGACGCGGGTGTTTTGGCAGGGCAGCAGGGACTCGAACCCCGATCCTACTGATTTGGAATCAGTCGCTCTAACCAATTGGAGCTACTGCCCTTGATGGGCGCAGGGTACGTCCTGCGGGCCGGGAAGGGAAGAGAGGAGGCGATCGAAGCGCCCCGATGGGTTAGAGTCCCTAGGAACGCCCCAGCCTCATCCCTTCCTCTACTCCCTGACCCCTTGGCACGCCGCCCACAATCAAAGCGCTCCGGCACTCGCTCCCGTCCGCGCAATTCCAAGCCCAAGGGGAAGGTCAAGCCGAAACCGCAGCCAACCGCCAAGTCCGAGACCCACGACCGATTACCGGAAGGATCACAAGAGACTAGCGCCGATGGGTCCTCCGCGGACTCCCCGATTCCCGAGATCATCAACGCCGAGGGAATAGACCCGCGCAAGCTCGACAAGGATGCCCTGCATGTGGTTCAAACGCTACAGCGCAGGGGCTACGAGGCCTATTTCGTAGGCGGCTGTGTTCGAGACCTCCTGATCGGCAAGGAACCCAAAGACTACGACGTCGCCACGAGTGCCCGCCCCGGCCAAGCCAAGCGGCAATTCAGAAACGGCCGCATTATCGGACGCCGCTTTCGGTTGGTGCATGTGCGCTACGGACCTCACAAGATCATCGAAACCGCGACCTTTCGCAGGGAGCCCGAGCAGCGCTCAGCCTCCAAGGACCTGCTGATTACAGAGGACAACGAATACGGCACCGCAGCCGAGGATGCACAGCGCCGAGACTTCACTGTGAATGCTCTTTTCTTGGAACCCCGCAAGCACCAGATCATCGACTACGTTCACGGCTTGGAGGACTTGGAGGACCGCATCCTGCGGACCATCGGAGACCCTGAGGTGCGCCTGAGAGAGGATCCCGTGCGCATCCTGCGTGCCGTCAAGTTTGCCACGCGACTCGATTTTCGAATCGAAGACGCTACGTGGGACGCCATGTGTTCGGTGGCACCGGAATTGGATCGCTCAGCTGCACCGAGGATTTTCGAGGAGATTATCCGCCTGATGCGGTCGGGCACAGCCTTGGGATCACTCAAAATGCTGCGCGCCTGCGGAGCCCTGCGGGTCATCCTACCTGCTGTTGACGAACACCTCGGACCTCGACGAGGCGGCCCCGAGGAGGGTCACTTACGAGCCGAACTGTTTTGGCGCATGCTAGAGGCGCTCGACGCCGAGGTGCACGGCGGCTATGAACCCAGCATCTCAGTCGTCCTGAGCGTGCTCTTCAATGAGCTGGTGGAGCGCCAGATGGACACGAACACCCGTACGCTGCCAGGTGCCCCGAGCGATCGGTTGACAGAATGCCGCAAGGTGATGGATTCCATCACCGAGGCCGCCCGATTGAATCGCCGAGAATTCTCAAGGGCTCAGAGACTGATTGCGGCCCAGGACAGTTTGGCGCACCTCACCCGGCCCCGCTTTAGCCCACTACTCTTCGCCCGGGGAGAGGGCTTTGAGGACGCACACAACCTGTTCGGCCTGCGAGCCCAAGCCAGGGGCGTGGGATGGGATATCTTCGAAGCTTGGGAGGAGATTCACGAGAGGAGCACCCTACTCACCGAAGAGGAAATCCAAAATGAGCGCAAGCGGGTGCGCCGCAGGCCCCGGCGTCGCCGCAAACGGTAGTGTCTCACAATCAGTCGGGATGGGGCATTGAAGTCTCATTATTAACCTAACTGCCGCAAAAACGCAGGAATCTGCTGATTCCGAATCACTGGAGAATCCAGCTCCCAGTCCTTGGAGGTAGATTGGCATGTGCGGTGAGACACCGGACATCGAGCGGTTGCGAGGCCTCCACCCCCCCTGACTGACGAACTTTGCGGTGATTGTCAGCAGAGGAGGCCACGTCGCCCCTCGTGCGGGAAACTCTGTGTCTAGGATGGGCCTTGAGTCCAACCCCTGCCCCTTGGCTTGCTGGGGGGCGCGCCGCTTCGCCCGGCCGTCCCCTCAGGGAGGCCGGGCCTTTTTTTTGAGGGTGCTATTCACCCGAAAAAGCCGGGTTGTCCCAGAATTGGACGGTGGTTTTACACGGATCCTGCCGCCTCCCGGCCAGCAGGGGGGTAGCTTGTATTCAGTGCGGTGGGACATCAACTGCGGGGACCCCTCCAGGTCCCCATCCCCCCATACCGGCGTGAACAACTTTGCGGTGATTATCACGTCGCGGGGATCGGACGGACTCCTCGCGCGGGAAACCGATGTCTCAAGCGTGCGCTTCGGCGCCGTTTCGGTGCTCGATGGCCCTCCTCCATCGCGCCGACCCATCCTTGGCCCGCCCCCCCCCGGGGGGTGGGCCTCTTTTTTGTTGGAGAAGCAACCCAATAGAGTTGTGTGACTCCTCGCCCCCTCGCGGACCCAATGCCCGACCTGTTTGCGAATGGAGCGGAACTGTTTGGGGAGGGCTAAGTTCTGTGTTAGAAGAGGATTAGCTGCCCCTCAGCAGTCATGCGAAGGGGGAGGTGGGACCTCAGGCGAGTGGAGGCTGAATTGGGGTCGCTGGCCTTCGGAACCCCTGGACCACGCGATAGGCTTAGCGGCAGGAGAGCCTACCGGTTCAGAATCTCGACCCTGACTGCGTCGCCTGCTGAATCTTGGCAGGATAATCCCTCCATGCCCGCCCCCTGCACCCCCCTCCTCACCACCGCAAGTCAAGCTTGGAAATGCCTGACAAACCCTAGGTGGGCCATGCTCATCACTCTGCTGCCTGGCCCCCTTGCAGCGTTGCCTGCCCAGGCCCAGCAACTGCCGTCGGAAACCGCTCATAGCAACCAGTCCTTGAGGGCCGTGTTCGGGGAGCTCGACCCTCAAATGCAGCTGGAACTGGTGCAGTGGTACAGCGCAGAGATTCAGGCAGCGAACACCTATCAGGGCCAACTCGTCCGCTACGTTTTCGCGCAGATCGATCGAGATCCCCGAGACTGGCCCGAATCCGATCCTGCCCCGCCGCTCTACTCGGCACAAAAGCACACCCCCGCCCAGGTGATTGCGCGCGAGTTCATCAAGACGCCCTCGGCGGCCCAAGAAAAATGGATTGGGCGAGTGTTCAGATCGCGCGCCACCTCACCATGGCCTAGTCCCTGGTCCTACGACTATGCTAGGGGTCTAGTGACCCGCGCTGGGCCGAGACCGACACCCCAGCAACACGCAGCCCATGTGTTTGAGTTAGCCCTTCACGGTCAAGTGCCCGATGCTGATCTTGCGCAAGCTATCGTGGCGAGCCTGCTCGATAGCCGCACTCAGACGGCCGCCCACCGTGCGTTTTCCCATGCCTACGCAGACCGCCAGGGGAATGCCCACAGTCGGGTCACCCTGTATGACGCGTGGGGGTCGGGTCTGGAAATGGAGATGCCCGACGTTGAATGCCTTGGGATCATTCACGATCTTCGTGACGATTGGGACACTTGGGTAGCGCCCATCCCCGTGCACCAACATGATCGCCTCTATGAACAGATTGGGGCTATCTACGTCAATCTTCGAGCCGAACGGGAAATGGGGCAGGCCCTCGCCGCAACCTATGTGCAGGGTGATCCGGCCCTCGCATCTGTCTACCTGGCCCACCGGGATCGGTTGCACGCCCTATGGGCGGAGGTCGGCACCAGCCCCAAGGCCCTCGCGCCGCAATTGCCCACGAGTGACAATGCACTCAGAGTGTTCTGGAATACACGCGGTAAAGCCCTCGACACCAACCGGGACCTTTGGAAGGCGGGGCAGGTTAGAAGATCAGCCCTCCTGGCCGATCAAATCACGGTGCGCAAGACCCTTCTTTGGGTCATGCAACAACTCAAAATACTGCCTGAAGGCAACACCTCGACCGACCCATCCATCCCACTTCAATCAGGCTGATGAACTTCGGGCCTGGATGGCTCTCTTGGCAGCAGCGCGACCTGCCAACATGCCGGTCGCAAAGGCAGCTTGGAAATTTAGGCCACCGATTGGACCGTCCACATCTAAAAGCTCGCCGCACACAAACAAGCCTGGGCATGCACGCACCCCCATGCTGCGACGATCCACCTGGTCGAGGGCCAGTCCCCCAGCAGTCACTTCAGCCGTATCGAATCCCAGGGTTCCATCAATGGGTATCTCAAGCCCCTTCAAAGACTCAATCAGGCCGTGGCGTTGTGCTTTGGTAACCTGAGCGGCCGCCACACCAGCGGGAGTCACCCCAGCTTGTGCCAAAACCGGCCCAACCAGCCGCTTGGGTACGCGCCCGCGCATGAGACGAGTCAGTGTGGGGCTGCCGGGCTTCGCCGCCAAAGCGAAGAACTCCTCGCGTAGGTTTTCTCGAGTGGAGTCCGGAACTAGGTCAACCCGCAGCTTCAGGCGACGGGGGTCGTCGGCCGCCGACACAAGTCCAGAAAGGTCCATAGGCCCCGGTCCTGATAGGCCCTGATGGGTAAACAGCAACGGACGACGGCGACGGGCCATGATCTGCCCTTCTCTGTCTGTCAGGAACAACTCGCAATCAGGAAGGGTCATTCCTGCAAGATCACGCACCCACTCAGTAGTGGAGTGCAAGGCAACAAGGGCTGGGCGAGGCTGCACAAGCCTCAATCCGAGGTCCCTCAACCAACCGTAACCGCTGCCTGTCGTACCACTCTTGGGGACGCTCATACCACCCGCTGCCAGGATCAGACTAGGTGCTTCCACGGATTCACCCCGGCTGCAGACCACGCGCCATGGATCGCTGTGGCTAGAGGGCCTCTCGACGCCGGCCACATCAAAGTCGAACTGAATGCGCACACCCAGGATCCGTGCTTGCGTCAGCAAAGCATCACGCACATCGCGGGCTCGGCCGCTCACTGGGAAGACCTTCTCCATCGGTGCCTCCCGGGTTGGCACACCCCATTCCTCGAATCGGTCTCGAACGTCTTGAGGGGTCAAGGCCTGAAAAGGCCCTCGCAAGAAACGTTCGGACGATGAGCCAAACACACGCGCTGCTTCGCGGGGCCCTAAGGTCGTCGTCAGATTGCAGTGGCTACCGCCACTCGCAAGGATTTTCGTCCCCGCCCGCAGAGTTTTCTCCAACACCAAAACGCGCGCGCCTTGAGAAGCAGACTCGATCGCTGCGAAGAGGCCTGCCGCCCCGGCCCCAACGATCACCACCTGCTGATCCGGCCTCTCACATTCGTCCATTGGGCAGTGACTCATCCGCCACCCAGTGCCTTCTCCCAGGCAAGAATCTCCTCTGGTGTGTGCGGTCCGGGGGGAGGTGAATCATCATCGCGAGAATCCAAGTACCCCTCCGGCAGTTTCACCCGCTGGGTCCGACTGCCCTTGGCTCGACCTGCGCGGAGGGCATGTCGGGGAAAGGGCTGATCGAGGTCGAGCGTACTCAGGAGCTCTCTCACCGAAGAGAGAGTCGTTAGGCGTGCAAGATCGCCGCGAACGCGAGCCGCTCCCCGGAACCCGCGGGTGTACCAACTACACCACTTGCGCAACATTCGCACCCCGAGTTCATCGCCAAAGAGGGCCATTAGGCGCCTGCCGTGGTCCTCCATCACATCCACTACCCCCCCTAGGCTAGGTGGGGCAACAGGTTCTTGACCGGCGAACACCTGATCCAGTTCGCCAAAGAGCCAGGGCCGTCCCAGACAACCACGTCCCACAATCACACCATCACAGCCCGTTGCCCGCATCATGCGCAGAGCGTCCCAACATTCAAACACGTCGCCGTTTCCCAAGACTGGCACGGACAAGGATGACTTGAGTTCACCAACCGCATTCCAGTCTGCGTCTCCGGAGTACAACTGCGCCGCCGTGCGCGCATGCAAGCCAACCCCTGCCACGCCCTCCTCTTGAGCGACGCGCCCGGCCTCGAGATGGGTCAGCGTGTCGTCATCGATGCCCTTGCGCATTTTGATGGTAATGGGGACCGTCCCAGCGTTCGAAACCATCGCGCGCACGAGTCGTGCAACGAGCCTAGGCTTGACAGGAATTGCGCTCCCCCCACCCTTGCGCGTGACCTTGGGGACGG
The DNA here is from genome assembly GCA_964469565.1 of uncultured Planctomycetaceae bacterium. Classification (GTDB taxonomy): domain Bacteria; phylum Planctomycetota; class UBA1135; order UBA1135. The sequence continues at coordinate 593,177 of CAYXZD010000001.1, forward strand.
GGCAGCCGAAGTTGATGTCCACATGATCGATGCCCTCGTCCACTAGGCGCGCCACCATCTGTCCCAGGTCCACAGGATCAGCACCATACACCTGAATCGATCGGGGGGTCTCGCCGGGGTGCACCTCAGCTAGCTTGGCGCTCAGGCGATTACCCAACATAAATCCACGCGCCGTGATCATCTCCGAGACAAAGAGCCCACCACCGTATTCGCGACACAGGCTTCGAAACGCATAGTTCGTCACCCCTGCCATCGGTGCGAGGATCACGGGGCTAGCCACCGTCAACCCTCCCAGTTGCAGTGGACTAAACTCGCCGGGGGCCGCCGGCGGCACCTGGGCATTGATGGGAGTGCAAACGCGCTGATCCACTGATTCCTCTGGTCTCACGGGGTCGGGATTCGGTCTGGGCTATCTCCGCCAGCATTCCCTTGTTCGGGCTGGCTCCCTCGACCGCCCCCACCAACCTCCACGGGTCGAGCCTGGGAGTCTTCGTCCTTTACTTCGGTTTCCCCACCCTCCTGCTGGATGGGCTCGCCCGACTCCAGCGAGGGGGCCGTTGTATCATCTGCAGGGGGCACGAACACTCGCCCATCCGCTGGGACTAGCCCCGGACCGCCAAAGGTCTCCACCTCCGTGACGTCCAGTTCAGTGATTCCACTCCCCACCCGGCGCTGAAACGCGACGGGGGTTCCGTCGGACCCGAGCGCCATGGCCATGCGCCCACGGCTCGTCCGTACGTGCAGGCCCTTGTCCGTTGGCTGCTGCTGCATCTGCCATCTGTCCACCCCAGGAACCAGTCGAGGGCCCTCAAGGGAAAGGGCGAAAAATGGCCCAACGGGGGCGTACTGACCCAGAATCAAAGCCGTCAGCATATCGGAACCATCCACGATGCTGATAGCCTCTTGAGTGGCAACCGTATCGAGAATCCCCTTCTCATCACGTCGACGCACGGCCATGCGCGTACTCGTTCCCACCAGAGTCCCCTCGGCGAGAATCGCCAGATCGGGTCTACCCCGAACATCCACCCGCAGGCGGAACGATTGCAAGACGCGCTCGCGAAACACCTGAGTCAAATACACATCCGTCAGCACACTCCCGTCAGCGCCGGGATGAACCGCGTGGGATAGAAATGTAACACCCCCATCAAAGGTTCGTACGACAGCGTATTTTTCAGCGCTTACCCGCTCACCATAAGCCAACTTGCGGGCAGATCCTGAGAGGATGACATCCCCTTCAGGCAATTCAATCGGGCTGATTTCCAGCGGAGCAGCCAGGCGCTCCCTCGCCTGGGTTTGCCGATCGAGAACTTGCTCCCGTATTCCAGCTAGCGCCTGTGCATCGAGGTACTGTCCCCGCACAACCACCGCGCTGGGTTCCTTGAGAACATTCAACCCTAGGGCCGGGTCGCGTGGAAGAATCACGAAATCAGCCACCTTGCCCACGAGCAGTCGACCACGACTGTTGTCCATCTGGTCGGCAGCTCCTGCAGTGGCCAGTCGCAAGACCTCAAGGGGGGCCACTCCCGCTCGCGTCCACTGATCAAACTCAAGCAAGAGTCCCGCTCCCGGCGCAATCCATGGGTTGGGTGTACCACTACCCGGGACCAGCTTCGCTCCGCCACGCCAGAGCTCCAACAACGCTCGACGCTGAGCAGCGAGAGCACGTAATGCCAAACCGTCTAAGTCGCCCCCCTCTCTTTGCACCTTCCAAACGAGGGCTTGCTGCCGCCACAGTTGTGCGTAGGTGGGCGACAGGTAGGGCAGTCCCATGGCTAGCTCCCCTGCATCACTCGTATCGGTGAGGACACGCCCCAACACACCCAACATTGGAGTCACCCCTAGGGCGGATTGCGCCAGAGTTGCAATGGCCGGTGCGAGCTGATCGTGACGGGCCTGCTCCCATGGGGTCCCTTCGGGCAAGAGCCCATGCAGACCCAGCAGTCCATCCTGGCCCACTTGGATCGCATCACTGAGGCTTACTCCTGTGGGTAAGGGTCCCCAGACAGCCAGGGGTTTCGTCCATGCGGGGTTTGAGTGCGCCCAGTGGATCACGGCCTCCCAGGCGTCCCTCCCCAGCCCAGCATGAAACGCGAGATAATCCGGCCGCATTTGTTCTGATGTCAACCCCAAGACCTGGGCGCGAGCATCCATCGTCTCGATGAGCTGAGTCAGTCGTGCAGTCGCACTCGGCCCATCGGCCAGCACGAGGGCATCTGCGGAGGAAGTCGTGGAGCTGTCAAGAATTGGACCTGCGATCACGAGGGCTGGGCCAGGAGTTCGAGCTCGCGCCGGAGCCAGGCGTTCCGTCAACATCAAGGACACATCGTTGCCCGTGTCCCGAACCAACGTCACTCCGGCGGATAGGTAGAGAGCGTCGTGGGCTGGATCGTAGTTGACAGCACCATCCATGAGCCCCGGCACAACAAACTGTCCCGTAACATCGATCACCCGCACGTCCGCAGGTAGAGAGCCCACTACATCCTCAGACCCCGCAGGCAGAATCGACTCGATCTTTCCCCCACGCACGATGAGGGTGGCCTCCATGGAGTTGAGCCCCTCGGCCATGGGGTAAAGGGTGCCACCCACGAGAGCCATAGGGCCGGGCACGGGCACTTGCAAGCGCGCTTGGACTTGGTCCTCAATGGGCACGGGCTGCACATCCTGAGCAGCCAAGGCCCCCATCACCTGTAACCCAATCAGGCAGGCGAGTGTCAGAGTCGAGAATCGTTCGGGCATGGTTCGGTCGGCTCAGCAAACAGTTAGGGTCCGAGGGGGGGCACAGTGCGCTGGAACAGAGTAGCCTCTTTCGCCCCTGCGGTCAGGGCCCCAGGGCCCCTTCCCCGCAACCCGTAGCCCTATGTCCTTCCCACCGATTTACATCGAAACTGATCGCCTGCCCACGGGACCCTGGATTTTCGGCCGCCAGGTTCCCCACCAAGATTCCCCCGAAGATGGCTCGTTCGTCGAGGTGCTGGATCCCGATGGACGATTCGTAGGGCACGGACTCTACAACAGCGCTTCTGACATACGCATCCGCCTCCTCTCCCGGGGAAAACGCACCGCTCTGCGCAAGCCCCGCGAGTTCTTGCAGCGAAAAATCGCCAGTGCGGCACGCTTACGCAAGCGGGTCCTGAGGCTACCCGAAGTCACAGACGCTTGGCGCATGGTGCATGCCGAGGGTGACGACCTCTCGGGACTGATTATCGACCGGCTTGGACCGGTGTATGTCTGTGAGTATCACAGTCTTGGATTCTGGAACCTGCGTGAGGACATTGAGTGGATCCTCAATGAAATGGACCCCGCAATGGAAGTCCTCCACCGAGTCCCTAAGTCGGCTGCCATTCTGGAGGGAATGGCTCAGGTGGAACCCGAGAGCCAGGGTGATGTGTGGATCGAGGAACACGGCTTGGCGTACCCCATCACACCAGGCCGCGGGCACAAGACTGGCTGGTTTTGCGATCAGCGGGATAACCGGCAGCGCGTAGCCAGTTTCGCCAAGGGAAGGGATGTGCTAGACCTGTGCTGCAACACTGGCGGCTTTTCCCTCTCCTGTGCTCGCGCTGGTGCACGGCGAGTTCGCGCAGTCGATCTGGATGAGGAGGCTCTACGTCGCGCGGAGCTTGCAGCGGAGCGCGCACACCTTGGAGTTGAGCCCATTCACGCCGATGCATTCAACGTCCTGCGAGAGGTGGTCCATGAATCCCGCAAGCCCGAATTGCTCGTCGTCGACCCCCATAAGATCATCCCCAATCGAGCCCGCATGGAAGACGGCAAGCGGCGCTATCTCGATCTAAACTCATTGGCTTTCGCCGCAGCCGCGCCGGGCGCGTTGGTGGCCAGCTTCTCCTGTTCGGGGGCCTTGGAGCTTTCCGCATTCCTCGGGCTGCTCTTCCAGGCCGCTCGCCGGGCCGATCGAGGCATCAAGGTGTTGGAGATTCTCGGAGCTGGGCCTGACCATCCCCAGCGGCCAGATTTCCCACGCTCGCGCTATCTGAAGGGTGCCCTACTGGCCCTAGATGGCTAGCACCCCACAAATCCTCGTCGTCGAGGCTGGATTGTAGAGCCCTGGGGGTACATAATCTGCAGCCATACGCCTCCGGGGGGACACCGTTTGTCCTCCGGGGGCGCATTCATGCCAGGCAAAAACGTCCGCCAGCCCCGGCATGCAACCCCAGCGACGGCGTCACAAGGTTCACTATGAAACTCCCGATTCTCGTATCACAAGAGAAGTGGCAAGACTTTGACGCTGCCTGGCTCGAGCTTCAAGCCGCCAGTGAACCCATTGAAGATTTGCTGACGGCCATTCGGTTGGCGGGCACAAAAAAACGAATGTCCAGCCGAACCAAGCAGGCCTGTGCCCACGCCCAGGCGCTGACTGAGGAGGAACGCTTTGCTGACGCAGCCCGCCTGTTGGGCTCGACCCTAGTGGCCGGCGGGAATCCTGCAGACCTTGCGAGCGACTTGTTTGTCAACGCTAGCCGAGCGTGGGAAGCCGAGGACTGGTTCAGCCCCTTCTGTGAACTGACGGGCCTCAAGGAGGGGAGCCAAGACCTGCGCGGACCATGGAAGGCCTTTGCGAAGCTATGTGCCTTCCAACCGCAGACCCTGGTGCACCACCCTGGCGGCTGGGGCACGGGTGAGATTCTTGAAGTTGTGCCCAGTCGCTTGGAAATGAAGGTGCGCTTTTGGAACGGACGCCAAGACGTGTTCCCCTTGCACGCAGCCGTTGAGATTTTTGAACCGCTGGCTGAAGAAGACCTTCGGTCGCGTCAGTTTCGGGGACCCGATGAGCTCAAGGCCACAGCTAAGAAGGACCCCTTGGACGTCCTCAAGGCCATTGTTTCAACCCACAACGGACGCGCGACCACCGCATCGATTCGAAATGCCCTCATGGGAATCGGAATCGAGGGAAGTGCCTGGACTGCTTGGTGGCGAAAGGCCCGCAAACTAGCCGAGAATTCCAAGTGGTTTGAGGTCACGGGAACCCCACAGAAGTCCATTGTGTCTTTGCTGCTCACCGAAAAAGACCCCCTGGCGGCGCTACAAAAAAACCTAGAGCGCTCCCTCGACCTCGCCCAAATGCACTCGCGGGTTCGGGACCTGATGGTCGGCAATCAGGCGGACCCCTTGCTCGTTGAAAAAGCCCTCGAAATGCTGACGGAGGCGGCACGCAACTCAGACGAACCCATCGAGCAACGTGCAGCAGCATGGCTCATGCTGAGGGCCCAGTCTGGCGAAACCCCTACTGAGCTCCTCGCGCTGCTTTCCCCCCTTGTGGAGCAGGAATCTCCTGCGGATCCAGCAACGCCACCCGCACTATGGAAGCTCTTCCAAGAGTTGCCCAATGTGAAGGACAAGGAGCGCGCCCTTGACATACTCCCAGAGATCCTCGGCGAGGATTGGTTAGATGCGGTGGCCACTCATCTCCCCCATGCAGCCGACGGCCAAGTGCGTCACCTCGTAGAGCGGCTGAAGAAAGCCAAACGCACGGAGGAGATGTCACAACACTACGCAGGCCTGCTCGCTCGGCCCCTGCGCGCACCAACCTTGCTGGTGACCCTAGCTGGCATCTTCGAGCGTGAAGAGCTCGATGATTCATTCCCCACCCCCGCCCAACGCGGCCAAGCCCTGCTCAACTTGGCAACCCACCTCTATCGAGCCAAGAGCGGCAATCCTCAGATGACTCGGGTTTGTGCCCGCCTCACCGATTTGCTCACCAGCGGTGATTCTCCACTGTTGGCCACTCTGCTCATGGACGCTGAAGAAGGCACCTTGCGTGGTATCAATGCATTGATCGGCCGGGGAGTGGAGTCCGACATTGACCACATGATCACAGACATCTGCATCAAGCGCGATCGGCACTTCTACGCCAGTCAAGCTGGACCTTTCTGGGAGAGCGACACAATCTGGACCACCAAGGCAGGTCTCGCACGTCGCAGTGCCGAACTGAAGGACCTGACCGAAAATAAAATCCCGGCCAACCAGGACGCCATCGGCCGAGCAGCATCCTTTGGCGACCTTTCTGAAAACTCAGAGTGGGAAGCGGCCATTGAAGAGCAGCGCAACCTCACCAGCACAGCGATGCGTATTGAAGAAGAACTGCGACTGGCAGGCCTCCTCGAAGAGGTAGCCCTGCCGCAGGGGATCGTGGCCCCGGGCAGCAAGGTCCGATACCGAGATGTGGCCCAAGGCAAAGAAGAAGAGATTGTCATTCTTGGCCCATGGGATGGAGAACAGTGGAATGACACCCAGGTGGTCTCGTACCGTGCCCCCCTTGCTGCTGGCCTGCTGGGACTCAAGGTGGGTGCTGTCGAGCACATCAGCCTGCCCGGCGGCGATCTTGAAATCGAGGTCGTGGGTTTAGACAACCCCAACTTGGAATAACAGTCAACAACTCGGCTCCCCACAAAAGTACACAGCCCCCCCACCCTATACCCACTCAACTACACCCCATGAGCACATCCCCAACGAGCACCCAAGACTTCAAGGTCCGCGACCTTTCCCAAGCCGAATTTGGTCGCAAGGAAATCATCCTCGCTGAGCACGAAATGCCCGGCCTCATGGCGCTCAGAGAAGAATACAAGGGAAAGAACCCCCTTGCTGGTGCACGCATCACCGGCTCTCTGCACATGACGATCCAGACTGCGGTTTTGATTGAAACCTTGGTCGATTTGGGCGCGCAGGTTCGGTGGTGCAGCTGCAACATTTTCTCGACGCAGGACCACGCTGCAGCAGCGATCGCTGTGGGGCCGAATGGGACGCCCGATGCGCCAGCGGGAACCCCGGTGTTCGCGTGGAAAGGAGAAACCCTCGAAGAGTACTGGTGGTGCACAAATCAGGCCTTGACCTGGGGCGATGGCGTGCAGCCCAACATGATTCTCGACGACGGTGGTGATGCGACCATGCTCGTTCACAAGGGCCGCGAATGGGAGATGAGTGGCTCCGTGCCTGCGGACGCTGACGGAGACCCCGAAGAGTGGGGCGTTTTTCTTGCCCTCGTTCGCGAAAGCCTCGCCAATACGCCTGGCAAGTGGACCGAAATGGCCAAGCACATAAAGGGCGTGAGCGAGGAAACCACGACCGGAGTGCACCGCCTGTACCAAATGGTCGAAAACGGCGAGCTGCTGTTCCCGGCAATGAACGTCAACGACTCAGTCACTAAGTCCAAGTTTGATAACCTCTACGGTTGCCGCCACAGCCTGGTGGACGGCATCTGCCGGGCCACAGACCTGATGCTCTCCGGTAAAATCGCCGTCGTCTGCGGCTATGGAGATGTGGGCAAGGGCAGCGCCCAATCCCTCAAGGGCCAAGGGGCGCGGGTCATTGTGACCGAGATCGACCCGATCTGTGCATTGCAAGCCGCCATGGAAGGCTACCAAGTCGCCACGGTAGAAGACGTGGTTGCTGAAGCCGACCTCTTCATTACGACCACCGGGAATAAGGACATCATCACCGCCGACCACATGGCGGCCATGAAACACAACGCAGTCGTTGGCAACATTGGTCACTTCGACAATGAAATCGACATGGCTGGCCTAGCCCAGATCCCGGGTATTGAAAAAATCAATATCAAGAACACATTGGAACACGCCAATCAGGTGGACCAGTGGAACTTCCCGGACGGCCATTCGGTCATCGTTTTGGCCGAGGGGCGCCTGCTCAATCTAGGTTGCGCAACGGGGCACCCCAGCTTCGTCATGTCCAATTCATTCACCAACCAGGTCATGGCTCAAGTTGAGTTGTTCCAGAACGCCAACCTGTACGAAAACAAGGTGTACACCCTGCCCAAGCACTTGGACGAACGTGTGGCACGCTTGCACCTCGCCAAGCTTGGCGTAAACCTCACTGTTCTCACCGACGAGCAATCCTCCTACCTCGGGATCCCCAAGGGCGGCCCCTACAAGCCCGAGCGATACCGCTACTAGGCCCGTCCGTGGCTGCAACGCAGCACCCATCCAATGCTATGGTGCAGTCGCCCTCGAGGGGGCGACTTGCGCCGAGCCCTACGGGTCGCCTGCACCTCGGCCATGCCCGCTCGTTCTTGTTGGCATGGTGGCAGATGCGTTCCTTGGGCGGTGAGATCGTCCTCCGCATGGATGACCTAGACAGTGAGCGCAGCTCGCCGGCATTTGAAGAAGGAATCCTGGAGGACCTCACTTGGCTGGGGATCGATTGGGACGGTCCCGTACAACGCCAATCCGAGCGAGCGCACCTTTATGATGAAGCTGTCCAAGCCTTAGCGAGCAAGGGCCTGATTTATCCCTGCGTATGCACCCGCAGCGAGCTAGCAGATGCTCGCTCCGCTCCTCACATTGGAGAGGAGGGCCCCCCCTACCCGGGCACGTGCCGCGGTCGCTTCACTAGCCACCACCACGCCTTGCAGGAAACCCAGCGCGCCTCGGCATGGCGCTTTCGAGTCCTCCCCGGAGCACACTCTTTCGAGGATGGATGTGCCGGCCGGTACACTGAAAATGTGTCCTCCCATGTGGGTGACTTTCCTGTCACCCGGCGCGACGGTTGTGCGGCCTACCAACTAGCTGTGGTGGTCGATGATGCGACTAGCCAAATCAGTCATATCCTCAGGGGGGACGACTTGCTTTCCTCAACGCTGCGGCAGATTCAACTCCAAGAAGCCCTCGGCCTGCCCACACCTCATTACTTTCACGTCCCCCTTGTGACCGACCAGCGGGGCCTGCGCCTTGCCAAGCGCCACGACTCGCTCTCATTGGATGCACTGCGCCAGTCGGGCATTTCCGCCCGGAGTATCGTCTCCTGGGCGGCCACCAGCGCCGGGCTCACCGGCAGCCCAGCGAGGACGGCCCCAGAGTGGATCGAGCGTTTCTCAGCCGTAGACCTCATCCGCACTCCCGTGCCCGCACCCGCATGGGACCGCGCCCCCTAGTTCTGCAGGTTCCCTCTCGTGGCGCTTGACACATCACCACCACGCGGTACCTTTGCTCACAGGATCCCCGATAGCTCAGTTGGTAGAGCAACCGGCTGTTAACCGGTTTGTCGCAAGTTCGAGTCTTGCTCGGGGAGCCACTGCCTTGGCTGGAGGCAACTGGGGGTGCGGGGTGGTTGACGGACGCGCTCGTGGCGGTTGACGCAAGTCCCCCACCCGCGCGGGTTTACGCGCTCGCTCGATGTCTCCGTTCAGCGCGGTCAGTGTTGAATCTCACCGTGAAACCGGGGGTTTGGAATGACACCGAGCCCCGCCATCGACGTGGTCGCCACCGCCAGTAGCACCGCAGCGATGTAGGCCTCGGGGTTCACGCCGTTCTGCCGACAGGACAGCACGAGTGAGTACAGCCGACACGCCACCTGGCCGCCGCGCACGCTCGCGGAGGTCATCCAGTTCTTGCGGCCGACGATGATGTGCCGCAGGTCCCGCTCCTTCTCGTTGTTGTGGATCGGCAGTCGCGCGTCTGTCAGGAAGACGCTTAGCGGTTCCTGTTGATTCAGCAGGTACTTCAATGCCTTGCCGAACTTCGACGTGGGTAGCGTTGTGTGCTTGCGCTCCAATTCTTGGGCCGCGTCGAGCATGCGGGCTACCCGACCGCACGAGGACCGCTCGCGCACTTCACCGCGCAGTTTGAGCATCTCGCCGTGGCTCAGGTCCTGACTCTCCGCTGCCGTGGGAGACATCGAGTTTGAACGCCGAGGCCGGCATGTCAGCTCCCCCTATCTGTACCGGATCGAAGCGCACAGGCGGGACACTCTTGACTCTACGTCGGCGGCGAGCCACATAGAGGTTGTGGGGCTTCAGGCCGCGGGAGCGCGCGAAGGCGGCCACGCTCTGCCCCGAAGCGGCAAGTTCAGTCAGGAGAGCGGGAATCTCGGACGCGGAGGGGTTGCGGAGAGGGGGCTGGTCAGCGGAGTTCGTCATGCCCGCGAACCTGCCCAGGATGATCGGACAGGGCGAGCGGAAGAGCTGAGATTCTCAATGGGAGCGCCGGACGGTTACGCAGCATCGGACTTTCGCCCAGCGGCCAGGTCACATGCCCGACAAGTTAGACGCTCTGGTGGGGGGAGGACCGCTTAGAACATCGCCCTTACCCCCATTGCGGTCAGTCACAGGCTCCCAGGTGTGCGTATCAGGTCCCATTCCTGGAGCAGGGTCGCCGTTCAGAGTTCGCGTCTGTCGCTGACGATTGGACACAGTCGAGATTGGACCGGCGGGGCACTAAAGCTGCTTCGCAAGGAACTGGGCCACCGAGCGATCCCGCTCCATGACAAGCAAGGTAATTGCCCGGCTGAGCGTCAACAACTGAGGGTACTCCCTGGTGCTGACTACATAATTCACGCACCACCCCTTGTGGGCAAAGCTACTCGAATAGCACATCGGGACCATCTCCCCGGCTGGAACGAAGAGGGGACCTCGCAAGAACCGTCCGGTGTCCCACATATCTCTTACTGCGAATTCAAGCTCTGCGTAGAACACCTCAAGCGCGTTGTCGATTTCCGCAGAGTGATCCGCCACAATGCCCTGAACGTCCGCAATCAAGACATCGTCTAGGTGCAAGTCGCCAGTTGCGAACATACTAGCCAGCCAATCGGCAGTTACCGGATCGGGGATCCCCCCGAGGTAGGCTATAGCCAGCGTTTCCCTGTAGGCGGGGTCCAGAAGGAACATCTCGCGGATTTCAGATTCGACATCAACCCACCGTGGCGGAGGTTGAACTAGGCTATTGAAATCCACTCCAGCCGCAAGAGCCTGCTCTCGGAGCGATGCCCATTCTGACCCCCAGTACTCGAGGAGAAACTCCTCGGCAGTCTGCTGTGTCGGTTTCTCTGCACTTGCGGTCGCAATGGCAGTTTCTTCGCGCTGGTTGACATCGCTGACGACGACGGGATCAAGGGATAGATGCGGTTGGTCGAGACCTTCACGCTCTGCCCAGGGGATCCCCGGGCGAGGATCCTCCCGAACCCAAATGCCGACAGCAAGCCCGACGGCAAGAAGCAACAGCACCGCCGGCCCCCGTTGCTTGATGCGGAGCAACCTGCTCCCAGGGAGAGTCCTAATCACAATCCGTGCAACTGACAACTGAGCCAGCACTCCCAAAAGACACGCCGATTGAATATGTAATCTCGGGGACGCCGCAGCCGACATCGTTTGGCCCTTCAATATCAGGACTTGTTGCCGTTCCAGCCTTGGGCTTGGGGTCTCTGCAGGTTTTCGGTCTACCTGCAATTTGGCTGCAAAAGCCCATCTCAGTCCCCGAAGGTAAGTCCCAGGTCCTAGTCACAGTTGCAGAGCAGGGCGATCCGACACAGGCTCCAGTCTCCTTGTTCTCCAAGCATACACCGCTTGTAATGGTCACATCAATCTTCACGAAATGCGTTTGCGTGACATTCCAGGCCGTGCTGCCTCCGCCTCCGACAGGCTCGCAACCGTCGCAGTCAGTGTGGGCCGGTGCGCTCACTGAGGATGTTGCGAAGGATGGGAGCAGAAGGCATCCGATAAGCGAGAACAGGCGAGTGGACGAGTGGAACATTTGTGATGATCTCCAGTCAAGCGGGAATCTTGGTGAGAGGTCGGACGCTCCAGGATGACCCACTGAGCGTCCTGTCCAGAAAAAGAGCCTCAAGCGGAAGCAAGTCTATGAGATTACTGGCGGAACGCAAGCGACAAATGCCCCGGCCCGTGGTATCCACAAGCTGGGCCGGCGCAGAAAACGGCATCCTCGGCACAGACAGGGAGGACATCCGGCGTGCAGGTTGCTGGATCAGGCCGCTCTTGGACGCCTGGGGTGAGGCGCGCGAGTTCATTCCGGTCTCCAATGTCTTGAGGAGCTGAGGGAAATATGTACTGCGAATCCTGAAGTGCATCAGCGCAGGAGGCGGCGAGAGAGACGTGTCGACCCTGAAGGCCGAAGATGATCGGAGCCCCACCAGGTTGGTCGGGATTCACACCCTTCCATGCATCCGCAATCCTGCCGGCTCCCTGAAGTTGAGCCATTGATATGAACCCCTGCGGTTCTGAGGCCAGCGCTGACAGGCCCAGAAGAGTGGTCCGTTTGAGTTCAAGCTCAACGGCACGGGAGCCTCCTGCCAAGCCTCTTGGGCTGTGTGAAAAGCAAAGCGGATCGAGGCTGTACAGGTATCTAGTGCCAAGCTGCAATTCCAATCGTCTCGTTGAAGCAGGTCTTGATTCCTGGGAGTCCGAATGACGGTCGCGGCGTGAGGCCATTCGAAAGCCGTGCACTCTAGAAACCGAGCCGCGCATGAAAGCAAGCCTAGACCAAGACTTGCAGCAGGCAAAGGAAAGAACGCTTGGCCGGAGCACCGGCCCCAGCCACGGGGCATTTCAGTGCGTACGGATCTCCCGTGCTGTCTAGAAACTTGCCGCGCAACGAAGTCCTGAATCCAGCCAAGTGAGAGTGCTCGGAGCCGTGTGAAGTTAGGAATACCCTCATGTTGGGTACCGGACCCAACGGCTTTGCGAACCGAGACATGCCCTGGCGGGGTGGCGAGAGCCAATTGCGTTCTCTCCCAGAAGTTCGCAAACCCGCCCTGTTCGGGGAGCCATCGTCCCGGCCGCCGGAAGATAGGGGCTCGCCAAGGGGATGCGGTTACCTTTGCGGGACGTTATGGTACCTGCCCTCCAGCAGCCATGATGCGCACAGTTCCCCCCCTCCTGATTCTCGTCTGTGCCTGGGCCCTGTGGTCGGGGCATACTGAACCCCTGATTATGGGCTTCGGCGCAGTCTCCTGCCTGGGCGTACACGCCCTCGCGCGGCGCATGGACCGTCATGATGGAACGACGGGGTTCGACTTCGGTCTGATTGCGAGGAGCGTGCTCTATGTACCCTGGCTCACTTGGGAGATTGTGAAGGCCAATCTGGATGTGGCGCGCAGAGTCCTCAGCCCCGACCCAGGCATCCACTCGCACCTCATTCGAACACGGGCCAGTCAAGAGACGGAGCTTGGCCGGGTCATCTACGCAAACTCCATCACTCTCACCCCAGGCACAATCACCCTAGACCTACGGGGGAGCCAATTGTTGGTGCATGCCTTGACCCGTGAGGCTGCAGCCATTGATGAAGGTGCAGGCATGGACCTAAGGGTGGCCCGATTGGAGGGAGTAAAGAGTGTTTAGTGCAGCTCTCGCTGGCATCCTTACAACCATGCTCCTTGCGCTCGTTCGGGGAGCGAAGGGACCTACCGTATTCGACAGGATCCTCGCAGTGAACGCAGTCGGCACCCAGACGGTGTTGCTCATCGCGGTGGCCGGCTTTTGGGCTGGTCGGCCCGAATGGCTCGACCTCTGCCTCGTGTATGCGCTGGTCAACTTCATCGGAACGATCGCTGTACTCAAATACGCACGGTTTGGTGGTCTAGGCCATGACGACGTGAGGCCGAACCGATGAGCCTACTCGACTTGCTGAGCTGGGTTTTGCTCCTCGCAGGAAGCCTCCTGTGCGTCGTCGGAGCCATCGGAATGCTGCGTTTCCCGGATGTTTACACCCGTGCTCACGCAGCGGGAATCAACGACACCCTCGGGGCTGGTTGCATACTTTTAGGGCTGATGCTCCAGGCAGGCGTCACCCTAGTCGGCGTCAAGCTCTTCATGATCGCGCTATTCATGTTCATCGTCGGTCCGGTGACAGGTCATGCTCTCCTCAAGGCTGCGTACGCCCACGGTGTCGCCGTGCGCACTGATGGGGACTCCGACCCCGGCTCCATACGCCTGACCAGTGATCAGGAGGCGACCCGCCCGTGATTGTAGAACTGTTCCTTTTCGTACTGCTGCTTTTTACCGCAGTGAGCATCGTACGCATGCGGGACCTGTTCGCTGCCGTCATGCTCAGCGGGCTCTTCAGCCTGTTATGCGCCTGTCTATTTACCCTAATGGACGCAGTCGATGTCGCCTTCACCGAGGCCGCCGTGGGGGCCGGGATTTCCACGGTCCTCATGCTCGGCGCACTCTCCCTCACGGGCCACCGCGAGGACCAGCAACCCACACGGCTCATGCCCTTTGTGGTTGTCCTGCTCACGGGTGCCATGTTGATCTACGGCACCCTTGACATGCCTTCCTACGGTGACCCCCAAGCACCCATCCACCAGCACGTGGCCCCTGATTACATCAGCGGCACAGCCGAACACATCCAGCTTCCGAACATTGTGACAGCCGTTCTCGGCAGCTACCGGGGCTTTGACACCTTGGGTGAAACAGGCGTAATCTTCGCAGCCGGGGTAGGCGTGATGTTGCTCCTTCTCGGACGCAGGAAAAAACGCCAACCCGACCCGAAAGCCACAGTCGGAGGGGCTCCAGAATGAATGCAAAACCTCACATGCGCATGCACGAGAAGGTGCTCTTGCGGGTGGCTGCCAAAGCGTTCATCCCCCTCATCTTGCTCTTTGCGCTGTATGTGCAATTCCATGGCGACTTCGGTCCGGGAGGCGGATTCCAGGCAGGAGTGATCTTTGCAGCGGGCTTTGTCCTCTTTGGGCTCGTGTTTGGGTTACCCACTCTCCAGCAGGTCGTACCCGCCAGCCTCGTTGAGCGCTGCATCGCCCTCGGCCTCCTGATTTATGGTGGCGTGGGCGTTGCGTGCATGCTTCAAGGTGGCAACTTCCTCGACTACGGACAGCTCGACCACCACAACCCCGTCCACGGCCAGCATCTGGGCATCCTCATCATCGAATTGGGTGTCGGCATCACGGTCGCCGCAGCCATGCTGGCCATCTTCTATGCCTTCGCAGGCCGGGAGCGCCGCTAATGGAAGCCTTCGGCGTTTGGAATAACTGGCTTGTGGTCGCCCTCATGATGATCGGGCTCTACACCGTGATTGCGCGGGACCATCTCGTAAAGAAGCTCATCGGTTTGGGCATTTTCCAGGTGTCCGTGATCCTGTTCTATGTGTCCATGGCCAAGGTCACCGGGGGCACCGCCCCCATCGTTCCCGCCGCTACCGACGGCGCAGAGGTGCTGTATTCCAACCCCTTGCCCCACGTGTTGATGCTGACCGCAATTGTGGTCGGCGTGGCCACCCTATCGCTGGGGCTCGCCATCGTGGTGCGCATCCAAGAGGCGTATGGGACCGTTGAAGAAGATGAGATCCAGCGCATAGAGCTCGCCGCCCAGGGGGAGGCTCATCATGAATGAACACCTGAGCGCACTGATCGTGGTCTTGCCCCTGTTGGCCGCTCCTACCTGTCTACTCCTGCAACGGCCGAACCTGGTGCGAGCCCTGGCAGTCGGCGTGTCGTGGTCGTGCCTTGCCATGGCGTGGATCTTGCTGCAGCGTGTCCATGCTAGCGGCCCCATCTCCTACCACATGGGCGGTTGGGCCCCCCCGCTGGGTATCGAGTACAGGCTCGATCCTTTCAATGCCTACTTGCTGGTGATTGTTTCAGGCATCGCGGCCGTTGTTTTCCCATGCGGCGCGGCGTTGACAGGCACGTCTATTCCTGAAGGCAAGAAGCATCTGTTCCACGCTGCCATGCTCCTGTGTCTCACCGGCCTACTGGGCATCAGCTCCACGGGCGATCTATTCAATGTATTCGTGTTCCTGGAAATCACATCCCTTTCTTCGTACACGCTCATCAGCCTCGGCCGAAGCCGACGCGCACTCACGGCTGCCTATTCCTATCTCGTGATGGGAACGATTGGAGGCACTTTTCTCCTCGTGGGAATCGGTTTTCTCTACCAGGTCACCGGCACTCTCAACATGCAGGACCTCGCCCTGCGTCTACCTGATCTGCTCGATTCGCGTACAACTCAAGCTGGCTTCGCGTTTCTAACCGTCGGGTCCGCGATCAAGCTGGCAGTCTTCCCATTGCATCAGTGGCTTCCCAACGCCTACACGCAAGCACCGGCCGCGGTCTCGGCCTTCATGGCGGCCACGTCCACCAAGGTCTCCTATTACTTGTTGGGGCGCATCATTTTCACAGTGTTCGGCGCGGCTTGGGTCTTTGACACAATGCACCTGCATTATTTGCTCGTCCCCCTGTCGATTGCCGCCATGTTTGTAGGCTCGCTCGCAGCCGTGTTCCAGGCGGACATCAAACGCCTTTTGGCCTACTCCAGCATCGCGCAGATTGGCTACATGACCCTCGGCCTGAGTTATGCATCCCTCGACGGATTGACCGGAGGGATCGTGCACCTGTTCAACCACGCCCTCATCAAGGGAGGCATGTTCTTGGCCGTGGCCTGCATCGTGCTCCGCACGGGTTCGTCTAGCCTCCACAATATGCGCGGCCTGGGACGGAAGATGCCCGTTACGATGGCTGCGTTTCTCGTGGGAGGCTTGGGGCTCATCGGGGTCCCAGGCACAGCTGGATTTGTCTCCAAGTGGTTCCTCGTCGTGGGCGCTCTGGAGAAGGGCTGGTATGCGGCCGCCGTATTGATCCTGCTCAGTTCCTTGATCGCAGTGGTGTATGTGTGGCGTGTCATCGAGGTGGCCTACTTCCAGAAACGCGAACCTGAATGCGAGGTGTGTGACGTGCCCCTCTCGATGCTGGTCCCCACATGGCTTCTGATCGGAGCCAGCGTCTACTTCGGCCTCTACACGAGCACGACGGTAGGCGGCGCACGGGCGGCGGCCGAGGCACTCCTCACCCACTACCCGGGGGGCGTGCAATGAATTCACTCGCCCTCAAGTGCCTAGACCTAACGCCTATCAGCGAGTCTGCCCCCTCAGAACTGCTGCCGATTGCCGTCTTGCTCCCCCTCATTGGAGCGCTTGGAGTGATGCTGTGTGGCCGCTGGCCCAACGTCCGTGAGGGCGTCACCCTGCTGTGCACGGGGCTCACTTTTGGGGCTGTCTATAAGCTCTACCCCATCGTAGCGGCGGGCCATCGGCCGCGCTTTGAATTGCTTGAGTTGCTGGAGGGCCTGCCCCTCGTGTTCGAGCTCGAGCCCTTGGGCATGCTGTATGCACTCGTGGCTTCGGGGCTTTGGATTCCTACGGCGCTCTATGGCATCGGGTACATGCGAGCCCATGAAGAGGACAATCAGACTCGCTTCTTCGCCTGCTTTGCCCTTGCGATTTTTGCTGCTCTGGGGATCGCCTTCTCTGGCAATCTCCTCACTCTCTTCGTTTTCTACGAAGTGATGACCCTATCCACTTACCCGCTCGTCACCCACTATGGCAACGACGAGGCTAGGCGCGCTGGAAGGATCTACCTCGGGATTCTGTTCACCACTTCGGTGGCCTTCCTCCTCCTAGCCGTCCTGAGTACTTGGTGGCTAACCGGCACCCTCGATTTCCGCATGGGTGGCATTCTAGCCGGTCAGGTGGACGGCCCGCTCGTCCCCGTGCTCTTAGGTTTATTTGCCTTTGGAACAGGCAAGGCAGCCCTCATGCCGTTTCACCATTGGCTGCCCAACGCCATGGTGGCTCCCACACCCGTCAGTGCACTCCTGCATGCAGTGGCGATTGTCAAGGCTGGCGTGTTTACGATACTGAAGGTGATTGTGTACATCTTTGGGATCGAGTTTCTTAGCGACCAGAATGCCTCGGTCTGGCTCATGTACGCCGCTGCATTCACGATTCTCTCTGCGTCCATTATTGCCCTCAAGAAGGACAATTTGAAAGCTCGGCTGGCCTACTCAACTATCTCGCAGCTGGCCTATATCGTGCTCGGAGGAGCCCTCGCGACAAGTGCCGGAGTCCTCGGTGCCGGACTCCACATTGCCATGCACGCCGTGGGCAAGATCACCCTCTTCTTCTGTGCAGGAGCCATCTATGTGGCTACGCATAAGAAGAAGATTAGCCAGATGGATGGGCTCGGAAAGCGCATGCCCTTTACCTATGCAGCTTTCTTCCTAGCCTCATTGAGCATCATTGGCCTGCCGCCCATGGGTGGTTCTTGGTCCAAGTGGTTCCTCGCCCTTGGGGCAGTGCACGCAGACCAGTGGATCTTTGTAGCTGTGCTGATGTTGAGCTCTCTGCTGAGCATCGGCTACCTCATGCCCATCATTGCGCGCGGCTTTTTTAGGCCCGGCCCAGACGAGGTTGCCAGCGAAGGAGAAAGCGCACCCGTGGAGGACTCGGAGACAACGTCCTTTTGGGCCGGGATCCAAGAGGCTCCTCTTCTGTGCGTGCTCCCTCTGAGCCTTACGGCCCTCGGTTGCCTTGCCCTGTTTGCCCTCGCGCCCGACATCTACGACTTCCTGGCTCCCATCACGGCTCCCTAGAACCATGGCCCACGACCCACAGCAATCCCCAGCCGGTCCGCTCCCGCCAGGGGGCGATCCCGACCCCCGCTGGCTCGACCGGCCGGGAAGCGTTCACAAGTTGATCGTGGTCACGATTGTGCTGTGCGTCATCGTTGCATGCGCTGACTTTTTCTATCACAAGCACGCGCACCCCGAGTTCACAGGATTCACCGCCTTCCACGCCTTCTATGGATTCTTCAGCTATGTGGGTCTCGTGCTCGTGGCTGCCCAGCTGCGCAAGGTCTTGATGCGACCGGAGGACTATTATGATTGAGTCCCTCATGCAGGCCATGCCACCTGGATTGCTGCTCATCCTAGGTGCAATCATCATCCCGCTGCTGAGCGGATCGGTCCGGTCGGGCTACATGCTGGCCCTACCCCTGGTCAGCCTTGCACACCTGCTGGCCTTGCCCAGCGAACACGTCGTCAATGCCGAGGCCTTTGGCTACGCTCTCCAACCGGTGCGGATCGACTCCCTCTCGCGCATTTTTGGGTTGGTCTTTCACATAGCCGCGTTCTTGGGCGTGCTCTACGCATTACACGTCAAGGACACTGTGCAGCAGGTCAGCGCACTCATGTATGCCGGTGCCGGCATTTGCGCCGCCCTGGCCGGGGATCTGATTACCCTGTTCGTCTATTGGGAATTGACGGCAATCGTATCGGTGTTTCTCGTCTGGGCCACCCGCACCGAACGGGCCATGCAGGCAGGCATGCGCTACTTGGTCATCCAAGTGGGCTCAGGGGTTCTGCTCCTGGCAGGCACCCTCCTGCACTACGCCGACACAGGATCCCTTGCCTTTGAGCACATGGGTCTCGTCAGCCCCGGCACAACGCTGATTTTCATTGCCTTTGGAATCAAGGCGGCCTTCCCGGGTCTGCACAACTGGTTACAAGATGCCTACCCGGCCAGCACTCCCACTGGCACGGTCTTCCTCTCCGCCTTCACCACCAAGTTGGCGATCTACGCCCTCGCGCGCGGATTCGCGGGCACGGACATCTTGATTCCAATCGGGGCTGTCATGACGGCCTTTCCGATTTTCTACGCGGTCCTAGAAAACGACCTACGCCGCGTGCTGGCCTACAGTCTGAACAACCAACTGGGATTCATGGTCGTTGGTGTGGGCATCGGTACCGAACTGGCTCTCAATGGAACGGCCGCGCACGCATTCGCTCACATCCTCTACAAGTCACTCCTGTTCATGAGCATGGGTGCTGTCCTGCATCGCACTGGAACGACCAAGGCCACAGAATTAGGCGGCTTATACAAGTCCATGCCCTGGACAACGTTCTTCTGCCTCATTGGCGCAGCGGCCATCTCCGCCTTCCCCCTGTTTAGTGGGTTTGTCTCCAAGTCCATGATCCTTGCTGCGGCGGTCCATGAGCATCACACCGGCGCGTTCCTCGTACTGCTCTTTGCCTCGGCAGGAGTCCTTCATCACTCGGGGATCAAGATTCCGTTCTATGCGTTCTTTGGACACGACAGTGGTAAGCGCCCTAAGGAAGCTCCACTCAACATGCTGCTCGCCATGGCAGGTGCAGCACTCCTTTGCGTAGGCCTCGGGATCTGGTACGAGCCGCTCTACAGCCTACTGCCCTACGCAACCGACTTCGTACCCTACGATGCTACGCACATCGTAACTCAGTTGCAGCTGCTCCTCTTTGCCTTGCTGGCCTTCATCTTCATGTACAAGAAGGGATTGGAGCCGCCCGAGCTCCCCTCAGTCAATTTGGACACTGACTGGTTCTACCGTAAGCTCGGCAAGCGGCTGCTCCTCGGGATGGGCCGCGGGATTGAAGGTGTGTGGTCCACACTCACTCAAGCGGGAATCGGTGCGGCCGTTGGGATCGGCGGCCAATTGGCCCGAGTTCACTCCCCAGGCGGGCCGATGGGCGAGCCCATGCCTTCAGGACGAGCGGCCCTCTGGAGTGCTGTAATCCTTGTGCTGTTCTTGATCCTCACCCTGCTCTGATCGGGTGATGAACAATCGGACGTCCGCCAGAATGCCAAGCCCTTCGGGGTCTGTGTGCGCGGGCCAGGCACCCATCGGGAACGTAGCGTCTCCACAACTTGATCTGCAGGAGGCTGCGGGGCTACTGGAGGACCTCTATGGCATGGATGGCGTCATCACTGAACTGCCGAGCCATTCAGACCGAAACTTCCGCATCGATGCGGGAGCCCTCGGCAGATTCGTGTTCAAAGTGGCCCATGCAGATCAGGACGAACAGCGCCTCCAGACTGAGAACCAGGCTCTACTCCACCTGAGTTCAGAACTGCCCGGGGTGAGCCCCGAATTGGTCCCCACGATTGAAGGCCGCATAGCCTCCCAGCAAACACTCACCGCTGGCACTCGGCATTGGGTACGGCTCATCACCCTCCTCGATGGCGAGGTGATGGCATCGGTAGAACCCCTCTCCGTGAATGGCCTGCAGTCCTTCGGGCACCTCCTCGGATCCGTGAGCTCGGCCCTTGGGGAACTCCCACTAGCGCCAGCCTACCCGCCACATCGTTGGGATCTCTCCGAGGCCGAGTGGACCGTGCCACACCTTGCTTCTGCAGCGAGCTCTGCCCCCTCAGCCCTAGCCGCTCACGGTCTCCTCGAATGTGCACGACGGTTCGTAGCCGACGGTTTGCCACGTCTCGGTGCACTTCCTCAGACCCTGCTGCATGGAGACGCCAACGACCACAATGTTCTATGCCAGGAAGGCCGCGCCACAGGACTCATTGACTTCGGCGATATCACCCAAGGCGCTCGAATACTCGACCTCGCGATTGCCTGCGCCTACGGAGTATTTCGCCAGGCCGATCCCCTCCATGCCATTGGATCCCTGAGTGCTGGTTTTCACCAAAGTGCCCCCCTCACCCGGGCAGAACTAGAAGCTCTGCTTCCATGTGTGGGGATGCGCCTCGTGCAGAGCGTTGTGATCTCCCATTTAGGCGGTGCCGACGAGTCCACGGATAGCTACCGGCGCTGCAGTGAAGCTCCAGCCTGGCATGCCCTAGCTGAATTGGGCCAGTGGAGCCCCAAGTCAGTTCTCGGGCACATCACTTCAGCCTGTTCCCTCCCCATCCACGTGCAAGCCGATGCTGATCCCGAGGGTGAACTGAGCGTCGAAGGGATTCAGTCCCTGCGGCACACTCATCTCGGGCCCAGTCTCTCTACGGCCTACACCACCCCACTTCTGATCCAACGAGGCCAAGGAGCCTACCTCTTCGACGAACTCAATCGGCCCTACCTCGACTGTGTCAATAATGTCTGTCATGTGGGGCACTGCCATCCTGGGCCCCAGCGCGCGGCGGCTGAACAGTCCAGAATACTCAACACGAATACACGCTACCTGCACCCGAACCTAGTGCGGCTTGCCGAGCGACTCAGTGCCCTCATGCCCGACCCGCTAAGTGTCTGTTTTTTCGTCAACTCGGGCAGTGAGGCCGGCGAATTGGCTCTGCGAATGGCCCGTGCTGCGACGGGACGCAGGGGTGTGCTCAGCGTGGAGGGGGGCTATCACGGCAACACCACCAGCATGGTCGACATCTCCCACTACAAACACAACGGCCCCGGGGGCACAGGACCGCCAGACTGGGTATCCACGATTCCCCTACCCGATCCGTTTCGTGGCCCCTATGCCGGACCCCACAGTGCTGACCGCTACGCGATGCACATCCGTGAGGCCAGCCAGCGACTCCAGAACCAAGGCCACGAACCAGCAGCGTTCTTCGCCGAACCCTTGATCGGGTGCGGGGGACAGATTGTTCCGCCTCAAGGCTGGCTCGCCGCTTGCTATCGGGAGGCCCGGAAAGTGGGAGCCCTGTGCGTCGCCGATGAAGTGCAAGTGGGCTTGGGCCGGGTGGGTTCTCACTGGTGGGCCTTTGAACAGGCTGGCGCCAGCCCCGACATCGTTACCCTTGGCAAGCCCATGGGCAATGGTCATCCCATCGCTGCCGTCGTCACGACACCTGAAGTCGCCCAGGCATTTTCAACCGGAATGGAGTACTTCAACACGTTTGGCGGCAACCCTGTTTCTTGCGCCACTGCCCTCGCTGTCCTCGATGTCATCGAACAAGAAGGGCTGCGCGAGCAGGCGGCCAACACAGGGGCCCGCTTGCTGTCGGAGTTGCGCTCATTGGCCCAACAGGTACCCGCCATGGGCAGCGTGCGAGGATTGGGACTGTACATCGGAATTGAATGGGTCATTCCCACCGAGCCGGGCTCAGACCAGGGGCCTAGGCCCTCAGATCACTCGAAAGCGCAAACCTGCGGGGCAGCGCCCCCCCCACCTGACCCAAGGGGTGCAGCCGAACTCGTTGAACTGCTGCGTGATCGTGGGATCCTTCTCAGTACGGATGGCCCCCACAACAACGTCCTCAAGATAAAACCACCCCTGTGCTTTGGGCCATTAGAAGTGGATCTTCTGATTTCCAATCTGCGGCAAGTGCTCCTGAGGGAGAGGTGCGATTCATGAGGGCCCCTCCCCGCTGGCTCTGGATACTGAGTGTCATCTTCTGCGCCTGTTTGCTGTGGCTGCGAAACTCTGATGCCTTTGGCGACCAGGGATTGCGCAATGTGGCCAGCTTCTTCAGCGTGTTGATCCCCACGCTCATCCTTTGGCTGTGGCTTCTGCGTGGGGCGAACCTACCCAGAATCTTGAAGCGCTGGCTCTTTCTTTGCCCCTGCATCGGCTTGCTGACAGCGGCCGCGCTCCTCGAGTTTCACGGATTCACAGGGTTCATGATTCCTCGGCTCTCCTGGCGCTTTGCTTCCACAGATTCAGATGAAGGACCTTCATCCAGTCAGGTCCAAGTTCCTCAGGCCTTAGATATCAAACCGCGGGAAACAGACTACCCGGGTTTTCTTGGCAGCGAGCGTGATGGCCGTTCCGACGCCCTGCCACTCGCTGCGAGCTGGGAACATCAGGCGCCAACGTTGCTCTGGCGCCAACCCGTGGGTCTGGGCTGGTCCGGTTTTGCGATTCAGGGTGAGGTGGCAGTCACCATGGAGGAAAGGGGTTCGCAAACCGGCCTCTATGCCTACCACTTACTCACGGGCAAGCCGCTGTGGTCCCATGAGTGGCCTGCCACCTTCCAACAGGTTTTGGCCGGCCCCGGACCCCGCTGCACACCCACACTGCAAGACGGTCGTGTGTTTGGCCAAGATGCTCACGGGCGAATTGAGTGCGTAAGCCTCACCGACGGCCAACCCCTCTGGTCCCGCAATTTACTCGAGGAACACGGTGTCACCTTGGCTCGCGAATCCGAGTTAGTGCTCTACGGTCGCAGTGCCTCGCCCCTTGGGATGGGGAATCTGCTGGTGGTCCCTTCGGGCGGAGACCCCGAGACGAAACTGGTGGGCATCACGGCCTTCGACACCCACACTGGAGCAACTGTCTGGGAGAGCCCGCCCCGCCAGCAAAGCTACGCATCCCCTGCGTTCGCCCACCTCGCCGGCCGAGACCAAGTTCTCGTCGTCAACGAAGGTTCCGTCACGGGCCACGACCCCACAAACGGCGAGCTGCTGTGGGAGTATCCTTGGCCCAGCCACAGTTCCGAGGCAGCAGCCGCCTCGCAACCGGTTCCCCTGCCGCCCGACAGTGTTCTCTGCTCGAAGGGCTACGGCATGGGCTGCCTGCGCATCCGGCTCGTGCCTGATGGGGAATCAGGATTCCAAGTCGAGCCCCAGTGGCATGAACGGCGCGTTCTCCGCACAAAGCTCACGAACATGGTGTTGCATGAGGGCCACGCTTATGGCCTCTCCGACGGAATCTTGGAGTGCGTCAACTTGGAGTCCGGTCGGCGGGTCTGGAAGGGGGGCCGTTATGGTCACGGGCAAGTCCTCCTCGCCAGAGATCTCTTGTTGGTTCAAACAGAGGATGGCCAGATCATCCTGCGCAGAGCGAGCCCCCTGGCCACCCCCGACAGCCCCGAAGGTGAGTTGGGACGTATCGATGCACTGACTGGCAAGGCATGGAACCACATGGCCCTGGCAGGGGATGTGCTGTTAGTACGCTCGGACCTAGAAGCCAGTGCTTGGCGACTCCCCCTTCAAGGCCAATAGCTTTATCGGGAATCGGTCGGGCGACGATTCAGTCCCGACAGGTAAACGGCACTCATGCATCGGCGCAGCCAATGGCCTGGGCCAAATCGCCCTGAAGATCTCGCACGTCCTCAAGACCCACTGACAGACGCACGAGGTCCGGTCCAATCCCCGCGGCCGCCCGGTCTTCGGGGCTTAGCACCGCATGGGACGAAAAAGCAGGCAGGGCAACAAGGCTCTCGACCCCGCCCAAGCTCGGTGCGTGAGCAGGAATACGCAGTGACTTCACTAGGGTTCGGGCTGCCTCTTCCCCACCGCGCAACTCAAAGGAAAACAGGGCACCCCCATTGCGCAGGTATTGGCAACAGCGCCCGTAGCTTTCATGGTTCTTGAGTCCCGCATGGTGGACGCGCGCGACGGACGGGTGAGCATCCAAGAATATTGCTAGAGCCAGAGCCGTCGCACACTGCCGTTCCATGCGAACTTCGAGCGTCTTGAGCCCCCGGGTCAGCAAGAAGCATGCATGAGGATCAAGGCAAGAACCCATGCGCGTCAACTGCATGGATACCGCAGACACGCGCTCTGCGTCTCCCATCACCGCGCCAGCCAGCAAATCAGAATGGCCATTGAGATACTTGGTGGCACTGTGAATGGACAAGTCGAATCCCTGCTCAATCGGGCGGAAGATCCAGGGACTCGCGAGGGTGTTGTCAATCATGCTGACGAGCTGGTGTTCGCGTGCAAAAGCAACAATGGCCGACAAATCGGGGATCTGGCAGAGTGGGTTCGTCAAGGTCTCCACGTAAACGGCGCGGGTGTTTGCCCGGAGCTGATCTTTCCACTGGGTTGGGTCACAAGGGTCGATCGCAGTGGCCTCGATGCCCAGTCCTGCCAACACTGTGTGCACCCAATCGTGGGTTCCACCGTAGAGTTGAGATCCGATCAAGAGATGATCCCCCGGATTCAGTACCGACAACAAGCTTGCGCTGATCGCGGCCATGCCGCTTGCACAGACTACCGCCTGCTCCGCCCCTGCAAGACTTGCGAGACGTGCATGCAATTCAAGGTGATTGGGTGTGTTGTGCAGTCGCACATACCCCATTCCCTCCAGGCTGGGGGGGCTACCATCAGGAAGGGGCAGCGTGCTCATCGCGCTCTGAAAGATGGGCGTGATGACCGAATTCCCAAGGCGCGGGTCGGCCGCTCCTGCATGAATCAGCCGTGTGGCAAGGTGAGTATCTGGAGGAAGGGACATGGGGATATTGAGTGGGCGGGCGGCCCGTTCGGCCGATCCCTATATGGACAATTGGGATCCGTGAATTGCGCGCCCCCATGGTAGTCTGCACACTGGTGCGCTCCATGCCTTCCCGCCCAAAGCCTCGTCGATTCGCTCCGCTCCTGTTCATGATCGTGCTGGCGTGTTCCCCGGCGCCTCCCCACCAGGGGACCGAGGAAGGCGCGGACAAAATCACAGTTCCGACCCCAGAGATCCCACCACGGCTGGGGCCGACGACCCCCGAACCCACCCGCCCAGCCCCAGCAACCCAAACTCCAACCCCTAGGGGCATTCGCCTCCACGCACGAACTGAGTTCAAGGTACCTGGGAAACCTGAATGGGTGTGTGCTGCCGATCTCAATAGGGATGGCCATGACGACCTCCTAGCCACTGCCCAGGCTCCGGGGGCAGTGCACATGTTCCTCGGCTCTAGGAACGGTTTGTTGACCCGCCCCATCACCCAGGCCATCGGGTCCTACCCGCTGCGCCCCATGGTGGTAAATACTGCCGCTGACCAGCCCCCCGTACTTGCGATTCCCCTGCGGGGAACACCCGGCCTGCTATGGCTCGACCCTACCGCACCCGAGGGAGAACGCCAGGTCGCCCACATGGATCTGCCGTCCTGCCCTCGCGCAGCCGTTGCGGCCGACATTGACGGGGATGGCTCCAGTGAAATCCTGCTCGCCCTTGATGGCCCCGAGCTCGTCCTTGTTCAAGGCCACAGCATCGTGCAGTCCCTGGCGCTAGAAGCGGAACTACCCCGCTGCCTTGCCCTCACTCCCCAGGCCGCTTTTGTGGGGAGTCAGAGTATGCGCAGCGTCGATCGATTCGCCATTCAAGATGGGCGGCTGACGCCGGGGCCCACTACGTTTATGGTCGGGGGAATCCCACGCGCACTGCAACTGGCCGATGTCGACGGCGACGGGGATAGCGAGCTGGTGGTGGCGGCAGGAGACCACGAGGTTCGAGTACTGGGCTTGACGACTCCTGGCGGCCCCCTCGCGCTCAATCCCCAACACCCAGCGCGAACTCTCCAACTCACCTCAGCCATTCCAATCGACCTGCTGGCGAACGCCCACGCAGGAGAGCTTGGATCCCACGGAGTCGATCGTCCCCCTGGGGGTGAGATGATCGCGATCAGTTATGCAACCATGGTGTTTAGCCTCGTGGGGTTGGACCCGGAGGGCCAGTTACTCGTCCACGATCAGGGCTACGTCGGCCAGACCCCCACAAGTGCGACGTGGATCGATTTGGATGGTGATGACCTGCTCGATCTCGCGGTGGCCAACCGCGACGCCATGGCCGTCAGTCTGCTACACAGGGCCGGACCAGCATCGTATCACCAGGCCCAGCGTGTGCCCGTGCCCGGATTCCCCAGTGAACTAGCAGCGGGCGACCTCGATGGAGACGGTGCAGACGAGGTCTTGCTGGTGAGTGCCAAAGGCGAAAAACTCACGGTTCTAGAACGCAAGTCGGGTCCACTGCGGCCCTTGGTGGAGATAGGGACGGGCCCCGCGCCTCACGGGCTTCACGTTCACGATTTTGATGGGGACGGCTTGCTCGATGCGGGCATTCTGACGACGGACACCCGCGGCTGCCACCTAGAGCGATTGTTCGGTGCGGGCGATGGGTCCCTTCATACCGACCCTCTAGCGCCACCCATAAAAGTGGGGATGGGCAACTGTGACTGGCTCATGGTTGACGTCGAAAGCGACGGGCGCGAGGAGTTACTCGTGCTCGTTCCCGAAGCCCAAGAATTGCACCTGTATCAGAGTACGGGCCGTGACACTCTAAGCAGAATCCACACCGAGTCCTTTGCCCTTTCCCCCGCCGCAATGGCTTGGCTCCCCAGTTCCGCAGCGGGGCCGGGAGAACTCGCCGTTTGCTTCGTGCAGAAGACCCAGGGAGTCCTCGTCGTGGGAAGGTTCACCGAGGATAACCGAGGGACCCTTACGTTCACGGAGCGAGCAAGGCATGAGCTTACCATTGTTCCCCAACAGATCCGCGTTGCAGACGTGGACGGCAATGGTCACCAGGACTGCATCATCTTGGGCCTCGCCAGACCTGGAGGAACGGAGGGAAGGGTGCTACCGGTCATGCAACTCATGGCAAAGGGAGAGCTTCACCTACGACACTGGATGGTCCTTGAAACATCGCATCTGCCCCGCGACCTGGAGGTCGCAGACCTCAATGGAGACGGCCTAGCAGAGGTCCTGGTGGCGAGCCAGCACGGCCATATCGTGGACCGCTGGAGCGGCATGCACAATCGAGCTGGCAGCTTCCGCTTCAAGCGCGAAGCGGGTATCGGCAGCGGCGTCGGGGTCATGGCAGTACAAGCCATCGATGGAGGCGGAGGAGACAATCCCGACTTGGCTGTGGCCGACGGCAATGCCAATCAAGTCAGCTTGATCCGAATTGTATCTCGCTAAGGGGTGAGTTTAGCGAGCCAGACCAGGAGGCCCCCAGCGAGTCGCATGCCACCGCCAGATTGGGAAAAGGCGGGGGATGAGTCACGCTGCCTAAGCAGAAACCCATGTTCTCGCCGATAGTGTTCGTTGCTCGTGTGCAAGAGTGTCGCCGCCATGGCACGGATGCGCTTGGGATCCATACCCGTGCCTTCTGCATAGGCATGACCCAGGCCCAACAGCAGATTGCTCGGCACACCCGGTAGATCCCCTACCTTGATGCCGGCCTTCGGGGAAAACCCAGAGAAGGTCACATCCCCAAAAGCCCCATTGCGATACTGTTGCGATTTGAAGTGAGCACGCATGGCAGAGTTGACCAGCGGCAACAGATCTGGAAGATGCGCTCCCTTCTGATTGCGCCTCCTCAGCAGGAGCCCCCAACAACGCACTTGATCTGCTGCGACACTTCCGCCAAACCGGAGTCCATCCCGCCAAAGTGGCCTAAAGTGTGCCCACCCCTCATCCACAATGCCTTGTAGCGTGGACTGGGTGGGCCAAGCATCAAGCATGACAACCGCACGGTTGGCGTAGTGCCCATAATCATCGTCAAATCCAGGATCAATGGAGTGCCAACTCCCCGACCAGTAGTGAGTGAATTCGAAAACACCGACGGCGTTGAGGGCAGCCTGGCGACGCTGTGGCTCACGCTCATCGATCCCTAGGCGCGAGAGCTGGGCAGCCACATCCAGCCTGCGGAGCGGATTGATTGCAAGATTGACCGCTCCGTCACTGGCCCGGTAAGAGGCTGCGATTGCGCCATCAGGCTGTACACCCACCGCGAGAATACTCGCTGCCATTGCCTCGGCAGCGTCAAGGCAGCCAGCTCGAAGATCCGCAGGCCCGTGCAGGCTCGCATCCAGCAAGAACTCTAAGTCGACGTGCAACTCACGAAACTTTGTATCGATCGGCTCGCCCTTCAGCGTGCTCCAACGCCTGGGGAATGCTGTATTCGGGCTGATGCAGTCCCCTACATAGGCCTGAATGAACCCCCGCAACGCCTCGTCCCAAGCGGAGTTGTGTTCGTGGCGCAGGGCCTCAAGGAGAAACGGAAAGATGGGGAACATTCCGCCGTCCAGATGCAGGATTTCACCCTCCCGCCCGAGCAGGGGCTCACCTGTGTTCACATCGAACAACTTTTCGATGAACACCCCACCCTCAACGCGTCCGTTCTCCAGCCAAGCCTCAAAAATATGGTCTAGGCACTCAACAACCATCGATCGCAGGTCGGCCTCATCGGGGCAGGGCAACCAGATCCATGCTTGTAGGTCTGTCCACATGGCACCCGCAGGATCACTCTCATCACCAGCGGAGAGGTGCAGTTCGAAACGCGGTTGAAGCGGTGCATTGAATGCCTCCTCCCAATCCTCGGGGCCCAGCTCAAACGAAGCCTCCATTCCAGGCTCCCCCACTAGGAAGCTGAGCACCTCTCCGCTGCCATCGTGGAGTTCAAGCTTGCCCCTGCCCCGTACGCGGCCTTGAATACGCATTTCCTGGGCCATGGGAGCATAGGCGGCCAATGGTTGAGAAGCTCCGCCCCCCACTGGGGTGAGCAGCCAGCAGCCCTCGGCTTCCTGAACCTGCTTCGCTGCCCCGCGGGTCACCCACCACGGCACCCGTGCCGAACGATCAGGGTCTTCCCCGTCGAAGCGTTCCTGAAAGTCCCCGTTGTCTAAGAGATTGAAACAGGCCGGGTCCAAAGCCGCAGACATCCCCTCGGGAATGAGCCCTGGAATAAGCCCTGAATCCTGCGCACTCAACCTGGCCAGGGGCATGGAAGCCAGCGTAACGAGAACAGCAAAGTGCCGCGCCGCAGGCCCGAGGATTCGCCGCGATAGTAATGGGACTCCAAACTGCAGCATCTTGATCGACCTCAGTCCTCTAGACCAAGCTTCTTCAGCTTGGGCTGAATCACGACTCGACAATAACCCTTCTCACGGTTTCCTCGGTAATAGTCTTGGTGATCCGCTTCGGCTGGATAGAAGGTGCCTGCTGGCACGATTTCGGTAACGATGGGTTGGGTCAACGAGGCTTGGGCGTGGGCCAGTGAAGAACGCGCCGCTTGTTCCTGTTCTGGGTCGTGGAAGAAAATCGCAGAGCGATACTGGGTGCCAACATCTGCGCCCTGCCGATTCAACGTGGTTGGATCGTGCAAGCGCCAAAACCACTCCAGCAATTCTTCAGTCCCAATCACAGCAGGGTCGTACCTCACCTCAACCGCCTCAGCGTGGCCTGTTTGGCCCGTGCATATCTGCCGGTAGGTCGGATGGGGAGTCTCGCCGCCAATGTAGCCACTCGTCACATCCTGCACCCCCTCTAACTGCTCTAGGACAGCCTCAATACACCAAAAACAACCGGCGGCCAGGGTGATCGTCGCAAGTTTGGGGGGGACCATCGGAGTTGTTTCTGGCTGAGTGAGTGAGAGGGTGTGGGACGAGGGCTGCAGATTGGGTTCAGGCTCAACAGGACTCCCCGAATCGACGCTCGGCTCGGGGCCCGGTTGGGAGCTGCAAGCGGCGAGACACAGACACCCAACAAATGAGAGGAGCGAGGTGTTGTTCATGACGCTAGTGTAGGACCGGACCCCCACCATTAGAAAGAGCAAAAGACTCACCCGACACCCAGCATGCTGCGCACAATCCGTCTCCCTCTCCTCGGCTGCCTCATCAGCGCTTGTCACCTCCCCGCTGGGCCCCTTGCCCCGCACCTATTCTCCATCACACCGATCCAGCCCCTTCACCGCGCCAGTCAACGTGGCCTGGACGTGTACGACTCCGAGATCATCTGGGCCTGCGGTAGTGCGGGTACCGTGACTTGGAGCGAGGATGGCGGCCAGAACTGGAATTCCCGCACAATCCCCGGATTAGAAGAGCGTGAACTGCGGGATGTCCATATTGCGTCCCCCGACCGCATCACAGTCATGGCCGTCGATGCACCGGCGGAGCTTTGGAGCACTGAGGATGGCGGATCGAATTGGCGCCGTATTTACCGCGACGATCGGCCGGGTATGTTCCTAGATTCATTCGATTTCTGGCCCGACGGGAGGGGGCTTTGCTTTGGCGATGTCGTCGATGGGATCTTTACGATTCTGGTGAGCGACACGGAGGGGAACAATTGGCAGGGGCTCAAGGCAGACTCATTGCCCACCCCCTTGCCGGGCGAAGCCGGGTTCGCGGCCAGTGGAACTCTCGTGCGATGCCTCCCCGATGGACTGGCCTACATTGCAACGGGAGGCGCCCGGGCACGAATCCTAGTAACCCAGGACTTTGGCCGATCGTTCGAGGCTCACGAAACTCCCATGGCCCAGGGGCAACCTTCCCAAGGCACGTTTTCGTTGGGCTGTTCACCAGAATCCGCCGACCATCTGATTCTCATTGGCGGTGACTACCAGAATCCTGAGGTGAGTCTCGGCACAGCGGCCTGGAGTGACGATGGAGGTCAGTCCGTACAATGCAGTGGAGGGGCGCTCCCGGGCTACCGTTCGTGCGTCCAACCTGTACCAGGATCTGCAGGAAAGACTTGGATCGCCGTGGGCAAGGGTGGTGCAAGCCTGTCCTACAACCAGGGACGGACCTGGCACCCTCTAGCGATCAAGGGGTATACGACGATCGCATTCGTGCCCGAACTGAGTGGGGAGATCGCCACTGCGTTCCTCACGGGTCCGCAAGGTGCCATGGCCCGGCTAACCCTGCGACCCTGAACCATGCAAGCACTCACTTTTCACGGAGTCGGAGACGTGCGCGTCAGCCAAATCCCCGCACCCTCTCTCGAAGATCCACGTGATGCCCTAGTAAGGGTTCACAAGGCAGCCATCTGTGGTTCTGACTTGCACGCAATTCAGGGACGTGAATCCGGGTTGGATGTTGGGACAGTTCTGGGGCACGAGGTTTACGGGGAAGTGTTGGAACTTGGCTCAGATGTCGCTTGCTTCAAGACCGGAGACCGAGTTGTTGTGCCCTTCACGACCTCATGCGGTCAATGTCCCCCGTGTCAAGCTGGGCTCACCGCACGCTGCGAGGAGGGACAGCTCTTCGGCTGGCGCAGCCGGGGCATCGGTCTTCAAGGCGCACAGGCAGAGATCCTACGAGTCCCCCTTGCGGACAGTACTTTGGTACCCGTGCCGGCCGCAGCCAACGGGGCCTGCGCACTCCTAGCTGGAGATGTGCTCTCCACCGGGATGTTTTGCGCCCTCCAAGCAGGTGCCTCCCCCAATCGTGACCTAGCGGTGGTGGGCGCCGGTCCAGTGGGACTCATGTGCACTGTGAGCGCACTCCACCTAGGCGCACGGCGTGTCTTCGTATTGGATTCCCTACCCGAACGCCTGGCCCTCGCAACCGATCTGGGAGGCACTGCCCTATCAATCGTAGACGGTCAGGCTCAACGCAGCCTCATGGAGCAGACCGAGGGCCGTGGAGTCCATAGTGTCTGTGAATGCGTAGGCAGCCCCGAAGCCAGCCGTCTCTCCCTCGACCTGGTCGCCGCTGGCGGTACCCTCGCAGCAGTGGGAGTTCACACTGAACCCCACTTCGCCTTTTCCCCAGGCGAGGTCTACGACAAGAATCTGACCTACCGGGCGGGCCGTTGTCCGGCGCGGGCCATGATGGATTCGACCCTCCCCCTGGCACTGAGCAACACCTGGCCACTCGAGGATGTGTTTACCCACCGGGTCCCCCTTGAATTCGGACCCGATGCCTACCGGCTGTTTGGAGAGCGACGCGACGGTTGCATCAAGGTGCTGCTGGAGTAGACGGCGCACCTCCTTTGGAGCTGCCCGGCAGGCGGCCGGCCATGAGCTCCGCTAGGGGGCGAGTCAATTCCTCCTTGTTGAGAAGGATACGCACAATCGCAGTCAATGGTGTCGCAAGCAGAGCTCCCACCAATCCCCACACAGTGCCCCAGAGAATCAGGGTGAGCAGAATGGTGACCGGATGGAGATCCATGGAGTCCCCAAGCAACCTTGGCTCCAGCCAATTGCCGACAGCAAATTGAAGGAGACCGGGAATACTGATCGCCAGGATCACCGCCGCGGAGCTGTAATCCCCAAGCAAGAGGATGGGCAGCGGCAACAAAGTGGCGATTAGGGATCCGACATTCGGAACGAAATTGAGTAAGAAGGCAAAGAGGCCAAAGACCAAGGCCATCTCCACGCCCAAGAGGCTCAAGCAAATCCACACGAGCGTACCCGTCAAGGCCGAAACCATAACCTTCGTGCCGACATAGCTGCGAATCTGTTCCTCCACTGCACTCAGCGTTCGATTGCGCGCCGTGCCACGCACACTCCCGGCCATGAGAAACATCACGAAGATCACGACCAACAATCCCTGGGATGTCAGATTGATCAACAAAGACAGCAGCCCCGCGAGTGACTTCTGCGCCATCCCTTGGGCAGCCTCCACAATCGCCGGCCCAGCGAGCACATCCTGTAAATGGAATTGCGCCGCTAACTCCGAGTCTTGCAATCGCTGAACGATGTCCTGAACACTTGCCTGATACACATGCTGATTCGCCTTGAGCTGCGAGATGGAGCCTGCCACAAGGGCCCCAAAGCCAGCCAACAAGATCACCCCGGCGGCGCTACTGATAATGAAGGCAAGGGGTAGAGGCACTCCCAGACGACGAGCCAAGAGCCGCACGAGGGGTCCGAGGGCCACCGACAGGATGAACGCCAAAATGAAGGGCACCAGGACGGCCTCCAACCAAACCAGTGCACCACCCAATGCGACGAACGCAATCGCCATCAAACTCATGGTTTGCAGACGCTGGTGGTGTTCGACTGTAGGTTTCATCAACGAGAGCAGAATAAACAGGGTGCAGTCAGCGCCCGAAATCTACACGACGCCATAAGCGAGCATAGCATCGGCCACCTTCACGAAACCAGCGAGATTTGCGCCCCGAACGTAGTCCACACGCCCACCCTCACCTTCGCCAAAGACCACGCACTGGGCATGAATCTTGGCCATGATGTCCCGAAGCTTCTTATCCACCTCGCTCGCGGACCAAGAATATCGCTGAGCGTTTTGAGACTGCTCCAGCCCCGAAACAGCCACTCCACCCGCATTCGCCGCCTTTCCAGGGCCGAAGTGCACACCGAGCTCTCGGAACACGCTCGCTGCTTCGGGGGTGCAAGGCATATTGGCGCCCTCAGCCACCACAATCGCACCCTGCTCCGCCAGCAACCGTGCATCCCCTGCATCCAGTTCGTTTTGGGTGGCGCAAGGCAGCGCCACATCACAGGGCACATCCCATGGACGCCCACCCGGACTGTAGTCACAACCAAAGCGTTCAGCGTATTCAGCAATGCGGCCGCGGCGGACTTCTTTGAGATCCTTGAGAAACGCTAGTTTCTCTAAGTTCATTCCCTCGGGGTCGTATACACGTCCCCCAGAATCCGACAAGGTGATCACCTTGGCACCAAACTCCATGCACTTCTCTGCGGCATAGATCGAAACGTTGCCCGACCCAGAAATCGACACCGTTTTGTCTTTGAGCGTCTCATTGAGATCATTGAGAATCTCATTGACGAAATACACCAAGCCGTATCCCGTTGCTTCCTTTCGGATCAAGCTTCCTCCGAACGAGAGCCCCTTCCCGGTCATCGTTCCGACGAAACGGTTCTCAATCCGTTTGTATTGACCAAACAGGTATGAAATCTCGCGGGCTCCTACACCAATGTCGCCTGCGGGAATATCCGTGTCCTCGCCAATGTGTCGGTACAACTCAGTCATCAGCGACTGACAAAACCGCATGACCTCGGCGTCTGATTTGCCCTTGGGATCAAAATTGGAGCCCCCCTTGCCGCCGCCCATCGGGAGCGTGGTGAGAGCGTTCTTGAAACACTGTTCAAAACCCAGGAATTTGAGGATGCCTTGGTTCACCGTCGGGTGAAACCGCATGCCCCCCTTGTACGGCCCGATGGAGTTATTGAACTGCACCCGCCATGCTCGGTTGACCTGAACATGTCCATGATCATCCTGCCAGCAGACCCGAAAGGAGATGATCCGATCGGGCTCCGTCATGCGTTCCAAGATATTGACATCCTTGTAGGAAGGTTGCTCCAACAAGAATGGCATCACGCTCTCCACCACCTCCTTTGCCGCCTGGTGAAACTCGGGTTCCCCGGGATTGCGCTGCTCAAGCCCCTGCATGAATTCCAAGACGAGGGAGTCACATGTCGAGTCAGTCGTTTTCAGCATTTGTGAATCAAT
This sequence comes from uncultured Planctomycetaceae bacterium, assembly GCA_964469565.1. Lineage (GTDB taxonomy): Bacteria > Planctomycetota > UBA1135 > UBA1135. Next base: position 628,315 of record CAYXZD010000001.1, read on the forward strand.
TCAGGTCAATGCGTTATCAGACAAATGGGGTCACCCCAGGGACAGCTACCTTGCAATCTGGGGCAGGCCCAAATGCGAGCGCTTCAGGAGTCAAGTCAAGGGTAGAGTTCCACGCCTGCTCCCAAGTCACCGACTTACCAGTGTAGGCAGCGAGGCGGCCCATCACCGCCATCATGGTGGAGTTGGCCATGTACTCACCGTTGTTGATCGGTTCACCATTGCGAATCGACCAGAAGAAGGCATCGTGCTCGTTTTGGTACATATCATCTGCACCCTTACGATGCAGGCGCCAGTTCTGGCTGGCGTCTTTTCGATAGCGCCACTTTTCTCCCGCGTCGGTGTTGTACCAGTGACCTTGAATATTCGCGACGCCCTGGGTGCCATAGACAAAGTCCGAGACGTTGGAGGCACAGCCGCTCATCTGACGACAACTGGAAAAGCCAACAACCCCGTTCTCCCACTCATAGACCGTATTGAAGTGGTCGTACACATTGCCAAATTTGGGATCCGTGCGCTTTGAACGCCCGCCACTCGATGTGGCCTTGATGGGATAGGTGTCCCCCATGACCCATGCCAGTTTGTCGAGGCTGTGGATGTGTTGCTCGGCGATGTGATCACCCGAAAGCCAGTCGAAATAGAGCCAGTTGCGCATCTGGTAGTCCATGTCCGTCCAGCCCTCCTTGGCCGCACGGTGCCAGAGCTCGCCGGTATTGTAGGTACACTGAAGAGTGCGAATCTCTCCCACAGCTCCGTGCTGGATACGCGCTACCGTCTCCTGCTTGGCGAATTGGTAGCGATAACACAGACCCGAGACCACGCTCAACCCTTTCTCTGCTGCCTTCTTGCAAGATTCGCGAATGGACCGCAGTCCAGTCGGATCCACGGCAACGGGCTTTTCCACGAACAGGTGCTTGCCCTGCTCTACGGCATAGGCCACATGCATGGGGCGAAAGAACGGTGACGTTGCGAGTAGGACGACATCCACTCGATCAATCACTTGCTGGTAGGCATCAAAACCCACAAAACGATTCTCAGCCGGCACCTTGACCCGTGCTGCAATATCAGCACTACCACTCAGTGTCTTATGTGAGTTCTGAAGATGATCCTCAAATGCATCGCCCATCGCGACGAGCTCCACGTTGGGGTCAGCCCGCAAGGCTTGGGCGGCGGCACCCGTCCCCCGACCACCACAACCAATCAAACCCACTCGCAGGGTGGCATCTTGCTTGGGGCTAGCCGAACGGGCCAAAGACCACGGGGAGAGGCCCGCTGCGAAGCCAGTCGCTAGAGCACCATGCTGGAGAAGCGACCGACGACTGGGAGAGTGGATAGGATTCAGAGTCATGATGAAGACAGGCAGGGCTAGAGATTTCGCTGGGCCAAAGGCGGCACACTGGGCACCATCATCACGGCCCACCCCTCTGACTCGCAAGCCTGCATTTCGTCATTGTTTGGAGGTTGATACAGAAGGCGACCCTCGATGCCGGGGCTGGGGGCAATAAACTCGGCCAGTCCCGCCTCGCCCGCCACACAGAGGGCCGAGGCTAGCGCATCTGCGAGTGCTCCAGTGGGTGCAATCACACTGGCGGAGCGGCGGCCCTCAAGGGCCCAGCCCGTGCGTGGATCGATAATGTGGGAAAACCGCCGCCCATTGACCTCCAAGAACTGGAATCCATCGCCCGAAGTGGCCAGCGCCGCATGGGCGAGGAAGGCGTGATGTCCTGCGTTCCCCCCCAGGGCCCCTACATCAGCCAGTCCGGCACTCTCCCCAAGCCCTCCAAGGGGATTGATGGCTACACGCCAACCCCCAGCACCGGGCGGAGGACCCGACACCGCAACATCCCCGCCTCCCTCAACAAGGGCCGAGGTGATCCCCCGCTCCCGGAACAAGAGCAGCAATTGATCGAGGGCGTAGCCCTTCCCGATTCCCCCGGCATCTAGGCGCATCCCGCGAGCCCCCAACTTCAGGCCTTGCTCGTTGAGATCCACCCGTCGCCACCCCACCCGTGCACTGGCCTCCTCGAGGCTCACTGGATCAGGCAACTCTACTTGTCGAAAGGCTCTCCGCCACAGGCGCACAAGGGGCCCAACCGTTACATCGAAGGCACCCGCCGTACACTCTGACACATCAATTCCAATCTCAAGCAGAGTGCGCAGATCCCCACTGATCGGGATACGCACCTCACAAGCGGAGTTGCCAAGTCTACGCAGCTCGCTGTTCTCATCGTAATCGCTCAGGAGAGAGTCCAAGTCGGCCAGTCGAGTCCACGCATCCTCAAAAAGCTCATCGATATCGACCTGCTCACCTGCGTAAACAACACAACGGAATTCCGTGCCCATGGCCACTGCCCGAGACTCATAGCGACTCAGGCATTCACCGGGATCTGTTCCTAGTGAACGGCAGCCCACAAGCGCCATCCCGAGACCCATCCAAAGAGACAAGGCCCCCAGTTTCAGAAACAAACGAGGCGGGCAAGGGGTAGGCATGTAGACTGTGACACAACCTACCGCCTCTTCATCCTCGACTCCATGTTTCAGATTTCTCATCTAGCGGCAGGCCTGGGTCTGCTCTGCCCTCTGGTCTTCCTAACCACTGCGCATGCTGCACTTCAAGACCCACCAACGGCGACCGAATCCACCCCCACCGCAGATGCCTATCCGCCAATGCCATCCGCACCCGGGCCTGTCGCGGCCCTGGCCTCTCCCGACCACACAGAAGATGGTCGGCCCATGGCCTACACTGAGCGCATTCCTGGGACGGACATTCAGTTTGACCTAGTCGCCATTCCCGCGGGTGAGTTCACCATGGGGAGTCCCGCGGATGAGGACGATCGGGGCCATGGGGAAGGCCCCCAGCACTCCACACAGGTCCAGGGGTTTTGGATGGGCACTTGCGAGGTGACCTGGCAGGAATACTACTCCTGGCAGTTTCGCCTTGACCAGGCCAAGCGTAACCAGTCCGGTCCCAGCGATCCTTGGGCAGACGCCGTCTCCCGCCCCACACCCCCCTACGTGCCCATGGACTTTGAAATGGGCATTGAGGGCTGCCCCGCGGTCTGCATGACCCAGTTTGCGGCCAAGCAATACACCCAGTGGCTCTCCATGAAGACCGGTCGATTCTTCCGCCTCCCCACGGAGGCGGAGTGGGAGTACGCCTGCCGCGCCGGTACATCCACAGCCTACTCCTTTGGCGACGACCCCGACGATCTTGAGGACTATGCTTGGTACTTCGACAATGGGGACGACTCATATCATCCGGTCGGCAAGAAGAAGCCCAATCCGTGGGGGCTATTCGATATGCACGGCAACGTGGCTGAATGGGTCCTCGACGCATACGACCCGGCCTTCTACGCCAGTGATGAAGCGAAGGCACCTGACCCCCTGCGATGGCCCACCAGCTTGTATCCCCGTGTCGTTCGCGGTGGCTCGTGGGATAGCGACCCAGAGGATTTGCGGAGTGCGGCGCGCATGGCCTCCAAGAAGGGCTGGAAGGTCCAAGACCCTCAGCTTCCCAAGAGTATTTGGTACCACACGGACGCAGCCTTCGTAGGATTTAGAGTCGTGCGCCCAGTGTCTGCGCCCCCATTCAAGAACCGCGGCAGATTCTGGCAAGCCGACGTGCCCGCGATCCTCGAGATTCAAACCAAACAGCGCCAAGGCGGGCGCTAATCGAGTCTACTCCCCGCCATTCCACCCGATCATCATGACTTCTAGACGTGCATTCCTCAAACAGTCCGCCCTCACCGCAGCTGCCGGAGCATCCATTCCGAGCCTAGCCACTGCACTGGGCCGCGCTCAACCAGCCGGTGACCGAACCCTACGCATCGCTCTGATTGGCTGTGGAGGTCGCGGTCGCGGTGCCGCGAGCCAAGCCCTTTCCACCGCCGGCTCAGTGGAACTTGTCGCCATGGCCGATGCGTTTTCCGACCAACTCGCCGACGCACACAAAGCCATCGCCGCTGCCAATCCGGAGCGGGTCAAAGTGCCTGAGGAGAACAGGTTCGTTGGCTTCGATGCCTACAAGCAGGCTATGGATTGCGATGTAGACGTGGTCATTCTCGCCACCCCACCAGGCTTCCGCCCCATGCACTTCGACCACGCTGTGAGCCTCGGCAAGCACGTGTTCATGGAAAAACCCGTTGCAGTGGACGGGCCAGGAATCCGCCAAGTCCTCTCCGCCGCTGCCGACGCGAGGGAGAAGGATCTCAAGGTGGGTGTGGGCCTCCAACGCCGCCACTCAAACAAGTACAACGAAACGATTCGACGCATTCAGGACGGGGCGATTGGGGACGTGATCCTCCTTCGATCGTACTGGAACTCCGGCGGTGTGTGGACTCGCCCCCGCAAAGAGGGGCAGACAGAAATGGAGTATCAAATGCGCAACTGGTACTACTTCAATTGGTTGTGTGGAGACCACATCGCCGAGCAACACATCCACAATCTCGACATTGCAAACTGGATCAAAGGTGGCCCACCCGCCAAGGCTCAGGGGCAGGGCGGACGCCAAGTCAGGACCGGCATTGAGAACGGCGAGATCTTTGATCATCACATGGTGGAGTTCACCTACGAAGACGGCACGACGCTCCTGAGTGCATGCCGCCACATTCCTGGTTGTTGGAACAGTGTTTCAGAGCACGTCACCGGCAGTGCGGGATCAGGCCATGTCGGCGCAGGCCGACTGACCCCCAAGGGGGGAGAGCCGTGGCGCTTCCGCGGGGAAGATCCCAACCACTACCAGGTAGAGCATGACGTGCTCTTTGCGGCCATTCGAGAGGGCACCCCCCACAACGAGGCTGAGTATGGTGCCACCAGCACAATGACCTCGATCATGGGCCGCATGGCCACCTATTCGGGGCAGGCCGTCACCTTCGATCGATGCCTAGATTCCCCCACGGCCCTCGTTCCCAGTGCTTACGATTTCAACGGCACCCCCCCCACCGTTCCAGACGAGAACGGCCACTACCCTATCCCGATGCCCGGCACGACTCCCGCCTACTAGACGAAGCCCCACTCTCCATGAAATCCACCCTCATCCTTCCGTTCCTTCTTGGCTCTGTGTTCACCTTGGCCGTGCTCACCCAGTCCCCCGAGGCTTACGCCCAAGATCCACCGACTTCCGAATCCGCAGGAGACGAACCCGAAACCGAACTGGAAGCCCAGATGCTGCGCGTCAAAGACGCCATGCGCCTCCTGCGTCGCACCATCCGAAAGGCCGAGTCACGCTCGGAATCTCTCGCACTCGTCCAAGAGTGCCAGGAAGCCATGATTCTTGCCAAGCCCTACAAGCCCATCATGCTGAAGAATGTCCCAGCTGACAAACAGGCTGCTTTTGTGCGCGATTACCGTGTGGATATGATCGCAGCGACGCGCGTCTACCTAGACCTCGAAGAGGCCATCCTCTTGGAGAAGGATGACCTTGCCCAGGACCTCTACAAGAAAGCCAAGGGCACAGAGGATCCCGCCCATGAGCGCTTTACGGAAGACGGCTGACTCCTATTCAGTTTCGGGCGGCGCTAGCTGAATTGCAGCAACCCCGCCGAGGGGACGTTAGACAAGTCGGCCTTGGTCTAAGCGCACCAAGCTCCCAGCCCGTTCGGCGAGGGTGGCATCATGGGTAGCGAGTAGCAGCGTACCGCCCTGGCTGTGAAATGCTTGCAGCTGTCGGGCCACGTTTTCCGCACAGTGGGGGTCGAGGTTTCCCGTCGGCTCATCGGCAAGCAGAATGTCTGGCTCAGAAGCTAATGCGCGGGCCAGCGCCACTCGCTGCCGTTCACCTGCGCTCAATTGATCGGGGCGGTGGTTCGCACGCTCCCCGAGACCCAACTGCACGAGACGCTCTAGGGCACGGTTCCGAGCACCTTCTCGGGAATCACCCAGGGCCACATTGGAAAGCGCATCGAGGTAGGGAATGAGATGCATGGACTGAAAGGCAAAACCCATCCTTGCCCGTCGATAAGCCCGCCGACTCGCCGGGCCCAACCCATACAAGTCTTGCCCGTCCACCAGAACTTGGCCGCCGCCCGGTCGCAGCATCCCCCCGAGGATCAAGAGCAAGGTGGTCTTCCCCGACCCGCTCGGCCCACAGAGGGCAGTGAAAGTCCCTGCCTCAAAGCTCAGGTCCAATGAATCAAGCGCAGGATTCCCGCCCTTGCCGGAGTATGCGTGCAGGAGTCGCTTGGCCTGAAGAATCGCACCTTGTTTAGCCATGGCCGAGGCTCCGGATTGGATCTTGGGCGAGGCAGAGGACGATGGCTGGCAAGGTGGCTAGCCCTGAGAACAGGGGGCCTGCCACAAGCGCTGCTGTGGCTAAATCAGCGTCAAGGCCCAATTCGAGTGCGGCAGCCGGGAAAACCTCAAGACCGTTGAGGCCTGCAAGCCACGGACCCCACCAACACCCCAAGGCGGTGCCCGCTAATCCGACGATGAAAGCACGCCCCAGCAAAACCCCCGCCACCCTAAAGGGTCCATGCCCCAGTGCGACAAGCACGCCCATTTCCCCCAGTCGTGCTCGGGAATTGAGAAGTGCAAGGGCCACCAGCAGCATGCCAGCAAGGGTTAGTGTCAAGGGAGCTGAGGCGGCCATGGCCTCTTCCGCAAGTATGCGCTGCCTGCGTCGAGCGTCGGCCGCCTCACGGCGGCGGACGACCCGGGTGCCCGGCAAGAGGCGCTCGAGCCCAGCGCTCAATGTTGCGGCCGGATCGGGGTCCTCCGCAGTGCAGTGGCACTCCAGTGCCTGGATTTCATTGATGCGGCCCAACATTCCAAGCCACTCCTGCGCCTGATCGAGACCCACATACACGCTCATGTCCTCGGCGGTTCCAGCCTCCCTCAGCACCTGGCCCACCACGAGTTCGCGACCGAGAACTTCTATCTGGCTGCCAGGGCCCACCGAGAGAATTCGGGCGAGGGCTCCTCCAACGGTTGCTTGGTCTTGCTCCACAATTCGCCCAAAGACAGGCTTCATGGATTTCCCTCCTTTGAAGCGCTCGGCGGAGATGCCAATCAGGAGCGCACTCTGCCCCTGAACCTGGACGCGTTGTTTCAAGAGGGGTATGAGGCGGTTCGCCACCTCTTGATCATGAACGCGATCAATGTACTCCTCTGGGATCGAGTGATCTGAGTAGCCGCGCTCCCAGTACTCGGCCTCGTCGGTTTGGTCGCTAAGAATCACTAGGTTGAGGCCCATGTCGCGCTGAATGATGCGCGTCTGCTTTTCATTCGCACGCGCACTCAACAACGAAAGCAGTACCCACGCCACCGCCGCGCCCACGACCAAAGTGGAGAGGATCGCACTCATCCAGCGATGGAGCAACTCCCGCCCGATCAAGCCGAGAGCATCCATCAATCACTCTTGGTCAGAGCAATCACCAAGCCAGCAACAAGTACGACGGCTGCCGAAATCACAATCACGAAAATACTCATATCGTGAGCCTAGACATCCTCGTGACGACAGGCAAGCTCGCAGGGCTTACCGTGGCGGCGGCGGATACTTAAGAGCAACACCCCGCACCAGAGCACAACGATTCCCCCAAAGACTGCGACCCCATTACCCAACCACTGGGCCTCGCTGCCCGCTTGTGGATTTTCGGGCTCATCCAACTCTGAGCCGCTTGATACGGCCCCATCCGGGCGGCCCTCCCCCGAGGTGGCAACCGGCCCATGGTCTTCGGCGGCAACGCCAGGCGCGGCGTCGACGACTTCAGGCCGTCGAGCTTCACCGGCCTCAAAGGACCAATCATCATTTGAGCTGGGGACAAGCGATGGCGGTGGCTGCTGATGAGGGGGATCAGCGTTGGTCTGGGAATCACCCCCCGCACCCAAGGGGGAGGGCTCGATGGACGTCTCGCGATAACCTAGAAGTAGCGCCCCGACACCCAGCCCCTTCGCCGCCGTACCAGGATTCCCTGATTGGACCTTGGCGAGAATCCGCTGAACCTCGGCCACGACCATGGGGCTCTGCGGGTCAAATCCGAGCAAGTCAGCTGCACGCTCCTGTTGGGCCTGGCCCCAGCGCAGGGGAAGAGTCGGTTCACTCAACCAGCGACGGTCCGTTTCACACTCACAAGACGATCCCACAAGCGCCAATTGAGCGAGAATCTCAAGCTCTGCGATCTCATCCCTGACGAGGACAGGCCCTGCACGCTTCGCGCGCCCGTAGAGGGCAACAACCGCCGGCCGCTTCGATGGATCCCGGAGTCCTAGGCTCCACAAGGTCACAGCACATTCTTTTTGTTCAGCCGCCGTGATCGTGGTGACACGCACGGGGTACCTCAATGGCCTAGGCAGGCTCGATTCCAGGCGTTCCAAGGCGGCGCAGGCTAGGCGCACCTCCTCAGCTGCGGCGGAGTTGGCAGTCACATCATCACCCTCGATCACCCAAAGCGTCGCAAAGCTCGTCAACGCTTCCCGCGTCCACTCACTCCGTATCGCATCGGATCCTGCCCACTTCGCTGCCGCTTTCAGTTCCTCACTCAGAGACTCAAGTGGCACACCTCCCTCATCGAGCCCTTCAAAGCGCAGTGGGTTCAGACCCTCCCTGTGTAGGAACCAGGCGGCTTCCAAACCACTGGCTAGGAGTGCCTGGGCGAGGGGGTCATCAGCGCTGCTTGAGGCGGCCAGCGCCCCAACGCGAAGGTTGGTATCACGGCACAAGGCAGCCCCGAGCGCACCCAGATCACGGTTCAATAGGGCTTCGCCAGCCGGAGCCTCGCGAACGACTCTAGCCAGAAGATACTCCTCACCCGCTAAGTCGACGAAGCCAATATCTCGCACGGTGTAGCGGCACAGTGGCATGCCCAACCCAGCGAGTAGCACGCCTGCGCAGGCAACGCGCTTGGTCAATGAACTCACGGTGCGCCTCATCGGGAGCCCTCTTGCTTAGGAAGGAATCCCATGGATGCTTCCAGCCAGGATCCGCAGGAACAGCCACCACCCCCCTCGGGGCTCAGTAGCATACCGTTACCCGGAATCGTGCTGATCCAGCAATCGGGCCGCACCCGCGTCCAGCGAGAGGCTCGTCCCTGCGTGCTATCCCACAAGCACAACTCACCCGCCCGCAAGATCAAAGTTTCGGAGGTGGCAGCATAACTGCCACACTGGTGTCCCTCGGGAAAAGTGATGGGCAATGGCTCGCCAGTCTGCAAATCAAAAACTGCTGGTCGAGAATAGACGCGCCCCCCGACGATGGCCGGGCGCGACAAGTGCTTGCCATGATGGTCGGCTTCCCAAGCGAACTTCTTGCGCCAACGACTCTCCCCATTGTCTGCGTCCAACGCGTAGAGGGCGGAGTGTCCCGCGCTAGAGGAGAGCATCACCAGCATGCCCTCCGAATAGGCCAAATAGAACGCCACGGTTCCCGCCATCGGCTCGATGGCTCTCTCCCACTGAACTTGACCACTCTGAAGGTCTAGGCTGACCAGAAACAGGTTCTTCCAGAAGGCGTCTCCTCCCAGGCGTCCCAGCTCAGGGTCCAATCCAGGCGCGCGACTCGTCACAAACCACAGCCGCCCCTCCGCCCCTGTCAGGGTGACATCCAGGATTCGCCCACCTTCATAACTCCAGTTTGCCTGGCCGCTGTCTTTATCCAACGCCACGAGCTGGTGACTGCAAATCTTGTGGGCGGCCACACCTTCCTTGCCGTCGTACCAGGCGCTCGAGCCCCACCACGCCGTGTGCTGTGCACCCAGCGGAGTGAGCGAAGCCACCAGCTGGTCCTCGAAGGACCCAACAAAGCCCCACTCCGATTTGCCTTGAGGGTGCCTGCCCCCATTCCCATCGAGAGTCGTCGCAAGATAGCTCTGAAGCCAATCTCCCTTGGCAGCCCCCCTCCTCTCGATGCGCTGCCCCATGGCTAGGTACAGGCTGTCCTCATCGGCGCACCAATTGGATGACGAGCGCGGAATATTGAAGCGGGAAAGCTCAGGCAGCTCCAGATTCCATTGGGGCACGCCATTGTGGCCGTCGAGTGCAATGATGCGTTTATAGCCCTGCAGGAATAAGCGTCCGTTCGCCGCAAGGGGTGAAGGCTTACGGTTCTGCCGATCGGTCTGATAGCGCGGGCCTGGCCGACCGGCCCAAATCAACTCAAGGTCTTCCACTCCGCGGGCCCCACCCAACTGCTCACCACCGAAGGCCGAGTTGTCGGGATTGCCATACATATGTGTCCAGCTCCCGGCACCTGGAATCGCTGGGCGGGTATAGCAGTGCATCCCTGCGAGAGAAGTCTCCTGCTGGACGAGACCGAGCTGTTGGGCATCCGCAACGGGCAGGGCTTGCTCCCGCCGCAGATACACCCTCCCACCGAAAGGTCGCAGGCAGTGCAGCGCACCGCCCTCCAGCCAATCAGACGCATTCGCACTATCCGACTCATCCAGCAGTAGTAGGTTGACCGACCCCCGGGGTAAGGGGTTTTGAATCAGAGTACTGCCGTCGATGACGCTCACCCGCTCGCCCTGTTTTCCATCACGACTCAAGATTCGGCGTAAACGCAGTGCCGCCTGTTCATCGGCCGCTACCACTACAACTCGCAGGTCTGTCGAATCGCTCAGACTACGCCAGGGCCCCTGTTCGCTGGCCCCCAGCACAACTGCGATCCCCCGTGCGAAGCCACTCTCCTGAGCAGCCAAGCCAGGCCATTCACTGGCTACGGCCCTTGGCGGCGCATATCCAAAGTTGAAATGGGTATCACACTCCATGGGCGGCGTAACGGCCCCCATCGACTCTAGGGTATAGGTGTACAGATTCCGGGGTCGCAGGTCGGACACGATGAGCTCGTGGTGCTCTGAGTCCGCCGTGGATTGGATACGCCGTTGCGTTCCTGCGCTATCGGTCAAGATCCAGGTCAGCGGCGCACTCTGCTCTAGGCTGGCCCGCAGACGCGCTTGGCCCTGCGCAGGGAAGTCCACAATAGGACCCTTGCGACAACGGAGTACGGGTGCGTTTGTAGCAGGAGACTCACTGGCAGGACTCACGTCGATCACGGGCGCGATGGGATCGGGAAACCGTCGCGCCTTGGACTGATACCGCCGCAGAACCTGATCTTCCGTTAGGGTTTCTTCCCAGACTGCAACCTCATGCAGGGCCCCCCGCATGCGAAAATGCTCGTTATCGTCGCGGTAAGCACCCAGGTGGTAGAAAAGTTTGTCGGGATAGAGGATCGGTCCACTCTGTGACTGACTGAAAGCCACGGGATGCCCATCCACGTACAACTGCATCGTCTTCCCGTCATAGGTCCCCAATAGGTGATGCCACCCCCCAAGCACTAGATCTTCCGGCCCCGTAAGCCAAGTCATTGCACCCTCATCAGAGTTTCCCTTCAGGGCAAACCCCGGGCGGAGACCCCGAAACCCTAGCACCCAACCCCGCTCGTAGGCTCCGTTGTCCTGCAGGGCCCCAATCAGCCCGCCCCACTGCTGCCCCCGGTCAATGCGAACCCAAGCTTCAACGCTCAAGTTCTCTGAAGGCAGACGCCCGTATCCCTTCTCCGCACTCAAAGACTCAATGGTGAGATCCCCAGATTTCCCATCCAAGACAACGCAGTGGGCTTGTCCTGCTTGTTGAATATCGACAAGCCCTGGCAAGAGCAGGCTTTCATTCTCGCGGGCTAGATTGACTAACCAGGGTTGCGAAAAGGGGTTCCCGGGACTCAAGGGCCTGCGCTCAATGGTCGGCAATTGAAAGAGGAAGTGATCCAGCAACCCGCGAGTGGGCATCGCACCCTGCGGCGCGGGGGAACCCAATTCAGGTCGCTCTATGGGGTAGCCAGATTCATCGGCAATCCACTGTCGAGTCCCTCCTTCCCCAAACGCTACAACGGTTCCTAGCTGAGTCGCCGCCAAGAGGCGCTTCCCACCCACAGCCAAACCTCGCACGTGCCCGCGAATCTCAGATTCCCAGGCCAGTTTCCCCGTCAGGAGTTCGCGAGCTTCCACTCGATCACGACCGCCCAGGACCAGCCAATCACCCACGATCAGCATGGCATCCGAGCAATCTGTAGCGACTGTCCAAAGCAGTGACTGACTCGGGCGGTCCAGTGCACCTAAGCGGCCGGGCGAGAGCATGTAGGCCACATGCTCACCCACTACAATTGCAGTCCCCTGTGAGTAAGTGGCCACCGAATCACCGCCACTCGAATTGGAATCGGTGATCCAACCATCCTTGTTCCCAGGGCCGTGCAGCACCCCACCTTCTGGAGCAACAACACAAAAGGACCCCCCACCCCCAGCAAGCGAACCCTTCGATTTCCCCGTCCCATGGTCAAAAAGCTTCGGAGCCACACGCCCCTGTGGAATCACAAGCATGTCATTGGAGACGGCCATCGCCCCCTCGAGGGTAATTCCATGACCCAGCTGGGTGCGGTAGGTGCGCTCCTCACCCATGTCCCCACTCACCGCATCCACGGACACAAGGCAACTGCCATTCCAGGGCAACATAGAGGCGCCGAACACCGCGCGCCCGTTCAGAACGCATACTCCCGTTCGCACGGGGTGGGTTGAGATTAGGCGTCCGTTATTCCAAATCCTCCCTGCGGTAGGCTCCCCAACAACCCGCCAGAGCAAGCTCCCACTCGTTTCATCAAAACAGTACGCAGCCCCATCATCACAACCCAGATAGAGCCGGCCACCGTCGAAATGGGGCGCCACACGGACCGGGGCACCAAGGGGATACCGCCACACTTCCTCTCCCCCCTCAGAATCCAGGCAAATGAGCGCGTCTTCACTGGTTGACGACAGGTACACGCGCTTCCCAACGATGATCGGATGGAACACCGGATCGTAATCGCGCATTGAACTCAAACCTGAAAGCCCTGCATAGGCGTCCCACCGGGCGGGACCCGGCCAGGCGGGATTGGGAGCATGATCGGACTGCCAAGTCCAAACTGAATGAAGCGAGGGCACGTCCAACAGTTCGCGGCTGACTCCACTTCGCCGCAAATCGCCGCGATGTGTTGGCCAGTCTCCGTGATTGGCTGGAACCGGAACATGGGACGGCCCGCTGGTCATGGCAGGGGCGCACAAGCATGTGAGAGCCCAGACTTGCAGGGTCGCACGTCGTAGGGGGCAGGCGCGTGGGACATTCATGGGTCCACTATTCTAAGAAGCCGCTCGGCTGCAGGGGAAACAGAGTGTGCAGTCTCATTGCAAGCATCCTAAACGTCTCCCACCAAGCCCTGTAGAGGATCTCCCCTGCCACTGGGCTCTCCCGATGCGGAATCCGGTGACCATTCCGCTCCCCGACAACCTCCCACGCAAAAGAGGAGCTAGAATCCCCACCATGCGCGGGCCTGCCATTTTCATCATCTTGAGCGCACTAGCCCTCAGCGGATTGTTGCTTCTCCTCAAGGTCTCACAGCCCGAGGGGCCTGCAGCCGACGGCGATCGAGTGCTCACCCTCTACGTTGCGGCCGGTGTTCGAAAGCCTGTTGATGAACTGCTGGCCCAATACCAAGCCCAATACGGTGTTCGCACCCAGGTGCGATATGGGGGCTCGGGAACGCTCCTGGCTCAAATCGCCGTGGCTTCCTCAGGGGACCTGTTCATTGCGGGGGATGTGAGTTTTATCCACAGGGCGCAGTCTCAGCAGTGGGTCCAGGAAGACCTGCCCCTGGCGCACATGACCCCTGTCATCGCTGTCGCTGCAGGCAATCCCCACGGGATTCGCGGCCTGACTGACCTGGCAAACCCAAGCCTTGCCGTGGGTCTAGCCCAGCCCCAGGCAGCCGCGGTGGGACGCAAGGCCCAGCGTGCACTCGAAGCAGCAAACTCGTGGGCGAGTGTCGAGGCCAACGTGAGGGTCTTCAAGCATACCGTAGGAGACCTGGCCAATGACCTCACCTTAGGTGCTCTGGATGCTGCTGTCATTTGGGACGCCACCCTCGCCCAGCACCCAGGTCTGCAAGCCATTCACACACCTGAGCTCGACGAGCAAACCAGCCATGTCTCCATCGGAGTCCTCACGGCCTGTGAACAACCCACCGCCGCCCTGCGCCTGGCTCGGTTCCTCTCTGCTCCAGACCGAGGCGGGCCCACCTTCCGCAAGCATGGGTTCGCACTTGGAGCCGGTGATCCATGGGCAGAGGTCCCCCAAATCGACCTGTTCTGCGGTGCCATGCTGCGCAGTGCCGTGGACGATACGCTAGACCTGTTCGCGCAGAGAGAAGGCATCGTCTTGCGTCGGACATACAACGGGTGTGGCGTCCTAGTGGCTCAAATGCGGGCTGGAGCAGAACCCGATGCATACTTTGCCTGTGACGAGTCATTCCTAACCAAGGTGCAGACGCAGTTCACACCGGGCCAGGTCGTATCGAGCAATCCGATAGTCTTACTCACTGCTCCAGGCAATCCGCTAGGGCTCACGGGCCTCGCGGATCTATGCCAACCTGAACTGCGGGTCGGACTATGCGACCCGGACAAGTCGGCCCTCGGAGCACTCAGCGATCAACTCCTCACGCAGCACGGGATCATGAATCGCTTAGCGCAGTCAGGGAACGTTCGGCTCCGAGTCCCCACGGGCGACCTACTCGTCAATCAGTTGCGCACCGGAGCACTGGATGCCGCTTTGGTCTACGCATCCAATGCAGCCGTCGCCCGGCAATCGGACGAACAGGGCAAGCTGGGCCTCACCGTGGTTGACCTCGGCAGGGATGGCCTCACGGCCCGCCAGCCCTGGGCCATTGCTCGAGTAAGCCCACACACACTGCTACTCGCAAGACTGTATGAAACCCTGACCCGCCCGCCTCTTGAAAGCCACTTTCAGAGCCTAGGATTTGGGTGGGAGGCCAGCCAGTGACACCCGGCCAGCAGCGCACGAGGGGTGACCGGCAATTCCTGTGGGTCCTATGGATGTTTGCCGGCGTATACCTCGCCCTGATTCTCGGCATGCTCGGCGCAGATAGCACATTTACGAGTGTCGGTGCCATCCGCCGAGCACTTCAGAGCCCTGAGATCCGCCACGCCTTTGGGCTTTCGTTCTTCACCGCCACAGTGACCGCAATCCTCTCTGTGTGGTTTGCGGTCCCCATTGGGTACAGCATGTCACGGCACCGGTTCCGTGGGCATGCGATCGTCGATGCCATCCTAGACATTCCAATCGTTCTCCCTCCCATGGTGATCGGCCTTTCCTTGCTGATCCTATTTCAGACAGATGTGGGGCAATACTTGGAGCAACTGAGCGAGTCGCTCATCGGTGTCGGCATCACCTACGAGGTGCCTAGCATTATTCTCGCGCAATTCGCGGTCTCCTGCGCCTTCGCAGTGCGCACGATGAGGGACACCTTTGATCGACAGGAACCGCGTTGCGAAGCGGTCGCCTGGACCCTGGGCTGCAGTGCGCGCCAGGCATTCTGGCACGTGGTGTTGCCCGATGCCTGGCGTGGAGTCATTAGCGCAGGACTCCTCGCCTGGGCCCGTGCGTTAGGGGAATTCGGTCCGGTCCTCGTCTTTGCGGGTGCTACGCGTATGAAAACGGAGGTCCTGCCCTCTACCGTTTTCTTGGAGCTGTCCATTGGCGACCTGGGTGCGGCCGTCGCAGTTTCACTGGTGCTCGTGACGGCTGCCGTGGGCTGCCTGCTCTTGGCGCGCGTACTCGGTTTGAGGTTGCGCCCATGAGCCTGCAATGCATCGCACTTGGCGGCCAGGTCGGAGACTTCCACCTGGGCCCCCTAGATCTAACCCTCCCTGATGGAGCCTATGGAGTCTTGATGGGTAGCTCAGGCTCGGGCAAAACCACCCTGTTGGAAATGGTGGCAGGGTTGTGTCCAACAAGCACGGGTCAGTTGATCCTCGACGGCGAATCCGCCACCCATCTCCCCGCATCCCATCGTCAGGTGGGTTACGTACCCCAAGATGGCGCCCTGTTCAACACAATGACAGTTGCCGAGCACCTCGATTTCGGCCCGCGCATACGGGGCTGGGACGCCAGCAGTCGGCGCGACCGTGTCAGCGAACTGGCGAAAGACCTGGGGCTCGAGTCGCTACTCGGGCGCAAACCCAAAGGGCTCTCCGGCGGAGAACGCCAACGCGTCGCCCTAGGTCGGGCCCTCGCGAGCCCCCCCCGCCTGCTGCTCCTCGATGAACCCTTGGCAGCCTTGGACGAATCCGCACACGACGAATTATGCGGCTACCTCGAACGGATCCACTCCAAGCAGGGTGTATGTGTTCTCCACGTCACCCACAACCGGGGTGAAGCCGAACGCCTCGCCACCCATCGGCTCGAGCTCAACTCGGGATCCGTGCGAGCCCTCTCCTCCTAGCGGAGGTATACATGCATGGGTTCGGGGTCTGGGTTGTCCGTCGGAACCAAGTCACAAATCACCACCCATGCCGCGGTTCCCTGTTCTCCCACTTCAAGGTCGACCGGTGCGTCACTGAAGGCCCAGGGGCGTAAAACGGATCCACCGGGGCGCAGCGCCCAGATCAACTCTCCTGAACGGGCATCTCGTAACCGGAAAACAGGGGAATCGGGGCCGTGAACGTGAACCTCTGGCAGCCAGGACTGGGCGGTTCGCCCGTAGCCTTCGCGCTGGTCAAAGGAAATGGGCCACCCTGGATACTGACCCGACTCTTCGGACTTCGGATCGGCCCAACGGGGCCAACACTCGAGAGTCACTCGGTGAGTGGCCCGGTCAAAACGCACGATCCCGTAGCCCGGTGCTCGATCATGAAGTCCCTCGGGGGCAATCCCAGTTGTATGTGGGTTGGACACCGCGTGAACAGTCATATGATTGCCAAAGCCGTCCAAGAACCGACCGGTGTACGCGGGCGCTCCTTCTAGGCGCCCCTCGCCCGGTTCCGGCGGATACCAACGGCGGGGGAAGGTATTGGCCACCGATGGAACGCAGAGTGCCAGCCCGCTGTCCTCAAAAGCATCTACGCCATAATGAATGGTTGAGCCCAGATGCTGGTCCCCAGCGATGTGAACGGCGAAGCCCTTGCGAATGGAACGCAAGGCCCGGTCGCGCGGCGTTTGGGGCCAGCCGTTGGAGTCCGCATCCGCCACGGGCGCCTCACCCTGGGCGTAGGCCCCTGCGGGTTGCACGAGCAAGGATCCGGTCACACCGTCCGAACTTGCCGTTGTGGGCAAGGTAGCCACGTTGGCAAAAATAGTCTGGGACAACACGGCCTTCATCCAAACGCCCCCCGACCAATCCCCCGCCCACTGTTCCAACATGCGCTCCTGGGAGGGCCCCAGTAGCTGAGCACCGGGCACATCGGCTTGGGTGACTGGGTCGAACTCAGGGTCTTGAAACCAACCGTTCTTGCAGTCGCCCTCAGTCAGAATCACCGCTGGAGCTGACTTCCACATGCGGTCGGCCAAGATGGCCATCGAGAGTCCACCGTAATTCAAGACAGTGTGGTATGGAGTGATCCCTCCCGGCAGGCGCAGGGGATCGAATGGAGCCGGAAGATGGGATGTCTGCGTGCGATGGACAGCATTCACGAACGTGGCAGGCCGGAGGTATCCCCCGCGATCGGCTGGATAGAACTTGGGAGAGTTGGGTTCTCCCGCCACTCCGCCCGCACCCCACACGTTTCCGTGGTACACGTCGTGATCATCAGGGATCACCACACTGGGCCGATTTCGCGTCAGGTCTCCAAATGCCCAGCACCAGCGCCACCATTTGTACAGGTAGTCCTGAAAGGCTCGCTCTTCCTTCAATCCGGCTGCCGGATCAAAGTCGCCTTCGTACACCTGGTCTCCTGAAAAGAACAACAGATCAGGATCGTGCGCCTGCACGGCGCTGGAAATGTCGGAGTGGGGAAACCAAAAACCGTTCGAATTCCACTTCAACCCTCCGGTATAGCACTTGTGTCCCGTGAATGCGGCTATGGACAGGTGATCTTGGTGAAGGGGCTCAGCGGGAATCACGCCGGGGTACTCGGTCATGCGGTTCTCCCCGTCCCCCGTGGCCAAGTCATAGCCAATGGAGTATTCAAAGTCGCGGGTCCCGTCCCACTCCGGTACCACAAAGGTGCAGGTACTAGCACCGGGCACGTAGTCCCCATAGGCCACGGTAAGCCACTCCCCATCTTCGATTCCCCTCGGGTGGGCAGGCCGCACTCGCAGACGCGCTCGGCGCACATCATCCTCGCCGAGAACACCCATTTGAGCCGTCATGCGTAGCTCACTTGCGTGGACGGTATACAGGGCAGCCATCACCGGACCGAATGCCCGTTCGGGATGGTGTCCCAGTCGATTGCCACCACCTCGCCAATCCTGAAACGAAAACCCACCCGAACTTCCCAAGGACCCACGTTGTGACACTAGGGCCACACAGCCCTCCACTAGGTCTGCTTCTACATTTCTCAGGTGTGCCCTAGAAATCATCCTACCGTCGACGAGGCTGACCGCCCGCAGGTCAACATTCCAGTCCCTGCCATCCCCCTCGAGGCTGAGTTCCAGCTTGAGGGGGCCGGGGCCCTGGGCGCCGAACCCCTCTCCCGTACGCTCACAACCACTGAGCATCGGAACCATTTCCTGTGTCACTTCGACAGCCACAGCCCAACTGCCACCCTTTCCTGAGGAATGCGAATTGTTGCGAAGGCTGACTCGCCCATCTCTCTCAATCACGGCGAGCAGACCACCGTCTTCCGCGGGCAAGCTGTGAACCATGGCCGTCAGCCGGGGATCCACATGCTCGCCACCGGCCCCCACCAAGAACCCGGCCATAGCTCCCTCATGCCAGCCATGCTCAAGGGGAGAGTCCACCACAACTTCCAACCGCAACTGGCCGGGTCCAGGGAGTACAGAGCGGGTCAGCCAATGCAAGGTCCGCAGCCCCCGGCGCCGGCCTGCCTCCAAGCAGTGAACACCGCCCCCTTCAAGGCGCCAATCGGCAAGTCGGTTGGCAAAAAACTCAGGCCCCACCCAAGCCCTCGACACTCCGGCTGGGATGGGTGCACTTTCGAGCGGATCCTCGGTTCCCCGAGCATGGGGTGCAAGAAAAGTCAAGCCAAGCCAGAGAAAGAACAAGTGCATGGGAAAAGAATCGTTGGGTGAGGTGAACTGGAGCCCGATCGACCATAACTCCCTGAGGATTGGATGGCAAAAACGCCGGTGAAGACTAGCGGGGGGCTTGATCGTTAGGACTAAGCAACGCACCATGTAGCGCTTGCCCCCCGCCGCGCCCCACCCTGCCATGCCGACCTCCCCCCAGACAAACGTGAGCCTAGCAAAACAACTCCGGCCCCTCCTCCCTGCCCGTGCCCGTGGAAGAGGTGGAGACAACGTCGAGTTCGTCGTCATCGATGATGCTGGGCCCCTGCAGGTGCGTGCAACCGTGCACGGCCGCGAGTCCCAAGAGGTACTCCTGAGACTGACGCAACCGGCAGCGTGGAGTGTTTCGTGCACCTGCCCACTTTTTCGACGCTCGGGGGCTTGCCGCCACCTGTGGGCAGTCATTCTGGAGGTCGACGACCGCAAACTAGAGCTAGTCTCCAACGTCAACCCCGATGCAGAAGGAGCCACCCTCGACATCCTCGATCCCACGCGTGAGGTTTGGCGTGGGCGCTTGAGTTCGGTGCACACCGAACTGGAGCAACAATCGGCCGGGCCCTGGGAAGGGCTCGTGCAAGGCCGAGTGAATACAGGCATTCAGTTCATGTACGTGGTGGATCTAGATGACACTGCCAGTGGGCGCGGGTTGGTCTTGCGGCCTTTCTGGCGTGAGAGGCACCGTAACCACCGCTGGAGTCGGAGACGTCCTTACAACCCAGACGCCGAAGAACCCGTCGAAATCAGCGAGCCCGTGGACATTCGCATCTTTCGCGCCCTTCGGTCCGCGCGACAGTCCGCATGGACGGCGTCAGCACACCTCTCTAGTTTCGGCGGCAGTGGGGCCTATTGGCTCGACGACACTGAAACTCAGGAGCTGATGCCCCTTCTCTGCGAGAGCGGTCGCGCAGTTTTGCATACGGGCGGTGCGGAAGAGTCAGATGCCCTTCAAATGGACCCCGGCGAACCCTGGGCATTCGGCGTGCGACTCGAACGTGATGAAGACACGCCGCGAGCCAGCCTGGTGGGCTATCTTGCGCGCAGGGACGAGACAATGAGTGTCGAAGATCCTCTCTCGATCCTAGCAGCTGGCTTTATGTTCACCCCCGGTCTCGTTGCTTCGGTGGATGGACGCGGTGCCTGGCCTCTGCTCAAAACTCTGCGGATGGACGGCCCGCTCAACGGCCCCATCGACGATGCCTCCGACCTAGCTGCACGGATGCTCGACCTTCCCGGTCACCCTCTTCTTGCGGGCGAAGGCCTTCACCTAGCAGAACCCCGCTCACCCGAGCCGCTACTGCGGATTTCCGCACCCACCAAGGAAAGCACATCGCTGACCTGTCAGATCTCCTTCCGTTATGGGGATACATTCATCGAGCTCGGAGAAGCAAGGGGCGCAGTACGGGAAGCCAAGACAGACCTAGTCATTCGACGTGTGTGGCACGAGGAACGTGCAGCCTTGCGGGCCTTCTTGCAAGCCGGAGGGCGTGCAGCACAAGACGGTGAAAGCATTTCTGGCCGGCTGGATGGTGCCAATCTGGACAATATGGTGCTCCAACTGACGGGCCAGGGTTGGGCTGTGGAGGTGGGCGGAGAAGTCTGCCGGACCGGCGGGGCGATGAACCTTCGAGTCACTTCAGGCCAGGATTGGTTCGATCTGGAGGGCGAGGTTGATTTTGCGGGTACCCTTGTGCCGATCGCCCACCTGCTCAAAGCCCTCAACAAGGGTGAAAGCAGCGTCACCTTAGAAGACGGCACCATGGGCTACTTGCCCGACGAAATGCGCCGCCAGTGGGGAGTCCTCGCAGGCCTCGGAACGATCGATGGGGATGGCCTGCGCTTTCAGAAGAGCCAAGGTTGGCTGTTGGACCGGCTGCTCGCCGGCCGCGCTGGAGTCTCTTGGGATGAACGCTTCGGAGTACTGCGCGATACCCTCAGTGCCTTTGAGGGTCTTCAAGAAGAGGAGGAAATCGAGAGTTTCCAAGGGAATCTGCGTCACTACCAGCGGCGAGGGTTGAGCTGGTTCCGCTTCTTGCGCGACGTAGGATTCGGCGGCTGCCTAGCCGATGACATGGGCCTCGGAAAGACGATCCAGGTGCTCGCACTCCTAGAAGAACGGCGCAAAACGCGGGATTCCCACTTGCCGTGTCTAGTCGTAGTCCCCCGCTCGCTGATGTTCAACTGGCGCGCAGAGGCGGCCAAATTCACACCTGAGTTCAAGGTGATTGACTACACCGGTCCCCAACGGCGAGATCACTTGGAGTCCCTTGCCGGGTTTGACATGGTCTTGACCACATACGGCACCCTGAGACGTGACATTCACGACGTGAAAGACATCGTGTTTGACTATGTCATCCTCGACGAAGCTCAGGCCATCAAGACGTCGACTAGCCACTCAGCCAAGGCCGTGCGCCTGCTGCGCGCCCAAAACCGACTCGCCTTGTCAGGCACCCCCGTTGAGAACCACCTTGGGGAACTGTGGAGCTTGTTCGAGTTTCTAAATCCAGGCATGCTCGGCCGAGCGCGGGCATTCAAGGGACTCCTAAGCAATCGCTCCGAATCGGGCCTCGACGAAGGGGGTCGCAACCTCTTGGCCAGCACGCTGAGTCCGTTCATCTTACGGCGTACGAAGGAAGAAGTCTTGCCTGACCTTCCGCCCAAGGTTGAGCAAGTCTTGTGGTGCGAGATGGAAGGTGACCAACGCGACGAATACGACAGCCTGCGTGAACACTTCCGGGCAGGCATGAACGGCAGTGAAGGCAAGCGTGACAGTTTCTGGGTTCTTACCGCACTCCTCCGCTTGCGGCAGGCCGCCTGCCACCCTGCCCTAGTAGAAGAGGAGCGAGTGGGTGAATTGTCCGCCAAACTCGACGTCCTGCTCCCCCACATCGATGAAATCGTCGAGAGCGGGCACAAGGCGCTTATCTTCAGCCAGTTTACTTCACACCTCTCGGTGGTGCGGCATCACATAGAGAAGGCTGGGCACACCTATGCCTACCTCGATGGAAAGACTCGCGACCGCGAGTCCGTTGTCTCCCGGTTCCGCGATGATCATGACTGTCCACTCCTGATCATGAGCCTCAAGGCGGGTGGTTTGGGGCTCAACCTCGTAGAGGCTGACTACGTTTTCCTCCTCGATCCTTGGTGGAACCCTGCAGCAGAGGCCCAGGCCATTGACAGGGCGCACCGCATCGGTCGCAAGAGCAAAGTGATGGCCTATCGCCTCATTGCGAGGGACACCATTGAAGAGAAGATCATGGCACTGCAGGACGAGAAGCGTGCTCTAGTCAAGTCTGTGCTGCCCACAGGTGACGGCATGCTGAAGACTCTCTCAGCCGAGGAAATCGAAGAGCTCTTCACATAGGACTAGAG
>CAYXZD010000001.1:650776-760445 GCA_964469565.1 uncultured Planctomycetaceae bacterium
TGCTGAAGACTCTCTCAGCCGAGGAAATCGAAGAGCTCTTCACATAGGACTAGAGGATTTCACTCAAGAGTGCCGGTCTGTCGTGTCTGCCTGTCATGCCTGCCTGTCGTGGGTAGGCAGATATCCCCGAGCGCCCAGCCCGATGGTCGGGCTCAATCTTCAGTCGATGCGGGTCGAGTCCGTCCTGCTCGGCGGCACTGCTCGAGGAGTGCCACCATGCGAGCGACCCTTTCGGGTTCTGCTTGCCACAGGTTCTCGCCTTCCGCAGAGTCACGGCCAAGATGGTAAAGCTGGCCAGAAGGGCCTCCTTCTGATGGCTTGATGTCTGCCGGTTTCGTGAACCCGCCCGAGCCCAATCCCTCGATCAGCTTCCAGGGTCCCTCCCGCAGGGCAAACATACCCTTGAGAGAGTGTTGAACCATGTGATCGCGAGCCGGGGAGCGACCTGAAACAGCGTACAAGGCGTCCCACTGATCAAAGCTGTCCTCGGCCTCGCCATCGGCAAGCGTATGCCCCACCAAGTGGGCGAGGGTTGCATACAGATCAGTCAGACTCAGCAAGTCGGAGCACACATCACCTGGAGGGCAGACTCCCGGCCAACGCACAAGAAGGGGGACCCGATGCCCGCCCTCATAAATGTCTGCCTTCTGACCACGGAAACTCAAATTGGCAGCATGATCGAACGTGGAACGATCAGCCTCGGGCCAGTGGGAACCATTGTCTGAGGTAATCAGGAACAGGGTGTTTTCACTGACTCCGCAGCGCTCTAGAGCATCCGCCACATCTCCAACAAGGTCGTCCACCTGGCACACGAAATCACCGTAATGACCCGCGCTACTACGGCCCCGGTTTTTCTCATTGGGCAGCCAAGGCGTGTGCGGAGCGGACAATGCGAGGTACAGGAAGAAGGGCTGCACAGTCTCCCCCAGTGTGGACTCTAGTGTGGACTCTTCGATGATCTCAACCGCTCGGGCACTGAACGCTGGCAAAACCTCGGCATGCCGGAAATCTGGCTGAGCTGGCCCCTTGCGCCAGAAGCCTCCGCCTCCTTTGCGACGGTGAGCACTGCCCTGCACCTCGGCCGTGGGAGCATGTTGGGCCCGATCGCCCTCAACATAGACATAGGGCGGGATGTCCAGGGAGGAGGGAATACCGAAGAACTCATCAAACCCAAAATCGAGGGGCCCAGGGCGCAACGGCGCTGCAAAATCCACCGGCTTGACCTCACCAAACCCAAGGTGCCACTTCCCTACCATGGCTGTGGAATAGCCCGCATCACTGAACATTGAGGCTAGGGTCCTACGGCCGGGGACGAGGAGGCATGGATCACCTCCCCATAGCACTCCTTTCTTGAGTGTGGTCCGCCAGCAGTAACGGCCGGTGAGCAAACCGTATCGGGTGGGCGAGCATACGGCTGATGGAGAGTGCGCATCGGTGAACCGCATGCCCGCAGCAGCCACCGAGTCCATGCGCGGGGTGGGGACCTTGGAAGCATCGTTGTAGCAACCCAAATCCCCCGCACCGAGGTCATCGGCGAGGATGACAACCACGTTGGGTGGACGAGTGTCCCGGGTCACGGGCGTTTGTGGGGTGCTGCAGCCTGTGATAAGAACCAGTACGCCGAGAATTCGATGAATAGCCATGGGATGCTAGTTTAGCGCCGACCCTTGACAGTAGGCCCCCCTGCAACAGGTAGAACCGGGGGGTAAATGAGGTAGGGCGAACAAGATTCCCAATAGGCCTCGGCACTGCTGGCCCATTCAGAACCCAAACCGAGCGGATCCTGTGTACGGCGCAGGGCCTGCCAGGATTCAAAGTGAAGCAAGCGACGCAGAACCCCCTGAATCTCAAACTCACGTGAGTAAAGCCGCTCTAATTGCCACGCAACGGCAAGCCCTGCGACGACGGGCTCGTACTCGTTTGAATCGCTCACTTGAAGCCAAAGGCCCTCACAGAGTTGGCCTGCATAAACGCTCGAGTCCGGAGTGAACTCAACAGCACTCACACGGACACCGGGCAGCCCCATGGCCTGTATGGCCCGAGCGAGTCGTGGGCCATGGATCCAAGGGGCACCCAGCAGCTCAAACGGCTGGTCACAACCTCGCCCCACGGACAGGTTGCAGGCCTCCAATAACCCCACCATCGGATAAAGAAGGGCTTGGCTGGGATTCCTCAAGTTTGGCGAGGGGTTTCTCCAAGCCAATCCACAGTCCGCGAATTCCATGTTGCGTGCCCATCCCTCGCAGGCCAGGACATCCAAGTCCACATCCAGGTTGCGTCGCGCACAAAAGTATCGACTCATCTCACCCAGAGTGAGGCCATGCAGCAATGGGATCGACTGATAGCTAATGAAACAGCGTCGGTCGGGATCCGTGCTGGGTCCGCGCGCACCTAGGAACGCGAGGGGGTTCGGTCTATCGAGTAGCAAGACGCGCGTACCCGTCTCGGCGCAAGTCTCCAGCATGTAGGCCAGGGTTGTTGCGTACGTGTAGATCCTCACTCCCACATCCTGTAGGTCGACCACGACCGTATCGAGGTCGTCGAGATCTTCAGGACGCGGCCAACGGTTTTCTCCATAGAGACTGACGATCGGCACACCCCATGTGCCGTCCCTGGCGTCAGCAACAGATCCCTCCTGATTGGAATCCAGTCCATGCTCAGGCGTGAACACGCGGACTAACTCTACACCCTCGGCGCTGCCCAACAAATCCACGGCCGACATCCCATCGCGAGTGCGACCAGCAGCATGGGTCAAGAGCCCCACCCGTTGCCCACGCAACCGCTGGCAACTCTCGCGGGCGAGTACGTCAATGCCACAGAATACACCGCTTGTGAGGGGGGCCTTTGAAAGAACCGAACCAATGGCTGTGGCCACCTCTCGACGCAGGGCCACAACACTCGTACTCGGAGAATCATCCAGCAGTTTGTGAAGACGCGAAGTCAGAAGAATCACAAAGCTCCCACTGCCCGGGTCCATCCACAGTGATGTGCCCGTGAAGCCACTATGCCCCACGCTACGGCCCGAGGGGAAGTGATCCCCCCGGGGGGATGAATAGGCCGTTTCCCCATCTAACCCAGCGGTGCGTCCCCCAGTGCCATCGGATAACCACTCGATACGCAACATCTGATCGACGCTCGACGCTTCGAGGACCCTGCGGCCCGCATAGCTTCCGCCGCCCAACAACATGCGACACCAGCGAGACAAATCCTGGGCCGTGGAAAACAAACCCGCGTGCCCCGCCACGCCGCCGAGCGCCCGTGCACGAGGATCGTGCACCCGCCCGCGGAGCATCTGCCCCTGCCAAGGCTCAGTCGGCACGCACCTTTGCTGCAAAGCGATCCCTGGGTTGAAGCAGGTATCTCCCATCCCTAGCACTTCGAAGATCTCCTCTTTACAAAACTGATCGAGGGCGCGTCCATCGACGGTCTCAATCAGCCGGCCAAGTACAAGGTAACCCACATCACTGTATCTGAATTGGACACCCGGTACGGAAAGGAGCGGCAAAGCATCGATGCGCTCAAAAGCCTGACTCCTTCCATCCCAGTAGTCCGCCAGTGCATTGTCGGGCGTCAGTCCCGAAGTGTGCCGCAGGAGGTGGTTCAGGGTCACATCCTCTTTCCCTCGATTTCCAAAGGAAGGCAAGTAATGACTGGCCCTCTCGTCAAGCTCAAGCACCCCGCGTTGTGCGAGAATCATCACAGCGGTGGCAGTTGCCACGGGCTTTGTGAGGGAAGCCAGGTCGAAAACCGCATTCGGCACCATAATCTCTGGCCCGGGCCTGACAGATTGATGCCCTACGGAGTGCATGTAGGCCTTGAACCCGGTGGGCGACTGGCCATCTCCTACGGCGAGCACGGCGCCTGGAATCAGTCCCTCCTCGATTGCCACTCGCAAGAGACTGCAGGCCTTCGGGAATCGGTTTTGTACTGAGAGCGCGGAATCATCGGAATGCACCATTCTCTGCTGAGAAACTGCTTCCGTTCGCGGCAACACCCCAGTGGCTTCCACTAAGACGAGCAGGCCCACAAAGGCCACGCATGGGACGGAGTTCATGCGTTTCATTGTAATCGGGAAGAGCCGGAGATTCCCACGACCAGTTCCCTCGCAAACCTCAGCCTGCTACCAAGGCCACACCATGATGACCCGCCCGTGAACCTGCTCGGGAACCAGCCAGCTCATCTGCTCCGAACCCACGGTCGGACAATCCAGCACATCACCCCCCACCCAGTACTCATCAGACGCAGCACCTTGGCGCACCCTTTGGATGAGAGCCAGGTGGCGCAACCCGGCGGGACCGTAGAACACAATCACTTGGCCTCGGTCGAGATCCCGTGGAAAGCGATCCACGAGCAGAGCGTCCCCTGGGCTGAATCGAAGCAGGCCGGAGCAGCGCCGTTCATCGAGTTGAAAACCCTCATAACGCAGGGCCAAATAGCCCACGCCGATGAGGGCGACCATGAAGACTACTCGGCGCAAGAAGCGGACGATCTGATTGGGTTTCATCTTCGACTCACCCGCACCAACTCCCGTACGGATTCACTGATCGCAACGGCCGGATTCGAACGACCCAAGATTGAACCGAGGCAAGCCCCACCTTTGGCACCGGCGTCCAGGATGGAAGGAAACTGGGAAGCGGTAACACCGCCCAAGCCCCAGACGGGTAGGTCGCAGTCCTCGCAGAATGACCGCAATCCAGTCAGGCCGGTCGAAGCTCCGCGCGTGGCCTTACTCAATGGCGCAAACACGGGACTATGGAACAGGTAGTCAGCGCCCCCATATTCAGCCGCCCCATCCCCGGCATGGCTAGAGAAGCCGATACAGACATCCGACCCAGCACAACTGCGTGCCTCACTTGGAGTGAGGGACCGAGCCCCCAAGTGCACGGCCTGTGCACCGACTGCATTCACCAGGTGTGGTCGATCATGCACGGCCAGCCACCCACCGAGGGGATTCAGGAGTGCGATTAGCTCGCGTGCAATCCCGGCTAGCGGTTCATCGGGAAGTTGAGGTTCGCGCAAGACTATCCCGCGCAATCCAGCCCCGATGGCTTCCCGAGCATCTTGAATGAGGCGAGAGTGATCCCGAGCAAGGCTCGCACCCTGGCAGAGGAGGCCAGGGGTAAGAGCAAGCAGCGTGGGCGGAAGCACTCGACTCAAATCAACTCCACGAGAAACGAGAGTTCGCGCAGGAGGGTTCGCATGCGAGCCGGACTAGGACCTGCTTTGAGCTGGGCACGCTTATCCCCACACCGCCGTTGCACATAAGGGCGCACCCCTGGATCACGAAGGAATTGCTCAAATACGACCTCGTCACTGCCCTGCACAACGAGTTCAGCGTCGAGATGCAGCAGACCCGCTTGCGCGGCCCAATCCCGAAGGGAATAGATCACGTTTTGAGGAATGGGAGTCCTTGAGTTCAATTCAAGTGTATCCAACATGCGGGCTAGGCTCATGCCGTCCAGAAGACCACGCCTAATCGAGTCAGAACTCAGTTTGAACTGCTTGAGATCACCCGTCCCCGTTCGGTCTGCGAAGCGATCCAAATCATGCACCACCTGTGCATCGTCCTCGCTCGGCAAGAGCACAATTTCAAAGTCTGGAGTCACTACGAGATGGGCCGTTCCAACCGTTGCGTGGCCTGGGCCTTCAATCCCCAACACCCTGGCACCGGAAGGCGTCAGTCGCATGGCCACAGGATGGCCCCGGCCATCATACCCGAGGTCGACCAGACCCAAGATGTGAAAGCGCTTGCGGAGCCAACTGACCAAGTTCCAAGCCATTCGTTGAAGATCCTCGCCGGCACGATGGCTCGCCCCGCCACCACTAGAAAAATGCTCTTCCACAGCCAATTCATCGAGACGGCACAGATAATTATTGCGGGCGATGAAAGGCAGGTACATCAAGTCATACCACACCCCTGCTTCAATCCGTTTTGTAAGGCTGATCAGAATGTGCCGCAGACGCACCTGGTGATAGCCCCCACGGCTGCCCTCGGACTCCTGCACGATGTACTCAAGCACTGTTGCCAACTTTTCATCGAGAGAGCGCTCATCCCAATTACGCCCAGCCTCAGTCAGTGCAAAGGTGCGCATTCCCGTCGATTCGATCAGATCCTCAGCACAAGCAAAGCGGTAAATGAATCCCAGCAAGTCCTCGCGCTCGATTTCTCGACCCGGGTCAGGGATAAGGTCTCGCACAATCCGCTTACCCGTCGACTTGAAAATCTCCCCTTTGACAGTAAACCGCACGTTTTGCTCAATGATGAATGCCAAGAAGCGCGAGACGTTCGCGACTAGATCCACTCCCATGGATGCGGCTTCATGGGGAGCATCGGGATCACCTGGAACGGCTACGCGTTTGAGCCATGCGAGGGTCACCTCATTGAATACGATGAGGGTCTCGCCCGTGTGAGCGATTCCGTACCGACCGAGATCAAGATGCTCAACGGTGCCAACAAGCGAATCCTCGAGAATCTTGGCCCAACGCTTGCCATTCCAGTGGGTCAGCTCGGTTTCCATCCGTTCGAAGTAGGCCTTGGGCAAGACACCTCCGAACTCCATCATGACCTTGCGCACTAACTCCTGGAGTCCATCGGGAAGGCGCTCCACCCTGGCCACGCAGGAGGCTTCATTCGAATACAACTTGTACATTTCACGCACGCGCGCGGGGGGAGTGCGGGCCGCTCGCTCTGGAGAGTCATACATGCGATCCAGATGTCCGCGCAGGGTCAATGTGTCGAAAATGCCCCGGCGACGCGCCCGTCGCTCGCGAAGAATGGAATTGCCTAGCTCCTCGCATACGGCGAAACTGCGTGCTCCATGCACAGACACACGCCTTGCCGCGCACTCCTGAACCAGCGCTTGACGCCTCATTTGCTCTAGTCCCGCCTCCAGGTCATAACTCGACAAATAGGCCAAGTCCTTCGCAGCGACAATCTCCCCCATGGTCAGCTCAAACTGCGGGGCTCCAAGCAGCAAGTCAAAGAGCGATTGATGGCTGCGACCGAGTTGCTCAACGCGGTCCATAACCCGCCCTGGTTCTTCGAGCCATGCTTCCAGGTCAGTCCTCATTTTTTTCTGGGTGCGTGGAAGCGATCCAGATTCTTGTCCAGACCAGAAGCGCCATGCAATGCCCAGGTCGGCCTTCTTGAGCCGGTCCAGCAAAGCTCCAACCGAAAGAGCCGCCTGGGGGCCACATGCATCGCCACTGGGTTGTCGAGGGGATGGAGTCACAGGATCACCTTCATAGATTCACACAGCCTGAACGGCTGGGGTCGATAGCCCCCTCGATTGGGGGCAGAGAGTCGAGGGTGTCCACATCCAAGATGCGGTAGCTGTACCCCTGCTCAGTCAAAAAAAGCTGTCGTTTCTCAGCAAACTCCTGATCCCGCGAGGCCAGGCTAACGACTGAATAAAAATGTGCGCTAGCACCATTGGATTTGGGGCGCAGGATGCGGCCCAGTCGCTGGGCCTCTTCCTGACGTGAGCCAAACGTACCGGAAATCTGAATGGCAACATTTGCATCGGGCAGATCGATCGCGAAATTGCCGACCTTCGACACCACGAGCACAGGCTCCTCGCCCTGCTTGAATCGCTCGTAGAGCAACTCCCGATCATCCTGGGGGGTTTTCCCGGTGATCAAGGGGGCTCCAATCTTCGTAGAGAGGCTCGTCAATTGATCGATGTACTGGCCAATGATCAGAACGTTGGACTGCTTATGGCGCTCCAGAATCGACTGCACCACCTGGGTCTTGCCAGGATTCTCAGAGGCGATTCGGAACTTCGCCCGCGCACCTGCCTGGGCATAAAGCCCCCTAGAGTCCACGTCCATGGGCACGCGCACCTCGATGCAGTGGGCGGTTGCGATGAAGCCCTGCCCCTCGAGCACCTTCCAGGGGACGTCATACCGCTTCGGGCCGATCAGACTGAACACCTCGTCCTCCTTGCCATCCTCGCGAACGAGAGTCGCCGTTAGGCCCAACCTGCGACGCGCTTGCAGTTCGGCGGTCACCCGAAAAACTGGAGCAGGAAGTAAGTGCACCTCGTCATACACCACCAACCCCCAGTTTTCCT
Organism: uncultured Planctomycetaceae bacterium; assembly: GCA_964469565.1. Taxonomy (GTDB): domain Bacteria; phylum Planctomycetota; class UBA1135; order UBA1135. The sequence continues at coordinate 658,849 of CAYXZD010000001.1, forward strand.
GGGTAAACAGGGCTAGGTGCTCGAACTCATCGGCTCGACTCCTCCGCCATGTCACCATTTGATAGGTCGTGATCGTCACCGGACAAACGCGCTTGCTCTCGCCCGTGTACTCGGCCACCTCATCTTCGCCCAAGTGGGTCTTGTCGAGCAACTCCTCACGCCACTGACGCACTGCGATTGTGTTGGTCGTCAGAATTAGAGTCTTGGCCCCCACGCAGGCCATGGCAGCCATGGCCGCAACCGTCTTACCGGCGCCGCAGGGAAGCACGATCACCCCGCTGCCCCCGCTCGCAGCTCCCCCCGCGTGGAATGCATCTGCAGCTCGCTTTTGATATTCCCGCAATTCGAAGGGCAGACCCGCAACCGTCGTCTCCCGCAATACAATTTCCAGGGGATCGCCATCCACGAATCCGCCCAAGTCCTCTACAGGATATCCCAGTTTGATCAGGGTCTGCTTGAGGCTACCGCGCTGGAGTGGTTCCACCCAAACGGAACCCTTCCCATCCACAGAAACAAGTTTGCGCACACTGTGATGCCCGAGCACATCCTGCATGGCAGTTGAATCATCACTGAGCAAAGCGAATAGCTCAGAAGTCCCTACGCGCTCGATACGCAGGAGACCATAGCGCACCATCCAAGCATTGATTAGGTCAACGATTCCTAGCGGGACGGGAACACAACTGAAATCATCGAGCGTCTGTAGGATTTGTGTGGCTGTCACTCCCATGGCCGCTGCATTCCAAACCGAGATGGCTGTGAGGCGGTAGGTGTGCAGATAATCGGGGCTCTTATCCAATTCGGCGAATACGGCGAGGGCATCGCGAGCTGCTGCATAACGGGGATGTTCCTCTGTGGCAGGTCGGCCTTCCCCGTCCTTGCAAGCCCGGCCCTGTGCATCGAGGGGAGTGTGCACGGTATGCAACATCAGGGTGCCATCAGACTGCACCATGAGCGGTTCTAGGGGGCCCATCAGGCACGCTCCCCGGCCTTGGCTCTTTCTGGCTTGCTCGAACTCATGCGGCTCGCCTTGGACCGACCCTTCTTCGGGCGCACCCAAACCTGCCCGCCCGAGCCGAGCGCTGGAGCGATGAACGGGCCCGTAAGTGACGCGGGATTACGGACCAATTCAGCGGGAGTTCCACAAGCCACCACACGCCCGCCCTGATCACCCCCGCAGGGACCGATTTCAACCAAGCCATCACAAACGCTCAGCAAATCGGTGTGGTGCTCAATCACGAGCACTGCATCACCCTGGTCAGCGAGGGCCCCCAGTGCAGCGCACAACGCGACGCAATCGCTTCCTGACAGGCCGGTAGTCGGTTCGTCCAAGACAATCAGCGAGGGAGCTGGCGCCGCGCGCGAGGCGAGCCGGTGCTGCATACGCGCCAACTCCGAAGCCAGCTTGACACGCTGGGCTTCCCCTCCCGAAAGCGTCGTGGATGCCTGCCCTAGACCCAGATAGCCCAGCCCCACATCCTGAAGGGTCTTCAGGATTTGCACGCATTGAGGCTGATGGGCAAGAAACTCAGCAGCCTCGTCGACACTCAAGGCCAAGACATCAGCAATGCTCAAACCGCGATAGTGCACCCCCAAGACTTCGGGCCGATAACGTTTTCCGTCGCATTCCTCACAAGTCAACCAAAGGTCGGCAAGGAACTGCATCTCCACCAAGACTGATCCACGACCATCGCAGGCGGGACAGCGCCCCTTGGTTGAGTTGAACGAAAAATACCCTGGTCCAAAACCCGCCTGGCGAGCATCGGGGGTGCGACCGAAAAGCTCACGCAGCGGCCCCATCAAACCGGCATAGGTCGCTGGAACCGAGTGTGGAGTGCGGCCAATGGGCGCGGCGTCTACAGCGACCACGCGCAACTCATCGGGTGCGGCGCAGTGACTCCAGCGCCCGTCCGGCACTTGGCCTTCTAAGGCAGGCAGGAGAGTCTCGACCACCAAACTCGACTTTCCTGAACCGGAGGGGCCACAGACCCCAGTGATCTCTCCGAACGGAACCCGCAGGTCTACCTTCTTGAGATTATGGGTCGTCGCACCCTTGAGCAAGATTGGCGCAGGAAGAGCGACGACCGGGTCCCTCGCGTCAACTGCGCTCGTCGTCACAGTTCTACTCACCAAACCCAACTCGCCCCGCAAATACGCTGCGGTCAAGGACTGGGGGTGCTGCGCCACCTCAGCGGGAGGGCCAGCTGCCAACACCTGCCCCCCAAGGCGTCCCGCCCCAGGCCCCATATCCACGATCCAATCCGCCTGGGCCATGAGCGCACCATCGTGTTCAACGACAATCACGCTGTTCCCCCGATCACGCATCTCGCCAAGTGCGTCGGTGAGTTGCCCCACATCGGCTGGGTGCAGACCCACGGTGGGTTCATCGAGGACATAGCAGACCCCCATCAGTTCGGAGCCAAGACTCGCAGACAGGCGTACACGGCGGGCCTCGCCCCCCGACAGCGTCGCTGTGCTCCGATCGAGAGTGAGATACCCGAGTCCGACTTTTTCCAATAGGGACAAGCGCCCGCGCACTTCCGCAATCACGGGAGCCACCACATCCGCCAGATTGGATCGCAATCGGAGGGCCTTCACCCACGACAGCGCCTGCCCGACATTCATGGCAAGCACCTCAGGCAATCGCTTGCGTCCCAACCTCACGGCCCGCGGGCCGGGAGCAAGTCTCTCCCCCCCACAAGAAGGGCACACGGTTTTCACCATGACCGACTCGAGTAGTTGAGCCCAATCTGGATCGTCGGTCTTGCGATGCCATGCATCGACATGACCACAAAGTCCTGTCCAGGGCAAATCCAAGTCTTCGACCATTTCCGTGTTGCGCGTGGTGCGCTTGAGAAGAACGTGATAGCTCTTGCGCGCTCCCTCCCCGTTCAACAAGAGAGCTTTCTGCTTGGGAGTGAGTCGTTCAAAGGGCCGTTCTAGGCGTATTGAATGAGACTTAGCCACAGCCCGAAGCAAAGTCTCGTAGTAGCCCTTTCCCTTGGTCAAATAGCGACCCAATTTCCCACCAATCGCCCCATCCGTCAGAGCTCGCGTGGGGTCCATGATCAGAACGGATGCATCGCAGACTACCGTTTCACCCAATCCGGAGCAGTGCTGACAGGCCCCCACATGGGTATTGAAGGAAAAATGCCTCGGCTCAAGCGCACTGTCCAGTTGAAAGCCGCACAGCGTGCAGGCTCCCACCGTGGAGTACTCCGTGCGTTCCCCCCGGGCGGGTAGGTAACTCACTCGTCCATGCGCGATGCTTGCAGCCTGTTCCACAGCCTCCGCGAGTCGTCCTCGCTTCGCCGAACTGAGTTCAAGCCGATCGATGACAAGGTCGACGCTCGCGCGGACTTCGACTCCCTCAAGCCCATCGAGTCTGTGCAACTGCCCGTCCACGAGCACACGCAAATAGCCCGCGCTACGCCAAGACTTCGCGAGGGTGACGAGTTGTTTCCCCGCATCCACAGGTAGCGGTCGTCCATGCCCAAAAATGGGAGCCAAAACGGAACCCCGGCTCCCATGCGCTTCCTTACGCAGAAACCGAGAAGTCAATGTCCCCACATCCGCAGGCCTGAGTTCTTGACCGTGGTCTGGACACCGAGGGCTTCCCGCACGGGCCCAGAGAACCCTGAGATGATCGTGCAGCTCGGTACTCGTGGCCACGGTGGAACGCGGGTGTCCCCCCAAACCACCGGCCTCCACGGCCACTGATGGCCCGAGCCCTGTAATCGACTCCACAGGTGGACGGTCGCGGTCCCCGAGGAACTGGCGCGCATAGGTCGAAAGGGATTCCACAAACCGGCGACGGCCCTCGCTGTGAATGGTGTCCAATGCGAGAGAAGTCTTTCCCGACCCCGAGGGGCCTGTGATGACCGAGAATGTCCCCCTGGGGATCTCGACGTCCACTTCTTTTAGATTGTGAGTACGGGCCCCTCGCACACAGATTTGATCCGATACATCCCGGTCGGCGGCCCGTCCATCACGAGCAGTGAATCGATGCTCGGAGCCACTCAATCCAGCCACAAGGGCCGCTCCCGTATGGGATTCTGTGCACTCCATGACTTGCTCGGGGGTCCCCGTCACCAGCACGCTCCCCCCGCCTTGGCCGCCCTCAGGCCCCATATCAATGACGTGATCCGCAGCCATGATCAGCTCCAAGTTGTGCTCAATGACAACAACCGTGTGGCCTTGATCCACTAATCGCTGAAGAGATCCAACCAGTCGGCCCACATCCTCCATGTGAAGCCCAGTCGTGGGCTCATCGAGCAAGTACAACACGTGACCGGCCGTGCGCTTTTGTAGGTGGGTTACGAGCTTGATGCGCTGTGCCTCGCCTCCTGAGAGGGTAGTCGAGGGTTGGCCAAGAGTCAGGTAGCCTAAACCAATGTCGCACATCAACTGCAAGGGACGGTTGATGCGAGGGTGGTCCTTGAAGAGCTCCAATGCCTGACCGGCAGTCAAACCCAGCACATCGCCAATCGAGTGGCCCCGGTAAAGCACGTCCAGTGTCTCCGGCTGGAAGCGTGCCCCTCCGCACTCAGCACAGGGAATCGTGACAGGAGCCAGGAACTGTAGTTCGACCAACTCCGCACCGGCCCCCTTGCACGCTTCGCAGCGCCCACCCGCTACATTGAATGAAAAGCGTGACTTGTCATAACCGCGCAGCAGGCTCTCAGGCAGGGCGGCAAACAACTCTCGAATGGGCCCAAACAGCTTGGTGTAGGTGGCCGGATTTGAGCGCGTTGTTCGCCCGATAGGAGAGGCATCCACCACGACGAGGTCCGTGACATCGTCCACTCCACTCAACGCCCTAAACTCACCCATCAATTCACATTCGCGGCCAAGGTGCCGCAGGAGCGCAGGTCTCAAGGTGCGCTGAATCAGAGTGGACTTTCCAGAACCTGAAACTCCAGTCACTGCCACCAACGTGCCCAGCGGGATCTCCAGATCCACGTTTTTCAAATTGAACGCGCTGGCTCCCCGAAGACTGAGAGTTTCCCCATGTCCACTGCGGCGCCCGGCCGGGGCGGGCACAACGAGTTCCCCCCGCAGCAGGCGGCCGGTGGGAGTATCGGCCTGCGCAACTTGTTCGGGTGGACCGCAGGCCATCACCCGGCCCCCCAGATTGCCCGCACCGGGTCCAACATCAATCAACCAATCGGCAGCGCGCAGGGTGCTCTCGTCGTGCTCGACCACGACCACGGAGTTCCCCATTTGAACCAATTCACGTAACGCACCCAACAGTGCTCTGTGATCGCGTGCGTGCAGACCAATCGAGGGCTCATCCAATACATACAGCACTCCCTGCAACCCCGCCCCCAACTGAGCCGCGAGTCGTATGCGCTGGGCCTCACCCCCTGAGAGTGTGTCAGCACCGCGATCAAGGGAGAGGTAATCCAAGCCCACTTTCTGAAGGAACTGCACCCGACGCGAGACTTCAGTGAGAAGGTCCCGACCAATGCGCTGCTGGCGTGGGGTCAGGTCAAGCGCATCCAATACCGCTCCCAACTCACTCACGGGCAGGCGGCACAGCTCCGGCAGGGTGATCTCCCCAAGCCGCACGTGACGCGCTGCCTCCCCAAGTCGACTCCCCTCACACTCGGGGCATTCTGCAATCGTCAAGAAACGGGCTACACGCTTGCGCTGAGTTCCTTTCTCAATCGCTCGCTTGAGTTCTCCCAAGACTCCGTGGAAAGGCCTGCGCCAAGTCCATTGCCCCTTGCCGCGCTTTCCATTCCAGTTTTTCTTGTCCTCGAACCGCTCGCTACCCGTGCCATTCAGCACCAGGTCCCGTGCGGTCCTCCCCAGGTCTTTCCAGGGCGTATCGAGACTGAACCCTCCATAGGCCGCTATCTGCTCCAGAAAGGCAAAGTCCACCCGTGGAAAAAGCAGCGCACCTCCGCTGGCCCGCGTCACCGCTAGGCACCCATCACGAATCGAACGGTCTTCATCCTCGACCACGGCCTGTTCTGTCGGGGCCCGCAGGCTCCCCAGGCCCTTACAGTGAGGACATGCACCGTGGGGCGAATTGGGTGAGAATAAGCGAGGCTCCAGGGCGGGCAACTCCCGTCCTGTGGTGGGACAGACTGCCTGGGTGGACACAGAGTGCGCCCCCTGCGGGGTCACCACCAGAAGGGAGCCCTCTCCCATTTCGAGGGCGGAATCCACAGACTCGCGCAGTCGCGCGGCCTGCGCTTCACTCGGCTTCAATCGATCAATGATGACTTCAATGGAATGCCGCTTGTACCTCTCCAACTCCGGAACTTCTTCAATCCGCTGGATAACTCCATCCACGCGCACGCGCACGAACCCCTTCTTGCGCAAGTCCTCCAGGAGTGCACGGTGCTGCCCCTTCCGGTCACGCACAAGGGGGGCAGCAATCTGAAGGGCCACGCCTGCGAAATCGCTCAGGAGCTCCTGTACCACAGACTCGGGCGTTCGAGACTCAACTCGCTCCCCTGACCAGGGACTGTGCGCCACGCCCGCCCGCGCGAAGAGGACGCGAAGGTGGTCGGTGATTTCAGTCAAGGTCCCCACGGTCGAGCGCGCACCCCGGGGAATCGATCGTTGGTCCACTGCGATCGCTGGCGAGAGTCCCCGGATACTGTCCACGTCCGGCACTGAGAGTCCGCCTAGGAACTGGCGGGCGTAAGCGGAAAGTGTTTCAAGAAACCGCCGCTGACCCTCCCGGTAAAGGGTGTCAAATGCCAATGACGACTTGCCCGAGCCACTGATTCCAGTCACAGCGACCAGAGCATTTCGTGGCAACTCCACATCCACGCTAGCCAGGTTGTTCTGGCGAGCGCCCTGAATCCGGATGCTGTCTTGCAGTTCAGAGGGGGGCATGGGGCCTAGGAATAGCGACCTTGAATTTGGAGGGCGGTGCACGCCTTGAAACCTCGCTTAGCACCGGTCCAGTCCCTCGGGCAAGCCCCCCCCAAGCCTGATCAGGAGGGGCTCGCACAGGGTTGATTGCGCCTAGGCGAGTCCCTGATTGTAGCAATGACTCGCATTCACACCTAGACCCCCAAAATGGCCCCCTGCTACTTGACCGTGGGCGCGGTGAGCTTACCCCGCGACCCTCAAAGCGCCCCTAGGTGCGCCAGCATAGCCTCGTGCAGGGCCGGCCCTGCCGCGAGGATGCTCCCGCCCCGCAACCAATCCCCGTGTCCGTGAATATCGCTCACGACTCCACCCGCTTCTTGGACGAGTAATCCGCCGGCTGCAACGTCGTGGGGTGATAGGTGAAATTCCCAGTAGCCGTCCAAGCGACCGTCCGCCACAAAGGCAAGGTCAATGGCCGCCGACCCCATTCTTCGCAATCCCCTAGCCTCGTGAAAGAAGCTACTAAAATGCTCTAGGTTGGACGGCTCCAAGTCGCTGCGGCGATAAGCAAAACCCGTCGCTAGAATGGCATCACGAATCCCCTTCGATCTGGAGACCCCTATCGGCCGACCATTGAGCGTGGCACCGCCACCCAGTACAGCCGTGTAGGTCTCTCGCAAGACGGGCAAGTGAACCACCGCCACCTGGGGCTCTCCATCGGCCCAAACCCCCATGGAAACTGCAAAGCAAGGCAGGCGCTGCACAAAATTCACGGTACCGTCGAGTGGATCGATCAACCAACGCGGACGACCCCCGTCCCGATCGTTGGTTTGCTCTTCGGCTTCGATTTCATGATCTGGAAAGACCGAGCGCACCCGCTCGACAAGTAACGCCTCGCTGGCCAGGTCTGCCTGAGTCACCAGATCACGGTAATTGCTCTTGTTTTCAATCCGTGCAGGATCGAGCCTGCCCAAATGCTGCAGCAACAATCGTCCTGCTTCCTCAGCAGCGGCCACCGCCACCGACTGGATCTTTCGACGTTCGTTGAGGTCCATCGATCAAGCCCCGCGCGCGAGGAGTGCGCACAGCCGATCTTGCATAGGCTTCCAACAGCGGTTGTTGAGACCCGCGATCGTCGGGTACTCCACCATGATTGAAAAAGCCAGACGCCGACCATCCACAGTCAGCAACAACCCGGAGAGGGCACTGGTGCCATTGATGAAACCCGTCTTGGCCCAGACCCGACCCAGGGTATCTGCACCGAGCATGCGACGCTTAAGGGACCCCCGCTCCCCCGCAAGGGGCAATGCATCCCGAAACAACTCGGGGCTGCCATCGTCCAAACTAAGCACTGCCCCCAATAACGCGGTGAGTTGCTGCGCACTCACTCGGTTGTCTCGGCTCAGTCCCGAGCCATCCACCTGAACCATCCCCCGAGCGGGAACTCCCAACTCCTCCAGTGCCCGCGCAACGGCCCGGGCACCACCGTCCCGATCACCGCTGCCACCCACATGTTGGCCAAGGTGCAAGAAATACTGGTCAGCAACGGAGTTATTGGAGTCCGTCAGGATCGGGGTGAGGCCAGAAGCGAGAGGGGATTCGATGCTGGCAACCCGATAGCCACCTGCCCGCTTGCGCTCCCGGCGGTGTCCGTCGCGCACCGTAATGCCCCGCTGCTCCAACCCCCCGACAATCGCATGGCCGAACAGTTCCACAGGATCAGGATGGGAGAAGCGCCACTGCGTGGGACGTGCCGCCGCGGGCACCGTCCCTGACACGGTGACCCCCCAAGCATTCGCTCCGACCCGCACATCCAGTTTCCCATTGCGGTTGCCTGTCTGTGTGCTGACTTTCCGTTTCAACCCGTGAGCCTTTGGGAAGATCTCTACGCGAGCAGACCCTCCCACAGTCCCAGGCGCAACGCTGGCTGATAGGCAGCCCGCATTGGCACTGAACCCTCCACTGAGTGCACAGTACTCTTGCCAATAATCACGTTCCGCGGGCCATGCGGGGCCCGGCCCCGGCGCGCGGTAAGTACCCTCGTCGAGGACCAACGCACCACTCACCGAGAGAATACCCGCAGCTTTCAGCTGATCCGCCAAAGGATCTAGCCAGGCATCTAGCGATCCATTCGATCCATGAACGAAGAGTGGATCACCATCGGCACGAACCACGAGATCCCCCTCAAGGCGGCCAGCCCGGACGACGCCCTCGGCCTCAAAAGGCGTCTTGAATTGCGCCCCTGGGCCCAGCAAGACCAACGATGCGGCACAGGTCACCAGCTTCTGATTCGATGCAGGGCGCATCAACACTTCTGAGTTTCGTTCCACGCAAATGGTGGCCCGGTCCAAATCACGAACGTGCATGGACACGGTGACGTTTTGACCATTCGCACGCCCTTGGCTGACGGCTGATGCATCGGCGATGGCACGGCCGACGACTTCATCCACGGAAGCGCGCAGGTGCGAGTCAATGGCCCGTTTCCATACTCGCACAGCGGGTAGGTCTGGGGGAGCCCCCCCCGGAGTGTCCTCCGCGTGCGGATTCCGAGAGGGTGCGCCCGTGCTGGGACCCAAACGCACGCTTCCCGATCGTAGGGCTGTGGGTCGCGTCAAATGAACGCGCCCTTGCTCACCAACGTGCCCTCCACTCCCCTGTCCCTCCCCACCCCAACCTAGGGCGAGCAGCAGCAGGGTGAGAACTAGCCCCACGGACCCAAGAATCAATCTCGGGGGGCGGGCAGCCGTTCGTCTTCGTTCGCTAGAATCCATGCGGTGAGAAAAGCCAAGCGGGCACTGGCTGTGATTTTATCGATATCGAGTCGGTCGACGGTGTCGCGCCAAGTGTGGTAGTCCTTGTTGGCCTCAATGGGGTAGCCCTCCATAAAGAAAACCACAGGGACCCCAATGGTGTGGAATGAATAATGATCAGAGCGCTGAAACAATCCCTTGTCGTTCACCTCATTGATCTTGCGGACACCTGTGCGGCCCAGTTGGTTGGCCCGCGCGACAATTCGTTCCATGCCTGGGTTTTGAGCAAACCCCATGCAGGCCACCTCGCGGGTTTCGCCACGACCCAGCATGTCCATATTCACCATGGCGACCACGTTTTCGGCGGGAATCGGCAGATCAGCCGCGAGCTTGGCCGACCCCACGAGCCCGTCCTCCTCAGCTGAGAAGGCTGCAAACATGATCGTGCGGCGAGGAGAGAGTCCCTTGAACGCAGTCGCCAACTGCAATAGGGCAGCCGACCCGGACGCATTGTCGTCCGCGCCTAACCCGACCCGCCCCCGCTTGCCAACACCGATGTGGTCATAATGCGCCCCGATGACGACAACCTCGTGCTTGAGCTCTGGATCAGATCCAGGCAGCAGGGCCACAAGGTTTTGGAGCCGCAGATCGGACTCAGTGGTGGAGGAAACCAATCCGATTCTGCGACCGGAACTCCGCACACGCACCGCCTTACCTGCGCGGTCAATGCGCTCCGCAAGGGCCACCACATCCTTGCCGAGAATTGTGCGGGCACACTCCGCACTGATCTCAACAGCCGGTAAGGATGTATCCCTCCACCGATCCGTATCAGGAGGATTGAATGAAGCGTAGGTGTACCGATAGCTCATGCGTGGTGCTGCATCCTCCTCACTCCGCTTTGTTTTCGGCTTTGTTTTCGACGATCCTTGAACGCTCGGCGCAGGGGGCAAGGGTCTGCGCATGATCAGCACGCCGCTGGCACCCTCTTTTTCTATGGCTGCGATCTTATTCCACGTCGAGGCCAAGGCGGTGACGTCCTCCCCCTTGAATTTTCGCTTGTGCCGGGGTTCACCTTCCACGATGAGGGCTACCTTCCCCTTCAAGTCCACTCCCTTAAAATCGTCGTAGCCCTCATCGAGAGCTCGAATGCCGAACCCCGCCCACACAACTTCGCCAGCACACTCCCCGCCACAGCGGGGGACCGGCACATAGTCACGGCCCAATTCAAAGACTACGCTCTCCCCATTCCGCGAAAACTCAAGCTCACAGTTCTCACGGTCGGGAATCGTACGGGGGGAGGAGCGCCGTCCACCTCCGTCGACTTCCACCCGGTACGGGCGCAGTATCGGCCGACCCTTTGCATCAAGGCTCCAGGCAGGCATTTCATCGCCGCCCGCCAGACGCTTCCAAGCATCGACCGCATCGCCAGCAGCTTCTAAGCCACAAGCGAGAAAATGTTCGCCGATATATTGGGCGGCGAGTTCCTGCCCCACGCTCGGTGAATCGCGCCCCTCAAGGGCAGGAGACGCCAGATAGCTCGCATGGGCTAGCACGGCCTTACTCTCGATTCTCCCTAGGGCTTCTTTGAGCTCATCGGCCCCCCCCGGGCACGGCTGCAGATGGAGGCTGGGCAGGGACGGTGGGAGTCCGCCCCCTTCGACCACCCCACGACCGGGCGCAGCTTGCAGCCCCAAGCACAGGACGATTCCGATGAGGGCCTGTGACCGTATGCGTCCTTGCCGAGGCATGAGCCGGCCTGCGATCAGGGCGCGGGATGCATGCGATTCCCTCGGGGGTAGTGGCGTGCGAAGGCCCGATTTCATTGTGGCGAGCATAGCGCGCCATCGTTCCCGATGCGCCGGAAAACCCAACTCTCACACCACCGAGTTCGGATTCTGCCACGTCCGGGGCGAGGCATGAATGCCACACTGCAGTGTAAGTTTGACGTTCGGGATCTAGCCTTGTGGGGCGTAGGCCTCAACGGAACTCAAGAGCCTCTCAGAACTGACGGGTTTGGCAAGGTAGCCATCCATGCCAGCCTCGTGGCAGGTCGTCGCCCCGCCCTCAAATGCCCCGGCAGTCAGGGCCAAGATGGGCACGCGCTGACTCCCCCGCTCATTCTCCAAGTGGCGGATTTGGCGCGTAGCCTCAAACCCGTCCATATTCGGCATTTGGACGTCCATCAGAATGACATCGAAGTGGTTGTCCCTCACCTGTTCGAGGGCCTGCACCCCATCACAGGCTAGGGCACTGGTGTGTCCCCCTTGGGCGACAACGGCACTCGCGAGCTTGCGATTCACAGAATTATCGTCCACCACCAACACGTGCAGCGCTTGCGGTCCGGACGCATCGGCTTCCCCCTTGCGGGGGGGGGCCGTGGGCAAGGGCAGATTGAGGGTCATGGCCGTCCCGCCCTGAGCCCGCGCACTCCCGCACAATTCTCCCCCCATCAACTGCGCGAGCCGAGAGGCAATGGACAAGCCAAGGCCAGCACCACCATGGGACCGGGTCGTCGATCCATCGGCCTGAACGAATGCCTCAAACCATGGGGCACACCCCTGTGCGCCGGGTCCAGGCCCAGTGTCCAAAACCTGCAATCGCAGGCCTTCCCTACCTTCGTCAGGTCCAAGCCGACAGACAATCTCACCTTGATCGGTGAATTTGACCGCGTTGTCCAGGAGTTCCCCCATCACTTGTTCGACCCGAAGTCCGTCCCCCTTTCGCACAGGATTCCAATGGGTCGCCACTTCTATGCGTAGAGAAAGGCCCTTCTCACGCGCTGCCGGCTCGATGGCGGCCACTTGCTCGCGCAAGAGAGTCTCAGCATGGAACGGGCTCTGCTCTAACTGCACAGCTCCATTCTCAATGGCCGACCAATCCAAAACTCCTCGCACGAGTCGCAGCATTTCCAACCCCGAGCGCTGCACACATTCAAGATGATCCTGTGAATCCTCGCCGGTAGAATCACCCAATAGGATGTCTGTCAGGCCGAGAATGCCATTCAACGGTGTACAGAGTTCGTGACTCATATTGGCTAGGAACTCAGCCCGGGCCCGCTCGGCAGCCTGTGCACGGACAAGGGCCTCTTGCAGCTCAACAAGTGCAGTGTCCTTAGCTTCCACCGCCAGCTCTAGCTCGTCATTTCGCTCCTCCAGCCCCCGATGGGCAGCCCGCACGCTTAGACGCATGTGTTCAAGAGTCCCTGCAAGCCTGCCGAGTTCGGCTGCACCGACTTGGGGTACCGGCCGCTCAAACTCGCCCAAGGACAATTCTCGGGTGCGGGCATCCAAGACTTCAAGCGGCCGACCCAATTGACGCCGCAAAACCGAAGCCAAGATGCCGACCAGTAAGCCAAAGCTTGCCAGGCTTAGGATCAGGGTTTGCCAGGCCTGACCTGCGAGGGCTGCGGTAGTGTGTTCCTTTGAGAGTTTGAGCTCTAATGACCCCAGTTGTTCAGGGCCTCGGCCTGCTAGGTGCATTTCGATGGGTGCACGATGCACACTGACCTCCGCACCGCTGCTACCAGGACGTCGGGCCTCCGCGATGACTTCACCGGCACGGTAAATGCAAACCTCAACTACGGCACCCGCTTGCCCAACGAGATCCTCAACGAACGTATCGATCGCCGGGTAATCGCGGCCCAAGAGCGGCTCCAAACAAGAAACTGCACCCGACCTCGCGAGGTGTTCGCCCAGCAGAAACTGCTCCTGCTCCAACAACTGGCGATCTTCTTGGTAGGTCAGGTAACCCCGGACGCCAGAGACGCCGGCCACGATGACCAGCGTCGCTGCGATCAGTCTCCAAGCTAGTGTGGGGTTGAAGCGCAAGTTTTCTACTTTCCGCTAGACACCTCTTGGGGAGGTGCACTGGCGCGCGAAGCCCCGGAAACAGGGAGAGCGGGCTTGAACATCTCTGCCACCTGCATGCCCTTGCGCACAAAGTCGTAATCACGGTCCTGACTGGACACAAAGCGATCTACGCCAAAGGCAGACAGTGCTTCGGCATTCCGCAATTCACAAAGAGTGTCACTCAGTGCCGACCGGACGTCCTGGCTCAGTCCCTTGCGGGCGATCCAGGGCTTTGTAACGTTTTGGAAGCTCTTCACGACCACTAGCTGGCCGTCATGATTCATCTTCCCAAAGGTGCTCTCCTTTACAGAACCGGCAACGAAATCACCCAATTGCACAGCACGCACCACCGTGTCATGGCGACCGAGGTATTCGTATCGCGACAGATCCTCGGCAAAGACATTGGCTCCGACGAGCTGCTCCTGCGCGAGATAGCGACCGATCGTTGAGTTTGCATCACCAAATGCGAAGCTCTTCCCATGCAGATCAGAGAGGCTCTGAATGCCGCTGTCCTTGCGGGCAATGATGAGCCCCTGAAAGCGCGTCTTGCCCTTCTTTTGCTCCATGGCTAGTAAACTCAATCCAGCATTGCGCTTCTTAGCAAGGACGTAGGATGCAGGCCCAAAGCGGACGAAATCGACTTGGCCGTTGACGAGTGCATTGATCCCCTCCTCGTAACTCCTGAAGATTCGCAACTCCACGTCGACTTCACGTTCAAGGCGAACACCTAGATCTTCTTGTACGGCCTCCAGCATCGGGATGAACTTTCGATACATCACCGTGGCCTTGTCGCTTTGGTACAGCCCAAAGCTCAACTGCAGGGGTCCCTTAGAATCTTCGGTCGGAATCGGGTCTGGGCTGGGAGTGCCCCCGTCCAATGCAGGCACCTGCGGGGCGCAGACGAAGCTCAGGCAGAGGGTGGATAAGCAAGAAAACAGCATAGAGGGTCCTTGTAAGGGGTGGCCTAGCGGACATGAACACCCCCACTTTTCGAGGCTCCCTCGGGGAGACTTGAGTCATTGCGCGGGCCAGTCTCCAATCGGGACTCAAGCCACAAGCAAGAGCATTCCAATGCCCTCAGGACCGCCCGAGTATGCGCTGCGGCACCCGTCTCCCTATGAGACGATCAACGCAAGTGCCACCACCTGCGCCCAAGGCCTGCCCCGCGCTATGCTTGACTGCCGCCTATGAGCCTGTGCTCGTTTCTGACTCGAACCCATCAGGATGAGCCCGCTTGAAGCGCCACGCATCCTCAATGATCGAGTGCAAGTCCGGCCTCTGTGGGTGCCAATTGAGGGTTCGCGACGCTCGCGTTCCTCCACTGACCAAGCGAGCTGGGTCACCCTCGCGGGGTTCGACGATACGCACTGGGATAGAGTGACCGGTAACGGATCGCGCCACATTGATGATTTCGAGGACGGAAAACCCCCGTCCCGAGCCAAGGTTACAGGTCAACGATCGCTTGCCACCCTGCAGAAGGGAAATCGCGCTGAGGTGAGCTTGGGCTAAATCGCAAACATGAACGTAGTCACGAATGCAGGTCCCGTCCGGTGTGGGATAGTCGTTCCCAAAGACCAGGATCTCCTCACGCTGCCCTAGGGCCACTTCCAAAACGAGTGGAATGATGTGGGTCTCTGGAATGTGCACCTCGCCCAAGGATCCGTCGGGATGTGCACCCGCTGCATTGAAGTAGCGCAAGGAGACGTGGCGCAAATTGTAGGCACGCTCGTAGGCTGCGAGCATTTGCTCAACAACCAGTTTTGTCTGGCCATAGGGAGTAATTGGTGCCTCAGGCGCGTCATCGGGGATGGGCACTTGAGCAGGCTGGCCGAAGGTCGCGCAGGTCGAGGAGAAGACGATGTCTCGCACTCCTGCATGGAGCATCTCGTCCAGCAGGTTCATGGTGTTGACCACGTTACCCTTGTAGTAGATCGCAGGCTCCTGTACCGACTCGCCCACGTATGTTTTTCCTGCGAAATGCAGCACGGCTCGCGGCCTGTAGCGCTTCAGGGTGTCTGCAATGGCTGCCCGATCCGCAAGATCCGCCTCGACGAACTCACCCCTTACGGCCTCGCGGTGACCGGCGGAGAGGTTGTCAAAAACAATGGTCTCGATTCCGTGGGATAACAAAAGCTGACAAGCATGGCTGCCGATATACCCCGCCCCTCCAGTCACGAGTACGGGCCCTGTGGGGATGCTAAGAGGAGGCATAGTGGGCAGGAGTGTAGCGGTTCACCACGACACGCGACCACCAAGTGTCCGCAGCTGATCCCAAAACATCGGCCAGGATTTGCGAACGCAGCCCGCATCCAAAATGCGAACTCTTGTCAAACCGACGCCCAATAGGGCAAATGCAAATGCCATGCGGTGGTCCCCCCGGGGATTGAGATCAATGGAGCCCGGAAGGGATTGCTGAGATGAAGACTGGCAAAAGACCTCCAACCAGTCGCTTCCCGAGCGGACTCCCCGCCCGGTGCGCTCCAACGCACCTGCCAGGACGTCAATGCGATGGCTCTCCTTGCCCACCAATGCCCCGAGTCCGGAAAAGCGTGCGACCTCGCAATGGGAGTCACAGGCTAGGGCAGCGAGGGGAATCAGGCACGGAGCCAGATCCGGCTCACCCGACAGATCGAAAGAGCATACCCGGCTGGGAAAGCCGAGGACTCGCCATGCTGACTCTGTGCGGTCGACCCGCGAGCCCAGGGAAACGAGGTACTCGAGAACCCGCAGGTCTCCCTGGACCGAATCAGTGCCGAAGCCCCCCACACTGACCTCACCACCACTTGCACACCCCAAGGCCCAGGCCACCGCCGCGGCCGATGCATCAGGTTCCACCCTCGCAGGAGCTTGGGGAGCGGCCAATGACCCCGACACATCAAAGCCGTTCGCATCTTGAACGACCCGCACTCCAAAGACCTCTAACACATGCCGACTCATGGCCACATAGGGCGCGCTCGGAATCTTGCCCTGCACTTCGAGCCGGCCACCTCCCGCTCGGGCAGCCAATGCAAATAGCAGGGCACTGACTTCTTGGCTAGAGGCCGGATCGCGGAGCGTGAGTTGCGCAGGACACAGGGCCGGTCGTATCCGCAGGGGCCACTTGGCCCCACCGGGAGAATCAACTAAGGCACCTGCCCTCTGTAGTGCATTGACCAGGGCGGGGCTGGATCGCCCCAGGAGCGTCCCCCTAGCCTGCAAGAGGATGGACTGATCCCCTTCGAGGGGCCCTCCAAGGCCGAGAACGCCGAGAGCCATGCGCGCAAGGGTGCCGGATTCCCCGAGGTCAAGCTCTGACTGCCGGGTGTGGCTCATCAGTCGCCCATTCCTTCCGTGCACCGAAAGCATCCCCTCGACAGATGGGCCAGCCACGGTTCCCAAGGCTGATAAGAGTGCGAGGGTAGCCGCTACATCCTCACCCACCTCTAGAGGTTGCAAGCCCTCGACCTGGGTGGTTCCCTTTCCAAGAGCACCTGCCCAAAGAATCCTCTGAGCGAGCGATTTCGACCTCGGGACCTCCATCCTCCCCCGCAGGGGACCTGCGGGGGACACTGAGACGGCTTCGGGCAAAGGGGTATGGGGAGCATACATGGCAAGCTGCGATTGTAGTTCCTTTTGCGCCCTGACATACTGCGCCACCGAATTCAACCCTTCTCCCCACCTGGGATGCCCCATGTCCACAGACTCAGTTTATCTCGGGCGCGATGACCGCCCATCAGGAATCGAGCAAATCGCCACCGGCAAGGTGCGCGACATCTACGCGATCGATAGCGAACGCCTGCTCTTCGTCACCACCGATCGGATCTCCGCCTTTGATGTCGTCATGGACGAGGGAATCCCCCACAAGGGCCGCGTCCTAACCTCCATCGCACGGCACTGGTTCGCTCAAACCGAGGACATCATCGCCAATCACTACCTCGGAAGTGACCTCGGAGACATTGATGGCCTCGACGATGATTGGCGGATGCGCTTCACGGGCCGCTCAATGATTGTGAGACGCTGCAAGCCAGACCCCATTGAATGGGTTGTGCGCGGTCACATTGCCGGTTCCGGATGGAAGGAATACCAACAGCACGGCACCGTGTGCGGCATTCCCCTTCCAAGTGGCCTTGCACAGTCCCAGGAGTTGCCCGAGCCCATTCTGACGCCGACTACAAAGTTCGAGGCACACGACCGGCCGCTCTCCCCCACTGAAGCTGCCGAACTCGTTGGCGCCGATCGCTACGCGGAGGGTGAGGCCACGGTACTTGCACTCTATCGCCGCGGCCGCGAGGAACTTGCAAGACTCGGCATCCGCTTGGCCGACACTAAGTTTGAATTGGGCACCTGCGCAGGAAAGACCCTGTTGATTGACGAAGCCCTGACACCGGATTCATCACGCTTTTGGTCCGAGGATCTCTACCGCGTAGGAATCTCACCGCCCAGCTACGACAAGCAGATCCTGCGCGACTATCTTGAGACGCTTGATTGGAATAAGGAATACCCCGCACCGGCACTCGACCCTGAAGTCCTCTCCCGGGTGGGCGGGGGCTACTTAGAGATTTGCGAACGCATCACCGGCAGCAGCCCCGTGGAGGTGGCCCAATGAAGGTCGCCCTCCTCATGGGATCGGACTCCGATCTAGGTCGCCTAGAGCCCTGCCTCGCCGTCCTCAAGACGCTTCAGATTCCGTGCATCGCGCGGGTCCTATCGGCACACCGTACGCCCGACGCCCTCGCCCAATTCGTGTGCAGCGATGCGCCTGCGGAAGATGTGCGCGTCTTTATCTGCGCCGCTGGTGGCGCAGCCCACCTTGCGGGCGTGGTGGCGGCCCACACCAATCTGCCCGTACTCGGGATTCCGATGGACAATCCACCCCTCGGCGGATTGGATGCGCTTCTGGCCACGGTTCAAATGCCTGGGGGAGTCCCCGTGGCGACACTGGGGGCGGGCGCCGGGGGCCCGGTCAATGCCGCCTTGCACGCCGCACGCATCCTGGCCCTGAGTGATTCAGGAGTTGCCGAGCGCGTGGAGGCCTACCGGCAGGAGCAGGCTGTGAAGGTCTCCAGTAAGGATGCGAAACTGCAAGCCAGACTCGCGGAGAACGCCTGAGAATGACCCAATCCGGACCTGTCCAGACCCTCCATTGGGTCGGCACCTGCCCTGGACATGTTTCCATGGTGGAGCAAACCCTACTCCCCGAGCAGCACGTCCAGCTTGAGGTACGCACGGTGCCCCAAATGGTCGACGCCATCTACCGGCTCGCCGTTCGTGGTGCTCCAGCGATCGGAGTCGCTGCCGCCTTTGGTGTTCTCCTTGGCGTGCAAGGGGAACCGATGAAGCTCGAAATGGGTCCATTCCTAGATCATTTCAGCCGGGTTCGAGAGCAGTTGGCCGGAGCCCGGCCCACAGCGGTCAACCTGTTCTGGGCTCTGGATCGCATGGCGGCCCGCTTGGAATCCGACCGACAAGCCGGTAGTGATGTTGAAGCCCTCGTGGCAGGACAGTTCGAGGAAGCTCGCGCCATTTACGAAGAGGATCGTGCAACCTGCAGGCGCATGGGCGAGATCGGAGCGGAGCTCATTGCCGACGGCGACTCATTACTCACTCACTGCAATGCCGGCGCACTGGCCACAGCTGGCATGGGCACGGCTCTTGCTCCTATGTATGTGGCAGCCGAGCAAGGCAAGGCCATTCACGTGTTTGCCGACGAGACACGCCCGCTACTCCAGGGTGCGCGCATTACGGCTTGGGAACTCATGCAAGGGGGCATCGACGTTACCCTGATCACCGATAGTATGGCGGCACGTGTTATGCAAGAGGGCCGTGTGAACGCGGTCTTCGTCGGTTCCGACCGGATCGCTGGGAACGGAGATGTGTGCAACAAGATTGGTACCTATGGCGTGGCCCTCAGCGCACACGCCCACAACATTCCCTTCTACGTGGTGGCGCCCCTTTCGACCATCGACCGCGAATTGAGCGACGGTAGCCAGATACCGATTGAAGAGCGGCCTAGCGAGGAGATTAGCGAAGGCTTCGGGCGGCGCACGGCGCCCCCTGAGGTCAAGGTCTACAACCCGGCGTTTGATGTCACGCCTGCGACACTCGTTACAGGAATCGTGACCGAGATGGGTCTCCTGCAAGCACCGCTTGGCCCGGCGATCGTGTCCGCCTTTGGCCGGCAGGCCGAAGACCCAGCCTAGGGGGACTCATCGTCTGAGTATGGGTCAACGGGGGCTTGGGGCGCCCCGACCCCGTAGAGTCTTACCGCCCGGGTCTCAGGTTCCCGGGGCCCGCGCATTCCCCGTGCCTTGGGCAGGCAGGTCTCCATTCACAACAGGGCGCTGCATTCCCTTTGCGAGCACTGCCCTAGCAGGCTCAAAAAGGGCCTCAAGGGGTCAATGGCCAATCAGACCATGGGTTCTCGCGCCGGTGTGGTATCGTTGACCACCGTTCCGATGATCCTCCATAGGAGAAACTCCCGTGAATTCAGCCAGTTAGCCCCCCCTAGGTGCGTTGGCTGGAAGTGGGATCATACGTTATTCGCCGATATCCAAGTCTCCCCAGTACCCATGAAGCGCATTCTCATCCCCGCTATCCTGCTCGGCCTGTGCGCGAGCAGCCAAGCACAGACCAGCACCCTCCAACTGCAGGCCAACATGGCCTTCGGCCTTCAAGGCAGCCAGATCGTGACCCTCAATGGTCCCTTTGTGCCTGGCCAGCCCCTGATGGTTGACCTCAATCTAGCGGGGATGCCCGTCACGATTGACGCCTCTCCATTCTCCATCCGCCAGGAAGGTTTTGTACTCACCGTCGTTGATGCGGCCGGCGAGCGCGATGTGGATCCTGGCGACTTCCGCACCATGCGGGGATCGGTCCTCGAGGATCCCGGAAGTGTCGTGGCCGGTTCGGTTCTGGATGACGGCTTCTATGCCCGCATCTCTCTCACGAGTGGGGACGACTACTGGCTGGAGCCACTCGTCACCAAGATTCCCGGCGCACTGCCCAATCAATACGTTCTCTATCACAACGACGACACCATCGGCTCGCCGGGCGTCTGCGGAGCCGACCGCCTCGCTCACAATGAACCCAAGTTCGTACCGCCCCCCACGGGTGGCGACGAGTACACGATGGGCATGCACTACACCGCGGACCTTGGAGTCGACTCTGACTACAAGTACTTCCAGAGTTACGGCAACAAGTCGAAGGTCAAGAATCGCATCGAACTGGTCATCAACACAATGGACGTTCAGTATGAGCGTGACGTGGACATCACCCACCGCATCACGAAAATCATCGTTCGCCAGAGCCAAGGACCCTACACGCAGACGGATCCGAGTGCGTTGCTGAACCAATTCCGCAGCGAGTGGAATGCCAACCAAAGCGCCGTAAAGCGCGACGTGGCGCACCTCTTCACCGGTAAGAACCTCGATGGCAGCGTCATCGGCGTCGCTTGGCTAGGAGTGATCTGCAACAAGTCTCAAGGCTATGGCCTCGTGCAGTCCGATTGCTGTGGTTCCCTCTCTTGTTCGGCGGATCTCTCTGCCCACGAATTGGGTCACAATTGGAATGCCGGCCACTGTAGTTGTGGTGGGTACACCATGAACTCCAGCTTGACCTGTGCTAACCGATTCCACCCTAACAGCACGATCCCCAGCATGAAATCCTACCGCAACTCTAGGGGTTGTTTGGATGACCCGCTCCCTGGCGATGTGCTCTTTGAGGATGACTTTGAGAGTGGCAGTATGAAGAGCGGCTGGAATTGCTCCACCGCCAGTCGGTGCAAGATTCAAAAGCTCTCCTCCTACAACAGCGCTTGGGGCTTGGCACTCAAGAAGACCGTGACTCTCGACCGAAGCGTAAGCACGGTCGGCTACTCGGGTGTCACGATCATCGTAGCTGAACGCAGTCAGAACTATGAGTCCACCGAGTTCTTGACCCTTGAGTGGTTTGATGGATCGAGCTGGAGCACCGCTGATCAATGGCAGCAGAAAGGCTGGAGCGAGCGCTTCACGGGGCTTCCTGCAGCAGCCGGCAACAATGCAAACTTTGCCGTGCGTTTCTCAACCAACGCCAAGGGCAAGCAGGAGCGCTCCAAAATCGACAACTTTGCGGTCGTCGGAAGTTAGTCGGCGCTCACGAAACCGGAATCTTGACTTGCCAGCCTCCAGCCACGGAGGCTTGGCAAGGAAAGCTCCTGATCGCTCCAGGCCCTCCGCTCCCCCCAATGAGGCGGGAGCGGGGGTCTCTTTTTGAGCCCGACAGCGCCGTGAGAGGCGCCAGCACCCGCCTTTCAACGCTGGGAAACGGGGAACGACCCATATGGAACCCAAAAGGCTAGAGATCCGTCTAGGGAGACCTGTACGGTGTACTCTTCTCACGGTGCTCCCGCTTGGAGCCCCTCCACCCACCACAAGAGCAATCTCATGTTCCATTCGACCCTTCGTAGCCTCATTCCCGCCGTCGCGGCGCTAGGCTTCGCCGCCCACGCAGGCGCCCAAGACAACCTCATTCACATGCAGGCCAATATGGCCCTCGGCCTTGAAGACAGCGAGTTGATTCGAATCACGCAGCCGATGACCCTTGGCTCCCCCGTCCTCCTGCGTGTGGACCTCGGCGGCCTGCCCATGACCCTCGATGTGACACCCAAGTCAGTCCGCACTGCCAATTTCCAGGCAGTCATGGTGGATGCAAATGGCAACGAGCGCGCTATTGAATCAGGTCCCGTACGCACCCTGTGGGGCTCCGTCCTCGAAGATCCCGGTAGCATTGTAGCTGCCAGCCTGATGGAAGATGGCCTCTACGCGCGCATCAGTCTCTCCAGTGGAGATGATTACTGGCTGCAGCCCATTGCCTCCAAGGTCGTCAACGCGGCCCCCAATGACTACGTGCTCTACCACAGCGATGACACGATTGATGTCGAGCGTAACTGTGGAGGATCGCCTCTCGCCGAGGACATCCAATTAGGAAGCGAAGGCGGCGGCGGCACATACGGTCCCGGTAACTTCTGGATTTGCGAAGTGGGCTGTGACATGGACGCCAATTACTACAACAAGTATGGCAGCGCAAGTGCCGTGCAAGCTCGTATCGAAGCTGTCATCAATGGAGTCAACGTGCAGTACCTGCGTGATGTTGAAATCCGCCACGACATTAGCCACCTGATTATCCGCACGTCCAATGGTCCCTACACCTCATCGGATCCCAACACGCTGCTCGACCAGTTCCGCAACGAGTGGGTGGCCAATCAGGGCAGTGTGCAAAGGGATATTGCCCACCTCTTTACCGGTAAGAACATCAATGGTGGCGTGATCGGAATTGCCTACTTGGGCGTGATTTGCAGCAAGACTTTTGGTTATGGCCTCGTGCAGTCGGACTGCTGTGGCTCCTTTTCTTGTACAACGGACCTCTCGGCCCACGAATTGGGACACAACTGGAATGCTGGACACTGTTCCTGCGGTGGATGGACCATGAACCCGTCAATCACCTGCGGTAACCGATTCACAAACGGATCGATCAACTCCATCACTTCACACCGAGATTCTCGCTCCTGTCTTGATCAAGGCGCCAACGGCACGATCCTAGCCCAAGACGACTTCGAGAGCGGCACCCTCGACGCCCAGTGGACTTGCTCCGATGCCCCACGCTGCCAGATCAAGCGTAAGGCCCAGAACAAGAACAGCACGGGCACCTGGGGCTTGCAGTTGAAGAAGACGGTCGACATCGAAGTTTCCGCCAACACGGTGGGCTACGCAACGATCGACATCTATGTTTCAGAGCGCAGCCAAAACTACGAATCGGCTGAATTCCTGAATCTTGACTGGTTCGATGGCTCCAGCTGGAACACGGCTGATCAATGGCAGCAAAAGGGATGGCGCGACCAGTTCGTGACACTTCCCGCCGCCGCTGGTAACAACGCCGCCTTCAAGGTGCGATTCAGCTGTAACGCCAAGGGCAAGCAGGAGCGTTCAAAGGTGGACGACTTCATGGTCGTCGGCAACTGAGTCAAGACTCCCCGGCCTGACCCCACCGCCCCTAGCGGGGATCGGTGTGAGGGGAACTACTCAAAACGAGCCTCCCGGTGCACTGCGCCGGGAGGCTCTCTTGTTTGCGAGGCTCACGGCTTGGGCTGGGTCGTCGTGCGAGAGCATCCATTGGGATCGCACGTGTCCAGTCCTGGGACGCCTCAGACCCCCAATCCGGCTCTACACATGATTCGGCGCTGGCACAATCTACAGTTCGGGCCTCTCGGTGGTCGACGGAAGGCATACCCCCTCTCCCCAATCCACCCCTACCATGAATTCCAAGCCCCAACGCCCCGCCCAGGTTCAAGCCCCAGAGGCTTCAAACCATGGGGCTCCCAGTACGAGTAAACGGGTCGTCACAACCAAGGCCGATCAAATGAGCCCTGAACTTGTGGACTTCATCAAGGCGATTGATGACTACAAGCGCATTCATGGGCGCCCCTTCCCATCCTGGGGCGAAGTGCTCAACATCCTGACTGATCTAGGGTACGCCAAGGGCTCACCCACTGACGAGATCCGTTAGGCGTGGCAGCCGGGTCCACAAGGATCTGTACTTTCAGTCTGTAATCCCAGCAACCCACTAGGGAGCGGGTGACTCTGCTGTTAAGGCCGTAAACCGCCAGTTTCGCCTCCAACCTGTCGCTAGGGTCCGACAAGCAGCGCAAATAGCAGCTAATAGATGGGCAGACGCAGGCAGACCTCTGCCACCTCTGCCTTGATGCGCTTGGCCACTGATTGATCGTCAGGGTGTTCGAGACACTCGGCAATCGCCCCCGCCAACCAAGCCATATCGGCCTCGACCAGTCCTCGGGTGGTAATGGCGGCCGTTCCCAAGCGGATGCCAGAGGCTTCCATGGGTGGCCGCTGATCGAAGGGAATCAAGTTCTTGTTGCACGTGATGTCCACTGCATGGAGAGCGTGCTCGGCAGCCATGCCACTCAGTCCCATCGCGTCCACGTCAACGAGTAAGAGGTGATTGTCTGTCCCCCCCGAGACGATACGGGCGCCTCGCCCAGCGAGGCCTTCTCCCAGCGCTGCTGCATTAGCAACCACCTGCCGCTGGTACGTCGCGAACTCCTCGGTGGCTGCCTCACGCAGAGCGATCGCCTTGGCAGCAATCACATGCATCAGGGGACCTCCCTGCCCGCCCGGAAAAATGGTGCTGTTGAGCTTCTTGAGCCAGTCTAGACTATTCGTCACGATCATCCCCCCACGCGGGCCGCGCAGCGTCTTGTGAGTCGTCATCGTGACCACATCTGCATAGGGAATCGGAGAGGGGTGCACGCCTGCGGCTACAAGCCCGGCAATGTGAGCCATGTCCACCATCAAATGCGCACCCACTTCGTCGGCGATGGCTTTGAAGCCAGCAAAGTCAATGGTACGCGGGTAGGCCGAGGCTCCGGCGAGGATCACTTGAGGTTGAAACTCCCGCGCCAGTTCCCCAACAGCTTCCATGTCGATGCGCTCAGTCTCAGGATCCACCCCGTAGCCCTTGAACTCATAAAACACACCCGAAAAATTCTTGGGGTGCCCATGAGAAAGGTGCCCCCCATGATCAAGGTCCATGGCAAGGACTCGCTGTCCCGGCTCCAGCAGCGCCATCAGCGCGCCCATATTGGCCTGCGTTCCGCTATGGGGTTGCACATTGGCATAGCCCACATCGAACAGGGATTTGGCCCGGGCACGCGCTAGGTTTTCCACGTCATCCACGTGCTCACATCCCCCGTAGTAGCGTCGTCCAGGATACCCCTCTGCGTACTTGTTCGTGAGCGCTGTCCCCATGGCCGCAATCACTTCGGGAGATGCATGGTTCTCTGATGCAATCAACTCCAGTTGATCCGCTTGGCGCTGACACTCTGCGTCGATGGCCTTCCAGACCTCCTCATCGGAGCGCAGCCCCAGTGGAGAATGACTGTACGGAAAATTGTCCCGGCTCACTGCGTCACCTCCTCTGTGTCTTGGGCGAGTTCGGCTGCCTTGGCCTGGGCCTTTTCACCTAGCGGGCCGCTGCGCGCGCCATCTGTGTAGATTCCGCTCACCTGCTCGTCGAGCACCCCCTCATCATCCCATGCGAAGAATGGCCCCACGCGCTGACCGGCGGTGATTTGGCCATAGAGGCGACGGCGGCCATCCGGATACCACTGCTGCCCGAGGCCCTGCTGATTTCCAGCCTTGGTGTAGATCACTTCAGCAAGGGTCCCGTCGGGGTGCCAACTGCGTACGGGCCCCTCACTAGCTCCTGCTACAAAGTTCGCCTGTTTCTTTTGTTGACCGTTGGGGTGCCACTCAATCCACTCGCCGACCATTAGATCCGCTTCAAAGGTCCCCCGTGATTGACGTTCACCATTGGCGTACCACCCGTGGGCCGCTCCAACTTTGAGGCCATCCTCCCACTGCAGTTCATTGAGCTTGGCACCGCCTTCGTGGTACCGAATCTCTGAACCGTGCTTGCGGTCCTCCACAAACATGATCTCTGATTGCACTTCACCGTTTTCGTAGTAAGCCACCGTCTTACCGTGGGCCTTGCCCCCCTTGAGCTCTACCGACGAGTACTTCTTGCCCGAGGGGTAAAACGCTTCAACTCTGGTGCGTACACCCTGCTGAAGGGTCACCTTTTCCTGGACCTGGCCTGATTCGTGGTAGCTGATCCAATCGCCATCCTTTTGGCCAGCCGAGTAGAGTCCCTCCTGGCGCACCTGCCCGTTTGAGTGCCACTCTTTGAAGGCACCCTGCATGTGACCCGCTTCGTAATGGGCTTCACTCTTGATGCGACCGTCGTCATGCCACTCCTTCCAAGCCCCCTGCTCGAGTCCATCCTCGGAGTACTCACCGCGACGAGCCACCTGCCCGTTGGAATGGAACTCAGAGTATTCTCCTACAAACTTTCCGTAGCGGGTCGTGCCCTGCACTTTGGGCATAGTGCCGGCCTCATCCCAGAAGGTCTCCTCCTTGCGCATTCCGGCTCCGCCTCCGGTTGGATCTTCCGCGGTACCGCAACTGGAAAGGGTCAGGCCACAAGCGAGGACAAGAACCGAGGATGCACCTGCAAGGAGGCGATGAATGGGGAGGCGGATAGCAGAGTCCATGAATGATGACGTTGAACCAATGGAATGCCCACCACACCCCCAGTCCTATGGCGGAACAGGGAAAGGCACGGGGGCCGACTGGGCAATTTGGGTGCGGGGCACTGCCCCGATCCCATCTTATCGGCTGCCTGCCCCAGTTTCTGCCCCTGAGGTCAGATGATGCCAACCCCGTAGCCATCCCAGCGTATCCAGCATGCCGATGGGAGAAGTGCGCGGGTGAGGGGATCCCCTCACCCCCATGGCAAGTCGCCCCGAAGCCTTGCTAGGATGAGCCATCACCCAGTCACAAGCCCCGATTCAATCGCTGCAGTCTACGCCCATGCGCCCCCCCACCTCGCAACCCAAGCTCCTTCCAGTCCAACGATGGAGAGTGCCCACTTGGCTCACTGCGTGCATGCTCGCCGCCTGCGGTTCGGATCCCAGCCCGCCCAACGTACTGCTCATCACGCTAGACACGACTCGACCAGACTATTTCTCTTGCTATGGGTCGGGGAACCGAACCCCGGGCTTTGATGCGCTCGCTCGCGTGGGTGCTCGATTCGAGGCAGCCCTCTCCACATCCGCGGTGACACCCGTGGCCCATGCGAGCATTCTGACAGGCCTCAATCAGTACCAGCATGGTCTGCGCGTGCTTTCGGCCGAGAGTGGATTCCGGCTACCCACATCGAGCACGACCCTAGCGGGCTACCTCAAGAGCGCAGGGTACGCCACAGGTGCAGTCCACTCGGCCTTCCCTGTTTCGGGGTACTTTGGATTCAATCAGGACTTTGACCGCTTCGAGAGTTTCAGCGGAAGCATGGGGGTCGAGGCTGGCGCATCCAAGACCACCTGGGACCTCGGCTCCCTGCAGCGCCGCTCGGATGACACAACAGCCCTCGCCCTTGAGGTGATTGACGACCTGCGCAAGGATGGCCGCCCATTTTTCCTATGGGTGCACTACTGGGACCCCCACGATCCCACCCTGCTCCCGCCCAAAGAGTGGCTTAGTGCTGTAAGTGGACCATCCACCGGGCCGCAGTCCCCCCAGCATGAGCAGATTTACGCCGCCGAAATCCGCTTCATGGATCGCCAGTTCCAAGGGCTCGCCGATGGGCTTGAAAGGGAGGGGCTGCGCCCCAATACCCTCATCGCCCTCACAGCGGACCACGGTCAGGGACTGAGCGACGGCTTTCAGCGCCACGGCTGGGCAGCTCACCGCATGACCTATCAGGAGCAGATCCACGTCCCGCTCATCTTTGCCGGACCGGGTATCCCACCCAACCAGACCTTTGGCGACCTCGCCAGCACGGTCGACATTGTGCCCACCCTACTCGACCTCACAGGGATCCCCGACCTCGTCCCGAGCGAACTCAACCTTGCCGGACGCAGTCTGGCTCCACTCTTCGTCGGGCAGACCCTCGCACCCACGATCGTCTACGCAGACCAGGTCAACGGCTACGATTTCAACGCGAGCATGACCGGCCCAAGACCTGATGCGGCGTTTCTTTACACCGTCTGTGACGGAGACTGGAAGCTCACGTGGCGCCCGCACATGCCCGCATCCTCCGAGCTGTTCCACCTAGGCCGTGATCCCCTAGAAACAGTCAATGTCATCGAGTCTGAACCGGAGGTCTTTCTGAGGCTCATGAACGACCTCGCCGATCGTTCCCCGTGGGTCGTAGGCCCATTCCCTGCCGACGGCAGCACTCGCGCTGGTGCCGGCGCCGCTCTGAATGCGCTGGGATACGGGGGCAGTGATGAGGCGGGAGGGACCGATCTGGTTTGGGAGTGGACCTGCCCCGCCCACTTGGATTTCACCCGCCCGGTATCCGGATCTGATGCAAACCTCACCCACGGGGATGGCTGTGAGCACCGCCTCGTACCTGTCTCCGACTGGGCGGCGCTGAGTCAGTCCAAATAGGCTCAGCTGAAACAGGTTCTGGCCAACCGAATCCGAGCCCGTGAGGCCCTGCGGGCATGCTCAGCAGCCTCCGTTACCAACACAGGTCATTGGATAAGCCGGGCGTTCCCATGCCCCCGCCCACCAAGGGCGTGCTGGCTGAACACCAGTGCAATCCATCATCGTTGCTGAGCCAGTGATCCTGTCCCGGTTGGAGGCTGGCCGACCGGCCCGCCTGATCAGGCCAGAGAATCCCATCGTCGTAGATGATTGCATCGACCCAACAGCCTGAAGGCGTGGAGATGTATATCTCGTCAGATGTGTTCGAGAGGGTGAGGCCCTGATAGGCCACATCCACGGGAATGCCCCCGTTGTAAAATGGGTCCGCCTCCCTGCCGAGCACGAGTCGCTTTCCGGGGGCCAATGGAATCCCTGCCCCACCATTGTCTAGCACCGCCAAGTCGATGCCCGCATCGAACAGTATCCAGCCCTCGAGATCGAGGAGTTGGCTACTCGTATTGTAAACCTCAAACCACTCGCCGAATGCGTCGGGGACAGCGGTGGGGTCCTTCATGAACTCGGTGATGACAACAGCGCCCGCTGGGAATCCTGATGCTCCCCGGGGGAGCCGGTCCCCTTGGGGTAGTCGTGAACTCAGTGCAGCTTCAGTCCAGGGGCTTGCGGGTCCCCAGACCAAGATGCGCAAGTCCGCACTCATGCGGCGAGCGGCTGTCGGGAGATTCCAGCTGGTCACTCCCTGTGCATTGAGGGTGCGAACAGGACCCAAGCGTCCGCTCAGACCATTCAAGCAGGGCGCATAGGGAAGCGGTTTAGCCCCTGGATCAAGCAGCAGCAAGCATGCAGTTCCAAAGGCCTGCTGTGCTCCGGCCGCCACCCCAACACGCCAACTGGATCCCGATGGGGTCGGCAAGGTAAAGACCCGTGGCGGCTGCTGCCCCCGCGGCGCACAGGGGATCCCAGCCACCGGCCCCCCAGCTCCTCCACGGGGGAGTTGCCCTGCGAGGGGCTGGAGGGCTCCAGGGGCATGCACCCCAAAGCTACTCGCTCCAATGCCACTCGCGTCAAAGCCAAGCACTCCAACGCTTGGCACACCGTGCGCAGGCCCTACGGTGACCGCACATGGACTCAGTGTCCCCGCCGCAACGGCCACTGTTCCACTGCCGAGGACCCATGCCCCCACGACCATCCAACTCTGGGCTGCACAAACCTGCAGAATCCGAACACTCCAATCTCTCATCTTCTTGCTCCTCAAAGGGGTCATCACACCGAACCGCACCACACCCCCTTTGACGATCCCCGATCCGAGCGGTTTCACCTCTTGCAGCCAGTGCATGGCTGGGGTCACATAACCCCATGAAGCGCCGCCTGATCACCCTCTGCATCCTCGCCCTCCTCTCACTAACAGCCCTTCTTGCAGTCGGGTGGGCCGTCTTGCCAGGGCGAGCGCGGTCTCTCCTTGCCTCCAGCTCGCAAGAGGCCCTCGGTGTCCCCGCCACGATCGCTGAGGGTGACCTCGCCTACGCAGACTCAATCCTCACCCTCGCCATCACCGGCTTAGACATTCAGAATCCCCCCGGCTTTGATGGTGCTCCCCTGCTTCACCTTGGAGAAGTTCAATGCGCCCTGCAACCCACCACAGTCCTTGACGACACAGTGGTATTCCAATCTCTTTCAATTCACGATCTGCGTCTGCGAATCGTGCAGAAGGGCAAGGAATCCAATCTCGAACCCCTGCTGCGCAAGGTTGCCTCAGCGATCTCTCGCCCAGGTCCCGAGCCCCCCCCAGTGACCACGACTATCCCTGACCACTCAAAAGGACCGCGCATCGACCTACAACGCATCGACATCGCAGGCTGGGGAATAGATCTCGACATCAGTGGCCTTGGACCGCTCGACATCCGCAAGAGCGCAACACTGCCTGCATTCAGCATCCCCCTGAATCAAGTGCGAGCATCAGACGGCGGGGCGCCCACCCTCTCCGACCTGCTCAGTGCGCTGCTCGTCGCCTGCCACGACCGTGCACTTGCGGAATCAGAGCCCTTCCTCCCCGAAGGAACGGCCGCTCTCCTCCGGGGGGGGTCTTTCAAGGAGCAAGTCAAAGCCTTGGGCGGCACTCTCATCGAGGATGAACTCGACAGGCAAATTGACAGGCAACTCGACAGGCAACTCAACAGGCTCTTGGACGGCTCCTTAGACTCGGTCTTGCCGGGTGCAGGGACCAGGGACTCGGATCAATCATTGAAGGGCACCCTGAAGAACTCCCTGGGTGAGCGAGCGAAGGGCTTGTTCGACAGGGATTGATCAGGACAGGGATTGACCAGGACAGGGATTGACCAGGGCAGGGATTGATCAGTGAGTGCGAGTCGCTGAATCTCCGCTAGCACGCCCCGGGCCATCCCACGGGATTCTCCCTGCCCATCGGGCTACTCGTCTTCTTCGCCACCCGGGGTTTCGCCGCTGTACCCCATGGCCTGCAAGCGCTGCAGTGTTTCTTGCATTTGGGAGGCATCAAAGCGAGTGGGCAGGGGTGATCGGTCCGACTGCCACTCCTGGATCAGTCCTCGCAGGCGTAGGCGCTCGCTCTGAATCGCGGCGTCCGGCTCATTCAAGAGCAGGTTTATCCTCTCGCTCGGATCGGCCTCAAGGTCGAACAACTCCTCCACCCGATTGTAGGGACTGAGGACATACTTCCAACGTCCATCCCGCACGCTACGCGCCTTGTACGCGTTCGCCCATTGGCCTTGCTGTTCAGCGATCCAAGGCTGCGTTGCCTCGGAAAACACAGGACCGCGGGGCTGTGGCTCTCCCTGCATGGCAGCACGAAGGCTCACGCCCTCACACCGACTCGGCACCTCCATCTCCAAAAAATCGCAAAGGGTCGGCAACACATCGATGGTGGAGACAGGGGTACTCACCCGTTGCCCAGCAAGCCGTCCATCAGGAAAGGCAAAGATCAGGGGCACATGCACCGTAGTCTCGTACACACACAACCCATGATTCCAAAGGTCCGCATGTTCCCAAAACGTCTCTCCGTGGTCAGCGGTGAGAACCACGAGTGTATCCTCAAGAATGCCGCGCTCATCCAGTCCATCCAACAACAGGCCCAATGCATGATCTTGAAAGTGCATCTCCCCCGCATACAAGGAAGCGAGGTGCAAATCTTCTGGCCCGGGTTTGCCCGACACCCCGCCCACTAGTTTCCTGAGCGGTCCACGCAAGCCAGAATTGATGGCTCCAGCATGTCCAAAGGCCTGCGATGTGGCAGCTTCCTGCTGAGCCCGAACAGCAGCATCCACCTCTCGCATGTCACTCGTGTTTGCAGTTCCGGGAGCCAAGAATGGCTCGGCGAATGGAACGGGTGGCGCATAGGGTGCATGTGTGTCGAAGAAGTGCACAAACATGAAGAGCCGTTCAACTTCTCCCTGCACACGGTCCACATGAGCCAGTGCGGCCGCAGTAACTCGGTCGCCCCGGCGCTGGTTTTGGTCTGCACCCTGGGGTGTCACGAGCAACTCAAAGGCCTCGTCGTAATGGTCAAATCCTTGATCGAACCGGAAACGACTTTCCAATGCAAAGGAGCCCAAAAAACCGGCCGTGTGAAACCCCCCATCGCGGAGCACCTCCGCAAGCATGCGGTTCTTCTCATTGAGGACAAAGCCGTTGCGGGCAACACCATGGGTGTGCGGCCAAGAGCCTGTCATCAGTGATGTGTGCGAAGCCAGGGTGGTGGGTGCTGCGCTGGTCACTTGAGCGAAACAGACTCCGCGCTTGACCAAGCCATCTATGGTGGGAGTCCGCGCCGACTCGTCCCCATAGGCCCCCAGGCGGTCTGCCCGGGCTGTGTCCATACTGACGAACAGCACATGCCGGAGCGGTCCAATTTCGGCAGGCGGTTCAGCACACCCCGATGCGAGACATACGCTTGCAGCTAGCCAGGGCCGCAATTCCTGTAGGAGCCGGGTAAGGCATTGGATTCGAGTGTGTGCAGCAGGGTGCATGGGGATAGGATCTCAGATCGGCACAAGGTAAACAACCGACAGGAGACATACGCTCCTAGGCAGTTGTTCGTTGGCAAATCACTGCCGACCCCAGACAATGGATGTCCGCCACAAGCCCTGCCCCTACCACAAATGCATAGCCCTTTACGACTCAGCCTATTCCTGGCCCTCCTCAGCCCTGCACTCGGCCAAAACATCCGCACTGAACTCGCCGCCAGCGGCTTCTCCAAGCCCCTACTCCTCACAGCTCCCCCAGGTGACAGCGCCCGCCTTTTCGTGCTTGAACAGGACAGCGCCCGCATCATGATCGTCAAGAACGGTGTGACCCTCGGGAAACCATTCTTAGATCTCGGCGCTAAGGCATCCAGCGGCGGAGAGCGCGGCCTCCTCGGAATGGCGTTCCATCCCAACTACGCAAACAACGGCCGCTTCTTTGTGAACTTCACGAACAACAAAGGACACACGCGCGTCTGGGAGTACTCAGTTTCCTCCGATCCCGACGTGGCCCTCAAGGCAAAGGTCGCCGCGATCCAAGAGATTGATCAGCCCTTTGCCAACCACAACGGGGGTTGTCTGGCTTTCGGGGCCGATGGGATGCTCTACATTGGAATGGGCGATGGCGGATCAGCCAATGACCCCGGCCTGCGAGCCCAGGATTTGGGTGAAAAGCTCGGAAAAATCCTACGGCTCGACGTCGATATCCCCCCCCCATATATCCCCGCCGACAACCCCTTCGTCGGCCAGACGGGAGTCCAGGAGGAAATCTGGGCGCTGGGAATCCGAAACCCCTGGCGCTTCAGTTTCGATGCTCTTACAGGGGACATGTACATTGGCGACGTGGGGCAATTCGCATGGGAGGAGATCGACTTCCAACCCGCGAGCAGCACAGGCGGCGAGAACTACGGTTGGCGTTGTATGGAAGGAGCCAATTGCACTGGATTGTCGGGGTGCACGTGCGATGGCCCCACCCTCACCATGCCCATCAAGGAGTATGGACACAACAAAGGGTGCTCCATCACGGGCGGCCATGTGTACCGGGGGCCCATCAATCACCTGCAGGGCACCTATTTTTACGGCGACTACTGCAGCGCACGCATCTGGAGCTTTCGATACGACGGCACGACTCTCACGGAATTCCAGGAACGCACGAGTGAGCTCGATCCCCCTGGCAACGACGTGATCAACGACATCAGTTCATTCGGAGTAGATGGTGTGGGCAATCTCTACATTGTGGATCACAGCGACGGCCAGATTTTCCGCATCGTGTCCGACTGTGACACGACGAACTATTGCGGAACAACTGCGAACTCCGCCGGTGCGGGTGCAATCATGGGGAGTAGCGGGAGCCTGAGTATCAGCGACAATGCGCTGTCACTGTCGACAACTGGAGGTGTTCCGGGGCAATTTGGGTACTACATCTACGGTGATCAATCCGTTGCCATTCCGACAGCCGATGGCGTGCTTTGCGTGGGCGGAAACATCTTCCGCCTGCTTCCCCCGATCCCCTTCAGTGCTTCCGGCCAAACATCCATCACACTGGACCTCATGGCCCCACCCTTTATTGGTGCCGGGCAAGTCATTGC
The DNA here is from genome assembly GCA_964469565.1 of uncultured Planctomycetaceae bacterium. GTDB lineage: Bacteria > Planctomycetota > UBA1135 > UBA1135. Next base: position 692,843 of record CAYXZD010000001.1, read on the forward strand.
TGGGAGTACCTACTCGTTTCAGCACTGGTACCGAGATCCCTCGGGCGGTCCATCAGGGTCCAATTTCTCGGACGGCTTGCAGATTGTATTCTGCCCCTAGCTCGCAGCTCGAGAGCCATCGTCTGACACGCCCCGCTGCGACTCAAATAGACTACGCAAGCACACTTGCTTGCGGGCGGGGAGTAAGCTGGGGGGGCTGGCGTCGCGACCCGTCGCCAGCGGCCGGCTAGGATCAATGCTGAGCTCTCTGGGACGCGCAGGGTCGCAGGTCAGCTTGCGCGCAGGTTGCGCTTGGGGTTCATCCCGCACCTCGCATGAGCTAGACGCAAACACACTCTCTTGGGCGCGTGCCTTGAGGGAGCGCACCGAATCCACTCCGACCTGGGAATTGCAAGCCAGACCTACCCGCACACTCACTCGAACGTCTACTTCACCATTGGAGAAACTCCAAGATTCGATTTGGCCCACCAGTCGCTTGGCGAGGCCGCTGGCTGCCGCCAGGTTTGCGTGGGGGAGCATCATCCACAACCGGTGATGGTCTGGATAACCGAGGAGATCACCAGCTCGTGAGCGCTCTCCTAGCAGTCCCGCTACCCGCGCGAGGACCTCTTCGCTGGCACGGTGACCGTGGATAGACCCGAGCCGCTCAAGGGAGTCAAGCTCAAGGAGCAGGCAGGCGAGGGGCAAGCCCTCCCGTTGGCAACGGGCATACTCGACGTCCATGAGCTCCTGAACTTCGGAAACACTGAAGAGGCCACCCGCAAGATCAGACTGGGCTGCTAGGCCCGGCTCCACACGGTGAATGTGCGCAGAGCTGCGACTGGGATCATTGGCTGCGGGGTATGACTGCATGGGCTGGGAAAGATGGCGCCGCGACAGCACCTATCCTTGACCTGGGTTCGTTCGAGGTGAATCGACTTTATGGAGCCCTGTCCTTGAGCATGCAGGCCTCAAGCACCCCACAGGAATCGTTGGAGTCTCGACCTGAGACTTCCACCGCGCCCTCAGACGTGTCCACGCGCCACTCACCGGAGAATCAGCGGACTAAACTCCACCAGCAGGTACCTGATGGGGTCCAGTCAATCGGAATCGTCGGCCCTACAGGAATTGAGAAAGGCAACGAGATCTCGCAACTCAAGAGGGCTGAGGTCCTTGGCGACATCTGCAGGCATGGAGGAGTCACCCCGCTTGCGCGCAACAACGGTCTCCAGATCTAAGTCAAGCACCTCCTTCTGCGGCGTCTCAATCGTCAGCCAGTCGCGGTCCTCCTCCACTACGCGGCCCACCACGCTAGAGTCATCATCGAGCAGGACCACCCAATTCTCAAAACCCTCGGCGATCTGGGCATTGGGGAACATGATCGAGCGCAGGATATCCACGGTCTTCAAGCGTGTCCCAACAGACGACAAATCCGGCCCTACCTCAGAACCACCCTCGGTGCCCATGGCATGACAACGCAGGCACTGGGTCTCGGCCTTCTCAAAAAAGACGGCCCGCCCAGCACTGGGGTCGCCGCCTTGCAGTGCATAGACATACTCAGCCAACTCCAAGTCGGTCTGTGTGCGAGCTTGACGGAGGCGATCGATCGACAGGTCCAATGCCGGTGAGCTCCTCTCCACTGCGGCCCGCCCCAGCTCTAGGGCTAGGGGATCGACGCCCCCATCGGCCGCGAGCTCCTCAATCCACTCGATGAGGTACCCGTCCACACCAGGCTCATTCAGGTCCACGAGCAGTGCGAGTGCCTGGCGCGCCTCTTGAATCTGGCCCTGCGCCCGGGCAGCTACAAACTCGCCGACCAATAAGTGCAAAGCCTCAGGGGGATTCTGATCCATGAGTGCCCGCATGGCCACGATCCGCACCCCCCGTTCCGGGGCTTGAACACAAACGAAAAGCAACTCATCCAAGCGTGGATGTTTCCCATCTAACGCAAGCTGCAGCGCAGCCTGTTGGACTCCTCGGGGTCGACTCGACGAAAGGGCCAGCTCTGCGACAACGCCGTTATTCCCCTGGTCCAATTCCTGACTGAGTTTGAGCCAAGCCAACCAGCGCTTGGGTCCCCAGAATTCCTGTTCTAATCCCTGCTGGCCCAATTCAACCAAGAGCGACACCAAAAGCGCGTCCCCGTCGTGCTCCACCGGTCTCCACTCTCCCATGACCGGGTCAATCGACGTGGGCGCCTGCCAGTCTTTCAAGAGGGACAGCGCGTGAACTGCCAGCGCTTCATCCTCGCACGCGACAATCCACTCACCCAGGGCCTGTGCGTTAGACTCCCCATGTAGACGCCAATGGGCGGCAAGGCAGCGCCATACAAGTCCGGTCTCCGCGGAATCCAGACTCTGAAGTCGGTGGGCAAGCGCCGGCAAGGCACTTGGAATCGGTACATCGTAAATGGCACGTGCAGCCTCAGCCACCAGTGACTCCTCGTCATCATTGAGGAAACCGGCGATTCGCGAGTCTGAGCAGAGCCGCTGGGCCAAGAGCACCCCCCGACGCACCGCCACACGCTCATCTCCAGCCAAGCTCACCAGCTGCTTCGAATTCGCATGACCGGCCAAGGCACGCACGGCAGCGCTGCGCATCCACGGATCCCGATCATTCTCCTCGGCAAGCAACTCCACAAGCGCCGCCGCGACCCTGGGTTGCGGCCCCCTAGCTCGCCCCAGTTCGGCTAGGCACTGGGCAGCGAAGAACCGCACCCGCGCTGCGCCATGCTGCAAGGCCATGATGGCGCTGGTCAGCGCCTGAGGACGAGCTGCGTCCCCGAGGACTTTGAACCACTGGGCACACACCTCTGGATCGCGATCGGCGTGCAAGCAGGCAAGGTGCGCCCAGACTCGATCCGCACCTGCGATGGCTGAAGGGCTCCCCCCCGGCTTCGCTCCCCAACGCAAGACCTGACCCGCCCCCCACACTCCATGCAAACGGGCCATTGAGGTGAGCTGTTCATTACGAGCAACCGCCAGCAGTGCCGAAAGGGCCTCGTCTGCTTCGTTGGACGCTGGATGTTTCCCAGGGAGACTGCCGATTTCCATGTCAGCCATGGCGCGGCGAGCCAATTCCCACTGGCTCTCTAACCGTACACCCTGATGGCCGTGACCCAACCACCGGGCAAGCTGGTTTGTACTGACCGATCCCATCCCCGCCGCCAGAATGGCCTGCACAGATGCGCGCACCTCGGAATACTCATCGCCTTCGGGGTGCAATCCAAAAATACGCCCCTTGCCCGTACGGTCCCATCCGTGTACCCAGTCGCTGTAATACAAGACCCCGTCGACGCCGATTTGCACATCGGTGGGCAGGCAGTTCCACAGGAATCGCTCGGCCCCCACCAGTTCAAAGCCCGCCCCTCGCTCCTGCACTTGAAAGCGATGAATGCCACTAAACGATGCATCCCCCCGGAAATCGCAGAGAAAGAATGAACCGTCATACTCGGGGCCCCAGATCAGACCTGGGTAATAAGCAATGCCGGAGGGGCCATCTGCGAAATTGGCAATCGGAGGAACAATGTAGGCGGGCTGCACCTCGTGTTGGGGTTTCCACAGCCCCTCTTGATTCCAAGGGCCGCGCAGTGTGGGCGTGTTGTGGAATTGGTATGCCTGCCGCCAGCCGGTTTCCCCCCCCTGGATCACATAGACCCAGCGGGCCCTATCCCCTCCGTCTGAATTATTGTCTCCAGTGAAGAGACTCCCACGATCATCAAAGACCAAGTCTTGCGGATTCCGCAGACCGGTCGCAAACACTTCAAGGCCCGTTCCGTCCAGTTCAGAGCGCAGAACGGCTCCGGCATGGTGGTGGGCCCACGTTTTGCCTTCATGTTCGACATGAAAACCCCTGTCCCCGATAGACCAATACAGGCGCCCGTCGGGCCCGCGCACGAGACCGTGCATGTCGTGACCCGATAACGCGATATGAACTCCCCAACCGGTGTGCTGTAGTTCGCGTTCATCGCAGCAGCCATCGCCATCTTGATCTGTCAGACGCCACATGTCGGGAATGCACGCGAAATACAGGTCGTCTCCGATGGGTAACACGCCCGCCGCAACCCCTGCTGCAGGGTCATTGAAGCCATCTGCGAAGACCTGGCTCTGGTCGGCGACGCCATCCCCGTTCGAATCAACAATCCGGCGCAGTCGTTCCTGCTCAACGAGATAGCGTTCTGCGAACCGCTCACCTTCATGCCGCTTTGTGAAGGCCACGCGGTCAGCCACGGTTCGCGCCGCGAGTTCATCCTCCAACCAGTTCATATGCTCGCGCATATCCGTGACCCCAGCATTCAATCGAAACGTCTCAGCCACAAAAAAGTGCATCTGGGCGTCGATGGCGAAGGCCACTGGATTAGCCAATAGCGGCTCTGAGGCAAACAGGTTCAATGAGAAACCCTGGGGGACAACCACTCCTCCCATACTGTTCGCAGCTTCATCTGAGGCGGGCTGAATGTTGGGCTCATAGGCGCCGTGTTGGGCCTGGCCGACCGCCGAGCAAGCGAGCGGAAGGACGACCCTCCATACAAGGCGGCCCCAACGAAGGTATGGGAGATTCATGGGTGCTGAGTCTAACGGCTAGCCCCACTCAACTGCACGCACAAGCCAGCCCAGCGTGCCCTACGGGATCACTCTGCATGGGCTCGCTCAGCGAGCAACAAATTCACCATGCGCCCGTAGCTCTGGACTCCATGCTTTTGACCTTGGCTCTTCAGGTAAGCGTCATTGGCCACCTGGGTCACTTCAAACAAGGGTGTACGCTTTGTCCGCCAGAACTCGTTTTGCTGGGCAAGGTCAGCACGAGTCTCTGGACTGAGTTGACTCTCCAACGTCCTGTAGCGGCCTCGATCTGCGCGTCGCAACGCCGAGAGTGTAGAGGCCAGGGCTTGCAAGGCCCCCGAATACCGATGAGCCGGGTTCGCGCTGGCCCGACAAACGAGATAGGCAATGAAATTCGCCTCGTCCTCACGAGCAAAGCCGCGCCCGTGCGCCACCTCGTGGGCAGCGACAAATGGGTGTAAGGTGACAGGCATCTGGTGATTGATGTGCGCTTCGCCTGTGAGGGGAGAGAAAATACCCGCCAAGCCGATGGCTGACATGAGCGGGGAGACCCACGGCTGCCGAACAGGAACGGGTGGCCCTTCCAAGAAGACGAAGATCTGGCTCTGAAGGGTCCAAGCGCCGTGCAAGTCTCTATCCCCGTCGGCCCCTCCCCGGAGCGCCATGGGCGCCTGCCCTTCCGTTTGTTGGGTCTCCCTCCAGGATTTGCCCTGTTCATTCGCCTCTAGAGTAAGGCTAACCGTGAGTGCAGCCAGCGCATCCACCTCCGGGGCAGGAATCGCCCAACCGGCCAGTTCAGCAAAGGAGCGGCGCGTGTGGTTGAATCCCCAAGCACACTCAAATACGGAGAATGCGAGGCACCCAAGTATCAGTAACCAGCTGCACATCCACACCATGCTTGCAAGCCGACTCGGTGCAGCGCCTTCAGCCCCATGGCGCGCCCTGCGCCAAAGCAACCACAGGGCTACTGGAGAGCATAGTAAGCCCACTTCGGCCACTGAGAAACTCACCCAGCCAATGGGCTGCAACAACACCCTCACCCACGGGTAGATTCCAGAGCAATACACGCTTTCGGCAAGGCTCGAATGAAGCTGCAGCCAACGGTGGCCAGCCACGGTGCAAGCAGCCAAGCTCAGGCTGATGATGAGTGGGCGCGTGGGGAATCTGGTCAATGGAACTCTTCGCTGGGACAGTCGCTAGCTAGCAGGTCGATTTGTGCTCAGCGCATCATCTTGGTTACCGCACGGTGCCACAGGTTCGATCATTCCCCCTCTAACACCATTTGGGGAGGATACGACAACCAGAATCCCAAAAGAAACCACCTAGGACGTGTTTGTCCTTTAGACTACATCGTGCCAACGCCCTCGGTATCTCTCCCTATGCTGTGCCCTAGCCATCTGAGCCGCACGTGCTCTCAGCCCCGCTGGACGAGGCTAGGAGCCCTCGGCCTTTGGTTGCTTGCCCCACTCGCAGCCCAGGACTTGCCGACGCCCCGAGCCGGGCTCGCTCCCCTCGGTGCCAAACCTACCGAAACATTCGTGCACACCGGAAGTGACCAGCGTGCTGCGCTGATCCGCTTCGTGGATGGCAGCGCGGTGAGCATACATCAGGGCAAACTGGAAAGCCCCTTTGGGGAAGCTCAAGCCGCCATTGCCATGCTCGAGCAAATGGGAGCGAGTGTTCGCCCACTGCTGTCTCAGCCTCCCGGGTTTTTGCATCGTTGGCGGAAACGTGCAGAACGAGACTCCGGCATGCCTCTGCACGACCTCACGCTCTTCTACATCCTGCACTTCCCACAAACGCAGGAGTTAGGCCAGCAATGCGACGCCCTCAACAGGCTCCCCGCCGTGGGCCTGTGCTGGCCCGCAGGGGCGGTCAGCGATCCCATCGCTGCTGCGTCTCCCCCACCGAGCCCAGATCTCAGCCCGCGCCAGTGGTACCGGAGCCCTGCCCCACTCGGAGTTGACGCGGAGTTTGGAAACACCTACAGCGGCGGGCTGGGAACGGGCTTCACCATCGCCGACGTGGAAACCGGATGGACCGATGACCATGAGGACATCGCACACAAAGCCATGGGCAACTACATTGGCTTGGGAGGTGCGCCGTATCCATGGGACCACGGCACTGCCGTTTTGGGCGAGTTGGTGGGTGAACATCAATCCCAGGGGGTGCGAGGAATTGTCTACGATGCAGATGTACTGCTCTCGACCCATCAGGGCTTTGCCTTCAATGTTCCCGCCGCCATCGTCAATGCAGCGGCGGCGCTCGTTTCGGGGGACGCCTTGCTGCTTGAGGTCCAATGCCAAGATGCTCCCATCGGCCCACATCCCTGCGAGTGGGACGATGCCATTTTTGCCACCGTTCAACTGGCCACAGCTTCTGGAATCCACGTATTCGCCGCAGGGGGCAATGGCGGACTCGATTTGGACGATCCAGCCTTCGCTGGAAGGTTTGACCGTACCCAACGGGACTCGGGGGCCATCATCGTGGGTGCCTCCAGCGGACCCGCCCTCCAGGCGGCGTCATTCTCAAACTTTGGATCTCGGGTAGATTTGCACGGTTGGGGCCAATCGGTGGTCAGCGCGGGCTATGGAGACTTGTACAACTCTGGGGTCCTTGGCACTTACACGGGTCAGTTCTCGGGCACATCCAGTGCCACACCCATTGTGGCCGGTGCGGGGCTGCAGGTAGCCGGCATCCATCGATCGGTGAGCGGTCTAGACCTCTCGCCCCTAGCCCTCCGCTCGCTCCTCACCGCAACCGGCACCCCCGTGACCGCAGGTCCAGCCATCGGCCCAAGACCCGACGTCCGCGCAGCTGTCGAGGCCCTGGGCTTTCCTACGCTCGCCGTCAGTGGAAACCTCATCCCGGGTGGGAGTTATACGGCCACCAGCCAGGGAGTTCCGGGGGACGGCTGTGTAATGATCTTTGGCACAGCCATGGCGGACGTCAACCCATTGGCCGTTCCGCCCTACGGTTACTTCATGCTCTCCGGATCCTTGCAACGCAAGCACTCGGGCGCCCTGGATGCATCAGGCCAACTTTCATACAGCGAGGCCATCCCCCCCGATGCAAGTCTTGCGGGCACAACCCTCGGATACATGCTCACCTGGCAGCGTTTCCTTTCGGGCCAGCCCGGAACGGGTGCCTTTGGAAACACTGCTGCGATTCAGATCCAGTGATTCAACGGGGATCACGCCGCCTCAAGAATCCCCTCCAAGCCGCACACTCACGAGCATTCAAGCAAGAGAGGCCGAGCCCAAGTGGACTCGGCCTTCATTGGGGACCCGAAAACTGTGCCCCCATAGGGAGGCCCCACGGTGGCGATTACTTCAGCTCGTCCCAATAATCGCCGGGCATATCGTGAGCGATCTTGAGAGCACCGTTGGAGCCGCCGTAGACAGGCTCCTCGGTGCGAATGACCCGGCCTGATCCAAGCATGCTGATCATCTCTGCTTCAATCGCAGTATCTAATCCTCGAATCTGGCTCCCCCCGCCAGCGAGGAGTACGCGGCTCTTGAGTCGCTCCTGGAATTCGGGGTCAAACGTAGCAATCAACTCCCCAAGGCCCTTCACAATGGGAGGCACGATACGCATGCAGGCCGTTCGGATGGGAAGCGTAAGGTCAAACGGCTCGGGCTTGCCCTGAACCGGAAGTTCGACGACGAGGTCTTCGGCCTTCTCTTCCACGGTGGAGTAGCGCTCTTTGATCTGCTTGATCATCTGAATCGTGAACTGAGCCTCTGGAAAGGCCTTCCCGATCTCATCGCTGAGTTCCTTGTCCACAAAGTCGCCGGCCGTTGTAAGCGTGATCTGATCAGCGTCTTCCGGCATGGTGCCATGCATCCGGCACAGGTCCACAGTCCCTGCACCGATGTCGATCACGAGCACATCTTCGAGCATGTCGAGGCCATAGGCCACCGAAAAGGGCTCCGAGCAGAGCATCACAGAATCAACCGCTGCGCGTGCTGCCTGCAAGATGGCATCCTTGTTGTGGATCGAGGCTTGAGCCGGCACTCCGATCACTGCGTAGACCAGTTCGTCGCCGCGGGGGCGGGCGAGACGAACGATTTCCTTCACCAAATCCTGGGCGGCGCGCAGGCTCTCACCGTCCTCGCCGCCCTCTTGATTGAACTTGAGAACACCGTGCTCGAGGGGCCGGTGCAGATTGAGAGACAGACGCTTGTTGCGAGCCTCCTCTCCAAAGAGGACGTCCTTCTTGAGGAGTTTGCGTGCGACTGGGTCCTTGGGATAGCCCACAAAGGACTCCACAGTCTCGCGCACCCCGTTGGATGCACTTACGGATGTACGGGAAGTACCAAGGTCGATCCCCATATACAGAACGCCACTGGCGGGTTCTTGGGGATCGTCGGGGGGGGTTGGGTCAGTCATGGTTCGGGGGCGAATGTACGGTTTTGTCCGGACTCCGACGTGAGGACAACGGCAAGTGGGAAGTAAATGGAACGAGTTGTGCGAGCGTGCGCCTCAGGCTAATCAGATCCCAATGCACGTGCAGCATTGAATCACAGTCAATACTTACAGATGCACAGATCCTGAATCAAGGTGGGAATCTGGCAAGGGTGATTCCCTGATCGGGAATCTGGGCGCCTACGCCCCGGCAGTACGAGCTGCGAGTGAGCGTCGAAGCTCAATGTTCGAGCTAAGTATCTGCGCCAAGACCTCGCTGCGTTGCTCGTCTTTGGCCGAGTTGTCTTCTTCGAGCGGTTGAGGGATCGTCAAATGACGGGGGCGGCGAGCACCTTCACCAAAGGGTCCCGACACCATGTTTCCGACTTCCTGTAACCGGGCTTGTTCAGAACCTCCGCCCTCCCGAATCAGCTGCTCAAGTGAGTCGATTCTGGCGAGCAATGCTTGAATCGCCCCGCCCTGATCGGTCGAGTTCCCCAGCGAGCTTTGCGAATGCCCAGCGGAGTCGGCGCGCCGAGCCAACTGAGCCCTCAAAGTGAGTAGTTCTCCCTCCATATGCGCCATGTGGCGCATGAGCCGTGGATCCCGCAAGCCCGCACGTGCGCGGCTCTGCAGACTCAGGGTAGGGACCGGGAGCGCGTGCACCACGTTGCCACGCCTGAATGCTGATGAGTACCTCATATACGTATTCCTAGTTTTACACCTGTCAGGTGGAACGCAAAACTTCCAACACTCAGAAGCACACAAATGGGTCCTCCTAGAATCAGAGCGGGAACCTACTGCCCCATCGTGGGACAGGTTTTTCGTTCACCAGACCCGGTCCCTAGACTCGCCTGTGGGTTTCGCCCGGCTTCCCCGGGTGAACTCTCACAGACTCCCCCAGAGTGAACCATGAATGATCTCCTCTTAGATGTGTACACTCAGTTCACACCCCCCCCTTCCCGCAAAAAAGTGAGGCCCCCATGGGAATGATCGATTGGTTCCAACGCGGAACGCAAGAAATGATGGTAGCCCGTCCCGACGGGACCAAGGCGCAGATCGTCTGGAAGCACCCCGATCCGACGATCCCCATGAAAAGCCAGTTGACCGTTGAGGCGGATGAACGAGCGATTTTCTTCCGAGACGGAAAGGTAATCCAGGTCATGGAACCCGGGAGGCATACCCTCGACTCCGCAAACTTGCCTTTCCTCTCCAATCTGGTGGACAGTTTCACCGGTGGAAATGTGTTTGTCAGCGAGGTGTTTTTCGTCAACACGCGAGAGCATCCCGGTATCAAATTCGGTGGTCGTATAGGTCATGTGGAAGACCCGAAGAGTGGCGTGCCTGTGGAAACCATGGTTCACGGTGAGTTCTCGTTCAAAGTGGACGATCCCGAGAAACTTGTTGTGGGCCTCGTGGGCATGGGACGTGCCGACTCAGCGATGGTCAAAGCTTGGATGAAGGAACAGGTGCTCAAGGTTCTCCGCGACAAGATCGCCGAGCTTATCGTCAAGGAAAAGTGGCCCTTGCTAGACGTCACCTCTGGTGCCTATACCGAAGAGATTGAAGCTAATCTCCTTGCCAGCCTCGCCCCACATGTGGATAGCTATGGCATCACCATTGCCCGCATGGGAAACTTCGTCATCGGTATTGATGAGGAGGACGCAGACAACCTGAAGAGCTTGTACACCGATGCGGCTTATCTCAAGACTGTTGGAGGTGTGGGCAACTACCAGCGCTTTGCCGCCGGCAAGGCCATGATGGGTGCAGGCGAGGGCATGGCCAGCGGCGGCGGAGAGGGGGACGGCGGCGGAGCGGCAGGGCTCTTGGGAGGTGCCGGTTTAGGAGTGGGTCTAGGAATGGCCCAGATGCTCGTGCGCGATCCGGGAGGGGGTGAGCGGCTTGCCCCCGCAACGGCAGGTACGGCCTGCCCCCACTGCTCTGCAGTCGTCGCTCCCGGCAAATTCTGCAGTGCCTGCGGCGAGACCCTCAAACAAGTGACAGACAACGGCTCCTTTTGCACCGACTGCGGTGAAGCCGTTGCAGTGGATGCCCGTTTTTGCGGCTCTTGCGGCAAAGCCCAGGCAAGCACTTAGCCCCCAGGGGAATAGCCATATTCCAGGGCCGCGGGCTCTGCATACACGACGGCGAAGGCAACCCAACCGAGAGTCCAGGCTAGCTGCCACACGGGCATGGGTCCGAAGCCCTTTTCTCGTTCACCGGACGCAAGGCTGCCATCCACCGATGGGAGGTTGAACAACGCCAACCAAAGCGCCGCACACGTCAGCAGTGGAGTTTCCCCATAGGCCGCGCCCGCTAAGAGCAGCGCACCGAAACTCACTCCCCAGGGCAAGCAGATCACTGCAAATGGATCGCGCCTCGTCCGCCATTGGAATACAAGACTCCCCCCAATGGCCGGTCCAAGGGCACTGGTGAGAAGGGCCGCACCCACAAATGAGTGGGAAAGGGCCCAAGTTGCACCGATGGTCACCAGCAACATGCGTGTACCCCAGATGATCCCGCACGTATGCCCCAGATTCAGCCGCGCCCGCGCCCGCACAGACAAGGCCCAGGCAAAGAACAATAAGCCAGCGACTGCCCCTAGGCCCGCCCAATTCCAGAGGGGCAGACTCGCCTGCAGGGGAAACATGATGAAGCCGCTGAGGATCAAGGCAACACACACACTCTCGCCCAGCCGCCACGAGTGCCGTTCAGGGTTGGCCCACCCTAGAATCCCTAGCGCCACGCTGCCCCACACGGCCCAGTCAAGGGACTCCACCCCAGGCCACAGGGGCAGGCGCCCCTTGAGTCCAAAGTATGCAGCCAATTGAACGCAAGGAATGAGGGCATGACCCATGCGACCCATCGGCACCGGCGCTCCCGATGCGACTGAACGCCGCAATCCCCCTGCCGCAACGAGAACAAGGGCCGCCGCCCCAAACCCCAGCCACAGGGGTCGCAAGAGCTCCATGCTAAGTGCGCACGCCCTCAATAAAGAACGTCAGTTCGATCTGGGCACCTAAAGCCTCGATGGGAAAGGAATCCATGCCAAATTCACGTCGGTCGATGATGAGCTTTCCTTCTAGCCCGGATCGATAGCCCATGCGCTTCCCAAGGTCTTTTTCACCGATGAGCACCATGGGGATGACGACTTCGCGAGTCACACCATGCAGCTCCAGCTTGCCACGCACCTCAAAGGTATTGCGTTCGTCCTCCGGCACCTTGAGAGCAGTCACCTGAGTGGATTCGAAGCGAGCATTGGGGAACTGCTTGGAGTTGAGGAAGTCCGGGCCGCAGATATGCTTGTCCCGTCCCTCACTGAACGAGTCCACTGTGCTGGTGTCCACAACCGCAACGACCTTACAGGCTTTAGGCTCTTGGGCATCCAAGGTGTACTCCCCAGAGATTCCTGTGAAGCGGCCGTAGAAAGCCGACACTCCCATGTGCTCAATCCGGAATATCAGGCCCGAATGAACGGGATCTATGCTGAATTGGGCCGGATCGGCCAGCCCAGCCGGTGGACTTGATTGGGCCTCGGGAAGGGAACCATCATAGACAGCCAGAGCTAGGCATCCGAGGGACAGTGAAAGCAGGGTCAGGTTTTTCATGGCCAGGGGTGGTTTGGATCCAGCTTGGCTAAGGGAGTTTGAGACTTCGTTGAAGGGACCAGGCCCAGCCTAGCAAACCTCCCCCGCAGGGAGGAATCCTGGGTGGAAAGGTCTGGCACGGGCAGTCCCCACGATTCATCCTGAGCAGATGCCCACCGGGCACAGGCTCCCCCGACGGGGTGCACTGCGCCGTAACTGACTCCGCTGACCGGGCCCGCCCCACTGAGGATACATCGTGACCGAAAGCCTCCTGATTAGCCTCGCTCTCATTGCAGTCCTAGGGATCGCCTCGCAATGGGTAGCTTGGCGACTCGGACTTCCCTCCATTCTGATCCTATTGCTGACGGGCATCGTAGTGGGTCCGGTGCTTGGCTGGGTCAAGCCCGACCAGCTGTTGGGAGATCTCCTCTTCCCGCTCGTTTCATTGTCCGTCGCCCTCATTCTATTCGAAGGGGGGCTAACCCTACACCTGAAGGAGTTACGCACCATTGGCCCCGCGGTCCTTCGGCTCTGCACAATCGGAGTCCTATGCACATGGATAGGCGCCGGCCTGGGTGCGCACTACATCGCCGGCCTCGGTTGGCCGCTTGCCATCTTGATGGGTGCAATACTCACCGTGACCGGCCCGACCGTCGTGGGGCCGTTGCTCCGTCAGATCCGGCCACGCGGGCCAGTGGGGCCCATTGCAAACTGGGAGGGCATTGTTTCCGATGTCATCGGTGCAACGTTGGCGGTACTTGTTTTCCACGCCATCCTCGTCAGCGCACAAACCCAGCATGTCTCAGTGGGCCATTCCCTCGCCAGCCTCGGGTTGACCCTAGCTGTGGGCATCTTAGCGGGAATCACTGGCGCTGTGTTTTTGGGTTGGCCCCTGCGCAAGCACTGGATCCCCGACCATCTCCACAGTCCAGTAGCCCTCGTACTCGTGCTCGGTGTGTACGCCATCGCCGATCACTTCGCATCCGAATCGGGATTGCTAGCCGTCACATTGATGGGCATCGCCCTTCGGAACCAAAAGAGCACGCCAGTTGCCCACATCATTGAGTTCAAGGAGAACATCCGCACCCTGCTCATCTCGGTGCTCTTTATCACCCTGACCGCACGCATACAGCCCGAAGACCTGGGTGCCCTCGGCCTCCGGGACTTCGCGTTCGTGGTCTTCCTGATCCTGGTCGTGCGCCCAGGCGCGGTCACCCTCGCTACCTTGGGGAGCAACCTGCGCCACTCGGAACGCCGCTTCCTTGCGGGACTCGCCCCGCGCGGAATCGTCGCCGCTGCAGTCTCTGCCCTTTTCGCCCAGGAACTCACCCTGCTGGGCGGAGACCACTGGCAGGGTCTAGAGCGCTTCGCCCCCCTCGCTTTCCTGGTCATCGTTGTCAGCGTGGTGGTCTACGGAATCGGAGCCCGCCCACTCGCGCGGCACTTGGGCCTCGCAGAACGCGAGCCCCAGGGTGTCCTCATCCTCGGTGTCCACGCCTTCTCTAAGGCCCTCTCGAAGGCCCTGCAGAAAGCTGGTGTCCAGGTTCTCATGGTCGACAGCAACCGCGCGGCAGTCATCGACGCCAATCTAGAAGGCCACAATGCACTCTGCGCCAACGCACTGTCCATGGAAAGCCACGACACCCTGCCCCTTGGTGGCATAGGGCACCTGCTCGCTCTCACTTCAAACGACGAAGTCAATGCCCTAGTGTGCCTGCACTATCGTGAATTATTTGGAAGGCGCCACTGCTTCCAGGTCCGACCCCAACCCGGGACCGAGAATCGCGCGGGGGGTGCACCCCCCGCTGCCCCAATCGACCTACTCGGTCGGCTACTCTTCAAGTCAGAGGCATCCTTGGCTCGTCTCCATGAACGGCTTGCCCGGGGGGAACAGGTCCGCGTGCGTCACCTTGACTCTGACGATGACCTCAGTCACTGGGCATCGGATAGACAAACTAGTGAGCTGGCTCTCTGCACGGTCAACGAGATGGGGCACTTGCGCATGGACACTGCCCAGAGCCCACTGCAGCCCGCTCGCGGCGAGCATCTGGTCTATCTGGAGTAATCACCGCTGGCAGCCTGTCTAGGAGAGGCTGCTAGAGCACGGGGAGCGAGCTGACTCTGATGATGCTGAGCGCGCCCCTCGCGAGCTGCAGCTTCAGTGATGATCTCGATCCGGCCGGCTTGGGTCAGGCGTACCCACATGCCACTGTGCAGGCTGCTCAAGGCTCCATGGGCCCCCACAATCGCAACGAGTTGTTTCTCCCGAGCTAGGATCGCCGCATGACTCAGCCATCCGCCGACCTCAGTCACTAGCCCACCAGCGCGGGCAAATACGGGGCTCCACGATGGGTCTGTGAACCGAGTGACCAAGACTTCACCGTCACAAAAATGAGCTAGGTCACGCACGTGACGGCACACACGAACCTGCCCGACCGCCTCGCCGACTCCTGCCACCCGCTGGCCTTCTAAGGCCTTGCGGCGCCCTTGGGAGAACTCAATCACTGTGCCGCCATGTCCTATGCGCTCAAGATCCAGTGCCGACAAGGTGAGGGGGAGGTTTACTGATTCAAGTGCCTCGCGCCTGCGTTGACTCGCAAGAATCTTCTGCGCTAGAGAGTCTGGAAGGTGGAGATGTCCCGCTCGTTCGTCCCAGAGGTCAGCCACGTCTGCAGGTTCCAAGTGCCAAATATCATCTGGCTCAAAGGCATCCGCAAGTGCACGGCAGGCCAACTCATACAATGCGCGCCGAGCCTGAGCCAAATCCACCAATGCAAAGTGCTTGGCCTCCTCCTTGAGTTCTTGGAGGCGACAGGCGCGCTCCACACTTGTGCGCAAGATATGCGACAACAACGGGGGATGTGTAGGCCCGACTTCCCTGTCGTGGGGGGTCCGGGAGTCTCCAACTTGTCCGAGCAGCGCCTTCAACAGGCGGTGATCCTCCCCATACCTGGGCTCCGACCATTCAAAGTCATGGGGCGACCGGTGATGCATCGGTTCGAGGAAGTCCGCCTCTGGCCGCGAGCCTTCCGCGATCTCCCCTAGGGAATCGTAAGCCCGCGAGAGTGTTGTCGCTCCAGGGCAAAGGTACTCCGACGCCGGGAGCCCAGCCGCTTCGAGCCGGGCGCGCGCGCCACTGACCATCCACTCGGCGGCAACGTTGATTCGTTCCGCTGTGACGTAGCTCTGATGGGTGAACTGCTCAAGGCGTTGCTGGTAGTGTGAGAGCAATGCCCGATCAGAAAGTCGTTCAAGATTGAGGGCCTGATCGATGGGTGCCTGCTGCTCAGCACGGGCTTTCAATGCAGCGGCTTCCCACTCGAAAACCGCCACTCCCTTGGTCAGGCGATACCCGGCTAGTGCCGAGAGGCCAGCATCTTCCTGCCGGGCCACACCGAGGTGAGTCCAAACCTGGCCAAAGAGGTAATGCAGTCGAGCCGGTTCCTGTTCCTTGGCGAGATACCGCATGCCCACACTGCGACAAGCGAGATCAACGGTACTCCCCGGCTCCCACAATTGGGCCATGAAGCTTGCACTGAACGGTGTGGCATCAGGGAGTAGTTCAGCCACTCCCTCTTGTGTCAGAAGCGGCTCACCCACCGGTTCTCCTCGCAGGGCATCCAACGCCCGCTGGCGCTCGGCCTCGAAGTCATCGCCCGAGCTCTCTCCAGCCCGCACTGTGATATCACGCGCCTGTAGAATCCAAACCTCCCCCTCAGCAAACGCCCACTCAACATCCTGAGGAACACTCAAGTGCTCCTCGATCTGGCGGCCCAGACCTACAACTGAGTCGGGATTCCACCCGCCCTCGACCATCCCGCCCACGCGCTCGCCGCTCAGTCGTCCGAAGACAGCTGCTTGAGGCGTAACCTGTCCACCGACAAGTTCTTCGCCCAAGCCTCGGGTCCATTCCACCAGCGCACAATTGGCTTGACCTGGGTGCTCTGTAAACAAGACCCCCGCATACTCCGCAGGTACCATCGTCTGGACAAGCACGCCACCACCCTCATCGGTACTGCCCGCATCCCTCGCAAAATCGGAACTCAGAGATTCACCGACCTCTCGGATCGCGCGTAGAAGCCCCTCACCGGAGACATTGAGGCGTGTGTCGAATACACCCGCAAAACTGGATTCCTCCCCGTCTTCAGCAAGGCCCGAGCTCCGCACCGCCACACGCTTGGCACCGAGTGCCCTGAAGGCTCTCACGACTTGAGCCTCGATTGACGATTGCGAACTAGGGACATCCTCAGGGCAATGTGCCAAGAGCTCCCTCACGCCGCGGGTTGTCAAGACGAAACCCGCAGGTACACGAATGCCCCGCTTCATTAGATACCCTAGGCGCTCTGCCTTCCTGCCAACATCCTGTTGGCCCGCGCACTGTCCTAAGGGACGAATGCGTGCCACGCTGTCCAGGCGCGGGCCCAGGGTCCTGCGACGCGCCAGCTTTGTCTGAGCCATTACCCAGGCAAGGGAGACACTCAAATACAGTCCTTGGAGCGCCGTGAGGAAAACGACTAGTGCGCCAATCAGAAGACCACTCCCCAAGGCTAGGGCCAGTAGGCCGCCTCTCGACCTTGCCGTGAGACAACGCTCCAATCTGCCATCAAGTACAAGCGCGGCGCACAACAACCCGCACAGAACAGCCCACACGCCTAGGGGATCGGGGCGTGAGACGTCAGCAGCCCAAGGAAGGGAACCCAGCATTTCACCGGGCGCCGCCCCCATGCTCCCCACGGCGTCGAGGAGTGCAATGAATAGGACCATCTGGACTAGACTGCCAACGACATTACGCAGGGGAGTCAAGCCGAGGTCCCTCTTCAGAGATGCCATGGCCCGCTCACGGCGTACGGGGTCTGCCTGAAACCGGAGGCGGATCTCTGCAAGAGCCCCGGCGCTGTCCCACTCAGACCAACGATCGCACGCTGCCTTCCAGGAGAGCGGCAGGGTGAGGAAACGGGCTAGCAGCGCAAGAAGGACGGTGCCGCCGATAACACCCGCCCAGTCCGTGAGCGCGCCCAAGATCCACGACATCCCGCCCACCAGCATTCCGTAGGGCGTCTTGCCAGCACGCTGCCTGGCCCACGCCTCGCGATACGGTCGAGTTGTCGATGCCACCGCAGGCTGGTACTCATGGGGCAAGGTGTAACGCCCGAGAAACGTGCCACCAGCCCGGGTCACCCGTAGGCCCAGGATCAAGGCGTAGAAAGAGCTTCGCTTGTCGTAACAGGGAACCAGCACCCTCGACCCCCCAAGCTTGTTCATGGCCTCACCCCACTCTGCGCGCGTCATGCTGCGCAGTGGGAGGTTGATTGCTCCAGGAAGATGCCCCTGCTCAAAGTCCGCTGGATAACGAACGTCCACACACAGGATGTTCTCTTGGGAGAGCCAATCCGCAGCCTCTGCAGAATCCAATAGAACCTCTCCGCCCGCAAAGGCGGGCAGAGATCGTAGTTGCTCCCGGTGGCTCTCGCGGCCAAGGGGGCGACCTTCAGCCATCCACTTTTCAAACCCCCCAATCACAAAACCGAGGTCGGGGTGAGTCGCACCTAGAAGTTCCACCAATTCTGAACTGCGGTTGCCGGAGAAACAAATCAGGACCGTCTCTGGGCCCAGATCCAGCTCGCCCCCTCCCCTAAGCAGCTCGGGATAGGGGATGGAGATTGCTCCCGGTAGGGTGCCCATTTCAATCTCCTCAGGTTCCCGAACATCGATCAGCTTGAGCGTCTCGTCCTGCTCCAAACGGTCTGCAAGAGTGGCTGTCTGCCAGCCCCTCGGATGTTCGAGCTGAGCGCTGAATTCAAGGGTGACTAGACTCACATCTCCCACATCTCGTCCCGCCTCCTGAGAGGGGCGCGTCAAGGCCATCCGAAGGCGTTCTGACTGCGCATCTGCCACTCTCAGGTGGTACAGCCAAAAGCTCAGCCCGGTCAACAGCCACAACCCAATGACCACAGCAAGGGTCCGGGAACCACCCCCACCGCCCATGGCAGCCCCGGTGCCCACAGCGTCGAAGGGCCTAGACCCCGTGGAACGCACCCCTCCGCCTGCACGCTGGCTCACCAAGAATCCCGAGCCCCCCACAGCCAAGAGGCCCAGCATTTGGCTGGCACTGGCAAATAGGTTGATGACCACATCCGGTGAAGGAATGGCCAAGAAGAGGGCCTGGGAACTCATGGAGGGGGCCGTGGACAAGGAAGGGAGGGGCCTACAGCACTTCCGCACCCCCTTGGGGGCCGGTGCAGCTTTCTGGGAAATAATTGCCCCTCTTCTTGCTGGATTCGCCGACTCGGGGGGTTCGGCACAGGCCGGGGTAGGTTTCGACTAGGAGCCCTCCAACCATGCAAACACAGACCGACAGCCCGCGCCCCGCATCCAAACGACTCTTCGGGGGCCGAACATTCCCCTCCCCCCTTGCCCTCTGCCTGCTCCTCTGCGCCTGCACGGACTACCTCGACCCCGAGGGAGAGAACAGCGGCTCTGATCCCAACATAGTCGTCACCGGCCCCGGGCGCTACTTCGACCGCGATGGTGATGGGCGGATGGGGCCTGCCGACGAGATCGTGCTCTCGTTCAATGTGGACCTTTCCATCAACACAAGTGATGCCACCGCGTTCTCCCTGCCCGTCAATGGGGATGGCTTCGGAACGGGGGCCACGCTTATCCCGGGGCCCGGAAGCAAGGATGTGACGGTCCGACTTGGACTTGCACCCACTCTGCGTTGCAGGGGGAGTTCCTTGTCGTCGTCGCTCGCTGGGGGGCCCTCTCGGATCGGACTCTCACCCAATCTCCCCGTCGATGCCATCGAGAGCAAACTGACTGGCCGTGATCTCAAGTCCATGTCGGAAGTCGACGTGGTTCCAATGCTCGAGAGCCAAGGATCCCCGTCGGGAATGTACAGTTCGGCCCACTTCACGGTGGATGATCTCAACCAAGATGGCATACGAGATTTAGCCACAGCCGATGGCGTAGAAGGATTGGCTGTCTACGAGGGGTTGTTTGGCGGCAGCTACAAACAGCGCAAGGTCATTTTGGGAATTAGCCATCGCGTAATCGTGAGCGATGTACGAGGGCTCGGCCAAAGGGACCTGCTTGTCCTCACCGACCTCAATCTCCACGTGGTCAACAACTGGAGCAAGCCGGGGGGATTCATCAATTTGCAGCCTGCGGGGGCGTTCCCCGTCCCGAGCCCAGCGGCCGATATGGCCCTGATCGATAGCGACGGGGACGGCGATTTGGACGTAGCCCTGTGCACAGATGCAGGGGTGTTTATTGTGCGCAATGACGGCGGTGGAGCCCTCAATCCCAGTGGCACTCCCCTACCGGGCAGTCGGCTCAATGGCGCCAGTATTCAAGCCGAAGACATCAATCGGGACGGTCTGATGGACCTCTTCATCAGCACAGCAGGGAGCGACAGCGACCAGATCCTGCTAGGAGACGGCTGTGGGCAGTTCACCCCCCTGCCGGTGTTCGACAACGGAGACCACCGCATTGCCCGCATCCATGACTACAACGGAGATGGCGAATTGGACTTTTTCCTCGCCGGAGAGCAGGGCAAGGTGCGCATCTTCCGTGGAGTGGGCAACCTCAACTACATCGAGCAACCAGGCCTCTCCGCAGGAACAGGCCGCATCTCCGCCCTCGCCTTGCTCGACATTGACCTTGACGGGAATAAGGACATTGCCTTCTGCGACGGGGGCCAGGTTCATCTTCGCATGAGCGATGGATTGGGGCAATTCACCTCCTTTGGGTCCGCCCTAGGCGCGGGAAACATGCACGCCCTAGTCCCGGCGGACATGGATGGGGATGGCGACGAGGAATTACTGGGAACAAGCACCACGACTCCGCTGATTTGGCGCAACTCAGGCGTGGGCGGATGGGGCCTGCCCGCCATCGACGCGACAAGCACCGCCATCGGGCAAGGCCCGATGATCGCCATGGCCACTGGAGACCTTAGCGGTGACGGACTGGACGACCTCGTGCTCAGTCAGGGCAACTCCATTTCGATTCAGCTCAACACCGGCCTCGGGAAATTCGGCGCACCCCAGAATATCTTGCTTGGCAGCGGCGTGGGAATGGACATCGAACTGGCGGACCTCAATGCTGACGGACACCTAGACGTGGTCGTTGCCCTTGTGGGAACGGGTCCAAACCTCTGGCTCAATAATGGGGCGGGATTCTTTGTACCCGCTGGCACGACCGAAACTCGGAATCAGATTGCAGTCCTTGCAGGGGACCTCAACGGAGATCGGTTTGTAGACCTCGTCTGGGGAACACCCACGGGCCAGCCCGACTCAGCAGCCCTCAACCTAGGCCTCGATTGTTGGGCTGCCAGCGGACAGTCCTGGCGCGGATTGAGTTCGGCCATCTACTTGCCCACCTCCGCTGAAACCACAGCCATCGCCATCGGGGATGCAGACTCCGATGGCTTGACTGACATTGTGCTGGGCCGCAAGGGCGGCTTGGCTGATGAAGTATTGAAAGGCAATGGCTACGGCGGGTTCTACGTTTTGCAAGGTGCGATCCCCGCCCACAACACCAACGACCTGTCCCTCGCGGACATCACAGGCGATGGGCATCTCGACCTGTGCCTCGCAACCGATACGGGTCTACAGGCTCTCAGCCAGGCTGGAACAGGCATGTTCCAGTACTACGCAACGCTGGCCTTGGGTCCATGGGAGTCGGTCGAACTACTCGATCTCAACCAGGACGCATGGGCTGACGTACAGGCCATCGACTCTGCGGGCAACTCGATCCAAGCGTGGATGGGCACTCGCAGCGGTGCGTTTGCCCCGTTGCCCGACTGGACATTCGTTCAATCAGGCCTACGCCACGTGCTCTGGCTCCAAATGGATAGCGATGCGACAGACGACCTGTTGCTCGGTGTCGGAGATACAGGCACCAGTAGCGTCCACCTGAGCTACTGATCCACCGCCGCGGGCCTTCCGCTTCAATGGCCACCACGGACTGGGCTGGGCCCTGGGCGCGCAGTTCAATTGCGCGCGGTGATCCGTTTCAGCAGATCGCCGGCCTGAGTCATGTCCGGGGCCAGTTCCAACACTCGAAGTAGATCCCAACGGGCGCCCTCGAAATCCCCACTGGCCATGCGCGCCTGGGCGCGCCCAAAGAGAACCGGCACCGAATCAGGGTGACGAGTCAAGAATCCCTCTGCCCGCGTAAGTGCGAGGGGCACCTGTCCCTGATCGACAAGCAGCAAGACGAGCAGTCCCGTCAGTTCATTGCTGCCCAAAACATCCCGGCCCTGGGTCTGCCTCAATCCATCCTCCACCAGGCGCAGGGCCCGTGCACCCTGCCCGAGGCTATGACAACTCAGTGCGAGGCCGTTGATGACTTGGGGGTTAGCCCCCCCCACAGCCAGAGCCTGCTCAAAGAGGGTGCGCGCCTTTTCATGATTCCCCGCCGCCGCCTCAGCCTGGGCCAACTGCATGGTCCCTACCGCCACACTCGGACGAATACCGGCCGGTGGCACTCGACTTCCCAATGCCACGGCCAGCACTAAGGTGAAGCCCGCAGCAGCCCGCGAGGGTTGCGTCCGGATTCGTTCAAAAAGCCAATCGAGGCCACAGCCACTGAAGATAAACAACACCGGGAGAATGGGCGTCCGGTAGCGAGAACAAACAAAGAACAAGACGACGCTCGCCGTGTAGACGATGGCAAATCCCCACAGGGGCACAAGCTCGCGTCTGCGGTTCCAACTCACAAGTCCTCCCAATAGGGCCAAGCCCATAAGCCACTCCCAGCGTGCAGGGCTCCAGGCGAGCAGCGGGTTGAAGTGCTTGGCG
Organism: uncultured Planctomycetaceae bacterium; assembly: GCA_964469565.1. Classification (GTDB taxonomy): domain Bacteria; phylum Planctomycetota; class UBA1135; order UBA1135. The sequence continues at coordinate 715,178 of CAYXZD010000001.1, forward strand.
AAAAAAGAGACGTCGAGGTTGTTCCCCAGTTCAGCGCTGGCGAAGAACAGGCGAAGCTTCCAGACAAGGTGACTCAGGGCATCGCCGGGCTGATCAAGGGCCCAGCGCAGGGCCCTGGATGTGTAATGGCTCGACACCTCCGAAGGCTTCAAGGACCGCCCCTCAGCCAATTCAGCCGCGGCGATCGAGTCATGGAAGCCCTCCCACCAACCACCACGCGTCCCCGGCACAATGGCGGTCGACCCATCACTGTGAGGGTTGTTCCCAATCCATAGATTCACCCCCGCTTGGGAGGCGATCAGCACCGTGTCCCCTCCCACGATGCGGTTGTAAAGGCTCAGCGGCACGATGGGCACGGCCGCCCCCAGACACAAGAGCAGGGCCAATCGCCGACCCTTGCCTGCAACGCGCTTCGCACCTGTGACACCGGGACAGATGCGCGCTAACCAAATGGCTCCTAGGGGGATGAGCAGCAAGACGTTGGGGCGGGCAATGGCCGACAGCCCCCAGGCCAGTCCAGCTGTTATGGCCCACCGCCGGTAGTGGGATTCCTGGTCATCTCCCGCTCTCAAAGTCAGAATGATGGCTCCGAGGTTGAGGGGAATCGCGAGAGTGGGGATGAGAAGCTGTGCATCAAAGTGAATCAGCACCCAGGAGGTTGCCGCCAGCAAGCCAGCCAATGCAGCGGCCCGCGGTCGAAAAAACCGCAGGGCCAGCTTCGTCGTCAACAGGGTTGTGGCCACCCCGAGCACAGACTGTACGAGCCGGGGAGCCAAGAGTCCCGGCCCAAAAAGGGACTGGATCCCCGCGAGGAACCAGACGTAGAGTGGAGCACGAAAAAACGGGCCGTCTTGAAACGACTCGCCAGCTAGGAGGGCTCGCGCCCAGTCCACGTGATAAGCCGAGTCCATGGCCGGGGCGTCAAAGTAGGGACTCTCTCGCATGGCCCAAACATGGAGGAGTCGAAGCACCCCTGCGAGCAAGCCCAACCCAAGAAGCATTCTGCGGTGTGGGTTCGCGCGTTTGGGGGCGCTAGGCTCTGTGGGTGCATCCATGAGGGGGCTACGCAGCAAGTTGGGGCGTGTGAACCCCCATGCCACGGCAGCCTAGCAGCCCATCACCAAGATTGCACTCTAGCCCAAGCACTCCACCATGGCCCAGGTCGACACACTGCCCACCTTAGCCCCACGGCCCATTCATCACCGATGGGCCGCCGGTGAATTACTCATTTCAGGGACCAAGGGGTTTCGCCTCCTAGGGCAATCCACAGGAGCCCCACGGGCAGTGAACTGGCTTGAGGCTCGCTTGGCAGAGCTGGCAATACCCCCGACCCAATCTCCCGGGGGGCTGGACGTGCGCTTTGAGCTGTGCCCCCCGGAAGAACATCCTTGGCAGGAGAATCCTGCTCCCCATTCAACGGATGCAACCCTACAAGAGGCCTACACCCTGCGAATTCAATCCGACGAGATCCGCCTGCGCGCGTCCAGCGCAGTGGGACTCTTCCGTGCATCGGTCACCCTCTCCCAATTACTACGATGCGCCCAATTCAGCGCTCCCGAATCTGCCTGTAGATTGCCCTGTCAGACTATCGAGGATGCGCCCCACTTCGAGCATCGGGGACTCATGCTCGACATCAGCCGCGATCGTGTTCCACTCCCCGAAGAGTTGGTGGAGCTCTTGAATCGCTGCGCCAGCCTCAAGATTAACCATGTCGAGTTGTATGGTGAGCACACCTTTCCCTACAGCGGGCACGAGTCTGTCTGGCGCAAGGCTGATGTCCCGCCACTGGAGGAATGGAGTCGATTATCCGAATTGGCCGACTCCCTGCACATCGATCTTGTACCCAACCAGCAGACCTTTGGGCACATGCACCGCTGGCTCAAACATCCTGAGTACGCCCACCTCGCCGAGGTGCGGACTGGCGTTGAGCATGCGTTTTCGTATGACCGCGAACCCTTCAGCCTGTGCCCGACCCACCCAGGCTCCATCGCACTGGTCGAGGACCTCTTGGGCCAGCTACTCCCGGTTCTGCCCAGTCCCTTCGTCAATGTGGGCTGCGACGAGACCTTTGACTTAGGACTCGGCCAGTCTAGGGAAGCGTGCGAGGCTAGAGGGTCACGGGCTGTCTACACTGAGTTCCTACTCAAAGTCCACGACGTCGTCCGATCCCATGGCCGGCGCATGCTCTTTTGGGGGGACATTCTACTGGAGCGCAGCGAGGACCTGCCGCGCCTCCCCCCCACGGCCATTCCTCTCCTTTGGGGCTACGAAGCCAACCACCCGTTCGACGAGCAAGCGGCCCGCCTCGCCCGCTGTTCCGATGAGTTTTGGATTTGTCCGGGGACAAGTTCCTGGCAGTGCATGACGGGGCGCTGGACCAACATGAAGGGGAATCTGCTCGCGGCCGCTCATGCCGGAGTCGCCCACGGAGCAAGCGGATTCCTCGTCACCGATTGGGGTGACTTCGGCCACTGGCAGCCCGCAGCCATTGCATGGCCTGGGTACACAGCGGGCGCCTGCCTTGCGTGGAATCCCAGCGACGATTTGGAGCAGCTTGAGCAACAACTCGACTTGCATGGGCTGCCCAAGGAAACTGGCCCATTGGCCGAGATTCTCCACAGGCTCGGGACACTCCCGGAGGTCACGGGTGCACATTGTCCCAATGCTTCCCCGTGGTTTATGTATTTGCGAAGGCCCGAGGACGGAGCCCACCCGCGCGGAGTGCACAACGCTAACGCCGAGGGGTTTCTGCGCTGTGCAGAGCAAGCAGCATTCATTAGCGAGGAATTGCTCCATCGCGCCTCACCCTGCGCTCCTGAACTCGCGGGTGCGGCCGCACTCACCGCTTGGGCCTGTCGGTTCGCAGCCCTCCGCATTCAAGCCGGGGAAAACATCTCAGACCTCGCCCCCAAGGAGCGCAGCGCTCTGGTCGGCGAATTGAACGAACTCATTAAAGCGCAAGCGACTCTCTGGCTGCGGACAAGCCGTCCAGGCGGTTGCCAAGACTCCATCGACAGGCTCAAGAGATTGGGAACCTGGATCCAGGGAGGGGGGCAAGCCCCACTTTAGAATCGGAAGGTCACCGAATCGAACTCCATTGCAAGGCGAATTGCACCCCGCCTGCGAGGGTGAGGGTGATGCACAGGCCCCGGGCCCAAAGGGGTTGCCACATCGCCAATGCACCTGCCCCCCACAGGACACAACAGAGTCCAATGAGGGTGAATAGCGCCTCACCCGCCGCGATAAAGTTGCCTTCGGGGACTCCCCAAGCGACGGAATCTCCTGTGGGAACGAGGCAAGTCCCCATCCACAACAGTCCCAAGCACCACATGCACGTCTCCCAAATCCCCGGCTCGTGTGGATTCCCACGCAGGTGCGAATCCAACGGCAAGTAAGCCAACACGAGAGGACAAGCGAGGACGGCCCATTCACTGGGAGCGTTCCAAAGGCCTGCCCAACCCAAGGCCCAGCCAACGGCAGCCGCCAATCCCAACCACACTCTCCGCGCCCCCAAAGAGAGCAGCCCTGACCAACAACCAGCCAGAGTGAGAAGAGCCAAGAATTCCCAGCGCCGCACCCACCTCTGGATTCCCGATTCAATGCCCATGCCTAGGGCCGTTGACCTCTCCGGTGGCTCAAAAGCAAACGCACGAACCTGGGGACCCGTCTCCACATCGAACGGCTGTGCATCATTCCAAAGCCACAACCCATGGTCCTGATGATCAGGGCTCGTTCGGGCGAACAAGTCCATTTCGAGAAGCAAGCCCTTCAACTTGGAATTGGACGCGGTAGCCAACTCCGAACGCAGCAGCAACCACTCCCCGGGGACGCCCTCTTCCAGCGCACTGAGGGTCGACTGGCCGCACAGGAGAACGTCGCGTTCAGATCCATGGTTTCCCGCGAAACCCACGAGCTGGAAGTGGCTGCCCACGTAGGACTCGACCTGCCCCGTCAGGTCATCGCTCAGCTCATCGGCCTTCAACAGGCCGTCACCATTCCGGTCTGCCATGGGGATCACCTCCAACAAGGAAGCAGCCTGCAACCAGAGGGTGCGCTGTACGGTCGCGCCATTGACTTCGACTCGTGAAAAACTCGTCGAGTTCTCGTGCCCTTCTGCTCTACCTTCAATTCCACTGAGAGGGGCACCCTGCCCCCCTCCCACTAACACCAGCCACGGGAGGACTCGGCACTTCAAACCGTGCGAAAGAGTCACTCCCATGGAGGCAGGTTAGCTCTTGTGCAACGCCAGCTCGAGGACATCCTCAACCGAATCCAACCAAGACACGTCGAGCCCCTTCACGACACCTTCTTCCAATTCCTCCCAGTCGCCCCTGTTGCGGCGAGGCAGGAGCACATGGGTGATTCCTGCAGTGCGTGCAGCGAGGACTTTCTCTTTGATCCCCCCCACGGGCATGACCAATCCAGTCAAACTCACTTCACCGGTCATGGCTACGTTGTTTCGAACACAGCGGCCGCTCAAGAGTGAAACGATCGCCGCATACAAGGCAACCCCGGCCGACGGTCCATCCTTGGGGACGGCACCGGCAGGAATATGAACGTGAAGATCCAAACTCCCATCGTCCACCGCACCCCAACGTCCATTGGAATCAGCACGAACCAGACTCCACGCAGTGGTTGCACTTTCTTTCATCACATCGCCGAGCTGGCCGGTGAGCACGAGTTTGCCACGGCCCGGCATGGAGCGAGCTTCCACGAAGAGAATCTCCCCTCCCACAGCCGTCCAAGCCAAGCCTGTGGCCACCCCTGGTCGGCGAGTGCGGCGGGCCGACTCCCGCTCGAAGCGCACATGGCCGAGAACTTCATGCACCTCCTCCACACCCATGCGCAGGGGCTTCCGGCGACGACCGGAGAATTGCACGGCGCCATGGCGGCACAATGCGCCAATCTCACGCTCCAGTGACCGCACGCCCGCTTCCCGCGTGTAGTGTCGGATCAGCTCACGGATGGCGGGCACATGAATCGAAAAGGGTTTGTCGGCTAGGCCCGCCTCGTCGATCTGGCGCTTGACCAGATACAGGCGCGCTATCTGCACCTTCTCTTCCTCGGTGTAACCGGGCAGGCGAATCACCTCCAGGCGATCCTGCAGCGCCGGGTGCACTGCGTCGAGAACATTGGCCGTGGCAAAGAACATCACATCGGAAAGGTCGAAGGGCACTCCGAGGTAGTTATCCACGAAGGTGTGATTCTGAGCGGGGTCGAGAACTTCCAGCAATGCAGCCGCAGGGTCGCCTTGCATCCCGCGCCCCATCTTGTCCAATTCGTCCAGCATGAACAGGGGATTGCGGGTCTTGGCGCGCTTCAAACCAGCCAGAATTCGTCCCGGCATAGCTCCGACGTAGGTCCTGCGATGCCCGCGGATCTCGGCCTCGTCATGCACCCCCCCTAGGCTGATGCGAACGAATTCACGTCCCATCGCTCGGGCAATGCTCTGTCCGAGGGAAGTCTTGCCCACGCCTGGTGGACCCACTAGGCAAAGTGACGGCCCCTGGGTATTGGGGTTGAGTTTCCGCACTGCCAAGAATTCAAGGATGCGTTTTTTGACCGGTTCGATTCCGTAGTGATCCTCATCCAGAACAACTCGGGCATTTTTCAGGTCGAGATGATCCTTACTGAGGGTATTCCAAGGCAATTCGAGAGCGAGTTCGAGAAACGATCGCAACATCGAGTACTCGGCCGCCTGCTCAGGCGTGCGTTCGAGCCGCTTGATCTCCTTATTGAGCTCATCGCGTACCTCGTCGGTGACATCCAATTCCTGCAGTCCTTGCCGCAGGGACTGAATCTCCCCCCCTTTTCCGTCACCTTCACCGAGTTCGCGCTGGATGATCCGAAGTTGCTCCCTCAAGAAGTACTCGCGCTGCGCCTCATCCATGGAGCCCCGAGTTTCCTCGCGGATTTTCTGAGAAATCTCCAACACCTCGGCCCAGTCGCCGAGCGCCTGAATCAGCGAGTCCAAGCGCTTGCGCAGATCGAGTTCCTCAAGGAGCTCTTGTTTTTCTCCGGGGGGAACGTCCACAAAAGTGCAGACTAGATCCGCTAGCATGGATGGGGATTCGATGGCTTGCACGGCTTGGGCCATCTCCTCTGGGGATCCGGGAGCTAACTCTAGAACCTCCGCTGCCCGCTCTCGCAGCGCTAGGAAGCGTGCTTCAATCGCTGCGTTGGAAGGTTCCTCCGGCTCAAGGAATTCCACCTCAGCGATCGTGTAGGGGTCGGTCTGCAAATGGTTCAGCACGCGGAAGCGCTGGACCCCTTCACAGATGGCGTGATGGCGGCCATCGGGGCCCGTCCAATAGCGGACAATATTGGCCATGGTCCCCATCGAGAACAAATCCTCGGGGCCCGGATGCTCTAGGTGCTCGTCCTTCTGAAGTATGAGACCCACCTGATTCCCGCGCTTGACCGCCTCCTGTACCGCACGAATCGTTGCTTCACGACCGATCATGAGAGGCAGAACCACACCGGGAAACAGCACCATATTACGGACGGGAACCAGGATAACCTGAGGGTGGGCGCCTTCTGCCTGAGCCGGATTATCGGATTGAATCCTGCGACCCCTCTTGGACCGTTTCTTAGCCGCTTTCCGGGTGTTGCTTGGGCGCTTGCGAGCTGCCGCTCGGCGAGGGGTGGCTTCGGCGTCCTTGGTGCGCCGGGCCGGTTTCTTCTTGGTGGGTTTCTTCTTCAAGTTAACTGTGCTTGGAGTGTACTTCGTCCTGAGGATGCCTTTCGTACCGGGGCTCAAACGAGTTACCGGAGTATTACGAGCCAGCGGGTGGTTCCCGGAAAGCTTGAAGGTACGTCGCCTGCAGCCGCAGCCCAAGCAAAGAACCCTCGAATCCAACGCCCCTCGCCTAGCTCGGAACTATCCAGCCACCCTAGTATGCCATCTAAGCCGACTCGCTCAATGCCCAACCGACCTGCTATACTCCCGCCCCGTACCAGCCCACACCGAGTCAACTTCTTCGATTTTCATGCTAAGAATCAAGTCTCCTACCCTGCTCCTTTTACTTCTCGCTTGTGGTAGCTGCGCACCATCCTCAGAGTCAGCTGTACGTGCCCTGACTTTCAGTGCCATCCCCGATGACAATCGCTCGGGCCTAAGCGAGCGCTACAACCTCGTGGCTAGCCACCTGAGTGAGGCATTGGGGATTCCCTTTCAGTACATGCCTAGTACCGACTACGAGGCCTCTGTCGAGGCCTTCAAGAACGGTGATGTGCAGCTCGCCTGGTTTGGCGGAGTCTCTGGTGTGCGGGCGCGACTTGCTGTGCCCGGAGCGCGCGCGATCGCCCAGGGAAAGGTGGATCCGGAGTTTGTCAGCTACATCATTGGACACGAGAGCCTCGGACTAAGCTTCTCCGAGTCTTTCCCGGTGGAACTCAAGGGCCAGAGTTTCACCTTTGGTCCCCGGGGATCCACTTCAGGCCGCTTGATGCCGCAGCACTTCATCACCCAGGAGACCGGTAGCTCCCCTGAAGAGTTCTTTGGCCACGCTCCACGGTTCACTACCGGCCACGATCAAACCGCTCTGCAGGTGCAAGCCGGGGCCTCATTAGCAGGGGCACTGAATTTCAAGACCTACGAGCGCATGGTCGCTTCTGGCACACTGGACCCGAAAGTCTGTGTTCACCTTTGGACGACTCCTGCCTACGCGGACTACAACTGGACGGCTCACCCCTCCCTCGACGAGACCTATGGGGCTGGTTTCACCACACGGCTCGCCAATGCCCTAACATCCATCACCGATGAGGATGTGTTGCGGGCGCTCGATCGGGCCGAAGGTCTGATTCCAGCCACAAATAAAGACTACGCTGTCATCGAGGCCACCATGCGAACCACAGGATTGCTGCGCTGAACCACTCCGCCCCTGCATTTGAGCTCCAAGGAGCAGGGCTCCGATTCGGAGCTTCATGGGCCTTGGCTGGGGTGGAGGTTTCCATCCAACGGGGGGAGCGTGTCGCACTCGTCGGTCCTAGCGGGGCAGGCAAGACTTCGCTTTTGAGGCTCATGGCGGGCTCGCTGTTGCCGACCCAGGGGAGTGCCAGGACCGGTGGGCATGACTTGGCTCATGTCAGTGCAGAACGATTGCGTTCCTTGCGCAGCCGCATCGGATTTGTTCACCAGGACCACTCCCTGATCCCCATTTTTCGGGCCCATCAAAACGTAATCGCGGGGGCACTCGGGCAGCGGGGGTTTTGGGCAGCCCTGCGCTCCATGCTCCATCCTGCCCAAGCAGACCTCGACCGTGCGCATAGGCTGCTCGCCCGAGTGGGCATCCCTGAAAAGCTTTGCCTGCGCACGGATGCCCTCTCAGGCGGGCAGCAACAGCGAGTAGCCATCGCTCGAGCACTCTTCCAAGATCCCTTGGCCCTCCTCGCCGATGAACCCGTGGCCTCCGTAGACCCCACTCGGGCCCGCGCCGTCCTGGAACTGATGCGGGATGTGGCCACCGAGCGCAGTCTCACCCTCGTCGCCAGCTTGCACGATATACAGTTAGCCCGTGAGTTTTTCCCGCGCCTGATCGGTCTGCGGGCAGGAAAAGTCGTATTGGACGCCCCCACCGCAACGATCCAATCAAACGAGCTCGATGCCCTCTACCGCTTGGACCCGCAATCAGATGACCCCGCAGGCCGATAACCATGCAGGCTAGGCATCCCCGCACCCTCGGCCCTCGGGCTTGGATTGGCCTAGGCATCGCAGCTCTTGGGGTTGTAGCGGCACTCAAGCTGAATCTTGGACCCGCTGGCTTGACGCCGAACCAGGGTGGCATGGACTTGGCCCAACGGTTCTTGGCGGCCGCCCTCCACCCCACCCTCGACTGGGAGGGGGCGTCCCTGACGGCTCACTCCACTCCGCTGTGGACTGAACTCTTGGGTGCACTTCGGCGCACCCTCATTTTTGCCGCAGCGGCAATGAGTCTAGCTCTCGCCCTAGGCGTCCCGCTGGGGATTCTGGCCTCAGATACCTGGTGGAAGCGCTCATCATTCTTGAGCGCGCGTGTCACGCCCTGGGCGCGTGGCTTGCAAACTCTGCTGAGGATTTGGATAGGACTCATGCGTTCGGTTCATGAGTTGCTTTGGGCGGTCCTGCTGCTCGCTGCCATCGGACTCAACACCTTGGGTGCAGTGCTCGCAATCGCCATTCCCTACGCTGGTACTCTGGCCAAGGTTTTCTCCGAGATGCTGGATGAGGCACCGCGGCATTCGGCCAAGGCCCTTGAGGGAATCGGCGCACGGCCAATCGCAGTGTTCTTTTTTGGCTTGATGCCTAGGGCCCTGCCGGATCTCGTAGCCTACGCGGCCTATCGGTTTGAATGCGCCGTTCGATCTTCAGCCGTACTCGGATTCTTCGGCTACCCCACACTGGGGTATCACCTCAGCCTTAGCTTTGGAGACGGTCATTTCCGCGAGACTTGGACGACGATTTACCTATTGGGCATTCTGATACTCGGTTTAGAGTGGTGGAGCACGGCGATCCGTAGGCGGCTTGTGTCATGAACGAACTGCCGGCCACTCGCTCGCCCCATGAGGGGCATGCCCCCCTACCCTGCCGTCGGCTCTTGTGGTGCAGCGCCCTGGGGTTTGCGGCCCTTTCCACCTGGGCCTGGTTCGGCGGCGAGATCGCGATTCACAGCTTTTTTGCACCCCATCGTATGGAAAACCTGGACCGTTTCCTCAGGACTGAGGCGGTTCCATTCCCCTTGCGAGGGGTCGACGCTGATGCCTCTGACTGGATGGGGTGGGCGAGCGAGCAATGGCACGCCGGCGGCGGCACCGCCACCTGGACAACCCTTTGGATTGCTATCGCGGCCATGGCCTTGGCATCCCTGACCGCCTTGCTCTTGGCCCCGTGCGCCGCACGGACGATTGCTGCAAGAACTCCCTTCATGGATCCTGAGGGGCCGCTCGGGGCTTGGCCCTGGCTGGCGGGAGGCATGCGCATCTTGTTTATTCTGGCGCGGGCTCTACCTGAATACATGCTGGCCTTTTTCCTCGTGGCCGTGTTGCCCGGGAGTGCTTGGCCAGCCGTCCTGGCCCTCGCCCTTCACAACGGGGGCATTCTCGGCCGACTATTCGCCGACACATTCGAAAACCTAGAGCGCCAACCTCTCTCTGCCTTGCGCGCCTTGGGGGGAACCCGCAGTCAAATCACAGCCCTAGCGGGCCTGCCCCTGGCCCTGCCACGCTTCCTGCTCTATTTTTTCTACCGATTCGAAACCTGCGTGCGGGAGGCAACAGTGCTAGGAATGCTGGGAATCGTCTCACTGGGCTACCGGATCAACGCCGCCCGCTCCAATCACTTCTATGACGAACTGCTGCTGCTGGTGGGTTTTGGCGTGGTGCTCGTCTTGCTGGCCGACCTGAGCTCGCATGTTGTTCGGGCCTGGCTGAGAAGAGAGTCTCCTCAATAGCAGCCATCCCCCAACAAGGGCCTTACGGGATTGCCCACTAATCCCTTGCCCTCCCTCCTAGCAGCGCGCGTAGAATAGGGTTGCACTCGCTGCTCGACCTGCCCATGACCGATCACGTCTTCTCCCTGTCCAACCTTGTCAAGCACTACGGCAAGGTACGAGCGCTGGACGGGATCAGCCTCGAAGTCCCGCCTGGGCCTGTTGGCCTGCTCGGACCCAATGGTTCAGGCAAGACCACCATGCTCAAGCTCCTCTTGGGTTTGCTGATTCCCTCGCGGGGTGAGTGTGAAGTCTTAGGGTTCTCACCCGCCCGGAGTACGGACCGGCTAGCCGTCCGCAAGGTGATTGGCTACATGCCCGAAGGTGATTGCCTTCTGCCCGGCATGGACGGTATTGAATTGGTCGCCACCCTCGCGCGCATCACCGGGCTGAGCCAAGAGAATGCCATGACCCGCGCCCACGAGGTGCTGGATTACGTCCAGTTGGAGGAAGCTCGCTATCGCCCTCTCGCTGAGTATTCGACGGGCATGAAGCAGCGGCTCAAACTAGCCCAGGCCCTGGTGCATGACCCCGCACTGCTGCTCTTGGATGAACCCACAAACGGGCTCGACCCCAAGGGTCGCAAACACATGTTGGACCTGGTGGAAGACCTCGGTCGTAATCAGGGCAAGAATGTCGTGCTCTGCTCCCACCTCCTTCAGGACGTGGAACGAACCTGTGATCACATTGTTGTCCTGCACGCAGGCCAGGTTGTTGAACAGGGGAGAGTGGCTGACCTCACTGAATCCACCGGATCATTGTTGATCGTGGATTTCGAGGGAGACGCCGATCGGTTCGCCCGAGCTCTGGGGGAGCAGAACCTCCAATCCAGCACAGACGACACGGGCAAGCTACGCATTCAATGGCCGACCGGATCCGAAGATGCCGATTCTCTGTTTGCCATCGCAGCCAGTGCGGATGTTTCCATCACCAATCTCGTCGAGCAACGATCCAGCCTCGAAGACGTTTTCCTACGGGCTGTGGGAGCGACATCGAGAGAGGATCAGGGGAAACAAGCATGAAGGCCTCCACCCACACTGAAATCTATCGCCCCTTTACAGGCGGCCTGTTGAAACGCCCCATGCGCTGGCGCACCCTCGCGGAGTCAGCCCTACGGCTTGGCTTCCGGCGCAAGCTGCCCGCATTACTGCTCTTTACCCCGGTCGCCATCGGCTGTGTCATCGCTTGCTTCAGAGTCTACTTCATGTTTTCCCTCCTTTCGGGGGATCTTGGGGACATCGATTCACCCCAAGCCATGGGGATGAGCATGATGATCACTAACACTCTGGGCGATGTTGTTGAGAATATCTTTGAGTACGCCCAAGGCATGTCAATGTTCACACTGCTGATCATGACGTGGTATGGGGCGGGCCTCATCGCTGAAGACCGGCGCATGGGTGCCAACCTCCTCTATTTCTCTCGGCCCCTATCGCGCGGTGAGTATCTGCTAGGAAAGTTTGCGGGAATCTCCGCTTTCGGAACCATTGCTCTCCTGCTGCCCTGCTTGATGGTCTGCAACGTTGCCATCTTCACGTCCCCCGACTGGAGCTTTCTGCGTGAGCAGTGGGACGCCATTTTCAAGACGCTTGCCTTCTGCGCCATCTGGATTGGGACGATTGCGCTCATCGTCCTCACAATTTCAAGTCTCCTGACTCGCAAGACCCACGCACTCATCGCCGTCATGGGCAGCATTATCTTGTCCACTGGGCTCTCTGAGGTCTTGGCCAAGTTGTTCAACCAGAAGCACTTCTCCCTGCTCAATCTCTTTGAAAACTTCGCTCGGCTTGGAGAGTGGATGTTCGACCGCTGGGGTCACCGCCGCGAAGTCACCATCGACCAGACGTTTCTGACCCTCGGTTGTCTCTGGCTTGCGTGCGGCCTCATCCTTACCCTGCGAGTCCGTAAGCTGGAGGTTGTTGCATGAGCGCGGTCATTCACGCACACGAACTCGGCCGCTGGTATGGCCAGGTCATCGGGCTCAATGACCTCAGCGTTGAGATTCCTGCTGGCATCACAGGGCTGGTGGGCCCCAATGGGGCTGGCAAGTCCACTTTCATGAAGCTCATTGTGGGCGAGATGCGTCCATCAAGAGGCCGGCTCCAAGTTCTGGGTCACGAGCCCTTTGCCAACGGCGACCTGTACACCCAGCTGGGCTTTTGCCCCCAGCAAGACGCACTCTACGACGGGATGACGGGACGCGAGTTTGTCACCTATTGCCTTCGCTTGGCGGGGATGTCCCGTGCCGATGCGGGCCGGCGTGCGGTTCAGACACTCGAAAGGGTGCACCTGAGCGAAGCCATGGACAGGACATTGGCCGGCTACTCCAAGGGAATGCGCCAACGCGCAAAGCTCGCCCAGGCCTTTGCTCACGAGCCTAAGCTAATCATCGCCGATGAGCCGCTGACAGGTCTTGACCCCATTGCAAGACACCAAGTCATGGAACTGTACCGTGAGCTGGGAGAGTCGGGAACGAGCCTGCTGATTTCCAGCCATGTCCTGCATGAAGTGCAGAGCCTCACTGAGCGGATCGTGCTCATTCACCGGGGACGCCTCCTCGCACAGGGGTCGGTGGGAGACGTGCGCACCCTGCTTTCTAAGCACCCAAGAAAAGTCAGTCTAACAGCACGCGAGCCGCGCAGACTCGGACGGGAACTGTTAGCCATGGAGCATGTGCATAGCGTCGTCGTGGACGCGGACCGGGGCAGTGTCAGTATTGAAACCCGCGACATTCAGGCACTTCACCGGGACCTGCCCACCCTGGCCAGCCAAAGTCGGTGCGGGGTGCGTAGTCTGGTGAGCTCCGACGCTAGCCTCGACGCAGTCTTTGACTATCTCGTGGAGTAAGCATGGGACACTTTATTCAGACCACCATGCTCCTGATGCGAACGCACCTCTTCGCGCTCGTGTTTTCTCGCAGATTTGTGATCTGCTTGCTGCTCGCCAGTGCACCCGTGATCATTGCCTGGTTTGCCGGGACCTACCAGGATGCGGAGGAGGTTGTATCGATGCTGGGGCTGATGATGATCCTCGGGGTCGTGGCACCCCTGCTCTCACTGGCCGCCGGATCCTCTGTCGTGACCGAGGAGATCGAGAGTCGCACGATCACGTATATCTTCACTCGTCCCTGCCCGCGCGGGGCGTTTTTCGTCGGTCGTCTCCTCTCCAGTTCACTTCTCAGTTCGGTTCTCCTAGCCCTCTCAAGCCTAGGCGTGGTCTGGGCGGCGACCTATTCACGCGGGGGGCAAGATGACCTGCGCAGGGTCTGGGAGCACAGGCCCAAGAAGGGCTCAGGCCCCAAGATGGTTGAGATTGTGCGTGCACTTCCCGATGACCTCGCTCTACATCTCGTGTGCGCTGGGGCCCTCGGAGCTCTCATCTACACGCTCATCAGCGCCGGACTCGGCGTGTTCTTCAAACGTGCCATGATTGCATGCCTTGGCTACACCTTTGCCATTGAGGGGTTCTTGGCCAACATTCCAGGATCCACTCAGAAGCTCTCCGTTCAGTTTTACCTGAGGAGCATTCTCACGGGTGGACCTCAAATCGAAGAAAGCCCTTTCGATTTCGTTCCCATGCTTGGGGAGGTAGAACTCTACTCACCCCAGGCCGCCGTGACCCACTTGGCTGGCATCTATGCGGTACTTCTACTCATCAGCGTAGTCGGCATACGAAGGCGTCAGTACATGCTGACCTCGTGACTTGCAGCCCTTGCAAGGGGCAGGACCCTTGGACGGGTTTCTCAGCGCTGTGCTTGTTCGCAAGACCCTGGATCTGAGGGGCACCCTCTTTTTGCCGCGACAGTCATTTTTGCCGACGATCATGGCCCTGTCCCCTGAGTTGGACAGGGAGAACGCTGTACGGGACACACACCGACCGCATCCCTAGCCAGTGCCCCATGCCTGTTGGGCTCCTATGAGGAAAAAACGGCCTCCTAGGGGTCTAGGGGCCGAATAAATGCACAGTGCAAACCCCTGGCATAGTTTGTGCAAATCGAAAGGCTCACAACGTTCCGGTTCTATCTCCGCCGGCTACACCCGCGGATCCCCCCATGAGCCCCCACCCAAAAGGAGTCATTCATGATCCCCATACTACGCAAGCACATCGTCTCCGCCGTCGCGCTGCTCGGCCTGTCCGCCAGTTCTCTTGCTTATGCGCCAATCAATGCACCCCTTGCCACCGGTGCTCAAGTGGGGTTCGATCGATGCAACTCTAGCCGCAGCGGTATTTCGATTCAGCTGGGTAAGCTGCGCCTCCGCTTGGGACCCCAACGGACTGCTCGCTCTTGCTGCTCGACTCGTGCCGGTTATTACAAGACGGTTCAAAAAAAGGTCTGGGTGCAGGGTTGCGTCACGCGCACTTGGGTCCCCGCTCAGTATCGCTGGCAGACTGGGAGCTGTGGGAACCTGGTGCAGGTCCTCGTACGAGCAGGGCACTACCAAACCCAACGCGGCCCTGGCCACTACGAGACGCGCACCCAACGAGTTTGGGTGGCGCCTCAACGAATCTGCCGCACACGGCGACACGGCTGCTGATTGAGTATCCGCCGCCCCAGCGCTCGGTTTCGAGACGGCGAGCACACGGGACGGAGATTCCGGTGCTGGCCTACTCCGGTCCGCGTTCCAACAGCAAGGTCTGATTGGGGCGCGGACTCTGTTCAGGATCGAGATCTACCGGCAGCAACCCTGGGCGGAGGATTCCGGGATGATCTTTGCGATACCGCTTGAGTGCACCCAGGCCCCCTGGAAACCACGCAGAAGCCAAGAATGTGGGCTTGTAGCGATTGAAAAACTCAGGCGGCACGGTTTTGTCGTGCCCGGGGGAAGTCGCTTGGGGCAGGGGGGCCCGCAGGGCAACCTCACGCGTCACCAGACCATTGCGGTCATAGACGGTAAGCCCCGAATAAAAACCGACCCCTCCCACCGCACCCGTCACCACCGAGTCACCCGGCTCAGCCACCAGTTTCAGGGCCTTGCCGAGATCCACCCACTCACTCGCCTGCTCCCGCATGCGGAACCACTGCCCCCACTCTGAGCGCTCAAGGGCAGCGGGAGTGTTGTGGCGGAACCCAAAGGCAGTCCTCCAGCGCACGGGAAAAATGTCCGCATCCAGTGCGGGGGGCACAACTAATGCACAGCAAACCAAGGTGTAGATTCCAGCCCCAACAGGGCTGCCCTGCTCTTCCAAACCGCTCAATCCTGCACACAAGAGCAAAGCCACGAAGGGCAAAGCAGGCAAGGTAAAGCGGCCAAAGGCCATGAAGTCTCCACCTGTCAGAATCACGTGCAGACCCGTTCCCAAGATGACCCCAAGGGCCGCCCCCAGGTGACGCTCACGCCAACAGCGGGCGGAAGCCAGGGAAACAAACGCTAAGAACACACCAGGAAAGACGAGTAAGAAGTGCATCAAGTAGTTGTACCCACGCTCGCTCGCTCGCATGGAAATCCCCACCTTGGCCCGAGCCGTATTGGGCATCCAATCACCATAGAACCCGTGGCGCCAGAGCAGGTGCAGGCCCCAGGCACACAGGGAAATCCCGACGGCCGAAAGGAGAGGCTTGAGGCGCTGGCTCTGTTCCCCGGAATGCGCTCCTGCGATAGACCCGATGCAAGCTGGGCCAAGAACCCAAGCCACCCACCAAGCGCCATCCGCCCTCAGCAAGACCACCAGCACAGCAAGAGCACCCACCTTCCAGGTGCGCCCTTGCACATCAGGAAGCCAAGTCAGGGTGAACAACCAAAACACAGCTGCACAGAAAGGCATGGTGGCCATGCCTCCTGTAGCCCACACTCCAAGGGGCGGCAAACACCCAAGGAACAATCCGCCACCACACAGGGCAATGGGCCCATTGGCGATCATGCGCGAGCAATAGTGAACCCAGCCCACTGCTAAAGCCACCGCCGCGAGAATACTCAAACTCTGCGAGAACCAGACAGGCGATATCCCCACCTTGATTCCCACCCCCATAAGGAACGCCCACAGAAATTCGCTATAGCCCTCGACGGGCGGCTGCACACCCGGGTTGAACACAAACCCCAAGCCCTTTGCCCAGTTGTCCGAATACCGAAACGTGATGTAGGCATCATCGGAAACAAATGCGAACCGCCACACCAGCCAGGCTAGCGGAACAAGAATGGAGAAAAGTGCGGCGAAGCGCACGGACCTGGCCGCTCGCGCAGAAGGCGGAACTGGGGGTGTCATCTAACTAGTGATTCCGAGAACTTCGAGGGAGTAGATTTCTGGCAGGTGGCTCACCAAGCAACGCCAGGAACGGCCCTGATTGAAGCTCCCCCATACCTCGCCTTGGCTGGTTCCCAAGTAGAGGCCGAGCGGATCATGAGCATCATGCGCCAAGGCCTGGCGCTTTACACTCCAGAAGGCATGCTCGCGGGGAAACCCGCGGTCTTGCCGTTGCCATGAGTGGCCCCCGTCAGAGGTCCGGTACAGGGCAGGGCGCCCCTCGGGAGCGGTGCGGGTCCAAGTCGATGTCGAATCATGGGGGAATACCCAAGCCGTATCGGGATCCCTTGGATGCGCTAGAAGGGCGAATCCACTGTCGCCGATCACGGCTGGTAACTGGGCCCCTACCCGTTGCCACGACCCACCCGGTTGATCGATCCGATACACACCCGTGCGGTTTTGCTGCCAGAGCCGGTCGGGATTGGTAGGCGAGACGGCGAGCAGATGCGGGTCTTGGCCGTACTCGTGAAACACCTCGGGAGCACCCGCTTCGTGCGACTCATGTCGTTTCAGCTCCTCAAAAGACCTCACCGTTCCATGATTGAGTGGTGACCAAGTACGCCCCGCATTGTTCGACTCAAACACCCCCCCCGGAGACAGGGCCACGTAGAGGTGATGGGCGTCACAAGGGTCGACCCGCACCGAATGGCACGTCGGTCCATCGGGCGTGCTGTCTGCGGCCCCCCCGGTCCACTCATCGAATTGCGGATGCTGATTGAGCCCCGCCACGGGGCGCCAGGTGCGGCCGCCATTGCGAGACCGGAATAGGCCAGCGGGCGAGGTTCCGGCATACCAAACCCCTGGCTCTTGCGCGTGCCCAGGACTCAACCAAAAAACATGGTGAAGCTTGCGCTCGTGCAGGCCATTGGCTGGGAGTGCAAAGGCCGGTGGTTTTGCAAACTCAGAGAATGTACGCCCACCATCATCGGAGCCTTGCAGGAAAGCGCCACGTTCGGCATCGAGGCAGGTCATCAAGACATGCTTGGGGGCTCGCGGATCGCTGACCCCATGATGAACGACTTGGCCGAGGGCATGGGTTGCCTTCACCCTCCAATCCTTGCGTTCAGAATTGCACCCCAAGAGAAACGCACCCTTGCGGGTCCCCACAAAGATGCCCACCCGGCCGCGCTTGGCCCTTGGGACACGCAGCTTGTGTTTGGCTTGTGGTTGAGATCGAGGCATGGGGAATGCGCGGCTGGGGGCGGCCCGTCGAAGTGGGGCCATCCTAGCGGCTCCCATCCTATCCAGCCCACCCCTTCCCTCACAGTCCAGCCAACTCGCCTACGCCCTAGGACCGAGGACAACCTCAATTGTGGAGCACTCGCCCCGATTGGATCCACCCGAATAGACTACAACCTGCCCCATGCTCACTCCCTGCACACCTCACCCCACCCCCGCACCCGCGGTCAAGCGAGCCGTCCGGCCTCTTCCCCTGGGCAAATGGGTTCGAGGAGTTGCCGTCTTATTCGCTGCTTGTATCCCCCTAGCTGCATGCCGTCCCAGCGGACCAGCCGTGCGGCCCGTTGACGTGCCCCATGCGGAAGGCATGGGGAATCGGAACCCATTCGGGGAGTCCAGTGCCCGAGGCAGCCGTCAACGATTCGACTTCGAGAGCCGCCCTCGTGAGGACGAGCCTCCGAGCTGGGTTCAGGAGCAGGCCCGCGCAAAGAAAGCCATCGCCATGGAGCGGCGGCTTGCGACAGCAACCCAGGCAACCCGGAACGAACCCGACGGCCCCCACCCCTCAGGAACCGTTGCGGTGCTCTCATGCCAAGTCCCGACAGAGCGTCCCTTCGTGCTGCACGGAACTCTGCCCATCCCTCGCGGGCAGACTCTCGCAGGGGGGCACATTCCCTTGGAAATCCAGTGCGGCGTGCACGGGTGGAAACCCGCACAGGTCGAAGTCGTCACCCGCTCTCCGGATGGTACGCCAGAGGTCGTCGAACTCGCAGCCCGGGTGCACGCCCCCGTACCCGCTGGGGATTGGCACCGGTTTGCTGTGCGCAGCCCCCAACCCGCCGACTCATCGGACCCTCCCGACCGCAGTGCCCAAGATCCTGAGCTGGGATCATGGCCCAATTCCCTAACCCTGCGTTGTCGCGACGTGTTCGGCCATGAGTATCAAGCCGACCTCATGGCACACAACTCGCCGCCTGAGCAGCGGCGGACACTCGCTTCGGGAGAAGTCTATGAGCGCATCCGCACCTACTCGGTCCTCCTCCCAACTCCGTCGATCCAGTCCATCCGTGCGGAGAAAGGAAAGCCCCTACCCCACTTGATGGGCCTCCACGCCTATCTCACCCGCCGCACAGGAGAGTCGCGAATCTCCCTTGATCTGCGAATCAATAATGGAGCCACCGCTGGGTCGGCACCCGCCCATCCACACACCGAACCTGCAGGGATTGTGTATTGGGATGCACTAGAATTGGTGATGCCCGCGGGCTGGAGCGCAGAGTCACTCGTCCAAGATCCATTTCTTGGCGAAGCCTACGAGCAAGGCGGATTCGTAGTCTTGCCCATCGTGAAACCCAATCGGAATGGGGAGCTTCACATGATGGGCCCCCAAGCCCAGTGTTTGCGAAGACTGACCCTCTACCCGCCCGATGGGGAAAGCGAACGGGGCCATCCGAGTATCCAGGGTCTTGCGTTTTGCCAACCCGGCCCTGAACTCTGGTCTTGGTGGAATCCCCTCACCGCCGGTTATTTTCCCCAGAGAAGCCTGCTCGTACGCTGGGACAGTTTGGGTCGCCAGGGGGTGGGTGCACGGACTGCCTTGAGGGAGCGGGTCGGCACACGCCTGCAGCGCCTGCGCCAAGTTCTGACCAGCGGCGAAGCCGGGGGCCGCCTTGTGTGTGGGCCCGTGATGGGCTGGGCCCAACCCATGGGAGTCCCGATTCAGGGTATGACAGGAGGCTCGGGAATCGAGGCACTCGATGGCCAGCGCATGGCCTTCGCCGCTGACTCTCGAGGAGTCGAAGCGCTGATGCTCGAACATCGCATGCACGCATGCCGCCAACGCGATGCTCAGTGGAGCGCGATGGGTGAACCGGTCGGCTATCATTTGTGGGCTGATCAGCAGGGCAAGGTCCCGTTTGATTTCCGTACAAATGCAGGAATGGTTCCGCCCGCGTTCAAGTTACCCGCCCGAGGGGGTCCTCCTGCGTCGGAACAGGTGCGTGCCGTGCAACTCGCCAATCTCCGTCCATCCTACGACCGCGCGAGTCCCGGACAATCGGACGGACAAATGCCAACCGAGGACTCAGCACTCCTCACTTGGTGGCCGCACGATGGTCAGCACATGGTTCGCTACACCGGTGCCCCAAAGGCCCTCGTTTGGCTCGCCAATGACGCCTTAGCCAAGGACTCACTTCTGCACGCAGCCGAGTTATTCCACCTTGCGTTCCACGAGGGGACCCACAAGCGGGAGAACTGGTCGCCAGGTATGACGTTACGTGTCTTGGAGAATCTAGTCAGGCGATATCCAGGACATGGTCTGCCGATCGGCCGGGACCAAGCTTGGGGAATCGACGCAGCCTGCGCCGCCTACAGTTGCGCCACGCCTCAGTGGCGGGAGCAACACAAGTCCTGGCTCACACGGGTCGCACAATTACTGGTGGATGGAGCCATGCCCAACGGGCTCTTGCAGCGTCAGGTCAACGGTAAAGTCCTCGACGGGCGCTATGCATCCAGCCAGACCTTCGAGGCCCACTTTCTCCTCCACGCTGAACGCTGCCTCATTGAATCGGTTCTGAGCAAGGTTGAGCCAGAGCTAGCCCAGAGTCTGCTGGAGATTCACAATGCTGGTCTCGACTACCTGTACTTTGGGCCGGTGTGGTCAGCGCCGATGACCACTTTGCACAGCAAGACACCTATCGCAGGGCCCCGCTGGCACTTTGCCGTAGCTCCAGGGGATGATTATTCCGAGGCCCCCTATTGCTCACCCGAAGATTACGGCCCGGCCTTCCTGCCCAGTGAAGGACTCGACTTGGGTGTGGAGACGCGTTACGGGTGGGGTCCGCTGGCCTATGCAATGGCGCATCCCGATGCGGACGATCGAGGTGGGTTAGAGAGCCGCTTTCTACGCCGCAGTCTCGATGTGGAGATCGCTTGTGATAGCCCATCCGAACGCCTACGTAGGCTTTTCCATGCGGCCCGTCGCGAGAGTAGCGACTTTTCGGGTAGCTGGGCGGGCTATGCAGGCTATCTCCAGAGCCTAGGAGTCCATTGATGGGGTAGACCTGCCAACCTGTTTCTCAGGGTGAGCCACAGTGCCATTCAAGGGCCCATCGTCTCGCACCGGACCATTCAGGCAGTCCAGCTCCCAAGCCAATACTTGGGGCCGCCCTTCGCTCTAGAATCGGCCTCCCTATAACCAAGAGGGAGGGTATTCTATGTGCATCCGGCCCCCCGACTGTCCCCACCATCGGTGCACATCCCGAATCCAGTGCATCCGCCTTGCTCCGATCAACTCCCCTATGACTCGAGCCCCTCTTTGGCTAGCAAGCATTACAGCATTGGCCTGTAGTCCTCTCCTCGCCCAGCAACAGCCCCAGCCCTTCATGGGACAGCCAGTCCCTGGACTTTCTGCGGCTGAACTCAACCTGTTTCTCCTCGGCCAGACCGACTTCCTGACACCGCTCACCACCCAGGACGGACTCGGGCCCATTTTCAATGAACCGTCCTGTGCCGGGTGCCACAATCATCCTGCCGTGGGTGGATCCAGTACCCGTGTGGTGACACGCTTTGGGATCGCCGCAACCGGTGGAAGCCCATTCGATCCCATGGATGGGCTTGGTGGATCCTTACTACAGGACCAATCTGAGGACCTCGCCTGCCGGGAGGTCGTCCCCCCCCAGGCCAACGTTATCGCGGGGCGCAAGACACCCATCGCATTTGGAAGTGGCCTGCTGACCGAGATCCTCGACAGTGACATTGAGGCCAATGCTGCCAATCAACCCCCAGGACTAGCAGGCTTCGTAAGCTACGTCTCCGACCCAGCCAATCCAGGCGCTGCGTTGCGCCCCGCGCGTTTTGGTTGGAAGGGTGATGCTCTCAGCGCTGAGTCATTCTCGATTGGTGCAGGGCTCAATGAAATGGGCCTCACATCTGTGTTTGCTCCTGTGGAGAATGCACCCAATGGAGACCAGGCACTTCTGGCAGCCTGCGACTCAGTGGCTGACCCAGAGGACAAACCCGATGCCAACGGCATCACGCACGTCGACCATTGGACGAAGTTTCAACGCCTGCTGGCTCCGCCGGCCCAGACTCCCCGCTCTGGAATGGCTGGTGAGGTACTCTTCAACAGCATCGGCTGCGTGGATTGCCATGTGCGTGAGTACACCACTGGACCCGCAGTGGAGCCCCAACTGTCGGGCGTACGCGTGGCCCCCTATTCAGACTTCCTCGTGCACGACATGGGGACTCTCGGTGATGGGATCGTGCAGGCCAACGCAAGCGAAACGCAGATGTTTACTCGTCCCCTGTGGGGCCTTGCCCTGCGCAACTCGTTCTTGCACGACGGCAGTGTCACGGGCGGTACCTTCTTTGACTTGATGGTCATGGCTGTCGCTGCCCACGACGGTGAGGGCGCCGCTTCTCGGGATCAATTCAACGCACTGTCCTTCGGAGACCAGACCCTTGTAGTCGATTTCCTGCAATCCCTCGGCCAGACGGAGTTCGATTTTGAACTCGACAATGACCTCGACGAGTTTGACTGGTTCTTCCTTCAACCCATGCTGACAGGACCCGGCGGGAACATTGGCCCCAATGATCCTGGAGCGATTGCCGACATGGATCAGGATGGGGACTTTGATCTTTTGGAGTTTGCACACCTCCAGCAGACTTTTACGGGGCAGGTCACGAGCCCCGCCCCTCGCCCTGAGCCCCTCTCGACCCAGCTACACACTCGACTGCGTGCAGGCGGAGCCCGCGCCTATGTGGCCCCAGGGGCTCGCCTGCACTACGACGTTCAGGGAACCCTTTCAGACAAGCAGACCGACGGCTTGGCCATGTTCAGCCTCGACCTGAGCTTTGACGGAGGCCCCGTCGCTAGCCTCCGCCCACCCGCTGACGGAAGCATGCAAGAATTTGTGAGCCCACGGGGGCTTTGCAATCCGGCCGGGTTCGGAGGCACAGCCATCGGCTCGGATCAAGTGCAAGTCGGGGGAGCCCAAAACACCATATCCAACAGCTTCGCGCCTACGCCCACGGGCAACGTAGTCACTGGCATCGCCCAGCGAGGATCCTGGCAAACTCTAGCCGCGGGCACACTGCAAGCTCCTACGACGATTGGTGCGTACACACTTTCACTGGCTAATGTGTCGGCCACGGGGCTCGTGCCGGGCAACACGGGGCTCTCCTACTCTCCCGTGGTGAATGTACCCGCAGCCAGCCAGCGCAACCTCACCGTGCATGTCGATGCCTGTGCACCCGCACCCTATTGCACATCAAAGACAACTTCCTCTGGTGGCTTGCCGTTGATGCGTTGGAAGGGCCTGGCAAGCGCAACCGGCTCCAATGACTTTCACCTCTGGGCCACCGACCTCCAAGGGGATGAGCTGGGCATGTTCTTGTACAGTTTAGCCCCAGACAACAGCCCGTTCTTTGGCGGCACTCTATGCCTAGGGGGGTCCATTCGACGCACTCCAGTCATGCCCACGGGTGGCGACAAGGGGGTCTGTAACGGAAGCCTTGATTTTTTCATGACTCAAAACTTCATGGCCGCTAGAGGGCTTACCCCGGGAACCCTCGTGCATGCTCAAGCCTGGTTCCGAGACAGCCTGCACCCGGATGGCACGGGTGTTGGCCTGACGGATGCCATCACCTTTACAATCTGCCCATGATTTCATGGGCCCTAGGCATACGACCTGGGGCTCCTCCGCAACCCTCTCGGGGTTCCCCCTCTCCTCCCCATACACCCTTCCCCCCTAGCCAAAACCCAGCCCGCTAGGAATCATTCCCGCTGAACCCACTCTCCCATGCGACCAATTTCCTTGACTGCACTCGCCATTGTGTTGACGAGCAGCGCCTCGGCCCAGATCAGTTGGGCCTCCTACAGCTTGGATAACTCGCGGCTCAACGCCTCGGGAAGCACCGTGATGAACGACGCCCAAGAGAAGGACTACGCGTGGGGCGATTTAGACAACGATGGCTGGGTCGACCTCGTCATCGCGCGAAAAACGCCTTACACCAACCCGGGCGGGCAGACGAATGTGCTGCTCATGAATGAAGCAGGAGTCCTGACCGACCGCACGGCCACTTATGCAGTGGCCTCGGATGTGGCGGGAGACAATGGGTTCTTGGCGGCTACCAACGACCGCGACATCGCTGTAGCGGACGTCAATATGGATGGTTGGTTGGATGTGATCACATCAGCAGCCGTGGCTCCAAGCCAGCCCAAGCACATATCCCACCCGCGCGTTTACATCAACTTGGGAGACAACGCGTCAGGTACTTGGCTCGGATTGCGTTTCGAAGATGGGCGCATCCCTGATTTTGGGACATTCCCAAACTTTTGCGCTGTGGCGGTGGGCGACGTGACCAATGACGGCTTCCCAGACTTGTACTTCGCACACTATGAACAGTCTGCCACCGTGGATTTGAACGACAAGCTCCTCGTGAACGATGGCAGCGGGTTCTTCGCCGACGAAAGCAACCAACGCATGAGTTCAGCCATGCTCGATTCAAGTTTTGGTGTGTCAGCCGTCATCGCTGACATGAATGGCGACGGTCTGAATGATGTGGTCAAGAATACTTCCCTAGGATCGACGGGAGCCTCAGGCCCCCGGGTCATCGTGGACTACAACGACCCAATCAATCCCGGCTACTTTACTCTTTTTGACGAGGCCTACTCCGGTCAGCCCTACCACGCCAGCGTGGGCGATCTCAACCAGGACAGCAAGCTGGACATGCTCATCTCTGATGATGCTTCCGATCGCTACCTTTTGAATACGGGAACTGATCCTTTCGGCCGAGTCAATTGGAGTGCAGCCTTCACGTTCAACACCGATGACGGTTTTGGCAGCAACAACATCATCGTCGACATCAACAATGATGGCTGGGACGATGCCATCGTGTGCGACGTGGACGTCGATATTCCAGGTTGCTCGCGGCGCATGCACGTGTTCCATAACAAGGGCGGAAGCGTGGGCGGCAACGTCACCATCAAGGAGGAGAGTGGCTCGGGCTTCACAGGCGTGACCGGCCTAACGGCGGCTGCACTGCGAGGCATGCACGACATTGCCGTGTTCGATCTCGACAATGACGGGGACCTCGATTGGGTTTTGGGAGACTGCAATGGGACCAACCTGTATGTCAATGACATGAATACTCCCGGGGGACCGATCGGCACAAACTACTGTGGGCCGGCCATCCCCAACTCAAGCGGGTTTCCGGCATCCATTGGGGGGAATGGCTCGGCTCAAGTTAGCCTCAACGATGTCACCCTCACGGCGAGCAACCTGCCCAATAAGCAGTTTGGCTACTTCCTGACTTCCCAAACCAGTGGGTTCATCCCCACTCCCGGGACTTCCCAGGGCAATCTCTGCCTGGGGGGCGTCATGGGCCGCTACTCGGCATTCATCCTGAATTCGGGTACCTCGGGCCAGTTCCAGCTATCGCTCGACTTAACCCAAATGCCGCCACCGGTCCAAACGATCGTTCTCCCCGGTGACACCTGGCATTTTGTCGCTTGGTTTAGGGATAAGAATCCCAATGTCACCAGCAACTTCACGGATGGGCTCAGGATTCTATTCCAGTAGAGCCTCTGAACCGCCCCGGCGCGCCCCGATTCCACGCTGACCCGCAAACGACTGCTTGTTGTGAGCGATTCGATGGAAGACCCAGCGTCCCCCCCCAGTGCGCAATCAGGCCCAGTTCGGCTGGCCATGTGGTCAGGCCCGCGCAACATCTCCACAGCGCTCATGCGTTCATTCGATGCGCGCGCAGATGCATACGTTTGCGATGAGCCCTTCTATGCGCATTACCTACGCGAGACGGGCCTGCCCCATCCGATGGCGGAGGAGATCCAGAAGCATCACGACTGCGATGCTGAGCGGGTGGCTCACTGGCTCACGGGGCCAATCCCCAATGGAGCGCGTGTGTTCTACCAAAAACACATGGCTCACCACTTGCTCCCCACTGTTCCCCGCAACTGGATCGATCAAGTCAGCCACGCATTCCTCATCCGGGAGCCGAGGCAGATGCTTGCTTCCCTACTCAAGGTCCTCCCCGACGCTAGTCTCAGGGACACGGGCCTGACCTGCCAAGTCGAACTCTTTGAGCAACAACGCAAGCACACCGGGCGAGTGCCTGCCGTAGTAGACAGCGCAGATTTGCTCCGCAATCCCGCTGCCATGTTAGAAGCCCTCTGTGAATCGGTGGGGATTCCCCCTGACCCCGCCATGTTGACCTGGAAACCTGGACCACGGCCGACGGATGGGTGCTGGGCCCCCGTCTGGTATGGTGCGACCCATGAGTCCACGGGATTTGCCCCGTGGACACCCGCTTCCCCAAGCCTGCCGGAGGGAACCGGCCCCCTACTCGAACGCTGCGAAGAGCTCTACCAGCAATTGGCGCAGCACCGTATCGTCTGCCCCACATGAAGCAAACTTACAATCAGGCCAATCGGGATCTGCAGATCTGGGTCGGGGACGGTCTCTACCATCGAGACCAAGCAAGGGTGAGCGTATTCGATTCTCTCGTCCAAGGGGGGGATGGCTGCTGGGAAGGCCTCAGACTCTACGACGGCCGCATCTTCAAGTTAGAAGAGCACCTACTGCGCCTGCGGCACTCGGCCCAGGCCCTGGCGTTTGCAGAGATACCCAGCGACGACGATTTGATCGATGCCATTCGTGCCACCTTGGTGGCCAACCAGATGCATACCGGCGTGCACATCCGGCTGACACTGTCGCGGGGAACCAAGATCACATCGGGCATGGACCCTCGCCTGAACCAATCGGGTCCCACCCTAATCGTCTTGGCCGAGCACAAACCACCGGTCTACGACACGACCGGCCTGCGCCTCGTAAGCTCGTCCCTGAGACGCTTTCCTCCCGACTGCCTCGACCCCAAGATACATCACAACAATCTGCTGCAGTCCATTCTTGCCAAGGTGGAGGCCAATGCCGCAGATGCCGATGATGCGCTTCTGCTGGATGTGCACGGATTCGTGGCAGAAACCAATGCCACGCACCTCTTTGGCGTCTGCAACGGTGGATTATTCACTTCTACGACAGCAGCCTGCCCCGAGGGAGTGACCCGCGCGACCGTGCTGGAGTTATGCAAACAGCACAGCATCGAGTGTGAGGTACGGGCGGTCTCTCAGGCCGAACTGTACCGAGCCGACGAAGTATTCTGCACGGGCACCATGGGAGAACTCGCGGCAGTCGTCAGTATTGACGGTCGCACGATCGGTTCCGGACGGGTGGGACCCGTGACCCAACGCCTGAGCGAGCTATATCGAGCACTCACCCAGGAATCGGGCACGCGCATCGTCCCCTAGAATGCACCGACCCAGCCCCGACAGCACGAGGGGACTGGGTCTGTCGGGGGACTGGGTCTGTTGCGGGACTGGCTCTCTAGGGGGCTGGGTCTGTAGGCGCCGTTGATCGTCAGGCTTCGACAGTCTGCACCATCAGATCAGTCACCAAGCCGGCGAATCGCGCAGCATCCACCACGGGTGACCCCTCAGCAATCAGGGCTTGACCCAGAATCAGTTCAGCATACTGTCCAAGGCGGTCGCTCTTGGGGTCTGCCTCATAGAGGCCCTTGAGCCCCTTGACGAGTGAATGCTCGGGATTGATCTCTAGAGCACGCTTGCTCTTAGGGATTTCCCTACCGCTGCTACGGAGCATGCGCTCAAGATGAGCACTCATCGCCTGCTCTTCGCCGACCAAGACCGCTACGCTGTCCCGCAATCGGTTCGTGAAGCGCACCTCACTCACGTGTTCGTCAAGGCTAGCCGCGAGGGATTCGAGCAAGTCTTTGCTCTCCTCCTGGAGCTCCTCGCGCTGTTTTTTCTCTTCGTCATCCTCGGCCCCGTCACCCCGATCCACCGATTTCAGTGGCTTGCCGTCGAACTCAGTAAGGCGCTGCAGCATCCACTCATCCACAGGATCGCTGAGAAGGAGCACCTCCTCGCCGCGAGCAGTAATGGCCTCTAGGTGGGGTGAAGTCTCAAGGGTTTTGCGGTCCGGCCCACAAATCACATGAATGGCCTCCTGGTCGGACCCCATGCGAGAGACGTACTCCTCAAGGGTTGTCGATCCGTCCGAACGCGTGCTCTGGAACAGACACAACTTGGATATGCGGGAGTCCTCGTCATCGCCGAAGTAAATACCCTCTTTGATGAGGCCCCCGAAGGACTTCCAAGTCGCTTCATATTCGGTCCGCTCGGAAGTCAGCATGGTCTGCAGGGTCTCAAGGACCTTTTTCACCAGGCGCTTGCGGATGCGCGCCACGCGAGGGTTATCCTGCAACACTTCGCGGCTAACATTGAGAGGTAGATCTGCCGACTCCACCACACCGCGCACGAACCGCAACCAAGGGGGCAAGAGTTCCTCGCATTCCTTCATGATTAGAACGCGGCGAACGTAGAGACTGACGCGCGATGTTCGCGAGTCAGAATCAAACATGTCCATGGGCTGCTCTTTGGGGATGTACAGCAAAGCCGTGTATTCGTGAGTCCCTTCAGCCCGGAAGTGAATCGTGCGTGCGGGCTCGTTCCAATCGTGGGAGAGATGGTGATAGAACTCGTGGTATTCCTTCTCATCGATTTCGCTTTTTGGGCGCGCCCAGAGGGGCTGCATCGAGTTGAGGGTATCTGTTTGCTTGACCATCTCGGTCTCACCTTCAATCTCCTCACCCTGCTCGTCTTTCTTCGGCTGTGAGCGCTCGACCTCCATCTGAATGGGGTACTCCACGAAGTCCGAATAGCTCTTGACGATTTGTCGCAGGCTCCACTCCTCACAGAAGTCCGTCTCTTCGGAGCCAGCCTCCTTCAGGTGCATCTCGATCACCGTACCGCGCGCCCCCCCCTCAACGGGTTCCAGGCTGTATTCACCCGTGCCCGAGGACGACCACCGCCAGGTTTCATCCGTGCCTGCCTTTCGCGACACAACCTTCACCTCATCAGCCACCATGAAAACGCTGTAGAAGCCCACTCCAAACTGGCCAATCAGGTCCGGCGACCCCTCCGCTGCACTCTCCTTGGCAGCCTCCAAGAACCGCCGCGTCCCCGAACTTGCGATACTGCCCAGGTTTTGGATGAGCTCCTCGCGGCTCATGCCGATGCCATTATCGGCGATCGTCAGCACGCGCTTCTCCTTGTCCACATCCAGCACAATGCCCAAGCTCTCCCCTTCGGGCAACAGATCGGCCTGAGTCAGCGATTCAAAGCGCAGCTTATCGAGCGCATCGCTGGCATTGGACACCAGCTCACGTAGGAAAATGTCGCGCTGAGAATAGAGCGAATGCACTACGAGGGAGAGGACCTGCTGGACTTCCGCCTCAAAATTAAGAGTTTCCGTCTGGGTTGTCATGGGATGAGAGCTATGGACAAGAACTAGGAATGGAACCGGGATTTTGGGGAGTATTCTCCCTGTCTCATCGTGATGCGCAAGCCCTTCGCCACTCGAACTGAATGCGAATTCATTTCCCCCCATTCCGTCTACACAGGCTCGCTTCCCCAGTCTAGGCCCCGCGGGGGAGGCTTGAGTGGCCCGCTCATCCTCTGCCCGACAAGAATCTCCCTCAGACGGTAATCTAAGGGCACGCACTACACCTGCAGATAGACCCTCGTGAGCCAACAAGCCCCCACTCCCCACCACCCGCTACTCCCGCGATTGCGGGCTGCGGTGATTCCCGCACTTGCCTTGAGCGTGGGGTTTGGCCTGTTCTTCCCCGCCACGGGCCACGGATTCGTGGTATTCGGCGACCGACTCGATCTTGCCCAACGGGACTTCCGTATCTGGAACAACTTCACGGACCCAGAAGCCAACACAAACAACGTTCCCGATCCCGACTACCCCGGCGCAACAGGCGCGGCACTGGCGATTTGGAAGGGTGTGGCAGAGTGGGGTTCGCAAGCCCGAGGGTCTGGCCGCACGGATCTCACCCAGCCCAGCATCGGCTCTGGAAACTCGAATTTCGATGCCTTTTATTCAGGTCTCGCTCTCGGCCCGGGGAACCGCAATGGCAATGTGCTGTCCCAAATCAATGGCTCCCTGTTCATCAAGGCCTATACAGAGATTCCTATCCGCGATGGCTGGCGCATCCGGTTCTACGAGGATCCCTATGTTTGGAATGACAATCCCGACGGCTCACTCAGCGGTGGAACTGATGCCTGGGATCTGCAGGGGGTTGCCTGCCACGAGTTCGGCCATGCACTCGGCCTCGACCACAGTCTAGTCCCCGGATCGACCATGTATGGTTCGAACGTCCCCGGCGGTGGGGTGGGCTTGCGCTCAATCGAGGCGGACGACATCGCTGGCATTCAATCCATCTATGGCATTCGCTCCGCGACCAAAGTTCACATTAGCAGCTATGAACTCCAGGGCACGAGCGTGCTCATTCGGGGTAGCGGCTTCCACCCCAAATCCAATGAGGTGTGGTTCACACATCTTCAACCCACCCTCGGTTCCGATGGCACACCCGTAAAACTCACGGCCGTCGGATCGACCCAAGGGGGCACTCAAATCCTCGTCACGCCACCCAACACTGCAGGGCCAGGTGACATCATGGTCCGCCGCCCTGGAAGTGATCCAGAGGACCTCTCCAACCCCTTCCCATTCAACCCTCAGAGTTTGTTACTCAGCCCGCCCCTGGCCTACGGCCAGGGCAAGGTTTCGAGCGCAGGCATCGAAGCACGCCTAGCATGGACAAGCTTGCCGAGTCAAACCGCAGGTAGCTTTTCAGTCTCTGCCAATACTGGAGTCGTTGGTGGTACTGCAGGCATCCTCATCAGCGGACCCTTCCGCACAAACATTCCGGCCCTCGGGGGTACGCTGCTGATCTCTGGCCCCCTCAGACGGGAACAGGTGGTTGGCTTTGACTTTTTCGGCACCGCCAATTTCACCGTCGCCGTACCCAGTGGCCTAGTGGGCACCACGCGCTACTTTCAGCTGTGGTTTCAGGACCCGGCATCCAGTTTCGGGTCGGGGCTCACCAACGCCCTGCAAGTCACTTATCTTCCCTAGGGCCCACGAGGGCGCGAGTTGAGTGAGGACGCGTCGTTGGCGCCGACGAGAATGACAATTCCACACGGCCCGAGAGTTGAGCGCTCTCCCCATAGGTTCCACTCTTTCCGGTGACTTGGATGTCTGTGCGGAACGACTCGCGCCCCTGAAAAACCCAAGAGATCATCCGTCCAGCTTTGAGATCCCAGAGCAAGGTGCCCTCCCCAGTCAGTTCAAGCAATTGAGTGCCCTTCGTTGAGTCGATTCCGGCTTGATCTTCACGAATGAGCTTATTGCTCTGGGAGAACTGTGTGATATCGACAAGGAAGCGAGCATCAGAAACCTTGACCGACAAATGAGCGATCGCCTGGTCTGCGCTGTAATCCACCTTGGACAGGGTCACCTTCGCGCCCCCAGTCACACGCCCGCCAATGCTTGAGTAAAAGCTACCGCCGACGCCCATCTGCAGGGTGCGCGTCAGAACCTTGTCCACTCCCTTGCGTGATTTGTATTGGGGAGCCCCCCCCGGAGCGAGGACTCCGCGCAGGGCCAGCGGATCAACCGCCCAAGACTGCCCGACGAGCACCGCATCGTCAGGCAAGAGCGCACCAGCGTCCAAGTCAGCGGGCAAGTCCTTGAGCCAAGACTCGCGCTCCTCACGCCCCGTATAATAACGGCCATAAGCCTGTTCATGGGGAACCCACGTGTACAGAACATCGAGTCCACTCACACCGCCCTTCAGCTGAATCTCATTGGCAGGAGCGCCCTCCTCTAACAGGTCTTGCTTGGCCGATATCGAGCATTCAAGAATCTCCCGCTCGAAGCATTGTGCGCGCCCAGATTCAACCTCCAGCATCCGGTCGATGAATTGAAGCCGACTAATCGTATTGAGGCGAGTACGCATCTGTATCCGCTCCTGCGATCCATCTGGAGCTGTCCGGACAAGCGCGTCCAGACCCAGTAGATGGTCCACATTCAATACGCGCTCTAGAGCATCGCCCTCTTGGGGCTTTTGTACGAACTTGACGGGTACTTGGGGCTGGCCCTGGACAAGCCCCAAAACTGCAAAGAGAAGACTGGAGATGACCATGGTGCTTAGTTGAGTTTCGTTCCGTGATCGTAGAGTCCGGTAAGTTTGGCATCGGGGCGACCGTCCTTGCCCCACGCCTGCCACTCACCATGCCATTTGCCCTTCACAATGGTGCCCGTGGCTTTCTTTTGGCCGCTGGGCCACCAGCGAGTCCACTTTCCTTGAGCTACCCCAGCGTCAAAGGAACCTTGGAACTTCTTGGAACCACCCGGGTGGTAGCCGACCCATTCCCCCGATTGCTCATCGTTGACATAGTGGCCGGAGGCTTCATCATCGCCGTCCTCGGTGTAGAATCGCCAAAGGCCCTCACGCACGTCCTCCTTGAAGGGTCCTCGGCTCAAGACCTCGCCACTGGGATGGTACTCCGTCCACACGCCCGTCCGGCGACCGTTCTCAAAGGCCCCTTCCTCGTGGAGGAATCGCAGCATGGGAACTGCATCACCTGGAGTTTGCTTGGCACCCTTGATGGGCTTCTCACGATGAATCACTGCGGGGCCTGTCTGCTGGCCGGCCACCCAACTGAATAGCGACTTGCGCTCACCCGTTGTGAAAAACCGTTCTTGTTCCCCATGCAACAAGCCCCCGGCCCACTGCGAACGAGCCTCCAACTTGCCTTTCATATCAAACATGCTCCACTCGCCATGGCGTTGATCCGCCACGAACGAGCCCGTTGCGCGCTTCACTCCTGACGGTCTCCAAAAGGTCCAGCGCCCCTCACGCTGATAGTCTTGATAGCGCCCCTTGTAGGCAAACTCCCCAGAAGGATGCCACCCGGTCCACACGCCGATACGCCGGCCATTGAGGATGCGTCCTTCACGGGCCTTCGTTCCATCCGAATGGAGAAGGGTTGTCAGTTCGCCATCCTCCTCTACGATCTCCTGCGGCTGGACGGGTGCACTCGCACAAACGGGCAGTTTACAGGTGGCCAGGAGGGCGAGGCCCACGCCACTGTAATGGAGAAGACGGGAGGAAATCATGGGGTGTGCTGGATGAGGAGAGGGTGAGGATTCGCAGTGGACGATTGAGGCTGAGAGGGGCGAGGGTGTGAGGAGGCTGGGCTTAGAGATCACGGAAGCTTAGGCGAGTCTTGGACCTTTTCGTCATCCTTGTACGTTCCGCTCCACACTTCGTTCAAAGAACCGTCTGCGCGATGATAAACCCACTCCCCCGAGCGTAGACCCTCGACGAGTTGCCCCGCAGATTGCAGGCCTCCGTTTGGGTACCACGTTTGCAAGAGTCCCTGGCCGATGCCCTCGCGGTATTCCTTCGACAACACTCGCATCCCGTCCGTGGTAAAGAACTCTTCTAGGCCATGCTTCTTGCCCCCCGCGTACTCGCAGCGAGTCTCGAGCTCCCCAGTCGGAAAAAATGTCTGCCATAACCCAGCCCCCTCGCCATGGGAATACTCACGCTTTGAGCGCGGTGTATTCGTACCCGTGTGGTAGTGGGTCTGGGTGCCGTGAAGCTTGCCCCCTTCGTAGGTCTCATCAAGCACAAGAAACTCCTCGCCCTCTTGGACATCCTCCTGAGGGTCCGTTCCTTCAGCACGCACCCAGGTCTGACGACGGCCATGCAAGACTCCCGCGAGAAACGTCTCCTGCACGGAAAGCAAGCCGCTGGCTAAGTACTCCCTCCAGATCCCCTCAGGCAGGCCCGAACGGTAGTGGTACTCGAATTGGAGGTCCCCGCCCTTGTGGTACTGAGTATAGGCTCCATCCCTCCTTCCCTCAGAATACACCCCATCCCAGTGCAATAAACCGGAGGGGTACCAAGCTCGGAAGGGCCCCTCGAGAGTGCCCCTTGTCCAAAACTGTGCGCTCCGCAGGGTGCCATTTGGAAAGAATTGCCACTCGGGGCCATGCAGGGACTCGTGAATCTCCGGACCAGGCAGGTAGTAGGCCACTCGACGCGGAGAGCCGTCGCGAAAAGTGCGCACCGAGCGCACGATGGGCTCCCCACGGTAGGTGTCTTCATCCGTCCAACCCCCAGGGCGTGATCGGTCAGGGGTGGATTCTAGTATCACTGGGGGCGTGGTTCCTAGCTCAGATTCGCCCACGTTCGTTCCAGGATCGGTCGAGCCTAGAGGGGCAGTCGGGGTTTCAGGGCCCTGCGCTCCATCACCTTGGCTAGGCTGAAGCACTTGAACCACAGCCCCCCCGGGCAGTTCGTCGGAATCATCGACGGGTCCCGATCCGCAAGCAAACAGGATGAATCCAGCCCCCATTGCAATGGCCTTGGGACGCCAGGGGCCGCCAGCGGGAATGGCCGGATCGGAGTCCTCGGCGGACGGGAGGTGAGATCGAGCAAGCATGGGTCGTGGATACGGGGCTGGGAGGCACAAGGTTGGGGTTCGAGCACCAACAATTCCAGCACTGCATTCCAATCCCTGGCCCCCTGCGTGAAAAGCCGTTTGAGGAGTCGGAAACCGAGCCATGCCCGCTCCGGCTGTCAGCCGCTCCCCATGGCTGCGCCCCCCATCTCCCCCCGCCCCATGGCAGGCAGTGCTTCAAGCTCCAGCAGACTGGCGAATTGAGATTATCAGTGTGGCGGGTCCTCGGGAGCGGGGATTCCCTGCACCCATGCAACCCGGGTCTCAAAATCAACCCAGGGCCCCTAGGAGGGGGGAAGGGTGCCTGATGGGCCACTAACGGGGCATACGCACCGCATCGGGGTTCTCTCCTTTCCGACAACTAATGACAGTCGTAGCCCACCAAGCAAACACAAAGACGCATGCCGCCCTCGCCGGGTTCCCTTCCCCCGAGAATGCCCGCCCAGGATGGGTCGCGGACGAGCCTCCAGTCCCAGCCGGACCGAAGACCCGGCAAAAAGGGACCATTTTGGGTTTTTCGCTCAATTCGACACAAGATCGGGGGACCAGCCTCTCGAAACGGGAACCGTGCCCCACGGGCAATTAATCAACCCCCACACCAAAACCCAAACCCAATCTAATGGAACCCAAGATTCTCCTCGTCAGCAACGATCCAGGCCTTCGCCTCCGCATGCAAATCGGCCTTGAAGGCGCTGAAATCCAGTTTGCCCGTGATGAGCACGAAGCCCGCCTTGTGCTGGAATCCCTTCGCCGCAATGAGCCTCTCGAGTCCAGCGAGCCGTCGACCCAAGCCCCCGCGTGGACCCAGCCGGGCGAGAT
This sequence comes from uncultured Planctomycetaceae bacterium, assembly GCA_964469565.1. Lineage (GTDB taxonomy): Bacteria > Planctomycetota > UBA1135 > UBA1135. Next base: position 750,293 of record CAYXZD010000001.1, read on the forward strand.
TCTGCCCTTCGAGGACTACGAGCGCAGGATTCTTCAGCACGCATTGGCCACTACAGGGTGGAACGTGAAGCAAGCTGCTGCAAGACTAGGCATCGGCCGAGCGACCCTTTACCGCAAGATCGATCGTTACGACTTGAGGGGACGCAACGCGGGGTGAGCCTAGGGGCCCCCTGCCCCTATGCAGAACACCACGACAAACTCCATTCGCGTTCGGCTTACCGGCCTGGACGACCTCGCTCCAGACTCCATCAAAGGAGAGGATTTCCGTGCATGGCTCACCGCCCCCATCGTGGGTGAGCCCCTGTATAAACGGATCCTGAGCGTTCTCCTGCCCCTCTCCATCCAGGAGCTCGTGCTGGAACCAGGTCCGGTAAGCGACGCAGTCCTCAGCCTTTTCGAAGAGCGTCCCATCTACAATCTGCGAGCTCGCATGGCACCCTCTGCCACGGCAGCTTCCCCTGAGCACACCGCAACCCTTGTGGTACCCGTGGGCGGCTTGTTGGAAGCAGACCTCTTAGGTCTCCAGCGACGAGGCGAACAGACCGGCCGGATTGAACGCACACCGGTTCACTTACCCGGGCAGACCGTTCGACCTAAGCCGGAGATCATCTACCTTCCTCCAGGCCGCAGCCAGGACGAGATCAACCCCGACCAAGCCCCATCGGACCCCTGTTCACAGGTTCCCCCGATTCTGCGCCCCACCGACACCTCAGTCTACCTACGCGAACTCGCTCTTCGTACCTTGGAGGACGACCTTGCGGGTCTCACTCGGTCCGGAGAGATGCGCGATGGGGTTCTTTGTGGTGAAGACGCTCAATTGGGAGACGGTATTCGGGTCGTGGGTAATGTGGCCATCGGCGCACGCAGCCGGGCGGGCAATGGCTGTGTGCTTGGGCCGGGAGCCGTGGTGGGTGAGGACTGTGTTCTCGGCGAAAACGTTCACATCATTCACTCCATCGTCCTCGACGGCTCAAAAGTCGAAGCCGGCGATCGCCTCCTGGGCCTCATCCGCCTCCCCTCGGGCGAGACGATTTAGTCCCGAAGGCCCCCATCAGCGACTCGGTAGCCCTTGGGATCCTGATTCGGTCCAGGCTTCAGGCCCCGTTGGCCGACTAGTCTGTACGGGCACTAACGACCCTGTGCGGGTTGCGTAGCCATAGGAGGCGCCCATGAGCCCCTTTTTTCCGGTCTCACACACCGTTCGGCTTCTGGCCCCCCCTCCTGCTAGACTCTGCACAAGACTGCCCCCTTCTCGACCGTCACCTCCAACCATGAATCAGTCCATCCACCGCTCTCCCCGCACTCTTCTGATGGGTACGCTCACGGCCCTCGCGCTCACCGCTGGCCTCAGCTCAGCGTCACCGGCAAGTGATGCCCCATTCTTGGAGTTGTCCCTCACCGATGCAGCAGCCCGAGCCAACGCTGAGCACCAGTTGCTGGTGCTGTACTTCCACAGCGAGGTGAGTCCCGATTGCGCTCGCATGCTCAAGCAGACCTGGGCCGCTGACTCTGTGCGCGAGTGGCTGAGTCAAAACGCACTCGCCATTCAGGTGCCCGAAACGGACACAAAGCTCAAGGCACGCTTTGGCGTCAATCTGTACCCACAGGTCATTCTGCTCAATCCAGATGGAATGACTCTGCTGCACAAGACTGAGGGCTTCGCAGGACCGACGGAATTACTCATCTCCCTCAGCGCCTCCACCTTGGGTGAAGGCAAGCCCACACGCCCCGAAGGCAGTGATGCCACGAATCCTATGGCATGGCTTACGTGGGCCAATCATTTGTTCGCCAACGAACCAGAGCGAAGCGTCGAGTGTCTCGACGCCTATCTTTGGTGTTTGGATACCGGAGAAGAACACCTTGCTGGTTTCCGCGGACACTATTTTGAATTCCTACTTCAGCGCATCGCCTATCTACGCAGTTACACAATCAAGGCAGCTGAGGCCCTCATCACTCGGCGTGACCGCCAGCGCGCGGCTATTCTCGCGGGAATCGAAATCGAAGGAGAGCTCGATGAGTACCTGCGGTATTGCTTCTGGCTGCGCGACGAAGTTGACGTTCTTGATGCAATCGTAGAGATGCGAGACTTGGGAGCCGAGCGCGACGCCTCCGCTCGGCACCTCATGCGTGCAGAACTCAACCGCGCCGTGGGCCGCAAGCTCTATTCAGACATCCTGCGACTCGATCCCGCCCCCGTCGAGATCATTGGGGGGCGGCTGACCGAGCTGTACAAGACTCCCGAGGACGAGCGCACCGCCAGCAGCCAGTTTTACGAAAAACGCCAAGTCATCATTGCCGACGCCGCCTGCTACTTTGAAGCGCTCCTGGCATCCTCACGGGCTGGTGACGCCTTCGAGTTGGTCGATCGGGTGGTTGAGGCGGCCCCCAATGGGCGCACCTTCCGAGCTTTTATGGAGCGCACGAATCGTCTACGCATTTATAAGCTCACCCAGCGCCTCGCCAAACAAGGCCTTGAGGTGGTGGGAGACAGGGGCAAAGGGCCCATCCAGGCACAGGTCAAGATGATGGAGTCCTTACAGGCACAGGATGCCATCCGGGCACAGAAAGAAGCCCAGGACAAAGAACTCGAAGAAGAGGGCGGCGGCCAAGGGTAGGCCCTCCCATTCCCTGTCCCCCACCCATTCCTTAGCGGCGTGAGCCCTAACGACTTGCCCACCTCCTCTGCGGCCCGTGCCCTTCGCATGCGACCCCTCGTGGGCTTGTGTGCCCTCGGTGTCGTGCTCCGGCTCGCCCTACTGTGGATTGTCGGCGATTTGGATCTTCAGTCCGATGAAGCCAATTACGTGTACCTCGGTATTGCCTGGAACCATTTTGGCTTCTATTTAGACCAGCACCGGTACTTGTGGCCCCCGGGCTACTCATGGCTCATGTCCCATGCCATTAGTGCATTTGGCGTGGGTGGAATGTTGGCAGTCAAGTATCTCCAAGTCCTAGCCTCCGCTTCGATTGGGCTTACGACGATGCTCTTCGCAGGCCGACTGTTCGGGCAACGCGCAGCCCAATGGGCAGGCATCCTCTGGATCGTCTATCTGCCCCTGGCAGCCTTCACGCATCTGCTATGGAATGAGACCCTCTTTACGGCTCTATTCCTCCCGGGGCTTTACCAGCTTTTGGTGCTGATGTTGAAGCGGGCAGACCCCGCTGCAACCTATCGGGTTGTGATAGCCGCCTTGTGCTTCACGGGCAGCCTGTACCTCAAAGAAAGCCCCCAATTCCTAGTACTCGTTTTCGCACTCCTACTCGTGCCCTTTGCGGGGGGAGTCTTAGAAGGCCTTCGCCGTGGAAGCCTACTGGTGCTTGTACTAGCAGCTTGCGTGACCCCATGGGGCCTACACAACAAGGAAGTCTATGGCCACTTCATCCCGCTCGGAGCGAGCCTCGGGGAAAACGTATTCAACGGCCTCAATCAGGATTATCGAAACTTCGATCTGATCCCAATCGACGTCGAACGTGAGCGCCGCGGCCTTGAGGGACTGAAGTCCATCATGCGCCGCTGGTTCACTCTGGTCGAGCCCATTCGGTTCTCAGAACTCGACGGCCGCATAGAGGACCTCAAATCCGAATCCCAAGCCGTACACGCAGCCAATGTGAAAGCCATGGCGGAGGGCGCCGAGAGCGACCCGCGTGATTATGAACTCAAGGAGAAGCTGCGGCGAAACCTCATTCAGCAAGAGCGCAGGGGCAATGCTGAAGTCCAAGCAAAGCCAGACGACTGGATTGAGTTTAGCGGCAACAGCGGGTGGCTGCGTGCCGAGCCACCAGAGCTCATCAACATGGTGGATCGCTCAAAGGCCAATCAGGAAAACGGTCTAGCGTTCGTGAAGAACCACAAGGGCTGGTACCTGCGATCACGGCTGCGCAAGTTGGCGGATTTCATGACACCCATGTCATTCTTCACTCGCCACCAAGCGCTGGGGCACTACGATGACACTCCCATTGGCGGCAGTGTAATGCGTAAACTCACGAGCCTCTGGGCCATGGGGTGTTCGATGGCCATCCTGATCCTGGGCATCACGGGTTTCTTTACTGTCCTCAAGCAGCGGCCCGCTTGGATCCTACTCGGCACGACTATGGGGTACTTTCTCTGCACGACCCTAGTTGTCGCCATGTCCCGCTTCCGCATTCCCGCCATGCCCCTGCTGATCGCCCTCGCGGCAGGCCTACTCACGAGCGGACCCTTCGACGCGAAACAGCGGCGGGTCCTCACCATCGTATCTCTATCCCTCGGTTTCCTTTGGTGGCTGATTTGGCCGGACAACTACGCCATCTTCACTGAGATGATCTGGCCGAGGTACGAACCATGAGATTCATTCAACCGTGGGCGGGCTACCTGCCCCATCTGGCGTTGCTCTGTCTGATCCATTGGGAATACCGAGCCCATGAGAACAGCCACCAAAGCCGCGAGGAACTCACCGAGCAACTTGAGTCAGGCACCAGCCAGGAAAAAGCATGGGCCATGCACGTGCTCGCCAATCGAGACGACCCCAGTACGGGCCCTCTCAACCGCGCTCGCATTCAACGCGCGATCGTCGACCCCGATCCCCGAGTTGCCGACATGGTCTACACAGTGGACCTGTGTCGCTTGCTCCAGCCCTCGCGCCAAGAGAAACGTCTGTCCGTTCGGTTTGATGATCCCGACAAGGCCCAAGATCCCCTAGAGGATTGGTATCGGCGTTTTGAGTTTTACCGCCGCAAGGTGGGTGGCCGCCCTCTAGGGGGCTCCCTGCGACTCAAGCGGCAAGAGGTCGTGTGGCTCCTGCATGTCCTCGAAGGCGGCACTCTCAACGACGAAGAGGTCATGCGGTACCTCACCCGCCGCCAAGCAGGCACCAACAGCGCCCGTATGCACCGCCTTGCACCGAATCGCAAACGCGACCGAACAGACCCCACATCCCCAGGCATGTTGCCCGGAAAATAAGCTGCAGCCCCATGAGCTTCTTGCTATGAACCCAGTCCCCATGAGACCTACACACCCAGCCACCCAGCCATCCACAGGATTTGGCCCTAGTTTCGCCGCCGCCTTTGTGGTGAGCATTCTGGGACTCTGTGCCTGTTCGGGCACTGAACCAAGCGAGAGTGCTGGGGATCGACCCAACGTCTTGCTCGTAACCCTCGACACAACGCGCCCCGATCACCTCGGGTGCTATGGCGCTGCGAGTGACATTACACCTCACATGGACAGCCTCGCGCGGGACAGCACGGTGTTTGACCGGGTGATTTCAACCGCCGGCATCACCCCCATGTCCCACGCGTCCATCCTGACCGGCCTCAATAATTATCGGCACGGCATGCGGACCTTCTACTCGGACAAATGCGGCCACTCCCTGCTCGACTCGGTCGAGACCCTGCCCGAGACTCTCCAGCGCAATGGCTACAAAACTGCAGCTGCCGTCAGCGCCTATGTGGTCTCTGAAATCTACAATCTGCAACAGGGCTTCGATGTCTTCCTTACCGGTGTCGATGTTGAGTCGATCGACATCACTCATCAGCAAAAACACGCCACCGAATGGAATCCCGACGGCAAGACCAACACGCAACGCAGGGGCGACTTCACGATCGATGATGCGATCGCATGGCTTGAGGAATCAGCGGACGATGACCGGCCGTGGTTCCTCTGGGTACACATGTTCGACGTTCACGATTACTCACTCGTCCCGCCCGTGGATTTCATCAAGCCCTACGGCATTGAGTACCCGGAGGTCGGTACAAAATTCAAAGGCATGCGCTCGCACCAGTGGCGCGAGGACATGTATGACCCCGAATTGACCTGGATGGACCGTCAGCTAGGGCGCCTGCTCGACCACATCCGGGGAGCAGACCAGTGGGAGAAAACCCTCATCGCTGTCACTGCCGATCACGGTCAGGGCCTGCTCGATGGATACAAGCGGCACCAGTGGGCAAAGCACCGCTTACTCTATGACTGGTGCATCCAAGTCCCCCTGCTCTTGCACCTGCCAGGAGAGCAGACCCAGGCGCGGGTCAGCAATCAGGTGCGCACCATCGACATTGCGCCCACGATCCTGCACTTCTTGGATGTCGCCTCCAGCCAGGAGCTTGAGGGAGCCACCCTGTTGCCGCTCATGCGTGGAGGCACGGAGGACAGCCCTAGACTGGCCTACGCAGACGCCCTCAATTTGTACGACGCCCACTCCCCCTCGGCCAAGAACCTGCCGCCGGGCCACTACGACAATCTATACGCGGTTTGTGACGGCCGCTGGAAGCTGGTCTGGCGCGAGACACAGCCCGAGCAATCCGAGTTGTTCGATCTCGCAGCGGATCCGCTCGAGATGAACAACCTGTATTCCCCCGAACATGCCGAAGCAAAGCGTCTCCTATCCCAGTTAGAGGAGTGGGAGGTGACCAAGGTCACCCCCCCCCAAGCCGGAGGCTCAGAAGCGTCGGCAGAGGCGCTACAATCCTTGGGCTATTCTGGCGAAGACGAGGACGAGGATACTCCCCCTGCTCAATCCGACGAGCACAACAAGCCCTAGGCCCCGAATGTGGGGCACGTTTCCCACCCTCCATGCGTCACCCGTTTCTCCGCCACGTTTGCAGTGTGCCCTGCCTACTCTGGCTGGGCTTGATCCTAGGATGCTCCCCTGCGCCTCCGACAGGCCTTGTGGTTCAAAACCCCAGCGACCCCGCGAGACCCTTCTTCCATGACTTCGGGCTTCTGGAGTTTGGTCAACAAGTCGAACGGACCATCCTGCTCAGTAATACCGAGTCTGTCCCCATCAAGGTCCTGTCCATCCACCCCGCCTGCACCTGTACGCGGGTGAAGGGCATGCGTGCATTTCCAGCAGAGGGTGGCCAAGCAATCGGTGCGGACTTCGGAGCCGCCGAGGATCTGATCACGATTCCCCCTGGGGGTACTCTCGAAATGGTGATGGCCGTCAACACGGTGAGCGTCCGACCCAACATCGACAAGCTTGCCATCCTGCGAATCCGCACGAGCTCGACTGTGACCCCGTTCCTGACATTCGAGTGTCACCTTAAGGCCGATAAGCTCTTCACCTTGAGCCCTGCAGAGCTACGCATGGGAGATATCCCCATGAGCCACGGGGGTTCTAAGCGGATTGAAATCGTGCTCGGCTATCAGGATTCAGCAGCGCGAGTGATTGATGTCTTGGGGGCCACGGGTGGCTTGCAGACTACCCTAGAGGACATCTCATTCGGGGCGGAGCCGCGTTGGGCCCTGACCGCCCACCTACCTGCACTGCAGGAACTCGGGCACAGGCACGAGACAATCACCCTGCGAACCACAGACGAAAAGGGCGAGGGGACCTCGGGCCAGCTAGTCGTCGAGGTTTGGGCACGCATCGTGCCTGACCTGCGCATCCACCCCGACCCAATCCACTTTGGACTCGTCCCAAGGGAGCAGGGCGGCTCGACTCAAGTCGAATTGCAAGCCCTTGTTCCCGGTGCCCGTGTCAAACTCCTCTCGACTGAGTTCACCGGTGACCACAAAGAGCAGCTCAAGTGCACATGGGCTCCGGCGGGTTACGTCGATGAGTCTGGACGCTGCGAGCGCTGGACCCTCGAGTTGAGTGCCCCTGCAGGGCTTGCCCCGGGGCGGTTCCATGGCCACCTGAAGGTGCGCACGGACGATGAAGGAACCCCTGTGGTCCAAGCCGCCCTGCAAGGCGTGGTGCGCTAGTCAAGACTAGGCCGGGAGGAGCCGCAAGAAACGCTTCTTTCCCACCTGTACCAAGATTGCCTCTGTGGGCGCTTCTAGACTTGCCTTTGGATCGGCCACGCTGTCCCCATCGAGCCGCACGGCCCCCTGCTGAATCAGACGCCTGGCCTGTGAGGTAGACGGAGCCAGCTCACAGGCGGCAATCAGATTGGCGAGAGGAAGGCTCTCCCCCCACCCAGCATCCCAGATGCGCTCGGGTAGATCCTCGGGAAGGGCCTTGTCGCGCACCTCTCGATCGAAGGCCTCGGCAGCCTCTTGAGCCGCCTGCTCGCCGTGGAAGAAGCGGGTCACCTCAAGCGCTAGACGCGCCTTGGATGCTCGTGGATGTCCAGCCAATAGCGGAGTCACCTCCTCCTCGGGTAGACGCGTCAATAGCGTGAACCAGGTGCCCATCAACTCATCTGCCAAGCGCATGATGCCAAAGGTCATCTCGCGCGCGCTGTCGAGCAATCCGACTGCGTTGCCATACGACTTACTCATCTTGCGTCCGTCGAGACCATCAATCAGGGGGTGGGTTCGCACACACTGCGCGCGCTGTTCCTTCTGCTCCTGCAAGCGCCGTCCGACTAACAGATTGAAAAGCTGGTCCGTCCCGCCTAGCTCGACATCAGCCTGAACCTCCACCGAATCCCATCCTTGCATCAAAGGATAGAGGAATTCATTGATTCCGATAGGCTCGTTACTCTCCATTCTTCGACGGAACAGATCGCGCTCAAGCATTTGCGAAACGGTCATGCGCGTCGTGAGTGCTAGGAGATCTTCAAAAGCCATGGCGTCGAACCACTCGGAGTTACGCCGGACCTCAGTCTTCTCCATATCCAGAATGCGGCCCGCTTGGTCGGTGTAGGTCTGCAGGTTCTCCTGCACCTGCTCCCGGGTGAGCACAGGGCGAAGTTTGTTTCGTCCCGAGGGGTCGCCCACCATGGCGGTCGAATCCCCCACAATCAGGACAATCGTGTGTCCGAGATCTTGCAGATCGCGCAGGGTCATGAGCGGGATCGCGTGGCCGAGGTGCAGGTCCGCTGAACTGGGGTCCATCCCAAACTTGACCCGCAAGGGACGAGCCGCATGCAGTGCCTCGGAGATGAGCAAGGCGAACTCCTCCTCATCGATCAGGTCCACCGCCCCTCGCCTAAATGCCGCGAGGTGGCGATCCGTGTCGGGGTGCAGGGGTGCGGGTTGCTCGATTCCGGTTGGGTCTGCCTGGGACATGGCCCCATTGGGCCGCCCCGACGCCTAAATGTCCAGCGCTCCGAGGTCGAGGCTTGTGGGTTCCTGCAGGTTCTGGGTGCGCTGGGTGGCCCATTCCCGCAGCCACGCTCGCCATGTGTGAGGGTCACGGCCCCGATCGCCATCCATGGCCAACCAACGCAGACTGGGAACCAAGCGAGCGATTTGTTCGGGTGTCCAGGTCTCGAGGAGGGGAGCGAGTAGGGCTAGGGCCTCCTCGCGCTGGCTGGGGATGATGCGGACAGTCCGTTCCAGCAGAGCCGGGACTGAAAAACGATGGGCAGCGGCAGCCTCGTACAGTTCATGCGGGCGAACAGGTTCACTGGGAATCACCTCAGCTAGCTCCACCCGTTCGGCGAACTCGACATGCATATTCATCGCAGGAAGCAGCTGTTCCCGGGCTAGAACGCCGCCCGACAGGAGGCGCAGAACCCACCGATCATTGACAGCAAGCGCCCCAATCGGGATTCGGCGATCGTAGGTGTGCAGAAACCACCCGGAGCCCTCCGCGGCATCCAGGAGCCACGGATCAAGGGCAGGCAGCGGATAGACGCTAACCTGTGTGCTGTCCATGCCATTGGGTAACAAGACCGTTCGCTCCCATTGCAAGGTACCCGCGTCCGCTCGCAGCTCGATACCACCCGTCTCAAGGGTGCTGCCGACGAGAACGACTCTCGCACTGTGTCCTGATTCTGCGGGTTCGATGAACAACCGCAAACGAACGTGTTCCAGCACCTCGCGACCGAGCAGAATGCGCTCAAAACCCTCAAGTAATTCGAGGAGTGCCTCGTCCTGCCCTGGGCGTTGGGTAATCCGGGCTCGAATCCGTCGAGCAATTCCCCAGGCAGTGGCGTTTTCACCAGCCTCAAGTGACTCACGCAGCCCGGTGAAGGCCGCCAAATAGGCGGGGGGAACCCCCTGGATCAGCTGGGAGCCCGCCTGTATGGGTTGCGGACTGGCTCGGCAGCCAAGACATGCCGCCAGCGCCAGCGGCCCCAGCCAGTGCACGAGGTGGTTGAAGTATCCCATAGGGAGGACGAAACACACGCGCCCACACCCGCGATAAGGGCGTCCAAGGCACTTGAGAAGCAAAAGGAGGAGACCCCCACAGGGATCTCCTCCTAATACTAACGGGCCGTTCGCCAGGTGTTACTCAGCGGCTGGCTTTTCCTCAGGCTCACCCTCAGGCGAGGCTTCAGCAGCGGG
>CAYXZD010000001.1:760545-793753 GCA_964469565.1 uncultured Planctomycetaceae bacterium
GCTTCAGCAGCGGGTGCCTCCTCAGCGGGAGCTTCAGCAGCGGGTGCCTCCTCAGCGGGAGCTTCTGCAGCAGGAGCCTCCTCTTCTGCAGCTCCCTCAGCGGGGGCTGCACTGTCGGGCGCCGCCTCAGCAGCTGCTTCCTCAGCAGCGCGGGCCTTTTCAGCCGATGCCACGATCGCCTCATTCTCATCAAAGTCCGAATGCACGAAGGAGAGACCAATCTTGCGATCTTCCACATCCACTCGAATCACCCGCACCTCGACCTTTTGGCCAGGGTGAAGCAGGTCTTCTGCCTTAGCATTTCGATCGTCGGTCAATTCTGAGATGTGAAGCAGTCCCTCGAGGCCCTCCTCGAGTTTCACGAACACGCCAAAATTGGTGACCTTGGTGACATAGCCTGACAGCAGATCGCCCACGTGGTAGTTGTTGGGGATCTGGTCATGCCACGGATCGGCGCTGAGCTGCTTGCGGCCAAGTGCGATACGCTTCTTCTCCTTGTCCACGGACAAGATCACGCACTGCATTTCATCACCCTTCTTCACCATCTCTGAGGGGTGGCTGACTTTCTTGGTCCAGCTCATGTCCGAGACGTGAAGCAGGCCGTCGATGCCTTCTTCAATCTCCACAAACGCACCGTACGGTGTCAGGTTGCGGACTGTACCCGCGATCACCGTTCCCACGGGATAGTGACTCTCGACCATATCCCAGGGGTTGGATTCAGCCTGCTTCATACCCAGAGAGATCTCTTGCTTTTGGTGGTTGAACTCCAGCACGACCACGGAAACCTTGTCGCCACTGTTCAGCAGCTCAGAGGGATGGTTCACGCGGCGGGTCCAGGACATCTCGGAGATGTGCACCAGGCCTTCAATGCCCTCCTCGAGCTTGACGAAAGCTCCATAGGACATGATGTTGACCACCTCGCCTTCCAATCGCTTACCCACTGGGTAGCGCGCTTCCACACCATCCCAGGGCGAAGCAGTTTTCTGCTTGATACCCAAGGCGATCCGCTCCCGCTCGAAATCGACGCGCAAGACCTTGACCTCGACCTCCTGGTCCATCTCCAGCATCTGTGAAGGGTGCGAAATGCGCCCCCACGACATGTCAGTGATGTGCAGAAGCCCGTCGATGCCGCCAAGGTCCACGAACACGCCGAAGTCAGCGATGTTTTTGACCGTTCCCGTGCGGATCTGACCTTCCTGGATGTCCTTGAGGAGGTCTTCCTTCAGGCGCTGGCGCTCTTCTTCCAGGAGCTTGCGGCGTGAAACCACAATATTCATGCGCTCTGGATCGATCTTGATGATGCGCGCGCGCACGGGCTCATCCATGAAGTCCGAAATATCGTGCGTGCGTCGGAGGCTCACCTGAGAGGCAGGCAGGAATACGTTGACGCCTTCCACATCGACCAGAAGGCCGCCTTTGATCTTGCGCTGAACAACACCTTGGACTTCATCACCTTCGTTGTAGATCGTTGAGACACGCTCCCAGGCGCGCAGGCGGTCCGCGCGACGCTTGGACAGCAGGGACATGTCATATTCATCGAGTCCCTCGTAGAAGACCTCGAACTCTTGACCTGCAGCCGGTAGATCTGCTCCGAATTCGGAGAGAGGGATCGTACCCTCGGACTTGCCGCCGACATCCATGATGACGAGGCCAGTGCGCTCATCCACGGTGTCGACCTTGGCGATAACGATTTCGCCGACCTTGACGTCACAAATGGATGCGTTGAGGGATACGGTGAGTTCTTCAGTACTGATGCCCTCAAAAGCCTCGTCGAGTTGACGCTCGAGTGCTTCGGGATCCATCTCATACTGGCGGACTCTTCTTGAAGTAAGTGCCATTCTGTACGGGTTCTATCTAGGGGGTTGATCGGACGGGTAAACTGTTGGGGTGTGGCGAAGAACGCCACCTAACGAATTGCCCAGCGGGCGACATGGTGGCCGCTGCACGAGCAATTTGAACGAATCTAGGAGTGATCGGAGGCCGGCTTCGAATCCTGCTGGGCACTCTTGGCCGTGTCGGGAAGCATGGCTGCTACCCTCTCCCAAGCTACATCCAAGGCATCTGGACTCGATCCGTCAACAGGAGCTGCGAATTCAATGCGTACTTTTCCAGGTCGAGGCCACTTTTGCCCCCTGGGCCACGCCTCGTGGGTCCCGCTGACCGCACAGGGAATGATCGGTGCCCCCGTGCTCCTCGCCACCAGGGCGGCCCCTTTTTTGGGCTGTTTCAGCTGGCCATCCTGACTGCGGGTGCCCTCCGGGAAGATACCCAGAATATCGCCCGCCTCCACATGCTCAATCATCTGCCGCAACGTTCCCCGATCACCTTTGCCAGGATCCACCAGAATGACCCCGACGCGTGCAAAGATGTAGCGCAGGAAACTGTTCTGGGTGAGGCTGCGCCGGGCAGCGAAGGCCACGTGCCTATGCAGCACGCCCACGGCCACCAATGGAATATCGAGAAATGAAACGTGATTGGTGACGATGATGGCAGGTCCCTTGCGTGGGATGTTCTCCCGGCCGACTACAGTTCGGGGCCAGAACAAAAAGTACCCCACGTGCAGAATCGCCAGGGCCCAGCGCCAGGTCAGAGTCTTGTGGGTCACCGGTCCCTTCGGAGTTGCCATGATTATCCCGCCCCTCGCACAATCCCAAGCAGAAGGGCGCACACCTGTTGAGGGTTCAAGCCATCGGTTTCCACGCGCACAGCATCGGTAGCCTCTCGCAAAGGGGAATGGTCGCGATTGCTATCCTTGGCATCGCGCTCAGCAATCTCCCGGGCGTACTCCTCGGCCCGATCGGGCTCCCCGTTCTCCTGGGCGCGCCTGCGTCCTCGCTCTGCAGGACTCGCCACCAAAAAGAATTTATGGTCCGCAGCGGGGAACACGACAGTCGTCGTATCGCGTCCTTCCGCGACGGCACCCGTGTGAGCAGCAATTTCACGCTGCATGGGGACGATCGCTGCACGCACGCCTGCGTGTGCGGCCACACACGAGACAGCGGCAGTCACTTCCGCACTGCGCACGGCAGGCTCCCCGGGTTGGCCCTCCACCTCCACCCGACCCTCTGTGTCGAAGGAAATCGTCAATCGCTCGGCCAATTCAGCGCAAGCAGGCCCATCTGTGGGGTCGATTCCCTCCTCGAGGACCCTGAGGGTCACCGCACGGTACATGGCCCCAGTATCGAGGTAAGTCAGTCCTAACTCAGAAGCGAGGGCCCGTGCCACGGTACTCTTGCCGGAAGCAGCAGGGCCGTCTATAGCAATCATCATGGCGAAGTGGAGATCCTGTTGAGGAGACGCAAAGAATCGGCTGGGCGAAACCGCAGGTTGGGTTCGCGGCGAGGAGTTTAGCGAGTCGGACTGGATGCTGGACAGGGGCGAAAACAAAACCGCACATGCCCCTCGCACCCGTCCAACTCTCAGTAGGTCGCAAGGGGTCGTTCAAGGCCGCTTGAGCTCGATACGCAGGTCCAATCGCCGCCCACAAACCTCGCCCCGTCCAGCGGACCGCCCCACGCGTCAAGCACGATCCAGCGCAGCCCCTCGAGATCTTGGTCGCGGGCAGCATGGGCATGGCCACAGATTAGAGTTCCCACACCCAGGTCATCACCCATGGCTTGGGCCGCACCGGGAACCATCTCAACTTGGGCCCTTCGCTTTTGAGACGTACTCCGTTCCGATGAGCCCCTGAGGGCCTTGGCTAACGGAATCTGGATGGCGAGAGGCAATGAGCGTTGAAGCCCCAGAATTGGCCCACTCCGTAGGATTCTACGCAAGCGCTGATAGGACGGGTCCGCAATGCACAACTCATCCCCGTGAACGATACCCGCGCGCTCATCTCCAACCCCAATGACGAGTCCCTCGGGGTGCACCCGCGCTCCTGTGGCAGCCTCGAACCCTGGACCGAGCAGATAATCACGATTCCCATGGATCACATCCACGGCCACGCCCGCTTCCGTAAGCCCGCGAAGAGCCCCAAGAACTGGATCCACACCCGCAACGCGCAGGTGGTGGTCTCCCACCCAAAACTCGAAGAGGTCTCCAAGAATCACCAACCGGGGTAGGTCCTGGAGCGAGGCACACCACCGCTCGAAGAGGATTCCGTGCTCTGCGTTGGCCACATCTAGGTGTAGATCCCCCACAACAAGAGTGCCCGCCTCTAGGGGAACTGAAGATTGGCTGACTCCACTCCTGCTACTCACCTGATGGGTCACCCGAGTCTTCGCCGCGCACATCGTCGTACTCAGCGCCCTTCAGTTTCTCCCAGAGCACCTTCCGGGAGATTCCGAGCAACGTGGCCGCTTGCTGCCGGTGTCCGCCGGTGGCCTCAAGGGTTCGCCGAATGTGCTGGACTTCTTGGCGGTGCAAGACCTCCCGCAGAGGTTCAATTTCATCATGGACTTCCAGCGCACCACGCCAGCGCCCGTCCTGCGGGAGCAAATCGGACGCAGACAGCACCGAACTCTTGCCCGCAAGTGCGATCCCCCGTTGCAAGGCGTTCTCCAACTCGCGCACATTTCCCGGCCAGGGGTAACCTTCCAGCATGCGCAGCGCCCTCTCCGGCAAACTGTACTGCCGACCGCGGCCGTGGCGCTCAAGGAGGTGTTGGGCGAGCAACGGAATGTCCCCCACTCGTTCACGCAAGGGTGGCAACGGAATGGGAACCACATTCAAGCGATAAAACAGGTCTTCACGAAACGTCCCAGCCCGCACTGCCGCCCGCAGGTCTACCTTGCTTGCAACGACCACGCGGATGTCAATACTGCGAGTCTTTTCACCGCCCACTCGCTCGAACGTCCGTTCTTGGAGAACCCGCAACAGTTTGACCTGGGTCGGCAGGGGCATGTCGTCAACATCATCCAAAAAGAGCGTTCCCAAGTGAGCGAGTTCAAATCGCCCTTTGCGTTCCTTACGAGCATCGGTGAAGGCCCCCTTCTCGTGCCCGAACAACTCCGCCTCAAGCAGCGTTTCGGGCAACGCAGCGCAGGAAATGGCCACAAAGGGCTCATCTGAGCGGCTCGACAAGTCATGCAATGCCCGAGCAATACGCTCCTTACCTGTCCCACTCTCCCCTACGATGAGGGCCGTGGCATCCGAATCGGCCACGGTTCGCACGCGCTCAAACACCGCTCGCATGCTGGGGGATTCTCCGATGACGTTCGTGAACCCGTGACCCGAGTCGAGCTGACCGCGCAGAGCCTCATTCTCCAGCTCTAGATCTTGAACTCGGCGCAGGGTTTCAATTCGACGCAAAATCGTCTCATTGCGGAATGGCTTTTGGACGTAATCCACAGCCCCCAGACGCATGGCCGCCACAGCATCCTCCACCGTTGCAAATCCTGTCATCAAAATGACGGGTCGCTCGGGCTCCAGTTCCACGGCGCGGCGCAGGACCTCCATGCCCCCCTTGCCTGGCATGCGGATATCCGTGATGACCACATCGGGTGTGCCCTGGCCGCGATCTTCGAGCGCCTCAAGAGCCGAGTGTGTATCCGTCGCTCCAAGGACCTCGTGGCCCGCATCCTCAAGAGCATCTCTCAAGGTGACAAAGATCGTGACCTCGTCGTCGGCGAGGAGAACCTTCATTCTGCCGGGATGCCACCGGGGTCGATGACCTGGACACAATCTCCCACAGCGGAGGCACCTGCGAGAGCTTCCTCAGCCGCCATGAACATCGCATCAAAAAACAGAGCTGTGCCGCCAGCATTGTGGGACGCACCGACCGAAAGGGTGACCTGAATCGTACGCCCGTCTGCACTGAATTCCATATGGCGCGCTCCGTCCAGCAACCGTTGACCCAAGACCTTGGCTCCTGCCTCGTTCGTGTGGGGCACGACGGCCAACAGCCGATCATCGGCCATGCGACCAAGGAAATCTGAGCAGCGCGTCTGAATCTTCAACATCCCCACGACCGAGTCGATGATTTCCTCCTTGGCTTCGTACCCATACAAGTCACGCAGGTGCCCAAGCCGGTCGACTGAGATCAACAAGCAAGACACGGGGTAGCTGTAACGCTGAGCGCGGTTGAACTCCACGCGCATGAGGTGCTGAATCTGCACCAAGGAGAACAGACTCCGGTCTTGCGGCGAATCGGACATTGTGGGGCGGCGGGGGGTCTTGGCGGGGCAGGGCGGGAGAGCGAGCCGTTAGGGGGCTCCATCGCCGGAGCCGCCTAGGATCTTGCTGCCCAAGTCTAGGATACTGTCAAGGGTGCCGTCAAAGCTCGTACCGTATTGGCTGCGAACCATAATCATGAGGAGGAACATTACGAAGCTGTAGATCGAGATGGCAATCAAGTTGGCGACCACATAGGCCGCCCCACTGCGCCCAGCCGCCCGTGCCCGGCGCCCAGCGCCCCGGATTCCACGGGTATGGGCCGACATGAGCAAATCGCGCTGCAAGCGGGTGGCTCGCTGGAGAAGCCGCACATCTGCGGGCCCATCCGAGGCACCAGCGAGGAGCTCCCGCGAACAGGCGTCCGAGTCGAACTCACCCGTCATCACGGCTTTGCGCCAGCGATTCACAGCAGTCTTGTCGGTGAGATTGAGGTCGGCTAGCAAACCAGACTTGACCCGGTCCGCCACCACATCCCGTTCTGAGGGAAGCCCAGGACTCACTCCCTCCGCCCCATGTCCCGAGGCAGATGCACCCAGATCCAGCTCGGGTTCAGGATCGATTTCCTCAATCACCGGCGTACACCCGTAGACCAATACGGCTCCCGCCCACTGGATGCTGGCCCCTGCCGATAGGGGAGCCTGTTCAAAAACGCGGCCATCCAAGAGTGGAGGATCTCCCCGTCCAACATAAATCACGCGCGGGGGGTCGGACCAAAAGTGCAGCTCCCCAGAGGCTGTGCTCGCCGCTCCAGCGAGAGCCACATCGCTCGCAGCCCCTCCCACGCGCAGCCTCCCTTGCGGCAGGCTGACCTGGCGAGAGTGCCCTCCCTCATGAATGTCGACCCAAGATCCTTGCATGGTCCTATTTCTACCCAGATCCCCCCCACCAGGTCACGCTTGCGCTCCAATCTCTTGGGGAATCCCGGATCGGGGCCATAAATGCGCCGATCCTTCCACGGCTTGGCACCCAAACGAGCTAGGGGGGGAATCCTACTCTCAGCAGGACTACAATGACGCACTCGCCGCCCCTTCCACAGCCCCCACGCGATTAGGCCAGACACAGCACCTCCAGCGGACCCACACCTTGCGCTTCGGACTCCATCAATCTGCCCGCCTCGAACAGCGGATGCTGCAATCGCCGCAGATGATCCAGGCCATGCAGATCTTGCAGCTCCCGGCAATGGAGTTGCTTGATCGCATTGACGCAGAGCTGACTGAGAATCCCTTCCTTGAGGTGGCTGAAAAGGAAGCGCCGGAGGTGAACGAGGATGCGGCCCATGACCAGCGCGAGGGCACCCATAAGGACGAACACGAGAGCGATGGGCTGGTGAGCATGCTCGATGAACTCGAGCGCTACGAACGCGACTATGGGGATGGCCCGAGCGGCCCACGTCTGCCTCCCGAGGAAGCCGACCGTAAGTACGAGGCAATGCAGAACGCGCCTGCGAGTGCCGAATGTCTAGCCGATGCAGTCCTTCACCAGATTGCTCTGATGGAATTGGAGCCGGAGGACCGTGAGGTCCTTGAGTACATCGTCTGGTCGCTCGACGAACATGGTTTCCTACCCGAGTCTGCCGAATCCGTAGCCGAGGTCCTGTCACGGCACCTCGACCGAACAGTCCAAGCCGAGGAAATCGTGATCGGCCTGCGGCGGCTGCGGCGAGTCACCCACCCCGCCTTAGGCGCCATCGACATGCGTGACGCCCTGCTGCTGCAAATCGACGCCGCAGAAGGTGATCACCCCCTCGCGCGCGCCATTCTCGCTGATCACTTGGCCGCTCTCGAGGGCAACCGCCTGCCCCGCATCGCCAAGGCCACAGGGCGATCCGTGGAAGAGATCAAGGCAGCCATCGAGTTCATCCGCAGTCTCGACCCGCACCCCGGCGTCGAGTACGGAGGGCGTACGGCCAACACGATCACGCCGGAAGTCATTGTCGAGGAGAATGAAGGGGAGTATGTAGTACGCCTCGATCGCGAGCGCAGCCGCAACCTCATCATTAGCCCAGCCTACCGCCGCATGCTCAGTGAATCCGCCGACGACAAGGCCGTGCGAGATTGGGTCAAGCAACGCATGGAGTCGGCCCGCTGGTTCATTGACGCCCTCGCCCAGAGACAATCCACCCTGGAGCGCATCGCCAACGCCGTATTCGGCAACCAACGCGGCTTCTTAGAGCGCGGAGTCGGAGCCTTGCAACCGATGCGGATGCAGGACGTGGCCGACGAACTGGAACTCCACATCTCAACCATCTCACGAGGAGTCTCAGGGAAGTATGCCCAGACTCCACATGGCATCTTTCCACTCAAATTCTTCTTCACTGGCGGAACCACCAAGATTACAGGCGAGGCCACCTCGCGAATCAGCATTCAAGAACGAATGCGCCAGCTCGTCGATGCAGAGGACAAGAACCAGCCTCTGTCCGATGACCAAATCGCCGAGGCCCTCGCAGAGAGTGACGGCATTCAAATCGCACGCCGGACTGTCAGCAAGTACCGTCGCACCCTCGGTATTCCCTCCTCCAATCAACGCCGGGAGTACTAGGCACCGTCTGATTCTGCTAGCCTAGGCGTTCCGACTCACCCCCCCTCGATTCCAATGAACGCCAAAGCAACCGAACTGCGCAAGGGCCAAGTCCTCCTCAAGGATGGACAGCTGTTGCTGATTACCGAATACAGCCACGCCACCCCCGGAAACCTGCGGGCCGTCGTACACGTCAAGACTCGCAACCTGGAGAGTGGACAAACCGGGGCCTTTCGGCCTGCTGCTGGAGATTCATTCGAGCTAGCCTATCTCGACCGCAAGAAAGCCCAATACCTCTACAAAGAGGCCAACGGCGACTTCGTCTTCATGGACGAGGAGACTTACGAGCAGTTCACCATCCTGGCCGACCTCGGCGCCGAGCCCATGGCGTACGTCAAAGAGAGCGAGGTCGTCGAGGTCACCTTCCACGAAACGAATCCCATCAGCATCGAGCTGCCCACCTCGGTCGTTCTCGAGGTGACCGAAGCGGAGATGGCTGTGAAGGGTAACAGTGCCACCAACGTGAAGAAGGACGCCGTCCTCGAGACGGGTGTCAAAATCAAGGTCCCCCTCCACATCCAAGTGGGTGAATTGGTCAAGGTGAAGACCGAAAACGGCGAATTCCTCGGCCGCGCCAAGTAAGCAATGACTGCCGGATTCCGTCTCCCGGCGCCCTAGCGCCTGTCCGGCCCCACAAAACCTTGGGGTGTACGTCTCGATGAGTACAGGCCCCAGTCAAGGCCCCAGTCAAGGCCCCAGTCAAGGCCCCCTTCAAGGCCCCCCCTCAAGGCCCACCCATAGGGGTGCCGAAGAGGTTCCTAGGCCCGTGTGCACAGCAAAGCCTACTCCCACCCAACCCATCCTTGCTCGGCCCCCCCTGAATCCCGACAATCTACCCATGCGCCCCTCCCCCCTCTTGTGGCTGGTCCTCCTTGCAGGCTGCGCCTCGAATCAGCCCATGCAGTTTTCTAGCGCCCCCCCGGGTGCGACGATCCTGATTGACGGAGAGGACACGGGGTTCGTCACACCCGCCCTGCTCGATGTGCCCGATCCCGATGCCAGCCAGGTGTCCTTCGTTCTTCCGGGCTACCTGCCTGCCGTTCGCGGCATGAGCGATGAACGCCGAGGCACGTGGGTGTTTTGGCGCGACGCCGCCACGCCATCCCGGGGCTGGCGATTCCCGTTGTTTCTACCCGCGCAGGACTTCTTCGAGTTCTACAAGCGGCCGGGCGCCCAGCGCCTCGAGAATCAAGTACGCGGCCGGATCTTCGTGCGTTTGCGTCGACGCAACGACACGTAGTGCGCCCTGCGATCTTCCTTGACCGAGACGGGACGTTGAACCGCGAGGTTGACTACCTCGCAGACCCCAACCATCTCGAGCTTCTCGCCGGTGTCGGCACGGGCCTCAAGAAACTGTCCCTAGCTGGATTCGCGCTGTGTGTGGTGACCAATCAGAGCGGAATTGCCCGCGGGTTGTTCAGTGAGAACACCCTCAGCGCGATTCACGATCGCTTGCAGACGATGCTTGCAAGCGAGGGCGTCGCCATCGATTTCATTGGCACTTGCCCCCACCACCCAACTGTAGGCGAAGCCCCTTACCGGCGAGAGTGCGACTGTCGCAAACCAAAACCTGGGTTGCTCCTTCAGGCGGCATCCAAACTCCAACTCGATCTGAGATCCTCTTGGATGATCGGTGATAGTGAACGAGACCTTATCGCAGGACAAGCTGCGGGTTGCTCGAACATTCTCGTAGGCACTGGCAAGGGCCAAGCCACTCTGGATTCCATGCAGTCCCGCAGCCGAACCCCTCAGCATTACGCTGCGGATTTCAGCGGGGCCGTGGCACGGATCCTCCAGCAGGGGGAAGCCGTGTGAGCTTTCCCCAAGCGAGTCCACGCACGCTCATTTCGGTCTGGGGACCTGCTCAGTTGTTCTTGCGCTGCACCCGCCGGAAGGGGTGAACAAAGTTTGCCAACGCCTGGGGGCTGTGAGATTGGACCCACAGACGGCCACGCCCGCTGAATCGCATGAGCAGTTGATTCCCGAAGAGGAATGAGCGGATTTTCTTGGCCCTCGTCAGCCTGTACTCCAAGCAGGGGTCCCATGCGACGGCGTAGCCGTTGTCTAACACGTAGTCCCCGTCGATTTCGATGCACTTCATCGCTCCATAGGAATGAAAGAACAATGTACCGGTGCCCGTGCAGCGCAGAATGAACAAGCCTTCATTGAAGAGCCCCTTCAGCCCCCCCCACTTACTGTCGCAGGCCACCGACCCGGTGGAGGCCAAGAATGCCCCGCGCTCTAAGTAGAGTTCCTCCCCATTCATGGGCAGGGACGCGATATCTCCCACCGCCCCCGGAGCGAG
The DNA here is from genome assembly GCA_964469565.1 of uncultured Planctomycetaceae bacterium. Classification (GTDB taxonomy): domain Bacteria; phylum Planctomycetota; class UBA1135; order UBA1135. The sequence goes on from CAYXZD010000001.1 coordinate 771,545, forward strand.
AGCTAACTCACAACCGCTACCGCCGGCAGTGTATTCATTCTGAAAGAAACTCTCCCCCGCCAAAACCTTGCGCTTGAGACCTTGCAAGATTCCACCGCGGGTGGAGGTCTTGACATCAAGCGGGCCCGACATCCAGGCCATGGCGCCTGAATCAGAGAGCACGCGTTCGCCAGATTCGAATTCGAGATTGAGAAGGCTGTAGCTTGGGCCGTGATTGATCGTGTGGTGCATGGGAATCGAGCCTACTGTTGACGAGGAGGGAGTCGACGCCCGAGGCGCGATCCAAATTCTTTGGGATTGTGTGATTGGACAAGCAAGCGACCCGATCCTGAGAATCGCATCACAAATCCCTCGCCCGCAAGGAACGAGTTGAGCCAGGAACCGCCCGTTTTTGTCAGCGTATAGGTGAGGCTGGACTCAAAGGCCACAACGTGGCCGGTGTCCACCACCAACTCATCCTCAACGCGCACCTCCGTGATCCCCCCGTAGGCCCCGACCAATAAGGGTCCGTCACCACTCACCTCCATAAAAAACAGATTCTCGCCAGTGAACAAGCCCTTCATTCCTTGGAAGCGAGGCTCTAGTTGCATGTGGCCGTCCGCACCAAGGAAGCTCCCACCCGCGCACATCCAAGATTGGCCCGATTCGACATCGACCTGCTTGAGATGGCCCTGCAGGGTTGGGGCGACTCCAACCTCCCCTGGCCTGCCATCCGTCGTCCGAAACGTCGACTGGAAGAACGTGTCCCCGCCCACCATGCGCTTGAGGCCCGCCATCAGTCCACCGCCGCGAGCGATCGTGGTCACATCGTTATCGATGTTGGCCGAGGCGCGAAACATGGCACCCGCATCAGTCTTGAACTCGTCACCAGGCTCAAGGTGAACCATGGCCGAGTGAAAAGCTCCGTCCGGTTGGATCTCTATTTGCATGTTGGAAACCTACCCACGCAGAAAGGGTGTCAACCATCCGGCAGTCCCCGGAAGGTTGCGGGTCTGCAGCCACAGGCGGCCGTGTCCTTGAAAATTCATGGTGAGCCCCTCGCCGGAGAACAGAGTGCTCTTCAGTCCACCCATTCCGCTGATGGCGTAATCTAGGGTGGGTTCCCAAGCCACGACGTGACCCGTGTCCACACGCATCGAGCCCTCGACCTCTTTGCAGACAACGCCACCATAGGCATTGAAAAAGAGCTCCCCGGTGCCCCTAGCGCGGACGATAAATGCCCCCTCCCCGCTAAAGAGTGACCGCAATCCACCGAAGCGAGTCGAGATATCAATGCCCGTCGTGCAGGCGAGGAAGCTCCCCGCCGTGAGGATGAGTTCGGAGTTCTCTAGGTGTTCGTGCAGGACCGTCCCCGGCAGGGCAGGTGAAAGACACAGGGCCCCTCCGGTCGGACCGCCATACTCGCCAAGGAAGAACGACTCCCCCCCCAATACCTTACGGCCCAGTGCTGGCAAGATCCCCCCTCCAAGGTGCGATCGCAGTTCCAGGCTTGGAGACATTCGGCTCATCGCGCCGCTCTCCACATTGATCTTCTCCCCCGGTTCGAGAACTAGCGAGATCTCACCGAAGTCGGGGTTCCCAAGGATGTCTAGCTGCATATCTGGAGCCTATGGAGCCTCACATACACACCGCAAGGAAAAACAGGGGGTGATCGGTGGAACTGCCCCTAGGAGGCTACGCGTAACGGGCTTCTCACGTAGAGCCCTGGCCCCATCCAGATTCAGCATCGACATGAGCAGCCACCGACACGTGCGGGGTCGCCCATGAAACAGCCCCCCCCGCTAGTCTTGCGGAGGAGGCTGTGGGCCACTTGGAGCCACCGGGCAATTCCCGGGCACCGCGAAGCAGCTATAGGCTCGCTGCGTGGTCAGCTAGGTAGCTTTTTACCCCGTCATCACTGGGGGTCATGCCTGCTTTCCCTGTAGCCCAGCCAGCGGGGCACACCTCGCCGTGGGCCTTGAAGAACTGAACACCGTCAATGGCGCGCAGCAACTCGTCGATGTCCCGCCCAAGGGGCAGGTTGTTGACCAGCGCGTGCCAGCAGACACCATCAGGGTCAATCAGGAAAGTACCACGGGCGGAGAATCCAGACTCCTCGTGCAGCACGTCATAGTCAGCGGTCATTTGCTTGGAAGTGTCCGCCAAGAGGGGATACTTCACCGGGCCGATGCCCCCATCGTTGATGGCCGTCTCGCGCCACCGTGCGTGGGTTTCCACGTCATCCATGGATACGCCCAGAACCTGGACGCCTCGCTTTTCGAACTCGCCCATGCGAGCGTCGAAAGCGATGAGTTCGGAAGGTCACACGAAGGTGAAATCCTTGGGATAGAAGAACAGCGCGACGTACTGACCGGAGTAGTCCGACAGGCTCACGTCTTGCGTGCTGCCGTCAGGCATCACGGCCTGAGCGGTAAACGCTGGGGCTGCCTTGCCAATGAAGTTGCTCATGGGTTGGGATGAAAAAACCGAGGTTGAAGTGAAAGGAATCCGCTCACCCCTTGGCGAGCGGGGCGAGGAGTGTACCCGCGAGTGACCCTCCCGTGAACGGTAGAGTCGCACTTACAACAGAACCGGGGCCCTTCGCCCCTCATCGCCGGTCCTACCCACCGGGTGGGGCTGAAACAGCATAGGCTTGGAGAGATGACTTGCCCTAGCCTGCCAGCCTCTCGATTGTTCCTCGGGCTCCTGATGCTCGCTCTCAGCCCATCAGCCGTCCTCGAGGCCCAAAACCCCGGGCACGCTCGGACGGGCCTGCTCCAGCAACCCAACATCCTCCTTGTGGTGGGAGACGATATGGGAGTCGACATGGTCTCCTGCTACGGCGAGGGGGCCGCGCCTCCCTGCACGCCCAATATCGATGCCCTAGCCGCCCGCGGTCTCCTTTTTCGCAATGCGTGGACCAATCCCCAATGCTCGCCCACCCGTGCCCAACTCCTCACCGGCCGCCACGGCTTTCGCACGGGGATTGGCGAGCCCGTACGCAAGAACAACCTGGGTCTTCGACTGACAGAATGGACCTTGCCAGAAATGCTCGGCCCCTACACGAGCTCAGCCACTGGAAAGTGGCATCTGGCCGGTTGGCAACAGGGCAAGAACCACCCTCGCAACAGTGGGTTTGGATACCACGCGGGCTCCATGGGCAATCTCTTGGACTACTTCACGTGGCAAAAGGTCATCAATGGCAGCGAGTTCACTTCCACAACTTACGCAACAACCGATTGCGCGGACGAGGCCATCGCTGCGGCCCTGGCCATGCCCGAACCCTGGCTCTTGTACGCCGCATTCCAAGCCCCCCACACGCCACGACACATTCCACCCAAGGGCCTATGTGCCTGCGGCGGCTCAGGGTTTTGCCAGTCCGCCGACGGTACTTCTACCCGTCCCGAACTCGTCAAGGCCATGGTCGAGTCTCTCGACACGGAAATCGGCCGGCTGCTGCAGGCAATCCAAGGCCTGCTCCCCAACACACTCGTCGTGTTCATGGGCGACAACGGCACGGGTGGCCCCGCCACAGAGCCCCCCTTCGACTCCACCCGAGCCAAGGGGACACTCTACGAAGGCGGCATCAACGTCCCGTTGATCATCGCTGGAGCGGGGACGGTCACCGGAGAATGCGCAGCACTGGTCAATTCCACCGACCTGTTTGCCACCTGCGCCGAGCTCGCGGGAGTCCCCTCATTGGCTGAAGACTCCGTCAGCATGGTGCCCTACCTCCAGGGGACTGACCGCGCCCAGCGTCGGCATGTGTATGCTGAGTTCTTCAGCCCCAATGGCCAAGGGCCGTACACCACACACACTCGGGCCGTGCGCAATCTGCGCTACAAGCTGATCCGATCTAGCGCAAGTGCTGACGAGTTCTACGATCTGTGGATTGACCCCTTTGAGCAAGTCGACCTCTTCCCCGGCCTGACTCCATCCTCACCCCTGTGGGTCGAGTACAGTTCCCTCGTTGCGGAACTTGTCCGCTTGGGAGTCGGCTAGGCTTGCAAGCAAGGAGCTTTCCGCACTCCTATGCGGCGCAACCAATCCCCTAGCAGCCGCCGGCGATGTCCCCAGGCCCAAGTGCGCAAGATCGCCTCGCAGGATCCACGCTCCGACTGATTCAAATCGGCCTCACGCACAGCCCGTCGATAGCCCAGCCACAGATCCAATCGCGCGGCGGCCACACGCTTGGCTTTGGGGTCAAACCACTCAAGCACCTCCTGAGGACTTGGATTTGCGCGCAGGGAATTGCGCTCGTGCAGCCGGCGGATGAACAGGGGCTCGGGCACCTGCACAAAGTCCCCGCGCAGGGCGAGTTCAACGAGCAACACCTTATCGGCTGAATTGAATGCTTGGATGCAACGCGTCTGGGCGAGCAGGTTTCGGGCCATGAGCCCGAAGACCGGGTAACAATGAGTCAGAATCGACTCGGCAGGTGGCAAGAGCATCTGCTCCATTCGCCCCGCAGGCGTACTCGCCCCCCAAGGGAAACGGCCCACGTATTCTTGCGTCTCACCCGTGGACTGATCTAAGTGGGCCACTCGGGTGTAGGCCACACTCACACCTGAGCCCCCATCGGCGAGCCGATCCACACAGCGCTCCAACCACGTGGGTCCGAGAAGATCATCGTGGGCCATCCACTTGAAGTATTGACCCTGGCTGCGTTCAAAAACTCGATTGAAGTTGGCCGCTGCCCCGCAGTTTTCGACTTGTCGCTCGTAGGAGATGCGCCCATCCAGTTCTGCGAAGGATCGACAGATTTCCTCGGTTCGATCCGAGGAAGCGTTGTCGCTAATGATCAGCTCGAAGTCTTCGAAACTCTGGGAGAGGATGGTGGGCAGGCATTCCTCGAGGTACTCCTCCCCATTGAAGACGGGCAGGCCAATCGAAACCCTCGGAACGCTCAGACGGCCCATGATTCAGCCTCGATCCCTAGGCGGTCCAGATCGGAACGGATCTCAGTCAAATAAACTGGATTCATCACGATGACGGCATCGGGCTTGTAGTCCGCGAGGAACTCGGGCCCAACGATCTCGTGGCCGCTCCCCGCGAGAAACTTGCCGTGTTTGTGAGGATTGATGTCGACCACGAATTCCAATTCATCTCGAACACCCAGCGTCGTTAGATACGACACGGCCTTCGAGCCCGATCCCCAGAGAACCACGCGTTTACCCGCGGCCTGTAGTGAGTTGAGTTGCGTTTTCAGTTCAGCTAACTTGCCCGGGATAGAAGCCTTGAAGGCCGCAACATCCGCTCGCATAGCCTGCATGTCATCTTCCGCAGCGAAGCGGCGACCCTCGGCAGGATTGCCCGGACGCGCCTCAATCATGAGGTACTGGTCGTCGTACCCCGTGTAGAGATCCAGAATCTCAAATCCCGTACGCCTGAAGAGACGAGCCAGGGACCCTAAGCTGAAGTAGGAGCAGTGTTCGTGGTAGATATCCCAGAAGGCCTGCTCCTGCAGGACTCTCTCACCTCCAGGTAATTCAAAAAAGACAATGGTGTCTGGGGAACCATCGAGAGTCTCCCGCACCATTGAAACAAACTCACGGACCGGCTTGATGTGTTCCAGTGTGTGGCGGCAAGCGAGATAGTCTGCCTTGAGGTGTGCGTAGTCCTGGGAGTACAGGTCGACAATGAACTCAATGCGGCTAGCGGCCTCACTCTGATTGCGTTCAGGCCGATAGCCTGGATCGATCCCTATGCCGCTGCCCCCGCTGAGTTCACAAAGCTCAGACACGAATTCCCCCTTGCCGCAGCCAATCTCAAGGGCAGACTTGCCCTGCAGATTGTGCTTGGCGACTTGGCTCTTGCACAGGTCGGTTTGAAACGCACGGAAGGTGGGTGAAAAGGCCTGGGTTTCCTCGTAGTCGGGGTTGTAGTCAATTAGATCGTCACGAAAAGCAGAGTTCTGCAGGAACCCACACTCTTCACAGAATTGGATACGCAGATCACCGCGAGGAAAGTCGAGAGCTTGCTGGCGAGTCTTCACCATCATGCAGCTGTGCACGGGCACTCCATCCACCGCAAAGACATCATCGAGTTGTTCGGAGCCGCAGGCCTGGCAATTCATGATTGGACTCTAGAGCACACGAGGAGTAGGCACGGGAACGATGAACTGCCCACCGGCGGAGGCATACTCGGCTTGTTGGGATACGATCTCCTCTTGGAAGTTCCAAGGCAAGATCAGAAGATAATCAGGCTTATCCTCTAGAATGCGAGCTGGGTCCACCACAGGGACGTGGACACCCGGCATGTAGCGCCCTTGCTTGTGGGTATTGCGGTCGGCGACAAAGGGCAGAGTCTCGCGCCCGACACCACAGTAGTTCAACATAATCGTTCCCTTGGCGGCGGCACCGTAACCAGCCACGCTCTTGCCTTGCTTGGCCAAGTCAGCAAGGAGCTTTTGCAAACCAGTCCGTACCTCCAAGACTTTCTCTGCGAATCCCCTGTAGTAATCCACCTTGGTCAATCCAGCTCTTGACTCTGAAGCCAGCAGGCTACGTACGGTCTCGTCTGGTTTGCGCGGGGTGCCCACATCCGCCCGCGATGCGAACACTCGCAACGAGCCCCCGTGGATTCCCAGTCGCTCCACGTGGTGCAGCACGAGTCCATGGGAAGCGAATAGTGCGTTGACTGCGCTAGCGGAGAAATAGCACAGGTGCTCGTGGTAAATCGTGTCAAACTCACAATGGTCGATGAGGTCGCGCACATAGGGGAATTCGAGAATCGCAACGCCCTCATCGCTGAGTAGAGTCTTGATGCCCTGGACGAAGCCCGCTGTATCAGCCACGTGTGCGAGCACATTGTTGCCGTGCAGAACATCGGCCCGCTTCCCCTCAGCCGCAAGCCGCTGCGCCAGCTCCAATCCAAAGAATTCATGCAGTGTATCGATGCCCTTCTCTCGGGCGGCCTTGACGGGCCCCAGTGCCGGGTCGATCCCAAGGACGGGAATGCCGGCTTGCTTGTAATACTGGAGTAGGTACCCGTCGTTACTGGCGAGCTCCACAACGAGGGAGTTGGGGCCAAGGCTGTGTCCCCAATCTGGGTGCCCAAGGACGGCCTCCACATGGGTCCTGGAGTGGGCCAGCAGGGCATCCGAAAACGAGGAGTAATAGGGGTAGTCTTCGGCAAACAGAACTTCCGGAGCGACGGTCTCTAGGATTTGCACAAGGGAGCAATGGCCACAAAAAGCCACGTCGAGCGGGTAGCGTTCCTCAGGTTCGGACAGGTTGACGTCATCCCTGAATCCATCCGAGAGGGGCAGGTCTCCAAGGGACAGAAACACGTCGAGTGAGTCGCACTCACAGGCTCGGCAGGTCGTTCGAGTCACCACGATTACACCCCTGCAGGCTCCCGCACCCAACGCAGGCGCTCGTCGAGCTGCCCGCTACTCTGGAGCGCGTCCACGTGCCTGATACGCAGATACCGTGAGCTCTCAAGCTCTTCAAGCGTGAGCCCGTGGGTCTTATAGGCCTCATAGAGTTCCTCGACGCCTCGGCGTACCGTCCACTGCGGTTCATACCCGGGGAGTCCCTTTTCGATCTTCTCGCAATTCACCCGATAGCAACGCGCGTCAGGCCCCGCTCCTGGTGCAATGCAAACATGACTTCCAGGCACAACATCCGCCACGATTTCGGCAACTTCCCTCATTCGAAAGTTCTCGTCGGTACGACCTACATTGAACGCTTGACCGTGAACCAATTCTCGTGGGGATTCGAGCGCGCAAATGAAGGCAAGAGAGATATCTCTGATGTGCACCAATGGACGCCATGGAGTCCCGTCACTCTTGAGCAAGACCTCTCCGGTCGTAAAGGCATACCCGGTCAGGTTATTCACGACCAAGTCCCCGCGAAGCCGAGCAGACAAACCATAGGCCGTTGCGTTGCGCAAGAAGACTGGCGAAAAGGTGTCGTCCGCCATGGGTAGCACATCGCGCTCGACGAAGACCTTGGATTCTCCGTAAGGCGTGACTGGATTGAATTCCCCGTCCTCCGCAATCATCTCATCACCGGCCTTGCCATAGAGGCTGCACGATGAAGATTGCAGGAATAAGGGGACTCCAGCAGTCTTGGCCACCCCAGCCACGCGCACACTGGCACGATGATTGATGTCGTAGGTGCAGTCTGGGTTCAAGTCCCCCAGTGGATCATTGGAGATGCCAGCCAGGTGGATGACCGCATCGATTCCGCGCATGTGCGCTGGCTCAATATCCCGCACATCTGCCTGAAGGGTCTCACAATCGGTGAGTGCTATGCCCTCGAACTCACAGCCCTGAAACAGGCCGTTATCCAATCCGACGACTTCGTGTCCGCGCTCTTGGAGCATGGGAACCAATACGCAGCCAATGTATCCTTCGTGACCAGTGACGAGAACTTTCATGGGAATCAGGGGAGTATTGCGGGGCGGTGAAATATCAAAAAAGATGGAGCTGGCCCAGCGTCAGGTGGCCAGTGTGGAAGGATCGGCCTGTGGCAGGGGAAACTGCGTCGACCCCGGCACCCAGGGGGCATCCCCTTGGGTCCAGAGGTCCTCAAGGATCTTCTTGTGGCGCAGGGTATCCATGCATTGCCAAAAGCCCTCGTGCTCATAGGCCATCAATTCGCCATCACGGGCCAAGCTCTCCATGGGCGCCTGCTCCCACATGACATCGTCATCGGTGGCGTCCACGTAGTCTCGAATTCCCGGTTCAAAAACGAAGAAGGCCCCATTGATCCAACCTTCACTGAGCTGTGGTTTTTCGGAGAAGCGCACCACCTTCTGGCCTTCCATTTCAAGCAGCCCAAATCGAGCGGGTGGCCGAACGGCAGTCACCGTGGCAAGTTTGCCGTGAGAGCGGTGAAAGCGGAGGAGAGCATCCAAGTCGACATTCGAGACCCCATCCCCCCAAGTCAACATGAATGTCTCATCTCCCATGCGGGGCACAAGTTGTCGAATTCGGCTGCCTGTGCCATTGCTCTGGCCAGTGTCCACAAGATCGACAATCCAGTCCTCCTCTGATTGCAATCCCTCCCGGATCACTTCGCCACGCCCCAAATCGACTTTGAGGTCCGCATTCAGGGAGCAGTAATCGAGCATGTATCGCTTGATAAATTCACCCTTGTATCCGAGAGCGATGACGAATTCCCGATGGCCGAAGGCAGCGTACTGCTTCATGATGTGCCACAGGATGGGCCGCCCCCCCACCTCGACCATGGGCTTGGGCTTGACGACGGTCTCTTCTGAAAGGCGAGACCCCACACCGCCCGCTAGGATGCCAACCTTCATGGCAGCTGGAGATGGGACGAGGGATGCGACGATTGAATACTGGGAAACATGAGTGCAGTGGTACGAGTTTGAAAGCCCGGGGATGGGCTATTGCGAAACGGAAACCTGAGAAGGCAATCTAAGTCAGCATCGGTGTTTTGTCCACACATAGCTACGAATGGCTAAGATTGTAGAAAGCTGCAAAACTACACGTGTAGGATTACCCAAATCGACATCCCCGATTGCTAGGAACGTGCAAACCCCACTCCTGGATCCCCTGTTCAGACTGTTTCGCGCTCCTACACTCCCTCAAGTCGGCCTAATTCGAGGGCGATCCAGCCTGGAAATCAGGGCAGACCTCGGCCCATCCAAAACCCTGACTGCCGAAGGGTGATCACATCGAGGAACTGTCGGATTCCCCACCCGCTGGGTCGCCAGACTCCGCCGGCTCACTGCCTGGGGTGATAGGCTCAATGTCTGGGGTGTTATTCGGCACTTGAAGAGTTGCCACATCCAGACTCCAAACCCCACGCCCGTGGGTCGCAGCGATCAAGACGGAATCCCGAGGGTGGACAACCAAGTCGTGCACATAACAGTGGGGCAAATCGGAACCGAGGGCATTCCATTGCTGGCCGTCATCCTCACTGACATACACCCCCAGGTCCGTCCCAACATACAGTAGCCCAGACACCTTCGGATCTTCATGAATCACGTTGATGGGCCCCCCCGGGATACCGGAATGAATCGCCTGCCAACTCTTCCCTCGATCGGCACTGCGCCAAAGATAAGCCTCAAAGTCATCATTGCGCTTGCCGTTCTGGGCCACGTAAACGACTCCCTCCTGGTGAGCAGACGCAACAACCCGGGACACCCAGCGATCCGGTGTGAGCCCCCCACTGCGATCGATCCAGTTTGCACCGGAATCAAGGCTCACCTGTAGATGCCCATCGTCAGTGCCCACATACAACTCCCCGAAGGCAAATGCAGACTCGGATAAGCTCGAAATCGTTTGGTATTGAATGTCTCCCAAGCGGTCTGGGTCATTCCCCGTCAAATCTGGGCTGATGGATTCGAACCCCTCCCCCATGTGCATTGAACGCATGAGCCGATTCATCCCGTGGTAGACAATGCGCGGGTTGTGGGGCGAAAGGATGAACGGTGCGAGCCATTGCCCGCGTAGGTCGGGCTCTCCCGCCGGTGCTTCCAGCGGCAGTCTTGTGCGCTCGCGGCTCTCAAGGGCCGAACGCTGAATGCTGCCATAGAAACCCTCGGAGTAGAGCACATCTGGATTCGTTGGGTCCGCAGCGTGATAGCTTGCTTCACCACCCGGAGCCCAGCTCCACTCTAGACTGCCCTTCCCTGCGCGGTTGCGGCGGCCTCCTTGCGCAACAGTCCCTACACGCGACCCGTGGTCTTGGATCGAACCATACATTCGGAAGGGATCCGACATATCCACCCCGATGTTGTAGAACTGCACAGCGGGCAGGGTCTCAGTCGTCGTGCGCCAGTGTTTTCCACCGTCGTACGAAACGGCTAGCCCCCCATCATTGCCATTGACGAGATAATCCGGATTCTCGGGGTCGATCCAGAGGGCGTGATGATCACCGTGCATGCCCCCAAGCCGCCGAAAACTCTTGCCACCGTCTTCAGAAACATTGAGGGCTAGGCCCATGACGTAGACCTTATCAGCATCCTGGGGATCGGCACGCACTTGCCCAAACACCCAACCGTAAGTCGCCGAGAGCCCCCTCATGTAGCGCGTATTCTCACTGACCTGAATCCACGAGTCGCCGTGGTCGAATGAACGGTACAGGGTGGCACCTTTGATTTCGCGTTCCTTGACGCGGCCGTAAGAGTCGCGCTCGGGTTCCTCTCCGGCTTCATCCTCCTCGTCCTCTTCGCCGCGCTCTTCGCCCTCTTCAAGCTCAACCAATTCGTAGTTATCGACGAAGGCGTAGAGGCTACCGTCCAGTGAAGGGGTCGGGGCCAGCCCAATGCGTCCTCTATGCTCAGCTGAGGGAAGTCCTTGATTGATCGGTTGCCAGGAATCACCTCCATCTTCACTACGCCAAATGCCGCTTCCTTGGGTATCTGGGTAAGTGCGCGGGTCATTCCATAGGAGTCTGCGCCGCTCCCAGGTTGCCGCATAGATTCGGCTGGGATCCTGTGGATCAAACGCTAGGTCAATCGCGCCGGTACCCTCATCGACGAAGAGGATGCGTTCCCAGTGTTCGCCACCATCGACCGTCCGATACACACCGCGCTCAGGATTGTCCGTCCACTCATGTCCGCTCGCCGCGACTAGGACAATCTGTGAATCAGCGGGGTGCACAAGTATGCGTGCAATCGTATGGGTGTCCGCCAAACCCTTGTGCTCAAAACTGTCCCCCCCATCGGTGGAAAGAAAAACGCCGCACCCGGCCATAGAACTCCGAAAGATGTTGGCTTCTCCCGTGCCAACCCAGAGACGATCCGAATCAGCAGGATCGAGTGCGAGTGCACCCATGGAAGCCGTCGGGCCATCCTCGAAGAGGGGCTCAAAACTGGTGCCCTCGTTAATCGACCGCCAGAGCCCGCCGGTGGCCGTGGCAGCAAAAAGTGTGTACTGCTTCCCCCGTGGGGTCGGCACGGCTACATCGGTCACACGGCCGCTAATATTGGTCGGCCCTTGGAATCGCCACGCGCGATCCGCGTGGGGGGATTCCGCAACCATGCGTGTGTGTTCCTCAAAATGGGCCTGCCTGCGCAGGGCTCCTAGCGAGGGCGTTTGGACAGCGATGAGGGCAAGGGTCAGCAGCATGGGGTCATTCAATCAGTGGACTTGGCGACCCACCCAGTATACACGGCATGAAGTGCCGGGAATGCGAGGCTGAAAGGGCCATGGGTGGCAGGCTGTGTTCGCAAATGGAAACCTGCCACTGTCACTCGATCCTAGGCTAGACTGGAGTCGGCCCCCATGCACATCTCAATTCATCGAGTTCAGTTCCTTCGAGCCGGGATTCGGCATGCCGTTGCTGCCTTGATGCTGATCATCAGCGCACCCGACTCCCACGCTCAACGGCCGCTCCTGACCGAATTCCAAGCGTCCAACTCCGACACTCTATTGGATGAGGACGGGGACTCATCGGATTGGATTGAGATACACAATCCGACAGGCACAAGCTTGGACCTCGGAGGCTTTTTCTTGACCGACGACAAGAAAAACCTCACTCGCTGGCAACTGCCGGCCCCCACGCCCATCCCAGCCAATGGATACGTGATCGTATTCGCATCGGGCAAGGATCGCCAAACGAGTGGTTCGGAATACCACACCGATTTCAAACTCAGTGCGAGCGGTGAATACCTCGCCCTAGTCAGCCCAGACGGCATGACCCTGTGTACCGAATACTCACCCGAGTATCCCCAGCAGTACGCGGACACCTCCTACGGTCTCGCCTATCGGCCGCTCCCCACCACTCAACCCACCTACTTTGCCGTGCCCACCCCAGGTGCTGCCAATGGCCCGGGCAGCCCGCTACTTCTGAATCCTGGTGCGACGCCGGCTCAGCCGGCACCGGGGGAATCCGTCACTGTGTGGGTCGACGTGCCCACCAGCCTCAATGGCGGCAGCGTAACCCTGCACCATCGCACGAATTATGAGCCCGAGCAATCCATACCCCTGCTGGATGACGGCCTGGGCGCTGATCTCACTGCAGGGGACGGGACCTACACCGCCACCCTGCCAGGCTCAGGGAGTCTCGCAGACCAAATGCTTCGTTGGCGTATGACAGCCACCGACCTAGGCAGCGGCACCGCATCGAACCTGCCCCTCTTCGTCGATCCCACTGGCTCGGCCCAGTACTTTGGGACTGCCGTGCGCAACGACACCCTGCAGACCGCCCTGCGTCGCTGGCAGTATTGGCTGGAGTTCCCCGGCAAGGGTGAAACCGCCACCGGCACGCGTGCAAGCGTGTACTACGATGGTGAGTTCTATGACAACGTCAAGGTCCGCATGAGGGGGGGCTCCTCAGCTTGGTATCCCAAAAAGAGCTACAAGTTTGATTTCAATAAGGACCAACGCCTGCGTTTTCCGAGTGGCCTGCGTCACGATGAAATCGATATCAATACTACGTGGGCAGACAAGGCGTTTATCCGCCAGCCCCTAAGCTACACGCTGTATTCCCTGGCTGGCTGCGCCTCACCAGAGTCATTTCCAGTGCGGCTGGAGCGCAACGGCACCTTCTACAGCGTAGCCATCTTCATTGAGGAGCCAGGCGAACAGGCCTTCTTGCAAGAGCATGGTCTCGATCCGAATGGAGCCCTGTACAAGATGTACAACGTGCTCGATAACTGGAATCAGGGAGTCGAGAAGAAGACTCGCCTCCAAGAGAGCCACGCAGACTTGATGGGATTAGTCAAGGGCCTCAAGCAGACTTCGAGCAGCGACCTGAATCGATTCTTGTTCGACAATATCGATTTGGCCATGTGCCTGAATTACTTGGCTGTCACAAGTTTGATTCATGACAACGACCACATCGCCAAGAACTACTTCCTCTACCGGGACACCCTGGGCGACAAGGAGTGGCAGGTCATTCCCTGGGATAAGGATCTCACATGGGGCCGCAACTACCTGATCTCAGGGGGCGTGTTGAATGACACCCTGTGGGCGAACGTAGACCCCTTCAGCCACCCGCTTTTCGGGGACTCGACGCGGCCCAAGAATGATGGGCCGTTCAACATGTTGATTGACCGCCTCTATGATCACCCGCGCATTCAGCAGATGTATTTGCGGCGGCTCGCCACGCTGCGCGACCAGTTCTTAGAACCCGCTTCGACCTACCCACACTTCCTTGAGGAGTGGATTGATGACCTCGTCATCGACATGGCCCCGGACGTGGCTCTCGATCAGGCCCAGTGGGGCGTCCCCAATTGGGGTATTCCGTTCACCTTCCAAGAGGACGTGGCGCGCATCAAGACCAAGTATTTGCGCAAGCGCAGGCAGCATCTGTATGTCACCCACGGCCCCGCAGGCTCCGGGCTCCTGCCCCCCCCCAACCCCAATCCCTCCATTGTGATCCGCGCCATTCAAGGCGATCCGGTATCTGGAAAGAAGGGCGAAGAGTACGTGGTCCTCGATAATCCATCTCCCTTAGCAGCCGACCTTTCTGGCTACTATCTCGGCGGAGCCGTACGCTTCATTGTGCCCGAGGGCACAGTCATGGCGGGTGGGGACCAGCTCTACATCAGCCCCAATGTCAAACTGTTCCGAAAGCGCAGCACCCCCCCATCGGGCAACATGGGCCTGCATGTCACGGGGCCCTACCACCAGCACATTGAAAAGGGTGAAACGGTGCGCCTTTGGAGCCCTACGGGCCAGCTCGTCGACGAAATGACCTACTAGGCCTGGGCCCGGTGCCAATCTCAAGTCCCCAAGCCGCGAGCAGAGAAGTCAATCCTCACTAGCAGGCTTGAGCTTTCCGTGAGCTCTTCGCCCAGGGCCAGGATGCTGCGTAAGCTTGTCCCCCAAGTCCTCCCACATGCGTTGGACTTCGGGAAGGAGATCCAGGATGACCTCGGGCTGCCTCTTCGCCAAGTCCCTAGCCTCGGCTCGATCGACTTGAAGGTCATAGAGTTCAAGGGCAGTGCGACAACCGTAGTCGTACTGACCCGGAATACCCCCCTCACCCAAGGCGCGCAACTGCATCGAGCGATACCCATGGGGGAAGTGCAGCTTCCAGCGACCGCGCCGGAGGGCTTGGAGCTCGTTGTTCCCGTAGTAGAAGAAGAGGGTACGTGGGGGCAGATCGCCATTTCCAGTCAAACACTCCCACACATCAATGCCATCAATGGGCAGGAGGCCAAGGGGCTGCTTGAGGACGCCTGCGACAGTGGGAAGCACATCGATTGTCATCATGGGCTCGGAATTCACGACTCCGGAAGGCAGAGTCCCCGGCCAGCGCCAGATGCAGGGAACACGCACGCCGCCTTCAAAAGTGGTGCCCTTGCCCTCACGCAACCCGCCAGTGGAACCTCCGTGGTCCCCGTATGAGAGCCAAGGACCGTTGTCCGAAGCGTAAATCACCAATGTGCGGTGAGTGTTCCCAGTGCTCTCCAGCGCGTCGAGGACAGCACCCACGGAGGCGTCGATCTCTCCAATGACATCCCCGTACAGCCCAGCCTTCGATTGGCCCCTGAATGCGTCACTCGCGTGCAAGGGCACATGGGGCATGGGGTGGGCGAGATACAGAAAGAATGGGCGGTCCGCATTGCGTTCAATGAAGTCAACGGCGCGCGCGGTGAAGTCTGCGGTGAAGCGGTTCTGATCGGTGTTGAGACCCACCACCTCAGATCCCTCTAGGGTCGGCAAGTCACCCCACGCGGTCGGATTCTCGGGGTGATAGGGCCACATATCGTTTGAGTACGGAATGCCGTAAAACTCCTCAAAGCCATGGGCCATGGGGAGGAATGGCTCGTGGTGTCCAAGGTGCCACTTCCCAAAGATGGCCGTCGCATGGCCTGCGGTTTGGCACAACTCTGCCAAGGTCAGCTCTTCCGCAGCCAGCCCAAACTTGGCAGCGGGGCCCAAGGCTCCCGCAATGCCAATTCGGTTGGCATAGCAACCCGTCAGCAGCGAAGCGCGTGATGCCGAGCAAACGGGCTGGGTAACATAGAAATCCGAACAGCGCACACCCTCAGCAGCCATCGCATCCAGCCGTGGAGTACTCAGACCGCGTTCAAACTGGACTCCGACATCCCCCCAGCCTTGATCGTCAGTGAAGATCACCACCACGTTGGGTAGGCGAATCTCCTCGGCTCGCAAGGGTTCAGCCCAGACAAGGGCCAGTGCAAGTGCGAAGGGCCAGCGTCTGCCCTGAATCCAAGTCACCACGCAATCCCCATCAGACGTAGCTTTCGCGAATCTCATTCATGTGATGCATGGTGTGACCTGCAATCAGCCAAGCAATCGAACGCGGAGTCATGCCCTCACCCCCCACGCTGCCAGGAAGCGTCCAATCGGCCACTTCGAAACACCCAAACATCTGCACATGACTCGCACGCATCTGCTCGAACTCATTACAAAGGTCGGCGGTCGTGCGATCGTCATACTCCGAGCGGTCCACCCACTCCTGGGCGTTCATGTTCGGCATGTCGCACTCGTGTCCCCGAGCAAAATGTAGTGCTGCGCAGGCCATGACGCGTTCGTAATCGAGGAGGTGGCCGATGATTTCGCGCAGGCTCCAACGATCATCGGAGGGTCTGTACCAGCCACGGTCTTCAGGCAGGTCGCGCAGGTACGCCACACACTCAAGCCCCTGATCGGAAAGGGTACGCAGGATGTCCCCGTCGAGGGGTTTCTCCACGAACTTGGCGAGGCCTGCGGGGTACTCTGTGGGTTGGGGACGGGCTGCTGTCATGTCTTAGGTGCGCGGGGATTGGGGGAATTGGGGGCAGATTGGCAGAGGTCATTACAACTGGGATGATTCGGGTGAGAATCTACGATGAATCGACCCGCCGGAGAAGGGCAATGCAAGTGTGTGCAGACTCGGGTCGCCCGCCGGGCATTGTAGGACTTCGCTACCTCCTAGCCCTACGCCCATCACCGAATCATGCCCTCGCCGTCATCAGATAGGGACATGATGCGTACAACGGGGAAGAGTCGCCCCCCGCTTGGGTCGCCCTCCCCCAGGTCGACATCCAACACGTTCCACGTACTCAGGCTGTCCTCGCTCTCGGGATCGAGGAGTTGAGCTGCCACCCGACCGAGGCGTTGGGTACAGGGAATCCATAAGGCCCCCACTGGCAACTCAATTGTGCGCTGGACCCAGGCCCCGCGCACACTCACCTCGTGGTGCCCCTGGAACAAGCGCTTGGCTCTACGAACCTCGCTGACATCAAACACCTCAACCGCCGCAATGGGAGAATCCTCTAGCACCCGAAATCTCACACCATGCAGCTCCAGCATATCCTGCACTGCCGGGATACCCGCAGTGACCACCCAAGCCTGGGGCCAAGCCACCTGCCGGTCGGATTCAAACCGGACTCGCACGCGGACGGTTTCTGCACGCCAGCTGTCCCCGGCCTGATGGCGCGTCCCCAATCCGGGTAGCTCCACGGAGGTCAACTCGCCCCTCAATACCTCGGACAATTCGCCTTCTCCCAGGCCGGTCTGCACGCCCAGGCTGAGCCCACCCCGCCTGCAGCGCTCATCAGCTGCCGCGCAAGCCTCGCGCAAACTCGCCGCATGGGAAGCTGCATAATCGAGAAGTTCAGCAACGAAATCGTAGGTCACCTCGACCCGGGTACGAAATGGGAGATAGCTGTAGGCTTCCGAGAGGACCGAAAAACGATTGCGCAGCCCCACATAGTTGGTGCCGAACCGAGGGCGATGGTCGTAGGTGGTCCACTGCACCTGGTCTCGGCCCGAGTAGTTGCCGTAATCGAACAACCTCCAGCCGGCCCGCTGCAACATTGCGTCGCGCACGGTGGGCAACATGTGCGTCCGTGCAAGGCTGTCGATGATCGGATCCACATTGGTGCTAAGGGAGGGCGCGTAAGTCAGATGATAGGCGTGATCCGACCCATTCGTCGTGTGGAGATCGATATAGAGGTGTGGATCCAAACGAGCCATCAAACCCAAGAGTGCTCGCGTCTCTGGTGCCTCGGCTTTGATGAAATCGCGATTCAGATCGAGGCCTTGCCCGTTCGCCCGCTCCCCCACACCGCCCTCTGGCCCGTTCTGCGTCACACGATTGGTGGGTGCAATGGCCTCATTGCCATCGGGGTTGTAAACAGGGACAGCAAATAGTGCGACTTGATCAAGCCATTCCACATCCGCCTGTTGGACTACGTCCCGCAGCAGCAGTTGCAGCGCCTCTTTCCCCTCCACTTCTCCACCGTGAATATTCCCAGTGATCAAGACTCGCAATCGATCGCCGCAGGCCTGGGCTGTCGCTCGACGAGGTACAGGCTGCCCGCAACTGATGAGGCCTATCTCACGGCCCTCAGTCGTCTCCCCGATGGCTTCCATCGTGAGACGGTCTCCATACTCGGCTGCCTTCAGTTGAGTGAAAAAAGCCTGCACCTCTCCGGCAGTTGAAGTCCGCGCCCAAGCAGAGGCTTCGGGTGTGGTTTGGGGAGAATCTTGTGACATCGGGTAAGTAGCAGCGATGGAAAAGGCCCCCACGGTCAGAATCCAGACGCAGCGAAAGAGGGTGGTCTGCATGGTCCACACAGTATCAAAGCCCCTTCCCAAGTCGGGTGTCCTAGGCTGACCAGCGCGGGGATTCGTGAGCCCCCCACCTGTGAGGGGAGGCTAATCGGGCACCTTGAAGCTTCCGACTCTGCGTGTTCCTTGGGCGGATATTCGACCCTTCCGGGCCCACAAAAAAGGGCGGATTTGCATCCCACGAATTGGTCATTTCTCCTGTAATATGGGGAAAACTGCGCAATTGCGCGCCCTCGCCATCCCCTCGATTTGAGCCTTCGGGCTGACTCGACTCCCCCTCTGCTTCCCGCTCAGGATCGGCCTCGCCCGAGCTGTCCCTCACCATGATTTCTCACAAATCCCGCCACACTCGCGGTCGCATTCTCGTGGTCGACCTCAATAACTATGCCCGCTACCCAACCCTCTCAGTGGGCTACCTGATCGCTGCACTGCGGGAGCATGGGCACCAGGTTCAGCTCTTGAGTCCCCTCGCGCACGGTTTACCTGCGGTTGAACGAGAACGCCGTGAAACCGCGCTAGATTATTGGCAGCGGCGCGTGTTTTTTGATTGCCACCCCCTGCTGGCCCGAACGCGCGAAGCCCTCGTAGGTGTACACACTCACTGGATTCAGCGGGCGGCGCCAGGGTTGCTGGGTATTGTGACGGAAGCGCTCGAGCATCCCTACGATGCGGTTCTCTTGTCCAGCTATGTGGATCATCGATTGCGCTGCGAGAAGATCTGCGAATTAGCGAGTGCCAGGGGCATCCCCGTTCTGCTCGGCGGCCCGGTGTTCAACAGCAGAGCCATCGCCAACGAGTGGCTATCCATACCCGGACTCACCGCCCTCTTCGGAGGGGAGGCTGACCTTTGCTTGGGCCCCTTGGTGAGTACTCTCATCAGCGGAGGGGAACTGACTGAATTCCCAGGCATCCTCCTACCGAACGGCGCTCAGGGCCCACCGGCTCCACCACTGCAAGAACTCGACAGAGTTCCACTCCCCGATTTCACCGACTTCCCCTGGGCTTCTTACCCCCATGCGGTCATTCCATTGATGACTGGCCGAGGATGCAGTTGGGCGGGATGTACGTTTTGCAGCGATGTGCACACGGCCAGCGGAAGGACTTTCCGCTCCCACTCACTCGAGAACATCCTGGGTCAAATGGAGAAACTCAGCGAGCGTCACCAGAGCAAGGACTTCATCTTTCTTGACATCAAGCTGAATTCGAATCTGAAGATGTGGCGTGGCCTCATCAGTGAGATCCAATCTCGCGTACCCGGGGCCCGATGGATCGGAACCGTCCACGTACAAGCGGGCGATGACAATGGCTTGAGCTCACGCGACCTCAAAGCTGCCTACGCTGCTGGCCTAAGACGCATCAGCTTTGGTCTGGAATCTGGAAGCCAGAGTCTGCTTGAGTCCATGGACAAGGGTTCGAAGATAGATGGCAATGCCGCTTTTCTCCAGGCTGCGCATAATGCCGGCATCAGCGTGCGGTGCACGATCATGCACGGGTATCCAGGTGAAACGGCTGCTGACCTACAGGCCACCATCGCTTTCATCCTGTCCCAGGCCCCACGATTTGATCGCATCCGCCTCACCCGCTTCAAGCCCATCCCCGGTACCCGCATCGAGCGCATGATCACTTCATCGCCCGAGGCCTTCCCCACCCTCTCACGGGTGCGTTGGGATCACGGGTTCGGCCGTGCCCATTATCGCCAAGCCAATGGTGCGGACCCGGCGTACCGCCGGGCAACGAACCAATTGCTGCAGGCTGTGCATGCGATCAATCGGCGAGAATTACGGCGAGGTGCCGAAGTCTTCGATGGACTGATGTAGGTGCCTGCGGGTTAGGCTTCCCGCTGAAAACTCAGGACAGGCACACTGGCTCGGCGCAACACCTGCTCGGCGACACTGCCCACAGCTAGACGGCGCAGGCCAGTATGGCCGTGGGTAGAAATGGCAATAAGATCAGCATCATTGGCTTCGGCAAAAGAACAGATTGCCTTAGCCGGATCCGGAGCTGCGATCACCTCGATCGAAACATCGAGGTCAGCCCCGAGTTGTGCACGCTGATCTTCAAGGATCAGTTGAGCATGCTTGACGTCCTTTTCTAGGTGCAATGACGAGAGCGCGGGAGCAAAAGGAGCCCCATGGGGGGTGAGCTGAAGGTCGACAACCGTATGCAGTATGGTTACCCGTGCGCCTATCTGCTCGGCCAGATCACGGATGGGCGCAAACGGGCGCATGGACTCAGGGGAAAGATCTGACGTAAGGACGATGTGCTTGAGCTGCATGGTGGGTCGAGACGGGGCTTGAAAAGAAGGATGAGCCCCGGGCCACGCAAAGGGAGCCGAGGGATTCCACCGTGATCCTACGATCCCGAGGCGTTCCCCTGAAAGCCCTTTCCGCATTCGCTCCTGTCCTCACTCATCTAGGTCAAAGAGGGAAGCCAGATCCTCCCGGAGGGGGGCTAGGATAGGGGGTCGAGCATCCAAATGAGCCCATTCCCCACACCATCCACTCAGGAGAATCTCATGCAACGTGAACTTCCCCCCCGCCACGCCGTGATCGGACTCGGCGGGGATGCATCCATGGCCGTAGCCGCGACGGCAGGCCTCGATCTCCACGAACGCTTTGGAACACGCCTAGAGTTCGTCCACGCCGTAGACCTCCCCAAGCTAGAATGGACGGCGGGTCAACCTGAGCGTGTGGCCGCCATGGAAGCCAGCATCGAGGCGAACGCCTTCGACGAGTTGGCCCGGGCCCTAGAGGAGAACGCGACTCAAATGGGCTCCCAGTACCCTGTGCGGGAGCATTTGCTTGTGACGCGCGGCACCCCCGCCAAGGTCGTGCTCAATCGGGCTGAGCTCAACCGCTCCGACCTCATCATCCTCGGCCCGCACCTGCAACGAGGGCTGCTTGACTTTGGCAGTACCGCCCGCGCCGTCCTCGCCAAGGCACCCTGCGACGTATGGATCCAGCCAGGGCCCAGCACGGATATCCAGCGCATTCTTGTCCCCGTAGACCTCTCCGAGGAGTCGGCGGAGTCTCTGCGTGCAGCCCGAACCCTAGCCTTGCATTGCGGTGCCAGCATCACGGCCCTGCACTGCTTTATGCCTCCAGACCTAGCCTATGCAGCTAGCCCGGGGTACCCCATGGCAGGACCGACCTATGTGACAGAGGATGTGCGCAATGCCTGCCGAGACGACTTCGAGCGTAGTATGGCAGCCTTCGACTGGGAGGGCACCGAGCACCATTGTCGCTTCATCGAAGCGCGGCCAGCCGCAGGAATTCTGGAACAGCAGGAGGAGCACGACCTGGTGGTCATGGGCACCCATGGGCGCACAGGGCTCAGTGCTGCCCTGCTAGGAAACGTGGCCTATGCCGTGCTCAAGAACAGCAAGATCCCTGTTCTGGCCATCCGACAGGCCAAGCGCGAGATGCTCTTGGCATAAGGCAAGCTCAGCGGGATAGGATGAAGGCAGTCTGCCCTTGTCCTAATCTTCCATGCTGATGCCCAGATTCCTCCATACTGCAGTCGTCCTGTTCCTGTGCTGCTCGCCCAGCATGGGACAGATCTTGCAGGTCAATCTCAAGAACGACAAGGCGGCGAAACGCTACAAGAAACAGCTGGCCCTCGTGAACGGTAGCTCGGTCCTCTTGGGGGAACCTGTGGAGGGCGGGGGGTTTTGGATTGAGAAAACCGACACTGGCAACGTTCTGCACTACGACGGCGGCAGCAACAATGAGCTCTTCTTGCTGGACACCAAGGATCCCTCCAAGGTGCCGTACAAG
>CAYXZD010000001.1:793853-809485 GCA_964469565.1 uncultured Planctomycetaceae bacterium
GGCCGTGGAACGTATCGAAGACGACAGCCATGTGTTTCAGATGGCGGAGTCCCAGCACTTGCGAGTCATCCACTCCGCACGCTTTAGTGAAGAGCGCATTGCCAGGCTACTGCGCCATGGTGAACAGGTGATTGAGATCTTTCGCAACCAGTTCGTGGATCCACACATGGCCCACGATTTTGAGGATCGCATTCCCGGGGGCATTTTCCACGAATTCTACTTCGGTCCTTCCGAGATCGGGTACCACGAGTCTTTCATCGAGGCTTACTACGGGCCAGTTTGGGGCGACGACGAGAATAAGAAGCGTCACCGAAAATCCACCGGATCGCGATTCTCCCCCAGTCCCGACCTGTGCCTCGATGTTTGGCGAGTACCGGAACGCCAAGACATGGACGGCCTGATGACCCATGGACTGGGTCACTCCTTGGCTGCGTTTCACTTCAACAACAGCGCAACTGGAATGGAGCAACCCTGGATGGAAGAAGGGCTCGGCTACTACCTTTCCTTTGAGTTACTCGGGCGAAACAGTGTCACTTGCAGCGCATTTGATCCTGGGGTCTATGTCAAAAAAGCCCGAGAAGAAGGAGAGAAGGAAATCGGGATCAGTTTCCGGGAGGCCCTCAATGGAATGGCCCTCGAATACGGTCCGCGCATAGATCGAATCTTGGTCAAGCCCCTCTATGCCATGGAGAATGAAGACCTCGCTAAGTCTTGGAGCTTCTTTGATTACATGGCCAGTGATCTCGACCTGACGGGGCAACGCTGGTTGAGGGCCTGTTGTCGTTTTTCGAAGAACCGGGACACCTTCGTGGCCGAGTTGCGCAAGTACACAGAAGAGCTGTATCTCAATGCTCCTCTGAGCAGTGAGGAAACGCCCCAGTTCGTTCAAGGGAGAGATGTGTTCGACTATCTAGACAAGCGCTGGCAGCACTACGCAAAGACCCGGCAGCTGGGTCGACAGTAAGACGGCGTTGAGCTGCTTGGCTTCATTCCACATACCCCAGGGTCTTGAGCTCCTCGAGAATCTCGGGAGACATGCCGGAGTAATCAGCATCTTGGTCTGAAACGCGCCACTCCAATGCCTTGAGCTTGGCGTGCAGCAGGGTCCGCAGGGCCTGCGACTCCATACCCGATGGTTCCCCGGACAATTCGGTGGGATCCTGCTCAAGATCGTAGTAGGCGTCCTTGTATTTTGTGCGATAGAGGTACTTACCCCCCTCGTGGATCAGTGCAAACACGTCGCCAGCAGCCGGATTGACCTGAGAAACGACGGGGCTGCGCTGCGCTAGGGCGGCGCGGGCAGGTTGGTCCCGTACACCGTGAATCAAAGGCCACAGGCTGCGGGCTTCGGAAGTCTGCAGGGGCGCTCCTAGGGAAGCCGTGAGGGTCGGAGCGAGATCCACCAGGGAGACCACATCGGGAACTCGCCGGGGGTCTAGGGGTGGGTCTTGAAAGACGACGAGGGGTACGTGGAGCTGTTCCTGGTAGATCGCCCCGCTGTGGCCCTTGTACTTGTGGCTGCCGAGTCCCTCTCCATGATCAGAGGTCACGACCCACAGCACGGGATCGTCTCCCAACAGCTCCGATACGCCCTCAAAGAACAGGCGCAGGGATTCGTCCACGAACTGGATGCGCGCATCGTAGCGATCAACCGTGTCCATGAGCTTGGCGCGGCCCTTGACCACCTCGCCGCGGCTATCCCACTTGAACTCGGGAAACGAGTCCTCGGCCTGATGCTCGGGCCAGCCGTGTAGCTGGGCTTGGTAGTCATACCATGCATCGTCCTCTGGCGGACCCGGCTGGCCTGCAAGGGAATGGTCGAGTGGAAGGGGCTTGCCTGCCTGCCATTGGTGTACGTCAAAAAGGTGCAGCCACACAAAAAATGGCTGGTCCGGCTCCATGCGCCGAATCCACTTGAGGGCGTTTCCCGTCACATCCCTCGACCCTGGACGGCCCGACCAGCGGTGCTCGAATCCGTGGGTGATGGACTTTAGGAACTTGGTGCTGATAAAGGCGCCCGTCTTATACCCTGCTGCGGCAAACGCAGAGCCCACGCTCGGAATCGTGGGGTCCAACTTGCGACCATTGATCATGACCCCATGCTGGAAGGGGTGCAGCCCCGTCAACATCGACGAGTGGCTGGGGCCGGTGTAGGACATGGTTGCGTGGGCCCGCTCGAAGACAACACTGCGCCCGGCAAGCTCCGTGAGAAAGGGGGCCGTCTCCCTCTGGTAGCCATGCAAACTGAGATGATCAGCGCGCAGGGTGTCAAGGGTGACCAGGATCACCGCGCGATGCTGGACGGGGGCTGGCAGCTCCGCCGGAATCGGGTGCCCCTCCTCCGATCTGGTTTCAGTCCCAGGAGAATCGCCCGGGCTAGGCGCCTCCCCTTGGAGCCCGCACCCCATAAGGCACATGAGAAGCGAGTTGGGGAAAAGGTGGCGCATGGGGGGACTCAAGGCTACCGCCATTCTATCGGCGTGGATGCCCCGAGACTCAAGACAGCCCCCCTTGCACCCACCGAGGCCACTCACCAGGCCTCATCACAGGCCTCATCACAGGCCTCATCACAGGCCTCATCACAGGCCTCATCACAGGGCTCATCACAGGGCTCACTCGGCGCTACAACCCACCACAATGATGGCCGCCCTCAGTCCTCCCCATCCAGCAGGGCGGCAATCTGTTGGGGTGAAAGGGCCACATTGAGAATGCGTACGTCGTCCATGAGGCCATCGAAAAACGGCCCCCCAACGCCTACCGGGGGGGCCCCTACCCCTATGGGAGCCGTCGGTTCCACATCCAGAGCCCCACCCACGGCCACACTGGCCACCTCGGCACCATTCAGAAAAAGCCTCAATGTCGTGCCGTCGTAGGTCATGGCCGCGTGATACCAGGTGCCCGCTTTGAGTTTCCCGACACCCGAGGCCAGAGTCGTCGCCACTCCCCCCACCCGCACACGGCCCCTCAGCCTCGGGTAACTCGCTGTGTCGTAGGTGCCGAGCATGAACAGGTGCTCATTGTCCGTGGCTCCCGTGGCTTGGGTGATCAAGCGTGTGTCTTCAGTACCGCCGGGAAACTTGTCGGCCTTGAACCAAGCCGCCACCGTCAAGCCGGTGCCCGCCACAGGCGCCGGGGGAAGTGAAACCAAGTCATCGCTGCCGTCAAGACGCACGCTAAACGCACTCCCGTTCACGGTCTCCCCGTCGAAGGTAGCCCCCCCAATCAGGGTTCCGTGGTTTTCTAGGCCACTCACATCCCCGGCGACGGTTCCACTGCCCTCGTTCAAGGGCAGGTGGACCACTGGGTTGCCCATCCGAACCCGGCACTGGGCGAGCAGCGGAGTCACCCCATCCTCTCCGCCATCCTGCACCTGCAAAGTAAGCCAGTCATCCGTGGAATCCGTGCCCAGACGCAAGAGATCAATGCGCCCATCATTGACGTCTTGTTGAGTGAACATGGCTCCCGCTCCTAAGGCGAGCCCATCCCTGCGAAGCGTGCTCAACGTGGGTTCCGCAAGCAAGCTGTACGTCAGCTCGGAGGGACCATCATCCCCATCAACGGTGAGCAGCAAACCCGCCCCAAGATTCACAGTTCCACCGACGGGCAATAGCCATTCATGCAAGCGATCGTTGGGGTAGGCCACAATCGAAGCGGCGTCCCGCAATGCAGCCAGCAAGTCTAGATCACCATCGGAATCCACGTCTGCCGCTGCTACCCCATAGGCTCCTGCTGCAGAAGAATCCACAACGATGCGGGTGAATAATCCTCCCCCAGCGTTCACGTACCAAGCCACTGTATTGGCGTCTACGCTGCCACTGGCAAGATCAAGATCACCATCCCCATCGAGATCCTCCACAAGGACTGAGCGTGCCCCGTCAGCCGCCCCATCAACGGTGATCTTGCCAAAACTCTGTTGGCCATCATTGGGATACCAAACCACCTGCTTGGCGAGCCGCAGGGCCGCCACAATATCCAAGTCCCCATCCGCATCCATGTCGGCTGCGGTGGCGTAGTAGCTGCCCTTCGCCTTGGAATCTACGACATTCTTGGTGAAGACCATGGAGCCATCATTCTCGAGCCAAGCCACCTGACTCTTGCCATAGATGGCCACGACCACGTCAATGTCCCCATCGCCATCCATGTCAGCGGGCTCGGCACTCTTGGCCTTCGTCGAAATAGTATCGATCAAACGCAGGGTGAAGTTTTGACTGCCATCATTGTCGTACCACCCAATCGTTCCTGAGTCTTGTGTCGAAGTCAGTAAGTCCACATCCCCGTCCTGGTCCATATCCACCGCAACAATGGAGTGCGCGCCCTCGGCCGTCGTGTCCACGAGGTGTTTGGTGAACCCGCCCGCACCGTCAGACTCATACCAAGCGAAAGTGTCCGAGCTATATCCGCCAGCCAAGACATCCGCATCTCCGTCGAGGTCCACATCGCCTACGCTGACCGGATAGGCACCGGGCAGGTTCGCATCGAGGCTCCGTGGCGCAAACACGCCAGCGCCCTGATTCTCGTACCAGAACACCGCTCCATCTGTGAAGTCTCCTGCAACCAGATCCACAAGCCCATCTGAATTGAAATCGGCTGCCGCCACAGCGTGAGCGTTGTCGACGGTCGTATCCGCGATCCAGGGGCTCTGAAAACTCCCCTGCCCAGAGACGATTCGGGGCGGAGTATTGGTCGTTGGCGTAGTGACCTGAACGGTCGCTAGATTGGAATTGACCGAGGAGTCATTGGCCCAGTACGTGAAAGAGTCCGTCCCGCTGAAGCCCGGGGCGGGAGTGTAATCAAAGGATCCGTCGGGATTCAGAGTCAAGGAGCCCAACGGTGAACTCGCCAGTACAGTCACCAATGGATCGAGGTCAATGTCCGAATCATTGACCAAGACTCCCGCCGACGAGGGCACGGTCAGCGTGCCCCCTGCGGAGACTGAATAGCTATCATCCAACGCTATGGGTGCATCATTTAGACCATGCACAACCAAGGTCACGGTGGCTGAATCACTGTCACCTGTAACGGGGTCATCCACTCGATACGTGAACGAGTCTTCTCCGCAGAAATCGGCACTCGGCTGATAGGCAAACGATCCATCTGGACCAGGTCCCGAGAGGACACCTGACTGGGGACCCGCGACGAGTTGCGCCATCAAATCAACAGGGAGTCGAACGTCCAGATCATTGAGCAAGACCCCTTCAGTCGCCAGCACGGTCAGCGTCGAGTCTTCATCAAGGCCGTACACGTCATCGCGCGCTTGGGTGCCCAATGCTCGCCCGGGAAGATTCGGCACAGGACCCCCTGCGGAACCCCAACTCAGGGGTGTGCGAGGACTCACCTGCAGACGCGGCGAAGTCAGTGAGATTCCGGTGGACCCAGGGGCGGTTCGATGCGGAACCTGCCCTACATGGTGGCTCCAAGTGAGGGCTGCGATGGTTGCAATGGAGACGGTGAACGATGCGGCGAGTTGGGATTTCATTGGCGTAGATTGTCCGACCCCCAGGATTCACACAACCCCACCTCTCGCTGAATTCCACGATTCGATTACCCAGCAATGGCGCAATCACACCACTCCATAAGAGTTTGCAATTAGGTCATCCGAGCACATCCATCTAGGAAGGCCCGCAGAGGCTGCACCCCGACTTCAAACTGCGGGCGCAGACCCAAGCCTAATCAACGATCCTAATCACAGAAATACACCTGCAATCCATCGGAGAAATTGTACCCCGCCCCGACGCCCTTCACCTCGCGATACCAGAACTGGAAATTCCAGGTTTCCCCCATGAGGATGCTCCCCCCGGGCACGGGCATGTTTCCGAGGTCCAGGTCCATGCGGGCCTCCCCGAGACTGTCGGAAGCCACAACGGGCAGTCGATAGATGGCCCCCCCCACGCAGCGCTGGCCGTTTCCAAGTGGCACAGAAACCTGTGTGGTCCCAAAGAAAAAGAGGCCAAACTTTTTGGCAGGCAGATCATGGGTGAGCAAGGTCAGATCATTGGCGGCCACCCCCGTACTTCCAAGCCAGTCCATCGAGGCGGGCACCCCCGTGGAGTTCGCCGTCGCCGTGCAGTAGTTCTTTGGGCTAGGACAATCATTGCGATAGGCCATGATCGCGCCCACCTGCATGTTATTCGCCCCGACCGTCCACCCGGTGTTCTCATCTACCATGGACAACTGCACGGGACCGTAGGGAGGCTGAAATGGATCGAGCTGCCAGTTCTTGCCACCATCGAAGGTTTCGTACAGGGAGACCATCGGATTGCCCCCACTGCCTGGAATCCAACCGACGCACCAGCCGTGCTGGGTGTCGAACATCTCGACATCAGCGAGGTGCAGCCCATTGTTGAGGGGAGGAGATTGGGTCTCCCAGGTCAACCCGCCATCCGAAGTGTGAAAAATCACACCGTCATTGGGTCCATCGGCTGCAACCCAACCGTTTTGAGCATCGACAAAATGCAGCCAGTAGGGCGTGTAATCGTTGGTTGTCATTTGGGGTGTGCTCCAGGTCGCTCCGCCGTCGGTCGTTTTCTGCACCACCCCGTAGAACTGGCCCGTCCCGTCATCGTCCGGAAATTCCCCACTGGTCAGCCAACCCGTGTTCTTGTCAATAAAGTGGACCGCCTTCGGATAGGTTCCGTTATTCGGATCGGAAAACTGAAACGTAGCTCCCCCATCGGTCGAATAGGCCACACCTGATTTTGTACTGAGGATCCCACCCGCAAACCCCGCGTACCAGACGTGCGTATCGTCAAGGGCGAACACATCAGCCCAGCCGCTTGCAAATGGCACCCCTGCGATTGGATTCAGTGTCGTCCAACTCAGTCCGCCGTCAATGGTTTTCGCGGCACCTGGAGCGAACACCCCCATGCCTGATACATACCCGACGAGGGGGCTCGAAAAATCAACGTCTAACCAAAAAAGTGCCTGGGCCGTGTCCGTAAACGTCCACTGCCACGAGTTACCCCCATCAGTGGTGCGTCCCACGTGAGGCCCAATCCCATTCGTCCCACCCGCAATCCAACAACGTGTGGAATCGATGGCATCGAGGCCCAGCGAGATGTTTCCGGTCTGAGTGTATTGAACACTCCAATCACTCTGCGCATGAACGGATCCGACGCTCCAACAGACCGAGCTCACACCTATCACCAACCAATCAAGTGTCTTCATGGAATCTCCAATGAACGGAAACATGGGTAAAATCGTCGGGAGAGATGCCACCATCCTAGCGAACGAGGCATGCATCGGTGCAGCATTGTTTGGGCCCCAGAAACCGTACCCGTCCAAGTGCTTAGATCTTCCGTCCGACCCTACGCTGGCACGACCACAACCAGCCATTCTGAACGAGAGTCCCTGCGGTAATAGAAATGAGCATCGCCTGCACTCCAGGCACAACTCCTAGGCGAACGTTCGCGTACAGGCAGGTGGCGGTCACCGTGAGAAACATGGCCACCGATTCAGGCACTGCACGGGTTTGATGGGCGTTCACCAAAAGTCCCGTGTGCAGGCTCTGATAAACACTCAAGGCAGGTAGGGCAATCCCCAGTGGAATTGCAATGCTGGCGATTCTCACCAACTCGGGTTTCAAACCAGACACCCTACCAAACCAAAGTTCACCAAGAGGGGTGAGTGCAATGGATCCGATCACCACCGTGAGGGCGATCGCAAGCCACCGAGCAAATGACCTCAAGGCTCGTTCGGCTCCTTCGTGACTTGCCAGGCTCACAACAACTTCATTCAAGGCGATGCCCATGGAGCGCGTCAAAAACAAGAGGCCAATGACGGGCGGCCAACTGGCTAGATTGGCGAGAGGGTTTTCCATGCGTGCAATACTGGCTGCCCCAATGGGTTGCACGGTCAGGTGCAGCAACGGAGTCATGGCCAGCGGAATGTAGAAGCGCAAGAGCCGGTCCAGGTTCAAGCGATCTCCGATGGGAGCCTGCGCGAGGGGTCCGCGAATCACGGGCCGTGCGAGTACCCGCGCTGTGATCATTTCGGCCGTTACGCCCGCGCTCAAACTCACCGTGGCCACAACGATCCCAGGCAATGAGCCAAGGGCCACACCATAGGCCAACAGAGAGCCTGTCACCAACAACCGCACGAGGCTCCCCACCCCCACCGCCTTTGATCGTCCAAACCGGATCAACACCCCTTGGTGAAAGCGCCGATCGGCAATGGCCCAGGTCCAGGGCAGCATAATGCGTAGCCCTAACCGGCCAGGTTCGATCACTTCAGGAGGAATGTCCAACCACGTGACCACGATCGCATCATAGAGGCCAGTGAACGCCACTAGGCCATGCACTAGGGTCAATCCAAACCCGCAGACTCCCGTGAACCGTTTGAGCTTCTTGAAGGCCGGGTAATCCAGACACAGGGCCGTCGAGGCCGCCAACATCATGATGATTGGCGCCTCGATCAGCAGCGACACTGGAAACACGACTCCCCCAAATGCAGCCAAGTGGACCTTGGCCCCACCAATCCGGGCTACGGCAGCGCTCACCAGGGACATCTCAGCCCCCATCAAGAGCCAGCTACCCGCTAGGGGCCACCAGGTCTCAAAGACCTTTCCCCTTGCCAACGTTGGTTGAGTGCCCATGTGCCCCTCTTCTACCCCATAGACTGACCGGTTTCCCTCCCCCAACCGCCACGAACCCCAAATCCGCACACACCCACCCCACCCCACCCCACCCCACCCCACGAACCGCGAGAGCACTCACTTCGCAGTCCACTCCCCTCACTTTCCGGTCCAACCCCAGCCACATCCCATCCCCCACGCAACGGAGCCTGCCTGCGATTCGGGCCCTCCCTTACCAGTGAAAGCCAGCGCTCCCGAGGCTCAAGTCTGGAGGGACCTCGGACATTCGCACAGTCAGGGGCACTGGGGCGCCTTTGACTCCCCCACGCTCCTTGGGAATCGTGATGTTCGCGAGGTAATAGACTCCTCGTTCGATGTGAACTCGGGTTTCGGCTAGGAACCACTCATCCTTCCAGGAGACACCTAGCCGGTATTCCCCATGGGGAATCCTCAAGAAACGAACCTGTGTGCCTTCTTGAAGCTCGCGGTCTGCACGATGGCGCCAGCGCTGCTTCTTAGGATCAGCTTTCTCCTCAGACTCGCTGGATGCTTCCAACTCTCGGCTCGATGAGTCCTTAGGGGCCAAGAGTACAACCCTTGCCCGCAGCCCGGGTGGCAAGCCAAGCACCTCGACATCCAATTGCGAGAAGCCCCCGATCACCCCCCGGACCCAATGGCGCTTACCGCCTTCAAGGGATCTGGGCTGGTCATCGAATAGCTCGCAACGCCCAACCGGCCCGGTAGAAAGCCGGTAGGCACCGGGAACCAACAGGGGCGACTGAAAACCCCCGTCACGCCCGACATCGGCCTGAATGAGTTCCTCAGCCTTGGAGGGCAGGATTGGATGCTTGGCTCCGGGTGGCAGAAACCAAATCCAACTGGGTCCGTGGGCGGCCCCGATTCCGTTGGTGAGGGTCCCCTCCACAATGAGGCCCGGTTTCAATACAACCTGTACTTGCTCATGCACTCCCCCCTTCAATTCAATCACAGACTCCCGTGAGAAGTGCAGGGGTGCGACAACGGAAAGCCCCCAACGACCTGGAGCGAGCCCCGCATAGATTCCGTCGTTGTCTGCGGCGGGAAGTGCGTCCACATTGAACTCAGGGCTCTGTCCATCTTCCAGCGGACCGGACCCCAGCACAATCGCCTTTTCAACCGGTGTTCCGGTGGGATCGACGACGCTCACGGAGAGCTTCGCAGTTCCGACATCAACCCGAGGCTGGGGCACACCCGCAACCGAGGGCGCGCGAACAACCTTCACTGGCGAGTCCACGTGCACTGTCGAGCCTGCCGGTTGGACCGGCACGGGTGGCCCGTGCCCGTTGGCTTGCTGCGTGCGCATCGCCATCCACAGACCAAGAACAGTCAGCAATCCCACTACGCTGATGAGAGCGACTCGACGATTCAATGGGCCCATCTTCAAATAGTAGCTTACCGGTTTTTCCGGTCCCATCGGCCGGGTGAATCTGCGTAGGTTTCCCCCTAATCTGAGACGTACAAGGCAGGATTGTCCCAAGTCGACACGGTTCTAGGCTGAGCTTCCTCGCACCGGGATTGAGTCTAGATCATCGAGGGTGCGACGCGGTAAGTTCAACCTAGACTAGGGCGCTACCCTGTCCATGTTGATTCCATGTCCACTAGCCAGCCACAATCAGGTATCACGGCATCGGAGTCCGCCAGTCGAACGGTTCACCGGTCCATTGCTGCGGCATTCGTGGGTGCCGTTCTCCTCGGGAGCTATGCCCTCTGGAGAGAGTTACAACCCCCACCCCGGGGGGTCGATGCGGGTCTAAGGAACCTCCTCCTTGTAACTTTCGACACAACGCGTGCCGATCGAATCGGGGCCTATGGCTACACCCGGGCCCACACCCCCAATATCGACCGCATGGCCCGCAGCGGCGTGACCTTTGACCAGTGCATCGCCACTGCGCCCATCACCCTGCCTTCCCATGCGTCCATCCTGTCGGGCCTCTATCCCTACAGCCACGGAGCGCGCAACAACGGGACCCACAACCTCCCCGAAGATGTCACGACCCTTGCCGAGACTCTCAGTGAGGAGGGGTTTGCCACGGGGGCCGTGGTCTCAGCCCTCGTTCTCGATTCCAAGTACGGGCTCGATCAGGGGTTTGGAGTCTATGACGACAACCTCGCCAATGCGGACAAGTCGCCGATGTTCATGTTCCGCGAGACGAAGGCCTTGGACACCGCGCAGCGCGCTCTGCGTTGGATTCAAGCCCAGGCGAGTGGGCGTTGGTTTCTCTGGGTTCATTTTTTTGACCCGCACGCCAACTACATGCCGCCTGAACATTTTGCAAAGCTGTGTCCAAGCTCTGCCTACGATGGAGAAATCGCCTACGCTGACGCGGGCTTGGGCGAGATTCTAGAGGGCTTGCGTCTGAAGGGCAGCATGCATGAAACCCTAGTGGTCATGACCGCTGACCACGGTGAGTCCCTCGGCGAACATGGTGAGAGTACACACTCCACATTTGTGTACGACTCCACCACCCATGTGCCCCTCGTCATGATGCACCCGGCCCTCGTGGCCGGGAAACGAATACGTGGAGTGGTGAGTACCGTCGACATCGCACCGACAGCCCTAGACCTGCTCGACATTCCCTCAAGCGCTCCATTCGATGGGCGATCTGCGGCAGAAGTGCTCTTGGTGCGGCACGGCGACATTGATGCTCGGGTGGCCTATTCGGAGGCCATGTCCCCTTACTACAACCACGGATGGAGCGACCTGCGGTCCGTGCGCAGTTCCAATTCACGTTACATCCGTGCCCCGCGCCCCGAACTCTATGCCCTGACCCAAGATCCCTGGGAGCAGAACAACCTCCTCCCCAGCCGTGCGGACTTGGCCGAGCCCGCCAAACTCCAACTCAGCCAGCTCCTCGGCGGCGTGGAACGCGACGAGCGCGGAGAGGACATCCTCGCCATGGCCCCAGAACAACGTGAAGCCTTGGCCGCACTCGGATATGTGTGGAGCGATGAGGCAGCCCCAACAGTGAACACAGAAGACCTAGCCGATCCCAAGGACACGGTGCACCTGTGGGAAAAGAGCCAGCGCAGCCACGACCTCATCCGGCGGGGCCGCTACGAAGAGGCGGAGTCCGCTCTCCTAGAAGTGCTCGCCGAACAACCCGATGCGATTCTGCCCCGCACAGCCTATGTGGGTCTGCTCGTGAAACAGGACCGACTGGGTGATGCCCGCGCCTTCCAAGAAGCCTCACTCAAGCTGCCCGGTGCACGTAACACATCCTGGCTCAAAATGGCCTATATCGAACGTCAAATGGGGCTCGACTCATGGCGCACCTACCTCGATCAAGCCAAGGCCATGGACCCGCGCGATCCGCTGGCCCTCATTCGTGAGGGAGACTGGGCTCAAGAAGATAACCAGCCTGAACAGGCTATTGCTGCCTACGAGGCAGCACTTGCGATCGACGAGCGGGCTGCAAAGGCCTTCATCGGCATAGGCAACACGCTCCACAGACAGGGTGAAGATACACGCGCGCTTGAAGTTCTTCAGAAAGCCACCCAGGTCGATCCGATTGCTGTAGAGGCCTGGTACAACCTCGGTGTCGTCCACGACTCCCTGGGCCAACCTAAACAGGCAGAGAAGCACTACCTCAAAGCCATTGAACTGGACGCCGAGCACGTCCTTACCCTTGTCAACCTAGGCGGCCTTGCCACACGAGCGGGGAAGCCACTTGTGGCCAAAGACTTCTTCCGGCGGGCCCTTGCTGTCGACGAGGAAGATTTCAGCGCCCTGTTCAACCTTGCCCTCAGCAATTTGGGCAACGGTGCTCCAAAGCAAGCGTTGGATCTCTTCGATCGGGCAACGCAAATCGATCCAGGGTACACCGCCGCTTGGCATCTGTGGATTCAGGCAGCTGCCGCAGCCAAGGATGCTGGCTCCGCTGCAAAGGCGGCACTGGGGTTGTCAAAACTCAAACCCACCGACCCGCAGAAGTTGACCCAATCCGCCCTCAGGGTCTGGGCGCTGGGTCTAGCGGACGAGGCGGCCGGCATCCTGGGCAAGGCCATGGAACTGGACCCAAAGGGGATCCGAACCCAGGCGTTGGACTCCAGTGAACT
Source organism: uncultured Planctomycetaceae bacterium (assembly GCA_964469565.1). Taxonomy (GTDB): domain Bacteria; phylum Planctomycetota; class UBA1135; order UBA1135. The sequence continues at coordinate 806,518 of CAYXZD010000001.1, forward strand.
CGCTGCTCTGCTTGGGGTTCTCGATCAACAGAGTTCACCGCGGCAACAGTCCAGCCCTCAGCGATGATCAAAGTCTCTCCCCTGCCCTAACGCTGAAACCATGCAGTGCGGCCGGCCGGGGACTCTCGCCGGGTTCTCAATGCCTCGGCATCCACCCCTGCAAGGCTCCCGCGCTTCCAAGGGGGCGACTCGCGGAGCTGGATAGGACGCACGCAACTCTCAAAACGGGACACCGTTTCCCTGAGCAATGGCTAATTTGTAGTAATGCCCATATACATATAGTAGGCGTGCCGTGGACCGACCCAGTCGCGCGCCCAGATTCATCCCCACCCCACAGGACCCACCCCATGAACTTCGTCCAATTCAAACAGCACCTCGCGCTCATTCCAGCCATCGTCCTGGCATTGGGTTCCCCCCACAACGTCGCAATGAGCGCCGCCGGTGGATCCGGCACAGTTTTCGTGGATGCCAATTCAGGCAGCGACTCCACCGGAGACGGTAGTGCCTCCAACCCGTGGAAATCGATCTCCTATGCCACAGCCCAATCTGGCGTAACTGCCGTTCAAGCAGCTTCGGGGACCTATGACGAGGCCAATGGCGAATCATTCCCGATCACGCTCCCCTCGGGTAGGAGCTATTCACTCGTTGGGCCATCCGATGGCTCTGCAGTCGTCACGCACACCACTGCAACAGGTTCCCCGTACGTCTTTTATGCAACCATGGGGGGCGGTCCAAACTCAACGGACACGATTTCCCTTCAAAACCTCACCATCAACCCTGCCACCAACGACCGGGCGCTGCGGGTGAATGATGGTATGCACATCGACCTGTTCAATAACACAGTCATCGGTGGCTACCAGGCCTTTGATCTCCGCATGAACGCCGATTCCGGCACGGTCAGTATTCAATCCAACACACTCAGCGGGCAATCGGGCAATGGAATCGAGTTGGCCACTGACGACTCGCCCACCAACTGGACCATCCTCATTGACGGCAACACAATTACAGGGGCAGGCAATGACGCAATGCGGATCTCAGCCGAAGCCGAGGAGGACAGTGAAATGTTGAGCGGGGAGATTATTGTAAGCAACAACACGATCACAGGCCCTAAAAATGAAGGCATCGAAATCGTTGTTACTTGCTCCGAAGAGCTAGCCCCCATCGATGTCGATGTCACCCTCAGTGGAAACACTGTTTCCGGGGCGGGCTGGGACGGCATAGAGGTTTCGTATTCCCAATCGGATGGGTCCACCGTCATTGCCCCTGGCATCTTTGACCTCGCGGTGGCGAACAACCAAGTGACCGGATCAACCGATGACAATATCTGGATCAATCTCTTCATAGATAATCCCGCAGACATAACTGCGGAGATGATCTTCCTGAATAACACCAGTACCGCCGCGGGTGATGACGCAATCGATTTTTCAATCTCGATGAATGACGACTCGCAGGCCTTAGATCTCACTGTGGGGATAACTTACAACGACCTCACAGGCGCCCAATCCGACGGGCTCGAGTTGGGATTCGAAGCTGATTCAGGTCCGCCGGTGGATTTCACCTTTGATCTCATCTGTGACAACAACTCTATCACGGGTCATTTCGATGAGGGCATCGACGTCACCGCGTTCTCTCAGGAAAACACGAGTGCCATGGGAGGAAGCGCAGTTGCATCCTTGTCGATCAGTGAAAACCTGATCACCGGAAACACATCACATGGAGTCATTTTTGATTTCGACATTTGGTCCAACTCAAGCAGTGTCACCGGCAACTACAGCATCGACATGAAGGGGAACACCCTCTCTGCCCCAGCCGGAATGTATGACATCAAGGTAGAAACCACGCCGGCTTTCGTCCTGCCCACGATTACAGCCACGCAAAACTTCTGGGGCACCGAATCCTCTTCAGTCATTGCAGGCCGCGTTTACGATGGTGTGGATTCCGCTGGGAAATCTATCGTGGATCACACATCCCCCCTGCCCGATGCGCTCAACTTCACGGCCAGCGTCGACAACTCCACGGGTACGCCCTATTGCCAGATTGATGCGGCCAATGACGGAACCTTCTTTACCTACGCCGCAGGATCCACAGTGATGACGGTCACCATCGACGGGGTCCCGGCAACCGTGGCTTTCACGGTCGGCAATAACCAAATCTTATGCCTCTTCCCAGGAGCCATCGTCGACGGCGCCGATGTGTGCGTGACAAACCCCGGGGGTCAAACGGGCTGCTCTACTCTAGATGCAGACACCACCAACACGCCCCCCTTTGCGGCCTATGACGCCACGACAACCCCAAATGGCACAGCAGTCGTCGTTGACCTCATCGCCAATGACACCGACGCCGAAGGCAACATTGATCCCAGCTCGATTGCCATCGTGCGGGTCCCCGGACAGGGGAATGTCGTGGTCAATGGTGACGGAACCGTGACCTATACGCCCAACCCAGGGCCGGACACCACCGACACCTTCAACTACACGGTGTCGGATACGGGTGGGCTGACCTCCAACGTGGCCACCGTGCAGGTCCAAACCACAGGCGGTAACAACAACATCCCCACGGCCGTCTACGACGCGGCCTCAACGGGGTTCGAGACTCCCGTGAGCATCTCCCTCCTTGACAACGACTTTGACGTGGACGGTGATGCACTCGTGCCCAGTTCGGTAATAATCGAACGGAATCCCCATGCGGGAACTGTCACGGTGGTGGACGGAGTAGCCACCTATACCCCCAATCCCCTAGCTTCAGGCCGCACGGACACGTTCACCTATTCGGTGGCCGACGCCCGTGGCGGACGATCGAACATCGCGACCGTTGAGGTCAACGTGGGTTCGAGCGGCGTTCGCTAGGACTCCCTAGCCTCAGGGAATTCTTCGCGGGGGCGGGCCTAGGCCCGCCCCCGATTCGTTGAGAGGAACTGCACGCCCTCAGACCGAGCCCTCAGACCGAGCCCTCAGACCGAGCCCTCAGA
>CAYXZD010000001.1:809585-810983 GCA_964469565.1 uncultured Planctomycetaceae bacterium
CTCAGACCGAAGCACTCAGACACAGAGGGTACACACGGAGAAGCTACTAACGGTGCATCCAGGTGCCTAGAGCTTCCAAAGCACCGAGTTCAGAAGCCACCCCCTGGGGAACACGCTGGCGTGCCGACTTCCAATCGGGATCCAGGAATCGCGCAGCGTCCCGAGCAGGTGAACCCGTTCTCAACCCAAGGTTCACACCCGCAACATTGACGAATCGCGGATCAAGCGAAGGGACGCATTCCTGCCGCAGGCCCATGGTTCGCTCACCCTAGGTCAATCAGTTTTGATCTCAGGCTTTCGAGGTTCGCTTCTTCGGGACCGTACACACGCCTGCCCATGAGGGGTACCCAAAGGGCGATCAGCGGGTAACCCACCAAACCGGCGATGCACCCGCTCCAGGTGAAATGATGGGTAAGCGAAAACATCGTATAAGCTGCCGTGGGTGCAACAAACCACCACATGAAATTGCGCATCCACCACCCAAGGCATCGGATACGGTAGATTGCGCGATCAAGGTCCCCGAGCAGGGTCGCAGCAAAGGACCGTTCCCGCCGCTTGCGCTCCACCCGCTTGCCTAGAATGAAAAGGATGATGCCCACATTGATGACGGCGCTCACCGTTTCGTAGCCGTATTCTCCGCTGAAATGGCCATTAATCCCCGGACCCACAATACAGACAATGCAGATCGCCAAGTCATGCATGGCGAGACTCCAGGCCCATTCTCGGCTTCGCTTGGCGATCATAGGCTGGAGGACCTGGGGCTCGAGGCCTAACACGCGCCGCTCCGACTGTGCATCCCACACGGTTTTCATCTGTTCAAAGTCCATCATGCTAAGTCCTCTTTCGGAGCTCGCTGCTCCAGGTTCTTCTTGATGCGATGGAGTTTGACCCCAACGTTTTCTTCTGTGATTCCAAGGACAGTCGCCATTTCGGCATAACTCAATCCCTCCAACACCAGAAGCAATAACGAGCGATCTAACTCCTCCAGCCCCCCTATCTGTTCATAGAGCCACGTCAGCTGGGGATCCTCGGATTCCTCCTCCGTGCCTGGAGCCGTGGGGGACTGCAAGAGTGGCTGAGCCCGATCACGGTGGCGCCGTTCGCGCTTCGACCAGGCCATCGCGGTATAGAGGGAAACGCGGTAGACCCACGTCGCTGCTGAAGAGTCCCCTCTAAATCGCGGGATCGACTCCCACAAGGCAAACGCAATCTCCTGGCCCAAGTCATCACGATCCGCCGGTCCTCGCTCAAAGGAGCGGATCACACGGTAGATCACGCCGCCATGGTCATCCAACCATTGCGCAAGTCGCAGCCTGCGCTGTGCATCGCTCAGTTTGGAGGGTTTGTCCATCGGCCCCAATAGTGACCCCCAGTACCCACCCCCTTACAGCTTTTGGA
>CAYXZD010000001.1:811083-815997 GCA_964469565.1 uncultured Planctomycetaceae bacterium
CATGGAAGTTGGCCCCATGGGCTGCACAGCCCGGACTTGAATCGAAACGCGCAGGCCAGTGGCAGGCCATCTGACTCAGCCCCCCCCGAACTTGGATTGCCTCGGCCTACGGGTCTAGCCGAAAGCTCACGAGCGGGGTCACGGCGACCCCAGTCGTGGCCGTGGCCCCTAGGAGGGCACAAAAATCGAACCGCCGGCCTGCGAGGGCCGACCAAGCACCGGCTGGAACGACGAGGTCCGCCGTGGCTCGACCCACTCCATCGAGGACGCCCGCCGATCCCATGAAAGCAGAATCGCTGCCCGTTGTGCTCCAAGTGAAATTGAAGAAGGCGTCACGGTTGAGGGGCACATGCACACCCCCAAAATCAAACCCCGGTAGATTGCCGGAGTGTCCCCCAAGGATGCGGTAGGTGCGACCCGCCTCCGCCGAACCCCGGTTCACCGTGAAGGGCGCCATGCCCCCCGCCGAAGCGCTTAGGCGCCTTACGCCTAAGTGCAAATCTGTCCGAGGTGAGGTCTCCATGACGAGTTGTGGGCGCAAGAGGATCGAGCGCGGCCCCTTCGTATCCACCTCAATCTGGAAAGCCGATCGTCCCGCCTTGGAGGTAGCCGTCAGGGAAAAACTGTAGGTGCCATCTCCATGGTCTGTGATCGGTCCCGGCCGCGCCGTAGGTCCACCGGGGGATGTACGACGCACACGCAGTGAGTGTCCCCCAGTCGTCAGCGGTACGCCGTCCACGTCCGCGAGCTTCACGCTAATTCGCGCACTTGAAAGCCCATCCGCCACGAGACTGTCCCGATCGGCCTGAACGGCTGAGGAATAGTGATCCGGCACGCCCGCCATGGATGTGCGCCACTGATTGTAGCGCTGAGTCAATTCCTGAACGGGATCGGGATCACTGGCACCCTTGCCCTTGAACACCGTGGACAAATAGTAGTTCCCGCTCGCACAACCGACCGATGGATTACATACACCGTCCACATCCCCCGGCCTCGCCAGCACGATGAAGGCTGTATAAGCCGAGTGGGTAAAACTCGGCGGCGGTGAACCGCATCCGGGTGGATCGCTGCTACTGCAAGAACAGCGGCCATCACCACCCCACAGGCGAGCAGTTTCCATTGCGGCCATCACGCGCTGGCTCAGGTCGCCCGCAGCGGCTCGGAGAGTCTTCTCTGTTTCCAGGACGACCTCATCACCGGCGAGCACATTGCCTTGGACCGCGTAGACGAGGTCCCCCACTTCACCGACCACCCCTAAGCAGGCCTTGCCCGCCTGGCTCCCTGTAAACGTGATGGGGGATGCATTGAAATCGACAATTCCATACTGGCGCTGCTGAAACCAACCGTCGTTCTTGGACAGCTGATCGAGGATTCGGGCAGGGGCAAGCCCCGCCTGCAAGCCGTTCCAAATCACGAGTCGGTTGCCCCCCGTGCTGTCCACCGCCGACTGGGCCACCCCACCTCCCTTCTCCACGGCAATCACGGGCAGCCAAACCTTGAGGGGAAACTTGTTGCCGATGCAGGTGGCCGAGGCCACGCAGACCTCACCCGTTACCCGATTGACCACGACAATCGACCAGGTTGCGAGGGCGGGCCCAGCACAAACAACGAGGCCAAACACCACCGCCCCAAGCCGGGCAAGCCATTGAGTTCGCATCCCCCAAGCCTACCCCACCACGGGCTAGTCTGCAGTCCCCTGGGGCACCGACGAGGCTCTGTTACTCCCCTGCGAGGATCTAAGGCCCCTCACCCCGCCCCTTGGCCCCTAGACGGTCCATTGGCCCATTGAAGAAAAGCACCGATCCTTGTTGCACTTGAGATTCAGTCGCAATAAAGTACCCTCCAATCTGGAGGATCCAGACCAGCGGACCCCATTCCATGCCCTCCCACCATCACACCCATCTCCTCCTCGCCCTGACCACCTTGATCGGTGCGTCGGCTCAAGGAATCCCGCCGGAACGCCATATCAACGCGGCAGGATCCCCCGCAAGATCCCCCGCGGGACTCCTCACAGGAAGCCTTCTGGAGACCCCCACAAACAGCGGCGGAGGTCACCCAACAGAGTGGGTCGAGCGCCGAGCATTCCTAATGGGTACCGCGGTCCTCTTGGAAGTCCAAGCCCCCACTCGGGCCCAGGCCCTCGCCGCCAGTGAAGCAGCCCTGCGGGCCCTTGAGATGTGCGAGCACCGCTTGAGCACCTACGCTGGACGAGAGCCCGGAGAATTGGCGCTCTTGAATGCAGCTGGAGCGGGCCAAGCCAGGCCGATCTCCGCGACCCTCGCCCATGAACTCCGCGCCGCGTTGAACTTTAGCGACGCCACCAATGGTTGCTTTTCCCCCACCTTGGGTCCACTCACACGGGCTTGGGACTTGCGTGCAGGCGGCCGGGTCCCCACTACCGAGGAACGTATGCGGGCCGTGCAAGCTAGCAATCCAGGCGGGCTGCGCCTTGTGGGCCACCAGGCCACGAGATTGCACGCCCGTCTCATTGTCGATGAGGGCGGCTTCGGCAAGGGGGCCGGTCTCGACGCAGCCCAAAGAGCGCTGGAGGCCAGCGACGCCCAATCTGCGCGGATCGACCTGGGCGGCCAGTGGCTGATTTGGAGTGCGCTGCCCCACGAGAATTACACCACGCTTGCCATTGCCCATCCCCGCAGGCGCCAGACCCCAGCCCTGGAGATTCAGGTCCGCTCGGGCTCCCTAGCAACCTCCGGCAACTCCGAGCAGGCGCGGGAGGTGAGTGGTCATTTCATCGGACACATCCTCGATCCGCGCACCGGATTGCCCGCCCCGGATTTCGGGAGCATGACCGTCCTCGCCGAGGCAGGACTCGCTGCCGATGCCCTCTCCACTGGCCTGTTCGTCATGGGGCCCAGGGCTGCGGTCGAGTGGAGCGCGGCCCAGCCGGGTGTCGAGGTCGTGGCCCTCGTGGAACAGGACGGTCAGTTGGCTGCCCTCGCAAGCGCCGGACTGCGCACGCGCCTAAGTTCATGCACCCCCGAGCTGACTATTGAGTTTTCTGAGTGCCCTGCGGCAACCGCCAGCAAGTAGTTCAGGCACCCGTTTCTTTCCACTTTCCTATTCCCCTAGCCCCATTTCCCCCAGGCCGAGTGTGGCCAATCGACTCATGCCCCCCAAGACCTTGACCCACGCCCTCGTCGTGGCCCTCATCTGCTCCAGCGGAGCCGCGGCCCAGGACGCCCCGACCGTCGAGAGCCTGCAAGCCCAACTCGACGCGCTCACCCTCGACTTCGAGAACATGCTCATGAGCGATGTCATGCCCGAGTTAGGCGCGAGTGCCTATGGCCTTGGACCGGCCGCATCCAAGGTCTATGCGGCCACTTCGGGATTGTCGATCGGTGGCTATGGTGAACTGCGCTACCAGAATTTCGACTCTACCGCCGACGACATCTTCGACATGCACCGCGCTGTGCTCTACATCGGCAACAAATTCAATGACCAGTGGGTCTTGAACACCGAGATCGAATTGGAACACGTTGAAGAGACCTTTGTTGAGTTCGCCTACCTCGACTACCTGCACTCCGACGCACTCAACCTGCGCGCGGGCTTGATGCTGACTCCCATGGGTTTGGTCAACGAGATGCACGAGCCCAGCACCTACCTCGCAGCAACCCGTTCACTCACCGAGAGCTACGTCATTCCCAGCACCTGGCGTGAAAACGGGATGGGGTTGTTGGGTAGCCAGGGCGACCTCGCGTACAAGGTGTACGCCATGACAGGCATGGACGGTTCGGGCTATGGCGGTTCGAAGGGTCTGCGAGGCGGTCGCCAAAAGGGCGCCAAGGCGCTGGCCGAGGACATCGCCCTGGTGGCTTCCCTCCAATGGACCGGAATCGCCGGCCTTTCCCTGGGCTGCTCGGCTTACGAAGGCGCAGCGGGTCAGACCCAGGGCATGGGAGACATGGAGACTACGATCGTCGAGGCCCATGCTGAGTATCGCTCAGGCGCCTTCTGGGGCCGGGCCCTGGTGGCCGATGCCCAGGTGGACGAGCGCGCCGCTGGCGATATGGACCTCGGCGGTTGGTACGTCGAAGCCGGCTACGACGTGTTGGCTGATCACCCCGATCAAGCCCTGTTCCCATTCGCCCGTTATGAGGATGTGGATACCGACTCCACCAGCGGCGGTTTTGCCGATACCATATTGACCCTGGGGCTCCACTTTCGCCCGATGGATCAGGTGGTCATCAAGCTAGACCATGCCGCCTACCAGGACGGCGCTAAGGACGACGTCACCACCCTGCAAATAGGATATGTGTTCTAGTTCCACTCCTCCGCACAGGAGCGGGCGTGTCGCAGGGATGATGATCCGTTGCGGCACGTCCGCTGCCAAGGCCCTTGGAATCCTCGGACTCGCAGCGGCCATGAGCCTGCCCGGCCTGGCCGAGGGGGGCAAGACCTTTTTGACCAAGGACGAGGCCCTGCACCTCGTGTTTGGGGGTGCGGAGGTCCAGCGCACGGTGCATGCCCTGAGTGCCGCCCAACGCAAACAAGTGACCGAGTTATCGGGTGCAAAGATCGAGCGCTCGACCGTCTACGCTTACCGAGCCAAGACACCTGAAGCGGCCAAGCGAGGGACGGTCTACTTTGATGTCACCAAGGTGCGCACCATGGGGCAGGTGCTCATGGTGGTGGTCGGCCCCGACGCCACGGTCCAACGGCTAGAGTTACTGGCCTTCGCCGAGCCCCTAGAGTTCATCCCCAGTCCACGCTGGTACGCCCAGTTCATTGGCAAGCGCCTCGACACAGACCTCTCCCTGAAGCGCAAGATCAAGGGCGTGACCGGGGCCAGCATGACTGCACGGGCGACCACCCAAGCCGTGCGCCGCGTCCTTGCTACCCACGCTGTCCTGAACCCCGAGCCCCCCCAGCAGAATCCCCCCAAGGTCGTGCCCA
>CAYXZD010000002.1:0-313802 GCA_964469565.1 uncultured Planctomycetaceae bacterium
AGCCCCTGCGGTCACCGCAGTCGGCCTTGGTCTTGCAGTCCGAGCCCCTGCGGTCACCACAGTCGGCCTGGGTCTTGCAGTCCGAGCCCTTGCGGTCGCCGCAGTCGGCCTTGGTCTCACAGTCAGGGCTCGCGGATCCACCGAACAGGCCGAGGGGGCAGGGGCTTTCGCCCTCGCCTCCGGCTCGCCTCATCCATGCGCCAATGCCACCCGAAGGGCCCCTGCGGCGGGAGCCATTCTCGCTCTCACTCGAGTGCTCTCGGTGCAATCCCCTCATGAAATCGCCCTCAGCCATCATTCCCTTTACATCGATGCCGAGCCCACCGAGGTCACCCTTTTTGATCATCTCACGGATGTGAGCTGGAATCTGGCCAAGATCTTCCCCGTCAAGGTCCAAGGCAAACTCCATCACCTTCGGTTCTCCATCACCTGATCCGATGCGAATCATCGCTCGGCCAATTCCTCGAGCCCCTTCTTTGCCCTTTTGGTTCCCAGCGTCTTCATGGCCCCGACGCCCCTCGCGGTCGCGATCATCGTCATGATTCCCCTCACGGCCAGCCCCGCGGCTCCGCCTACGGCCATGGTCATCGTCCGATGACTGCACCTCCACGTCGACCGTGATCTCACCGTCATGATTCGTCCAGTGCTTCCCACCCTGGCCCGCGTGGAAAACACGGATTTCGTGCTCACCCTCAGCGCCCTTGCGGTGCTGGGCCATCATCTTGCGGACGCGCTCGGGGATGTGATGGCTGGCTTCATCATCCCCCTCTACTTCAAGCACCTTGACCATGACCTGAGGAGCGGACTCCACTTTCATGACAACGTTTTTCTCCACCTGAATGGGAGGCGATGAGTGCTCACTGCTGCGCTTGACCACGCGGCGAATCCGTGCAACGCCCCCACCATTTTCCGAGCCATTCAATGCCGACTGGCTCACAAGCTCGATGCCGGCCCGGGCCTTCTTCCCGTCACGCTCATAGACAACCCTGACTTTTTGGCCTGCTTTCAAGCCAGCTAGCTTGGCCACACCCTTCTCAGAACCGACAGCGATATCGCCCACACTAAGAACCTTGTCACCTGTTTTGAGACCGGCTTTCGCTGCCCCAGAGCCAGGAATGATTCCACTGATGACCAGGCCATCCTCAGCCTGCTCGAACTGGATGCCCAGGTAGCCGCGTTCTGCAGCGACCTCTTGGAGCTCCTCTAGGACGAGGACCTGTGCCTGAGCTTCCTGGGGGATTCCTTCTGTGACGTCGGGAGTGATTGCGAGAGCCGGTGTGCAAAGAGCCAGGCTAGAGAGGAAGAGTTGACTGAAAAACATGATTGTGGACGGAGTGCTTGTTGAAATCGTAATGAATCGAAATGGGCTGATAGCCAGAGCCGTGAGCAGCTAACTGGCTAAGATCACTAGGTCGCCCAGATGGGCACCGGGTACTCTATCGGGACCCATCTCCTTTTGGGTAAGAGGATCGTCAGGATCATGCATTCCCTAAAGGAGACACGCCCCGATCGGGTCTAAAGTGCCTTGATTCCCGCTTTTGGGCTCCTTGGACCCCTCCGAAGTCGCTGCAAACCACGGATTCACCCACCGCCACCGGGACACAGGGCCCACCAGCACCGGCTAATGGGGAACCGGCCCTTGCGGGAAGGGGTTGTCAGGCGGCGCTCCCCTCGGGGACGGCAGCCGCTCACTAGCAGCGACTTGTGCTCTCTAGCGTCGCCGCCTACGAGGCTTCTTGGGGGCCATTTTCAATTCCACCGCATCGCAGGTGCCATCCTCTGCCACAGTAACTTGGCTCTTTCCCTTACCGAGCTTCTCATGCCAGAGGGTGAGTTCATAGGTCCCCGCCGGAACGCCCTTCAAACTGAAGCTGCCATCTGGCCCGGTGATCGCCCAGTGCGTTGCTTCCGTCACCACCACATAGCCCGACATCCAGGGGTGAATGTCACAAGTCACCTTGACCGATTCTGCGCGTGGCAGCACTAAGTCTGCATGCTTACCACTCGGAACAGCCCGATTGAAGCCGGTGTTCTTGAAACAGTACAGGTGGACATTGTGAACGCACGAGTCCGAATTCGTGAAACGGACCTTACTCCCAGCGGGCACGACCATTACATGCGGCTCAAACCGACATCCGGTCTGATCGTACACAACAGGGTCTTTAGACACCTTCACATCAACTTCCGGCACTGTCAGGGAAACGACCACATTGGCCAAACCCAACTTGTCCCCCACGAGAAGCGAGCGATCCGCATCATCGACCTGTTCCCCCTCGGAGCAGCAGCCCTTGGCTTGGGCGGCCGCCACGGTGAGCGGCTTCACCTTCGGCTTCTCGCCGTCATAGCGAATGTGCCCTTCCACGACGTTTGCCTTGGCAGGCACTTGCTTACCTGGACCCTCAGCGGGGGACTCAGCGGGGGCCTCGTCCTGGGCCGAAGCAAGTGGGATGAGGGCCAGTAGGCTAGTTACCCAAAGGCAATGCACAAATCGTTTCATTATCGACAAATCTCTTGGCGCTAGGTTTCCCAAGCTTGATTATGGCCCACGCCCAATCGATCTGAACGGGACCTATTTCTGGAGTTGGCTTTCGAGGCTATCGATCTTAGCAGCCTGCTCGGAAATCGTGTTCGCCTGGATGTCACTCTGGCGGCGGTCCATATTGTAGACCCAATCCATGACAGCCTCGATTTGCTGTGCATTGGTAGAGGCGGGGTACTGAGCTTGGTATTGCGGAGCATCCGAGCCAAAGTTGACGGCCATCGCAGTTCCAACGTAAGTCGCCGGCGGATTCCAGAGCCACTCACGCACCCAATCCGGCCGCAAGCGGGTACGAACACCATCAAGCGGGGGTGCCCACGAGATGGGCGTGTCCACATAAGTCGATCCGTTGGGGTGACACTGGTAGCAATTGACACCGTCAACCCCCACCGTCTCACCCACCGCTAGGAACGAGTGGCGTGAATCCAAGTAATCCGATGTGCGCTGCTCAAGTGTCTCAGTTCCGCGCTTTAGTGGGCCCACCATGCTGAAGCCCTGCTCAGACCCCCACTGGTAAAGCTTGTCAAAGCTCGCCAAGACGTCCGCCTTGTAGCCGGCCTCAATCGACCGGATGGTTGCGGAGTCCAATTTGAGCTTGGGCGTTGCGGTCATACGCGCCGCCATCTCCGCGGCAGGCAGACCAGGGCCTGCCTCAGTGACGTTGGCTAGGGGGAAGATAGGCCAGGCCAATGCATCGGCGGGCATGTTCCAGCCGTGGGAATCCGCGTCGCTCAATCCACTCAGCTGTGTCCTGCCAAGCGCCAGGCGCAATGTACGTGCGTAGCGTGCCTTCCATTCCCAGCGGGCTTTGTTGCCGAAATAGCCCACAATGGACTCCGCCTCTCCCGGATCAAAGCGGAAGGTGGGCATCTTGACTCGCAATTGTTTGCGGATGACCGACGGGTTGATCAGGAACGAATAGAACCAATCGGGCTGAAGCTTGTGACCCTCGTTGAGAAGTACAGGCGGAGCAAATGTCCAACGCAGCTTGTCATATTCGGTATTGGAATAGGGGCGGACCTTGCCGTCCACGTCCTCAACCTGTAGAGCACCTTGGTCATCTGTGCCACCGTGAGTCCACGGGGCATAGTCGCCAGATGCATCAGCCACGGAAGTCCCGTACATGTAGTACTCGACCATCTGATCCACAAACGCCCCACCTCGTGCTGGTGTCACGTCAATCAGGTCATCGATTTCCACAAAGTACAACTCTCCGGGACCGCCATAGTCCGGCTCGGCTTCGAGGAGCTTGATGATGACCTCTTCGACTTCTTCATCGGCATTGGCCTCAGCCAGCTCCCGTGCAGAGGCGAAGGCCTCCATGGAATCCATGCTCGGTGGCAAGGACTCCTCAAGCAGGGGCTGAATCACTCCGCGCACAGTGGCAACCTTGCCGTCCATGTCGCGGAAAGTCACAAGGGAGTTGTCTACAACGTGACAGGCCATGCAATTGTTCTGGCGCAGGGCACGCATCCCGGCGTCGTTGGTCCCTTGCTCAGCCGTGGGCACCATCTTCTTACCAGGAACATCGTCATTGATGAGCCCCAGCACGAACGTCGCCACGGACTCCGCTTCAGCCTCAGAGAATCCGAACGAGGGCATCCGGGCCCTGTCCTTGGGCGACTTCACCTTGTCGATGTCGTACACACGGGGGCGCTTCAGCTTGCGCTTGAGCCAATCCTCGCGGTAGTGATGGTCGAGTTTGGGAAGACCGGCCACCTCCTTGAGGTAGTGCTGGCCGAAGTCGAGCTTATCAACCGTCTTCGAACCCCATTTACTGAGCTCAGTACCAATGGGCATCATGCTTTCCATGCCGGCAATCTCGTGGCAGGAGAAGCAGCCGTAATTCATCACCAGCTTCTCACCGATCTTTCCAGCCAAGACATCCACATCGTTCCACTCGCCATCGAGCTTGGACTCAAGGCTCAGGCGGCCGTCCTTTTGGTAATACCAGCGGGCCTGCTCTCGCAGTACCTCCGGGTCCAAGTCCTCTTGGAATTGACTATCGGCTTCCCAGCCGGCTGGAGTATCAGTGAAGATCCCGTCGGGATCCTCGAACACATAGGCCGTGATGTCTGCGGCGTCCGCCTCGGACAGGCGCAAGTTCGGCATTCGAGTATGCGGCCAATAGGACGCGGGGTCGAGAATCCACTGGTAGAGCCAATCGGCGCTGAGTTTGGTCGCAACACCGCGAAGGTTGGGACCCATTTGATTGCCATCGGTCTGGGTGTTGGAAAGTGCCGGTACTACATCCGTCTCCCCCATGTAGGGAGCTGTGTTGTGACAGGCAAAACAACCCGAGGTATTCATGACCTCACGTCCGCGCTCCGCATCAGCAGCAGCCTTGACCGCAGCAGGCATTGCGGGCACCGCTTGCTCGGGATGGCGTTGGTACAAGAAGGTCGTAATGGCTGCGACCGCTGCTCGGTTCCATTCACCGCCCAGGATTTCCCGGCCCTCGCCGTACTCACTCGTGACGACCACCTCTTCCTCTGCCCAGTTTTCTAGATTGAAGAAGTGAGGCATGTCCGTGGAAGGACGGAAATCACGGGGAGCGGCAATCCAGGCATTCGTGAACTCGGGAGTGAGCTTGGCAGCCAGGTTGACTAGAGCAGGCCCTGGGCGGCGCTTTGTGGGGAACCAGTCCACTTTGTGGCAGGCATAGCAGCCCTTTTCTTCAAAGAGGCGGTACCCCTCGGTAACCGTGGGAGCTTCGTCAGCGATCAGCTCCATCGAGGTCTGGTGGCACTGCACACAACCGGCCTCCACGTTCTGTTCCCGCAGCATGGGATAGTCCCAATGGTGCTGCTTGTGCCAGTGATACTGGTCATACCAGGCGGCCGCTTCATCCGCATTACTCGGACGGTGATCTACATGCTGGAACGAAAGGCCTTCCCCGGCGCCGCGGTGGCAAACAGTACAGCCAAAATCCTTAGCAGGGTGGGGGGACTTGGACGACAGGAACAAATCCAATCTGGGGTGGGACTTGTGGGGCTGCGGGGCATCACTGAAGGCCTCCAACTCAATTCCCATGTGGCAGGTCCCACACATGTCAATGCGTGTCTTCTTGGTGAAATTGAGGTCGAATTCAATCCCGTCCAAGATGTATTTGCGAACCTTGAGGTTTGGACCGATAAACTCCAATCCGGGAATATCATCTCGAATGAAGTTGGCCAACTGTGTGGCAGCATCTCCTGGCGCCAAAGCTTCGATCCGCTCCTCGACCCGTGAGAGCTCTACCGATCCTGCCCCTAGAGCTTTTTCACTCTGTGCGATGGCGGCTCGCAAGTCAGCCACCTCTGCCTTGGCCGCTTCCCAGTCAATCGTAGCTTTTTCGAAGAGCAACTCTCTAGCCGCCACATCTTCGCGATAGCTGGCCAATGCTTCCTTCTCGAGTTCGGGCACCGTAGTTCCGTCACCGAGGACGGCTTTCTCGCCCCCGTAGATTTCCCAGTTCAGCAAGGACTTGGCACTCTTGAAATCCTCTTCAAGCTTGAAGCGAGTCTCCTTGAGTTCATAGGCCCGGCGTTCGGCTTCGCTCAAGACAGAGCCCTGTGCGTGCAATGCTTGAGATGCATCGTAGACCGCGCGAGCCAACTGATCTCGCTGGGCCACAGAACCATCTGCCTCAAGGGCGGCCCGTGCTGCCCTAGACTTAGCCAATTCCAAGCCTCGGAAATCTCGCTGGTATTGCTTCCACTCAGCGTCCCAGTCGTCCACGACGGCCCAGACCATCGTGCCCAAGAAGAGAACACTGGAAAACAAGAACCAAAGGTTCAGGGTCGGAACGTGATAATGAGTATCGCCGCGATCAGCCATGATTCAGTCGTTGTGCAAACAGAAAAGCTCTAGACGTTGAAGAACCACTCGGGGATTCCAATGAAGTACTTCAGACTCAAAGTCCAGCGCAGGACCATTTTGATGGGGACGAGGGCCGTCCAGAGGAACAGGTGCATCAGAATGTTGAAGCGCATGGGCCCCAACTCTGCAGCCATCTTCTTGAAGAATGTCTTGCCCAACAGGGGCGGCATGGCCACGAAATAACCCAACATCAGGACGATGCCTGGTGCCTCGCGTATTAGAGGATTCTCAGGTCGTGGCATTCCCAACATCTTCACCCAGAAGTAGACCGAGAGGTCCACACTCACCATGGGTTCGAGTTTGTGCGGGTCCCAATACTCAAACACTCCAAAGAACGACCAGTTGGGACCGCGCAGGAACGTCCCCATGATTACTAGGGAGACCCATAGAAGCAAAAAGCCCACCATGAAGAAGCTGATGGCGAAGGGGCGCTCATTGAAGGTGTAGTAGCCGTTGCCCTTGGGGTTCGTGTCGAGATACGGAATCGCACACAACCCAACAATAATGAAGCTCGGTAGCAGCACACCTGCAATCCAGGGATCGAAGTACACCAACATCTCCTGGAGCCCGAGGAAGTACCACGGAGCCTTCGAGGGGTTGGGTGTCCGTGCTTGGGACGCAGGCTCTTCAATCGGAGCCTGAATCTCAATGGACCAGATCATCAGCACGGCCGTAAACAGCACGATACAGATCAACTCGATGTAAACCAAATCGGGCCAGGTGAACACCTTCTGCTTGGCGAGTTCACCCTCCAAAGTCGGCTCACCCCGGGCAATGCGTTCATCGTTCAGAACGGCTCTGCGTAACGCCAACCACGTGAAGTAGAGGATGGTGACAAGAAGGATCAGGATTGGAACGTTATCCGGCTTGGTGACGATCGCCTTGAAGTTGGGGTCACCCCAAGCAAAAACGAAGAACGCGACACACCCTAACATCGTCGCCACAAATAGCCGTGGGTCGGTCAATTGCTTGCGCCAGATCAACACAGCGGCCAGCAAGCCCGTTGTGAGGATGGAGTAGCGGGTGGGTTCCACCAGCCAGTCGGCGAGGTCCTTTATCAGTTGGCCCATAATTTGAGGTTGCTTATATCCCTAGAACGTAGAGGGCAAAACTAGAGCGGCCCTGAGATGCCGCCGTCTTTACGGACTCGCCAGAAGTGGAGAGCCATCAAGCCTGCGGCCAGGAGCGGAAAGCCGACACAATGCAGCACATAGAATCGAAGCAAGGCTGCTTCGCCCACAAACCGGCCGCCAAGCAGCCCGAAGCGCACGTCATCACCCGCATGGATAAAATTGAGTCCGCCAAAGCTAATTAGCGCAGCACCTGGACCTTCGTGACCAATAAATGGCGTAGCGCGGGCCATGTTCGTACCCACTGTGATTGCCCATACAGCCAACTGGTCCCAAGGAAGGAGGTAGCCTGTGAAGGAAAGCAGGAGTGTAATCACAAGCAGGATCACGCCCACATTCCAGTTGAATTCGCGCGGGGGCTTGTACGAACCCGTGAGGAACACACGGTACATATGAAGCCACACGGAAATCACCATCAGGTGAGCTGACCAGCGATGGACTTCTCGCATGACCCCGATCGGGACGTGTTCGCGCAGGGCAAAGATGTCCTGATACGCCAACTCAGCCGTAGGCCTGTAGTAGAACATCAGCAACAGGCCGGTGATGGTTTCCACCAAGAATAGGAAGAAGGTCAACCCTCCCATGCACCAAGTATAGGAGAGCTTGATACCACTCCGACGCACCTTCACTGGGTGCAGGTGCAAGACTACGTTGGAAAGGACCGCAAGGGTACGATTCCTGGGAGTGTTGGGGTATCCGTGGCGGAAGATGGAGCGCCAGATCTGGGTGCTGGCGATATAGCGGAATAGCTTGTCCATCGGTGGGCTAGGCAGCAGTGAGGCCCTTCGGTTGGGCCAGGGGGGAGAACGGCCGAAGGGCCATGGGTAGAAGAGTGCGGGCGGCTAGCCCAAATAGGAGAGGAAGGCTTCGGGCATGATCCATTGCCCCTTCTCTTCCTGGAATTTCTTGTTCTTGTCAATCAACAACTGGCCATCGGGAGCCAGAGTAACCTTGAAACGCTCGAGGGGTCTCGGCGCAGGTCCCTCGACATTGACACCTGTCTTGACGAATCCAGACCCGTGACAAGGGCACTTGAATTTTTCCTCAGCGGACAACCAGTTGGGCGTACAACCCAAGTGTGTGCATACCGTGGAAAGGACATAGAATCCTTTCGTCTCGCGGACGATCCAGACACCGTGGCTCGCCTTGAATCGTGTATCCACTGCATCCACGGCGTACTCGTTGGGGAAGCCCGCCTTGAATTCTTGGGGCGGCTCGTAGATCACATTGGGGAATAAGAATCGTCCCCATGCTCCGAGCATGGCCAGCGTGCCTGTGGTAAGAGCAGCCCACGCAGCCAACAGCACACCGCGCCGAGATGGCTCACCACGTAGGGGAGATCGAACGAGTGGAGCCACGCCGCCAGTAGCGTCGCCAGACTTGCCTTGGGTCTTGTCTTGAGTCTTGTCTTCGGTCGAGTCGGTCACAACATCCTCGCGCGGACGAAACAGCCTAGGATTACGCCTTGTGCACTAGATGGGCACGCCAATGGGCGCACTCACCCGGCACGAGGTGAGGAGATAGCTCTGGAATCGATGGATGATGAGAGGTCTCCCCGCGATTCCAAAGTGAGTTTTTGGGCCCGATGAACAGTCGCCCCAGCGGGGCTCCCAATCAACTCGGGGGCAAGAGAATGGCCAAGCAGGAGGCCTAGCGCAAGGGCTAGGGCCGACCTCTCACACTAGGCCTGGGTCATTGTGGGTCCCGGTCAGCCAGAAGGCTCATCGCGGCATCGACCACATTGGGATCAGAGTCGCCCTGAAGGGACGCAATATGGGCCCAATCCTGATCCCCACCGAGGCGTGCCAGTCCCCCCAGAGCCTGGATGCGGAAGCGGGAGACGTCCTGAGCACGGGTATACTTGCCTGGATGGTCCCTACGCACTGCTTCGTAGATGCCAATACCGGTCAAATCGAGCAAAACAGCCCTTGCAGCCTCGTCAGGAGGGGTAAACAGGGTCAGCGCCATCGCAGCGGTGCCGCGTACGTCTAGGGACTCGTCCCCGAGCGCCCCCTTGAGAGCTAGCCGCGCCTCTGGACCCGCAAGATTGGCCAGAGCACCGGCAGCCACCACCCTCAATCCCACATCCGGGGAGTCAAGGAAGCCCACCACGGGCTGGGTAGCCCGTTGATCCCCAACGAGACCCAGATTGTGAATCGCCTTGAACCGGAGGGCTCCACCGGGATCCTCGGTCTCCCCCAAGGCCAACATCTCAATCAACATATCCACGCCGCTGGGGTCCATCCCGGCCAAGAGCAAGCCGAGGGCCAGATAGACCTCGTGGTCGCCCTCGTCCACTGCGCCGGCTGCCGCTCTCACCTTGGCAGGGAAGTCCGAAGCCATGGGCCAGGGAGCCTTCTCACCCGCATTCAGCGCCCGCTGGTTTTCAGAGACCTGTCGCATGAGTCCAAAAAGGGCCTGATCGCGCTCATTCTTCCCGCCTGTCATCACGGTCTCAAGGTTGGCGGCCAGGCTCTTTTCCTCACCTGTCATGGAACCGAACAGGGCAAACACAATCACGATGACAATGACAATTGCGGCGGGCACCACAACAAGTGGAACCCACAGATTGCCATAGGGCTTTTGCTCAGAACTCTCGGCCTGAGGGGCCGGGTCTGCGATTTCTACCTGAACTTCGCTCATGGAATGGTGGGGCAGCGGTGAGGGGGCGGAGAATCATAGGCACCCACCTCGAGTGCGTAAACGCAGCCACATGCATAACTCACTGACGAGGGGCTCTCGGTACGTTTCTCTGCCCTGCAAGCGGGTCTAGAGTTTGTGGGGAACAGGATAACAGGCCAAGCGCCCCGCGATGGGTAACTCCCCCACCAAGGGGCGTACATAGTCAAGAAAGGCCTCACTCACATCGTGGCTGCCTTGCAAGAACTCCTCGGGAAGGTCCTTGGTGTGGCGCGCGACCTTCTCGAGATCCACACACTGATACAGCGGCTTGTACACGCCGCCCTCTTCTCCGCGTCCGATGATAGCCGAGCCGTGGGGACGATCGCCCGAAACGGCAACCCGAACGGCACTGCGGCCAACCTCGCGGGCCTCAATCGCATCCTGGGCGGAGACGCATCCAAAGTATGAACGCTGCAGGTACCCAAAGGTATCCGCACGAACTCGCGCGTCCTTACCTAATGCAGAACGCACGCGACCCGCCAGGATATCCCCAAGGGCGCCGCTTCCGGAAAGCTGCGTGTTCCCAAACTCGTCCTTTTCCCCACCGCTAGCGATGAGCTCACCCGCCGCATTGTGAATACCCTCCGACACCGCAACCACGCAACGCCCCTGCGTGCTCATGGTGTTCTCGACGCTGCTCAAGAACTCATCCCACACAAAATCCGTTTCGGGCAAGTAGATCAGATGCGGTCCATCCCCTTCACCTCCCCGGGCGAGAGCAGAGGCCGCAGTCAGCCAGCCCGCATTGCGACCCATGATCACGTCGATTTTCACACCGTTCAGACTGCGGTTGTCCTCGTTGTCACCTGCAATGGCTTGGGCCACAAACTTCGCCGCTGAACCGTAACCTGGACAATGGTCCGTCTCGCGCAGGTCATTATCGATGGTCTTTGGCACGTGGAACAAGCGCACCTCATAGGACGATTCTGTAGCCACCTGATTCAGAAGATGCGCAGTCTCTGCCGAGTCATTGCCACCGATATAGAAGAAGTACCGAATGTCGTGAGCACGCAACACTTTAAGAATGCTCTCACAGTCCTCCAAAGTCGGCTTACGCCGCACGGAACCCAGTGCCGCGCACGGAGTCTTTGCCACCTGTTCGAGAACAGCCGGCCCCTCAAGGCCTAGATTCACAAGCCGCTCATCGAGCACTCCTTGGATTCCATTCAAGGCACCGTAGACCTCGCCGATGGCATCACTCGCCATGCATTCTTCGATAAGCCCAACGAGGCTTTGATTGATGACGGCCGTGGGGCCGCCGGACTGTCCAATTAGCGCGTTGCCGCTCAATGTGGCCATGGAACTGTGGATCTTGGGTTGGAGGGAGATGTGAATGGACTGACACCAAGGAGGCCCCTGGCGCTGACCATAATCGGTCATCTCAGCCCCTCTGGCAACGCCGATCTGTGAAAGGAGAGCCGTGCGGGACAGATCTGAGCCACCCGAGTCCTGGTCCTCCCAGGCCTCCGTTCAGGCACTGGGGAAGGCCGGCCGTCCACTTGATGCCCGGGCGCAGATTGCTATGCTCTCCCCCGAACACGAGACCATTGGGTGCCCGGGTGGCGGAATTGGTAGACGCGCCAGACTAAGGATCTGGTCCGTGCAAACGGGTGCTGGTTCAATTCCAGTCCCGGGCACCATCTCTCCTGTTCTCGCGCCGACCAGCCGGCAAGAACCGCTCCCAGTTCCGTGAAGGGTCCGTGAAGGAGCCTTGAAGGGGCCCGGTCTAGTCCAGAGGAGTCACTGCTCGCACCGAGAGGCTGAAAGAGCGTGGCTCGAGCCTCAGCGCAGCGAGGAAGGCCGAGCAGCCCATGGCGTAGGCGACCTGCCGCTCCTTCTCACGGATAATGTGAGGGATGCGCTCTTGAATCACCTGCTTGCGGTGTTGTGCAAGAATAGGGTCGATCGCCGCATTGAGCCGATCCCGCTCGTCGCGGGTCAGTTGTCCCCGGCGTTTGCCGGGGAACAGCTGCGGGAAGAGCTTCGCCTCTTCAAGCTTACGCTGCTGAGCCCAATCGATCCCTAGGCCGGCGTTTTCGCGAGCCCAGCCCTGCGCCTGTGCGAGGAGCGTTTCTCTCGCCCCCTGTGGGTCCATCCAGACGAGCAGGTTGGCACTGGGAGTTGTATCGCTCAAGAGCTCGATAAACTCGGGGCGCTCTGACAGGCGCGGATAGTCTTTTCCCCCAAGCGTAGTCGTCTTGTAGATCTGCCGGAGCATCTCATGCACGTTAGAGATGATGAACTGGTCGTGGGTGTTCATGGTCGCAATGACCCCGGTTCCCGGCACAAAGCGGGACCAGAACTCCCGAGTCTCATAGCTACCGATGCTGTGGACATAGTAGCCAGACTCTCCGTTCCGTCCCTGCAATCCGAATTGAGCAGGTGAGTTCCCGATGAGGTCCCGCAAAGCCACGACTTGGGCCTCGTTGGAATACCAAGTGATGAGCGCGACTGCGAAGACAGGTTTGCCGTCATTGGGCGGGCCGTTGTACTGGCGCAAGCCCGTTTGTGGGTCGACGGACTCCTCCACTTGATAGTCATTGGGTCGCAATACGAGCGCCAGCCGATTGTGCAGTGAAGTGCCGAGATGGCGCACCACATCCTGAATATCAGTGAATCGACCGGTGGAGCGGAACGCATCGGAAAGGTTACTGCGCAGGGCTGGCTCAGCACAGGCCAGCATCTCCTCGAGAAGTGTCGCTATCGGCCCTTCTAGATAGGCGAAGAGGACAGCATCTTCAGGAGCGATGATGGCGTGTTTTTGAAGCACCTCCTCATGACTGAACCCATCTCGGCCATAAATACGCCGTTGGGTCTGGTTGATCTGCTCCGTTGAGAAGCTCCCTTGCAAATCGAGGCTCACGCCCTCGTCGAACCCGATCACGCCCATGACCTTGCGGCAGGCCGGGACCTGAAAAATGCGGCCTCCAAAAGCCGTCAAGAACTGCTCCGACGATGAATCTGGAAGGGGTCCCGTGTGGCCTAGGGTTTTGAGCAAGGCCGCCACGTCCAACATGATCTCGACCTCGTTGCCGGCCACACTGCGGCTTTGAACGAGTTCGATGTTGTCACCATAGTCTCCAGACAAGTACAGCGACCCCTCACCACTCGCTCTCTCTAGGTCAATCGCTGAACGGACAAGAGCCACATCGTTACCCACGACCCCAATGTCTAAGACGCGTGCTACCCAAAGATCCTGGGCGAGCTGCGCACCACTGAGATGCAAGACCCCATCCTCCTCCACGACACTCAACCCCGCATTGTCGAGGCCTAGTAAGCCGGGGTAGTTCAAGGCACCCAACGCCGCCTTCCCCATCCAGTTCATCCGCCCGTACACAGCCCAGGTGGCTTGAGAGAGTCTCGTGCCCTGAAAGTTTCCAGCCACAGCCAAGTCCACGCCCCCGAACACATCCACGGGGGACGCACCGAATGGAATCTGGTCCACTGAGGCGCGCAACTGGGCGAGGGACTCCTCGATGCCTGTGTCGTCTAGCCAAGCATCGTAGGCCGGAGAGGATTCGAGTTCCCGCCAAGCATCGCTGGACTCCACTCGATCGGCCACCGCCAGACGGGGGAAATCAGCAAAGTCATCCGCGAGGCCTGCTTTGGCCATGAAGAAATCCACGTTGCGGGGCACCAAGCCTGCAACGTCAAACTCCCAGTCATCTTCGTGGGGTGGAAAGAGAAAGGTGGAGAATGCGAAGTAGCCTATGAAGGCCAGCAGACCCAGGACGACAAGGAGGATCTTGAACCAGCGGCGCTTGAAGAACATGGAGAACGGAGGGGAGGGGACAACTGAAGATGTTTGCGCGGGGGTCCTGATCAATCGACTACCGACTCCCGCAGATTGTGTGGCCACCGGCCCGCTCTGCAAGAAGCTGCACAGCGAAATCAACATCACATCCCCGAGACTCACCGAGTTACCCCCTAGACGGCCCTGCGGTGGGGTTATTCCCAAGAGCCTGCCCACTTGCTCCATTCCATTTTCATGGGGCTCACCTTGGAGGGTCGGAGGCATGAGCCCAGTGGCTGACAAGATGATTCACCCTGCTGAAAGCATGCTGTAAGGTCGTCCCCATGCAGCTCAACCAGCGCACCGCCAGCCTCTCGGGCTCCGTCACCCTCGCCCTGGATGCCCGCGCCAAGGCTCTCAAGGCCCAAGGGGTCGACGTCATCAACATGGCCTGCGGGGAACCCGATTTCGACGCCCCCGCAGCAGTCCAAAGGGCCGCACTAGAGGCCGTAGGCAGCGGCAACGTGCGCTACACCCCTCCTGCTGGGCGGCCCGCCCTCCGGGAAGCCGCGGCGGCCCAATTGGCCCGCACCCGAGCCATCGAAGTGTCGCCCCAAGAGGTCGTCATCACCCACAGCGGTAAGCACGCCCTCTCCCATGCATTCCTTGCCCTGCTCAACCCCGGCGATGAGGTTTTACTCCCCCTGCCGGCCTGGTCTAGCTACGACGCTCAGATTGAGTTTGCAGGTGGCGTGCCACGACACGTGGGGCCGCGCGCCGATATGGGTCCCAACTTCGACGCCCTCGCCGCGACCTGCCACAAAAAGACCCGGGCGATCCTGCTCAACTCGCCCTGCAACCCTTCGGGTTATGTCTGGACCGTTGGGGAGCTGCGCCAGTTAGGAGAACTCGCCGAGGCCCACGATCTGTGGATCCTCTCGGATGAAATCTACGGTCGCATCGTGTTCGGAGACACGCGTCACGTAAGCCCAGCAACTCTCTCTGACTCCCTGCGTGCCCGCACCTTGGTGGTGGATGGAGCGAGCAAGGCCTATGCCATGACTGGCTATCGCATCGGCTACCTGTTCGGGCCCGAGGAGATTGTTGCATCCATCGCTCGAATTCAAAGCCAGTTGTCGGGCTCACCCAATGCCATCTCTCAGGAGGCCCTGCGGGCAGCCCTTGAGGTCGAGCCCCCAGAAGTGGGTCAAATGGTGCTCGCTTTTGATGAGCGTCGACAAATCATGGTGAACGGGCTACGGGACATGGGTCTGGAAACGCCCCTTCCGCGGGGTGCGTTCTACGCTTTCCCCTCCATCCTCGATCACTTAGACGAGCGCGGGGCCGCCGGGTTCTGTGCAGACCTCCTTGAAGAACAGGCCCTAGCCATCGTCCCAGGCGAGGCGTTCGGGATGAGCGATCACATACGACTCTCTACCGCCCTCTCGAGCACCGACATCGAACGCGCCCTCGTGCGGCTCGAGTCGTTCCTAGCCAAGCGAATGGAGTCTGGACCACGGCCCACATCAGGGAACAGGGTCTAGCCTGCGGTGCCGAGAGTGGGAGCGGCCCCCCCAAGAGCTGCAAGGTGGGTCGGTTCACCCCCCCACCCAAGGACTCCCCCGAGCCCCTCGGGATCTACACGGTGAACCGCCCAGCCCCATTGACGCACCCCGGCGCATGGCCGTGACAGGTCCCCGCAGTTTCCATCCCTGGAGAGCTACACTGGCCCGATGCAGAGCCCCAATCACAATCCTGCCTTGAGGGCTGCGACCGACTCACACCTCACCCTGCTTTACTCGCGAAGGCCACAGCCTGCATGGTCGAACCCCACTCATCCCTGCCCGGCAACCCAAACACACAAGGTACGCGGTTGAAACTCAGCGCCGCTAAACCTGCTCCCCAACTGGGGCACTACCTGCTTGTCACGGCTGCCTATTGGGTTTTCACCCTGACCGACGGTGCCCTACGTATGCTCGTGCTGCTCGAATTGCACGAGAGGGGATTCTCCCCCTTCGCCCTTGCGACGGTCTTTGTCTCCTACGAACTGGCCGGAATCCTTACCAATCTCGTCGGCGGGTGGATTGGCGCGCACACCGGCCTGAGGGCAACACTGCTCGCAGGCATGGGCCTGCAGGCCCTCGTACTTGCGTCCTTGGCTTGTGCCGCCCCCACCCTCACCTTGCCCATCTTGTTGGCCGCTCAAGTGGCAAGTGGCGTGGCCAAGGACCTCACCAAGATGAGTGCCAAGAGTTTCGTACGCCTCGTCGTTCCCAAACAAGAATCGAGCCAACTCATGCGATGGGTCGCCATCCTCACAGGTTCCAAGAACGCCCTCAAGGGAGTCGGGTTTTTCCTAGGCGGTTGGCTGCTTGTAGTCGTCGGCTTCCAGCAGGCCTGTGCGTTGATGGGCGCATCAATCGTGCTCGCGTGGCTGATCGCAGCCCTCGGTCTTCCGGCAGCCCGCCACAAAGGAGAGTCCAAGGTATCTCTGCGTCATCTATTGTCCAATCACCCACGCATCAACTGGCTGAGCAGTGCGCGAGTTTTCCTCTTTGGTTCACGCGATGCATGGTTCACCGTCGCCCTGCCCGTTTTCCTCGCAAGCGAATTGGGATGGAGTCACACTGCCATAGGCGCATTCCTTGCTTTCTGGGTCATCGGCTACGGATTCATCCAGGCCAGCGCTCCCCACTGGGTGGGGGGAGCGAGACTAGGCCCCCTGCGCAGCCGAGCCCCCGAGGGGCGAAGCTTGATCAAATGGTCCGCTTCACTGCTCCTCCCGATCACAGGACTGCTCGCTGCATTACAGTTCGATGCAGCCGTACTCCCCAGCCTCATCGTCAGTCTCAGCGCCTTTGCAGCCCTATTTGCCTCCTGCAGCGCGATCCACTCCTACCTAATCGTGCACTACTCGAGCACTGAAACCGTCTCCCTCACCGTGGGGTCCTATTATGCAGCCAACGCACTGGGGCGATTGTGCGGCACCGTCCTTTCTGGCTGGGCCTATCAAGCTGCAGGTCAAGGTACCCCTGGCCTGCAAGCTTGCTTGATCGCTTCGGCGGTCCTAGTTCTTTTCACGGTTGGAGCGAGTTGGCCCCTCCGGAGTGTCGGCTAGCCGAGTGGTCTCCTAGTGTCCCTTGATGGCCTCGTAACCATCTTGCGCACGCTCAAACTCGCCCCTGGCAACCTCCTGCACCTTCGCCAAGAGTCCCGGCTCCGCAGCGTCAGTAAAGACATAGAACTTCCACAGATTCTGATAGGACTCCTCCAAGTCCTTCAGCCGAGGAACACGGTGAGTGAACTCCGAGAGGGGTCGCACTCCCTCCACACCCGGCCAACGCACATGGATGCGCGCCTCCTTGAGCTGCATGCTGCGTGCGGGGCAGTACACAATAACCTTGACCTCTTGGCCCGTTGCAAAACGGACTAGTTCCGTGATGCGATCCTCCATGTCCTGGCGTGCCTCGCGTGCGCCCGGGGAGAAGAATCTCTCGAGAAGTTCTGCTTGCACATCCTCGTTGCCATATCGAGGAAACACACAGGCACGCTTATACAATCGGCGAGTTCGCAATCGGTCGGTAAGGTCAAGAACCTGAGTTTGCAAATCGGCCCGCAGTTCACCCGCAGCCCGATCCAAGACGTCGAGCACGGAGGCATCCGTTTGATCTTGCAGGTCCGACTCACTCAAAGCCCCATTGGCGACGAGGTGTTCAATCGCCCTCGCCACCAAGGCACCGGCGCAGACCTTGGCGTGGTGATAGTACACACGCTCAGAAAAGTAATAGCGCGCCTCTAGCATTCGCACGATCTCGCTCAGGATGTCCTCGCGTAGCAGCGCGTGCTTCGCTAGGTCGATGTAGAGGTTTCCGCTCTTGCGGTCAATCTTGAAATAGCTCGTGACTCGCGGGTCAACTTCAAGTCGCAGACCGGTGAAGTAAGCATCGCGCCCAAGGTAGTCCAGGATATCTGCCCCGATCGTTCCACCGATGATCTGCTGCCAATACGGCGGCACCTCCACCCGCCCAGGGGTGCCCGGCGGGACCAGAATGCTAAACACCTCGTCATGCACACCCAGTTCACGGAGCACCTGCCCTAGGCCACGCTTGGAGTCGAACAGGCGCTTGAAGCGATGCGGCTTATCGTGTCGCTCAAAGAGCCCGTCCTGGTCCTCAACACTGTGGCCGTGGGGAATGTGCGCCACATCGTGGAGCAAGGCTGCCATGCGGATCACGCGCGCCTCCTCTGCGCTCACGCTGAGGCTCCCGGCCGGGTCGAGGTCAAACGACAAGCGCATAGAGTCAATCATCTTCTGCGCCATGTGCACTGTTCCAATGGAGTGATCGAAGCGTGTATGCAAAGCGCCGGGGTAGACCAGATAGGCCGTGCCCAGTTGCTTGACTCCACGCAATCGTTGCAACTCGCGGGTATCGAGGACGCGCAACTCCTCGTGGGTCAAGTACACGTCACCGTGGACCGGATCCCGCAATACACTGAAGCGATCCATGCGACCCATCAGTGCCCCTCAGTCCCGCTGGCCGGATTGAATGTCAAGGCGAGCCACGTACTGGTCAACCCCTGCTTCCAGTGTTGTGAATGGGGTGCTGTATCCCGCTTCACGCAAGCGATCCATGCGCGCCTCTGTGAAATACTGGTACCGTTCGCGCAGATCGTCGGGCGTTGGAATGAACTCAATCGACTCCGGCTTCCCCATGGCCGCGAATGTCGCCCGTACCAGATCCAAGAAAGTTCGCGCCGTACCTGTGCCTAGGTTGTAAATGCCTCGCTCGATTGGGTGATCGAGAGCAAACCGGAGAACGTCAACTACATCCTGTACGTAGATGAAATCGCGCATCTGTCCGCCATCGCAATAGTCGGGGTGGTGGCTCTTGAACAAGCGCACACAGCCTTGCTCTCGGATCTGGTGATACGCCTGCAAGACTACGCTCGCCATGCGCCCCTTGTGGGCCTCGCCAAAGCCATACACATTGAAGAACTTGAATCCGGCCCAATGGGGAGGCGTCAGCCCCAATCGCTCTTGCTCCAAAACCCACAGATCGAAGTCTAGTTTGGACTGACCGTAGGGATTGAGAGGTTCCAATGCCGCCATGCGATCTTCGTCATCGTCATATCCTAATTGACCGTCTCCGTACGTCGCCGCCGAACTGGCATAGACGAGGGGGGTCTGCGTCACCGTGCAGAATTCCCACAGGGCCCGGCTGTAATCAAGATTGACACGCTTGAGAAAACCCAGGTCTAGCTCCGTCGTATCCGTGCAGGCTCCGAGATGCACAATGCCCCGCAGGACGGGACGCTCTTGTTCCAGGTATGAGAGCACTTCGTCCTGGGCAAAAGTCTCGCCAAACTCTAGCCCAGCGTGATCGGGGCGCATGTTGCCCGCAAACGTCTCCTGCTTGTCCACACTGACAATGGGCACACCAGCCCCATTGCAGGCTTCCACAAGCCGTGCACCGATGAAGCCTGCAGCACCTGTAATCAAGAGTGGGGCGGAGGGCATAGGCCGGCAGGATAGCACAGGTGACCGACTGACGGCCGACAAGGGGTACCATCTTCTGGAGCAGGTCAATCCAAGACCAAAGTGCCAGCCCCGCCCTGCACAGTCTCTTCCCCACTCCCTACCCTGCAAGCATGGATTCCAGCCTCGACATCCTCGCAATCGAACCTTGGCTTGGGGGCAGCCACGAGCAGTTCCTGAGGGGTTTCGAGCGCCACTCACGCCATTCGTTGCAAATCGTCGGCCTGCCCGCCCGGCACTGGCAGTGGCGCATGGACGGGTCCGCCTATCCGCTGGCCCAGCGCATCTTGCGAGGAATTGAGTCTGGAGCACTGAGAAGGCCCCACGCACTTCTGGTGAGTGACTACCTCGACTTGCCACGTCTGCGCGGCTTCCTGCCACCATCCCTCGCCAGCCTGCCCGCCCTGCTCTACTTTCACGAGAATCAACTCACTTACCCCCAATCCGAAACTGATCGGACTCACTCGGCCCACCACGGGTTTACAAACATCCTTTCGTGCCTCGCAGCCCAAGCCATCGTCTTCAACTCTCAATTCCACCGCGAGGAATTCACGGCCGCCGCCTCCCTATTGCTCCATCGTCTCCCCCAACCCTCGCCCAAGGCTGCGTTCTCCCAAGCAATTGAACGCGCCCACGTCATCTACCCTGGCATTGAATCGCAAGCGTGCCCGCTGAGCCCAGGCCCACCAGCAGGGTCCCCGCTGCGTCTAGCCTTCAACCACCGTTGGGAGCACGACAAGGATCCGTGTGCCTTCCTCGATGCGGTCTGTACGGTTCGGGGCCGCGGCTATTGCGTTGACGTAGTCATCCTCGGTCAACAGTTTGAAGCCACTCCGCCTGACTGGGTGAGCGGGCTCGCCGCCCTCACTCCCCCGCCCCTCCAACAGGGGTTTGCACCTGAGAGGAGCGACTACCTGCACTGGCTCGGTCAATGCGACTTCGCAGTCTCTACAGCACTTCACGAGTTCTATGGCATGTCCATACTAGAGGCCCTCGCCTGTGGCTGCTCCGCCCTCGCGCCGTACCGTTTGGCCTACCCTGAGGTCCTCAGCAAAGCAGCCCTCTATACGAGCCATACAGAATTGATCGAACGGCTCGTACATGCAGCACAAGACCCAGCGGAGTACCGCACGGACCAGATTCGCGCATCGAATCACAAGCTCGCACAAACTCACAATTGTGTCTGCACGGCTCAGCAGCTCGACGAGATCCTCCACGGGCTGCACGCTCGAACCCATTGACCGTCCTAAGCCCTCCAGAGTGGCCCCAAGGCCCCCCGGCGCCCCTACCGATGAGTAGTTCGACACGGTGATTCCAAAACGGATAGCTTGATACCATGCCTCGTCGCCCTTCAGGTCCATACCGCCTCGCCCTCACCGCCGTCACGGTCCTTGCCATTGGCGCATTTGGAATCTGCACACTTGAGGACGATCGCGGCCGGCAAGAGTCTCGCGAAGCCCTTCTGCAAGCCCAGCTTCCCTTCTACCCCCTGCGAACTTGCATCGTGAGCGGGGAGCCCCTCAGCCCAAGTACATTACTTGTGGAAGAATCTGAGGGCCGCATCTTCCTCCTGGCCACGCCCAGTGCCCAGGCCGAGTTTTTGCGAAGTCTGCGCCCCTACCACGACATCCTCGAACAAACGCTCATTCGATCCCAAGTTGAGGACTATCCCCTCGATCGCTGCATCGTCAGTGGCAATCCATTAGGCCCCCCGCGAGAGACCGTTCAGCATCTGCAGGGCCTGCAACTCATGCGCCTCTGTTGCACCGATTGTGTTGAGGCCATCCAAGACAACCCCGAGCAGTTCGTGCGCACACTCGAATCAGCCTACAGGAATCATGCCCTAGAGGAACTGAACGAAGCTCCCGGATTCTGCCCCGTCACGGGTGCCGCACTCGGACCCCGCAGCATCGAGTTGATGTGGGGGAATCAACTCATTCGCCTAGCTGATGAGGCAGCTCGGCGTGTCTTCTTGAGCCAGCCCTGGCGCTATGTCAGCGACAGTGAAAGCCGCTAGGCCATCAGCAAGCTAACGCGCTTTTCAGGAGCGGATCCGAACAGGTCCAAGGGGCTAAGAGCGCACCGTCAAGGAACGCAGTTCAGCGAGGACCATGTCCCCCACCTCACCGGTTGCGTGCAATCCGGTGGAAACACCCTTGAGTTGGCCGGATTGCAGCAGGTTTGTGACAGCTGTTTCGATGGCCTTCTCGGCCTCCTTTTCGCCCACATAACCCAGCATCATTGCTCCAGCCAGGATAGCGGCCACGGGAGAAGCTACGTCCTTGCCTGCATGCTTGGGAGCCGAACCGTGAATGGGCTCAAACAGGCTCACGCGCCCGGGGTGAATGTTCCCAGAGGCTGCGATACCCATCCCGCCCTGCACTATCGCTCCAAGGTCGGTAATGATATCGCCGAACAGGTTGGGCGTAACAGCCACATCGAACCACTCGGGGTTCTTCACCATCCACATGCAAGCGGCATCGATGTAGGCATGCTCGGTAGAGATGTCAGGATACTCGGTGGCCACCTCAGCGAAGACGCGAGTCCAAAGGTCGTGGGCCCGAACCGCGTTGGCCTTGTCGATGAGGGTCACCGTCTTGTTCTTGTTGCGAGCACGAGCGGTTTCGAAGGCATAGCGGACGGCTCGTTCGACTCCACCCCGGGTGTACACCATGGTCTGAGTGGAGACCTCATGGGATTGCCCCTTGTGCGCAAAGCCATGCATGCCCGTATAGGCTCCCTCAGTGTTTTCGCGGATGATGACCATGTCCACATCCGCGGGAGTCTTGTCCTTCAGGGGACACAAGTCGGCGCTCAGCAACTTGATGGGACGAAGATTGATAAACAGGTCGAGATCAAAGCGGCACTTGGCAATGATGCCGTACTCGATCTTGCCCGGTTCCATGCGCGGATCACCAATCGCACCGAGGTAGATCGCACTCTGCTGCTTCACCTCTTCAAAAGCTGTGTCGGGGAAGATCTCACCCGTATCAATGAAGTGCTGGCTGCCAAACGGGTAATGGGTCTTGTGCAGGCTGAACCCAAGAATCTCAGCAGCCAAATCGACCACGCGCATGGCTTGATCTGTTACTTCAGGACCGATTCCGTCTCCCGCAATGATGGCGATGTCGTGTTGAGTCATGGTGTTTTGGCTGAATCTAAGGTGCGCTAGACGTGTGAAGGAGAACGGAACATGCCAGGGGTGTAGGCCACAATGCGGCCCTCGACGGCACTGGCCGCCACGGTCAGGGGAGACCCTAGATACAGTCGGCCTGGTCCGCTGCGTCCATTGAAGTTGCGATTGATAGCGCTGATTGAGACCTGTTCGCGGCTTTCCGAAACCCCCGGTCCACAGCCGATGCAGGCCCCACAACCAGGATCGATCATTTCGACTCCAGCGCGTTCAAACACCTGCAGGTATCCTTTACGAGCAGCGTAGGCAGCCACATCTTCAGACCCAAACTGCACGAGCATGCGTGTGCCCTTTGCAAGCGAGCGACCGGCATCGAGGGCTTCGCTAAGAACCTGAGCATAGAAATCCATGTCATGTTCCTTGCCCGCAGTGCAGGATCCCCCGTAGGCGATCTGAATCGGCACGTCCTTCTGGAGGTCATTGATACTGCATCCATAAGTCGGGTCACCGGGTTCGGCCACCATCGCCGTGAGCGATCCTAGGTCGATGCGATGGACGCCGCCGGCATACTCTGCACCTGCATCGGGCGCCACAAAGCGAGCTCGGAATGCATCGGGTTCGGTGCCCTCACGGCGCGCGGCAATCCACTCCGCGGTCACATCGTCACCCTCGCAGATGCCTGAGCGAGCAGAGCATTCAGTAGCCATATTGCAGAGCGTCGCCCGCTCATCCATCGATAGAGAGACTAGACCGGGTCCGCCAAACTCCATCACTCGATCAAGGGTCTCTTCTCGCTTCGCGTGGTTTGCCAGAATGTGCAGGATCAGATCCTTGGCCGTCACCCCGGGGCCTAATTCGCCCACCAGTTCAAAGCGAATGGACTCCGGCACGTTCACAATCGTGAAACCCGAGTAGATTAGACTCGCGTATTCGGTAGCACCGACACCGTAGGTCAAGGCATTACTGCCTCCCCCCATGCAGGTGTGTGAGTCCGTCGCCTGGATGAAATCACCAGGATCGACAAAGTTCTCGCGTGCGACCTGATGGCAGATACCGGGCGAAACTCCGTTCTTGGCGGAATAATCCCGCACACCCGTATGGGCTTGGAATCTGTTTTGCTCATCGCGCAGGTTTTGAATCAAGTCCCCAAAAGGGGCCATGCGCGGAACCCCGTCTGCATAGAGAAGGTGGTCCTCAAAGACTGCAAAGTTTGGGGCGTTGCGAACCTGATAATCCGGGCCGTATTCCTGACCGAGGAAATAGTGTACCTGAGCAGTCGTAAACTCGTGGCTGTAGCCACCATCGACTTGAACAAGGCAGACATCACCGGGCTTGACCGCCGCCGGACGCTCCTCGACCGGTCCCACAACCTTGGTGGCGATGACTTTCTCTGCCATGGTCATCGCTCGCACTTGCGTATCGACTTTCGGTACGGAAACTTCCCCTCGGGCATAGTCTAGGGCAAATGAGAACAGGCTGCCCCGCTCAACGATCGCGGCACTGATTGGATCGAGGCGCGAGGTGAATTCCTCGAGAGGAATCTCCTCCCCGGCTTGCAGACGTTCGAGTTGATCGTAGTCCCCCATCAATTGGCCGAGGTTGACGTTGTTTCGCCTGTGGATCGGCGCAAATGACGAAGCTACGACCAGATAGACTCCTGACCAACGCTCGGCCTGTGGAGCGGTCTCCCGACTGGACCCGGTGCCCTTGCGTTGGCCCGAGACAATCACCTCAAAGTCCGAGTCCAGCAATGCACGAGACCCGAAAACCCGCTCGCCGTTCTCATCGAGAAGCCCTGCGTAGGCATCCAATGCAATGTCTTCAGGTCGGTGGCGGAAGCAGACCCACGCTGGGGTCATTGTATCGGTATTGATGTCATCCAACAGGCTCTCGGGGTTCACGTCCCGCATGCGGAGGTCCGCGTCTCCACGCAACTGAGCACCAATCCGGTCGAGTTCCTTCGTCAGGAACAAGACACGCTTGCCTGGGGTCAAGCGAACGACCCTACGGCCGTCGGCCGCTGTATGAATCAACGGGTTCATGCGCCGATCAGGAAGCTGTGTTCTCGATGAGCATGGCGATGCCTTGCCCGCCTCCAATGCAGGCGGAGGCAACGCCATATCGCTTCCCGCTGCGACGCAGTTGATAGGCCAGCGTAAGGATCAAACGGGTGCCAGTGGCACCGAGGGGGTGGCCTAGACTAATCGCACCGCCATTGACATTGCAGCGCTCGCGGTCGAGACCGAGTTCCTTCTCGCAGCCCAGGTACTGAGCACTGAAAGCCTCGTTGATTTCAAAGTAGTCCACATCCTCAGTCTTGAGATTGGCCTTTTTCAACACGGACCGGATGGCCGGGACTGGACCGATTCCCATTTCCTTGGGGTCCACGCCCACGTAGCTCCAACCCCGAATGGTGGCCATAACATCAAGGTGATCCGCAGCAGCGCGTTCGGCTGTGGTCACGACCACTGAAGCTGCCCCGTCTACGATGCCACTGGCATTGCCAGCCGTGACCGTGCCCTCTTTGCCAAAGGCCGCCCGTAGGCCGCTGAGCCCTTCGAGAGTCGTATCGGGCTTGATGTGATCGTCGGTATCAATGATGCGCTCCCCGCGCCGGCTCTTGAGAGTCACGGGGGCGATTTCCTCTGCGAAGCGTCCCTCGCTGACAGCCTTCGCCCCAAGTTCGTGGCTGCGCAAGGCAAACTCGTCTTGAGCGGAGCGATCAATCCCCAACCGCTTAGCGATACGCTCGGCCGTCTGCGCCATGTAGGAATCCGCGACCGGGTCGTAAAGACTGGCAAAGAGCAAGTCCTGCATCTCGGGGGCTGTCCCGAAGGGGAAACCACGGCGGGCACCGTACAACACATAGGGGGCCTGACTCATACTCTCCATGCCACCCGCCAACACCGTGGCGGCCTCACCCAGTTGAATCATCTGGGCCGCATTGACGATGGATTGAATCCCAGATCCACACAGACGATTGACCGTGAGTGCGCCCGATGGCTCTGGGATACCTGACTTGAGGGCAACGTGACGCGCTCCATAAATCGCATCCACCGATGTCTGCAAGGCGTTGCCAATCACGACGTGGTCCACAGTCTCAGGTGCAACCTTGGCTCGCTCAAGTGCCGCTACTGAGGCGTGCACACTGAGGTCGATTGCCGACAGGTCTTTGAACACACCAAACCCTGGCGTGCCCACATACTCGGCCATGGGAGTCCGGGCTCCACCGACGATGACAACTTCTTGACTCATGATTGACTGTTTGAATTGACTGCTGAACGGGTGAGGATGAATGTTGGGGATTGGAGGGCTGCCGAGCCTATTTGCCTTGGAAGTCTGCCTTGCGTTTCTCTAGGAATGCCGACATGCCCTCGGCCATGTCCTCGGTCTCTGACGCCTTGCCAAAAAACTCAGTTTCGAGAGCCTCGCCCTCTGCTTGGGTCATGTCCCAGCCCCTTAGAATCGCGCTGAGTCCAAACCCGAGGGCCAAGGGTCCCTTGTTGAGCATGGACTTGACCAGCTTGGCTGTACCCGCTTCGAGTTCCTCGGGTGCAAACAGACGATTGATGACGCCTACACGATGGGCCTCCTCAGCGGCGACCATATCCCCCGTCAGAATCCACTCCCGGGCCACGCCGAGTCCGGCAATGCGCGCCAAACGCTGGCTGCCGCCGTAGC
Organism: uncultured Planctomycetaceae bacterium; assembly: GCA_964469565.1. GTDB lineage: Bacteria > Planctomycetota > UBA1135 > UBA1135. The sequence goes on from CAYXZD010000002.1 coordinate 26,296, forward strand.
CCGGAATGATGCCCAGACTCACCTCGGGCAAACCCATGCGAGCAGTCGTTGAGGCAGTTCTCAGGGTACAAGCTAGGGCCAACTCTGATCCGCCGCCAAGCGCGAAGCCATTGATCATGGCCACCGAAGGCTTGCCAAGGTCGTCAAGTTTGCGGAACACCGACTGGCCAAAGCCTGCCAATGAGGCTGCCTCCTCCGATTTTCCCGCCACCTCTAGAAGTTCACCAATATCAGCACCGGCTACAAAGGCCTTGTCACCGCTACCCGTCACTACCAGCACACGAATCGCGTCGTCCGCCTTCACATCATCAAGGGCAGCCCCAAGCTCCACCAGCGTCTGGTGGTTGAGGGCATTCATCTTGTCCGGACGATTGATGGTGACCCTTGCCACAGGGCCGTCTTTGTCGAGCAATAGGTTCTTGAAGTCCACGGGAATGCCTAAGTCTGGAGGGGAGGGAATCGGGGGAATCGTCGAAGGGAGTTATTCGCTCAGTCGTTCTCGATCACAGTCATGGAGATCAGTTTGACGGGAGCCACGGGAGTGGACCCCTCGCCGCCGGGTTGGGTGGGAGCCCCGACAATGGCATCAAGCGCCTCAAGACCCTCCGTCAGGCGACCAAAGGCCGTGTACTGATTGTCGAGGAAGCCCGCTTCGCCGTGACAGACGAAGAATTGGCTACCCGCAGAATTGGGATCCTGAGAGCGCGCCATTGAAAGCACGCCACGCTCGTGGTGGACATCGTTGAATTCCGCATCGATCTGGTAACCAGGGCCGCCGGTGCCGGGAGGGCCCGAACCACCATCTTTGGTGTTGGGGCAACCACCCTGAATCATGAATCCGGGGATGGTGCGGTGGAAACGCGTACCGTCATAGAATCCCTCGCGAGCAAGCTTGACGAAGTTCTCCACGTGGCCGGGGGCCTTGTCGGTGAAGAACTCGACAGTCATGTCGCCGGCTTCGGTTTCGATCTTGACGGTCACATTGGCAGAGGTCTGAGTCATGGGAGTGTGTTTACTTTTCGGTATCGGAGTTGTTTGTGTTGGCCTTTGGGGCCTCGATCACAAGAATTCGTCGTATCTGCTGCCGCTCTCGCGGCCTGTGGGTGCGGGGGTCGCGCGGATTGAAGCCCTGCTTGACGCTGTCGACCACCGACTCGACTACGTCAAGGCCCGTGAGGACCTTGCCGAAGGCTGTGTATTTGCCGTCGAGGCTTGGGTACACGGCGTGCATCACAAAGAACTCGCTGGTCGCTGAGTCAAAAGCAGGGATGGTCTTGCCACTCGCATCCTTGGTGTCCATTCCCATGCGCGCCATGGAGAGTACGCCGGGCACATGGCGATGCTTGTTGAACTCATTTTTCATGGTACGCGGGGCAGGACGGCCGGGGCCGGCACTGCCACCCTGAATCATGAAGCCGGGCACAACTCGGTGGAATTGGTTGTCGTCATAGAAGCCCGAGTAGGCAAGGTCTAGGAAGTTACGAGCATGATTGGGCGCGACGTCGGACCAAAGCTCGGCCCGCATGCGCCCATGCTGGGTGAGCATGACCACTTGATAGCCTTTCAATTCAGCGAGGGGCATTTCCATGAAATCCAGCCCTTCGGACGCCGTGCGCATCACACTCACGGCCTGGTTTTGGTCTTCGGCCGGCAAGTACTTGAGCGTAAAGCCGTCGCGTGCGCCTGCTCCGCTTTCCCGCAGCCCCGAGTCGAGGGCCTGACCCAAATTCAAAGTCATTGACAGGCTCATGCCCGCCTGGAGGGGCAATTCACCCTTGGCCCGTCGGCCACCCAGTGCAGTCTTCCTGACACCAAAGGCCGCCGGGGTGAGGGCCCAGGAAGGAATGGTGGCATCGGCCTCGATAGATGCCTGCACATTGACGGTCACTACGTAGTCTTCCCCTGCAATGAACATGTCTGGCATGTCCACCGAATACGTCAAGGTCGCATCGGGCTCTTGGACCTCAACTGGACTCACCAGCAGGGCCAGGCAAAGCATGACTTGATCGATCACGACTTCTTATCCCCTTCCCAGACGTAGTAGCCCTCGCCACTCTTGCGGCCCAGCTTACCCTCGGCCACCTTGCTGCGCAGGCTGGCGGGCACTGAGAAGGCTGGCTCATTGGGATACCGCTCCGTCCAACCCTCCAGGATGAAAAGGGTGGTGTCTAGGCCCACGTAGTCCGTCAGGGTGAGGGGACCCATGGGGTAGCCACAGCCAAACTGCATCGCCGCATCAATATCTTCCTTGCTCGCGTCTCCACGATCGAGCATTTCAATGGCCTGCACCATGTAGGGCACCAACAAGCGATTCACAACGAATCCTGGGGTGTCCTTGCAGGAGACCGGAGTCTTGCCGCAAGCCATCCCAAACGCCCGGGCTGCATCGTAAACACCAGCATCAGTGTCATCCGTTCGAACGACTTCGACCAAGCGCATCAACTGCACTGGGTTGAAGAAGTGCAAGCCCACAAAGCGGTCTTTGCGGCCCGATACGGCGGCCATCTCGCCCACCGGGAACGAAGATGTGTTTGAGGCGAAGATCGTCTCGGGCTTACACAAGGCGCCCAGTTCCTCAAACAGCCCTTTCTTGGCATCGAGGTTTTCGACGATGGCTTCGACAACGAGGTCGCAGTCTGCCAGATCAGCCTTGTCTGTACTCGGGGTGATCAGCGCGCGGGTTTTCGACACCCAAGCCTCGGCCTCGTCGGCGCTCATCTTGCCTTTGTCCACGTTGCGGGAACCGAGCTTCGCTAGACTTTTCTCAATGCGACCCATGCCCTTGTCGAGCGCACCCTGATCCATTTCAAAAGCAATGACCTGACATCCACCTTGGGCGGCCACTTGCACGATTCCATGGCCCATAAGGCCGCAACCGACGACTCCGACTTTCTTGATTTCCATAGGACTGGGTACTGAGGGGGTACGGGTGTGTTGAATGAGTAACGGGTGATCAGGCGTTGATTAGAGTGGGGGCCCACCGGTGAAAGGCTGCCGATGGAAGGCCGCCGCGAGGCCCATGCCCCCCGAGATGCACAGGCTGGCAAGCCCGTGGTTGGCGTCACGGCGGGCGAGCTCGTGCAGAAGTGTCACTACGATGCGCGCACCCGTAGCACCAATGGGGTGGCCGAGGGCGATGGCCCCGCCGTTGGGATTGAGGCGCTCAGCATCGAAACCCAATTCGCGCTGGCAAGCGATGACCTGAGCCGCGAAGGCCTCGTTCAGTTCGATCAGATCGTAGCAATCAATGCTCAGGCCATTGAGGCTTTGAAGGCCCGCAAATGCGGGCACCGGCCCCAGACCCATCACGTCCGCCTCAACACCGCCAGCTGCGATGCCCCCAACGAAGGCAAGGGGTTCAAGTCCAAGCTCCTCGGCACTGGAAGCACGCATGAGCAGCAAGGCAGCCGCTCCGTCGGTGATTCCTGAGGCGTTGCCTGGGGTGACAGTCCCCTCGTCGGCGAAGACCGCAGGGAGCTTGGCAAGACGGGCCATATCGGTGTCGGGCCGCATGTGCTCATCGGCCGCCACCGTGATCGTCTCCTTGCGGCCTACGACTTCCACAGGGCTCAGCTCCGCGTCAAAGCGACCGGCCTTGGCGGCTTCGCCAGCCTTGACCTGGGAGTGCATCGCGAATTGATCCTGCTCTTCCCGGGTAATTGAGTATTGGCCCGCCAGTTTCTCCGCCGTTGCTCCCATGAGCATGTTGGAAATGGGGCAATGAAAGCCATCCTGGTACATGGCATCCACGACCTTGGCGTGACCCAAGCGATAACCGGTTCGCATCTTCGGTAGGAAGAACGGGAGTCCGCTCATACTCTCCACCCCGCCGGCGACCGCAACATCGCAGCGCCCGAGCTGAATCGAATCCACAGCAAACTGAATCGACTTGAGTCCGCTGCCACAGGCCATGTTGACCGTGGTCGCAGTGGTGGCCACTGGGATTCCCGCGCGCACAGCAATCTGGCGTGCTACGTTGGGTCCGCCGCCCGCCTGACGCCCGTTCCCGATAAACACCTCGCCCACCAGGTCCGGCTCGATTCCGCTACGAGCCAGCAGATCACCCACGACCGAAGCACCCAAGTCTGCCGCCGACAGGTCCGCAAAGGACCCAAGGTAGCGCCCAATCGGAGTGCGCAGGGCATGGGTAATCACCACGGGATCTAGGATTCCGCGGAGCTTGTGTGTGGCAGTGCTTGGCATGGTGTCGAACGGACGCAATTCTCGTGGGGTGCCCTGGGCACCCCGACTGGCCGCACCACCCGCGCTGGGATGGAGCCCAATTCCGGGGGTGGGGGGCGGCCCAGTGAGGGGGCCAACCCACACGTTGGGCCAGGGCCCAACCGTGGTTTTGGGCCAACTAGGATAGTGTCGTGAAGGCCCGCTATCAAGGCACCCAGGGCGCTTCTAGAGGGGGGTACAAAGGCGCAGATAACATGCAGACTGAGGGGCGAGGAGCCGCCCTACTCCGATGAAAGGGTGGCGGTGGACAGGCCCGCATCCTGGGGCATTCTCCCTGGTCCATCGCCATCACCCCCGAGCGTGTAGCCCTGTGACCTGCGCGAATCCGCACTCCTGATCGAGGGCGCAATGGCATAATAAGGGGGCACCCATGGCCCCAACTCCCCACCCCCCTATTCCGAACACATTCGCCCATGGCCGAGCCCAGACTCAGGCGGCCCAAAGGGAGCACCTGCGCCGGCTGATCGACCTGCTCCAAGATGACAGCGCCGTGGTGCAGCGTCAGGTTCGCGATGAACTGAAGAGACTGGACAGGAGCGCCCTACCGGCCCTCCATAGGGCAGCGCAGTGTGGGCCCGCAAGGCAAAGTGCTCGCGCCCGTCAATTTCTGCTGCGGCGGTCTCGGTCCCTGCAAGTGCGCCGCCTCCTGCGGTACGCCGCTCGCGGACACCACGACTTGGAGACTGCGCTCTTCCTACTAGAGGGGCATGCAACCCCCCAGGCAGACACCCGGCCCCACCGCAAACTGTTGGACCTGTTCGGGACCGAGCTCGCGAACCGCGTGGCCCAGTTGCCTGCCGGATCGAAACGCGTCGCCGCCCTCGTGCAATACCTGAGCGCAGAGATCGGGTTCGCCGGAAGTGAGCGGGATTTCCACCACCCTTCAAATATCTACCTCTCGGGCGCTCTCAACTGCCGCCAAGGAATGCCCCTGACCCTGTGCGCCATCTACTCAGCGGTCGCCCGACGTGCAGGCATGCGCTCCGGGCTGCTACCGCTACCAGGGCACGTGCTTCTCAGCATCACCGAGGGAGGTCGTCGGTATATTGTCGACCCGTTTCATGGGGGCAAGTTACTCAGCAAGGCCCACTGCGCTGGATATCTAGCCGCCCACGAACTGCCCTATTCCGACGAGTACATGCGCGAGGCTTCGGACACGGACATGTTCAGACGGCATATTCACAATCTGATGAGCAGCCTGCGTGAACGCAGGCGCTTGAGCGAGTACCGCGAACTGGCCCTAGTGGCGCAGGTGCTAGATCGCTAATCGCAGTGCGGTTCAGCGAAAAGTGACCGACAGTGCTTCACTGAAACCCGAAGCAGCACCACCCGGATTGCGATGCCAATACTGAAAGTTCCATGTCTCGCCAGAATTGATCACCGCACCACCCGAATTGGGAATCCCGAATCCCGGTCCCCCCGAGAGGGAGTTAGAGATGTCGGTGCTGTAACCCCCAGCACCAGTAATCGCGCCGAGGTCCTTGGTGTAACGCTTCAGGGTCCCCCCTACGAGACACAGGTCTCCAAGGGCACCGGCTGGATTGGTAACGATGCCGGCTCCCGAACCCACCAGCAGATAGGTGAACTGTCCGACCGGCCCACCGCCTAGGTCAAGGGTGATGGGAACCGATAGATCGCACCCCGAAGCACTCAGAGTCGCCGTGTTGTTCGGGCTTGATCCAGACGCCTGGCAATATTGAATCGAACACGAGCCTAGGTCGATCAAGTAGGCCGCACCTGCATCCACGCCTCCGTCGTCCTCTTGAACAGCCCCAACCAAGAGGGTGTCACCATCCAATGAGACGTGATTGCCGAACAGGTCCCCCTGTTCCTTGTCCGATGCTTGCACTTTGAATTCCTGCTGTCCCGACAAGCGATTGAGCACATAGACCGCACCCGTGTCGTTCTGGCTCGAGTTCTGATACGGCGCACCCACCACAAGGCGATTGCCTTCTAGGTCCAGGCTGAACCCAAAGGCGTCATAGGAGCCCGGCTCGGGGGAGAGGTGCTTGGCCGTCTCGTTTCCCGCAGCCACGTCGAAAAGATAGACCGCCCCTGAATCCACGATTCCCCCGCCATCGTGCATGTGGGCGCCCACGGCTGCCACTCCATTGTCCAATGCAACACGCCAACCAAAGCGGTCGTTTGAACCCCCGTCATTCGGTGTGAGCTTATGAACCTGCAGTCCCGTGACACCATCAAAGATGTAGGTTGCGCCCATCCTCACGCCACTTGTTCGATCTAGGGGAGCCCCAACGAGAACCTTGTTATCCTCAATCGCCACACTCCATCCCAAAGAATCCGACTTGTTCGCATCATCCGCCACGAGGCTGTGAATCTGGATCATCATACCCCAATGAAAAATGAACGCCTCGCCCGCATCGACGACGGCCGTGTCCCGACCATAGGCGCTGACTGCCGCAAAGTAGCCGTCGAGGTCTACACTCGCTCCAAAACGGCCGCCTGATTCTAAGGTCCCCGGTTGCAGCCGGCCAATTTCCAGGCCCGTACTTACGTCGAACAGGTATGCCAGTCCGTTATCAGGAACACCGTCCACAGCATGATGAGGGGCACCCACAAGCAAGATTCCGTTTTCTAGGGCGAGGCTGAATCCAAACATATCCCCAGCCGCCCCGTCGCTTGGGGCCAGCTCATAGAGTTCTTGACCCGTGGCCGAATCGAAGACATAGACCGCGCCTGTCTGAATGCCATTGACAATCGCATTGCGCGCACCCACCACGGTGAGAGGACCGTCGAGTTCCACGGCATAACCGAACGCCTCTGCAGGTTGAGCGCCAGAAGCGACGAGTTTTGAGGATTGAGTCTGAGCCAAGGCACTTGAGCAGGTGATACCCAAAGCGAGGGTCAATTGGATGGTGGGGAACGGAAGGAACTGCATGGGCTAGAATTCTCGACGGGCCGGGGGCAAGGCAGTTCTAGCGGGGATGCCAGGGAGGCTGTTGAGCCGAGCCTCAAGTGAGACAAAGCCCCTCCTAGAACGGACCGCACAATTCTATTTGTGCTGCTCTCCTCCAGACCCCTCAGTGCAGTTCTTCCCAAAGTGAGGCGCGTCATCCCGCTCGCTGCCCTCAAATTGAGAATCGCCCCCCTCCATCGCAGCGTGTGCGGGGAGGGGGGCGATTCCCTATGGGCATCTCGCCGATTGGCGAGCACCCTTCTACTTGAAGGTCACGGAGACGGCTTCACTGAATCCCGAAAGGGCTCCGCCGGAGTTGCGGTGCCAGTATTGGAAGTTCCAGGTTTCGCCTGCCATGATCGACGCACCGCCCGAGCTAGGAATTCCGAAGCCAGGACCACCGGTCACGGAGTTGGAGATATCCGTACTGAAGGTCCCGCCGGCGCCGATGGCACCGAGGTCCTTGCTGTAGCGGCTCAAGGTACCACCCACAAGGCACAGGTCGCCCAGAGCGCCAGCGGGATCAGTGACCACGCCCATTCCCGAGCCAATCAACAAGTAAGTGAACTGGCCCGCAGGAGCGCCGGTCATGGTCAGAGTGATCGGCATGGACAGGTCGTAGCCCGACGCCTCCAGCATGCTTGTGTTGTTCACACTGCCGTCAGCGACCGTGCAGAACTTGGAGACACCACCGGCAAGGTCGATCTGGTAAGCCGCACCAGCATTGAGAGCGCCATCATCGTCGTAGACTGACCCCACCAGAAGCGTGTCCCCGTCGAGGCGCACACTAGACCCATAGAGGTCACTCATGGAGGCATCCGAGGCCATCAGCTTGAATTCCTCATTGCCTGTGGCCACATCAAGTACATACACGGCACCCGCATTGATTGTAGCGGTGTCGTTGTAGGGCGCACTGGCCACAATGTGGGAACCGTCGAGATCCACACAATAACCGAACTCATCGTTCGCAGACTTGACCGTCGCAGTGAACTTGTTCAATTGCATTCCTGTGGATGCATCAAACGTGTACACAGCACCCGCATCAAGATAGCCGATAATGTCGTGCTTGTGGGCACTGACGAGGGCCGTGTCGTTCTCTAGGTCCAGTTTCCACCCGAAGCGATCCCCGCCGGCGAGGTCAGTGGAGGTGAGCTTGTGGAGCTCGGCACCTGTGTTGGCATCAAAAATATAGGCGGCCCCTGAATCAGGTCCGGCTGCGTCAGCGAGGTCGGCACCCACGAGCACCTTGCCCGAGTCGATGGCGATGGTCCAGCCCAGATTGTCACCCGCCACGCCGTCTGAGGCAGTCAGAGCAAAGAGTTCAGTGTTTGTCGTCCAATCGTAGACGAAGGCCTCTCCTGAATCGGTACCCAGGGGGTCCCGGGTGAAGGCGCCCACGGCTGCCTGGTTGCCGTCAATATCCACGCTAATCCCAAAGTGACCCATCATGACCATGGTGGATGGAACTAGGCGACCAATCTCCATTCCAGTGCTCAGATCGTAGACGTAGGCCGAGCCCACCATGTTCATCCCCATCACATCGTGGTGAGGGGAGCCAATGATGGCGATACCGTTTTCCACAGCGAGGCTGAACCCGAATTTATCACCAGAGCCCCCGTCCACCGGGGTGATCTTGTAGAGCTCGGCGCCGCTCGTGGTGTCGTAGACATAGACAGCACCCATGTCGACACCGCCGACAACGGCATTGCGGGCACCCACGAGTGCGTACTGGCCGTCGGCATCCACCGCATGGCCAAATGCATCAGACATGGCGGCGTCCGAGGCGACAAATTTAAAAGTCTCTGATTGAGCCGCACACAAGCTGGTCGTCAACATCGTGAGGGCTGAAAGGCGAAGGAGGGAATTCATGTTGGTTGAAATGAAAGCTGAGTTGGCGAATCGAAAGTAAGAATCGGCAGGCGGATTCGACGCTTCCTAGCAAAAGCAGAACCTTCGCTAAGTGCGATCTAACCGGGGCAGATCCACAAACCTAGGATACCCTCCGGTTGGGAATCTGGGTGGGATATTCATTACCCCCGCATATAAGTCCTTCGAAGGCCCATAATGAGCATGATTTGCAAGTGCTGTTCGCTTTCACCGGGGGGGCGTGCTCATCGGCAGCTCCTGGATGGGGCAGCTCCTGAATGGCATGGCCATGAGGCACATCTTCCCCGATTCCCCAAGTCCAGGTGCTCCAGCGAGCACCTAGTCCAGCGGCCCCCCCATCCCTCAGATCAACTCGGCAACGACGGGGGCATGGTCGGACGGCTTTTCGCCATCGCGCGCATCAAGGGCCACGTGCACAGAGCTGCACACGGCCAAGGCCGGCGCGGACATCAAAAAGTGATCAATGCGCAGCCCCGCCTTGCGCTGCCAGCCGCGGCTGCGGAAGTCCCACCACGTGAACTGGCCCGGTTCTTGGTTGTGCTTGCGAAATGCGTCCCCCAGACCACACCCCATGATCCGCGCTAGGGCATCCCGCTCGGGGTCCGAACACAGCACCTTGCCACGGAATGCCTCAGGGTCATACACGTCACGGTCATCGAAAGTGATATTGAAGTCCCCGGTCAGAACGACCTTTTCCCCCATGTCGTAGCGCTCGTCGACGAGGTCGTGCAGTTGCTCCAGCCAGCGCAGCTTATAGTCATACTTGGGGTCCCCGACCTCGCGGCCGTTGACCACATATAGATTGAGCAGCATCACGTCCCCGCCCACCGTCGCCCCGATGACACGGGCTTCGGCATCGGGCTCGTCATCTGGAAAGCCCCGGGATACATCCTCGAGCCCCACACGCGAGAGAATCGCCACTCCGTTGTAGGTTTTCTGGCCGTGGACGGCGACCTCGTAGCCTAGGTCTTCGAACACCTCCCTCGGAAAAAGGTCATCCACCACCTTGGTTTCCTGAAAGCAGACCACATCGGGTCGCTCAGCTTCCAGCCACGGCAAGACCCTGGGCAGTCGGGCCCGCAGGGAATTCACGTTCCACGTTACGATTCGCACGCCGCTAGTCTAACGTCTTGGAATGGGATCCCCCAGACACAAGGTCATCGTTTGGTTCGCCGTCCTGCTCTCTGCGGCCAGCCTTGTAGGAGTCAACCACCGCGCACGAACGGGGCGGGCCGCGCTGCTCAAATGGGAGGACACGTTTCTCACACTCGAGCAGGGTGAACCGATTTACGGACGCGGCCTAGCCTTTGGGGAACTCGCCACGAGTGAGGGCTACCCCACCCTGCCCCTGAGCCTGCTTCTCCTGAGCCCCTTTCGCTCCCTCGGCCCCCAGTGGGGCACCCTAGCATGGGCCTTTTTCAAGGTCATCCTCGCATGGTGGATCGTGACACGAGCTCTTGACTTCAGTGCAGGGGCAACGGGGAGGCCACCTCCTTGGGCGGTGTGGGTCGTGCTCTTACTCAGCGTGCGCGTCCTGCACTCCGATCTCCAACACGGCAATCTCAACCTCGTCGTGGGCGCCACCGTTCTCGCAGCGTTCAGCGCCTGGGCTCGTGGCCGCGACACCCTGTGCGGGTTCTGGCTGGGAGTGGGCGCCATTCTCAAAGTGACGCCGCTCCTAGGAGTCGTTTTCCTATTGCGCAAGAAAAGCAGGCGCGGCCTCCTCGGCCTTGCAGGAGGGCTCGCCACCTGTGCGCTCGTCTTGCCCGCCTTGTGGCTCGGCTGGGAGACCACCCTCGAATTGAATAACGCCTGGTGGGACCAGATGATCGGCCCCTATCTGGAGGGCACCCCCCTGACCATCGTTCAGACCGAACAAATCAACCAGTCCATGCTAGGTGTCGGCGCCCGCTGGTTGACCGACTGCGTCGCCATCGTGGGGCGCGCCGGGAGTCACACCGAGGATGTGTCCATCAACGTACTCAGCCTTTCGCCCGCTGCATTTCATTGGGTTCACCGCATCGCTGCGGCATGGGTACTCTGCGCCCTGTGGCTTTCCCTCAGTCCCGACGATTCCAAACGCCCGGGCTACGTAATCTTGGGTGAGGCCGCTCTGCTGGCCCTCGCAATGCTGATCCTCTCCGAGCGGAGTTGGAAGCAACACTATGTCCTCTTGCCCCTTCCCCTTGCGTTCCTCACGGGGCAGATCATTGCAGCCCACGGGTCTGCTTCGGTCCGGTTTTCCGCAAGAGCCCTTGCCGGCCTGTGCTTATTCGCGGTCACCGGTCTCATCGCCCTCAGCGGTGATGCCGTCTTGGGCGATTTTGGAGCGGATCTGGCGGAAGCCTACGGAGTCTGGTTTTGGGCTGGAGCTCTGCTCTTTGCGAGTATTGGCATCCTCTTGAGGCCCTACAGGCCCGAATCCTGAGCTTTGGGGGTCTCTCCGGTGCCAACTTATGGGTAAGTCACTATTCTATTCGCCCCAATGCCTCCGCCCGGCCCAGCCTGAGCGCGTCGAGGTCAGCAACCGATCACCCATGAATACCTGGATTGCCCTTTGAACCCAACGAGTCGTCATAATCGAGGCCCCCGCAGAGGCGGTGGCTCACGCCGGGCCAAAGGCCCTACCAAGAAATCTGTCAAGAGTGGGGGCGCGCCCGCACCTCTGCAGCCGGTAGAGGATATCCCCCCCATCGAGGCCTTCACCGAATGGAACCTAGGTGACGAGGTCCAAGGAGCCATCGCAGCCATGGGCATTACCAAGCCCACGCCTGTACAGGCCATCAGCATCGGCCCGGTCTTGGACGGCAAAGATGTGATCGCCAAGGCTGAGACGGGTACGGGCAAGACGCTTGCTTTTGGGGCCCCCATGATTGCCAAGGTAGACCCTGGCCGAAGCACGGTCCTTTGCCTGGTGCTTTCACCCACCCGCGAACTATCAGAGCAGGTGCATGACGTTCTCAAAGAACTGGGTGCCGCCCGTGGGATCAAGACTGCGCTGATCGTGGGCGGTGAGCCCATGCGTCCCCAAGTGCTGGCCTTACAGGAGGGGGCCCAGGTCGTAGTCGGCACTCCCGGCCGGGTTCTCGACTTGATGAACCAGGGGTTTCTGTCTTTCCCTTGGACTGAGTTCGCCGTCTTGGACGAAGCCGACAAGATGCTCGAAATCGGTTTCATCGACGACGTGGAAAAAATCTTGGCCGCCTGCAACGAGGATCGCCAAACCCTCCTGTTTTCTGCCACCTTCCCACCGCCCCTCCTCAAGTTAGCCCGGGCCTACACCACCGCCCCGATTGAGGTAGCGACTGCTTCAGGGATGGCCACCGTGGACAGCATCAGCCAATTCCACCTCAAAGTCACCGACGAGAACCGCGTGCGCGGCCTGTCGATGATGATTGACTCGAGTGCCCCCGATGACGTCTTCTTGGTCTTCTGCGAGCGGCGTACGGATGTGGACCGCCTCATGCGGAGATTGGAGCGCATGCGATTCTCGGTCAAGGCCCTGCACGGGGGCTATGACCAGGCCTCGCGATTCCGCGTGATGTCTGCATTCCGAACGGGTGAGGTCAAGGTTTTGCTGGCCACCGATGTGGCCTCCCGAGGCTTGGACGTCAAGCATGTCACCCATGTCATCAATTTTGGCGTTCCCCGCGATGTGGCCGACTACACCCACCGCATCGGCCGGACGGGACGAGCAGGGCGCACGGGCACAGCGGTGACATTTGTAGGCGGCGAGGACATGCGGCGCTGGCACGCATTGCTCGGCCAGGTCTCCTACGATATCCCCGAAGCAAGAAACCCTTCCGACGTGCACCCACCGAAGGGATCCCACACGGACACGGTTGCGACCCAACCCAACTCAGGACCCTCAGGCACCAGGCGGCCCGAGCGCAAGAGAGCCCATCCGCAGCAGGTGACTGATTCCCAAGACCAGGCACCCAACGCACCGGCCACTCCCCCGGCCACTCCCCCGGCCACTCCCCCGGCCACTACTCTGGTCCCGGAGGCCCCCACCCATTTCGGCATGGGGCTCGAAGAGGAACCCGTACCCGCCGAAGAGCCACAACGGGCAGCCGATACGGTCATGGATCCGACACCGCAGAGTTCTTCATCTTCCGATACACCACCCGAGCCTCACCTGGGTTTCGGTACAGGCCTATAGAATCGCCCCCGAGTTCTGAATGATGGCTGGATCCAACCCGTACCTCCAAGACTCGCCCGCTGACCCTCCCACGGGAACGTACACTCTCACCTTTGAGCCCATGCAAGTGGAGGTGCAGGTCAATCCCCAAGACCTCCCCGAGGGTGGTGAAGGTCTCCTAGGTTCCATCTTGAGTATTGCCCACGCCAATGGCATCGAGATCGACCACGCCTGCGGCGGCGTCTGCGCCTGCTCGACCTGCCACGTGATCGTGCGGAGTGGAGGCGATTCGTGCCCCGAACCCAGTGAGACGGAGGAAGACATGCTCGACCAAGCCCCCGGAGTTGAACTAGGCTCACGACTCGCCTGTCAAGCTGTTCCAAACGGCACATGCGACGTGAGGGTTGAAATCCCCGACTGGAATCGCAATCACGCCCAAGAGGGTGCCTAGTGAGCCAAGACGTCATCCTCGCCAACCCCCGTGGGTTTTGCGCCGGGGTCGACCGCGCCATCGAGATTGTCTTGCTCGCCCTAGAGCGTCATGGTGCTCCGGTCTATGTGCTCCATGAGATCGTGCACAACAAGCACGTGCTCGCAGACCTCACCTCACGCGGAACGGTTTTTGTGAGATCCCTCGATGAGATTCCCAGTGGAGGCGTGACCATCTTTAGCGCCCACGGAGTCTCGGATGCTGTGGTTCATGAAGCCCAAGATCGCGGGCTGAGAATCATCGATGCCACCTGCCCTTTGGTGACCAAGGTCCACAAACAAGCCATCCTCTATGCCCACGCGGGTTGCGAGGTCATCTTGATTGGACACCCAGGTCACCCCGAAGTCGAGGGCACACGCGGACGAATACCCGGTCAAGTTCATGTGCTTTCAACGGTTGAAGAAGTCGAAGCACTCACCGTACGCGACTCCACCCAGCTCGCCTACGTCACCCAGACCACCCTATCAGTCGACGATACTCGCGACGCCATCGCGGCCCTTGAAGCGCGTTTCCCAACCATTCAAGGACCTGCCCTGAAGGACATTTGCTACGCCACTCAGAATCGCCAAAACGCGGTCAAAGAGATGCTGCCACGGCTGCAACTCCTGCTCGTTGTTGGCTCAGCTAATTCGTCCAATTCCAATCGCCTACGAGAGTTAGGCGAACGGGGTGGAGTCCCTTCTTATCTCGTGGACCATCCCGATCAGATCCAAGGCGACTGGCTCAGCGGGATCACTGAAGTAGGAGTAACCGCCGGAGCCTCGGCCCCAGAATCACTCGTCCAGATCATCCTCAACCGCCTCCGAGACCTCGGAGTGCGTGAGTGTCACGAATTGGAAGGGGAACCTGAAACCGTGGTGTTTCAAATGCCCAAGGAACTTGGATAGGCCCCGAGGGACACACAGCCGAATGCCCGTAGGACACGGGACCCTTGTTAGAACTTCCAGCCCACGGTCAAGAGGTAGAGGCTGTCTACGCGCTCGGCTCCTGCAGCCGGAGTGTTATCCCAATCCATGACCCACTGGAGTTGGGCGAACATACTGCTCCCTAGGGTCGCCTTGAGGCGCGTATCCACCTTTGAAGTGACGTCAGCCGTCTCCTCGACGCTAGGGAGAATCTCGGCTGTCTGGGAGAGTCCCCAGCGCTCACTGGGCGTGTAGCCCCAATTGTAGGCCAGGCGCGCGGCAACATAGTCCGATGCCAAGGGACCCACTTCGTCTTGCTTGAACCAAGTCAAGCCCAGCTCAGCCGCTGCAATCCAATGCTCGCTATCCACGAGTTGCCGGCCAGCACCCAAACCAAGAGTCGTACGCAAATCAACTCCTGCTTGACGATCGGCTTCGGCGCTCGATTGTGCAAGCCAATAGGTCTTCTCCGTAAAGAAACGGTCGAATTGGGCTTTGCCGAAAGTCTTGCGTTGCGTGATTAGCCCAGCCTCCTGCGAGAAATTCCAGGACATTCCCAGGGTGTAGCGCGACCCTTCCGTCTCCTTCTTGGCGTCGGCCGTGGCAGAGGCTTTTTTGATGTCTGTGTTTCCGTCCGTCGCACTGATCCCCACGGTGACGGCACCTCCCCACTCGGGGGGGTCGGCGGCATCATCGGCCTTTGGGGCCACAAGTGGATTCAGGGAACTCAACCTTGGTGTCCAGTCGGTTGGGCTGGAGAACTCGGGACTGAGCAGGGCGATCAGGGAAACGAATGACAGCATGAGTTTAGGAATGACTAGGGGAGTTTTTCTTGGGGGGGCAGCAGGTCTACCGATTGCAGAGAATAGCGCCGGCCTTCGGACACCACCCGCCCGAAGGCGGTATCTGCATCATGATAGAATAGGCCGATCCAGGCCTTGTCCGCGGCCTCCTCAAGGAGCCGAGAACGTTGTTCGAAGGACACCAGCACATCCACGTCATAGGCCATGATGTAAGGCGGCTGAATGTGGTGGGTGGTTGGGATGACATCGGCCCAGAACACAGCAGTGGGACCGGTCGCAAGCTCGTTGATACTGATCACGCACACACCCTCGGAGTGTCCGCCAACATGGCGTGCTCTGATTCCGTCGACAAGCTCAATGTCGCCACGCTCGGCACTATCAAACAAGTCTACGAGCCCGGCTGTCTCAAGGGCTTCGACATCCTCCGCGCGATATGAGCCCCGCCGTGCATGGTCGGGGTGCTTGGCCATTTCGAATTCCGCTCGGGGAAGGAAGTGACGCGCCTGTGAAAACAGCGGCTGCAGTTCACCGGCCTCCTCGATGACGAAACTACCGATGTGATCCCAGTGGCAATGAGAGGCAATCACGTGGGTTACCTCCTCAGGGGTTACACCGCAGGCTCGGAGAGTGGCTTCTAGGCTCGTGCTGTGATCAATGTGGTAGATGGCTCGGAGCTTCTCGCTCCAGCGATTCCCGACTCCGCCTTCGATCACCACCCTCAGGTCGCCGCGCTCAAGCAGAAAGGGCCGGAGAGCTAATCGAATGGTGTTGTCCTCAGCAGGAGGAGTCATGGGCCGCCACAACGTCGCAGGGACGACTCCCCACATGGCACCCCCGTCCAGACGAAAGAAACCGTCGCTCAATGCGGTGACTTTCCAGTCCCCAACCTGAACAGCCTGGGGAACCCAAGGGGAGGCAGACTGAGAGCCGGCGCAAGTGTCCATGGGAGCGCTAGCTACCTTGAACCTCGCGGAGGATCGATCGTGAAATCACAAGGCGTTGGATTTCACTGGTGCCTTCCCCAATCACGCACAGCTTCGCGTCGCGCCACATTCGCTCGACCGGGTACTCCCGGGTGTACCCGTAGCCACCGTGTATCTGGATCGCATCGTAAGTCACCTTCATGGCCACCTCGGATGCCATCAGCTTGGCCATGGCGCCCTCCTTGGAAAAGGGCAACCCTGCGTCCTTGAGCCGTGCCGCGTGATACACAAGGTGGCGCGCGGCCTCCACCTGCATGGCCATGTCGGCTAATTTGAATTGGACGGCCTGCTGGTCGGCCAGAGTCTTCCCGAACGCTTCGCGCTCGGTGGCATAGCGCCGAGCCTCTTGGAACGCCCCGTCAGCGATCCCCAGCGAAAGCGCACCAATCGAGATACGCCCCCCGTCGAGGGTCTTCATGAAGGTCTTGAAGCCATCCTCAGGTGGACCTAGCAAATGGTTGGCCGGGATGCGGGCATCTTCGAAAACAAGGCTGGCCCAATCAGAGCCGCGCATCCCTAGCTTGGTTTCGCCCTTCTCAAGGCTGAACCCGTCCACGTCTCGCGGAACAACAAAGGCACTGATCCCCTTGGCTCCCTTGGTCTTGTCTGTGACAGCCGTGCAAATGAACACGCCGGCGTGATTGGCATTAGTGATGAAGCACTTGCGACCATTGAGTATGTACTCATCCCCGTCAAGGACGGCCGTCGTCTGCGTCCCTCCCGAGTCCGATCCTGCACCGGGTTCAGTCAGCCCGTACGCACCCATGTATTCACCACTGATCAGCCTCGGCACGTATTCGCTGGCCAGCTCCTCTCCGCCCCAACGATAGATGGGGTAGGTTCCCAGACTTACGTGGGCGGCAAACGTCAGCCCTGTTGACCCACACACCTTCGAAAGCTCTTCCACTGCAACTGCGTAGGCTAGAGTACTCGCGCCAGCGCCACCGTACTTCTCAGCGAATGGAATCCCGGGGAGCCCAAGCTCCACGATTTTTTCCCACAATTCTTTGGGGAATCGGTGATTCTCGTCTATCTCAGCTGCAATGGGTGCCACTTCGTTCTTGGCGAAGTCGGCCACCATCTCCTGAATCATGCGCTCATCCTCGGTGAGGTCGAAGGCGTGCTGGATACCGGGGAGTTCAGTCATGGAAAGAAGTCAGGCTAGAGTGTCGTGGAATCAGAGCGGGTGAACGGAGGGTAAGACAGGGCTCGGAGGCGCCGCACATGAGTGCAGCCTTCGATCAGTCGAGCTCGATTTGCCAGCCGCCCGCTCGGCGAGCTGGGGTGCCGCCCTTTGCCGGCATGGCGACCGCACTCGATTCCCTATAGAAATCGGCGGAGCCACCCGAACCCACCCAGGCGATCAGAGCAGCCCTTGAGAATCGCCACTCGCGCCCGATTTTGCGAGCGGGCAGGTTTTCGGCATGCAGAACTTTGTTGAAGGTTTTGATGCTCACGCCGAGTAGCTCAGCAGCTTCCTCGAGGTTCAAGATGTCGCTGTTGGATGTCTTGGTCATGGGAGGGGCGGATACGGGGAATCGGAAAGGTGAAGATGAATGAAGTGTACGTGGACTTAGCTCAAGAGCTGGCGTGCGATGACTAGGCGCTGAATATCGGTAGCCCCCTCGTAGATCTCCGTGATTCTCGCATCCCGGAAGAGGCGCTCAACATGGAAATCATCGGTGTAGCCTGCACCGCCGTGGATCTGCAAACACTCGTCCGCACACCGATTGGCCATTTGGGAGGCCATCAGCTTGGCTTGCGCCGCATGCATGCCGCAGGGCTGCCCCTCGTCACGCAACCAGGCCGCTCGCTGAGTCAACAAACGTGCTGCGTCGAGTTGAGTCGCCATGTCAGCGATCTTCCATTGGATGGCCTGGAAGCGCCCAATGGCCTGTCCAAACTGCTCGCGCTCTCCGGCGTACTGAATCGAAGCATCGAGACAAGCACGGGCAATGCCGAGTGACTGGCTGGCGATACCAATGCGGCCACCATCGAGGGTGTCCATCGCAATTGGAAAGCCGCGGTCTTGCTCTCCGAGCAGCGCTCCGGCCGGGATGCGGCAATCCTCGAAGATAAGCTCGTTGGTCGACGATCCGCGCAAGCCCGTCTTCTTTTCCTTCTTGCCTACGCGGTAGCCAGGAGTTTGCGAGTCGATCAAGAAAGCGCTGATGCCTTGAGCACGCTGACTTTCCGGATCAGTCCGGAAGTACCCAATGACCAAACCGGCCTGCTCGCCAGTGGTGACAAACATCTTAGTGCCATTGAGAACCCACTCATCACCGTCACGTACGGCTGTACAACTGAGGGCTGCCGCATCGGAGCCTGCGCCGGCTTCAGTCAGCGAGTACGCGCCGATCACCTCACCACTCGCCAATTTGGGCAACCACTGGCTCTTTTGCTCAGGGGTTCCGAACTTGACGAGAGGCGTGCACACGAGACTGGCATGCACGGACAGGGTCACACCTGTTGAAGCACAGGCGTGGTTGAGCTCTTCCAGAACAATGGACAGCCCCAGGCTTCCAGCATCGAATCCGCCGAACTCCTCGGGCACGCTCAAGCCCCACAGGCCCAGTTCGCCCATCTGTGCAAAGAGCGCAGGGTCGATGTGCTCATCGCGGTCATGCTGGGTAGCTCGCGGAGCCAGTTCGTTCGTGGCGAACTCGCGTGCCATGTCCCGGATAAGACGTTGGTCTTCGTTCAGTTCAAATTCCATGGGGGAGATCGTTAGGTGGGGAGCAGGGGTGGATTGAAAGGACCAACTCAGGAGTAGTCATAGAAACCACGGCCGCTCTTGCGACCGAGTTGGCCCGCAGCCACCATGCGGCGCAGGAGGGGACATGGCCGGTACTTGCTGTCGCCAAGTCCCTGGTGGAGGACTTCCATGATGTCGAGGCACACGTCGAGCCCAATCAAATCAGCGAGGGTCAGCGGTCCCATGGGGTGGGCCATACCCAGCTTCATCACCGTGTCGATTCCATCCCGATCCGCCACACCTTCCATCAGGCAGAAGATGGCCTCATTGATCATGGGCATGAGGACACGGTTCGATACAAAGCCGGGGTAGTCGTTGGCCTCTACTGGAGTCTTGCCCAAGGCAAGGGATGACTCCATCACCTTGGCGGTAACCTCGTCACTCGTCGCTTGGCCGCGGATAACCTCCACCAACTTCATGATCGGAACCGGATTCATGAAGTGCATTCCGATCACCTTATCGGGACGCGAGGTGCCCGCAGCAATGGTGGTGATTGAAATGGAGGAGGTGTTGGTAGCCAGAATCGTGTCGGGGCCCGCTAAGGAGTCAAGCTCAGCGAAGACTGCCAGCTTGGCATCCTCGCGTTCGATGATGGCCTCGACGACAAGGCCCTCATCGGTGATCTGAGACAACTCAGACGCTACCTGCAAGCGCCCGAGGGCTCCGTCTGCGTCCGCTTGACTGATGCGTTCTTTCGCAACCATGCGGGCAAGGTTCTTAGCAATGGTGGCCTGGCCGTTGGCGAGGGCTTGCTCGTTTGAATCCACGAGGAGGACCTCGCTGCCCCCGCTGGCAAAGACCTGAGCAATGCCATTGCCCATGGTTCCTGCACCAATGACTGCGACTTTGGGGAAGTGGTTTTCGGACATGATTGACTAGGAGTGATTAGGGTTAGGCGCGCTCAACAGACATGGAAACAGCATTGCCACCGCCGAGGCACAGGGAAGCCATCCCAGTGCTAGCCCCTCGCTGCTGCATGGCATGGAGTAGGGTCACGAGCACGCGGGTACCCGACGCTCCGATAGGATGGCCGAGCGCTACGGCTCCCCCATTCACGTTGACCTTTTCGGCATCGAGATCCAGAACACGAAGTAGAGCAATGGCTGCTGCGGAGAAGGCCTCATTGATCTCGTGCAGATCGTAGTCCCCTGGCTGCTTGCCATCCTTATGAGCACAGGCTCCGATGGATTTCTCGGGCGCCATCATGACCCACTCAGGAGCGCACCCTCCTGTCGCGTAGGAGCGGATGACAGCCATTGGCGTAACGCCCAAGGCTGCCGCTCGCTCTGCACTCATCACCAACACAGCGGCGGCGCCATCATTGATCGACGATGCGTTGCCCGCCGTGACACTACCGTCCTTCTTGAAGGCCGGACGCAAGCCGGCCAGGCCTTCAGCTGTCATGCCCTTACGGATGCTCTCGTCCGTCGAAAACATGATTGGATCAGACTTGCGCTGAGGGACTTCTACTCCGAATCGTTCTTCATCGAACCTTCCCGCATGGGCAGCCTCTTCAGCACGATTGTGACTGCGTGCTGCATACGCGTCCTGTTCCTCACGGGTGATCGAGTATTTGTCCACCACCCGTTCAGCGGTGAGGCCCATGTGGAAATCATTGTACACGTCCCAGAGACCGTCATGCACCATGGAGTCCACCAACTGGGCGTGTCCCAAGCGTGCACCAGTCCGCGCACTCGGCACGAGATAGGGTGCATGCGACATGCTCTCCATGCCCCCCGCGAGGATGCAATCTGCATCCCCAGCTCGGATCGCTTGGGCCGCCAGCATGACAGCTTTTAGACCTGACCCGCAGACCTTATTGATCGTCGTAGCTCCGACCTCTTCGGGCACCCCTGCAGCGAGGGCCACCTGACGCGCCGGGTTTTGGCCCAACCCCGCGCCCAAGACATTGCCGAAGATGACCTCCTGAATCACATCGGGGTCCACACTGGCACGCTTGATGGCCTCTGCTGCAGCGAGGGCCCCCAGCTGAGGAGCGCGAAACGGGGTGAGGGTGCCTTGAAAATTGCCGATTGGGGTGCGGCAGGCGCTGGCAATGACTACATCGCGCATGGGTGGATTGGGCAATGGCCCGAGGAGGATCGAGGGGAGGATCGAAGGGTTGGGAGGACTCGGTGTCAGCGCGTGCACAGGCCCAAAACGCAAGGCGATCAGGCTGAGGAGCCACTAGGCTGCCAATTTGCCCAACACCCTAACCCCATCGGGCGTCAGGGGGTAGCGGGTTCGGGGGTAAACCTGGGTCAAGTTCGTCCCTATTGGGGGTCAGATTGGGTCTACAGGCCAGCCAATGTGGGATTGAACCGATTGAATGGGGTGGCCCCTGTCGAAGGATGCTTTGCCGGGCTCACCGGGGTGGTGAACGCGCATTCAATACAGACCGAATCTAGAACCCCGTTGGTGCGCCTGCAAAACTGTGCTTGACCCCTGATATACGGACTCCTAGCCCCAGTTGGACTAGCGGCTTGACCCCCGCACCGTGATGTCCCGGGGCCCCCCTCAGCCTCGAAGGGGCAGGGGCAAGGGGCAGTCTGCTGGCTTGGTCAAACGCAGGAACCCCCAGGGGAAACACTCGTTGAAACCAGGTCCTCCAAAAAGGTCCCCAACTCGTCCATTGCATCGGGCGTTTCAAGTCCCTATCCAAGTGTATCAGAAGCCATTGATTGGGCGCCCAGGGGGGGCAACTCAGGTGCAAGAACACGAACTTGTCCAAGGACTAAGGGACCGAAAAGAGGAGGCCGTGAAAGGCTTCCTAGAATCCTATCGATCCTTGTTCTACCACTGCATTGGTCACTTCGAGTCCGATGCGACAGCCCGAGAAGACCTCTACCAAGAGATCGTAGTGTATGTGCTTCAGCGGCTAGACCGCGGCACCTTTGACCCCAGCAAGGGCACGTTTGGAACCTGGTTGTACCGTGTCGCTTGGTGCCGATGCGTCGACCTAAAACGGCACCAGAACGCCCGTAGCAGGCCAAGACCCGCACCGGGTGGGGATGAAGCGCCCGACCGGGTGGACGAAACTGCCGGGCCCGATGAGCGTGCGGGCACCGACGAAGTGGGTGGCATGGTGCGGGCTGGACTTGCCCTGCTGACTCCACAGGAACAATCCCTGCTCACCCTGCGATTCATCGAGGGGCAGACCATTGGCCAGATCGCCCGCTCCCTCGCCATCTCCTTAGAGCAAACCAAATACCGGTTGCGGACCGCCACCGTCAGTCTGCGCAAGGTTCTTCTCAACCAGTACGCCGTCGAGGAGATGATCGATTGAGGCGCCCAAGTGAACAGCTTCCCAACTTTGGGAAAAAAACTGGCCCTATGGGCAGCACCCCCTCGGATGACCGTCCCACTATGCATCCATTCAACCAAGGAAGAGGCCCGCTGCCCGATCAGGCCGATGATCCGGCTGTTACCGAGCTCTTAGCGCACTGGGATGAGCTCCCAGTCGACGGATTGGCCAATGTCACGGCCCACCCGGTCCACGGCCAGCGACTAGAGATGCTCAGGGCCGCCGATGCCTGGCTCTTGCAGCCCTGTGGAGCCGCGCAAGAAGCCAATGCCTGCCCTAGCGCAGAACACCTGTTCGATTTCGCCAAGGGACCCGGCTACGGCCCACTCAGTCGCGATGTACACAAGTCCATCCTCGACCACGTCACCGAATGTGCTGAGTGCGCTTCCCTAGTCGAGTCCCTTGAGACTTCTCCACCAGTCCCGCTCAACCTCACGGGAGACCCCTCGGACTCGGCCGCGCAATCCAGACGTCCCCATCGTGCTGGTCGCCCTACCCTCCTGCAGTTTTTCCCTCGACTCGTCCCCCTCGCTGCCGCACTGCTAGCCCTAGTGGGCGGTTTGGCCATGTTCCAGCAAAGCATGACTAGCGGCAGCCTCCCCGCTTACCCCCTCCTTCGCGGTGCTGCCCACGGCAAGCTCCTCTTCCCACGGGGACCGGTACTCGGGGCAATCACCGACCAAGGGATGCTATTCGAAGTCTCCAAGGTTGAGGGAGCCTCGGAGTACACCTTCACCCTCCTGGCCCATACCGGCGACGCGTTTGCTGAAGGCGAGGTTCTGCACCAGGCCCGGTCAGGCTCTCCCAGCACAAGTGTCGAGATTCCCCTGCTTGCCGGCCACTACACATGGGAAGCCAGCGCATGGGTCAATGGACTTGAGCAGCCCCTCGGGGAACGAGATTTCCGAGTCGTAGAGGATGCGGCTCTCATGGAGCGGCTCCGGCAACAATCGCAGGTGAATCAGATCCGCAGCCTACACTCGGCTGGGTATTGGACCGACGCAAGGGCCGCAGCCCGCCGATTGCCCCCGAGTACAGAGCGCGACCTCTATCTGGGCTCCACCCCAGGCCGATAACTGCGATGCCTGATTGGAGGGGGGGCCTCGATTCACTACTGCGCTGGCGGGGGCCCATGGCCCTCGTGCTTCTCGGGGCGTTGACGAGCTCCGGCGCCTCGCAAGTACCCAATCAATCTGAGCCCACTCTGAGCCAATCCCTGCAGGCCTTCGTGAAGACCCTGCAGAGCTTGAGAGCCGGCGACGAGAGTCTCGGGCCCGCGCTCCTCACCCAAGCCTCTGCACTGTGCGAGCTCAACGGACGCTGTGATACCCTCGACGTCGCACGGTATTACCTTCGCCTCACACCCCAGCAACGGGCCCAGGGGCTGCGGGCCGAACAGGAGTATCGGGCCATGCGCAAGCGCGTCATCAATGCGAATCCCAGCACCTGGCCCAGCGAAAGGGAGAGCCTCTACCAAGAACTACGCACACTGGCAGAGACGGTCGAGGGCCAGGAAGATGTGGTCCCGGCTGCACAAACCTGGGCATTCCTTGCGCGCATTGAACTCAACGAATACGAACGCTCCCCCGACCTGACTGCAGCCCGGCGAAGCGATTTGCTCCAACAGATTCCTGCACACATCGACCGTAGTCTCGCGTTGTTCAGGAGAGCCGGCCAGGTAACTCCACGCCTCGAACCCCTCTGGTTGAGGGGACGACTCGCGAGGGCACGCCAGGAACCCAGCGTCGCTCGCCGTGTGTTCGACGATTGCTTCGACCTGGCGGGCAAGGTTGGGCAAGTCCTCTATCAAGAGCGTGCGCTCGCAGGCCTCATCGATCTCGCCAAGGATGCCGGCAATGTCAGATTGGTGGACGAGTACCTAGCGGCTTGGGCGCAACTGGCCTCTCCAAGTGAAAGCTGGCCCCTCGCACGAGAGCACGCCGCCCGCCTCCTCGCCGAAGACCGCTGCGCCAGTGCACTCAGTTTCCTGACCGCACACCCTCCCCAATCCATTGAACACCAATCTCAGTGGCATGGGATGCTCGCCGTTACTTTCATTCGCAACGGCGACCTCGTCTCGGCACGCCGCGAGGTGAACGCTCTTGGGGAAGGACAGGGTGAGTTTGCGGCCCTCGCCCAGGCCAGCCTCGCACTGGCCGAAGGGGAACCCGCGGTGGCTCGTACCTGGCTCGGGAATCCAGAAGATCGGGTCCAGTGGTCCATACAAGGACAAATCGAAGCGGCTTCCTTACTCGGTGAGTGTTGGCTCGATGAGGGCCGAGCTGAGCTAGCCCTGCCCGTGTTGACCGAAGCACTCGACCTCGCCCGCAAGAAGGAGAGCAGCCTAGACAACCATGCTGGCAGCCTCATAGGGGAGTGGGTGGGCGTGCACACGCTGACTCTTCTAGCAAGGGCGCACGGAGAAGTTGGCGACCCCCTCGCCGCAGCGCAGGTGATCGAAGACAATCAATCCCGACGCCTGCGGCCCGCCGGGCCGGGAGTCGACGTTGAGGAGATCAAGGCTTGGGCGGCGCGATTCGACCGCGGGTTCGTGAGCTTCGGTGTGGGTGCCAATGAAACCGTTGTCGTCTGGGTGACCCAAGACGGTGCCGCGTCCTTACGCACTCGCCCCCTAGGACGCCGAAGCGTCAGCGCCGCTGTGCGCCGCCTGCGCGAAGCAATCATCGCCGGCGATGCAAACCGGCTTGCCATCCTGAGCCAGGAGATTGCTGCTGCACTCCTCCCTGAGGAATTACAGCAACACCTACTTGCGGGCCCATCGAGCGACACCTGCCTGTTCCTGCTGCACGGCCCCCTCGAATCCCTGCCTCTCAGTGTGCTCCACCTAGAGGGCGAGCCCCTCGACGAAAACCTGAGTCCCATCATGCTCCCGGGACTGCCCCAAGGGACGGCGGCTGCTCCGCTGCAAGCCGGAGCAACGTGGAATCTACTGGGAAGCCCCCTGAGCCGGGAGGGTCGCACGCCCCTACTGCCGGGAGCGGCCCGGGAACTCGCCCAGCTCGCTCAACTGCACACCCAAGGGGATTGGCTCTCGGGAACGGCGTTCGTACGCCCAGCTGTGATCGACGCACTCTCCTCATCACGCCCCTTACACATCGCCACCCACCTCGTCCCGTCCACTGGCTGTGCCGATGGACGGCTGGCTCCCGTTGGCTTGCTACTGACCGGTGCCGACGTCTTGTGTGCATCACAGATTCTCGACCTCGCGCCGCGCCTGCCCCTCGTTGTGTTGTCAGCCTGCGAGACCGCCGGCGGTCGCACCATTGATGCTGAAGGCGCCCACGGGGTGGCCCGAGCCTTCCTAGAAGCGGGCACGCGTGAGTTGGTTGTGACTCTGTGGCCCGTATCCGACCGAGGTGCTCGTGTTTTTGCTCTACAGTTCCACCGCGCCCTCACGAAGGGGGCTTCACCAGCGTCAGCGACTCGGCAGGCTCGCCGAGCCATGCGCGACAAGGGCCACTCGCCCGCGGATTGGGCGGCATTTCGCACGATGGGTCGCGACTAGCACCGGGTAAGGGATTCCGGGTCTAGTGAATTGTCCCGGGGCTAAGGCCTGATTTGGGACTCGCCCCTTGGAGCGATTCCCAGGGGCCTTACTTGCAGGTGAATCGTGCTTCCCGCTGCCTCCAGGGCTGATTGTCCGCAAGGGCGTAGGACTGCGAGGGGTGACCGATGCCCAGAGACCATGGAAGGGATTTCCAGATTGTCGCGGGCAGGCCTCAAGTTTTTCCATCCACGAGGTCGATAGGTGGCCCGCCTCGGGCGTTCAGTTCGAGGCCCCACACCAATGATTGCCTCAACACTCTCCGCTGCTTTGCTCGCCCAACTGCCGAGCCTCGTCACCCTGCCCAGCGCCCTCGACATGGCTCAGGTGGAGGTCCTTGTCCAAGCAACGGAAGACCATTTCCACGTCCATAATCTCTCACCCCTGCCCCAGGTGCTCGTCATTGGCGACGGACAATTTGGAGCGACTGGAGCGGTCCGAATCGCACCGGGCGAGCAGGCCCTTTACCCGTTCCCTCGTGGAACTGCCGACGACCTGCTCATCGAGGTCATTGCCCTCGACCCCCACTCATGGCGCAACACAGGGGCCCTCGCCATCGAAACGCTGCGTGCATGCGACGCAGGCGCCCTGTGGATCCAAGCATCGCTCGGCTTCTCCATCGGTTGGAGCCAAGAAAACGGTCATTTACGTCACACACCCCCCCAGAGCGGCCTGCTGCCCGCCGCCCTGATCGCGGCCCACCCCGGACTTCAGGATTACAGGAGCCTTGCCAGTGCGCATGTCCCTGTTCCCATGCCCGTGGATGACAAGAAAGGAACCACTCCTCCCGTCGTGGAGGACGAGGTGCTCCCCCCAGTGTGAGGCTGGAGACAGCACACGACAGCTAGGTAGACAACTGACAGTGCCAGAAGAGAGGCGAGAGGGAAGTGCGCGCAAGCGGGCTTCCCTCTTGTTTTTGTTAGGGGTTCTGCACGCACCTCATCACTTTATGATGTCTCCATGCCCAAGGTGCTCAAGAAGGGTCCTCGACGCACGGTGACGATCGAGGGGAATCCTCCTGATCGACGCGTGGTCAAGCGCTTCCACTCCCCAAGAGGAGTCGATGCCCTCAAAGACGGGTTGCGGGCGTGGAGGGAGTTTTATGCCCATGGATGGATGCGACGGCGCGGAATCCGGACGCCGCGGGCTATCGAAGTGCGCAAGAATGCGGGGGCCTTTGAACTCGTCACCTGTGAAGTGCATGGAAGTGCTTCATTGGATGATCTGCTCAGAGGGCAACGCCCCTGGCCTTGCCCGCCCCGGGTGATCGCCGCGAGACTGGGGGAGCTCCTCGCCGCCCTGACCAGCAGCCACTTACGGCATCCCGATTTACACCCCGGCAACGTCTTGGTCGATCCACTCGGGCAGGTGTTTCTAATCGATCTCGCTCGCGTACGGCCAACCTTTCGCAGCGGGGTCCACAAGCTCATGCTGGAATTGGCAGCGGGTACTCGAGAGTTGGCTTCTCCCGCCTTCCGTGCACGTGTCAGTCAGGCCCACGCCCGGGTCAGTGGAGTCGATTTTTATCGGCGTGCAACCAGCAGTTTCGAAGACGATGCACGCCTGCTTCGGCGCGACCAAATCCACAAGCGCCTCGCCCGTTACCACCGACCCTCCGGTGTGATGGCTGACGTTGACTCCCCCCCCGGCCTTGTGCACCGCGATGTCTTCGAACAACTTGGCGGGAAGTGCTCAGCCATGAGCCATCCCGCCCATTGGGACACTTGGACACCCGCCCCCTGGGATGATGCGCGCGAGTCCCTATTCGTTCAGGCCCCCCTAACTGGAGCCCTCCTGAGACGGTGGAATAGCGCGGCTCGCCTAGAGGCCCACCATCTGCCTAGCCTGCGGCCCGTGGCCCATTTTTCAGGGCCCGACGGGCGGGTAGTGCTGGACCGCCCCAGGGGTTGCCGTTCCTTGGGTGAATGCTGGCGCACTTGGAATTCCGAAGATCGGCTGAAAGCAGCCCACAATGCGGGCCGTCTCCTAGGCCAGCTGTTTGATCGCCGCCTCGGGGGCCTGAAGCACGGCGAGAGCGGAATCCTCGCCGTGACCCCCAGCGACCTATTCTTGAGTATTCCCGACCTTGTGGACATCGACGACACCCACCCCCTCCCCATCCTCGCGCACTGGCAAGTGGCCGTGGGGTCGAACGAGCCAGCACATGCCAAGGCTTTCGCACAGGGATTCGCAAGCACCCAGCGCGGAACCCGCCAAGAACGAGAGTTCATGTCCATCCGATTCAATCTCTAGCACCAGCACGATGAGCCAGCCCTTACGACGTGTCCTGCGAACGCACGCACTCAGGACTCTCGTGAAAACCAGCGCCTTCGTGCCGGCGAAGATCCAGCACCATAGCCTGCTTGCACTCACGCGCCTCGCCGCCAACGGAAAACTCGCCGCCCGTGCCCGTGCCAATCTGGCCATCGCCTTTGGAGGGGAACTGGACACGGCACAGCGCGAGGCCATTTTGCGCGCCAACCTTCGCCACTCAGCACGGATCATCCAAGAGTGTCTCCGACTTGCACGAGGGGCACCTCCGGAGGGAGTGCACTCCCATCGAGGCCAGTGGATTGAAGGCGCGGTCTCCGTCGATCCCTCCATTGAGCACCTCAAGAGCGTGCTTGCACAAGGGCGCGGAGCCATCATAGTCACCGCACACTTGGGCAACTGGGAGCTGGGCTGCGCAAGAGTGCGCCGCCTCGGGGTTCGGGGCCAAGTCGTAGGGTTGGAGCGTCGCCGAGATTCGAGTACGCAACTCATGAGTGCCATGCGAGCAGGTTTTGGGGTGCCTACCCTGGCTCAGGATTCCAGCCCCCGGGCCGTGCTCGAGGTCCTGCGCCAAGGGCAGGTCTTGGGCTTGGTGTGTGACTTGGAAGTTCGGCGCTTGGCTGGGGAACCGATTCCCTTCTTCGGACAGCCCGCCTTCACCATGCGTGCGCCCGCATCACTTGCCCGTGCACACCGCACTCCACTCGTGCCCATGCGTTGTGTTGCACGGGGCAAGGCTTACCTTCTCAGTTTTGAAGCACCCCTGGCAATTGACCCTTCGCTGGGGCCCACACAAGCCCGCCAGGACCTCTTGCTCCGGCTGAACCGCACTTTCGAGCGCTGGATTCGCGAGGACCCCGACCAATGGGCTTGGACTCAACGCCGCTGGCGCACCGCTTCCCCTGAAGACGTAGGATAGGCGGCCTCCCATGCATGCCCCAGCCAGCCTCCTCTTCATAGCGCCGCGACTCGGATTGAGCGGTGCCACCGAACGTCTGCGCTGCTGCGTCACCGCATTGGTTGAGGGGGGCGTGCGCGTAAGCGTGGCTGCAGCCGGTGGATCTCGCAGGGACGACTTCGCTGCCGCAGGGGCTGAAGTGATTGGCTGGCAGAGTGAGATTCGGCCTTGGCGACTACCCTTTGTGGCTCGCCGCATGGGGCGGCTTGCCTGTTCCCTAGAAGTCGATTTTGTTCACCTATTGGGTCAGGAACTCGCTCCCCTTGGAGCCCGAATGGGTGTGGACTACCTCCTAGAATTATCCACGCCCCTCAGCGCCCCTTTGCCCCACAACCCAGACCATCTACGTGCAGTCCTCTCACCGTGCAGCACTCTAGAAGAGGGCTTTGTCAATCGGGGAGGATTGCCGCGAGATAAGATGCAGCAGATCCCCCATCAACCCGAGTGGCCTGTGGATCGTGCTAAGTCGTTCAAACGTCCCGGAGCCCGCAGGGTGGGGTGCGCGAGCGGGTTCCACTCGGGTTCGGGTGTGGAGGTGTTTTTGCTTGCGGCCCGTAAGTTGATCCAACGCGGGGAAAACGCTCACTTCATTGTGCTTGGCGAGGGCCCCTGCGAAGCCCAGGCACGACGCTGTGCCCGCGATCTCGGATTGCTCGATCGAGTGATCTTCGCCTCACCCGCCGCCCCTTCCACCGCAGAGATCCTCTCCGAGTTGGACGTGTTCGTGGATCCGCGAGTCGCTGGTGCTCCCGGCTGGTTGGCACATGAGGCCCTTGCTCTTGGAGTGCCCAGCATCATCTCAGCGGTGCGCGGCTCGTTCTCACTCGTCACTGACCAAGAGGACGCTCTGCTGGTCGCCCGCAATGAACCCGAAGCCCTGACAGGGTGCATTGCTGATCTCCTTGGAGATGAAAGCTGGGCTCGCCAGCTGGGCACCCGCGCCCGAAAAAACGCGAAACGGCGCATCGCCCAAGCCACGGCCCCCTGGTTGGATCTGTACCAAGACAGTCCACGAACCATCAGCAAGGCACAGTGACCTTTTCCTGGTGACCTTTTCCTGTCGCAGGGCCCCCTAGAAAACGTTGTTGTTGTCGGCGTAGGCCTTGAGCCGAGCGTTGTCCATCAAGGCTGCAAAGCGGCTGACGCGATCCTTTCGATAGGTGCGTAGGTATCCATCGAGATCGGGAATCACGATCAACGAATCCACTGCCAAGTCCTCCATGGCCGGATCCCCAATCATCGCCACCAATTGCGCAAGTTCGGCTACGGCCTTACTAGGTTGCTTGCGATCCCAGAAAAAATATGCCGCCTGCTGCATGCGATCATCGAAGAATGCCTCACGTTCTGTCTCCTTCTCATTGATGAGGGCCATGGCAGCAGAACGATCGTCTTCGTTGGCCGTAGCCAAGAAACTATTGAGCTGCTTGAAGGCCTCCTTGTAGTCCCTCGGTCGAGTCCAGGTCAGAGCTTTGACCTCAAAGGCCACGTCGGCAAGGGTCGGGGGCTCACTCAGCTTCGCAATGCCCGCATAGCGCTCAACCATACGATCGCACCAAGGGAGCTCTGGGTGCCGTGGATAATCCGAGCGAAACTGGGCGATTCGCTTCAAGAAGACACGCGCTTCTGGCCGGGTGTTGTTCTTCAGGTAACTGCCGGGAAACTTTTCGAGTTGCCCGGCGAACACCTTGGTGCCAGTTGCATTACGGGAGTAGAGCTGGCCCTCCTCGCGCATGACAATCGCACGTTTCTCAGCCTCGTCAAAGACCTTGCGCCAGTTCGCATCCAGTTCAGAGCGGTGCTCATTGACCCACTCGATTTCAGCGAGAGCCCCCTTGAAATCCATGTTGGTCAACTTGTCCTCAATCCGACCTTGACTCGCAAGGGCGGAAAAGCCGCGCTCTGAGGATGTATCAGCGAAGCTATCCAGTCGGTTGATCACAAACGCCGCTCCTGCCAATCCGATAACGATGATCAGCCAGGTCGGCACGGATGTTTTTTGAGTTCTAGCAGCGCTGCGCTTGACCCGGGACTTTCCTCCCTCTGCGGAGCGGCCCCTGTCCTCACTGGTCCGACTAGAAGTTGCACGTTGCGCCGTCCGGCCACGAGTCGCGCTGCCTTTCTTGCTCACCCCAGACCGTGAACGCGGAGCCTCGGGAGCGGCTTCCTCATCTGAACCCACTGTGAGTTTGGCGCCCCCCATGGTTAGGGCCTGTCCCAACTTCAGCCCAATCGAACCGGAACGAGACCGCCCCCCCATTTGGACGGGCGCCACGCCGGCCTCCAAGTGCAAGGTGGCCTGCTCGCCATCGAATTCCAAGACTGCGTGCACTGCTGCCACATCCTCGGAAGAGAGGCGCAGGGCGGCTTGCTCTCCGCTTCCGATGGAGAGCTTGCCAGGGTTCAAGCGGAATCGACGGCGCTTGCCGCCCTCTTCAACGATCAGTCGTGTCATGGAGTCTGTGGGGGGATAGGTAGATACCGGGCTGGGCGGCTGAGTATACGGCTCCTCTGGCGAACCGTCAGGACTGGAACTGGGGCGATAGCTGAGACGGCCCAATGGGCCCGGTACTCAGGGCCACGGCGCGCCCCAACTCGTTTTCCAGCTCGCGCACGTTTCCCGGCCAGTGCCATCCTTGGAGTGCCTGGATCGCCTCGGGAGTGAAGACCACCTCGCGGCCCAAGTCATGGGCCAGGCGTGCACTGAAGAAGTTCACTAGGTGAAGCAGATCTCCTTCTCGATCGCGCAAGGCAGGCAGTTGGATGCGAATGACGTTGAGCCGAAAGAACAGATCTTCTCGGAAGGTGCGCTCAGCACACATGGCCTCCAAGTCCCTATGGGTCGCCGCGACAAGGCGTACATCCACCTGCCGCGTTCGGCTCGATCCAACGGGACGCACCTCACCCGTCTCGAGGACGCGCAGCATCTTGGCTTGCATGGCCAGGGGCATGTCTCCGATTTCGTCCAAGAGTAAGGTCCCCTCATGGGCCGTTACAAAATGCCCCGATCGGTCGCGGTCGGCCCCGGTAAATGCCCCTTTCACGTGGCCGAACAGCTCACTCTCTAGCAAATTTGCGGGAACGGCAGCACAGTTTTCGGCGAGGAAGGGCCCTGACCTGCGGGGGCTATACTCGTGAAGAGCGCGGGCCACGAGTTCCTTACCCGTCCCAGTCTCGCCACCCACCAAGACCGCCACGTCAGCCGAAGCCACGCGCTCGATGAGAGCAAACACCTCCCGCATTCTGGGACTATCACCCACTAGACCGAACTGCATGGGGACACCGTTCCCGGCCTGGGTCTGCTCTTCAGGTTCGGTATACGGATCCGGCCAGGGACCCAACTCGGCCAACACCTCGCTTGCACTCGTCCCCAATCCCGCCCGGTACCCATCTCGCACCAATGCAGCGAGACGCTCTTTTAGGGTTTGTACAAACCCGGATGAGTCTAAGCCTTGATGGGGATGCGAAGGGCTCATTCAGCATCCTTGAGGTTCGCGTAGGTCAACAAGAGTTCCTTGGTCCCCGCATGGATGAACGCAATCGTAGCCCGAGCGTTATTGCCCGAGCCTTGCAAACGCTCCACGCGTCCCACACCAAAATGATCATGCCGTACCCGCGCACCCACAGTCCATTGTTGCGTGCCTTCCGCGGGCTCATATTTACCCAGGATGTCTGCTTCCCCACCCTCACCCCCCCGTTCACAGGTTTCCTCTGCCACGCTGCTTGGCAACTCATCTAGGAAGCGAGAGGCGGGTTGCCAACGTTCCGAACCAAAGTAGTTCCGAGTCGTGGCATGGGTCAGGGTGAGGTGACGCTGGGCACGGGTCATGCCCACATAAAACAAGCGTCGCTCCTCCTCTTCCCCCCCTGCCGGGTCCTCCTCAAGAGCACGGGCATGGGGCAATAGCTCGTCCTCTAGACCAATGATAAAAACGGCTGGGAATTCCAGACCCTTGCAGGCGTGCAAGGTCATCAACTTGACCGCGTCCCCATCAGTGACCGCCGCGTCAGTGTCACTCACCAAGGCGACGTTTTCTAAGAACCCTGAGAGGCCTGCTTCTGGATGGGCTCGATCGAATTCTTCTGCGTGCACCCGCAGTTCGTCAATGTTGGCCTCG
This sequence comes from uncultured Planctomycetaceae bacterium, assembly GCA_964469565.1. Classification (GTDB taxonomy): domain Bacteria; phylum Planctomycetota; class UBA1135; order UBA1135. Next base: position 59,632 of record CAYXZD010000002.1, read on the forward strand.
CGATCCACAAGGCCCGTACCATCATCCATTTCCGATATCCAGCGCCCGAGGTCGAGAGCCTCAAGCACCGTCTCCATGGCATCCGATGCACTGGCCCCCCGGGCCGCCTCTAGCTTGTCCAGCAACACACCAAACTCGGCCAAGCCGCGTTTTCCACGGCCACGAATCGAGCTAAGGGCCTCCTCACTGCGACACGCCTGGGTCATGGGGACTCGACGGTCCGCAGCCCAAGCGCCCAGGCGCTCAAGACTCGTAGCACCCACGCCCCGCTTGGGTGCGTTGACTACGCGCGCAAAGGCCACGTTGTCGCTGGGATTCACGATCAAGCGTAAATAGGCAATCAGATCGCGAACTTCCCTGCGCGCGTAGAACTCAAGTCCAGCCACAACTTGGTAAGGCACCCCCGCCCGTCGCAGACCCGCCTCCAATGCCCGCTGCATGAAATTCATGCGGTAAAACACAGCACAATCCGAGAGTTTCAGACCGCGAGCCTTCAGCCCCAAACACTGGGCCGCGACCTCCATCGCCTCCTCGTTCTCGTCGCCACACTCCAGTACAGCGACACCTTCCCCTGGATCCGCCTCCGTGAAGAGCTCCATGGGCTTGCGCTGGGTGTTGTTGGCGATCACTGTTCCTGCCGCTTCGAGGATGGCGGCACTTGACCGATAATTCTGTTCGAGACGAACGACCAAGCAGCCCTTGTGGTCCTGTTCAAAGTCGAGGATGTTCCGCACATCCGCTCCCCGCCATCCATAAATGGACTGGTCAGGATCGCCGCAGACGGCTAGATTCCCGTGGTGACCAGAGAGGTGCCGCGAAAGACGGTACTGGACGCGGTTCGTGTCCTGATACTCGTCGACCAAGACAAACCGAAAGCGGCGCGCATAGGCATCACGAATCCCAGGATGGCGATCAAACAGTTCTAGGGTCTTGACCAAGAGGTCATCAAAATCGAGCGCGTTTTGTTCGCGCATGGAATCCTGATAACGACGGTAGACCTTGTCGTAGACCTCATCGTCCATGCCCTCGCCGGTATGCAGACTCAACTCTCGGCCCTGTTCGGCCTCGCTGTTCTTGGTGTTGGAGATCCAGCCCCCCAGAACTGCCGGACGAAAGCGTGTGACGTCATAGCCAAGTTCTTTGGTGAGTTTGCGAATTAGCCCGTTTCGATCGGATGTATCGTAGATCGAAAAGTCTGTCGTGTAGCCCTCTAAGGCGCCGATCTCCCTCCGCAGGATGCGCGCGCACATCGAGTGAAACGTACTCACCCATAAGCCGCTCACGCCTGGCAACATGGAATCGACGCGCTCGCGCATCTCCTTAGCCGCCTTGTTCGTAAATGTGATGGCGAGAATCTCCCACGGCATCACCCCACGCGCAACGATCAGGTGCGCAATGCGACGGGTGATAACCCGTGTTTTTCCAGAACCTGGGCCGGCGAGAATCAGCAAGGGACCGGGACCGTGTAGACAGGCGCGCAGCTGCCCGGGATTGAGTCCCTCCAGCAGCTCATCAGCACCGATCATCCGCGAGTCTGCCGCACTTTCTCCAGGCACCGGCCGGCCCCCCCCTCCCGAATCGTCCCAAGGGGCTACTGTCCCAGCCGGGGCAGCGCCTCCGCTCTCCAACCCAAGCCAGGGAGCGTCAGCCGGAGGCCCCGCAAAGGGATCACCCCGCTCCTCTTCATCGTTCACGATCGGGTTCTGCACGGGTGCAGTGTAACGAGCCCTCCCGCAGGGGTGAGCCGAACTCAGGATGTATGTAAACCGCGCACCACCATCAAACGCATCTCCGTCTGCTCCTCGATGGCAAATCGCAGCCCTTCCCTGCCCTGACCCGAGTCCTTGACCCCGCCATAGGGCATGGCATCCATGCGCCAGGTGGGCACGTCCCCCACCACGACCGCGCCAACCTCCAAGGTGTCCCAGGCACGATGAGCCCGGTGGATGTCCCTCGTGAACACGCCTGCTTGCAGCCCGTATTTGGAGTCATTGACCTGCTTGAGGGCCTCGTCAAAGGTGTCAAAGGAGCTGAGCACCGCAACCGGGCCAAACGCCTCTTCCTGAACCAGGGGCGATTGTGGATCGACCCCTTCAAGCAAAGCGGGTTCAAGCATGGCACCCGCGCGACCTCCCCCGACGAGGACGCGTGCACCTGCCTCCGCAGCCTCCACAATCCACTCCTGCAGGCGCTTGGCCTCATTCTCGGAGATCATCGGCCCTACAACGGTCTCGTCCAGAGCCGGGTCCCCACAAGGCAGCTGCCTCACGGCCTCCGAGAGGGCCCTCTTGAGAGGCTCATACAAAGATGTATGCGCAAGGATGCGCTGCACACTGATGCAGCTTTGTCCCGACTGGGAAAAAATCCCCACCAGCAGTCGGGCCACCACATCGTCAAGGTCACTGCCCTCATCAATAATGCAGGCCGCGTTGCCTCCCAGTTCGAGTTGAACCCGCTTTTTCCCCGCCCGCGCCTTGAGCCCCCATCCCACGCCATGGGAACCGGTGAACGAGAGGAGCTTGAGACGCTCATCCTCTACGAGGGGATCCGATTCACTGACTGGACATGGCAGAATTGAAAAACTGCCCTCAGGCAGGTCGAGCTCTGCCAAGACTTCGCCAATGATGAGTGCACTCAAGGGAGTGGCGCTAGCCGGCTTGAGGACGAATGGATTCCCCACCGCAAGGGCTGGGGCAACCTTGTGGGCCACCAGATTGAGCGGAAAGTTCCAGGGGGTGATGAAAGCACAGGGACCGATGGGAACGCGCTTCCAAATCCCACGGTAGGAACGAGCCGCAGGAATAAGGTCGAGGGGCACCACCTCACCGCCGATGCGTGTGGCTTCCTCAGAGGCCACCCGAAAGGTCTCAATGAGCCGCCCGACTTCCCCACGGGCGGCGCTGATGGGCTTGCCCGCCTCCAAGCAAAGGACCTGGGCCAATTCGTCGGCACGTTGCTCGAACCGCTGAACACAATGACGGAGGTTCGCCGCTCGCTCACAGGCTGCGAGGGCACGCAGGGGCTCAACAGCGGCTTCAGCCTCTCCGATCGCAGCGAGGAGAGTGGCTCGGTCAGCGAGGGCGATCGACGTGATGGGCTGGCCGGTGAATTTACCTCGGACCTCAGCGGGGTCGCCGGCAGCACACGGTCGACCAGCCAACCAGTAGGGATAGTGTTCCTTGAGCATGGGCAGCAAGGGTACAGCTTCGTACCGTAGACGTGATGGGCCAATCCACACGACAACCCCAGCGGGTGAGCGCCACCTGGCAAGCCGATCAGGCAGGGGAACATTACGTCGGAGCGCGGTGGAGCAGCCGCCGGCGGAAGCAGCACGACCCGCGGCTCGTGACCCGGGCCCTGGCACCCCTGCGCTCCCAGATCGCGGACACCCCCCTGCTCGACGCGCCCTGCGGGGCTGGGCGGCTGCAAGCCTGCCTGGTCGCACTTGGAGGCCGGTATGTGGGCCTCGACATTTCCGAGGGAATGCTCGCTGCTGGACCCAAGAGAGAGGTCATCCATGGATCTGCCTGGTCCCTGCCCTTTGCAGACCAGAGCTTTGGAGCGGTGGTCTGCTGTCGGTTATTCCATCACCTAAGCGACGACTCGCAAAGAGCTTCCCTCATGACTGAACTCATGCGAGTCAGTTCAGGCCCTGTCCTCATGTCCTTTTGGGATGCAGGCTCGTGGCATGCATGGCGCCGACGGAACAACCTCCGCCGGGCCCGGCACCCTGACAGCCGCCAGGCCATTTCGAGGGGCCACCTGCTCGAGCTCGTCCAGCAATGCGGAGGCCGGCCCCTATCGATACATGCCAGCTTCCGATTCGTCTCTCAGCAGACATTCTTGCTCTGGGAGCGTGCGCCCGAGCGCACTGCATCCAACGACAGCGCATAGCATGACCCGACCCTTCCCCATCCCCAAGCCCAGCACCGTACAGGGCACAAGTCTGAGCACACTCAGTCAATCGAACTTGGCCGCCGCTGACGAGCTTCACTCGGGGAATGTCGATGTCAGTGCCCGTGTGTTTGACTGCCCCCAAGGGAGGATGCAAATCCATGGCTGGGTCGCCGGCAGCCTTGCAGAAGCGCACCAACTTGGACTGCGCCTCATGCAACGTGAAGCTCCCACAGGCGAAATGCTCACTTTCGCCGGGGCCAACTGTTATGCCAAGGCTAGCTTCCTCGTGGGAAAGACACGTTGGCGGCACGGCCTACGGCAGGGGCTCCTGCGCAACCGAACACCGCGTGTGCAGGAGTACTTCAATTTGTGCTGGCTCCACAATCGACACTTTCAAGTGCCCCTGCCCCTCGTGGGTGGTGCCGTCCACAAGAGAGGCTTGCCTGTCTTTCAGTTCTTGATCACACGTGCAATCGAGGAGAGCATCACTTTGGAGAGTGCACTCGAAGGCACGAGTGGGCAGAATCGCACAGCCCTGCTGGAAGAACTTGCGAGCGAGGTAGGCCGTATGCACGCCCTCGCCTTTGTCCACCATGACCTCTTTGCGCGCAATGTTCTCGTCGGTCCCCCAGATTGGCCGCGGCGCATAGTGTTCATTGACACTTGGGCGGGCGGAGATTGCGTCCATTTTCGCAGTCCGGCCTACGACCTCGCTTGCTGGCTCTTGGACACAAGCCACACTCTGCAGCCCGCAGAGCGCGGGCAATTCCTAGCGACTTATCGCAAGGCCCGGATCGCCCAGGGAAAGCCACAGCCGCGGGGCGAGGCCCGAAAGATTGCCGGCCACTATTTCAGACTCCTCCAACGGCTGGATCAGCAACCCCAGCGATTGCGAGGGGCCCCGAGGCCGCTAGAGTGGGCGCAATTGGGAGATATGGCTCTGTAGAGCCCCTTAGGAGGGGACAACGCGATCCCACACAAGCCTTGCATGGGTCTGGGTACCCCGTTTTGGGGGGGAGCTGTACCCTCGACGACACGTGACGGCCAATTCCACCCGGGTTTCATAATTCGAGGCCCCAGATGAATACCTGCTCGACCCAACCGTAGGACCTAGCTAGCCCTTTCAATCCTTCCACACTCTCCCACCAGCCTCATCCCATGACACTCCTATCCACCCTCGTTCTTAGTGCTGTTCCTGCACTCCCACTTGAAGATCAAGAGCTCCTCACGCTCTATGTGGGCAACTGCGATAGTCACCTCACCCACGAAAAGGACGCAGGATTGCGTGAGGCCCTTCACATGATCCAGGCCCGCATCGGCGAGTTGCCCGACGAGGTTCCTGATTTCCCAACCCTCAGCCCGGAAATCATAACCCTGATCAGTGACCTCATGAGCGGGAGCAAGACCCTGCGGATCGGATCCAGCGATGACCCCCATTCAGGGTTTCCAGTGTTCGCCCAGATTGATATCACCGAGGGAGACGAGGCCAGCGCCCATCGCTTAGCCGAAACACTATCAGGCATCGGCAGATTGATTGGAATCCCCCTAGGCGATGCCAGAGAAGACGGATTGCTCCCCGTACAAGTCCCCGCGCCCGTGGATGTCGCATTTGGATCCAGGGGATCAAGCGTTCTATTGTCAGTCGGCAAGACTCTCGATGAAGGTCTTGACCTCCGCCACACCGGCCTGCCCACCGAGATCACCCCCTCCCTGGTCTTCAAAGCTGATATCAGTTCGATGTTAGAACTGGCACTGAAACTGGCCTCCGAAGCTGGCGAGGACACAACTGGATTGGTGGAGATCATCGAGACCATCGGCCCGATGAAAATGGTTTTTGCAAGCGGCTCAGATGACTCGCGGTCCTACTCGATTTTCAAAATGGTGGACCATGACAAGTACACGCGCAGCTTAGGGCTCAGTGCGAATCGCATGCTCACTCGCGATGACGTGAACGTAGTCCCCGCAAGCGCTATGTTTGCGAGTGTGTCGAGCATCAATGTTCAAGGCCTGTTCGACTACTTCATCGACCAAGTTCAGGCCGAATTCGCCCAAGAGGGGATCGATGATCCCGTGGGGCTGCTGGCCGCAATGACAGGATTCCACCTCCAAGACGACTTGATTTCCCACCTGGGCGATGTGAGCGGTCTCTACACGTCCGATCTCACTGGGGGGGGTGGCCTGTTATCGGGGGTGCTCTTTGTCGAGCTCACCAACCCCGGAGGCATGCTCAGCACCCTCGAACGCCTAGAGGACATTATAAATGGCCTTGGCGCAGCCGCGGGGCAAGGTTACGTGCGCACTCGTGACTGGAGTCGCCATGGAACGGACTACACCACCCTCGTGTTTCCTGGCCTTCCTGTTCCGATCGAGCCCACCTTTGCCGTGTCAGGCAATCACCTGTTCATCGGCCTTTCACCCTCGGCTGCCGTGGGTGCCGTGAGGTCGGCGAACTCCCCGGGTGGCTTGACGGACAACCCCCGCTTTGCGCAGAACCTGCCGCACCCTATCGAGGAGACTTTCTCCATTTCGTTTGCGGATACGCCTCGGCTGCTGAAGGACGGGTACGGGTTCATGACGCTGCTCTGTTCAGCCCTCACCAACGCCACACGCTCACGCGAGGACCTAGGGCGGGATGCAGGCATGATCCTGCCTTTGTTCCCCGACCTTGCACGTGGAGCCCAACCCTCGGTTTGGTGCACTTACACCAGCGGGGATGACGTCGTCAGCATGAACTATGCCGATCCTTCCGTCTTGGTGAACCTCACTGCCCTGAGTGGATTCGTACTCTCAACCCCCGCCCTGGCCGTATTGCCAGCCGCCGTGTTCATGGGGGTCAAGGAAAGCCAAAGCCGCAGGCAAATGTCCCTGAGGTCCATGGTGAATGATGCACCGTCAGCCACGATTGAGTTCTAGGGCTTAGCTCGAACCCCGTCCCCCGCCCGCGATTGAGTGGGCGGGGGTTAGCAGCCAACTGCCCAGCATCGCGACAAGCGGCTGCTGGGCAGTCGTCTGTCGAGAGGGTCCCGCTTGCCTGAAGCGTCTTCCCTACATTGCCCCCACGCACTAGACTCTGAGAACGATGCCCGTCTACGAGTATTCCTGTGGAAAGTGCAAGCACGAGTTTGAAGAGCTCATCTTGGGCTCGGAACAGCCAGAATGCCCCAAGTGCGGGAGCGAGAAACTGAGCAAGCTGGTTTCTAGCTTTGATGTCAGTGATTCGAGGCGGGACTACACTCCTCCTTGTGCTGGCATGAACCCCAATCCGTCCCCCGAGGACTGCGGGTCCTGCGGTGCTCAAGGCGGCCCGGGCCCGTGCTCCATGAACTAGACAGACGCCGAACGCCCGTAGCGAGCATGGAAACTGCCGCGAGTACAGTCCCTAGGGTGCGTTGCATCGGCCTGCTAGCACTCCTGATCGTGCCGTGCGTTTTCGCCTGTTCGCAAGAACCTGCTGCAGAAGTCCACCCCCTTCCAGCGACGACCTCGCCCCAGGATTTTCAAGCCCTCGGCTACGGGGGTTGGACCGAGCCCGTAGAAGCACACTCTCAGCCCCCTCGGGGAGTCACCCTGCACTTGGAGAGCGAAGCCCATCCCGGCGTCAACCTCTTCAGTGATGAACAGAGCACCTGTTTCGCCGTCGACATGAACGGTGAGATACTGCACACCTGGCATGTACCCATCCACGACCAGGTTGAGTGTTTCGAACTCCTTGACGACGGTTCGATCCTGGCCCTCTCGGTCGATCAAGGGCTCACGCACCTCTCCCGCGATTCAAAAGTACTCTGGCAGGTGCCCATGGCTTGCCACCACGACTTAGCCCTACTGCCCGATGGCACATGGCTCGTACCCTCCCACCGCGAGGTTGAGCATGCAGGACGCACCGTACGCTTCGATGAAATCGTTCATCTCGATGCAGAAGGCCAGGAGCTAGAGCGCTGGGATAGCTTCGAGCATAAGACCCAGCTCGACCCACTTCACAAGGTCCATGCTCTGGACTCCCCAGGGAGCGAAGCTTCCGACACGGTGTACGACTACTACCACCTCAATGCCATCGAAGTCTTGATGGCAGATGCACCAGGTCTGAGCAGTAGTGGTCTCGCAGCGGGGACGCGTTTGCTTTGCCTTCGAAATGTGGATCTGATCGTCGCCCTCGACCCAATCACACTCCTGCCTACCTGGTCTGCGGGAACGGAGTTCCTTCAGCGTCCCCACTGCCCCACCCTCACCCCCGAGGGCACCCTCCTCGTGTTTGACAATGGGCCCAAGCGCGGCTCCTCGCGCCTTTTGGAAATCGATGTTCAGACCCGCCAGCCCGTGTGGTCTTGGCAGGCCGATCCCCCTGAAGCCTTCTTCAGCGCCGTACGAGGATCCTGCCAGCGGCTCCCCAACGGCAACACCCTGGTCACAGAATCTGAGCGAGGCCGGGTGTTTGAACTCTCCCGGCGCGGACGCCTCGTGTGGGAGTTTTGGAATCCTTTCCTGCGTGACGGAAAACGTAAACGCGTCTACCGCATGCAACGGGTGAATCACGAACAGACTACAGGTTGGCTGCCCAACCGGTGAGATTCGCCGGACAAGCCGTTAGACTCTGCGGCCATGCAAGCCTACAAGCGCGAGTTCATTGAGTTCATGGTGGCCTCGGAGGTCCTGACCTTCGGGGACTTCGTCACAAAGAGCGGTCGTAAGACCCCCTACTTCGTCAACACAGGCCGCTACCGCACAGGATCCCAAGTGGCTCAATTGGGACGGTTTTACGCCGCAGCCATCTGCGCAGGACTGGAGGAAGGATCCGTCGACGTCCTGTTTGGGCCGGCCTACAAGGGCATCCCCCTCGCGGTCACCACAGCCATCGCGCTGGAACAGGACCACAACCGCAACCTGGCTTTCTGCTTCAATCGCAAAGAGGCCAAGGACCACGGCGAGGGCGGCTCGCTTGTGGGCCATTTACCGGCCGATGGAGAGCGTGTGCTCATCGTCGAGGATGTCACAACGGCGGGGACCTCCATCCGTGAGACCGTGCCCGTTCTTCGCGCCCAGGCAAACGTCGAACTCGCTGGCCTGATTGTCTCAGTGGATCGCCAGGAAAGGGGCCCCGGCGGCGGCTCAGCCCTCGCCGAGGTCGGCGCCGAGTTTTCGATGCCCACCTTGTCGATCGTAACCCTCGACGAGATCGTCGAGCACCTCACTGGGCGTGAACTCAACGGCCGACTCGTCCTCACGCCCGAGATTCTCACGCTCATCGACGCATACCGTAACGAGTACGGCGCCTAGCCTGCTTCATCCCGGCGGTCAGACTAATCCGCCATCGGCAGATCAACTCCGCGTTCACGGGCACAATCGATCGCTTCGGAGTAGCCCGCATCGGCGTGGCGCATGACGCCCGTTCCTGGATCGTTCGTGAGCACCCGGTCGAGGGCCTGATCGGCTTCGGGAGTACCATCCGCTACGGTGACCTGACCCGAGTGCAGACTGTAGCCCATGCCCACCCCGCCGCCGTGGTGAAACGAAACCCACGAGGCGCCACCAGCCACGTTCAACATGCAGTTGAGCAGGGGCCAATCCGCCACAGCATCCGTACCGTCGCGCATACCCTCAGTTTCGCGGTTGGGCGAGGCCACAGACCCGCAATCAAGGTGATCACGCCCGATCACGATGGGCGCACTGATTTCGCCGCTAGCGACCGCATCATTGAATGCCTTGCCCGCCCGGGCACGTTCGCCGTACCCCAACCAACAGATCCGTGAAGGGAGCCCTTGGAAGGCGATGCGCTCGCCTGCCAAGCGAATCCAACGCGCAAGCGCTTCGTCCTCAGGGAACAGGTCCAAGATAATACGATCCGTGACGGCAATGTCTGCCGGATCCCCTGAGAGCGCCACCCATCGGAAGGGTCCCTTCCCTTCGCAGAATAGGGGTCGAATGTATTTCGGCACGAAACCCTCAAAGTCAAACGCGTTTTCTAGGCCCGCTTCCTTGGCGTAGCCACGCAGATTGTTTCCATAGTCGAATGTGTCCGCCCCACGTTCTTGCAGGGTGATCATTTGCGAACAATGCTCCTTCATGGTGCGGAACGACTCGACCTGATACTGCTCGGGGTCCTGGTCACGAAGTACGAGGGCCTGGGCCAGATTCATGCCGTTGGGGACATAACCCGCGAGGGGGTCGTGAGCACTCGTCTGATCGGTGAGTACATCCGGGGTAATCTCCCTCTCGATCAAGCGGCCGAGCAAATCGGTCGCATTGCAAAGAACACCAATCGAGATTCCCTGACCGGCGCTCTGACGTTCCAGCGCACGATCAATCGCCTCATCAACATCAAGCACTTTTTCATCCACATAGCGAGTGCGGATGCGAAAGTCGATGCGGGATTCATCAACGTCGGCCACGAGGCAGGTGCCGCCGTTCATGGTCGCCGCTAGGGGCTGAGCCCCGCCCATTCCGCCTAGGCCAGCGGTGACCACTAGGCGGCCCTTGAGAGTGCCGCCAAAGTGCTCCTTGGCCGCAGCAGCGAATGTCTCATAGGTGCCCTGCAGGATTCCTTGACTGCCGATATAGATCCAAGATCCAGCAGTCATCTGCCCGTACATCATCTTGCCCGCCTCTTCGAGTTGGCGGAAGTGGTCCCAGTTCGCCCAATTGCCCACTAGGTTGGAGTTGGCAATCAGCACGCGGGGGGCTTGGGGCGTGGTGCGAAACACCCCCACCGGCTTGCCCGACTGCACGAGCAGGGTCTCATCCGCTTCTAGCCGATCAAGGGTCGCAATGATGGACTGGAAACACTCCCAGTTGCGCGCCGCCTTGCCGGTCCCGCCATAAACCACTAACTCTTCGGGGAGTTCGGCCACCTCGGGATCGAGGTTGTTCATGAGCATGCGTTTTGCTGCCTCGGCCGCCCAAGTTTTGGCGGTACGAGTCGCACCCCGCGGGGCGCGCTGGGGACCTGTGGAAATGGAACTGGGAGAGGGGCTCGTCACAGGCTTGGTGTCTAGAGAGGACATGGGGATCGCAGGTTGGGGATCAAGTAGGGGCCGTCACCCATGGCTCCGCAAAAAGCGGAGCGAGGCTCAAGGCTAGCGGTTAGTCGTCGAGCTCTACGGAAAAGGAGAGCGGGAAGCCCCGGGTACGCGCCAGCCCCATGGCTCGAGTCGCACGTTTTTCCGCGAGGGTCTTAGGGTAGCAGCCGATGACTGCGGCCCCGGAGTGGTGAACGCGCCACATCAACTCTTCAGCCCGCCCCTGGGGAAGCCGAAAGACAGCGCGCAAGACCTCAACCACAAACTCGCACGTTGTGTGTGGATCGTCGTGGCAGATGACCCGGTGCAGTGGCGCAACCTGAAACTTGGTCTTTCCAAGCTCGATCTGTTCGGGAGTAATGCAGGGGCCTGACATGGATGGAACGCTCGCCGGTCCATTATAGACAAACCCATTCGGGAAAGGAGGCTCAGCCGCCATTGAGTACCTCGAATCGCCCCCTAAAGCTCTCGAAGATAGATATTCCGAAACCAGGCATAGGCCTCGCCATCCACCGCTCCCGCCGGGGCGTGTCGCTGTAGGCCGATGAATCCTGTCGTGGCACGGTCCTTCCACAGGGCGCCTTGATCTGGGGTCAAGGTGTGGGTATCCACGTCGTAGAGAATGCGCCCATTGAGCACGGTGATGATGCGGGATCCGCGGTAGGTCACAACGTAGGTGTTCCACTCTCCGAGGGGCGCGAGAGCGTCCTTGGGACCCGGAGCTACGCTCCCATAGAGCCCCCCCGTGAATTGGTAGGGCTTGAGTTTGCTTCCCGTGGTCTTCTCCCAGTTGAAGTCGTCGAGAATCTGGATTTCAGCTCCTGAAAACGCAGGATTGCCCGATTCCCGGTCGGCCCGCAGGAACAGGCCTGAGTTCGCCATGGCAGCGATCTTGAAATCGAGGCGCAGTTGGAAGTCAGTGTAGTCCCGTTGGGTGATGAGTTGTGGGGAATGCCCCTCCACAAGGAACTCCATCACGCCGTCCTTGACCCGATAACCGCTCCCGTCCCCGGCGCCATGCCAGCCCGTGAGATCCTTGCCATTGAAAAGACTACGCCAACCCGTCGCCTCCCCGGCTGCAGTCAGGCTCAAGAACCCAAGCCAGTCCTTTTCCCAGTAGCGCCCGGCCGAGGGCGGAAGCTCCCGAACGCGCACATTCTTGAACATCACCTTTGCTGATGCGGGTGCATCACTGCCCCCGTGAACCTGCAGCCCAATTTTGCCAGTCCTGGCCCAGTTGCCCCCATCCTCTGGCAGCCAATAGTCCGTCACAAGCACCCCGTTGAGCCACATGGACAAATGCATGGGTTGACCAGCACAGCGCACCTTGACCCTATTCCACCCATCCTTGATCCAATCCTCCTTGGGTGCAGGGTTGTGGTAATAGAATCCGTCGGAGTAGATCGCCCCCACCTCCCCCTTGGGGCGATAATCCAAGGTGAGTTGAGCTCCCTTGGCCCCATCGGATCGCATGCGCACAAACACACCCGAGTCAAAGGGGTAGGTGATCCAGGCATCCAGCTCCAACTCATAGTCTTGGTATTCGCGTTCGGTATAGATCAGACCTCCGGCGTGACCGGGTCCCTCCCGGCCCACAATCGCCCCCTCTTCCACTGCCCAGATTGCCCTGCCGTCGTAACGGCCCCCTTGGGTGGTCCAGCCTGTTAGGGACTCTCCATCGAAAAGGGTGCTCCAACCATCGGTGGCAGTCGCGGGAGAAACAAGACAGAGCAATCCGCACAGGACAGGGAGATGACTCGGAATAGGCATGGTAGTGGCGTTGAGAGTTGAGGAACCGTTTTGCTAGAGGTTACACCCCTGAGGGTGCCTGAAGGTACCGAGGATTGCTCTCACCTGAATCCGAGTGTGAAGGGTAGGATCTGCCCACACTCAACGACTCCTGCGCGACCAATCCCCAACACCGCACATGACACCCCGCTTCAACCCAACCACACGCCGTAGTTTTCTCACCCAATCCGCCACGACAGCCGGGGTCTTCTCCCTAGGTGCGTGCGCCAGCACGACCGTTCCAACCGGTCAGCACCCCATCCAGGCTCCGGCCAAGGCCCCAATCCCCGAAGGCACCCCCGTACGCATCGGGCTCATCGGCACGGGGGGCATGGGGGGCGGGCACCTGGGCTCAATGATGCACCAGATCGCCTCCAAACAGGCCCACTTCGAAGTCGTCGCCCTGGCCGACGTCAACTCGGTCTGGCTGGAGGAAAAAGCACACACCGCCCGCAAGGGTCAAAGCGGTGTGAAGGTTGATACGTACAGCGACTACACAAAACTGCTGGAGCGCGATGACATCGATGGCGTATTGATCGCCACCCCCGAGCACTGGCACGCCAAGATGTCCATGGACGCTATCGCAGCTGGCAAGGATGTGTATTGCGAAAAGCCCATGACCACTTCCATCGAGGAAGCCCTTTGGATGGTGAACGTCATGAAGGCCAACCCACACATGCGCCTTCAGGTGGGAACCCAATACATGCGGCTCGAAAAGTACCAAGTGGCCAAGAAGCTCATCGCAGACGGTGAAATCGGTCATCCCACACTTTCCCAAACGAGCTACTGCCGCAATACACCTGCAGGCGAGTGGAACTACTACAAGATCGACGACCGTGTCATTCCGGGTGAGACCCTTGATTGGGAGGCTTGGTGTGGCAATCGAGGTGTACGCGACTGGGACCCCAAGCTGTACCACCGCTGGCGCCGCTACAAGGACTTCTCTACCGGCATCATTGGAGATTTGCTGGTTCACATGATGACGCCCATGATGGACGCCATCGATCGTGGCTGGCCCACCCGAGTGGCGGCCATCGGTGGACACTTCATCGACCACGACATGGAAAACCACGACCAAGTATTCCTCAACGTGGGCATGGAAAAGGACCACACGATGATCGTTGCCGGTTCTACGATTAACGCCACAGGGCTAGAGGTGCTCATCCGAGGCAACCGCGCCAATATCTACTTGGGTAGCAATAACTGCGAAGTGCGCCCCGAGCATGTCTACGCTGAAGATATCGAGCCGCGCACGATCCAGTGCAAAAATGTCGATGCACAGCCGGCCCTGCGACTGGATTGGATCAATTGCATTCGCACACGTGAACAGAATGTCAGCCAAGTAGAATTGGCTGCCAAGGTCATGGTGGCTGTGGATCTATCCACCAGAGCCATGTGGCAAGGTGGCACGTGGACGTTTGATCCTGCGGCTCCTTCCTACGGGCCCGAGTATCTCAAAGGACCCAAGTAGGTCTCACCCGCCACTGGCCATGCTCGTGCGACTTGCAACGCACGCCATGGGGACGCGCTTTGAGCTCGTCCTTGAGGGCGAGGATTCAGGCTCCCGGGCCGAAGCCAACCTACGGGCTGCGGGGGAGGAGGCTCTTCTGGATATTGAAGAGGTCGATCAACGCCTTTCCCTGTTTAGACGCTCCAGCCTGCTCGCCCACATTGTGCGCAACGCTGGAAAGGCCCCCGTGCAAGTCGACCCGGACACGTTTGCGTTACTGACACTGTGCTCCGAGGTGAATCAAGCCAGCGAGGGTGCCTTTGATCCAACCATCGCCCCGCTCATGCGCGCCTATGGGCTCCACGATGAAGGCGCTATCACAGAGGCGTTGCCACTGGACGTTGCTCGTCGGCAGGTGGGTTGGCAGAAATCCGTACAGCTGGACCCAGCGCGGCAACAGGTCAGATTCTTGAAACCCGAGGTTGCCTTGGATCTGGGTGCCATCGCCAAGGGGCACGCCCTCGACCTCGCCGGGCAGTCCTTACGCGATGCTGGCGTGACCCGTGCCCTTCTCCACGGGGGAACCAGCACCATCATGGCCATCGGCTGCCCCCTGACTCGGGAGGCCTGGCCCATCGCCCTCGGCTCGCAACCGAAATCGCCACGGGTCCACCTCCGGGATCAAGCCTTGTCCGTCTCCGCCCCGCACTCGCAATCCGTGCAGCACGAGGGGCAGCGCATCGGCCATGTCCTCGACCCCCGGATCGGGAAACCCAGCTCCTTCGCCTCAGTCGCTGCCACCCTCTGCTCATCGGCTGCCGCAGCCGATGCTTGGTCGACGGCTTTGCTCGTCAATGCGAACAGCACTCTTTTACCCCCCACCATGGAATCCCTCCTAGGCGTCGGGCACGGCAAATCCAATCAACCCCACCAGTGGCTACATCGCCCAGCCTTCACCCTTAGCCGTCCTGACGGATTCCAAGACATTCCCCTCTCCCTAGAGACCGTATGACACCCAACGACCGACGAACGTTTCTCAAGGGCGCCACCAGTGCCGCCGCTGCCATCGCCTTCCAACCCACCCTTTCCGCGACTCCGCGACGTCTTCAGGGTCCGATCCGGGTGGGCATCGTTGGAGCGGGCCGACAGGGTCGTGCACTGATGGGCGAGCTTGGCAAATTCGAAGACATCACACTTGCCGCGGTCTGCGATAGCGATGAACGCCGCCTCTCAGGCGCCAAGCGCCGCGCACCTGGCGCAACGCTTTATTCAAGCCACGAGCAGATGCTCAATGAAGAAAAGCAACTCGATGCCGTTCTCGTGGCCACCCCAACCCATTTGCACCGTCAATTGTGCGAGGACAGTCTGAGTGCCGGCAAACACGTCTACTGTGAGGCTCCCTTAGCTCACACCCTCGCGGATGCCAAGGCCATTGCACGAGCCGCACGTGCCGCGTCTACAAAGTTTCAGACCGGGATGGCTGGGCGTGCCAACCCTGTCTACAGCCTAGCCCGCTCATTTGTACGTACGGGTGCAATTCGTGACACCTTGAGCATGCGGAGCCAGTACAAGAAGAAAACGTCCTGGCGCACTCCCTCCTCCGACCCGGCGAGAGACAAGTTTCTGAATTGGCGCATGGACCCAAAGGTCTCCCTTGGGCTCGTAGGCGAGATTGGCACGCACCAGTTCGACGTGCTGCACTGGTTCACCGGTCAATACCCCACATCGGTACGCGGTCATGGAGAGGTACTGGCTTGGAAAGACGGGCGTGAGGTTCCCGACACAGTGCATTGCGAGTTCACTTTCCCCGGCGGCGTACGTAGCCAATGGGATGGCTGCCTCGGCACCTCATTTGAAGGCGAATACTCACTCATCTCAGGAACCATGGGCTCGGTCAAGCTTGCAGGCACCCACGCTTGGATGTTCAAGGAAGCGGACGCCACCACCTTTGAGTGGGAGGTCTATGCCACACGCCAACAATTCCATCAGGACGAGGGCATCATCTTGATCGCTGACGCCACCCAATTGGCCGCCCAAGGCAAGCTCAAGGAAGGCATCGGCCTTCCTCATCCACCGCTATACTACGCCCTTGAGAGATTCTTCCTCTCGTTGAGTGAAGACGAGGACCTGTGCTGTTCAGCCGAAGAAGGCCTACGCGCCGTTGCTGTAGCCATTCGGGCCTCCGATGCCATCGCAAGTGGAAACGAGGTGGCCATCCCCCCATCTGACTTCAACATCGACTAGACCCGCTCAATGTCACCTGCCCAACTTCAAGTCAGGAGCCTGCCTCTAGCGGCTCGCCTGTCTCTGTCCTGCTTACTCGTGGTGGTCCTCGGGGGTTACTTGGTGTCGGGCTTGCACATGAGTGCGCACCATCAAAACCGTGATGGACGTGAGGGTCTGTCGATGACTGACATCGAAGGCGCCTACCACGGAGTCAACAGCGAGGCCCCCCTTACACTAGCTCTCAATGCTGGCCACCCTGGAGAACTCGCTGGGCAAAAAGCACCCGAGGAATGGGTCACCCAAGCGTTGCTCGCATGGTTGCAAGGGGATCCCGATCGAATCATTCCCAACTGGGACAACCTCGACTTAGGTGATGAAGTTCCTGCAGATCTGCTCGACGCCTCGTGTGTGGGTTGCCATTCGCGAACCGCTGAGGAGTCCCTGCGGGCAGAACCGCCACTTGAGTATCTCGACGATATCCGTGCGGTGGCCTTCTCACGCGAAATCTCCCCCTCTGACATCAAACTGCTGATCGCGTCAACGCACGCCCATTCCTTAGGGCTCGCAACAATCACGATGCTGCTCAGTGCACTGATCTTTGCAACGCGCTATGGGGCACGGTTGAAGGGAGGATTGTCACTGTGCGCTTGCGCAGGCCTGCTGATCGACCTCATCGCTTGGTGGCTCGCCAGGGAGTCGTCCGCATTCGTCCCCATCATCATTGTGGGTGGCATCGCGCACGCCGGGGGTATGGTCCTGATTGCACTCTGCGTGTTTTGGGACCTGTGGAGGCCAAACAAGCAGGCACCTCAGCCTGACTCGTCAACAAGCTAGGCAAAGCGCAGATCGAGCTTCATCATGCCTCAAGCGTGCGCACGGCTCTGCGCACAGCATGGACTAGCGACCCATTTTTCAATAAGTCTCGCGCCTCGACGAGGTCGGTATGCAAATAGCGATCTGCGTCGAGGGGGGCGATGTGCTTGCGGAGAAAACCATATGCTGCCTGTGCACCTTTGCCAGCACGCACGCTTGCGTTGAACTCGCGAGCTTGGGCGGCGCAGATCCATTCGATCGCCACCACCTGCTCGACATTCCCCAGAATGGTTCGAGCCTTGCGCGCCGCCGTTACGCCCATCGAAACGTGGTCTTCCTGATTGGCACTCGTGGGGATACTGTCCGCAGACGCCGGATGCGCCAAGACCTTGTTCTCGCTGGCTAGGGAGGCAGCGGTGTACTGGGCAATCATCAGGCCCGAATGCAATCCGGGCTGAGTCGCGAGAAAAGCCGGCAGGTGGGAGAGGTCTGGATTGACCAATTGTTCGATGCGTCGCTCAGAGACGTTGGCCATCGTGGCCAGTGCCAACCCCAAGTAGTCCTGGATCATCGATAGGGGTTGGCCGTGGAACATACCCGCGCTGTAGACCTGCCCGCTTTGGGGGTCAATGATCGGATTGTCCGTGATCACATTGAGCTCAGAGCACAGTGTTTGTTCTACATGCTCAAGGGCAGTCTTGAAAGCACCATGAATCTGGGGGATGCAACGCAGGGAATAAGGGTCTTGCACGCGATCGCAATCAAGATGGGACTCCAGCACTCGTGATCCGCTCAGGCAGCGGCGAATGTTCGCAGCTGTGCGGCGATGCCCATCGTTGTCTTTGATTTCCGCCAACACTGGCTGGAAGGGATTGTCACTCCCAAGTAGCGCTTCAATCGTCAATGAAGCTACTGCGTCTGCGGCACACGATAGATTCTTTGCGGCCAACACGTTGACGACTCCCGTTGCCTTCATGATCTCCGTGCCGTTGATCAGTGCGAGTCCCTCCTTGGCTGCATACGTAAGAGGTTTCATGCCCAGCGCTTTGAGCGCCCCACGTGCTTTGCGACGCTTGCCCTGGACGAATGCATAGCCATGGCCCATATACGCAGCTGCCATGTGAGATAGAGGCGCAAGATCTCCGCTCGCCCCTACAGACCCCTGCTGGGGAACTTCGGGCACGAAGCCAGCATTGAACAGGCGCAATAGATCCTCAACCAAGCTGAGACGCACCCCCGAGTAACCGCGCAAGAGACTATTGAGGCGCAGAACTTGCGCGATGCGCACCTCCGGCAGGGGCATGGGCTCTCCGACGCCTACGCAGTGACTGAGAACGAGATTAGATTGCAGCTCCGCTAAGTCCCCAGGGGCGATGGCCTGGCTCTTCAGTTTTCCAAAGCCCGTGCTGATGCCGTAGACCACCGTGCCCTGGCGCAGAATCTCGTCTACGAGCGTGCGCGAGTGCTTGACAGCCGCCCTAGCTTGGCGAGTGATGCGCAGGGTGAGATCCTCACCCCGTGCCAGCGGGGCAAGGTCTTCAAGGGTGAGGGAGGTTCCGTCGAGGGTGAGGGTTTTCACGGGGTGTGTCGGCTTCACTCGATTGAGCGCTGAATCTAATGGGTGCAATGACTGAATTCGGAAGGCACCCATAACCTCGCACCCCCAACCCCATAGGGCAAGTCGCAGTGGGGAGAAGCCCGGCACCGATGGGGATCCAGCACTTCTGCGGGTTGCGGTGTGTACCCACCCGTGGCTGGCCGCACCCGTGGCTGGCCCCAGCCTCGGGGTCAAATCACATTCCACTCCCTCAGTGGGTCACTGGGAGGATGGCTCTAGAGATCTGAGCTTTCCGGCACGGCGCCGCTCTTCGACACTCTGACCTTCCAAAGCTCCCAAGGGTAGCACGGCCGACACCTCGGCATGCCCACCTGGACCTAGGGAAAGGGGCCGGCTTTGCAAGATGCGTTCGCCGTTCCAGCGTAGCTCCGCTCGCCACACGCCCGCTTCAAGCCCATCGACTTTCAAGGTCTCACTCGCCTCCAGCACAAATGGATCGGCTGGGGCCCCTTGGAGGGTGATGCGGACAGGCAACCCCTGAAAGCGCCCCTTCAGGTGAACAGTGATCTCACCCGTCGGGGTTTGGACAGGGGCAAGATGGAGCTCCACAGATTCGGGCAATGCCCCCACTCCTCGTGCCGCGGCAAACTGACCATCGGCACTCACCGCACTCAGGTAATAACCCTTGGATATCTTCGGGTGCAGGGTCATCACAAAGCGGCCCATCTCATCGGCTTGCGTGCTTTGATGCCCCGCTGGAAGATGCGGCAGAACCATGCTCAGGTTGTGGGTAAACTTCTGCTGCATGACTTTTGTCGTCGCGAGCCCCACATCAGGCGCTTCAAGAACTACATGGGCCCCGCGCGCGGGCTCGCCGTCGGGCATGACCACACGCCCCTGTAAGGTGGGTGCTTGCTGTAACGAGAACGAGTGTTGGTTGCGACGTCCGGCGAAGAGCTTCTTGTTTTCCAATGCAGGGGTTGCCGTCGAACCTGGGTGAAAAACCATCAGGCTCACATGCCCCTCCGGCAGTCCTGCCAGTGAAATCGTGCGCCCAGGCGGAATCTCGATCGGATTGACGAGGTGCCAGGGATAGGTACGCTGACCCCTTCCAGTGTTCACGCGTTGGCCGCCAATTGGAAACACGTAGGCCGTTGATGCACCGCCAGACCCCATGATCGCTTCAACGCTCAGATCGAGGCGCACCTCTGGGTCGAGGGTAAACGTAAGCTTGTCTGGCTGAATCGCTCCGTTGCGAGGGATATAGAGTTCCTCACGATAATGTGCCATGCCGGGAGCCCTGACAATAGCCAGCACCTTGCCGGAGGAGATCCTCGGGAAAAAGAACTCGCCCTGGTCATCGGTTTGAGTTTCTTGGCCATCGATGCGTACGAGCGCGCGGGCAATGGGCTCAGCCTTGCGGTCCTTAACCCTACCCCTAACGAGACAGGCATCCCCTCGGCTCAGAGAAACGTCGAGCAAAGTGGACCCTAGCTGGCGCAGCATGACTTCACGCTCTGAAACCAAACCGCGGTCGGATTCGATCAAGAGGATGGACAATCCTTGATAGAGGTTTGACGCACCAAAGCGACCTGCCGTATCTGTCCGTAGCACTCGCCCCTTATTGGGTCCCGCCTGGAAAGTCAACGTACCCGTCGTCGGCTGATGACCGTTGGGTTCAAGGGTTCCGTGTAGTCGTGCAGTGGCTCCACTCCCGGGAGGTTGCAGAGACTCATTCGCATGGGTCAACTGTGACTGAAGGAGACTCAACTCAAGCTCTAAAGGATGGATCACTGTCGTCCCGATGCTCGCCACCTGTTGATTCGAATCGGGCACCGCGAAGCCTTGGAGGTCCACCACAGAAGGTGCTGCCGGCTCAGGCATGGACGGGCCCAAGGGACGAGTCGGCGCAGGGGGGGCCGGACCCCCCGGTGTAGAATCACCCAAAAGGATTGCGACACCACCCGCTACAACCACAACAGCAAGGGTGAGCAAGAGGAGTCGTTGATTCGTGGTGGACATGGGAGGGGTGAGGTGGGCGCGTAGTCTACTCCAGTCAGGAGTCCCTGAAAGGGACGCGCTGTGCTCTTCGAGCTAACCCGGCGCAATGAACGGGTTTCTCCAAAAGGTCACCCCGCGACTGTCAGCCCCGCCCGGTGGGCAAGCCCTCTACAAGTCCGTAGGGTACGCCCCCCCCCACCCCACACCAGCCTCCCCGCCGTGCTCCCCTACACCCCAACCCAGCCATGACCACCTACCCCATCGTTGAACTCCTTGGAGACGGCATCAGCACCGAGTTGTCCGCCAGCGTCCATACTGTCATGGAACACATGCCCTTTGAGCTCGATTTCCAAACGATCGACCTCTCCGATGCGAACCGCAGGCGCAAGGGAATGGCACTGTTCGATCAAGCTGAGCAAGCCATGCGTGACATCGGCATTGCCCTCAAGTACCCCACCGCCACGACAGAGGAGAGTCCCAACCGGATCCTCCGATCACGCTTGCAGTTCGCGGTCATTCACCGGCCAGTGAGCACGATTCCCGGCATTGAGTCTAATTTCAAGCGCACCATCGACATCGACATTGTGCGAATCGCCACCGGCGGGACCTATGAAGATGTGGGGCGCCGCATTGGATCCGACACCGCAGTTTCCCTGCGAGTCATCGAACGCGGCCCTACCCGTCATGCCGCCCGGTTCGCATTCAAACTCGCACAGGTGCGCGGAACACAAGTCTGTTCCACCAGCAAGTACACCATCCAACAGGCCACCGACGGCTTGTTCGAAGAAGCTGTGGGCCGGATTGCCAAGGACTACCCGGCAACTCCCTATCGTCGGGAATTGTTTGATGCCCTGCTCGCCGGAATCATCATGTTCCCCGAGCGTTACGGGGTCATTGTATGCCCCAATGAGTATGGAGATTTCCTCTCCGATTCTGCATGCGGCCTCATCGGCTCGGTAGGACTCGGGGACAGCGCATCTTATGCATTTCGACCCAACGGGGAGAGTTCCTGTGCCATGTTCGATCCTTCGGGCGGCACTGCCCCCGACATCGCAGGCCAAAACCTCGCAAACCCCACTGCTGCGATGTTCGCACTGGCCAACCTCGTCCGTCACGCAGGCGAGGTGCTAGCCGGCCGCGCCTTGAAGGAAGCTGTCAAGAGTGCCATCGCTGAGGGAGCATGCACCCCCGATATTGGCGGGGAGCTTTCAACTACAGAATTCACCGCTGAAATCTGTCAGCGCCTCAAGAAAGCCTTGGCCGCCCAGGGGTAGGGATCCACCCCGAACCGACCGTGCCAATGGCTGGAGAGGCCATGGGGTGACTCCCTCGAAGGAGAGCCGACTGGATAGGGTTATTGGCCCCCCCGGGGCCAGCCCGCCGCCTCCGAGTCCGAATGCTCAAGCGCAGACCCCAAAAAGTCGATTCAAAGGGTATTGGCGGCCCACTCGGCGGCTCCCCAAGGCGTGTTTGCAGGCTCCATGCGGGTGCTGCAAGGGGTCGGGCGGGGGGCTGTTTGTGAAGGGGCGTCCACCATCCTCCCCCACCCGCCCAGGGATCGACGAACGCGCACTTGCCACGGTTACACTTGCATACTCCCACGCCTGTACGCCCCCATGCTCGCGGGTGGCTCCTAGCCCTCGGCCTTGCCGTCCTCCTAGCTGCAGGTGGGCTCGTCGAAGTCTTGCGCGTACGTCACAATGCTCTCGAGAGCCGCGCCGCCGAACTTGCATCCATCGCCAACATCGTAGGTGAGTTAGGCCAAGAACCCCTCGTGCGAGAACAGCGCCCCAAAGTAGAGCGCATCCTCGCCACATTCCACCGCGAGCCCCATGTGCGGAGCGCTGTGTTCTTCAATACACAAGGCGTGCCCTTCGCCACCTACGATCGCGACGGCGTCTCCCCCGCCCGAGTGCCCGTGCATGCCTCACTCGCGCGCTCTGCAGTGAGCGAGCAGCACATGACTCACGCCCTCGGACTTGCAGCCGGAGGCCTTTGGATCGCCCGGGATGTGACGGATATTCACAGCGCTACCCTCGCCGCAGCCCGGTCCCTAATCCTTGCGGGTGTGAGCATCATGGCCCTCGCTTGGTTGTGGGTGCGAATCCGGAATCAGCGGTCACGGCCGGCTCCCAGCGAGCCCAGTTTGTGCCCCAACCCCCCAGCCCTCCAATCGGCCAGTCCCCCAGAGGGCACCCTCGAGTCCACACTCGAGTCCATCCCCTCCCTCGCAAAAGACCCCAAGAGTGGGGCTGAACACTCCGAGCCTTCGCGGTGTGTGCTCATCGTTGATGACAACGCCCTCAATCAGAGGGTCACGTCCGCACTTCTCCAGAGCCAGGGGCAAGCCTGCGAGGTTGCGTCCAATGGTCAAGAAGCCCTCGATGTGATCGCCAAGACCCCCATCGCCCTCGTACTCATGGACTGCAATATGCCAGTCATGGATGGCTGGGAAGCCACACAACGAATCCGGGCCGCAGAACTCCACACTGGCGAACACCTCCCCGTGATTGCCATGACTGCGGGCGGAAACCAGGCGGACCGTGACCGCTGTAAGAGAGCTGGAATGGACGAGTTTGTCGCAAAACCCATCAAGCCCAGTGAATTGGAACAAGCACTGGAGCGCTGGTTACCAGCCAGGTCATCTGCCCACTGCGGCGAAACGACCTAACCCATCACCGAAACCAGCTTAGTTCGCCTGAGTGGCGCACCGACCCCGCCGAGGGGCTAGGCTCTGGCAGTGAACGCGCCTCCGCCACCTTCAAGCAGTCAGATCCCCCACCGAGTGTGGGGAAGTACAGCCTTTCTCATTGCGGGTCGGCTGTGGAGTTCGGCCTGCACGCTGGCAACCCTGTACGTCCTAGCACGGCATCTGAACACGGGTGAGTTCGGGCGCTTCACATTCTACCTGGCCCTATTCATGGTGCTCGACAGCTTCGTGGACCTGGGAACGGGCCAGGTCGCCGTGCAGTGGACCGCGGCTCAACCCGAGCGCACCCGCGCCGTCCTCAGCGCTGCCCGACGTGTACGTGTCGCCACCGGATTGCTCGGGTTCCTCGCCGTGTTTGCGCTTGCATGGTTGTTTGATGAGCCCGGAATTCAGTGGCTTCTACTCGCCGCCCTCTACCCGGTCACCCACGCCCTAGAGCTCACAACTACTGCCCTTAAGAACCACATCGCGTGGGCACGGCCCGTGGCCGTGCGCTCAGTCGCATCGGGTTTCTCTCTCCTCTTCGTACTACTCGTCCTCCAGCGAGGAGCTCATAGCCCCAGCCTGTACCTGCTCGCTGTCGCTGCGGGAAGTGCACTGGGTAATGTGGGGCTCCATTGGACGAGCCGCGCATTCCTTCCACCCGCGGGTCAAGCAGCCGCATCAATCAGCGGCGAGCCTCACCGTGTTGAATCACCGCTGACCCTTCTGCGAGCTGCCCTCCCCATCGGCCTTGCTGGCCTTTGCCAGCAAACATATTTCTGGGTCGACAACTTGTTTGTGCGGCCTCTCTGCGGGTCCGAGGCTCTGGGCCAGTACAATCTCGCCGTACGATTGATGTCCTTTGGAATCATGATGGGCGTCTACGCGGCCATGGCGTCTCTGCCGTGGCTAACGCGCCAGCAGCAAGCCCAACAACTTGGACCTGCGGTAGCACGGCTCGCCATGGCCATGGCCTTCCTCGGCGCCCTCGGTACTGGCCTCGTTTGGCCCCACTGCCATGCCCTACTCAGCCTCTTTGGCACAGAGGGGGGTTTCACACCCGCCGTTCCGGCGCTGCGCTGGCTGCTACTCGCCACCCTCTGCGTTCACGCTGGAGCTCCCCTGTTGACAGCCATCATTGCTGCAGGACATGCCCGAACTGTCCTGCGTATCGCCGCCACCGGCCTAGCACTCAACCTACTGGGGAACGCACTGCTCGTCAGACCATTGGGAATCGAGGGTGCTGCCATCACCACCCTCTGTACGGAAGCCTGGGTTGTTTTTGGATCAGCACACGCCCTGGTGAGAGCCGGTGCGAGCCCAGTTCTTCAAAACCGTCGCTGGTACTGGTTGTGCGTCCCCATTGGGTTCGCGGGCGGTGGGTTGTTGAGCAACCTCATCGGCTCCTGGCTCCCCCACTAGAACTCCGGCTGGTCCACCGCCAGCGCCCGCCGGAGGACGCTAGACTGTGCGCCCATGCGTATCGGCATCGACTACAGGCCTGCCCTCGTCAACCGCGAGGGGATCGGCCGCTATACCCGCGAGCTGGTGCGGGCACTTCACGGCCACCAGTTCGATCCGAACCTTGGCCTGTTTGGTTACACCCTGCGCGCGCCACGGTTCTCCAAGACTGAACTTGGGCTCGAAGACAGTCGTGCCGAACTGCTGCGCCTGCGTCTTCCTTCTCGGGCCCTGCCGTGGATCCTCGACAAGATGCGCAAGGGCGTGGACGACCTTGTCGGCGGCTGTCAGGTCTACCACCACACCCAACCCAATATGCTCCACGTACGCGAGGCAGCCGAGGTGGTCACCATCTTTGATTGCATCCCCGCCATGGATGCCGACAATCCCAATGGCCCGGGCTACATGGATCCAGAAGTAGCTAAGCGCATGACCGCAAACGCCAAGCGCATGGCTCAACAGGCCCAACTCGTTCTCGTTCCCTGCCGCTTCGTGGGTGCCGAGGTGGTCATGTCATTGGGAGTCTCACCCGAGCGCGTATTCGTGACTCCCCTCGGTTGTGACCACGTCCTTGAGCACCTGCCTCCCGGCGGCTTCCCCCCCCCTGGTACCCCATTCATACTGACAGTCAGTCGAGTCGACCGACGCAAGAACCACCTGCGAATGCTCGAAGCCTTCGAGAACCTCGTGCGCGAGGGGTTTCCTCACCATTGGATCGTGGTGGGCCCTGTGGGCTTCGGCCACGAGGAGTTTGCCGCGGCCCTCGCCCAGTCACCAGCCGCGAACCGTGTGGAGTGGCGTCGCGAGGCAAGCGACCGCGAGGTCGTGCAATTGTACTCACAAGCAGATCTCTTGCTTTGGCCAAGCCTCAGTGAAGGCTTCGGTCTTCCACCCGTTGAAGCCATGGCTTGCGGAACGCCCGTCTTGACATCCATCGTCACCTCGCTGCCAGAAGTCTGTGGGGACGCTGCTATGCTTGTTGAACCCACCGACAGTGGCGAGATTTTTGAGGGTGCACGGCGGCTACTCACTGAGCAGGACCTGCGAGAAGAGTACATCTCAAAGGGATCCCGTCGAGCACGCGAGCTCACCTGGGCCGAGTGTGCTCGAACAACTCTGATGGGTTATAGCGCCGCACGTGACCGAGCCAAGGAATCCGAAGCCTAGAGTCCCCGCAGATCCGCCCGGGTGCTGTACTGGCAAAACCCCGCACCGAGATGACTCGGCGCTGGCGCAGTAAGCGCATTGATCGAAAGCCCCTCTGGCATCACGGCGGGATCAGCAAACCCCTCGACGCGTAACATTCCAGGTGGGCCGTGACTGCAAAGTGCAAGCTCCAGAATCAGGGTGCCGAGAACATTGGACACCTGCACCTGCTGTCCAGAATCGAGGCCCAGTTCGGCTGCATCCTCAGGATGCACGAGCACGCGGGCAGGCCCGCCGCGCCGCACGTGACGCACTGAATGGGTGTAGGTTGAATTGTGAGTCGCCACGCTGGGTGTGGGGTGCAGCCAAAAACGGCCCTGCAGACCTGAGCCATCATCGGGGACATAGCTGGGTACACGTCCCTGGCCATCCGCTTGGGCCCGCTCGCTAGCCAACTCAATCAAACCGCTCGGAGTACCGCGCTGAGCGCCCAGCCTGGGCGACAGTTTGGTGGGTCGACCCGCCCGAATGCTCGCGAATTGCTCAGAGCTAAAGCGGGAACGGTGGGCCTCTAAGAAGTCATCCAGCAAAGCCTCCTCCCCCCCTTCATGAAGCCCGCATTCCAAGCCAAGCCGCATGGCGATGGCCGCAAAGGTGTCTACATTGCTGCGTTGCTCGGCGGGTGCCTGACAGACCTTTTGACTGAGCTGCACGACCCTGTGGCCATAGCTCTTAAATACATCGGTGTACTCGGGTAAGGCGCAGGCCGGCAATACCACATCGGCAAGCCGCGCAGTTTCTGTCATCACCAGTTCATGCACCACCAAGAACAGGTCGTGCCGTGCCAGCCCTGACCGCACTCGACGGGAATCAGGAACCACCACCGCAGGGTTGTGACCCCAGACATAGGCAGCCTTGAAGCGCCCGGTTTCTAGTTCCCCGCCGAGTTCGATATGGCGGATGGGGTCACGAGACGATGAAGGGCGACGCCAGGGCTGACTCAGGAAGTCCGTATCGAGCCCGAAGATAGCCCCGCTCTCAAAGTGCAGTCGATCGGCGATGCCCATCACGGCCGCCAAGCTGCACACCGCCCGCATAGCATCTCCACCGTTGCGTCGGCGATTCCAGCCAATACCGGTCTTGATCCAGGCGCACTTGGCCTGCGCTAGGAGTTCGCCCAGGCCGACAATCTCGGCCGGTTCGAGGCCAGTGTCTCGAGCGACCCGTTCGAGACCATAGGTCCCTGAGAGCGCTGCTTGAAATTCTCCTGCGCCCGTACATTCTCGGTCTAGGTAGGCCCAATCAGCGTGCTGCCGTTCAAACGCCCACTCGCACAAGCCTAGAGCGAGGCTGGCGTCACTGCCCGGAGCCACCACGATTCCATTCCCTCCCCACGCCTCAACTCGACGCAAGGTGTCGCTGCGGTAGACGTCGATCACGACGACCTGCCCCCCAGCTGAAAGAACCTCTTTGACACGGGGCATGAGATGCTGAACCGTCCGGGCTGCATCGCAACCCCACAAGACGAGAACATCAGCGTGGACCACCTCCTCGAGATCAGGGCCCACTGCATCCCCAAGAACGAGCTGATGGCCAAGGGTCGAAGTGGTGTCGCAGATGCTCCCGTCAGTGCAGGTCGCCCCCAACGCATTCATCAAGCGCATCGGCGCATTTCGCGCGAGGAGCCCCATACTGCCCGCATAAGAAAGTGCGAGTTGCTCTTCTCCGGCAAGATCTCCAACCCCTTGTGCAATGCAATCGAGGGCCTCATCCCAAGAAGCCTCCTTTAGCTCACCACCCTTACGCACAAGGGGGTGGCGTAGCCGATTCGCTCCAAGAGCGACTTCATGATAGATGGCCGTCTTTCCACACAGATGACCCCTTGACCAGGGGTGCTCGGGATTCCCGCGTAGACGCAGAAACTGACCGTGATCATCCGTCTCGATCAACGCACCGCATGCATCTGGACAGTCGAGTGGGCAGCAAGTGGGGTGTAGAGGCATTGTTATTCAGCCAACGGGTCAGTCAACAGCGGAGCTGCGCACGGGTGCAGCTGGCAGAGTCTGCGCCAAGTAGCCCTCGCGCACCTCAGTCAGCTGCCAGTCGTGATCAAAGAAAAGCACAGCGCCCTGCAGGCCCTCCAGTCTGTGGGCAAAACTCACATTCGCATGCTGGGAGTGGGACAGGGGCACCGTGACGGCAACTCCAAACGAACGCTCATCCGCCCAACCCCAAGCAAGCACAGCACCATCGACATGTTCACGCACGGCATGGGGAGCTCCTAGACTCTCCAAGCACAAGGCCAAGTCCGCCTGTCCCGCTGGAATCGAATCCAACTCGACTGGGCGAGAATCCCTGCGTAGGCTGGCCAGCTCTCCGCTCACGCAAGAACTGCTACACAAAACGACGGCCCCTAGGACCCTCCGAAAACAGAACTCCAGCATTACTCGTGAACGATTGGGAGGCGGAAGCGTGCCTGCTCTGCAGCGAGGGTGGCGGCCCGATGGGTCAGGCGATCACTCTCATCGAAGAAGAACCAAGCACGATCTTGCTGGGAGTCCCCCCCGTGCAACGAAAGCAGGAACAGGAAGAGGCCGGCCTGCTTTGACTGGCTGGCGTCATAGCGGTAGGCAGAGCGATGGCCAAGCTGCACGACCTCCGTGGGTGCCCCCATGGCTCGGACAACATCGGCGGCATTGGACACACCGGGTTCGAGAGAGGCAATCAAGTCGCCGTCGAGGGCTTGATGCTGATGGGTTTGGCTGAACACGCAGGAAGAGAAGAGCAGAACGGCCAAGAGAAGAGGGGGCAATTGAGATCGGGTCATGGGCTCCACCATAGGCATTGAACCCTGAGGACGCAGCCATGGGATCCGAATCGGGCGCGAGATTGTGCCGTCATCGCCCCGCTTTCAGCATGCGGGGTCTGGGCGGCCTGCTGGGTCCTGATAGAATCTGAACCCATGAGTGCCCCCACCCAAACGGCCCCCAAAGTTTCTGTGACCGCCGCCCAAGAGCTTCTCCAGGAGCCGCTCCTTGAGCTGGTGTTTCGAGCCGCTCAGGTCCATCGCCAACACCACGATCCTGCCGAGGTGCAATGCTCAGAATTGCTCTCCATCAAGACGGGCGGCTGCGCTGAAGACTGCGGCTACTGTTCCCAAAGCGGGCACTTCGATACAGGCCTGGAACGCTCCAAGCTCATGGATCCGGAAACTGTGCTCGCAGCGGCCAAGAGTGCGAAAGCAGGCGGTGCCGATCGCTTCTGCATGGGCGCCGCCTGGCGTGAAGTCAAACCAGGCAAGGACTTCGAGTCCGTTCTTGAGATGATCGGATCCGTCAAACGTCTCGGTCTCGAAACCTGTGCCACCTTGGGCATGGTCGACCAAGAACACGCCGATCAACTCGCCAAAGCAGGACTCGATTACTACAACCACAATCTAGACACGGGCCGCAGCCATTACGAAGAGGTCGTCACGACACGGACCTACGATGATCGGCTGGAGACCCTCGACAATGTGCGCGCTGCGGGCATGAGCGTCTGCTCGGGTGGCATTCTAGGGCTCGGCGAAGATCAACAGAGCCGTGCCGAGTTGTTAGCCGAACTTGCCAACATGAATCCGCCGCCGGAGAGCGTTCCGATCAACCGGCTTGTGGCCATTCAAGGCACGCCCATGGAAGGCCTAGAGCAGGTCGACTGGTCCGAGGTCGTTCGCGTATTGGCCGCGGCCCGCATCCTGATGCCCAAGAGCATGTTGCGGCTTTCTGCAGGGCGCGAGGAACTCAGTGAGGAAGCCCAAACCATGTGCTTCATGGCCGGAGCCAATTCGATTTTTGTGGGCGAACAATTACTCACCACGCCCGGAACGGACCCCAGTGCTGATGCAGCCATGTTCAGCAAGCTGGGCTTGCGGCCACGCTCCAGATAGCGGCAATGTCCTCCTTAGACCAGAACCTCGCTGAGGAATTGGCCGTGTGGACTCGGCGCGGGTTGGCACGCAGGGAACAGGACATGAGCGGCCGAATCGACTGGGTCACGAACGACTACTTGGGGCTCTCCCGCGACGAGCGCCTTGTAAGCGCAGCCCAAGAGGCCGCCAAGTCTTTTGGAGCCGGCGGTCGTTCGGCGCGCCTGTTGGGCGGCGGCTGCCCCATCGATCGACAAGTCGAGGAAGCTGTGGCTGAATGGCTGGGAGCCGAAGCGGGCCTCCTGTTTCCCACGGGCTACCAAGCCAACTGCGGACTCATCGGGGCCCTCGCGGGACCCGCAGACTGGATTGTCTCGGATGAACAGTGTCACGCATCCTTGATCGACGGTGCGAGACTTTCGCGCGCCCGGGTGGAGATCTATCAACACCTCGACTGCGATCACCTGCAGCAGCTCCTGCGCTGCGCCCAGGGAGCACGCCGGAGATTCGTCCTGACGGAAGGTGTGTTTTCTATGGAAGGCGCCTGCCCAGACCTCGCCCGCATGTCCCAGATCTGTGCGGAAGAGAACGCATCTCTCATCGTCGATGAAGCTCACGCCATCGGGCTCTTGGGACCCTTGGGTGCTGGAGCCTGGGCTGCCTGCGGTGCAGACCCCACCGTGCTCGCTGCGCGAATCGTCACGGGGGGCAAGGCCCTCGGTGCCATGGGCGCAGTCGTCGTGGGGAGCTCAGTACTCCGCGAGCAGCTCTTGCAACGTGCACGCTCCTTCATGTTTACGACGGCAGTCTCCCCCACACTCAGTGGCGCATTCCTAGCTGGAATCACGGCAGCACGCGAATCTGAGCTAGCTCGAGTGCGAACGCTTGGCCTTGCTGCCGATTTGGCCACAGCCCTCGGACTCCCTGCACCCGCCGCAGCCATCGTCTCCATCCCGGTCGGAGATACACGAGGCGCACTCGATGCCAGCGCTGCCCTACAAGCTCAAGGGCTCGACGTGCGCGCCATCCGCCCGCCCACGGTGGCCCCCGGTAGTGAGCGCCTGCGTGTGGTTTGCCATGCGCACAACACTCCCCAAGACTTGGAGATGCTCGTGGGCGCGCTACAGGCACTGAACCTGCCGAGCCAAGGACTACCCCAGGCCGCAAGTCCGCACTCTAAGCCGCTTGTTGTTCTGGGGACGGATACTGATGTGGGTAAGACCATCGTTTCCGCTCTACTCATGCGTGCCGCGGCTCGCCAAGGCCCTGTGCGCTACTGGAAGCCGGTTCAGACCGGATCCGATAGCGACACAGAAACCGTTCGAGAACTGTGCGAAGGCCTCACCACCTGCCAATGGACTGAGCCAACCTATTCATTCGCCCTGCCAGCTTCCCCCCACGAAGCGGCCCACGCTGAGGGCCGCGAGGTGGACACCGCTGTGCTCGACAAAGCGCTTGTTCAGCAGGGCGAGGCCTGCCCGCTCTTGATCATCGAGCCGGCAGGCGGGCTACTCGTTCCGTTGAATGATAAGCATGTCCAAATCGACTGGCTGGCCCCACACCGGCTCGATAGCGTCCTCGTAGCGCGCTCGGGCCTCGGAACGCTCAATCACACGCTCCTTAGCCTCGAAGCGCTTAGCCGCCGCAACATGAGACCCAAAGCCATCGTGCTCGTCGGCCCGGCCCATGAGTCCAACCGGCGTACCCTCGCAGAGTCGAGCGGCCTGCCCGTGCTCGAGCTTCCCCACCTTGAGCGATTGAATGCAATCAGCCTCGATCACTGCCTAGCGAACTGGAACGTCGAGTCCATCATCCCTGCTAGAGCCACATCTCCATGAGCGCATCCGAGTCCCTAGCCTTGCGAGATGCCCGCCACTGCTGGCATCCCTACACCCAACATGGAGCCGAGCAGGACCCGCCCTTGGCCGTCGCCAGCGCGCGCGATGCCGTGCTCACCTTGGAAGACGGGCGCGAACTCATTGATGGCATCAGTTCCTGGTGGGCCATTCTGCACGGCCACGGCCGGGCCGAGCTGATTGAGGCCATGCAGCAGCAGGCCAATCGGCTCGACCATGTGTTGTTTGCGGGTGCCACCCACGAAAGTGCAGTGAGACTTGCTGAACACCTGTGCGACATCACGCCCGGCGAGCTGTCACGAGTGTTTTATTCCGACGATGGGTCAACCGCCGTGGAGGTCGCCTTGAAGATGGCCTACCAAGCGTGGGTTCACAGAGGCGAACCTGACCGACGGGTGTTCATCGCACTCGAAGGGGCCTACCACGGAGACACTCTCGGGTGCATGTCGGTCAGTGATCCCGACCCATTCTTTGTCGCATTCAGCCCACTCATGTTTGAGGTGCGTCGCTGCGCTCCAACCGCAGAGGCCTTGTCGATCGTGTTGGATGAGCTCGGCACACGAGCAGCGGGTCTCATCGTCGAGCCCATGGTTCAAGGTGCTGCCGGGATGCAAATGCACCCCGCGAGTTTTCTGCGGGCTGCTCGCGAATTGTGTAATACCCACGGCCTGCCCCTCATCGCCGATGAGGTCATGACTGGGTTTGGACGCACCGGCCGCTTGTTCGCCTGCGAACATGCTGGAGTCGCTCCCGACATCTTGTGTCTAGCCAAGGGTCTCACCGGGGGAGTTTTCCCCCTTTCAGCCACCCTCGCGAGTGAAGACATCTTCGAGGCGTTCCTTTCGGCCGACCGCTCGCGCGCGTTCTTCCACGGGCACACTTTCACGGCGCACCCCATCGGTTGCGCAGTAGCCCTCGCCTCACTCGAGATTGTGTTGGCCGAAGGCACGCCGGCTCGGCTGCAAAGAATCGGGGAGCTCATTCGTGCCGAGCTTGACGATCTCCAAGCTCAAGAGAGTATTCGGAATCTGCGCCAACTCGGAGGAATCGTCGCTCTCGATCTTTCGCCCCCAGAAGGAGAACCCGCGGGATACCTTGCGTCCATGGTTGCGGATCTACGGCGTGCCAGTCTGGAAGACGGCGTACTCCTGCGCCCACTAGGCAACGTGCTTTATGCCATGCCCCCTGCGTGTACAACAGACCAGCAAGCAAGGACCATCGGCCAGGTCATGCACAAACTCGCTGGCATGGCCGTGGCCCCAGCTTAGAGAGCCACCTCGGACACACTCTTAGAGAAGGGTCCCTCGTTGGTGTTCTCGTCCACGGCTGTGATGCGATAATAGTAGCGCACTCCCGCAGTCACTTGATCATCCACCCAACCCATGCCCTTGATGGGTGAGTGAGTCAGCGGCAGGAAAGGCCCTCGGGTGTCCGTCGATCGGAAAACATGGTATCCGGTGATCCTCTCGTCGCTCGCTTGAGCTCGCCAGGAGAGTATGAGCGAACCCTGGTCTTGACGAACCTGCTCGATCACTGGGGCTCTAGGGATTCCTCCATGAGGTCCGGGTAGATTCTTCGTGCGCTCAAGGTGACAGAACCAGCGCACCGTTCCGGACTGATCAGAGCCCAGCCGTCCTTCAGGATTGACCTCCGCCGCCCAGTCAAGAAAGCGCAGTACTTCAATGGCCACGGTCTCGAAGGGGCCAGGGTCCTCGTCGTGTCGGCGCAGGATCTCGGCGACTTTGATGCAAGCAATGGCTGGGCCAGCCTGCCCGAAACTCAATGACCCTGGCGAGACGAGCGAGTTGTACACCTCTTGGTTTTCACCGGGCAACCCGTTCTGGGTGTTCCACCAGAAACCATAAACCTGATCGCCACTCCTTACGCGCGTCTGGAGCATGTTGAGGTGATTGAGAATGCCATCCACGTCAGCACGAACCGTTTTCAGATAACTCTGGCGCGTCAA
Source organism: uncultured Planctomycetaceae bacterium (assembly GCA_964469565.1). Taxonomy (GTDB): domain Bacteria; phylum Planctomycetota; class UBA1135; order UBA1135. The sequence goes on from CAYXZD010000002.1 coordinate 93,400, forward strand.
CTGAGCATGCAGTGTTCGAAAGAACGTGTCCGAAAACAGGCTGGGGTCGTCGAGCACGAGTTCCCAAACACTCGCGAGGTAGACCATGGTCGAGTAGGGCCCCTTGCATGAATTCAACGACCAGCACACCGGGAGAGCCCCCTGTGCGACTTGGGAATCCGAGGCCACGGTGATTGGGCACCAGGCCGCCACACGTCCGTGCCGGTCGGCGACGGGGAACATGACATCGTGCATGAACAGGCTGCCTCTCACGATAAACTCAAGCGCCTCGGCCTGCTCTTTCTTTGTGAGGAGCCCTGCTCCGTAGCGGTCTTCATATTGACAGGCCCCTAGGAGCAACCAGAGGGGTCCGGCGATTCCCCGGCCTTGTCCGAGGCGCAGCGTGCCATGGTCTGCGGGAGTGTTGCCTTGAATGTCGAACCAATAGCGAGCATTGGCGGGATCTGAGAAGGGGCCCCCCTGGCCAATGCCCTGATCCGCTCCGCCGATGCTGTAGCGCGTGCTGAACTTGGCAAAAGCCTGAAAGTCATCCGGGTCCGCCAGCCGGTAGTTGTTCTGAAGCGTTTCCAGAATGTCGTAGACCACCTCCTCGCACGCAGCCACCAACTCAGGCTTGCTACCTGAGGTAGGCCTCCTGAAATAGGCTGCCACTTCAAGTAAGTGTTGCGCGGCGCCCGCGAGACCGACACAGCGGCCAGCTTGGAACGATGAGTTGACGGGAACGTTGAAGTTGCCCTTGAGGATTTCTCCTGCGTCCGTCGAGTCGTGCCAATACGCCTCGTCGCCTCGATTGCCGTTATAGGCAGGTGCATCATTACTCGGGTCGCCATCCCCATCGAAGACTCGAGCAGCCAAAACCGTGGCCCAAGTGCCCTTTTCAATGGTCTCTTCCAGGGCACCGCGGACACTCGGCTCCACAAGGTGGCCGTCCTTGTCGGCCTTACTCAGGTAGTCGACCAACACCGTCGGAATCCCATTTTGTTGCGTGCGGCCCCCAAACAAGATCTGCAGGGGCGACGAAACCGAATCACTGGGCCACAGCAGAAGGGTCCGCGCAGTTCCACTGTAGTCCGTGAGAGTCACTTGCCCGTGGGTGTTAGCATCCAAGTAGTAGGCAAGGATGTTCGACATCGCCGTGCTGTAGGAAACTCCCGATCCTGTCCCCGCCCGCTTGTTCCATCCGGTCACAGCAGGAGAGACTCCGCTCCCCAGGCCGGCATGGCGAAAGAAATCCACGTAGTTGCGATAGAACAGCACACCGCTTCGTGCGTAGCCCAAATGGAATCGACCGTCATAGGTCGAGGGTGAACTGTTCAGCGGGTCGTCTCCCTCCTCCCAGACGTTTTCGGTCAAGCCCGTGCGTGGTTGAGGTTCGTAGAGGGGCCAGTTCCACTGGGTGCCTCCAAGCCGACCGTACTCTTCAAGGTGTTTCATACCCTGCCGTGACAAGAGCCAAAGGTATTCCGCATCCGCGACACCAGCCTCAAAGGTCCCTTCGTGGTTGGGGTGGTGCTTGTTGAGGTACACCGCGAGGGTCCGAGCCGCCTTCACCGATCCCAAGTACCCGTCGGGGCGGTCCTGGATGTAGGTCCAAAGAGCAAGGTTGGGCGGGCCCTGGTAGGTGTGCTCATCCGCTTGGGTGGGTGCCCCAGTGACCACGGCTTGAAAGATGACCAGAGCTGTGCTGAGAGAAAGAAGACTGCGGTTCATGGGTGTTGTTCTGCACTAAGTTTTTGTGATCCAGGAGAACAGTCACAACCCACCTGCCCCGGGAATGTGATGACCTATGTTTCGGTTTCTTGAATCTTGCCTGCCATGTCCAGAGGACCACGCACTAGTTCGAAGTAACCCACCGACCCAGCCAACCCTGACTGGAGAACCCTCGTTCTCAGCCTGGAGAGGGCCACTTTGTTTTTCAAAGTTATAACTTTGCAATTCAAAGTCACTGGCCTAGAGTGGCCTTCATGAATGCCACAACGGACCAGGAACTCGACCGCCAACTCGCCCTAGCTGAGGATCAAGTCTTGAACCGCGCCATGCTCCAGGATGGCCTTATCGACATCTTCTGCGGAGCTTGCTTGGTGGTTGCAGGGGGCTTGTTTTGGCTGGGTCAAGGGGCTTTTGCCGGCATCGGATTCGCCGTTGGACTACCCGTGGTGGTCCGACTGAGGGAACAACTCGTCGAGCGCCGCATGGGCCACGTTGAGTTGAAAGCCAGCACTCTGACCCGTAAAAAACACATGGTCATGGCACTGTTCGGCATGACGCTGCTCTTGGGGTTGGCTGTGGCCCTGGCTTCAGACGCAGGGCTTGCAGCCCAATGGATCGAGCGCGCAAGGAACCTAGGCAGCCTTGTCCCAGGAATCGTCTTCGCCAGCGTCGCCTCGGGCATTGGCTTCATTTATCGAGCACCGCGGGCCCACGCGTACGCCATGGCCATCATGGCCATCTTTATCTGCTTGAGTCTGAGCAGTCCCAATCCCAGCCTCACCCGCCACGGCGTCCCCCTCGCCATGGCCGCCGCGGGAATGGCCCCCCTTCTTACGGGAGCATTCCTGCTCCGGCGCTTCCTCCTCAGGCACCCCGTGCATCCCATGCCAAAGTCCCTGTAGTGGAGATCGACCGTCTCATCCACTCCCCGGGTCGGCTCGCTCTGTTCACCCAATTGATGGTGATCGAGCGCGCAGATGCCACTTGGCTCCAACAACAAACGGGGCTGAGTTGGGGCAACTTAGCCACCCACGTTGGCAAACTCGAAGACGCGGGCTACCTGATCGTTCACAAGCAATCCGCGCCCGAAAGCCGAGCACGTACCCTCTACGAGCTAAGCCCCGCAGGCCGCAAGGCCTATCGGGCCTACCGAAGAATGATGCTTGATCTCTTGGAGTAATCCCAAGATCAGCAACAAGCATTGAGCGGCATTGCAGCGCCGCGTGCCGCACCCGTGTCACGCAAAGACCGCAAGAGGCACGGGGTCCATCCATGGCCCCCCACTTCGGCCAATAGCGCGGGGGGGCTAGATCCACTAGCCTTTTTTCCCTCGATCCTGCCGTCCAATCTCGGGCGCCCCCTGCCACCCACTCCCCCCACGCAAACGACCACCGGTGAATCCCAGCTCACGTCGATGGATGTTTCTGCTCCTGCTGGGAGCCTTTACTGTGCAAACATGGTTGATCTACTCAGATCCTGTGGGGCACCAGGCACCGGATTTGTCGACTCAAGCCCTGCGTGGACGGGCCATCTGGCATGACAACAACTGCCAAAGTTGCCATCAAATCTTCGGCTACGGAGGATTCCTCGGTCCGGATCTGACCAACCTCGCCTCTCGCCGCGGTGACCTCGACGACCTCGATCGCGACCTTGCCCAAGTCCTTGGAACCGGCTCACAACAGATGCCTGCCTTCCCAATGCCACCCGAGGACACCCGTGCCCTCGCCCAGTTCTTCGTGGAGCTAGACAAGATGGGAATCGGGCAACTCAGCATCTCCCCCATCCCCCCAGCCCACACACTTTGGGCTGATGCGATCGACACCCTCGCCCTAGAGAACCCCCTTTCCCCCCCCGCCCAAGAGGGCCGGACCATCGGGACCGACTTGGGTTGCATCAATTGTCACCTACCCAACACTCAAAGCACCTTCGGGGCCACCGACTTGACGAGCATGTACACGGCCCTCAGCCCTGAACATTTGCAGGCCGTACTTGCAGATGGAATTCCTTCACAGGGCATGCCCGCATTCCAACTCACCGAGACCCGCTACGAAGCCGTGAGCGCATTCCTCTCTTGGCTCTCCGACAACCAGACGCCTTTGCAAGCGCACATCCACGCTTCCCAGAGCGCTTCTGGCGGTTCCCTGTGGGACCTCCCCTGGTTCGAATACCGCTAAGCCATGGCCACGCTTCCTTCCTACGCCAGCCTCAACCGTCCGGAACGCATGCAGCATGCGCTCATGGCTAGCGCTCTCATCTGCATGGTGCTCAGCCTGTTGTTCGGATTCTTGGCAGCCCTGTATTACTTCCCGGCTCTCTCTGCTCACGCCGTCAAACACGGCATCAGCCTTGTGCAGTTGCGGCCCTTGCACACCAGCTTTGCCTCCGCCTGGCTTTTTCTTGGCGCTGTGGTGCCGATCCACCATTTCTTGGCCAGTGAATTTGGCCCCCCCTCCAATGCCGATGCGCGGCGCTTCCGAATCCAAATGGTGCTGTGGGGAATCGCTGGTCTCGGAATCCTGATCTCACTGCCCATGGGAATCACCACCGGACGTGAGTACCTAGGCTTCCACCCAAGCCTATCCGCTCTCATCGCCATCGGCTGGTGTCTGTTTGCATGGTCCTTCTTCGCCAGAGTACGCCACGGGTTCTTCAAACATCCGGTGCATGTCTACATGTGGTCGGCTGGCATCCTGTACTTCCTGTATACGTTTGCTGAAGGACATGCCTGGCTCCTACCCAGCATCGAAAGACGCCCCATCGCGGACTTGCAGATTCAGTGGAAATCCTGCGGAGCCTTGGTGGCCGCCTTCAACCAGATGGTCTACGGCGGCCTGACCTACGTGGGCTCCAAACACTCAGGCGACGAGACCATCGGCCATTCCCGCACAGCCTTTGCGTTGTTTGGCATTGGTCTTTTGAATTCTCTCACCAATTACGCCCACCACACCTACCACCTACCCCAGTCCCACTCCATCAAGTGGATTGCGTTTGTGGTGAGTATGCTTGAGATCATCTTGCTCCTGCGGCTCTTGCACGAGGTAGCCACAGCCCTGCGAGCACGCAAGAAGCCACTGTGGGAGCGGGCCAACACTACCGATCGCTTCACCCTGCTTGCCAAGCATTGGAATGTGTTCCTCCTCAGCCTCGCCCTGATCATTTCCGTGCCCTCTTGGAATGCGCTGATTCATGGAACGCATGTGGTCATGGCCCATGCCATGGGGTCAGAACTTGCCATCGACACCTATATCCTCATCGGGATCTTCGCATGGATACTCGGATCCACATTCCCCAAGCGGGAGACGCATGAAGCGATCATTCACAGCCCTCGCATCCAGCAGGCCAGCCTCGGATTGAATCTATCCCTCATGGGCCTCGTGGCTACCCTGCTGATCAGCGGATTGGTCACGGGAGTCGAGCGAGCCCTCGGCAACCCCATGCCCGATTGGCTGGTGTACATGCCCGTGGGTCTTGTCCTGTTTGGTTCGGGAGTGGCGATATTCCTGCTCGTGATTCTGCACACTTGGTTACCCCTGTTTACCCGGCCTAGCGAATTCAAGCCTTGGGACACGGGACGCTGAACCGCGCTCCGTGCGCAGCGGCTCGGCGGTTCCGTGGTTCTGGGGGGAGCCCTCGTCTAATCGAAGGACCCGCCAAGCAACGAGCACCCAAGCCTGCCCCGCCTTCGAGGTCCTAGGAATCCCCTAGCAAGCGTCGGGCTTCGGCGAGTGCGGTTCCCTCGTGACCTCCGCCGCTGATCATCTCGGCCACCTCGTACTCCCGCTCAACGCCCGCAAGGACTGTGGCCGTGGTACGTGTTCGTCCGTCGCTCACGCTCTTGGCCACGCGCAGGTGCTGGTCAGCTTGAGCCGCAATCGGCGCGAGGTGAGTTACACACAACACCTGATGTAACGAACCCAAGCCCTTGAGGTGGGCAGCGACTCGGGGCCCCAGTCGACCGCCAACGCCCGCATCGACCTCGTCGAAGACCAGTGTGGGGGTTGAATGTTCAACGGCCAGGGCTCCACGAAGGGCCAACATGATTCGCGCCGCTTCACCTCCCGAAGCCACCTCTCGCAGTGGGCGCCGAGGCTCCCCTGGGTTTGCCGCCAAGCGAAACTGCACGTCTCCCGTGCCCTCCGGGCCTAGGCGCTGACGCTCAGCATCTGAACTGAAGGGTACACCCACCGTGGCCGGTTCAGCGGTGAGTCCAGACTCCGAGGCCCCCCCGCTGGAGCCCGCCGCCCCGCGTTCAATGAGGCAGACATCGAATTCGGCTGCTGCGAGGCCCAACTCTCGTAGGCCCTTCTTGACGGCCTCCACCAAGCGTGGGATCACTTCCACCCGGGCGGCACGCAACCGCTCGGCCGCCTCGCAAAGCCCCGAATGAGCCCGCTCGACCCCTTTGATGAGTTCATCATGGTCCTGGCCCGCAGACTCTAGGGCTTCCAGTGAGGCAGCGATTTCAACTTGTTTGCGTGATAGCCCATCGCCGTCAGTGCGGTACTTCGCGGCCAACCGTTCTAGATCACTCAAGCGTTCCTCAACCACCTCCTGTCGGCGCGGATCAGCCTCCACCCCATCGGCAAAGCTGACCAAGTCAGAAATCACCTCTTCGAGATAGGCACAAGCCTCTCGCACACTTGCACTGGCCGCATCCAAACCAGGAACTCGCGAGCGCCACTCCTCCAGCTTGCGCTCGGCCATGCGTACCCGCTCTAGGGCTGCTCCATCCTCTTCGGAGAGGGACTGCAACAATAAGCTGAGGTCGGCACTGAGGGTGCTGGCATGACGCAGAATGTCGCGCTCGGCCTGCAACGACTCGAATTCCCCCGGCACAGGTGCCACGGCACTCAATTCACCAAGCTGAAAGCGCAGCAAATCAAGGCGTTCGAGCCGCTCCGCTTCCTGTGACGCAAATCCCTCAAGCTGGGTCACCCCTGCCAACCAACCGGCTCGGCGCTCTCGATAACCCGCAAGGGCAGAGTTGAGGTTGCCAAACGTGTCGAGCAGGGATCGCTGCTCGCCTGCTTCAAACAAGCGCTGATGATCGTTTTGGCCGTGGATTTCCACCAGCTGTGCGGCTAACTCGCGCAGCAGCCTCATGGTTACAGGTCGGTGATTGACATGAGCACGGCTACGGCCATCGCGGGTGAGAGTCCGGGTCAGAATCAGCTCAAGGTCTGGTTCTTCGGGCAAGTCCGATCCATCCTTATGAGAATCCTCCTTGAGCTCGTCCATCACATCGGGGAGCTGATCCTCCAGCCAGGCTTGAACGCTTGCGCCGTAACCCTTGATTGACCCACACCCGGTCACCAAGAATCTACCCTCAACCCGAGCGGTCGATGCTCCCTTGCGAATCAACTGCGTACGCGCTCGGCGTCCTAGCAACAATTCAAGAGCGCCAATGAGCAGACTCTTGCCAGCTCCCGTTTCCCCGCTGATGACGTTCAGTCCTTGCCGAAAAGTCAGAGAGGTCTCTTCGATCAAGGCAAGATCACGGATGGCGAGTTCGATGAGCATGGGCCGCGAAGTCTAAGGCCGATGCACCTAACGCACTAGAAGTACTTCTTTACAATCCAATCCGGCTGGTGCCGATCGGGCTTGCGGGTGCGCCCCGTGAGGTCCACTTGTTTGGGGAGTTGATTCTTCGTTGTCCAGGGGGCCGAATGGGCATAGCGCTCTAGTTGTTCGCGCAGGAGGCTCTCCATGCGGCCCTTGGTTTCGGCGTGACTTGGATCATCCGCTAGATTAGTCGTTTCACCAGGATCCCCATCGAGATCAAACAGTAGGGTCACATCGATTTTGGGAAACCGGATGAGCTTCCAGCGGCCATCCGTCACTGCCATTTGATTCTCTTTGTACACCGTCAAGAGACTCTCCCGGACCCCGTCCACCTCACGCCAGGCCGTAGGCAAAAGGTCTCTGCCCTCCACACCTTCGGGCACAGGCGCACCTGCCGCTGCACATAGCGTCGGGAAGATGTCGAATAGGTAGGTCAGAGCCTGGGACTCCCGCCCCACTGGAATGCCCGGACCCTTCAAGACCAGTGGACAGCCCATGGAGTGTTCATACAGGTTCTGCTTCCCTAAGAGTCCATGACTGCCGAGGGCCAATCCGTGGTCGGCGGAATACAGCACAAGTGTGTTCTCCAGCACGCCGAGTTCTTCCAGCTTCCCCAAGATATCCCCCATGCGTTCATCCACATGGGAAATCAGGCCGTAGTACTCTCCGAGTTGGTCCGTGACCACATCCCGTTCACGGGGCCAACCCGTCAACACTTCATCGCGGATCGTGAGAGTCGGTGGATCGAAGTTCCAAGGGTGTTGCCCGAGGAAATTGGGTGGCAGCTCGGGAGGGTGAGCCGTGTAGTGTTCCCGCCAGGAGTCGACTGGATCACGGGGGTCATGGGGGGCACTGAACGCAACGAAAGCAAAGAACGGCTTCTCACGCCCCGATGACCCAAAACGATCGAGGAATCCTAAGGCTGCGTCGGCGAACAGGTCAGTCGAGTGCCCGACTCCAATGCGCTTGTTTCCCATACCCGAACCATCGGTCATGAGGTCATACAGGGGCACGGCACGGTGGTCCGACATGCCACCCAGCATGACCGCCTCACCTTCTTGGAAGCTCCTCTGGAATGACTCGCTGCCGTTATGCCATTTGCCCGTACCGAAGGTGCGATACCCTGCAGCTCCTAGCACCTCGCCCAGAGTCTTCACCCCAGCCAGATTCGATTTGACCCGATGCAGGCTACGACCACTATGGACCATGGCTCGTGAGGGCAGGCACACGGCTCCACTCATGGATCCCATGCAGTAGTTGCGACGAAAACTCGTCCCTGCTGCCACGAGTTGATCGAGATGAGGTGTCTGGATAGACGAATTGCCAAAGGCCGCGACCGAGTCGGGTCGCTGGTCATCAGCGAACAAGAAGAGAATATTGGGTCGAGGGTCATGGGGCAGCGAAACAGATCCCACATGTTTGGAGGGAAGTTCCGCACAAGCCACCAATCCCACAATCCCCACCCAACGACCATTTCGGTAATGCATGACCTCATCCTGCGCTGTGGTGATTCAAGCCGCCAGCCAAAGATCAACGGGTGCCCACAATCTCACCTGTCCAAATCACGGCCACAGATTCACGCCCCGGTCAAATGGGGAGCTCAGAAGGATTCCCACCCGGGGAAGCCGCAATAGGCACTCCCCTGGCAGGTTCTAGAGGGTTGGATCGAGGGATTACTCCGCAGCCCAATCCGCCAGGCGCGAAGCGCGCTCGGCTACGACCGTACCCTCATACTTGACTGAGAGTTTGGCTAGCTTGCCGCTGAGTTTGGCATCCGGGCCGTCCTTGTAAAAGGAACGCTCCAGGCGGCTCAGAGCCTTGGCGGCTTCCAGTTCAGCCTTGGCGCCCTCAATGCGTCCAGCCAATGGAGCGAGCTGCTCAGTCAGTTCCCCATTGCGTTTGGCGCCCTTGAGGGCTTCCGTAACAATGTCACTCGCCCGTATCGGATAGCCATTCTGAAACAGCCACTCGCTGCGCTCAATCAGGCTGCTGAAGCTTCGTTCTAGCTCGGTTCGCTCACCCTCAAGGGCCGCGATGCCTGCATCGTCGGTACGCTCCATTTCTTTGGCCAGGGTATCCCAAGCCTTGGCCCATTCGCCCTGGACACGCAGTTTGCGCACCTTGGCTGCCCCCTTGGGCAAACCCTTGGGGGATTTCTTTCCCCGGGCAATCGAAGCCTCGATTTCCTCTTTGATTTGTCCATGCATGGCCATGGGGTGGCCCATGAGCTTGATGGTGCCTGTCTCATCGAGGAGAGCAAAATTGGGCAGACCCTTTGCGCCCGTGATGAATGGGCGTTCAGCTGTCCACATCAGTTCGCGTCCCAGCCACTTCTGCTTGGCGGCGAACTTCATGAAGGTCTCTTCGTCGGCACCTTGGCACTCGACCATGAGGATCTCGAGATCGGAACCGTAAGCTTCCTTGAGTTTGACAGAGGCCGGCACGGACCCCCCAACGCAAGGGCCTCACCTTGTGCCCCAAAACTCCACCAGCACAGGTTTTCCACGCAGGGCTGCGAACGACTTGACTCCAAAGGAGTCGGCCGGAGGCATTGAGAAGGTCTTTTCGATCAGATCGCCAGGCTGCACATTCTCTGAGATCGAATTGTAAGAACAGAGGGCGGCTGAACTAGCCAGAGCCAGGACGGCCAATCCCATGGTTAGACTCGGATGCTTCATGGTGACAAGTATAGGCAAGTGGCCGTTCTAGGCGAGCATTGGCGTGTAAGACATCTGCCAAACGCCCCTCACGGCCCAATCCGAACGATCTCAGCCGACAGGCCTACTTCCCTCCAAGGAGTGACTAGGCCCAGAGCACCAACGAATCCCGCTCCAGAGGCCAACGAATTGTCACGGTCTCGTCATCAACACTCAGGAGCCTCGCGCCATCCTCCAAGCAAGCCAAGCATCAGATCGCACCTGAATGGACTCGCATGGCCTGCACTCGTCGGCCGAAGAGACCCTCTTTCAATTGCGTCCATGTGATCCATCCATCAGCTGGGCCCGCATCCAGAGAACCGCCGTCACTCGAAAAACAACATGAGTAATGTGGCTCACGTGGTGATGCCAACTCGACAAGCGCTCCCGCAACTCCCGTACGGGGTAGGGGGGCTCCCAGCTGCACCGTTCCACAGCCTACACCCAAGAGTGAGCGGGGCCTGAAGGGCATTGAGCAAGCAGGTCATCCACTGCGGAGGTGACTGAATCAGGGGCGTTTTTCCTCGGAATGCGAACGATGAAAACCCACAAGGGGATGAGTCCAAGCGGGGCCGCCCTCCACTAGGAATCAGGTCGAGTGATCTGAGGAGTCCCTTGACCCACCCAGACCAGAATGGCGAGAGGTCATTACTCTCGCCCGCACTGTGGGACTTCCCATGAAGGAGTTGGCCGAACAGATGGGTCGTTCACACGGTTTCGTGCGAGACTTGCTGAGTCGGGCCAAGGTGGAACTCTCCAAGAGTTTGGGAGGGTAAGGGCTCGGGCTCCCCGCAGCCAAGCTCACGATTAGAGGTAGACGCGCACTCCCAAAAGGAGGCTCTGTACAAGGCTCGAATGGTTGTATTCGATCCCCAACGCCACGGATTCATTCCAACGAATAAGGCTCTCAGCTCGCCATGCGAGGGCATCACCGTCCCCCACATTGTACACATCTGCCTTGAGGGCCAGTTCCACTCTGGAGCTAGCGAGGGCCCGCAAGCCCAATCCAAGAACGAGGCCGTCCTCGTCCGTGTTCGCACCACTCAATCCAAGACGGTCGCGGTCCAGATTCATGGATGCGAATCCGAGGGTACCGTAAAGATCTACGTTGGCCTGCAGTTTCCCATGAGTACCCAATCCCGCTGCGATGCCAAGCAGTCGAGTGCGTGCAGCCATTCCTTCCAAAGTGGCCTCGGTCACATCCACAAATGCGAAGTACCCATCTCCTAGGTCCCGACCCACCGCGAGATGCAGATTGTCGGAGTCAATTCCATCGTAGGCACTCGACCCCGCCCCGATGTGCATGAACTGGTAAGACAGCTCCTCGGTAATCGCCGGCGAAGGGAGAGGAGCGAGGGAACAACTCGGTAGGAAGGCGGCTATCGCCGAGGGGATCAGTGTCATGTGAACGGACAGTGTACGGTACTTGGGTGCTCACGATGCGACAGAGGTCTCTAGGGAGACAATCAGGCCAACCCAACACTCTCACCCGGCCCGACTCCCGAGCAGGAGACATCCCCTCGCTGCCTATGCCTGCGAAGGAGCCGAACGAGGAGATTGTCACACCAAACGCCTGCTTCTGCGGGTACCGTGGCAACCCAAGGCGCCTTCTCGGGTACTGCAAGGCCCACGGCATAAAGCCACTTCCAAACCACAATCCCCCTATGCCCACTCCCATTCTCTGCCTCTTCATCCTCTCGCTTTGCACTGCATGCAGTACACCCGCGCGGCGTGCCGGGGAGGTGAAGCTCGCGCTTGACCCCTATCCAGCTGCCGAAGTCGATTACAGAGCATGGATTTCGCCGGCTGGGCTCCCCGTTGCCCAGCCACCCCAGACGCAGGGTGACCCATCCCAGAACGAATCCGTCCAGATTCAGACATCATTCAGCATTCTTCAGATGGAAGCGAGCGTTGCAGAGGCATTGCTGCCCACGCGTTCTCGTGGCACGCAGGCCTACTTGCTCCCGCGCGATGAAGCTGAGTCCATCATACCCGCCTTGGGAGCCTTGAACATTCCCTGCTATGCCCTGTCGAGCCCTTGCATCGTCACCAACAGTACCCAACGCGGCACGCTGTGCACGGTAGACCAAGAAGCCTATATCGCCAGTTTCGAGTTGGCTCCAGCGGAGAGTGACCCCGCCACTCTGATTGCAGACCCCATCGTCGAAGTGGTGAGCAGTGGGATGATCCTGGAGATGTGCGCCACCCTAGAGGATGTCGATCAGATTCAACTTGTTCTGCGGCTAGAATTGGCGGACAAGACCGGACCCATGGCCCATTCCCGTGTTCGGCTTCCTGGTGTCAGCAGCCACGTCACCATCCAAAACCCCTTGTTCATGCACCATGAACTCCAGGCGGGCGCTCTCATACCCCCTGATCATGCACTCGTTCTTGGCCCCTGGCCTGCCTCAGACGAAGGCCGGTCATACTTTCTTTTCGCAATGGTCCAACCAGTTCCCATTGCCGGAGAAGGGTCAGAGCTACTCCCTGGTCTTGGCCCCGAAAGCGCCGCCACCCCTCAACCCACCCCAACGGAATCTAGATGAAGAATGGCCTGATTGTCGTGACCCTTGCGGCCTTCCTCCTCACTTGGATCGATAGCCCGGCTCACGCCCACAGCGACGTACAGTGGCGAACCGATCTTGATGCGGCGACTGCCGAATCCCACAAGGACGGACGGCCACTGCTCGTTGTTTTTCGCTGAGAACGGTGAAAGGACTGCATGTCTTTCGACGGGCAGGTTGTCCGTCCCCAATCTGATGAACTCAGAGCGCTTTACTCCCGATTTATTCCAGTGCGCATCACGGGCATGCGGGGAGTCGACCTCAACCGGTGGCAATTTGACTACGACCTGACCCTCGCGATCATGGTCGCCCATCCCGATGGCACCATCCTGCATCGCTATGGTTCCCGCGACCGACGTCATCCAGACCACTGGCTTGACGAGGAGTCTTATGAGGCGTTCCTCATCGCTGGACTCAAGAGTTACGCCGACCACACCCCCCTGCCATCTGAAGCCCGTGTTCGGCCCAAACAAACCGTCGAGTCCCTCTCCACGTATCGGGACAAGGACAAGAGCAACTGCATTCACTGCCATGAGGTCTTTCCCGCTCTACGCCGTGAAGCAATCTCTGTGGGTTCATGGACGCGAGATTCCATTTGGGCCTATCCACCACCCAGCCGCATTGGACTTGATTTGCACCGCACCGCCCAGCGGCACGTATCGGGGGTGACAGCCGATTCCCCTGCCGACAGAGCAGGCCTGCGAATTGGGGATCACATCGTTTCTATCACAGGACATCCTGTAGCCACCGCGAGCGACTTGATGGCTGCCCTTCACTCCTTTCCCAGTGAAGGTGGAGAGTTTCCCATTGTCGTCGAACGGGTGCGCCGACGAGAATCCGGTGACGCCAAGTCGAATAGCCGCCCACCCCCTACGGCAGATCGGGTTCTTCAAACTCTGCCCCTTGCCCTCGCACCTGGTTGGAAAACCGGAACAGCCCGAGACTTTGCGTGGCGTGCATCCAAGTGGCCCTTGCTCCCTGCCCCTGGTTTCGGTGGTCCTGCGCTCTCCAACGCCCACAAGAAGTCGTTGGGAATACCTACTGACTCCTTCGCAATCCGCGTGCAGTATCTCGTGACCTGGGGAGACAACCGGCGCTTCGGCCAGGCCGCGGCCCGGGCCGGGCTAAGAAATGGCATGATCGTGTTGGGCACGAAGACCAAGCGAGACTTTGAGAATCCAGATCATCTGCATGCATGGTGGCGAATCAATGTCAATGCTGGAGAGCAGGTCAAGGTCATTACCTGGCAGAATGGCGAGGAAGTCGTGATACCTATCCCGGCAATCGAATAAGCAAGGATTCACTCATCAGCCAAGACTCACCTCGGATCCACGCACGCAGTTCACCATGCACCCCGCCTACTTTGAAGTTCGATTCCGGTGCAATGAACTCTGCGAAGCGTGGCCCAGCGAGTTCATCATCGTCACGGCCTTCGCTACCACGGGGGAAAACTGGAGCCATGAGCGCAACCAATCTGCAAATGACACCCTCGAGTCTCGCCTCCAAGAATTGGGTGTCTGGCACCACCCGATTACCGGCTACTCACCCCAAACGAGTCACGCTGAGCCCGGGTTCGCTGTGGCGCTCGGCCTCAGCGCCGGTCTAGCCATCGGCCGAGAGTTTCACCAAGATGCTATCTACCATGTGGGAGGAGACGCCCTCAGGGTCGTCACATGCCAAATACCAGAGTGCAGCGAGTACGTGGCTAGCTTCCAGAGCCGCCTAGACCCTTAGGCGTCTCCACACCGCCAGGGAATGCCCTCCGGGCGTGCAGGAAGAATGGTGCATTCCTTTGGAGTCAAAAGTGCTTCAATAGGTCCGCGAGGGGATGCCCAGTCCGGCCTTGCCTGCCCCCAACACTTGAATCATGACTAGCGAAAAACCAGCCGCCCCTATCCACCTGCCCATCATTGCCGTGATTGCCATCCTGTGGGATGGAGTGGGCGTGTTTGATTTCATCATGACCCAACAGGGCAACGAGGAGTACCTCGCTGAGTTCACGCCCGCACAGATCGAGTTCTTCCAAGGGCTTCCCGCATGGGTGGTCGGCGCCTGGGCCGTGGCGGTCTTCGGCGGGTTGGTGGGTTCAGTCCTATTGTTGATGCGCATGCGTGTCGCTGCTCCAATCCTGGCCGTTTCGTTTGGAGCCATGGCCCTTACGACTCTTCACAACTTCGTGCTGAGCGACGGGCAAGACGCCATGGGCTCTGAAGGGGTGATGTTTGCTTGCATCATCTTTGCGTTCTCCCTCGGGCTCATGCTTTACGCGCGAGCCATGCGCAAGCGTGGAGTCCTCTGCTGAGGATGACCAAAAAGCCGAGCGTGCTCGGCAAACCCTAGTCTAAAACAAGCACCAATCATGGCCCTGATGATTCTAAGAAACCAATCGTTTATGTCCTTCACTCGAGAGCACTCCGTGCGGGCTCGCATTGAGGCCCGCCAATGCATTGCATGGGTGTTACTGGCAATCAGTCTCGCCCCCACGCTCACGGCCCAGGCCCAACTGCAAGACACCGTCTGCTTTGGAGATAGCCTGACCCACAACGACTTGCTTGGCTGGGCCTACGGCAATCCCCAAGACATGTACGGGTTTGACCCGATGGAGGCAGCGTTCAATAAGGGGGCCCAGAACGGCGACGAACTGACTAGCTATGCCGTCGGTGGATCGGAGTCGTGGCACTTGGAAGACCAGATTGATCTGTACTTCCTAGACCGTTTTTTCGGAAATGCCGATCAAGCCACTCTGTTCAACATCGAGATTGGCGCCAACGACATCCTCAATAATGACCCTCTTTTGGGCGCCAACCCCCCGGGAGTCGATCCAGCGGCCGATGCACTCGTCGACGCAGTCATCGATAACATTGCAGATGGGCTCCAAACCCTATGGCTGTCCGGCCCATCCGCCCAATTCGTTATATGGACGATTCCAGATGTAACGTCTTCGCCCGACTTATGGAGCAAGTCTGACTCCCAAAAGGACAATCTTCGTGCCCACGTGCAGCGCATCAACAGGAGCATTCATCTCCTTAGCGCACTGAACAACGTCGCGGTCGTCGACACCTACTGGCTGTTTCGTCGGCACACTCTGCACCCGCCGATTCTGTTTGGCCACAGTCTCATCGGCCCCCCAGCCTATGGCGATTATGACCACCTGTTTGCAGATGAGTTGCACTTCACCGCGGTTTCCAATGGCCTGCTAGGAAACCAGATCATCAAGACCATGAACCAGAGTTTCGGGGGGAACATTCCGGGTTACAGCCACGCTGAACTGGCGGCGCTAGCCCGCATTCCTCGATACGGACACTGAGCCCTGCGCACCGGAGTCGGGGCGCAGGGAATTGGGTTGCCCCCCCCTGTCTCCACTTCGGGCTTGCTCTTGGACACTGGCCGATGGATGACATTGCAGGGTAATAGTCGTGCTGTGCTTTTTGCGATTCACGCCTACCCTGAATCGCGTCCTACGATTAGGGTTTCCGCGATGAAGATCGCCATCCTCCTCACACTTGCCGCTCCATTTGCGGCGTTGCCGGTGCACGACCTTGTTGCCAAACACGAAAAGGGCCAAGTTCGTCGCACGACGTTTTCAACAGAAGAATCACGCGAGATGACCGAGATGTCCTCTGTCATGAATGGTGAAGAGCACGCCATGCCTGACATGGTGCATGAAGAGTCTCGCAGCTTAGCAGGTGTCTTCGTCGACACGTGTCTGTCTACAGATTCCGGCGAATTGACTGGTTTTTCGCGCGAGTACACAGACCTAGCTGGGGGTATGTCCATCGAGATCGATAATCCGTTCGGCGAGGGCATTTCAGAAGACGCCGCTGGAGACAGTGATCTCAACGATCTCACCGTGGTGTTTGCCTTAGAGGATGATGGTTTCGAGGCGAAGTTCCCTGATGATCAGGGAGGAGATGAAGATCTCTTGGACGGTCTCACGGCCCTGTTCCCCTGGAGCCAGTACTTGCCCGAAGAGGCTGTAGAAGAAGACAGCGAGTGGGAACTCGCACCCACACTCCTGGGGGACACGCTCGACCTCGGTGGTGACTTGGGCATCACTTTTGATGAAGACAGCCCTTTCTTCGGGGATGATGAATCAAATAATGAATTCGAACCCGATGTTACGTACGACGGCAGTTTCACCGCCACCCTAAGCGGGACCGAGGAAGTGGACGGGCGCACGCTCGCCGAGATCACCCTCGAAATCGATATCAGCGAGTTTGCTGACCAAACGGAAAGCATGCAAGCCGAGGTAGGCACCCCCCCCGACGACCTGCCCGATGGAATGATGCAACCAGACATCGAGTCCATGACGGTAGAGACCCTCTACGAGGGTGAAGGCACCCTCATCTGGGACATCAAGGGTGGCTACCTCGTCAGCCTCGATCTTGAACTCACAACGGAGTCCACTCAGGTGATGAGTATGTCCATGGATCTCGGCGGCGAGGTCATGGAAATGGAACAGGTCATGGTTTTCTCCGGCCAGCAGGTTTTCTCAGCTGAGGTTGAAGTCGAGTAAGTGGCAGAGGGATTCCGCTAGGGATTCCGCTGGGGATTCCGCTGGGGATTCCGCTGGGGATTCCACTGGGGATTCGACCTACTCCGTTCTGGCTCAAGCGGAGCGCGCCAGGTCAAGACGATCGCTAAGAAGCTCAGAACCCCAGCGGCGAGCAAGATTCGGAGATCCAGAACCCAATCTGTAAGCCTCTCCAGAGTGCCCTGTCCCTTGAGTGCTACCCACTCCGGTAATGCATGAAGGTGCTGGCGAGCGGCAAATGCCTGCAAACTCTCCGCCCGGGGCCCACGGCCCGCAGCATACGTTGACTCTCTCCTAAGATAGGTATCGAGAGCCAGCAACTCTTCGGATTGAAGCCAGGCGGGAACGCCCACAATACCCATCAGGTGAATCGCGCGGGCCGTCGGCTCGATGTGAGTACTCGCTAGGTGAGAATAAGTAGTGTCACTTGGGCTCTTCCAATCTGAGCTGGGGGCATTTGCATCGCGTCGACTGAATTCCGTGAAGCAAGCAATGGGTTGATGCTCATGGGTCGCCCATGTTGCGGCTAGAATTATCGAGAGTCGCTCCGTGACCTCTGGATGGTCTGCCTGCCCTAGGTCAGCAAAGGCTCGCTGGGCAGCGTGCCAATTGTTGGCCCAACTAGGGTTCACCTCATCCAGTGCAGCTAGCAGCTTGTCCGTGAGCACCCTTTCTTCCCAGCCCTCCAAGCCACCCGCATTCACTAGGGCGCTCACCTGGGCAGCAGCCCGTTGAACGCTTCCGATTCCCAGGCGTGGGTCCACTAGGCTCTCCCGGTCCCGTTCATCCAAGAAACTCGCATAGTCTTGATCTGTAAGGAGACCCAATGATTCCAGAGCCCAAGCCTCCTTGTGCAGCAGTTTGCCGGTCCTCCTGGCCAACCCAACCTCGAACTGCAGGTGCCTATCAAGGGCGGGCGATTGGATTCCCGCAAAGCCTGCTGCGGCAAGGTTTTGATTCACCTCAGCTACATCTGAGTACAGACTTGCGCCTTCATGAGGTGCTTCCCAGGCCTGCACCTGAGCTAAGTCAACGGGGACTCTGAAGACCCCTAGGAAGTAACCAGGCAGGAACATCAGCGCAAGTCCACCTAGGAGGGTGAAGTAAAAGCCCCCGCGCCCCACGTATCTCCAATAGGATCCCGCCTGCGATCGATGCCCGCAGACACATGAGGCAATGAACAGTAGCGGCACTGCTAGCAGCTGCTCAAGATTCGGGCTTGTCAGAACCAACTGGGCACTCACAATCCACGAAAATGAGAGGGCTTGGGCTCCCAAGAATCCAATCTGCTGCCGGTAGGCCAAGCCTGCCCTGTTCAGGGCTCTGTAGGAAAACAGAAACGCAAGAGCAATCATGCTTAGACCCAGGACAATGGCCTCCTCATCGTGGCTTGAATAGAGGCGGACGAGGAGTATGGCCCCGATCCCGATCGACAGTAAACTCGCTCCCCAATAGCGGGACCACCACACTTTCAAGCTATCTCGCTTGGCGCTTATCACATCTCTCCGTTCACTGGCCGAGCCTCCCTCTGCCGTGTGACTTCCAGCGAAGAGCGTTCTCACTCCGAATGCAAGAGTGAACGCGATCATCAAGACAGAGGCCAGCGGCAAGACCAACATGCTAGGCAATAACTTGAACCCGACCTTGCTGGCCGGAGCTCCGCTCGCACCTAGATGGACCGCAGTCTTGGGAAGGACAACAGCGGGAAAGAACCCGGCCACTCTCCGGAAGAACGAAGGAAAGCAAGCATAGGGGTTGGGAGACTCTTGGGATGAGCGCTCCTGAATCCGGGCATCGACTCCTTTCCTGAAAGAGTCAGGATCGGGGCGCAGGTCATCGAGTGCGTTGTGCACGTCCTTTCCGAGATTATCGAGTTCCTCTGCTAGGGGATCGGGAAGTGTAAGTGGTTCTTTCATGATTCATCCTCCGACAACGAGGTGTGTTGTAGTTTTTGCGAAAGGGCAGCGCGCGCCCTGCGCAAGCGCCCCTCAACCGCGCGCCCCTCGAGCCCTAAGAGTCCCCCTATGGTTGCCAAGCTGCTTCCTTCGAGATACCGCATCACAAGCAAGACCCGAGCTTGCTCAGGCAAACTCTCAAGTGCAGTCCTCAGTGCGCGCCCCCTCTCTTCAAGAGCTGAGGCTTCCTCACCCATAGGATCTTGGGCCTGCTGGTTCACTTCTTCGATGCTCTCGACAGCCCTTAACCGACCACGTCCCGTTTCCCTGCGCATATGGGCACGATGGAGGTTTTTGGCAATCCCCCTCAGCCAGTGCCCCATTGCTACTGGGTCCCCCGGCGACCCCCTGAACCGTTCACGCCCCACGTAGGCCTCGGCAAACGTATCCTGAGCCAATTCCCGAGCATCCCTGGGGCTCGCCCCCCAAGCCGCCAGCAGGCTCACCAGTGGCCCACGGTATTCGTCGATCAGTGCATCAAGATCCATATCACCACTCATTGTCACAGGATGCGGATTACCCACGCCCTGTTCCCATTTTTTTGTGGCAGCGCCCCCAAGGGCTGAAGACTCCCCTCGGGAAGGCCAAATGACCCTCATATCCGGGTCGAGACCGCCGCTCGGTCCCGGCGTGGCCCTGAGGCCCGTGGACCCCGCACCCCCCTGATGCAAAGAAAGGTGGCGGAGCAGGACGAGGTCAATGGGGGCAATCTCCCGCTAACCCAGCCCCGCCCCACCACAAATCCAATGATGTGGGCCCATCATGTGAGTCCGCCCCAGGGATCGCAAAGTGGCTCCTCCGGGGGTCTACACCTCAGCGGAACATCACCTCAATACCATCAGTGAAGTTCGAGGTGCCGCCAGCGCTGTCCCGGAACCAGGCTTGGAAGTACCACGAGGCACCCGGATTGAAGGCCATCGCTCCCGGCAAGTTCATCAAGTCTGCGGTGAAGCTGAACGAACCCGTCGCCCCCGAGTTGAGCACCTGCCCTGCCGGTGGACGGTTGAATCGGTAGAACGGGATTCCCAGACAGAGGTTGCCAGCGCTGCCTCCCACGTTCGGGATGAACCCGCTGCTTTGGGACATCACAAAGTAGCCCATTTCCCCCACCGGCATTTGGGTGGCAACCATCGTAAACGAATTGGCCGACACACTTGGCGAACCCAACAACCCAATCACTGCGGGTAAGCCAGTCTGGTTTGGGGTGGCCGTGCAGTAGTTTGCTGACGCACAAGCATCGTGAATCCCGTCCCCGTTCCAGTCATTAGAATCATCGGAGGCCACGTCACACTCATCAGGGATGCCGTTGGCGTCACAATCTGTGCTTGTGCCATTCAAGATGTCTACGGAGTCAGGAATCCCGTTACCATTACAGTCAACCGTACACGCCGGCCCATGGGCTCCCATATCCACGACCGTACCGTCACAATCGGGCGGAGTAGCAGGGTCACCCGCATCAATGCAGGGCGAAGTCGCTTGAAGGGTGTAGTTCCCCGCGCCCGGATTGACGAATTGTGGATCCAAGTTCATGTTCGCCGTGCCTGCGAAGCCCCCATCCACGTCAGTGTAGCGCACGGTTGCCTTGGTGCCCTTGTTATAGGGATACCCAAAGGCACCGATTTCTGTGCCTTGGTTGGCCCAAACAATGCTGTTTTGGACCCAGACTTGACCGTAGTTGGCCATTGAGATCCCACCCTGTTGCCCGAAGAAGTTGTTGCTGCGGTTGTTGACCACAGTGCAGCGGTCGAAGCTCATGGTGCCATACCAATCAGCCAGGGTGGCTCCACCACTGGCCCAGGCCTCGTTGTCACTGATTTCACAGGCAATCACATCCACGTGGCTGGGGACCCCACTGGTACTACGACCGCCCGAGTAGATCCCCCCTGCAAAGGTGCCAGTCCCACGGGCGTTGTCGACAATCAGGCACCCGGCGACCTGAAGTTGGCTGCCCCCATTCACATGAATGGCGCCGCCGTAGTAATCAAATCCAAAACTCGACGGAAGCGGCCGGCCCGCCCCACCCGTCAAGGTAAAGCCGCGGATGACGGTTCCAGTGGGCTCACCGCTGATGAGCTTGAAGATCGTGTCATTGAATCCTGTGCCATCGATCACCGTGAAGTCCGCCCCCCCCACCCCAATAATCTCAAGCTGTTTGCCCAACAGATCCATGACCTCCCAATAGGTACCCGGTTGCACGAGCACCCGGTCCCCATCGGTGGCGCCGACGATGGCCGCCTGAATGCTCCCCCCCGGATTGACAATCCAATCAGTGGCCTGGACCTCCATGCAGAGTGCCCCAGCCCACAGGCATGTGGCAAGCCCCAGGCGGCCTAAGCAGCGACCGGGTGGGTGAAACGAAAACCGAAATAACGAGGCAAACTCTTGAGAGCAAACAGCCATGGCGACCTCCAAAAAGCGAGTCCAGTGCGATGGAACCGAGCCATTCCCGGCTCATGGTCTAGAGCGCGATCAACCCAGCATCTGGGACACGAAAAGCGAGATTTATTCCCGGGACCCCACTACCCACTCTAGCCAGTCCCCCCAATCCAACGAGGGGACGCCGCGGGCGGCGCCCCCTCTCTCTCGGCCTGCTTCTAGACGTCCGCGATGGAATCTAGAATCCAAACCCAACCGTAAGGGAGAGCATGCTGCTGTCCATGCCCACTCCCTGGCCTGCAAAGGGACCGTCTTCATAGGACTCAATATCCTCAGTCCCAACCACCAGCCGGTAATCCAATCCCACCGACATATTGCCATCAAGAAACAGGTTGGCTCCTCCGTGCAGGTAGAAGCCAGTCGTACTACCCGATCCATAAGCGGCATCCGATCCAAGGCCAGCGGGCGGCAGCTTGTCTACGTAGTAAAACCCTTCTTCTGCATCGATCAGCGTGATGCCCGCTCCGACATAAGGCCGAATAGAACCAGTGTCCGTCTCGTACCGCAGGCCCAAGTACGCCTCGGTAGACTCCGACTCGACCTCGCCACGCACGGTGCCTACGCCCGTACCTGTACTCACCCGGATATTGCGGCCCGAATTGACGGAACCGAATAGGATCCCGGCTTCCCAGCCAACCTGCCCCGGGGTGCCTGTGTGATAACTCAGGCCATAGGTGGCCTGGCTATCGCGGTTGTACCAGCCCTCATCAAAGAGCCCACGGTAGCCCACGGTAGGAGCGTCCATACTGCGGCTTCCCATAGTGAGGGTTAGATGATGCGCCGTTCGATCCGGCACGGGCATCAAGGAAAGATAGGGCTCGGGGGGATCCATTGGGCTAGCCATCGAAGCGAGCACAAGTGTTGTTGTCAGGATACTCATGGTGTGTTTGTAGTTGTGTGTAGAGGGGTGGATGAAAAGCCCCCCACCGTTCACCCCAACCGAGGCTATCAACGGAGTGAATGGTGGGCACCCGCGCAAGCGCAGGCAGTGAGGCCGTGGAACTGGTGACTAGTAACCCGTAGAGCCGCTGGTCCCGAGCAGTTCGGAAATAGTGCCTGTCCGGGCGAGAACCACATCGACCCCGGCTAGGGTCGAGTCTTCAACAGTTGAGACGAGCTTGAGTGACAGAATCACGCTGTGATCAGTCACCGCGTACGTGCTCACAAGAGCCGTGCGTGCGTTGTAGTCCATAGCCAAACTGCGAACTTCGCGGGAGAGGAGGAACTGCCCCTCCTGGCGGACCACCATAGCGTCAGCTCGCACTGTGGCATGGATCACATCCTTGTCGGTTTGCGTGAGGCGAGAGGACAAGAACTCGCTAATCGTCCGCCCAAACATTGTCGTCTGATTCACGTTGTTGATGTCAACCACAGTAGAAACGAGAACCCTGTCGATATCATTGGGCTTGGGATGTTGTTCCAAGAGCCCATCAATAGCTTGATAACAGGTTTCCACAAGGAAGGTGGCCTCCTCAACGGGAGTCATGCTCTTGTGTTTGTGGCTGCAGCAACCGGAAAGGCCCAGCAGCGCCAGACTAGAAAGGAGAATCAATCGCATGGGTGATACCTCCTAGTGCACACAGGGTTTGTCGGGGCAGAATTCGCAGCCCTTTTCCACGACCACTGTGCGGGTGTTCACGTCGGTTTGAAGTAGGTACTCCGTCGCACCCCACTCGGGATGCAATCGCTCAAAGTCACAATGGGGACGGTAGTGCAGGCAGTCTTCCTCGGATACCAGGCGGAACCGTCGGCCATAATGCACACGCTCGCGCAGGCGCTGAAGCTCCCAGCTTTGAGCCGTCAACAGATTGGCGGCCTCTTGCAGGTTTGCCTTGTTCGCTGCGAGCTCGAGGGATGACTCTTCCAGTTCAGACGTCAAGGCCGCAATCTCTTCGGAATTGAGCAGGGCCTGGGCGGTCAGGGAAACGTATTGAGCAATATCGTCTTGGCTCACGCGGGCGAGTACCCAACACTTGTACCGACGAATGGCGTGCTGCCCTTCCGTTCGATAGTTCAAGAATCCAGCGGGCAGGTCATTGGATAGACTCCACTGTTCCCAGTACTGATCGCTGGCGGCCACGCCGCCCACAATCACATCGGCGAGTTCGTGGACCCGCGAACGGATGAACTGATTGACTCGCTCTCCAGATCCCTGTGGATGGCGATCTAGGGACAGAAACCTTGCGCCGTTGGACAGGTCCTGCAAGCAGGCTTCTGCAACGACTTGGGTGGCCACATACTGAGCCAATTGAGCCCGCGCGTGACCGAGGGCCTCATCGAAGGCATGGCGCTCATCCAGCACATTGACGCCTCCTCCCCGGCCCACAAAGCTGACCGAGCCCGGCTGGTGAGAGATCACTCCGCTGATCCACGGTGGAGCTGTCTCGCCCGCTATGGAGGAGCGCACGAGTTCTTCATGGGGACCGGTGGTGGAGCAGGACGGTGCTAGGGAGGCTAGCGCGATAGCACCCAATAGGTGCAGGCGAGGGAGAGTTGATCTCATGGTCGAAATCCGGGATTGGGGTTGAGAATCGAGAAACGAGCGGGGCGGGCCCACATGAACCCCAAGCGCTTCTACTCCGGGGTTTGTGACGCCCAAACTCGGAATTCTTTGCTGGGAGCCTAATCTGAGACTCGTACAAGTCCGTATCCAACTCTCCGCGCTCTACCCGGCCCTGCTCGCGCAAGCATCTAGATTCCACTGCACCCTCTACTCTCAATGGACACCTGATCGGCAGCCAGATTAGGCATCGAATGTCCCATATCACACGAGAGTCAACTCCTCACGGCGTTTGGAACAAGAAAGAGGCTCCGGCACAACGCACCGAAGCCCCTTGATACACTCCATGCCGGATTTAGGACTGAATCAGTCTCTGCATCCGGGCCTTCGACCGCATTCCCTAGCGGAACATCACCTGCAAGCCATCCGTGAAATTCGAGGTGAGTGAGTCGCGGAACCAAGCTTGGAAGTACCACGAGTCCCCAACGCCAAAGGACACGCTGCTAGGCAGGTTATTGAGGTCTGCCTTGAAACTGAAGCTACCCGCGCTTCCCGAGTAGAGCACGCCTCCAGTACCCGGTTTGTTGAAACGGTAGAACGGGACCCCTAGGCACAGGTTGCCCGATGAACCGCCAATGTTGGGAATAAAGCCAGTGCTCTGGGCCATCACAAAGTACCCAAACTGATTCATGGGCAACGAATTGGCCACCATCGTGAAGTCATTGTCAACAATGACCGGAGTCCCCGATGCGGCCATGATGGCGGGGGTCCCCGTGCTCGTAGGAGTCGCCGTGCAGTAATTGGCAGTTGAGCACGAGTCCAGAACGCCATCCCCGTTCCAATCTAGACTGGGCACCAGGGCAGCCTCATAGACATCGGGCAGTCCATTGTTGTCACAATCACCGGAAATCACCTCTGCGATTCCCCGCCGTGCAGGCGTATTGGGTTCATCGCGCCAAAAGTTGGCCACCCCAGGAACCAGCACCGCCCAATCGGAATTCCCAGCATTGTCAGGCTGGCCGGGTTCCCAGAAATCAAAGCCCGGAGTCTCGCCACTCATCCAGAGCCAACTTCCCTCAAGAGCTTGGTCCGTGTAACCAATCCAGAATGGGGACCCGTCCCCAAGGAAGGTCTGCCCCAGCCATGTCGACTCGATCGCTGAACGAACCGTTGCCAGGTCTCCTCCCCATGCTTTTGCTTGTGCCCCCGATTGCTTCCAGCTCAATGCGGGCGTTTCCCTGTACCAATGTCCATTGATCGGGGAAACCGTCCATGGGCTTGGGATTGTGTGCATGTTGTGGTGAATGGTCGAACCAGCCACTCCGAAGGTCACCAGGTCTGGAACACTGTCCCCAGTCACGTCATCAGAAACCATGTGCATGGCTCCCCCGTTGTTTTTCTTGACCGGAGCTGCGAACTGCATCACTCCGGTACCGTAGTAGAGTTCCAGATCCGTCCCGGTCCGTAGTGTGGAAGCGATGTCCAGCAACCCATCCAAGTTGAAGTCCCCCACTAGAGGGGTATCTGGAGCACCCGATGTGATCAACTGCGAGACGGCCGTGTAGGTTCCGCCAGCACCCCGCTTGTAGAATTGGATGCGCCACGTGTCTGTCGGAACGAGCAGCTCTGCGACCCCGTCCGCATCCATGTCAGCGATGGTGATCTGCCGCGGGGACGACCCCACAGCCAAACCGGACGAGGTAAATGTACCGGCTCCAGTACCCATGAACAGGGTCAGAGTGTTGTCAGCGTTGTTACTGGTCACAAAGTCCAAGATCCCATCTGAATCCAAATCCGCCACCTCTAGGAACAGGGGGTTCGCACCCGTTGTCAGCGTACTTCCGGTCACGAATAGCCCCGCTTGATCGTTTACAAGGAGTGTCACGGTGCCCCCCGTTGAAGTCACCAAGATGTCGGGATACCCGTCTTGGGTCATGTCTACGCAACGCAGGCCATGGGCATCGACCGTACCTCCCGGATTCCAGCGACCACTAAACGTGAAGCCGCCCGCACCATCATTAATGAATAGAGCAACGCCATAGGCTGGATTCTGATAGGAGGCGACAATGTCTTGGTCTCCGTCAAGGTCATAATCGCAAGTCCGAACTTCACGGGGATCTCCAGTCTGGATAGACATCACCTGCTGGCTCTCGGAGAACCAACCGAGCCCATCGTTCAGCCAGATGCGGAGCACATCAAGCTGCGGGTCTGGAATCACGATGTCGCTGAATCCATCGCCATTGAGATCTGCGCAAGTTCCGTAATGCCCGTAGTAAGGCAAGTGATAGGGAGGCATCCAGTCTGTCCACGGCAGATTGGACAGCTCAATCAGCCCTGTTCGCCCCCCGCCATTGGACGCAAACCAGAGTCCGGGTGAATTGACGAAATCTGGGTTGATCACTCCACCATCATCTTGGTCGGGTTGCCCCGGGTACCAGTTATTAAAGGTGGCCGGTTCACCACTCGACCAGACCCACGTTCCTGGTTGGGCAAGATCATTCATCCCAATCCACATGGGGACGTTCTGTGTGTGTTGTTGTGCCCAGTTATTCTCGAGCAGGTTTCTAATGGTCAACAGGTTCCCGCCTTGGGATGCGGCGATTGTCTCTGCACTCTGCCAGTCCGTGGGTGTGTCGGTGAGGCCCACCCAGTTGCCGGAAATACTATTGCGCACCCAGTTGCGAGTGCCCGTCTGTCCATAACCAAGGGCTGGAAGGAAGCTGAAGGCTAGACTAGCTATCAGTATAGAGTGTTTCATTTTGAGATTGTTTGGATGGGACGGTGATGCGACCCGGTATGGAATTAGCTCTAGTCAAGAAGCCGGCTTGTAGTGGCTTCTCCCCGTGCAGGCCTAGGAGCGGTGAGGGCGATGATTCGATTTCGGCGGAGACGTCCACGAGCACGTCCCCAGTGGGGCAGAAGCGCAAACAACGGCGATCCGTGACTGTATTCTTCCGTTTTTTTTTGCGCCCTCTGGATGCTCTCTGACCGGCACGTCCCCTGATAGGCAAGACGAGAGCTAGGGATCCCACAGTCCGAGCACTACCCTCTAGAAATGCAGCACACTCACATCGGGTTAGCGCTCCTTGCGGGGCTCTTCTTGGGGGCGCAAGGCCGGGGACAAGGCCAGGAGCTGGGAGATCCTCAGCCAAATTTCGTATGGGTGGTATCGGAAGACAATTCGGTTCACTCGATGGGACTGTTTGTTGAAGGCGGAGCAACGGCGCCTGCGATTGAGGAACTGGCTGGGGATGGGATCGTCTTTGAACGGGCGTTTTCGGGGAGTCCGGTGTGCAGTGTGGCTCGCACGAGCCTGATGAGCGGCTGTCTAGGTCCTCGCATCGGGGCTCAGTTTCATCGCAAACTCAAACCGGTAGGAATGCCCGAGGGACTGCGGGTCTTTCCCCAATACCTCAGAGAGGCCGGCTACTTCACAAGCAACCGACACAAGACGGACTTCAACGTAATCACGACTGGTGACGAGTGGGACGAGTCCTCCAAGCGAGCCAGTTGGAGAAACCGTCCCGAGGAGGGAACTCCGTTCTTCCATATGCAGTCCTTTTCCCATTCCCACGAAGGACGGCTGCACTTCCCTCTGAAGCAAACCCAGGGGGACACGCGGGTTTCCACCGTAACGGATACAGAGTCTGTCAATCTTCCACCCTATTTGCCTGACACCGACTTGCAACGCTATACCCTCGCCCGCCAACTGGATTGCATCCAACGGGTGGATCAAGAGATCGGCAAAGTCATTGAGCAACTGCGCGAAGATGGCTTGCTAGAAGACACATTCGTGTTCTACTTCGGAGACCACGGGGGCGTACTTCCACGCAGTAAAGGCTATCTCTACGAAACGGGCCTGCACGTTCCCCTCGTCGTTCGGATTCCTGAGAACTACCAGCATCTCGTCCATCTAGACCCCGGAACGCGCACGAGGGGGTTTGTGCGCTTCGTCGATTTGGGTGCAACCGTCCTCGAACTGGCCGGACTCGAGGCACCCCACGGCACGGATGGCGCGGCCTTCCTTGGACCGGACATTCGTGCCGAGGACCTCGAGAAGCGCAAGGAGTGCCTCGGCTACGCCGACCGTTTTGACGAAAAATACGACCTGTGCCGTTCCCTCCGCCAGGGCCGCTATAAGTACATTCGCAATTTCGAAGCCCACTACCCCCACGGGCTTCAGAACAACTATCGCTATCGCATGCTCGCCTACCGACAGTGGCGGGAGATGCACCATCGGAATGAACTCGATGCCACGCGCAGCCGCTTCTTCCACCCCAAAGCCGCCGAGGAACTCTACGACCTCGAATCCGACCCCTACGAAGTTCACAACCTCGCAGAGGATCCCACCCAGCAAGAACGATTGCAGGCCATGCGTGCACGCCTCACCGCCCGCCTCAAGGCCCTAGCCGACTTGAGCTTCTTCACGGAGGCGCACCTGCTTCAGGCTGCCGGCGAACACCCAGCAGCCTATGGCCAAAGCCAGGCTGCCCGCATCGCCACGCTGATTGATGCCGCCAATCTGTGCCTCGATGGCTCGGGTGCCCAGGCCCCCCATCTCACCGCCGCATTGGAATCACCGGACGACTGGGTGCGCTATTGGGCGCTCACGGCCTGCGCCACCTACGGAGCCGAGGCGGGCAAGCTCGAAGACCTCGCCCGCGCCAACCTCAACCATTCCAATCTTGCCGTGCGCATACGCGCCGCCGAGTTCCTCGCTATCGCCACGGACTTTGACGCTCGCAAGACCCTCGCGACGATTCTTCGCGAGTCAGATTCCGTGCCCCTGACCCTCATGGCCCTGGGCAGCGTTGTCTTTTTGCGCGATGGAGGGCCAGGCCAAGTGCTCACCATGGATCGCGCTCAGATTCCTGCACGCGACCCCCAGATAGAACGCCGCCTAGACTACCTGGGGTGGTAGGCCCATTGGCCAGGCTCAGGCATCACAAGGTCCCCAACTACAAGACCGTGAAGTGAGTGAGCGCGAACTCCGTGGCCCCGGCCTTGTCGCGCACAATGACGGCAAAAAGGTAGGGACCCGGGGTAGGGAAATTGACAGTTGCGCCCTGGCTTGCGTAGAGCCCCTGCCCCTCGTGAATCAGGGAGACCGAGGCAAGTAGGGTCTTAATGGGCGTCAGAATGTAGCCCTGGACGCTCTCAAGGTCTTCCAGACCATTGGGGTCCGCAAGGACCACACTTCCCTCAAAGCAAAGGCCATCTCTTAGCAAACCATTCACCCTGGGCGCCGAGACGATTTGAGGTGGGCGGTTGAACCCCTGGTTGCGCACCCGCACATAGGCAAGCTCGGTTGCATAGCCCCCCCCAGCCGGCCGAATGGATCGGGCACGACAAAGCACCGTGTAGCCTTGTTCCTTGAGTTGCGTCGTGTCGAATGCCTGCCGATACGGGGGCGCGGATATCGGAGGTAGGGAAAAGAGAGGAGCCTCGCTGCCCTCCCCGAACACCTCAAAGACCACATCGCGAATACCGGCGCCGTTCGCCTCACCCGCATCGGGGTCCATGGCACGCGCCTCGAAGACTGTTGTCCCCGCTACGGCCGAACAGGAATCCGCGGGCTGGATCAACGTCACCGTTGGAGCAACATCAATGGGTTCAAGTTCACCGAGCAACTCGACTTGGATCGCCATGGACTCAGGAGTCGTCGAGGCCTTTCCCAGAACACGCAGCATGATGCCCGCTATGGGGTCCACGAACCACTCATCCGACTCTTGCAGGGGGGCGTCGCGGATATCCACCGTGTCGGGATGCATGTCGAGCAGAATGGTGTGCGTCGCACGATCCTCGGGATCTAGGTATTGAAAACTCGTGTTCTCCCAAAGCACGAGAGCCCCATTGGCCGTGTACGCATCGCCAAGCAGGGCCCGAAACTCGACCCAGTAATTCTGGTGATCGTTGCGGTAGATTCTCAAGCCGGCTGGCATCCCATTCGCAGGGCAGTCGCTGGCCTGGATGCGATAAACGCCCGATTGAGTCACCGTTTCTATCTCATCAGACTTCAGCCAGCCCAAGCGGTGCTTCGTGGCCACGTTGAAGTGGCGTTCAAAGCGATTCTTGCCCGCACCCATGGCATCAAAACGATTGCCGTACTCCTTACTGAAGCCCTCCCCTAGGGTGGTTCCGTCCTTTGTGCGCCAACTATTGGCATGGGGCAGATTGAGTGCATGTCCAAATTCATGGGTAATCATCCCGATGACATTGGGGTCGTTACCCCACACTTTGCCCGCTACGCCTTGAGTACCCTGACCGGGGGTTAACGAGTGAATGTCATAGGACTCGATGTCGTATCCGGCCGCCTCAGCCGCGTCGAGGGCATCGGCCATGAGGCGCGCGTGATCTCCACCCTTGGGCGATCCGCTGGGGTTGTAGTCACTCAAGTCACACGGCATGCGCAGGAGTTTGGTCACCGTGGCCCGCACACGGGCGCGGTCGCTTGAATTGGCGCGCCAATAGGCATCCAGTTGTTCCGCAGCAGCAACAAACTCCTCATCAGTAGAACTTGGTCCGGGGGCGTCTGGGAAATCCACGTGCATGAAGAGCACTCGGAATTCACCCGAATTGTCGGCTGGGGGGGTGGCTGGGGAGGCACACGCAACACCAAGCCCCGGAGGCAGGGCGAAGGCCAAGAGTGCAGCGCTAGCTCGCTTGAGTAACCGTGAGAGCATTGGAAAACAGGAAACTGAAACTCGAAGGCAGGACCGACCGCTGCCGGCCCAAGAGAGAATCGGCAAGTATCTTGCCAAGGCTCTCTGATTGCGCACCCGGTGCACTGGAAGAGTCACAAAGGACATACATTGCCCCTAGGTCACCCTGACCCCAGCAGCTGCTTACAGCGTGGGCGGATCGCCGCCGAGCCATGAACCATAGAGCTCTGGTCGTCGGTCCCTGAAGAAGAGCTTTCTTGCTGTCGATTGGGCAACCCAGCTGAGATCGAGGCTGTGGTGCAGAGTTTCCGACAGGTCCGCTGCGGCTCGAGCCACTACCTGCCCACTCGGATCGCAAATGAAGGACTCGCCCGAAAAGGCAAGGGATCCCTCTTGGCCGACTCGATTGCACAGGGCGGTAAACACACCGTTTTGAAAGGCAATCACCCGCATTTCCGCCTCATAGAGACCCGCTGGCCACTCCCCATGAACCCCAGCCTGTGGGACCACAATCACCTGGGCTCCAGCGAGAGCGAGGGCGCGGGTGTATTCAGGAAAATGGCGGTCGTAACAGATCGCCACCCCCAATGTGCCGAAGCGGGTTTTGTAGACCGGCGCGCCGCAATCACCTGGATCATAGTAGCCCTGCTCGTGAAAACCCTCGTAGTCCGTAATGTGCACCATCCGGGTGAGACCCAACAAACTCCCATCGGCATCAATCACCGGCGACGTGTCGAAACTTCGCTGCCCATCTCTCTCATAGAGGTTGAGTATGACAACAACTCCATACTCAGCGGCAAGCTGCTGAAAGGCCTCGGTTATAGGGCCCGGAATCGGCTGGCCCAATGCACGCGCCTCGGCACCCCACGTTTGCTCGACAGCTTGAACACGGGGATAGAACGGCTCGAAGGCAAGCTCCGCAAAACAGATCACCTGCGCTCCCTCCTGGGCAGCGTTCCTTGCCGCAGCCAGCCCTCGGCCGAGGTTGTCGTCGATATTGGCTGTGGCCTCCTGTTGGATGAGTGCGATTTTCATGGAGTGTGAGTCTATTCGGCGAAGTGGGAAGCGTACATCTCTACCGAAGTCGGTGGGCCACCTTCCCTACCCCCCCGGGCCACGGGAGCCCGCAGCTCGCCTTGCAGTGGATGTGGTACACTCCCGCGCTCCCCGATACAGATGCCTCACCGCACCCTATCTTCAATGTCCCCACAGCCACGCAAGCTCGCCCCAGGCATCGGCCTCTGCCTCACCCTCGCCTGTGCCCCCCTCACGGCAGATGGAACGCCTACACCGATCCCCGATCGGATTAGTTTTGGGTTCTGGAATCTCGAAAACCTCTTCGACGCCGAAGACGACCCAGCGAATGAAGGCGACAATGAGTATCTGCCAGACAAGGAATGGACGGCAGAGCGTTACGCCCTCAAGATCGAACACCTCGCCCAGGCCATCGAAGACCTCAATGTTGACCTGCTCGGGGTATGCGAGGTTGAGAACAAACGGGTATTGCAAGACTTAGTGGAACAGCCCGCACTGCAATCCCGCAACTACCAGATCATTCACTTCGAATCTCCAGATCTGAGGGGCATCGACCTTGGCCTGTTGCATGACTCCAAACTGCAAGTCATCGGCGAGCCGCATTTACACCCTATCGACCTCGGACCCGAAGAGCGGCCCACCCGGGGCGTCCTTGAGGTCACCCTACAGATTGATGATCAGCCCCTCACGGTGCTCGTCAATCATTGGCCCTCGCGCTACGGCGGCGTGGAAGCATCCAATCCCCGCCGGGCCAAAGCTGCTGCAGTCGTACGCAGTTTGGCCGACGCTCAAATGCAAATGGCAGCCGTGGCCGAACGAGAAGCGGACGTACTCATCATGGGCGATCTGAATGACGACCCGTTCAGCCCGTCTGTTCGTGACCATCTCAAGGCTGTCCGCGAACGGCGTACCGTTGCCCACCCGTACAACCGCCTGACCACCAATGCCAAGCAGAAGGCACCCAAGCTCTACAACCCAAGCTGGTCATTCTTCGCGCAGGCGGACCACGGCACCTACTATTACTGGAACGAGTGGACTTGGAATGTGTTTGACCAGGTCATTGTCAGCCCCGGGCTCATCGACGGGGAAGGACTCCAATACGTCGAGGGATCACTACGTGTTCACGCTCCAACTTTCCTTCGCGACACTGACAAGAATGCCAATCGCCCTGCACGGTTCCGAAAATTCAAAGGTGTCTGGGAAGAGGGCTACAGCGACCACTTCGCCGTTCGTGGCGAACTTGAGCATCGCTAAAGTCCGGCTAGAGTTTGCACACTCGGCCAGGGCCCAAGAACAATAACTCGCAATCGATTGCGTCTTCCGCTATGCCCACCATTACAGCGAGCGCACTGCGGTAGGCCTTGAGCTGGGGCCGGTAATGTTCAATGCGACTGGCGATCGTCTCCTCGTTGACCCGGTCTGTCTTGTAATCTTGAATCGTTGCGCTGACGACCTGGTTGCCTCTAGAACACAGAACCACCCGGTCGAAGGTACCCGAACAGCTGACGGGTCCTGAGGGTCGATCGAGAATGACAGCGAAGTCACGTTCACTCCAGACGGTGAAGGTGCAGCCCTCCTCGACGGGACGGCTAAGAGCGGCGGCCATGGCGGGCTTGGCGAGGGATGCACGCAGGTACTCGAAAGCCACCTGCCGGAGTTCCTCCGAAGGCTCAAGGGCCTGAGTCGCGGCCAAGACTTCGTCGGCACCTAAGAGCCCTTCACCAGGCCAGTTCGCGTGCTCAAGCATGTGGTGTACGAGTGATCCAAATCGCGCTCCAGA
This sequence comes from uncultured Planctomycetaceae bacterium, assembly GCA_964469565.1. Taxonomy (GTDB): domain Bacteria; phylum Planctomycetota; class UBA1135; order UBA1135. Next base: position 126,834 of record CAYXZD010000002.1, read on the forward strand.
CCCCGTGCCGCCCGCGAGAACGTCACGTCCCTTGCAACACTCCCCGCCTTCCTGAGAAGAGGGTGAGCGTGTGGGCAATCGCCTCGGCCCAGTGCTGGGCTTGAGTCCGAGGGCTGGCGTGTCCCCGCCCTCAGACGACGAGTCAGGGCCCGCGCCTTGTTCGCCCCGCCCCTGCGTGCCGCGAGTCCCGGGGAACCACTGGGTCACCGACTCGGGATGGCGCCAAAGGACACAAGCCTCTTCCTCTGACCCTTCCACCAACTCATGAGTAGCAAGAACGCTGCGCAGTATTCCTGCACTCGACTTCGTTTCCCCTGAAGACTTGGGACGGGCCACGATCATCTCAAGGCGGTGCTTGGCCCGGGTCATGGCCACATACAACACGCACAGTGCCTCACGAACATGGCGAACCTTCTGTTCGTGATAGAGCCGCTTCAAGCCTGGCTCGAGCGTGGCAATTCTCCGACCTGGATTCAGCGAGGCCTGCTCGATAGCCCCACGGGGGTCGGGTCGATCGTGCAGGAAAGTCCACTGGGATCGGATCAGGTTTCCGTCCAAATCCGGCAAAACGACTGCATCGAATTCGAGGCCCTTGGACGCGTGCACCGTCATGACTTTGATGCGCGCGGCAGCGGGCAGTTCCACAGATTGTTGCCGAACCCTATCTACAAACAGATCCGCGCGCAGGTCAGCCTCATCGCTATGGGCAAAGGCAATCTCGGTGAGTTGTTTATATCGGCGTCGATCCCAATCGCTGTACTGTCCATGTGCGCACACAGCAGCTTCGAGGTCGGCACACAGGCGTCCCAAGCCGCGGCCCGTGAGACGCTTCCGAACGATCCGCGAAAGGGCTTCGCCATCAATCTGCACGTCGGAGATCCCCAAGGCCTCTGGCAGAGGCGAATGGGACACGCTAAACGCCGCCAACGTATCGGTAGGGTGATCCGCGAGGTGCAAGAGTGCCAGGAAGTGCAAGACGGCTGCCGAGTCCGTCAGCGGATTGCCCCCTTCGCCGCTCACAGGCAAGCCTCTGGATTGCAATCGTGCGATCAAGGCTGGAATGGGTTTATTGCTCCTCACGAGCACGCCGATCGATGCGCTGGGAGCATCGCTCGCTAGGGCAATGATGCGCTCCACCGCCAAGTCCATGCACACCGACTCTGATTTCTCCCATGAATTGACCGGCCGGGTCTGGCGTAGCTCAGCGGTTCCCGCAAGCTCACCATGGGCAGTGTGTTCCTTGAAGTCCGCACCAAAGCGCTCGGCAGCCTCCCCATAAGCCGCGCCGTCTTTGTCCTGGAACATGACAAGAGTATCCAGTGACTCGAACACCTGATTGACCGTGTCCAAGATGACCTGCGATGAACGGTAATTGAGCTCCAGAGACTCAGGTTCCAAATGAAGGTGCTCGCCCAATTGTCCCAGCAACCTCGGTTCCGCCGCACGCCAACCGTAGATGGATTGCTTCACATCACCCACGCAAAAGAAACTCTGTTCCCATGAGCCGTCTGCTGCGATGTTTTCGGCCATCTCCTCAAGAACACCCCACTGAACAGGAGCGGTGTCCTGGAACTCGTCAAGCAACAAGTGACCGAGCTTGCCATCGAGGCGATAGGCCAACTGCAAGTCCCTCGCGGCGAGCGGATTGGGCTGACCCATCTCCTTGCCAGCCAGTGCGCGAGGAATATCGCTAAAGTCATACAGGCCTCGTTCACGCTTGGTCACGTGAAGGTAGCCCTCAAATCCTTGTAGGATTTGCAGGGCCCGCCCGTTGCGTTCGACAAGCAGACCCATCAGTTCATGGGCAACCTGCTGTAGCAGGTCTCGAACGAGGGCCTTCAACTCTGAGGTGATCTCGTGTCTTGAGAATTTCTCAGCCCCTTCGTCGATTTTTTGGACCAGGCCGACCTCTGGAATGGCTGCCCAGTCTCGCGCAGCCAGCGCCTTCTGAAGGTTTTCCTTGGCGTCCTTCCAGTGTTTCACCGGGGTACCCGCCTTGGTGTTCGGGACCACCATGGCATCAAGCCTAGCGGCAAGCGCCTTGAGCTCTTCGGGGCTAAGTCCCTTCGGAGGATGGACGCAGTCCCAAGCGCCATCTGTGCTGTCGAGAAAGACCTCCCGGCCTCCTTCGACAAGGCGAGTGAGTGAATCGTGCACACTGCGCCCGGCCCCACCATCCTTGGTGACCTCTCGCAACAACTCTGCAAAGCGGGCCTCAGCCTCCTGGCTATCCAATCCATTCAACAAGTGACCCAGGGCATCGGATGTCATCTCCTTGCTCTCACTGGTATTGGCCAGCGACCACCCGGGCGCGAGATCTAGATCCAAAGCGAAGAGGCGCGCGACTTGAACGAAGTACGAGTCGAGGGTTCGCACCTCAAATCGATCGAGCCCGCGCAATAACCCAGTCAAGCACGTCAGGGCCTCAGCCGATGTGAATGTCGCGCCAAAGTCTCGCATTTCGGCGAGTTCCCTGCGTTCATCGCCATCGCCCACGGCATCCATAAGCCGCTCCAGAACACGATCAAGAATCTCTCCAGCCGCCTTGCGTGTAAACGTCGTCGCCAGAATCGAACGTGGCGGATGACCCGCGAGGAGCAGGTCAATGAAGCGCCCACTAAGCCGATACGTCTTGCCCGTCCCCGCCGAAGCAAGGAAGACCCGGTGGCAACGCCCTGTCGGTTCAGTGCTCATGCGCCACCCCCTTGATCCCCTTCGTCCTGAGCAACGAGCAGCCCCGACCCGCACACCTCACCCACCAAGGGGTCATAGATGCGTGGCTTACCCAGCTCGAATTCAGGCTCCTCGCTGGCCAGTGTCGCGCGCACCGCAAGCACAACCCGTTCGGCCTCCTCAAGGGCCTCGGCACACTCATCAGCGCCCAGTTTTTCCGCCCACTGCATGCCACCTGCCGAACTGGCTGCAGGGAGATTGAAATAGCCCAACTCCGGGTGGGCCTGCCCCACAACACTCCTGGCCAGATGGACATACAAGGGCAACTGCAGGTCGATCCAGGCCTTGTTGCGAATGTGCGCTGAGTCCGGCCCTCGGCCCTTCTCGGAGAACTTGTAATCCAAGATGGCCCAAGCACCCGTGTTCTTATTGCGGTCCAGTCGATCGATGCGGCCAGTCAAAGCCACGCTTCCATCCCCAACCCGCAGCACAATGTCCTTAGGGGGTGCCCATTCCACGTATTCAATCACCCAACCCTGTTCGGCTCGAGCTGCTTGCTGAACGGCAAACCGTTCAAGGCGGTACTGAAGCTGCAGGATTTGGAGCTGTACGGCCGGCAGGGGGTCGCGTCCAAATCGCGTTTGACTCACCTCTTGCAGTTGTGAACGAAGATACTCAGCGACCTTCTGGGGATCGGTGCTGTTGGCCACGGAAGATGTGCCGAAGCGGCTCAACACTTCATGGCCTACTAGGCCATAGACTCTCGCACTCATCTCCTTGTCGCGATCGTCGAGGGTATTCAGGCGGCCTAGATGGGTGAGACTGAACAGATAGGGCGACTGCAAGTAGGAAGAAAAGGCTGATGCACTCCAGACCTTAGGCTCCTGCATGGTTTGCACCTGAGGCAACTGAGCGGCACCCATGGGGGCCGACGAATTGCCCGATGAATGGGTCGTCCCCTTCAAGAAGTGGCGGGCACATGAAAGGGTCTCCTGCTCAGTGCCAAAGAACGCCAGGCGGCTCGGCCGCAGCGGATCGCCATCCAAGGAACGTCGACCCGAGACGAGGACGACGTCCGGCCGTGCCCGGCAAATCCATTCCAAGGCGTAGAGATCCCGAGCCAGGCGGTCCTCAGTGGTTGGCAGATCTAATTGCCGGCACATGCTGTCGGGCACCCACCCATCATCCGAAACAGGTTCGGGTAGAAAGCCCTCGTTGAATCCCGTCAGAATCAACGCCGGAGCCTCATCCATGGCAAGCTCGAGCCAGCCCAACATCTCCACGGTGGGCTCATCGGCTTGGGGTGCCCGGGGGGGGACTCGAGCCGCGCTCAATTCACCAAGGACCACATCAATCGCGCCGGAGGCATCGAGGGGGCCGTCCACACTGTCGGGTACTGCGGCGATGCGTTGCAGCGTTTCTTCCAACGCGCGTAATCCTGCGAGAACCCAACGGTCTGCCTCCTCGCTTCGATCCAGCTCGCGATCTGCGTACACCGCCAACAAGACGTCACGGATTGCAGCCACCCATGTACTCAGTGTCCGCGCCTTCCCGCCTAAGGGAGCAAGCCACTCAGCGACTGCAGATCCAACCGACTCGGCACTCCGGCTCAACCCCGCATTACGTGAGTCCACCGCAGACAGCCAAACGTGCGGCGCTGCACCGGGCAGGTGTTCGCCGTGATAGGCATCCATCAGGGCGGCGGGGCTGCTCCCCTCCAACTGTGCGTGTTCTTGTAGGTAGGACTCCACATCAGGATGGCGTACTAATCGCGCTAGGTCACGGAACCGAGATGCCCCTAGGTACGCCCCCACCGCTGCAAGCAGGCGTACTGGCGGCGTTTGTCCAAGGGCTTGGCCCTCTGCATCTCGCGCAAAGATTCCTGCACCCGCAAGCTGGCGCTCTAAGAACGGTGCCACCTCCCGGTCCACCACGCCCACGCTGATTTCCTCTGCACTGTATCGGCCAGCGAATCCCTCCATCGCCTTGAGGACACCGTGCGCCTGATCAGCAGGACCCATGGCCAGCCACCAGGAATCCACATTGGGGGCCCAACGGCGCTGCAGCCAAACCTGGGGATCGAGACAGCCATCTTCCGCAAAGGCTCCTTGGGCATCCTCGGGTGCAAACACCAAGGAATGCACCTCCCCGCCAGCCTGAACAAGGGACCGAATCAGTGTCCGCACTAAACCAATTGCATCGACCACTCCCACGAGCACGATTGGACGTTCGGGCCCTACAAAGTCGCCGCGTTCGAGCGCCGAGAGACGACCTCTGTGGGGATCACACAACCCGGCGGAGTCCAGCGTCGACTCCACGGCCTTCTGGGCTACGGCGAGGGCCTGCCAGCGCCTCTGCTCCCCCGCCGGTTGGGAATCAGCGGCCTCTGCGCAGACTCCAATAAAGTCTCTGCCCTCTGCGGACAGGGTGCCAAACAGGCCACGTACTTCACTCGCCAGTCGGCGCCAAGCCCCACGCTCGTCCTTTTCAGGAGCGCGGGCCACCAAGGCGTTGAGGTGTTTCGACGGGAGCCCACGTAGGGCCCGTTCCCAAACGAGGGTACGCACCAGTCTGTCAGCACTGGGACTCGCAAGCTGCAGGAATTCGTCACTCAAATGGCCTGCGGTGATCACACGAGGGGGCTCCCAATCCGGGGGAAGTAAGGCCTGCAGTCGTGCCAACAGCAACCGCCCCGCCCGGGCACCGCTGACGGCCACGACTAGCCCCCCCTGCCTAGCGCCGTACCGCTCGGCCAACCACTGTGCGGCGAGGTCCACGGGTGGATTCTCCCACCCTAAAAAATGCCGCTCCAAGATCCCCATGGGTGCAGGATACTTTCCCGCTGAACTCAATTCGACAATAGAGTCCGTTCGGCAGTACCTAATCGACCCCACTCCCTCTCCCCGAATCGCCAGACCGCCATCAGCCAGACCGCAGTCAGCTCGTCGAACAGGCTAATAACCCAGCACGAATCTCCTCCAGTGCGAGTTGAACATAGTCTGCACGGGTACGCATGTGCAGAATGCACACGCGCAGTACGAATTGGCTCCTGATGCGGGTGGAGGAAAGGAAGACTTGGCCGCGCCCGTTGATGGTCTCAAGCAAGGCTTGGCTGCGCGCGCTGGAGTCGCCTTGTTCTTCAACTGTGGGGCTGCATCGAAAGGCCACGATTGAGAGCTGGGGCTCGTCAATCATTTCAAGTCCAGTTAGATCAGCCAATTCAGCGTGCAACCAGCGGGCGAGTTCGAGCCTCTCTCGAAGAGCATCCCGAAAGTGATCGGCACCATAGTACGAGAGCATCATGAACACACGCAGACCACGGGCCTCACGGGATAGCTCAGGTGACATCTCCGCGAAGTTGTGGGCTCGTGCATCGAGATCTTGGAGATAATCAGCATCCGAAGCGTGGGCAGCTTGCAATTGCCCGGGCTTACGGACTAACAGACATCCAGTGCCATAGGGCATGAACAGACCCTTGTGGGGATCGAGAATCAGACTGTCGGCCAGTTCCAGACCTGGAATGAGTTCTTCACCTCCTGGAGTGGCACGGAAGAAACCCCCGTAGGCTCCATCCACGTGCAGCCACAGGTCCTCTGAAGAACACACCTCTGCAATGGCGGGTAGCGGGTCGAGGGCACCTGTGTTGGTTGTTCCCGCCGTCGCGGCCACAAGGAAGGGGCGCAAACCCTGGGCTCGGTCCTCGCTGATCCTCCGGGCGAGCGCAACCGGATCCATACGGTGACGTTCGTCCGTGGGAACGAGCCGCAACCCGGCCTTGGGCAATCCAATCAAGCGCGCCACTTTTGCAATACAGACGTGAGCCTGCTCGGAGGTATAGAACGTCGCACAGGCCGTCTCCTCACCCAGCTTGGAGTGCCGTGCTGTCACGAAGGCGGTCAATGTCGACAGGGTCCCCCCTGTGGTCAACAGCCCGTCCGCGCCCTCGGGGAACCCAACGAACTCACGCAGCCAGTCAATCACCATGCGCTCCATGGCCACCAAGGCCGGTGCTGCATCATGCATTCCCACATAACGATTGGTAGCCAGTGCAATGTACTCAGCGAGAGCCGCAGGGTAGGCGCCTCCCCCGGGGATGTAGGCCAAATAGCGCCCCGATGCTGTGTTGTAGCTCTTCTCAATCGCAGCACCCATCTGTCCAAGAATCTGATCGAAATCCACAGGATCTGAAGGCAGGGAGCCCTCCAGCTGCTGAATCACTCGAGAGGCCCCGCCAGAGGCGAGGACTGGACCGCCCTCCAGGGAGCCAAGGTGTTCTTGGACCCACTGCACGGCCTTGGCTGTGTCCGCTTCATACGCTGCGGGTGCGAGATCAAAACTAGCGCTGGGCCGTGGGAGGGAATGCTGCATGGGCCAAATACGATACGAAAAGCCTAGGTCCGCCATCACCCCAGGGGCGCGAATGCCGCAGGCCATTGAAAGGGACCGGCAGCGCGCTGATTCCGTGCAGCGATTCCCCATTCCAGTCCGGCGCACTGCAGCACTCACCCCACCCAAGATGAGAATCTTGAAGTACTCCGCCACAGGGGCCTGCAGTGTTGTTGTGGGCCGCCTGAGAGTATCCTCGAGGCTCCATGGACGAGATCAAGTCAACTCAAGGTAGGGTGGAGCATGAGTTTCTCATGCGAGCTGCGGCATTATTGAGCGCCTATGGCACGCCGAGCCATCGGTTGGAGCGCGTGCTGAAACACCTGGCCGGAGAACTCGGAACCGAGGCTAGCTTTTTTTCAACACCCACTTCCGTGATGGCTTCCTTTGGGCATGGGCCCTTAGAAGAAGTGCACATGGCACGAGTAGAGCCGGGGGAAGTCAACCTTGGAAAGCTCGTGGAATTTGATGGGGTGCTCGAAGATGTGGAGCACGGTCGCATCGATGCCGCACAGGGGATTCAAGACCTGAACACCGTCGCCCAGCAACCCGCTAGATACAACTCATTACTAACGTTTGCCGCTTTTGCGGTGGCATCAATGGGGGCAGCACGGCTCTTTGGTGGTGGTGTCAACGAAGTAGCCGGATCAGCACTATTGGGTGGCATTGTCTATTTGCAAGTGCGCCTCCTCGCACGCAGACCGGGCAGCGACGGTACAGTCGAACCCCTCACCGCCTTCTTCACTGCCCTTGTGGCCAGTCTATTAGCGCGCTTCATCCTGCCCCTTGACCACCATCTCGTCACCCTCGCAGCACTGATCGTCATGTTGCCGGGCTTGACCCTGACGACAGCCATGATTGAGCTGTCGACCAAACACCTAGTGGCTGGAACGGCCCGACTAGCCCGCGCTGGCGTGCTTTTTCTCACGCTCCTCTTTGGGGTGGCTATTGCTTGGAGGCTCTCGGAGGCCCTCTGGCCCGCTCGCGTTGCGGTTCCAGAGCTAGCCCCCCTTCCCGGATGGACCCTTTGGGCCGCGTTGCTGCCACTGCCCATCGCCTTTGGAGTCCTCTTTGAAGCACGCAGGAGCGAATGGAGCATCATCTTCATGGCCTCATTGCTGGGTTACACGGCTACGCGGCTAGGTTCAGACTCCCTCGGAGAAGACATCGGTCCATTCCTTGGAGCACTCGCCGTGGGCATCGTCGGTAATCTGTTCGCGCGTTGGGCCAATCGACCCGCCCTTGTAGCCATCATGCCAGGCCTGTTGGTGCTCGTCCCCGGTGCGATCGGATACAACTCGCTGACCTCTTTCTTGGAAGCGGGCGTGATCGAAGGTATGGACGGTGTATTTCGCACGGGATTCGTTGGCATCAGCCTTGTTTGCGGCGTACTGACGGCCAACTTGCTCGTTCCCCCTAAGCGAATCCTCTAGACCCAATGCACCTCACCCTTCTCACGTGCGTCCCACTGCTCCTGCAAGGCAGCGCTGCCCCTCAGGCGTCCCAGCCTGCATCCGTGAGTCCCCAGAGTTGGCCTGCTTGGCGCGGACCACTTGGCAATGGCAGCGCGCCGGGGGCAACGCCTCCCCTGCGCTGGAGTGAAGAGTCCAACGTGCGCTGGAAGACTTCGATTCCTGGGCAGGGGCACAGTTCGCCCGTGGTCTACGGGAATCGCGTCTTCATCACTACGGCCATCCCTTTCGGAGATGAGCTCCCTCCCGTACCCGATGATGCACCCGGCGCGCACGACAACGCACCACTTACCCGCAGGCAACATTTCGCCGCCCTCTGTCTCGATCGGACGAGCGGTAAGATCCTCTGGCAAAAGAACCTCCGCTCCGTTCTTCCCAAGGCCAGCGCCCACGTCTCCGGCACCTTGGCTTCGAATTCTCCCGTTCTCGACAGTGAGTTGTTCATCGCCCCTTTCGGCTCGAACGGGCTCTTTGCACTCGATCATGATGGGCAACTCCTTTGGTCCGTTGACCTCGGGCAACTCCAGGTCAAACACGGCCATGGCGAGGGCTCTTCACCCCTGCTTCACGGTGACACCCTTGTAGTCAACTGTGACCACGAGGGAGAGTCTTTTGTCGCAGCCCTCGACCGCTTGACTGGCAAGGAGCTCTGGCGGGTAGCACGTGAGGAAGTCACGTCCTGGGCATCTCCTGCCGTGGCCGTGGTAGGCGAGCACACCCAGGTGATTATCAGCGGCAGCCTGCGCACCCGTGCCTACGACCTCAAGACGGGCAGCTTGATTTGGGAGTGCGGCGGACTCTCCAACAACGTGGTCGCATCCCCAGTGGTTGGACAGGGGGTCGCAGTCGTGGGCAGCAGTTACGAAAAAAAGTCTCTCATGGCCATCCGTCTTGCTGAGGCAAGGGGTGACGTCACCGGCACGGACCATGTGGTCTGGTCCCGCAAACGTGGAACGCCCTATGTGCCATCCCCCCTGTTGTATGGCGAGTGGGTGTACTACTTGGGGCACTACCAGGGAGTTCTGTCACGGGTACGAGCAGCCACGGGAGTGGAGCCGAGCGGGCCCTTTCGGCTTGAGGGCATGTACGAAATCTACGCAAGCCCAGTAGGGGCCGCGAACCGGGTCTACATTGTCGACCGCGATGGTGCGACGATCGTACTCAGCCACGGGGGGGATGTGCCCGAGGTGTTGGCCGTCAATCAGCTCAATGAACGATTCAGCGCATGCCCTGCCCTCGTGGGACCCGACCTTATTCTGCGAGGCGAACGCGCGCTCTATTGCCTGAGAGAAGAGACCCCTGATCGGCAGTGAAGGCTAGGTCGGGATGCGCCCTGAGCACGATTGAGTTACCTTGATCCCATGGGCAGCCAGGATGAATCGGAAGATGCTTCGATCGACGTGCTCTTGGCTTGGTTAGGAGACCTGGCCGAGAGCCCAGAGCGTCTCGCTCAACTCAGTGACGATCAACGAGATCGGCTGCGTGAGATAGCCGGACGGATTGCACTGCCGGATCGTAAGGCGCGGCGCGCCTTCAGTAACGCACGCAAGCGGTTGCTGCGCGAACAGGTGCGTGAGCAAGATGATCGAGCACTCAATGCAACAAGCAACCGCGCCCTCAAACGATCACTGCGCTTTCCAGTGGCACCCCCTGAGCTAGACCTGAGCACCGAAGACCGTGAGCTCTTAGAGAAGCAAGCTTGGCAACCCGATGAGAGCTCGCCTGCCGCCAGGCGGTTGCAGGAGGCCGCGCGCTGTTACGTCTGCAAGGAGGAGTACCGCGACCTGCATCACCACTACGACTCCATGTGCCCCACTTGTGCGGAACTCAACTGGCAAAAACGACTGCAGAGCGCCGAACTTCACGGGCGTGTCGCGCTGGTGACGGGCTCCCGGGTCAAGATTGGCTACGAAGCCTCGCTCAAGCTCTTGCGAGCGGGTGCCACCCTCATTGCCAGTACACGCTTTCCCTGCGATTCAGCACGGCGATTTGCAGCTGAACCCGATTTTGAGCATTGGGAATCGAGGCTGCACATCTACGGGCTCGACCTTCGACACACTCCCAGTGTGGAGGCTTTCGCGGACCACATCAGAGATGAATTCGAACAACTCGATTTTCTGATTCACAATGCCTGTCAAACCGTCCGGCGTCCGCCTGCCTACAGTGCTCACTTGATGGAATCGGAGGTTTTTTCCCAACTGCCCAAGAGGGCAAGGGCACTGGTCCACAAGCACGAGTCACTGGTCGAACAGTTGCAAGCCAATTTCACAGCGAGTTCCCAGCCCAACAAGCAACTTCAAGGACCGCCGGGGGAGGAAGAACGGATTCCAACGGTGCAGCACCCGGCGAACCCACTGGGGGGCCTCACCCAAGCGGCCAGCCTCAGCCAGCTCGATCTGCTCGGCGAAGCCGATCAACAGGGCCTCTTCCCCGAAGGCATGGTCGATGGGGAGGGCCAGCAGCTCGACTTACGGCGGAAGAATTCTTGGCGCATGGAACTCAACGAGGTTCCCACGATTGAACTCATCGAGGTTCAGCTGGTGAATTCCATCGCTCCCTTCGTGTTGAACGCCCGGCTCAAGGGACTCATGTCCAGCGGCACTCAGGCGGACCGACACGTGGTCAACGTTTCTGCGATGGAGGGTCAGTTCTACCGCACATTCAAGACGACCAGGCACCCCCACACCAACATGGCCAAAGCTGCGCTCAACATGATGACGCGCACTTCAGCGGCGGACTACTTCAAGAGCGGCATCCACATGAACAGCGTCGATACCGGCTGGGTCACCGATGAAGACCCCTTTGAACGCGCTGTCGACAAGGAGGAAGCACAGCGCTTCGCTCCCCCCCTAGATTCAGTGGACGGTGCTGCCCGAGTTCTCGACCCAATATTCACCGGGTTCAACACAGGTGTACATTGCTGGGGGCAGTTCCTCAAAGACTATGTGCCCACGCGTTGGTAGCCCGCAATCCGAAGCTACAGGCGCAACTGCAGGTAGGAGATTGTGCGACCACGCTCGATCCAGCGCCGTTCATAAGTCGTTTGGATACCCAGCCAAATGGCTAGCTGCTTATCGAGCACCGGGACAGGATCGGCGTACAGGTTAGGGATTTCGACAACGACGTCCGTTTCGCTTTCTGCGGCGCTCAAGAGGGTCTGCTCGTGCAGGAAAGGGCTGTCTGTTTTTACGTGCACAAGGCCGCCAACGCCCAGTAGGCGACGGTAACGAGCCAAGAAGGGCGCGCCGGTGAGCCGCTTCGTCCCGCGTTCATCGGTCGGTTGAGGATCTGAAAAGGGCAGCCAAATTTCGTTGACCTCATCGGGGGTGAAGTGGTTTTCCAAGAACTCAATCTTGGCCCGCAAGAATGCGGCATTCGCAAGGCCTTCATCTTCTGCGGCTTGAGCCCCGTACCAGAATCGATGACCCTTGATGTCCACGCCCACGAAATTGCGCTCGGGGTGGAGTTTGGCAAGTGCGAGCGTGTACTCACCCTTCCCGCAACCTAGCTCGAGAGTGATGGGAGCCGCCTGCTCAAATGCAGTCGGGGTCCAATTACCCTGCATCGCCGAGGGTGCATGCACCGCAGCCTGCACATTGGGTTCGAAGACACGCTTGAGTGAGCGGTTCGAGGTCCATTTTTGACGTTTGGTTCGAGCCATGGCTGGTGGCCAAGAATACACACCCAAGGACACGGCGTCTGCGACTCGAGCGACCTAGTCGATGATTCCGGCCCTGCGTGTGACTCGTGCTCCAGAGCGCTGTGGCACGAGCGTGGGTTATACTCGTGCGCACTGCATGCGTAGCCGCTATGGTGCCCCCATGCGGCGCAAGCTGATCCTACTCTTCACCTCGACCGTCCTAGCCCTAGTCGTTGCAGAGGGAGCCACCCGGGTCTGGCTTGCGATGCAAGGACGCAGCTACTCACGTCAAGCAGGTGAGCAAGCGTTACAGGCCGTACTCCAGGGAGTCGGCGGTCTCGCTGTCGGAGTCCGTAGTGACCAGGTTCCGGAGAGATCAAGCCGGCCAGGTCCCCATTATCAGTTACACCCCTATGTGGGGTACGTCCACGCTGCCGCCGCCCAACGCATGGCCGATGTTGCGGACCATTTTCGCGACCCCGCCCCCGGGGGCGCACCCTATACCGTCCTCGTCCAAGGCGGGTCCGTGGCGGCCAGTTTTCAAGGCAAGTCCATGAAGAAGATCGTGGAGCGCTTGGGTCTTGAGGGCGGGGGAGGGCAGAGTGATCATGCAGACAACCCACGGAACGTACAGATTATCGGGCTGGCCGTTCCGGGCTACAAGCAGCCGCAGCAACTGCTGCAGTTGACCTACTTGCTTGCCCAGGGCTGCAAGCCAGATCTCGTGCTCAACCTAGATGGTGTCAACGAGCTACGAATCTCGTCCTCCAATTTGAAGGCCAAGATGGAGACGAGCTTCCCAGCTCGAAATCACTGGGCGAGTCTCGTCTCTTCCCCCGACTTCGATGAGTCCAGCTTGGAAGCCTTGGTCAACATCCAGATTCTTCAACAGTCGATTCGTGACCTTAGCGCACGGATCCTCGCAAGGGGGGACTGCATGAGCGCCATGGGCGGCACTCTCGCCATCGCACGCATCTCCCGGATGCGCCGCGACTGGGTGCACGCACAGGAGGTGTTTGTCGACCGCCAAGCCGACCGTATTACGCAAAACCCAGCCGCTGATTTTCGAGTGGACAAGAGTGGACGGGATGCGGTCGCGGAGGCCGTCGCTGTGTGGCAGAGGTCATCCCTAGCCATGCACCGCACGTGCCAAGCCCATGGCATCCAATACGTCCATGTTCTGCAGCCAACGCTACATGACGAGGGATCCAAGTTTGTGAGCGAAGAAGAGTTTCGGCAGGGCATTGGTGAGGACGGGCTCCACCCAGCGATCGTTCGAGGGTACCCCCTACTCAAGCGGGGCATGGTCGACCTCAAGGCGGCTGGAGTCATCGCAGTCGATGCTACCGAGGCGTTCAAGGGTGTCAAAGAGACATTATACCTAGATAGCTGCCACTTCAGCGCCAAGGGCAACGACCTACTCGTACAGTTCATCATCGAGAGCCTCGAGGGCATTTCGCTCAAATGAAGGACCGCCTGATTCGCAATTCTCACGGCGAACGCTTGGCACACGCCTTCACACCGGCCCGCGGGTCAGCGCACACCCATGGCGGCAAACTGATGATTGTCAGCCATGGGGTGACGTCGCAGCATGAACGACCCTACCTCGTGCAACTGTGCGAGGCTCTCGCCGATGTGGGTATCGCCTCGCTACGCTTCACGTTTTCAGGCAACGGTGATTCCGAGGGGCGCTTCGAGGACTGCTGCATTTCCAAGGAGGTCGAAGACCTCGGTGCAGTCATCGACGCACTAGAAGGCGAGGGTTGCTGGAAGCTCGCTTACACTGGACACAGCATGGGAGGCGCAGTAGGGGTGATTCGCGCAGCGCAAGACCCACGACTCAGGGCCTTGGTTTGCCTCGCCGGAATGGTCGAAGTGCAAGGATTCATGCAAAGGCACTTCAAAGACCTGGTGCCCGGAGTGGATTGCATGCTGGGCCGTGAGCACGCCAAGCTGAGTGCGAGCTTCCTAGAAGATTCAGCTTCGATTGGGACGACACTCGGCTGGGCGGGTTCAGTAACCGTCCCTTGGTTGCTGGTACATGGCACGGCAGATGAGTTGGTGCCCTTCGAAGAATCTCAGCGCTGCGAGGAGGTCAGTGCAGGTACAGCACAGCTCATTGCGATGGAGGGCTCCGACCATTGCTTTGAAGGGCAGATCGAGACCATGGTGCGCCACGTTGTGGGATTTGCCGACACTGCCTATTAGGGGTATTTCGCAAACGGACTGCGTTTTTGCTAGAACCCACCCTCTCTCTTCCCCTCCCCCCCCCCCCCGTTCCTGCCAAGGCCTTCCATGAATGGTGTAGTCACCGGTAACGATCTATCCTCAGGCGAAAAGAGGATTCTCTTTTGGGCAAGCTTCCTAGCCCTCACAGCCGCAGGCTTTGGGTTTGCCTTCCGAGTCGCGATGGGAGGCACCTATGGTGAGGAGCTCGGCCTGACCCAACAGCAGGTCGGCGAAGTGTTCGGAGCCTCTCTGTGGCCCATCGCTATTACCATGATCGGCTTCAGCCTGTTTGTGGATCGTACTGGGTACAAGATGCCCATGTACCTCGCTTTCGCCCTCCAAGCGATCTCAGGTGTTGGAACCTATTTTGCAAGCAGTTATGCGGCCTTGTATGGCTTCGCCATCTGCGCTGGTCTGGGCCACGGAGTCGTCGAAGCAGTCATCAATCCCATTTGTGCCGCTGTGTATCCCAAGGAGAAAACGAAGTGGCTTACGATTCTGCATGCTGCATGGCCCGCGGGACTGGTCTTGGGAACCCTCATCATCATCGCCGCACAGGGTGCGGCACCCGATGCGGGCTGGAACCTGCACGCACTTTGGATCTTGCTTCCCGCCCTCGCATACGCAGTCATGTTTCTGGGCGTAAAATTCCCCGTGGACGAACGCGTCCAAGCAGGCGTGCCGTACGTTGTCATGTTGCAACAAGTTGGCTTTTTGGGTGCCGCGCTCGCCTCCTTCCTCATGATTTATGAGATCGGCAACCAAGTCGATCAACTCTCCTCGTGGACCAAGCCCGAGGGCTGGTTCAATGTAAGCCTTATTGCAGGGCTCGCCGTTGGCGGTGTATTTGGTATGGCTGTGCGGGCGGTGGGCAAGCCGCTCTTTTTCTTGCTGTGCCTTCTCATGATCCCAGTCGCGACAGCTGAATTGGGAACGGACGGTTGGATCAAGGGACTCATGGCTCCAGTCCTTGAAGCCAAGAACCTGAACCCAGCATCAGCCTTGGTCTTCTCAGCATCCATCATGCTCATCTTCCGAGTGTTTGCCGGCGGGATTCTGAGCTTCTTCTCACCACCCAGCTTGCTGTGTCTCAGCGGAGTATTCTCGGCCATTGGCCTGTATTGGCTCGCAGGAAGCACCGGAATTGCAGTGTTTATTGCATTCACTCTTTACGCCCTCGGCCAGACGTTTTACTGGCCCTGCATCCTCGGGTTCACCTCCGAGCGCTATCCGCGCGGTGGTGCGCTGACGCTCAACACCGTTTCCGCCATTGGCTTGCTCTCCGCGGGCATTATCGGCACACCCATTCTCGGTGTTGCCTTCGACGACTCAATCCATTCCCACGTGGTCGAGGAAGCTCCCGGCCTCGCTGAGAATGCCAGCGTGCCTGGCGGGTTCCTTTGGATGAAACACGAAGCCATCGCACCGGAGCAGGCCGAGCAATACCTCGCAACACTTAGTGAGAGCAAACGTACACCGGCCGAGGCTGCCTGGACGGCGGCCAAGAGCGGGGCAGGCCGAGATGTCCTGCGCTACGCAGTGCGGTTCCCACTCATCTTGCTAATCGCCTTTGGACTCATCACCCTCTACTTCCGCACGCGCGGTGGCTACAAACCCGTCGAACTGACTGAAGAGGGTGGCTGACCCCCTCAAACGTGACGCGTGTCGTCACCGTTGAGTCAGCGACCAAACACGAGAGCCCTGATGCCGGCCTGCAAGAGGTCTGCCCTCGCATTCGTGGAAGTCACGCTCTCTAAGGGAAAACCAAAATAGAGAACTCGGCCAGGCCCGCTGTGCAAAATACCCGCCGATCCGAAAGAGTCATACCCAAGGACAGCGGTCCCAGGCGCCACCGGGGCGATCACATCCGGCCATTCAACGGCATAACCTGGCTGGCTGCCATCATTGAAAGTAAAGGGCAGCAGCGATGCAAACGGGAAGGTCCCTAGGGAGTGCACACCAAAAGTACCGGCACCGTCCGCTACGTAGCTCGCTCCGAGGATTGTGCGCAAGAAAGTACTCGGGGGGTCGGCTGGGTCTGCATCTCGGTCGAGGTCATAGGCCACCTCGGCCCCCGATAAGCACAGACAGCCTCCACTCCGCAGATAATGCTCAATGATCGCACGCTCGCTGGCAGTGAGGGAGGTGTCGTCCACCGGATCATCGCTGAAGACTTCCGCCTGGCGACCTGACGCCCAAAGGACGATGTCATAGTCGCCCAGCTGGACGGCTCCCGAAGCAACCGCCGCGCGGTCAGCACTGTCGAGTGCAAGCCCCGGCCAGCTCTCTAAGGCCCGTGCATGCTCGACGATGTAATCCCCAGAGTTGATTGTCTCTTCCCATCGACGCCGCACCTCCAAGGTACCCGAGCCACCCCAAGTCACAGGGGTCGTTCCGGACACGAGCTCATGAGTCTCAGCGAGCAAATAGGGACCGCGCCGTGTGTATCCCTGAACAAAGAGCGCTCGAATGGGGGCCGCGCCTCCCCCCCCAAGCGCCGACCGGGCGTCAATCACCCCCTGGGTGTATGACGGCAAGGAGACTCCCCCCCCATTCACGCATTGCACGCGCACATAGACAGCTCCCAACCCTGCCATCGGCGGAATGTGAGCCTGGGTGTCTTTGACCTCGAGCACTGCGGCGCCAAAGGCACGGGGCTTTCGTGAAGCGAATACGCGATAGGACGTGGGAGCGTCACCCAACAGACCTGGTGCTCCAACGGCCGGGGCGGACCAGGAAACATCGATGCTCCCATCGGCGGCCACCTTAGCCACAAGTGCCTCCGGGGGTTCGGGGGCGAGGGGCATACTGACGCCATCGCGCTGGGCGAAGTACTTGACCACGCCCTGGGCCACACCACGGGTCATCACATCAATGCATGTTCCGTCGCGCAGCCGCATCGCATCCGACGCCGTCGAATGGAAAGCCGCCTCAAGGAGCATGGATGGCATTTCAGGATTGTGAGCAGGATTGACCTCACCAAAGGGGGCGGACTTCATGCCACGATCAACCCAATTCGAATCGTAGCCTCCACGCAGGTCGCCGATCAGCTCGGTATGCACGGCCGTCTGCAATGCCGCACTGCCTGGGGTGGGATTGGACGAATAGATGAAGCTGCTCGTGCCCACAGCGGGGCTCGGCGCATTGGTATGCCACGCGATGTAGATGGAATCCTCACCCACTTCGTTTTCCCAGGCTGCGTAGCGCGGACGAGACACCACATCCGAACTGCGGTCATCAGTGTAGTAGGCATAGACAGAGGACGGGGCACCCAGAAACTGGGTATGCATACGAGCGCACTCCTCCTGCCGCACCCGGGTACTCACGCCGCCGCCGGCATCGATGTCCCCGGCGCCCCCCCCGAACCGAATCGCGTCAAAGGAGATCCAGCTTGCGGCACTGTCCTGCGTTTCATTGCTCAGGACTACGCCCTGAGCCCCTGGCTGAAAACCCGCATCAAAGGGAAAATGGCCGAGGTAGCGCCAGGTGAACCCGTCGCGTGTTTGATTCACAAAAACATCCGATGTTCCAGCCGCATGCAGTATTCGATAATGAACGTCGCGAGGACGGTTGGTGTAGGAACCGAAACTTGCGTAGACCGCATACAAACCTGCGCGGCTGAAGTTTGGAGTCCAAGTCACGCTGGCATCGGCAGGCCCGGATGTAGTGGACATCAGCCGCGCAGCACCGAGCGCAAGGGGGTTGGTGGCAGAACCGTGTGGAAGCGGCTCGTGACCGTATCCTGCAAGTGATGAATCGACGAAGCGCCAGGCAGGTCCGACCTCCGTGCAAGTTCCCGAGTTTGGATCCGAATCGGTCTCGTCCACAATCATCATGTCCGGGTTTCGGTCGCGCTCGCGCACAATCCAAACCTCAGCTCCCATGTTCTCCAAACGGCGAGCGAGGTGTTCATTGACCACATCGGCCGAGTGGAAGTCTTCGACAATCCCGTGGGTGACTGGACGTTGCGTTTCCCAGCGCTGGTCTCCCGAATCGTAGAACCATCCGTGACCGGGGGAGAGAAAAACCGTCTTGCCTGCCAAGGCCCCGCTGGTCTGGCCCGAGCGGTTCATCTGACCAGTCATCGGGGCGCCTCTCGCTTCACCCCTCTTGCGGGGGGGGGCGGTCACGGGCTCAAGAAAAGATTCGATGGGCTTGGCCAGACCCGCTGACCCCTTCGCCAACAACCGCAGGTGGATTCCGGCTGGCAAGCTGAGTGCGTGACGTCGATACTCGGCCTCGATGACCTGCTCGCTTAGACTCTCCACTCCCACGGGGAGGTCCACGGTCAATTCAAGAAACGGGCCGCGTTCGACTCGGTGACAAACCTCAAAGCGTCCACCTTCTTGCGATGCCACTGGCCCGAGGGACACAACAACTGCAGAAGTCAGCACACAAGCAATCCACATGGCTCCAGCCTAGTGGTTTAGGCTCGAACGCGGCCCACTTTTCTTCCACGCAAGCCATGCCCGAGCGTAGGATCTCCGCATGAGCGCACCACCGTGCCCCTTGCGTATCGGCGCCTATGTCTACCCTGGATGGCACCCTATCCCAGAACGCGACAAGTCCTTCCATCCCGGATTCACTGAATGGGAGTTGGTGCAGGCATGCCAACCGCGCTTCGCGGGCCATGCCCAGCCGCGCCTGCCAAGCTTGGGAGCCTATGATGACCGAGACCCCAGCCAAGTTGAACGCCGCCTGCGTCTTGCACTAGATCACGGTATTGATGCATTCGTGTATGGGTTCTTTTGGTGCCGGGGAAAGCGTGTTTTCCAAGAGGCCCTTGATGAGGGCTTTCTCGGAAGCGATCTCGGCAGCCAAACACCCTTTGCACTGATGTGGGCCAACCGCATGCCACGCAGGGTCCTCCCCGTTACGCATAAGGATGGACCCGTCATCGATCCTGCCCGGCGTGTGCAGAGCGACGTGGCCGACTTTGTCAAGCTAATGAACTACGTAGCCAAGCGCTATTTCAGCCGACCCAACTATCTGCGTGTAGACGGCGCAGCCTACTACTCGGTGTTCGACTCCACCTTCTTAGTGCGGGAGTTAGGTGTAGAAGGAGTCACGACGGCCATTCAACAGGTTAGGACCATGCTAGCTAGGGAGGGATTGGGATCCCTGCACCTGGCTGCAATTGACCCAGCACCCGAGATTATTGGAAAGATCAAGGAGATGGGTTTCGACAGTGTGACCCACTACGTCTTGCTTCCCGAGTGGAAGGGACCCTTCCTGCAGGACTACGAGACTTGTGCCCTTCAACGTGCGAGTGAATGGCCTGGATTCTCCCGTTCCTCTGGACTTCCTTACATGCCATCCATTGCACCGGGATGGGATGCCTCGCCTCGCGCAGCTGATTTTGGCAAGGAACGCCCAGCCAAATACCCTTGGTCCCCAGTGGTCACAGGAGAATCCCCACAGTTGTTTCAAGAAGCTGCTGAGCGTGCACTGAGGTTTGCCGGAAACAACACGCTAGGTGAATCCATTGTTTTCGTGGCATCACTCAATGAGTGGAGCGAGGGGCACTACCTAGAACCCGACCAGCGGCACGGAATGGGGTGGCTCGAAGCGCTCCGCAATGCCCGAGCTTGCCACCCCGCACAGATGAACCTACCGAACGCGAGCCCTTGAGTGTGCGGTTAGCCATCGACACAATCGCTCACTCCCCGCCCCCGCAAGCCAGTGCCCACTTCCCTCAATAATCCCACGCACACGCACCTCGCAAGCGCCATTGCTCGCGCGCGGGATAACAGGAACAACGGATTACCCTACAAACGCTGCCTCGAACTGCTGTTGGCTGAGCTTACACCTGCCGCCAGCGACGCATTTGCCCTGCTGCTCGATGGGGGCCGGGGTGCTTGGATTCCCCTGCTAGAAGGCAAGGGTGGGCGGGCTCTTTTCATGGGGGACGCGTGCTCTGGGACTGTCGTCGCCCTCGCACACCTCGGATTCAAAGTACTCGTACTCGATGCTTGCCCTGCACGTCTGGTTTTCGGCCGCTTGCGCGCCGAAGGGATGGAGTTGCGAGTTCAACATGTACTCGCTGGGAGCGACACAGCCCTACCCATCCAATCGAGACAGTTTGAGCTTGTCGTCCAAGAGGAGGGGCTACCCCACCCGAGCAGGGATTGGGGGCATGCACCCGACGAGCTCTGGCGGGTCTGCAAACATGAATTACTCGTCACGGCCAACAACTCCCTGGCCTACAAACGCCCCACGGGCCAGCGGGGCGGCTATGTCAAGCCCAGCCCACTCCAATGGCTGCGCCACGCCATCGCTCCCGCACAGGGCGAGCGCCCACTGCGCGCGACAATGCAGGCATTGGCATGGCCTGAAACAGAGTTGCATCCATTCGCGCTCTATCCCAATGCAAAGGACTTTTGCCACATGGTTGCCCTCGACGGCGGACTTCCAAAACTTGCAGTAGGTGCCAAGGAGAAGAAAAACGCACTCAAGGTGATCGGAGCTAAAGCCGGTCTGTTTCCACTCTTCACACCGTCTTTTGCCATTCACGGTTCGCGCAAACCGGGATCCTCTCGACGACTCGATCGAATCTTGCAGGCCATCGCCGAACACATCGATGAACCCACGCCGGTCGCTGAGTACGTCATTTCGACCCGCAGCAACAACTGCCTAGTGCAGACCCGGCCGCTCGATGCAAGGGGGATAGCTCCTGGCACCCATGCATTGGGGGCGCCTGGATGGTGGGTCCTGCACATTCCCACCAATCCCTACACTGACCGAATGCTTCGCAATGATGGTGCCTGCCTGCGTCACATCAGGAAGACCTTTCCGCACCTTCCCGTTCCTACGCCGATCATGTCTGGAGAAGTCGAAGGCTTGTTCTTGCATTGTGAGCAAAGGCTCCCTGGCCTATCAGCCCCCCAGCATGAGGATGAAGAACAGCTCCACGCCTCAATGCTCATGCGCGTTGCGAATGACTACTCCAGGCTTGTTGTTGAGCCAAGCGCACTGATCGACGAGGAACGGTTTGAGCAGATGATTGCTCCACGCTTTCGACTCGCGCGGGATTTGTCCACGCATGCGGGCACTGGGCGTGCACTCGATGAAATGCTCAATGATGTACACAGTGTACTTGTGGGCAGACGGATTCCGCTCGTCCTCTATCACGCCGACCTGCGACCCAAGCACATCCAGCTTGGAGCGGATGGCCAGATCCTCGGGTACTACGACTGGGGAGCCAGCGAGCGTTGTTTCCTGCCCTACCTCGATCTGCTCAATCTCGCCCTGCACCTATCCAAGGGACACAGTCCCAACGCCATCAGTGACTGCCAGCGCATAGCCGCCCGCCAGTGGTATCCCGGAGAGCGCAGAGCCTTCGACCACTATGCGAACACCCTTGAGCTAGAGGACGAAGTTCGCGCCTGCCTTGAACGTACGCTGCCCGCATTCATCGCTGGAATGAGCGAGCGGAATTGGGAATTCAGCCGCCCAGGGTGGATTCGAAGCCAATTTGGCATTGAATCACCCGGTTGAATCCCTAGCGAATCCCCCCTGCTTCAAGCTCAGATTCGGGCTAAAGTTGCAATAGCCTGTGTGGTTGCCCACCCTGCCCAGCCAGCGTCTCAGAATCGACCCCATCCAGCACCCTTCAAAATGCTCCTCGTCGCCTCACTCCTCATTGCACTTGTATTGCTGTTCATCGGTCAGGCCTTCCTCGCGTGGGTAACCCCTGCCGCCATAGTCTTGTGGCATTGGCACAGCACACTGGAGACCGCCGGCGTTCTGTTTTGGGGCATCACGGGGATGGTTGGAGTGCTTGCCCTCGTGACTGGCTTCAAACCCCTCAGGCGGGTGTTGATCACCAAGCACCTGCTCAAGTTGATGAAGCCAATGTTTCCGAAGATGAGTCAGACGGAACGTACGGCCCTCGAAGCTGGAACGGTGTGGTGGGATGCCGACCTGTTTACTGGCAACCCCAACTGGAAAAAACTTCTCGCCTTCAACGGCCCCGGACTCAGTGCCCGGGAACAGGCATTCCTCGATAACGAGGTCGAACAACTGTGCAGAATGGTCGACGGTGAGCAAGTCGATCAACAAGGTGATCTATCACCCGAGTCTTGGGAGTTTCTGAAGGCCAAGGGGTTCATGGGCATCATCATTCCCCAGGAGTACGGCGGGCTTGAGTTTTCCGCTGAGGCGAATTCTGCAATCGTCACGAAGGTCTCTAGCCACAACATCACCCTAGCCGTCACGGTCATGGTGCCCAACTCTTTGGGGCCCGCCGAATTGCTGTCGCATTACGGAACGGACGAACAAAAGAAGTACTACCTCCCCCGGCTTGCCGACGGCCGTGAAGTACCGGCGTTCGCCCTAACCGAACCGGGCGCAGGGTCGGATGCCGGAGCCATGACAAGCAGCGGAGTCGTCTGCAAGCAAATGTGGGAGGGTAAGGAGACCCTAGGTCTTCGGCTGAATTGGAATAAGCGTTACATCACCCTCGCGCCCGTCTCGACCCTACTCGGGCTGGCGTTCAAAATGCAGGATCCCGATCACCTGCTAGGCGACAAGACTCACCTGGGCATTACCTGCGCACTTGTCGACACCTCATTGCCCGGCGTCAGCGTTGGCGAACGCCACGACCCCTTAGGCGTCAAATTCATCAACGGGCCCACCCACGGCAAAGACGTGTTCGTCCCCCTCGACGCCATCATCGGCGGAGCCGCCATGGCTGGTGAAGGTTGGCGCATGTTGATGGATTGCCTGTCTGCGGGTCGCTCCATCTCCCTGCCGGGACTCGCTGCTGGCGGAGCCATGGTCACGACCCGGGCACTCAGTTCCTACGCGCTCCTGCGTGAGCAATTTGGAATGCCCATCGCGCGCTTCGAAGGCATCGAAGAGCCCCTCGCCCGGGTATTCGGGCGGACCTATTGGATGGATGCCGCCCGGAGGCTGACAGCGGCTTCGGTAGCCTCCGGCCAAAAGCCCTCCGTACTGTCTGCCATCGTGAAGGCGTACATGACTGAAGGCATGCGCGATGTCATCAACGATGGTATGGACATTCAAGGCGGAGCGGGGATCTCACGGGGTCCGCGCAACGTACTCGCAGCAGCCTATCAAGGTGCCCCCATTGGGATCACCGTGGAAGGGGCTAACATCCTCACCCGCACAATGATCATTTTCGGGCAGGGTGCAATCCGCTGCCACCCGCACGCCTTTGCTGAAATGGAGGCTGCTCGCACCGACGATGTGAAAACATTTGACAGGGCCTTCTTCAAACACATGGGCCTGATCGTCACCAACATGACGCGCTCCCTGCTACTTGGGATCACGAGCAGCCGCCTGACCCCAGCTCCACGAATGGGAGCGGCCGCGCGTCACTTCCAGCACATGACACGGCTTGCGGCGGCGTTCGAAGTGACGGCCGAGCTTGCCATGGTGTCCTTGGGCGGAACCCTCAAACGCAAGGAGATGATCACGGGTCGCCTCGCCGATGCACTTGCCTGGCTCTACCTCGGTTCGGCCACGCTCAAACGCTTCGAGGACGAAGGTGCGCGCCCCTCCGACGTACCGCTCATGGCGTGGTCCATGGAAACTGCAGAGATGAAGATTCAAGAAGCGCTCAGCGGCGTCCTCGACAACTTGCCCAATCGCTTGGCCGGTCTAGCTGGACGCCCCTTCGTCCTCCCCCTAGGGCGCACCTTCCGCGGGCCAAGCGATCGACGTACGGCCCAAGTCGCCCGCGCCGTTTTGATGGACGCGGACCTGCGTACGCGAATGACACACGGGATCTATTTGCCCCCCCGAGACGAGCCAGGGCTTGGAGCTCTTGACCGTGGGTACGACCTCTTGCGTGCCACGGCTTCCATGCGCGACAAGATAAAGTCTGCCCAGCGAGCAGGCGAGCTCCCGCGCAAGAAGGAGGGCCTGCTAGACTTGGCAGTGGAGAAGGGCATCCTCAGCGAGTTGGAAAGAGCCCATGTGCAAGAAGCCTTGGAAGCCCAGTGGGATCTTGTTCAAGTAGACGCTTTCGATTCTGCTGCGTATATCGCCCGCTGCTGCGCCTAGAGTGGGCTAGAGGGCCTGAGAGGGGGCGGATCTCATCATGAGATCCGCCCCCTTTCCCATATGGAGAAGGCGAAGGCCTGTGCGCCCTCCCTGCCCTGGGTTTGAATCAAGGAGCCTCCGAGGCAGGGTCGATGAATGGGGGGAGTCCCCATGCTTCACCGTCCCCGAACTCCATTCGTCCTCGCGCTCGTACTTGGCCTAGCTGCGCTAGGACTGCATAGCCTGCAACGGAACGCGCTACAAGGACATCTAGCCGATGCTTCACGCAACGAGGTAGCCAAGGATGCAGCCCGGGCTGCCGCCACCATCGATGAAGAAGTCCGACGACTGAGTGAATTCGCCCACTCATTGAAAGTGAGCGGCGGCCCCTTCCTAGAACTTCCCCATGGCCTGGACGGGCTGTGGATCGTCAGCTCAATCGGGAGTTCTCCCCCATTCACTGAACTGGGTCAAGTGGGGACGCCCGTGGGGGTGCCCCTCTCCGCCAACGGTTCAGCTGCTGGCATGTGGCGCAGTTCCAGCGGGCAAGCTCTCTTAGTGAGCGCATTGCCCCTAGATGCTGAACGGACATTGATCATCGGTCGACTGCTTGAGGAAACCGCAACACGCGCACTCGCACGCACGGCCAATCGTACATGCAAGCTATGGGACTTGGCCAGCGAAGTGCCCCTCCCAAGTGAGGCCGATCGGGCACTCCCCCTGCTCTCCCATTCATCACACCTAGTGCGCACGGACGAGCAGGGATTCCTCGTGGCCTACAGGGCCTACGGCGATCTTGCTGGCCGACCACAAGTGCTCCTTGAGGCACGTAGCCCACACGCACTGGGCCATTTGCCCGCCCCCTTCATGGCCGCCTCCCTCGCAGCCTGCATTGGATTGGCGCTCCTGTGTTGGGTGGCCTGTGTGTTTTGGAGAGTCGGCCGTACCGGGCAGGAACCGCCACCGAAAGACGACACGAACACCCGTGAGATGGGTGGCGTCATTCACAACATGGGCAATGTGCTAAACAGCGTCAACATCTCTGCAGCCATCGTAAGCCGCAAAGTCCAGGACTTGAGTATTCAGGATCTCGGGGGAATCTCCACCGCCCTTGAACTGCACAAGGACGATCTGGCTGGGTTCGTTTCAAATGACGATCGCGGCCAGCACTTGCAACCCTTGCTGTCGGCCCTCTCTGACCAGCTCATTGGAGAACAAGAACGCCTGACCGACGAAATGCAATCCCTAAGCGACGGCATCGAGCATATCTGTGATCTCCTGCGGTCCCAACAGGGGCGCGCACCCATTGAGGATCGGTCTGAGTCCATCCAGATCGCCACGCTCTTGGAGAAAGCCCTCGCCATCACCGATCACAGCTTGGGAACTGATTGCCAGCTTGAAGTGGTGCGCGAGTTCATCCCCGATGCCTCCGTGGAAACCGACAAGCACAGCCTGCTTGAAATCCTCGTCAATCTAATCCAAAACGCCCGTCAAGCCATGGCATCCCAGGATAGCCGCCCGCGTGTATTGACCCTTCGCACTGAGTCCTCAGGCACCACCCGCATTCGCATCGAAGTGCAAGACAGCGGATCGGGCATTGCCCCTGATGCTATGGGTCGGGTGTTTGAGCTTGGATTCACGACGAAGATCGAGGGCCATGGATATGGCTTACACACCGCTGCACTCGCAGCGCGTGAATTGGGCGGGGCCCTCTGGGCCAGTAGCCAAGGCGAGGCCTGTGGAGCCACATTCACATTGGAACTCCCCACTCACCCGAGTGAAGCCCAGATTGCAGGAAAGGGAGATGCCCTATGAGTCACGCTGATCCACAGGCTGGCCAATATGATGCCAATCGTCGGGTACTCATGATCGATGACACCGAGGGGATCCACGCCGATCTGCAGAAGCTCCTGAGAGGATCCACACTCCAGTCCGGACCATCGAGTGACCTAGCGCGGGCCCGGGCTGCATTCTTTGGTACGGATGACGAACAGCCCGCTGCGCGCCTGAGCTTTGCCCTAGACTCAGCGTACAGCGGGGAACAGGGCCTAGAGATGGCTCGGGAGGCACTCGAATTGAACAAGCCCTACGCCTTGGCGCTTGTGGACCACCGCATGCCAAATGGTTGGGATGGGATCGAGACGATTCGCCAACTATGGCAAGTCGATCCGGATCTGCAGGTGGTGCTGTGTACGGCCTACTCCGACTGCTCCTGGGACGAAACGGTAGCAGCTCTCGGGTGCACCGACAGACTACTGATCCTCAAGAAGCCATTTGAGCCCGTAGAGATTCGCCAGATGGCCGCAGCCCTGACCGAGAAATGGAATGCTCGCAGCCGCGAAAGGATCCTCATTGAGGACCTCAAGGCAGCACAAGCTGAACAACGTGCCTACTCTTCTTCCCTTGAAACGATGAACTTGGCATTGAGCAAGGCACAGGCCGCATCCGATTTGGCCTCGTCATCGCGGGCGAAGTTCTTGGTCAAACTTGCAGATCAAGTATGTAGTGACCTTGGCGCATTGCTCAACAAGGTCTTACTCGATGAACAAAACGTCGACCTGCCTGCGGTGATCGACTCCAGCAGCAGGGTATTGGAAACGCTCACCCGCGTAACGGACTTACATCAGTTGGAAGCAGGGCACTGGGGCCTTTGCAAGACGTCGGTGAGTGTGGGCGACTTGCTCACACGGGCAGTGCAACCGTTTAGGGCCCAAGCGATCGCCAAGGGTCTCACGCTCGAGATTGACACACAGGAGCGCAGCGCTCACAGGATCGAGTGCGACGCCGATCGTTTGGGGCAGGTGCTGACGCACTTGGTAGAAAACGCAGTCAGGCACACAGAAGCGGGGAACATCACCTTGAGGGCGGCTATCCTGCCCACGGGAACCTGGGAACGCTCGCGCCTAGTCCTGAGTGTCGAGGACACGGGTCCCGGCCTCTCCCCCGAACTCGGCGGCCGTCCCTTCGAGCCATTCGTGGCCCACGCCGGTGGAGTCGGACTCGGGCTCGCTATTGTGCGAGGCTTGGCCCGCTTGATGGGGGCCAGCGTTACCCACGAGGCATTGGAAGGGGGTGGAACGGCCTTTCGGTTTAGCATGGAAACGCTTATTCGAGAGCCCCGCCCGTTTCCAGTGCAGGATCCACCCCATGCGCCTTCCACCCAACAAACCGCACAATAGGGTGAATCGACTGTCCGCCAGCGCTAGTCTGCGGTCATGTGGATTCCCCTAGGACTGAGTCACGCTCCAGCACTCGATACCCAGCAATACATCGAGCTCCTCAAGGCCAATGCCGTGCAATGGGTTACGGACGTCCTCATTGCCATCGTGATCTTTGTGATAGGGCGCTGGGTTGCTCGTGCGGCCGTGAGCGCAATTCGCGGCCTGATGGGTCGAGCCAAGATGGACGAGATTCTCGTGAATTTCCTGAGTTCCATCTGCCACGGGCTACTCATGCTCCTGGTCATCATCGCCGCCGTCCGCCAAGTAGGTATCGACACCACTTCCATGGTGGCCTTGATCGGAGCAGCGGGCCTTGCCTTGGGATTTGCACTGCAAGACTCACTAGGCAATTTTGCCTCGGGGGTTCTCCTCATCCTCTTCCGACCATTCTCCAACGGGGATTATGTAGAAGCTGGAGGGGCGGCCGGCACCGTTGAGAAGATCACAATCTTCTCAACGATCATGCGCACTGGAGACAATCGGGAGATCATCGTCCCCAATCGGTCCATTTTTGGTGGGACCATCACCAACTACTCCGCACGTAGCACTCGCCGAATCGAACTCGTTTTCGGGATTGGCTACGACGACGACTTGTTGCTCGCCAAGCAGACTTTGCAGGAGATTCTCGACGCTGATGAGAGGGTCCTCGCCGATCCCGCCCCCAGCGTGGCTGTTTCCGAACTCGCCGACAGCGCCGTCAATGTGCGTATACGACCATGGGTCCGTCGCGAAGATTACGGAAGCACGCTCACCGATCTCACCGAGCGCATCAAGCTCAGTTTCGATGAGAAGGGTATCTCATTCCCCTATCCAACGCGCGACGTGAACGTGACCCGAGAATAGCCATTGCAGCCGGAAAGCCTGGACGCCATTCTAGGCAAATGCTGGCCCCCATTTAGACTCTTCACAAACCAAGCCACGACGAGTTTAGAGCTATCTGCCAGGGAGAGCAGCACCCCGTGCACATGACGGGCTTGGTGGACCACTGGCCTGCAATGCAGCGTTGGACACCATCCTACTTTCGAGGTTTATTCAAAGATCAAGATGTGACCGCCACGAAATCGGAGTCGGGTAGTTATGACCGCTCTGTTTACGAGACACTCAAGGGCAGCGACTACATCGACATCATGGAAGGCCGAGTCAAGCGCGCAGAGCAGATCTACCTAGCGGGCGTGTCCAGCCACGACTTTCCAGCTCTCGCTGGCGACTTCAAACATCCGCCATGGGTTCCCAAGGACGTGATGCTGCGGATTTTCTTGGGGCACGACACGCTAACCGGCTCACATTTCCACCCTTACCACCAGACCTGCCTGACCCAATTGTATGGCCAAAAGAAGGTCACCTTTCATGAGCCGGGGCAATTCAAGAACCTGTACCCCAAGCCCTTTCTCGCCAATTCCAACAATTGCAGCCGCGTCAATTTTCGCAAGGTCGACGAACAAGAGTTTCCCCGGGTGTTGAAAACGGACTCGCTAGAGATCGTGCTGAATCCGGGCGACATGCTCTATATCCCTCTGCATTGGTGGCATACCGTATTGGGACTGGGGCCAAACATTTCGGGAGCCTTCCACTGGGGTGCTCCCTTGAGCTACCGGCACTTTCCCCAACCGGGCATTCGCTGCGCCCTGCGGGTACCGTTCAAGAGATTCCCAAAACTGCGCAAGCTCGTGCCCAAGACCCTCCGGGAGTCGTAGGGTGTCGGTATCCCTCCAGAGCCGTTCCTCAGGATTCGAGTGATTGAAGGGGCATCTCACAACCCCTAGACTCACCACAACCTCACGACTGGCCTCACCCAGGTGGGTGCGGCCTAACCGTTTTCCTCCACCACTTCGAAACTTCACCATGTCCATATTTGGCCTCGCCCTCCTAGCCCTCTCCTCCCCGACCTTGCCTGCCCTCCCTCAGGACGGCAGCACCTTGAGCTACAGCTATTTTGAGGTGGCCGCCGGACAGGGAGACTTTGACGGCACCGACTCCGATGACGTTGTTCTTGGCGGGTCCTACGCCGTGAGCGATGCACTGTTCGTGTTCGCTAGCCACACCAATTACTCCATGGACGTCGCTCCAGCATCCCTGGACTTCTCCATTTTGCGAGTTGGCTTGGGAATCCACACCGAACTATCCCCCAACGTCGATGTCTATGGCTCGGCCGCCTATGCCGACATGGAAGTCGACCTCACGATTCCGGGTCTTGGTTCTGCTACGGGAAGTGAGGACGGCCAAGCATTCGCCGCCGGACTCCGTGCGAGCGCTTCCGATCAACTTGAATTGTATGCCGGGGTCGAACTGATCGAAATCGACAATGCCGATGACACAATCTACAGCGCCGGAGCAACGTTCAACTTGACCGAAAAAGTCGGCGTGGGTCTCTCCTACACCAGCGCGGACGATTATGACAGCACGATGATTGGACTGCGCGTTTATCTCTAAGCGACGGCCCTCGACCGTGTGTTCACGAGCGCCGCTGCGTTTCCTGATCGGAAGCGCGGCGGCGCTGTTTTGTTGGGTTCCTTTCACAGGGGCCGCACAGGTTCAGGCCCTGCCCAACATCTTGTGGATCACAAGCGAAGACAATGGCCCGCATCTGGGATGTTATGGCGATGAGTTTGCTTCAACGCCCCGACTCGACGCTCTGAGCCGGCAAGGGGCACGTTTCGCTAGAGCTTGGTCCAACGCCCCCGTCTGTGCCCCGGCCCGCACGACCCTGATTACCGGGGTCCATGCGAGCAGCCTAGGCGCCGAAAACATGCGCTCCGCGGTGGCCCTGCCCCACGATGTGGCCCCTTTCCCCATTCTCCTCCAAGAGCTGGGCTATTTCTGTACGAATCACTCCAAGACCGATTACAACCTGCTGGATGCTGGGAAGGTGTGGGACTTGTCAGGCGGCAAAGCGCACTGGCGCAGACGGGCAAAGAACCAACCCTTCTTCTCTGTATTCAACCTAACGATTACCCACGAGAGCAGAATCCGCAACCGACCTCACCGAGCTGTGCATGATCCCGATTCTGTACCGCTACCCGCTTACCATCCCGACAAGCCTGAGGTGCGGCAGGACTGGGCCCAGTATTACGATAGGATCAGTGAAATGGATTCCGAGGTCGGCTCGATTCTCGACGAGTTGGAGGCCGATGGACTCACAGAATCCACGATCGTGTTTTACTTCGCTGACCACGGGAGCGGTATGCCGCGCTCCAAGCGGTGGCCCTACAACTCAGGCCTGCACGTGCCCTTGATCGTGCGATTCCCCGAGCAGTGGAAACACTTAGCTCCTCGGGATTATGAGCCTGGCGCCCGCCTCGAACGGCTTGTGAGTTTTGTGGACATGGCACCGACGACCCTAAGCCTCGCAGGTGAAGAGGCTCCCACGTTTATGCAGGGCTCGGCGTTCGCCGGAAGCCACGTACAACCCGGGCCGACGCACTTACACGGGTACCGGGGCCGCATGGACGAGCGCTACGACCTTGTCCGCTCAATTACGGATGGACGCTTTGTGTTCATTCGCAATTATTTGCCTCAGCGTCCCTACGGCCAGTATCTGGAGTACATGTTCCAAACTCCCACCACGCGCGTTTGGAAAGACCTGTACGACCGGGGTGAACTAGAGCCACCGCAGACCAACTTCTGGGAGGCAAAGCCGCCTCGAGAGCTCTACGACCTGCTGGCCGACCCCGATGAGGTTCAAAACCTTGCTGGGGATGTCGAATACCGTCCAATCCTGGAACGCCTCCAAGCGGCTCAACGCCAGCACTCTTTGGAGATTCATGACCTTGGGTTCATTCCCGAATGTGAGTGGGATTCGAGTATGGGAAAACTCGCCCCGATGGACTGGGCACGCGATGGTGAACGCTACGACTTGGCCAGTATTTTGGCGATCGCGGAACGAGCCAGCAGTTGGGGGGTCAATGAGGTGGGGATGCAATCTGAAAAGTCGATAGCTCCCCACCGCTCCTGGCTACAAGACTCACTGCAATCCCCCCATTGGCCCCTGCGTTACTGGGCGGCCATGGGCCTGGGTATTCTCGGTCTCGACCCAGAGCACCCACAAAGAGATTGGCTGGGGAACCTACTGAACGATTCTCAGGCAGCTGTACGGGTTGCCGGCGCCGAGCTACTGATTCGACATGGGCTCCCCCAAGAGAAGCAGCTCGCCATTGAAACACTGCTGTCCCATGGCGACCTCACCCGACACGACGTTTGGACGGCCGTGCTCGCACTGAACACCCTCGATGCCCTGGCTGTCGTCGGCCCCGATGAACTGGTTGTCCTAAAGGCCTTGCCGACAACTGATCAAGACACGCCGATTCGCTTTAGTCGCTACGTAGAACAACTGTTGACGTATATGCTCTCCCAACACTAAGCGGCGAGCCAACACCGGCCCAGATTCACGCTAGTACTGTGCGCTCGGAGTGACGTTCATCCCGCCTTGTTGAAGGCCAACCGTGCGCAATCCGCGCAGGTAAACGTCAAACAGCTTGGCCTCCACTCTCGCCATCCGCCAGTGGCCCGATCGCAGGCGAGATGTCGCGCGCCGCTCCCACCAGCCCATCTTGCCCCGGGTCAATCCCTGGGACAGGCTAGAGAAGTGCTGGAAAAGTTGGCGCCGCTGCAACACGTCCCCGGGAATGCGCCCCTCCCAAGTTTCGGAAATGTGATACTCACCGAACTCGCCCCATTCCTGCAGTGTCTTGGGGGCAATGAAGCCCTCTTCTAGAGACTGGTCATAGAACGGAGTTCCGGGAATGGGCTGATAAATCCAAATCCACGGGTGGGCGAGCGGAGTCGCAGCACGAATGTCTCGGGCCTGATCAACGGTGGCATACATGGACTCGCGAGTCTCGCCCGGAAAGCCAATGATGTAGGTCAAGTAGCTGTCGATGTCACGCTTGGCAAGCTCAACCGCTGCTTGCAGGTTGTCATCACCCGCCGTGTGCTTGCCAATGCGCTCCATCATGGGATCAGAGCCGGCTTCGGCACCAATGTTGACAATGTAGCAGCCCGCATCTCGCATGAGATCGACGGTGGAAGGGTCGTAGTGCAGAATGGAGAAGGGCTCCATGAGTGCTAGGAACGGCAGATCAAGATTGCGTTTGATGGCACCTTCGCAGTACTCAACTGTTCGCTTTTCTCGCACGCCCCAGTTGGCATCATAGAAGCGCAGCACATCAAACTCAAAACGGTCTTTGAGCTCCTCAATGTCATCGAGCATCCGATCGGCTGGCATGGCACGCCAACCGCGATTGGTCACGCCAGGAGAACAGCAAAACGCGCAAGGCTCCGGACAACCAAAACTCGCATGATAGACCATTGTGACTACAGGCCTATCTTCCTTGAAGCTGCGCGGTCTTGGATTGCGCTCAGTGATGCGCTTGCCAGCGGATCCGAGTTGTGCCTGGCGGTAGGGCTCAAAGTCTAGTAGGTCCCAAGCGCAGTTCTTCAGCTCCTCCCAGCGCGCGATCGGTCGGCGGCCGGTTTTGACAAGCTCGCCATCACGAAGCAGCGCCAGCCCAGCGACCTCCTCTAGGTCCGTACCACTGTCTACCGCTTGGACGAATTCACGGAACGTGATCTCGCCCTGTCCCATGCAGACAGCATCGAACACGCCCGACTCCAATTCCATCATGGGCATCACCGAAGCCCACCAACCGCCGATCAAGGTCACGAGATTCGGATAGCGATCCTTGATTTTCTTTGTGCAGTTGTAACTGTCCGTGACTTGATATCCAACCATGCCGGTCGTGCCGTACACCAATGCGCCATCACACGCACTCAATACCTTGTCATGAGCCTCATTCGCATCGTCGTAAAGGGCACCGTCAATGATGATGACCTCGTAGCCATCATGATGAGGCCAGGCGGCGATCGTCAGCAAGGACAAGGGCAGGACGTGGCTACCCGCCTGCGTCGACCGACGGGAGTCGGTGACCTGAGGGTGGTAGAGGACGATGCGGCCTTTGCTTTTCATCGGGTTGGGCAGAGAGGTAAGAGGGGGGAGTACTATCGCACCACAGGACAAGCCCGGGCAGTTCCGGAGCGGAGCCTAACTCTACCGCATACGGTAGGTTTTGGTGGACTGGTTGGGGTTGCTCGGCATGCTAGGGGGCGTTCCGTCCCGTGTCGGGACGCTCTCTTATCGGCCAATGGTGCCTGGGTCCTGAGCCTCGAGAACCCCGAAGTTGGCAGAATCACGGTGTCTCATCATGGGACACCCCGGAGTTGCTTGCCCACCCCAGGAATGCGGAATCTTAGGCAACCTCGTGTTTGTCGAGAAGAAAGCGTCCTTCGAAACGCTCGGGGCTGACGGGTGGACTGATGAGATAGCCTTGCAACTCATCACAGCCCAAGACGCGCAGCAAGCTCTCCTGGGGCGTCGTTTCCACGCCCTCAGCCACCACCTTCAGATGCAAGCTGTGGCCCATAAGGACGATGGCCGTCGCAATCGCCGCATCATCTGGGTTGCTCGTCACCTCATCCACAAAGGAGCGGTCAATTTTTAGAGCGTCGATTGGGAAACGCTTGAGGTAACTCAATGATGAATACCCGGTCCCAAAGTCATCGATGGAAATGTGGACTCCAAGGGACTTGAGCTTCTCAAGGGTCAGCGCAGTGGCCGCTGGGTCCCCCATGAGTGTGCTCTCCGTGACCTCAAGCTCAAGCCACTCAGCCCTCAGGCGAGTGTCATCGAGGGCTGACTTGACCGTGTTGTACAGGTCAGAGTCTTGGAATTGAACTGCGGAGAGATTGACCGACACGCGCAGGTCTTGGTGGCCCTGC
The DNA here is from genome assembly GCA_964469565.1 of uncultured Planctomycetaceae bacterium. Classification (GTDB taxonomy): domain Bacteria; phylum Planctomycetota; class UBA1135; order UBA1135. Next base: position 161,234 of record CAYXZD010000002.1, read on the forward strand.
TCACGCCAGTATTGGGTTTGGGCACAAGCCTCGCGTAACACCCATTCTCCGATGGAGACAATGAGACCCGTTTCCTCAGCAAGCGGTATGAATTGATCTGGTGAGACAGCTCCAAATTGTGGGTGATACCAACGAACGAGGCATTCCATGCCCAGTAATTCACCGGTGGCTGCATCTACGCGCGGTTGGTAACACACGCCCAATTCACCGCGCTGTTCGGCTTGGCGTAAGGACGCCTCGAAGGCGGCGCGTTCGGAGGCCCAGCGGCTGAGTTCACCTGATGCGGCACCCGATTCGAGCAATGCACCTCCTTCTTCAAGTCGATCGATGCAATGAGATAACAGCGCCGGATGGGTGGGAGCCGCAAGGACTTCAACCACACCCGCCTGGCGCAATCGTTCGATGCGCCCAACGCTGAGTTCATTCAAGCAAGCAACAACAGGCAAGCTTACGATTTGTTCACTGCGGTCGATCGTATTGCACAACTTCACGATGGAGGATCGCGTCGTCTCCTCATCCACCACAAGAACATGGGGAGCCCAGGCTAGGGTATGCTCAACACAGGTACCGTTGCCGCCCTGAACGCATTGAACTTCAAAACCCTCCCCTTGAAGGTGTGCAACCAACTCGTCTCGTTGGACACAAACCCCCATCGCGAGGAGTACCCGCAGCGGGGTGTTCAGGGGAGAGGGATTGGACATAAGAGGCGGGGGAATGCCAGAACCCTCATGCATCGACTCGATATGACCCCAAACTTGATGAGAAAAACACTCGGTTTGAGACTCTGAATCACCCGTTCCGATTCTCAGACCCCCCTTCGATCGTCTAGAGCTAGGGTTGATACTCCAACCCCGGCCTGCCCTCTCAACCGCCCCTACCCATGTTCTACACCGCCCCCCTGCTCTGCCTGCTGGCTTCGCCCCCCGCGCACGAGGCGGGGCCTGGGAGGCCCAACATTCTCCTTGTCGTCCTCGACGATTTGGGACCCGAGCGATTGTCTTTCTATGGTACCGGTCCAAGCCCTGCCCCTACGCCGAACCTAAATCAACTAGCCGCTACCGGCCTAGTCTTTACTCAAGCCTGGAGCAATCCCACATGTGGCCCCACGCGGGCCTGCATCAACACCGGCTTGTACGGCATCCATTCTGGCATCGGCTCCAACCCTGGAAATGGTCAAAACCCTGGACTGCCGCTCACAGCCCGGACCTTGCCAGAGTGCTTGCCGAGTGTCTATTCGTGTGCAGCCGTTGGCAAGTGGCACCTAGGCGGTGACGCAGATGGCCCAACCCACCCCAATGACTCCGGCTATGGGCTTTACACGGGGTCCCTGCGAAACCTGACCCCAAACAACTACAACGACTGGAACCAAACCACCAACGGAGTGACGACTCGTCAACTGACCTACGCACCCAGCGCCAATGTGAATGATGCCCTGCGGGCCATCGCGGCCTTACCTGAGCCGTTCTTCTTGTATGTATGCCTGAATAGCATTCACACACCCCTGCACATTCCCCCAGCGCACCTCCATACCCAGTCCAATCTGCCGCCCGACCCCGACTCCGATCCCATCGGTTATGTGACCGCCATGACTGAGGCTGCAGGCACTGAATTAGGGCGTCTGTTCGGAGGCCTTCCGCCTAACACATACACAATTGTCGTTGGTGACAATGGTGCCTATTCTGGCGCCGTTGAGCCGCCACTGGACCCGCGGAGGGTCAAGCCAACGGTTTATCAGGGAGGCGTGAGCGTGCCACTTATCATTCAGGGGCCTTCAGTGCGCATGGGCCGTGAAGATTCCATCGTTAGCGTCGTCGACCTGTTCCTTACCGTGCTTGAGATGGCACAAGCCACGTACCTTGATCCAACCGACAGCGTTTCCCTGAGACCCTACTTCGCCAACCAGGGACTGAAACTGCGCCAATTCGTCTACGCAGAGCGATTCGCACCCAATGGCATCAAGCCAATGCTGTACAGCATTCGTGAACGCGCAGCGCGAGACCAACGCTTCAAATTGATCCGCCACCTCAATCAGCCCGATGAATTCTATGACCTATACAAGGACCCCTTAGAGCTCAGGGATTTGCTACAAGCCCCTCTTAAACCGGGGCAGCAGGCCGCCTACGGGCGTATTTCGGCCTATATGGACAGCCTGTAGGGAGATTCGGAAGTGCTCTGAATAGGTTTTCCCCACACCCTCAACCGATTGCTAGTCTGGATAGTGTCCTTCTCACCCAAGAGCGCCAGGTATGCAAGCAAAACTCCTTCCCCTAGTCCTTCTCACCGCTTCCGCCACCGCCCAGGATTTCGACTTCGTCATCGATCCTTCGATGAGTCCTTCAAGCATGACGGCGAGTGTGCAGTCCGTCCTACCCGGCTCAGTGATTGGCGCTTATGACTCCGTCAATAACCCCGGCGGCACGCGCACAGTCAATGGACTGTTTGGCGGAGGCACCAATGAAACTGTTGCTCTCACCACCACTGTGGACAACACATCCAGTATGAATGGATCCGTCTCGGGCTCCTTTGGAATGAGCATCGACACCAACACCAACACTGGCTCGATCAGCAATCTTGATGCCGACATGCTGTCTGGCTCGACGGGGAACTCGCAGTTCGACCTAACTCTGCTCTTCAATACGTTCCGTACATTTAATCCCGACTCCCTGTACGTCGGCGGCATCCCGGTCACGATTCCATTGCCACCGGTCACAGTATTGAGTGCTACGTTTACCCAGAATGCGCCCACTAACGGGGGCACCTTGGGCCCGCCTGCGGGCGGGAGTGATTTCACATTTTACATCGTCGTTCCCGTCGATGTGAATCTTGTTGTTGACTACAACGGCCAGACCATCCCGGTAGGCCCCGTTGCAATCACCCTTTCGGTCAATGGCACACTCACGTACACCTCCACGGGTATGCGTGCAACCGCTAGTTTCTCCGGCTACAGCCAGGGCTCGGTCAATGACCCATTCCCCGGATTCCAGATCGACGACCAGCCTCTGGACCTGCCCACGATTCTTCCACCCGGAAACACGGCAAATCTGCTACTCGACGCAACGATCGCCTCGATGACACACGATGTACAACTCGATGTGTATCTAGAAGGAGACGGCACGCCTAGTAACTGCGGGTTTACGCCGTATTGCGACGCCAACCCAAACTCCACAGGAGTCCCCTCGGTCATTACAGCCAACGGCAGCACCGACGTTGCCGACAAGGACCTAACCCTGAGCGTCACCAGCCTGCCTACAAACAAGTTTGGCTACTTCATCATGGCCCAAACCCAGGCCTACATCCCCTTGTTCGGTGGCAGCCAAGGCAATCTATGTTTGGGTTCTCCGCTGCTGCGCTTCGCCAAGAATATTCTGAATTCGGGGAATGCAGGCAGCGTGACCTTCTCGCCTGACTTTGACAACCTGCCCATGGATACCGTGTTCACCGCAGGATCGACGTGGAATTTCCAACTATGGCACCGGGACATTGCTGGAATGTCCAATACCACCGCTGGCATGTCAGTTCAATTCTGCAATTGACCCCTCCGTCGGAAAGGTGGAGGTCAACTCTGAACCGCTCAGGGGCCGTTTCGTGTCGAGCCTATTGCCCGGCCAGTCGGCGCAACACGTAACGCAAGATGCCACCGTGCTCGTAATAGTGAGCCTCTTCAGGCGTGTCGATGCGAAGATCCACTGGGAACTCTAGAGTGCTTCCATCAGGGCGGGTTGCACAGACTTTGAGTTGGCCCCCTGTGGGCTGGCCGTCTTGATAGCGTGCGGCAAGCCCGCGAATAGAAAAACTCTCTAGGCCTGTAAGTCCCAGTGATTCTGCTGAATCCCCAGAACAGAACTGCAAGGGCAAGACGCCCATGCCCACGAGATTGGAACGGTGGATGCGCTCAAAACTCTCGACGATTACAGCGCTCACCCCCAGGAGAGACGGGCCCTTCGCAGCCCAGTCTCGCGAAGATCCAGTGCCGTATTCCTTGCCCGCCAGAATAATCGTGGGACAGCCTTCACTGCAGTATCGCTGAGATGCGTCGAAGATCGACATCTCATCGCCCGAAGGTTGGTGTGCAGTAACCCCCCCTTCAGTTCCAGGGCGCAGCTTGTTCTTGATGCGAACATTGGCAAACGTACCGCGCATCATCACCTCGTGATTCCCCCGGCGTGAACCAAAGGAATTGAAGTCGGTAGGAACCACACCCTGCTCCTGCAGGTATTTTCCTGCGGGACCGTCTGCGGGGATGTTTCCGGCGGGAGAAATGTGATCGGTCGTGATCGAGTCGCCAAACAAGCAGAGTACGCGAGCGTCCTCGATGTCGTTCACCAGAGCCGGCCCCGCTCCCATTCCTTCAAAGAAAGGTGGGCTCTTGATGTATGTCGAGGCCTCATCCCATTCAAAGGTCGCACCAGCGGGAGCTTGGATTTCCTGCCAAGCCGCAGGACCTTGATAGACCCCGTCATAGCTTTCGAGGAACATGGTCCGATCGATCACTGAATTGACAACCGCAGCCACATCGGCCGTGCTGGGCCAAATATCGCGCAAGTACACATCCGCACCCGATTCATCTTGGCCAATGGGCTCTTTCAAGAGATCCACCTGCGTGTTTCCAGCTAGAGCATAGGCCACGACTAGAGGAGGCGAAGCGAGATAGCTCGACCGAACCTTGGCGTGCACCCGGCCCTCAAAGTTTCGGTTGCCGGAGATCACCGAGGATACGACCAATGCGCCCTCATCAATGGCCGCCTCAATGTCGGGGGCTAGGGGGCCTGAATTCCCAATGCAGGTTGTGCAACCATAACCAACCACATGGAACCCGAGAGCATCGAGGCTCTCGCTCAACCCCGCCTTATTGAGATACTCGGTCACAACACGCGATCCCGGCGCCAGGCTCGTCTTTACCCAAGGCTGAGACTTGAGTCCACGGGCAGCTGCATTCTTAGCAAGCAATCCGGCGGCCACCATGACCGAGGGATTCGATGTGTTGGTGCACGATGTGATAGCAGCAATGACTACCGAGCCGTGCCCTAGATCAAATGACTGTTCACCCGCGTGCACTGTGACCTTGTTGTCGTGATCCTCGACACCGGCAGCGCTCAGAATGCTCTTGCACGCTTCTTGAAATGCAGGAACCATTTCGCTCATGGGCACGCGGTCTTGGGGACGCTTGGGCCCGGCCAGACTCGGAACCACCGCTCCAAGGTCTACCTCAATCAGCGCCGAATAGTCGCAGTCAGGCGAATCGGCCGTATGAAACAAGCCCTGATCCTTCGCATAGGCGTCCATCAAATCAGCAGAGTCATCGCGCCCAGTCAGGCGCATGAAATTCACGGTTTCATCATCGATGGGGAAGATCCCACAGGTAGCCCCGTATTCGGGCGCCATGTTGGCGATCGTCGCTCGGTCCGCAAGGGGCAAAGCGGCAAGGCCCGGACCGCAGAATTCAACGAATTTCCCCACGACGCCATGCTCACGCAAACGCTCGACGATGGTCAGAACAAGATCTGTCGCGGTGACCCCTTCAGTCAGTTCGCCCTGCAGCTTGACGCCCACGACTTGGGGAATCAGCATGGAAACCGGCTGCCCTAGCATGGCAGCCTCGGCCTCAATACCCCCCACGCCCCAACCGAGAACGCCCAACCCGTTGATCATAGTCGTATGGGAGTCAGTCCCCACAACCGTGTCGGGATAGGCATACCCATCTTGCCCTTGCATAACTCCGCGAGCAAGGAACTCAAGATTGACCTGGTGCACGATGCCCGTCTCGGGGGGAACCACCTTGAAGTTTTCGAAGGCCCCCTGGCCCCACTTCAAGAATGCGTAACGCTCGCCATTGCGCTCAAACTCCATACGGCTATTGACCCCTTCAGCCGCATCACTTCCGAAAGCATCGACTTGCACGGAGTGGTCAATCACCATTTCAGCGGGCTGCAAGGGGTTGATCGCCGAGGGGTCGCCACCCATTTGCGCCATCGCATCACGCATTGCGGCCAAATCGACCACAGCAGGAACTCCGGTAAAGTCTTGCATGAGCACCCGTGCGGGTCGGAACGCAATCTCACGTTCGGGTTTGGCCTGGGCATCCCATTGAGCCAACGCCTCAATATCCCCAGCCGTCACACTAGAGCCATCCTCATTGCGCAGCAGGTTTTCCAACAGAATGCGCAGGGCAAACGGTAGACGCGCGACTTCGAATCCCCGCTCAACGAGGGCCGAGAGCCGGGCAATTTGGTGAGTCTTACCACCGACGGTGAGGGTGCCGCGGGCTGAGAACGAATCAGAGAGGTGCTGGGTCATTGGAGTGTGAAGGTGACCGACAGGGCCCAGGAAAAGCACGGAATAGCGTCTAGTGGGCATCGAGACGCTGATTGGAGACCTTTTGGCCGACTATCTTACCCGAGGAGTCGGCTCGAATCAGCCCATGGGACCCCAGAGTCGAATGTGGAGTCTCCAGTTTAGAATTGAATTGAACTGACCCGCTTCCCTGTGGTTTTCCCTCCCCTTCTCCCCCCCCCAACCCCTGTAACCATCCCCATTTCCGATCGTCTTAGTGGTGCAACAGGGCCTCCCGGCCCCCAACACCACAACGACCTACGATGTTTCAACCGCCCTTCTGCCCGACTCGTTCCTGCTCCAGCCACACCGCTCCGCCCCTCAAGTTCTACACCAGGCACGGGTTTTATCCCGCATCCTGTCGGCCCCAGCCTGTGCCGCGCTTCAAGTGCAAGTCATGCCATCGCACCTTTTCCAGGCAGACGTTTCGCATGGACTACCACGATCACAAGCCCCACCTGAACACTCGTCTACTCGCCCTCTTGTACTCAGGCGTCGGACTCCGTCAAAGTGCACGAGTCCTCAACCTCTCCAACAGTTGCCTGCAACTCAAGGCCCGCAAGATCGGCCGACACCTACGCCGCCTCAATCTGAACCTCCGTGCTGCACTGCCCTCCACGGCATCATTTCAGTTTGACGAGTTCGAAACTTTCGAAGGCCGTCGCAACACACGCCCCCTTAGTGTGCCCGTCCTGATCGAACGCGATAGTCGCTTTGTGCTCTGGGCTGAATCGGCTCCCATCCGCCCCCGGGGTACAATGACCAAGAAACGGCGCAGGCTGATTCGAGCCGAGAATCAGCGAATGGGGCCCAGGAAAGACCTTTCCGCCCGAAGCATCGGGAGGACTTTGAGACGCGGTGGCACCCTGGCGGGTGCAATCCACGTGGTTGAAGTGGAGACGGATGAGAAGACGTCTTATAGGCGCCAATTGCGAAAAGCATTTGGAACAAACGTCAAGCACTCATGCACTAACAGCAAGGTTACGCGAGATACGTTCAATCCACTGTTTCCTATCAACCACACGGAAGCGATGATGAGGGATTCGATGGGGCGCTTGAGGCGGCGGTCATGGCTGGCCAGTAAGAAGAGGCGCTGGCTCGATGTGGCCCTGCACACATGGATCGCCTACCGCAACTATGTGCGTGTGCGCTTCAATGGCGAGAGTCGTACTCCTGCACAGCGTTTGGGGTTTGCGAGTCGGCCACTGACGGTTGGGGAGCTGTTGTCGTGGAGGCAGGAGCCGGGGCCCAGGAGCATTCATCCGCTGGCAAGGAGGAATGAGAGCGTGGCTGAGTTTGCAGCTGGGATGCGTCGCGTGGCTTGAGGGGAATTGGGGAGTGATTCGGGAGTGAGCTGGATAGAAAAACCACAGGGAAGCGGGTCAGTTCCATTGAATCCTGGCTCGAGCCCCCCATGGCTAGCGCCCCTCGGACCTACGCCCTCTGCCTTATTCCAAGCGCAGCACGAGCGCATGGCTCATGGAGGGCAGTTTGATTGAGCGCACCCATCCGTTGACCCCAGATCGCTCTTCAATCTCAAGTTCGGTACCGCCCGGCCATGAGCGAACAAGCTGTACATCCGATTCAAGGAAGAGCTCCATGCCCTGTACGGATTCTGGAGGAGAGGACTTGGGATCTGTGACCCAGGCAACCTGCTGGGTGATTGCGATGACGCAGCGCCCATCATCATCTGTAAACCAAAAAGAATGAACGGATTCTGGCGCCTGCAGGCGAGCAGGCAAACTGAGGGCAGCCGCTTGGCTGGCTAGCTCGCTCAAATCTGAACACACCACAACCCCGCCCCTCGAACGGAATCGCCTGACAGCATCCCTCTGGCCAGGTTCGAGGGCGGCTTCGTTCGGCAAGAACAACAGCTTGGCCGTGCTTGGAAGTCCGTGAGCAAGTTGATCGTCACTGATTAGGCAGACGGGCAGGTGCGCTTGAATGAGTGCCTCAAAAGCTAGAGCCATCGGCAGCATCAACTCCTTCCACGCTCCAACCCTGTCAGGCAAGTGAGCATTGCGGGCCCGTTCAGGTAAGTGCAGCAAGGTGCTTGCGAGGGGGCGCGCCCGAGCGAGGGGTTTGGAGAGCTCGCGGGCCAACCCGAAGGCTGGCTCAAAGCTACTAGAATCGGGCATAGCCGCCTCAGGGTGGTCGAGATTGGCAATACAGCCACTAGCAACCACCGCCGCCGTGGCGGCTAGCCATCGTTCGTGTCCCTCTAAGCGATTGATCCAAACGTGAGCGGGGCGGCCAAAGCTGCCGTCACGGGAACCGATCCAACCCAAGGGCAGCAGAGTCTCTGTACTCGGGCGGGCTAGCCCGGGGTGTGCCTGCAAGAATGCAGAAGTGTCCCCAAGGGAAAACTCGGTCTTGACTACGGTACTCACCGCGGCCAGCCTCAAAGTTGGGAGCGGACCCACTAGGTCAGGTTGGCGGTGGCTGCTGACGAGCAGCGTTGTGCCCGGATGCAACAACTCCAGTATTCGCCTCCAACACGCAATACGCTCGACGAGGGAGTCCTCCGTAAACTCCAAGTACCTCCGGTAGAGTGGATCTGACTCCAGAGCAGCGGCGGGCAAGGGCAGTCCCGTGGCTGCCTTGAAGGCCTCCTCACTCCAGGCACACCAGCAACCTTCGAGGGGCTGGTGGGACTCATCGAGATAAATGCCATCCACACCCCGCTCTGCTAATTCGATGAAGCGCTGCAAGGTGACTGCACCGAAGGGAGAATGAAAACACAGCCGCGGTTCGCCTGCGGTACGAATTACCCTTCCTAATGCGTCTCGGCAGACCCAGTCGGGATGTTCCAGGGCTAGGGGACGGTCCTCTTGGTGTCGGTAGTAGGCCACAAAGGCCAACTCCTGCGAGTGCGCTCGTTGAACCATGCCTGCGACAGGGTCTTGACCCGATTGGCTCGCCTCGAGGGCCCACCCCGCAGTGACCCCCTGAGCCGAGGGCCAAAAACACTGACCCGCCATGGACTTCACGTGCCGCACGAGACTGGTCGCGCCCAACGACTGAGCATGACCCGCCGCCTTCGAGAAGACGGGTTCTTGAGTCCACTTGACGGAAAGTCGTGTGTGCAGGCAGGCACGTACCTCTTCAGCCCAGGCCGGAGGTTGAAGTCGAAAAGACTCTTCCCAAGGCGCGGGAAAGCTGCGCGGAGGAAGTTCAGAAATAGCCCTCAAGAGGTCTAGGTCGTGGGCCTGAGCCTCAGGCTCTATCGGCCAAGGGGGAACGCCTGACCCCAACGGAGTGATAGCGAAGCAATCAAGGCGCAGGCCCGCCCCCTGCAAGAACAACCGCAACCCTCCCTCAGATCCGTCGATGGCTCCAAGACAGGTCCACGCCCAAGCTCTTCGGCCGGATAAGGCTCCAGTGCTTGGAATCTCGGTGCCCCACCACTGGGTAGGGGTCGCGGATCGCTCATCCGCGACAGTCCAATCGACATGCACTTCGCGCGTTGCTGCATAGCGCATCCAGACGTCATGTTTTCCTGTGGCCGAACATTCGAAGACCCACGAGATGCGCTCGATCTCAGGAACACGAATGAGGGCCGTACGCCCACTTGCCCAAGGCGTATCGTGAAGTTTGGGAACTGCGGCCCGCTGAGGCTGACACCTGTCGAACGACTCCGCCTCGATCAACAGCGAATCCTGCGCCACCGGGCCGGCTGGCATGAACCCAACCAACACCCCACCCAAGCCGAGAACAGTGGGAAAGACCCAGTCGGAGACGGAGCTACCCGCGCCGTGGCAGGCCGGGAAGGCAATGATACGAGCCATCTCCCCAAAACTGTCACAGGGCCGGCCATTGCGCAAGGAGCACGCTCCAAGAGTCCACTGCGCCGACAGCCCTTCTAGACATCCAACCCGGTTCCCCTCGACAGGGTTTGGGCCTACAATGTACGCCGGCGGGGAGGTAGCTCAGTTGGTAGAGCGTCGCGTTCGCAATGCGAAGGTCGTGGGTTCAAGCCCCATTCTCTCCACCATCCCACCACTCGCACCCCTCAGGTTCAAATCGGAGGAGAGGGCCATGACCCAATGACCCTCGGAATCCGGGGACTCACAGACTCCCTTGGAATACCCGCCGGGCGCCCTCGAAATACCCACCGGGAGGAGTCCATCTGGACAGTCCCTTTCTAACGCAAACGAGTCAACGAGGCGAAGCGAAGTCAGGGCCCTAACGCCGCCACTTCTTGCGTATAGGTAGCTTCCCAGAATGGCGATCAAGATCAAACGCCTGCAGGGTCTCGAGAAGCTTGTCGCCGAACATTTCGATTTGCCAGTCGTGGACTCCACTCACTTCGCGAAGTGCCCCCAAGTCCAATGGGCAAGTCTCCGCGAGGCGCACAAGCACAAGTCGATGCATGAGGTAGCTCGACTCAATACCTAGCTTGGCGGCCTGCTTCTTTCGGAAGGTGCGTAGACGGTCGTGTAATTCGAGTTGATCATCACTCAATCCGCTCGTCTTGTCCTTCTTAGGGCTTGCCGGAATATGCTCGATGGGCTCCGCATCTCGACCCCGGGCGATCGCCTCCAAGACCCGGGTCCCCATGCGCCGCTCCATGCGGGAAGAGAACCCCTGGATCTGAATCAGCTGACGGGATGTGGTGGGTGTCCGTTGGGCGAGAGCCAGCAACGTGTTGTTGTGCATCACTCGAAACAAGGGCCAGTTAGACTTAGCCGCCAACTCCTCTCGCAGAATGAACAACTCCCGGAGGATCGCACGCCCTTGCGGCTTGAGGCCGCGGGCGCCCTTGATACGGACCCATTCATCAGGATTGAAGACAATGGGAGTAGGTTTGAGTGCTTCCAGCCGCCGACACTCCGTCTCGACGATCATCAAGCGGCCGGCCTCCTCTAGGTCTTCACGCTGCTTGTGCATCAATTGCACCAAGAAACGTGTGTCCAAGCGAGCATAGGCAATCTGCTTGGGTGAGAGTGGACGCCTGCCCCAGTCTGAGCGCTGCTCTGATTTGTCCAACTCCACGCCAAACTCATCGGCAATCACCGAAGCAAGCCCAGGTGCTTTACAGCCGAGGGTCGCTGCCGCTACCCGGGTATCAAACAACCCGCGAAACGTAGCGCCTCGCTCCCTCCCCAACAGGATGACGTCATATTCTGAGTCGTGAAAGACCTTGGTGATCTCCGGATCTGCCAAGATGGGATTAAGAAGGGCGCAGTCCACTCCTTCAGCTAAGGGGTCGACCAAGTAGTCCCGATCTTCTGCCGTGATCTGAATGAGGCAGACCTTTTCGCGATGAACAAAGAAGGAATCAGCTTCAGTATCGACAGCGATTTCCTTTTGGCCCGAAAGATCATCCAGCAACCGATCCATTCCCGCAGAATCCTCGATGAGGATCGGAGGGGGCAAGTCGGGGTGGATCATAGAAAGTGGAAGGCTCCTCTCCCGGTCTTGCGGCGAAACCAGGAGCGGGCAGGGCTCGCGACCCGCCCAGGCGAGGGCAACAAAAAAATCAGCCCCTCTGGGGCAGGGGCAGGACAGGTGGGGTGGCGAGGATGACGGGACTTGAACCCGCAACCTCCGGCGTGACAGGCCGGCACTCTAACCAATTGAGCTACATCCCCTTAGTTTTCGGGCCGGAGTATAGCCGCCTTGGTGGCCAAGTCCACCCCTACGGGGCTGCATCTAGCCTCACGTGGGGAATCTAGGGCGAGTTGGGCAGTTCCCAGAGCTATCCGGTCCTCACCGAACAAACTGCATCTGTTCGATTCATCCGCCAAATCGGGTAAAGGCTGGCAAGGATCGATACCCCAATGGCCCCCCCGAGGCCCACGGCGGCCCAGGGTCCCACCCCCTCAAGGGGCAAATCTAGGCCAGCCAGGCGTTCGAGCGACTTGACCACGAGGGGCACTGCCCCGACCCCAAGGACAATGCCAAGGCCTCCCCCCACTAGACCCACCGCTGCAGACTCAAGCAATACCATTCCCCGGACTTGCGATCGGCCCGTACCGAGAGCCGTGAGCACGCCAATCTCTTTGGATCGTTCCAATGCGGACAGGAGTTGACCATTCAACACCCCAAGCCCCGCAAGGGCAGCCGTCAATACAATCAGGATATCGAACAGGGTGAAATCACGCTGAATATCAACAAGATGGTCTTGCTCTACAGCGGCTCCGGTACGGAATGCGATTTGATGGGGCCCTTGAAAGTAGTTCTCGACTGCAACCTCTAGGATGGTCTCGTCTGCCCCCGGCTCAAGGCGAACAGCCACTTCCGTGACCGTGTCCGCATCCACACAATAAAACTCCTCCATGTGATGGTCTGCAATCAGCCCATACATGCGTTCATCGGGCTGTGGATAGTGACCGTACGCATCGCTAATCGCAACCACGTGAAACGTCTCAACCTGCCCATTGGCGCGGGACAAGTGCACCGGGTTACCCACTCGGTAATCAAGGTCCTTGGCCAGTCGCCGTGAGATGATCATGCCCCTGCGCTTGTTGAGGGCATCAACAAGGTTTGGGTTGGCCGCACAAGGCCCGTACCCGCCGAGCTCGTCCACATCCACTCCCATGATGAGGAAGGGAGCATAGACGCGAACATTTCCCTTCTCGAGGCCGACGATCCCAGGGTACTGATGGAGATGTGCACTGAGCAAATCGAATTGAGTGGGTGGCATGTTGCGCACCCAAACCTTGTCCTGAAGAGCCTCCTGGGCCCAAACACGCACCTCGCCCTCCAGGCTACGAGTCATCCCTTTGAGACTCACGAGGCCTGCTGTCACGAGTGCCAACGAACAGGCGCTCACCCCGATTCGTGCAGGGGAGAATCTTATGGACCGCACAGCAAAGAAGGCGGCAAAGGGAAACACTCCGACAAGTGGCCTCAGCATGACTTCGCAAACCCAGCACAAGATGCGCGGTAAGACCATGGCGAGGATGCCAATCAGACCCAAGACGCCCACCGCACTGAGCAGTACAAGTACAAGCGCTGTCGAGAGTTCACCGACAATGGGGACGACCACAAAGTAAGCACCCGGAAGGATAAGGCCAAGAAGGAGCGCATAGAGGAGGTGAAACCGCAGGCCTGACCGGGCATCACGTAACGCCCCCTCCCCCCGTAGGGCACCCACACTGCTAGTGCCTGTCAAACTAACCAAAGGGTAAACCGATCCAACAAGGGCAATCACAAACCCCAAGGATGCCAACGGTCCGACAACGTCCCACGGAATGACAAAGGTCTCAATGTGCTTGCCAGTACCCAAGGTCGTGATTCCTTGACGCAACAAGGTTCTCGCAAGTGCAAGCCCCCCGACAACCCCCAGTACTGTGCCCGTCCCCGCCAGCAGAACGGCCTCAAGGAGAAAGACACGGCCCACTTGGGCCCGAGTCGTCCCGAGCGCATGCAATGTGCCGACCTCTTTCATGCGCTCTGTCAGGGACATCGAGAGCGTGTGGAATATCACGTACAGCCCTAGGAGTAAGGCCAACAAGCCGGCCATGTTGACTCCCGTGCGAAACGCCCGCTCGTCAGCAGCCTGCCCAAGTACTGCTCCCTTGTTGAGTTCGTAAGAGTGAGTTCGTGCGAGGGTGGATTTTAGCCGCTCCACGTCAACGCCTTGGTCGCGCCGCGCCCACCAGCGCTGATCCACATGGACACCGCGGTACAGTTTCTGTCCGAGGTCAAAGTCCATGGCAACGAGCATGCCCCCGGCTCGTCGGCCCAATTGTTCACGTGTCAGAATGCCGCTAATGACAAACTCAAGCTCTAGCGGAGGCTCCTCTTGCGCCTCGGTTTCCACCAAGACCCCGTCCTCACAGACCTTCTTCCCCGGCCGGCGCGGACGCGAAATCCACAGAGGATCCCCAACCCCCACTCCCAGTTTTTCCGAGAGCTTGGTACCCAGCAACACGCCCGGCGGTTCACCCTCCACGAACCCTGGCAAATCTGTCCCTGCGGCTAGACGATAGACCCCTAGACTGGGTGCAACTCGTGCATCAATCGCCACCAGCCCCACTCGGCGGCGAAGGTGTTGTCCCCGTTCCACGGCTCCAGGTGGATGGGCAAATACTGACGCATCAGCTTGAAAGTAGCGCGCAGCTACGCTGACCCCTTCAATGGCGTCCAGTTCCGTGACCCCACCCGGAGCACGCAACTCAATATCGGGAGTTCCCGATGCACGCAGGGGCCCCGTCAATCCTGCTATCGTGTTGAAATCCAAGACGATGACAGCGATGACCGTAGCGATACCTAAGGCGATTCCAAGCAGCGAAAAAATCGTTCGAGCCTTGCGTTGAAGCAAGTTGCGCCGCGCAACGGTGAGTGCTAGTCCCAAGTAGGAGTCCTAAATACTGAGGTCAGCGAGAGCCGCTTGAACTTCATCGACGGAAAGATTCGGCCCGTTCAGCACGGCACCGGGTGCGAGCTCTCCATCCACGAGGAATAGAACGCGGTCGGCCCGGGCTGCATCGCGGGGATTGTGGGTGACGAGCAACACCGAGCGCCCCTGCCCACCATCCCGTCCCGTACCTACGCAGTCGCGCAAGAGGTCCATGACTTGCGCACCCGCCTTCTGGGAGAGGTTGCCTGTGGGTTCATCGCATAGGAGCAAGGGTTGGTCGGCGATCAGTGCGCGAGCGATGGAACAGCGCTGCATCTCCCCCCCCGAGAGTTCATGGGGAAAGGCATCGAGGCGTGACTCAATCCCTAGAGTCTGCGCCAAATGCGTTAAGCGTTCAGACCCCTCCGCTTTGGACTGACCTGCGATAGCGAGGGGCAGGAGGATGTTCTCCCTGACGGATAGGTTGCCCAACAAATTGAAAAACTGAAACACATAGCCCACCTTGCCACGGCGTTGCAGGGTGCGCTCGCCTGGGCGGAGATTGCCGAGGACAACACCCTGCAGTGCAACCTCTCCCGCCGACGGCTCATCCAATCCAGAGAGCATGTGCAGCAGTGTGGTCTTGCCCGACCCGCTTGGACCCATGATGCAAACAAACTCGCCGGGCTCCACGCAGAAGGAAACATCCCGCAAAATGGCGGATCTCACACCGCCCTGATCAAGGAATTTGAACAGCCCTTGCGCGCGAACGAGGGGTTCGCTCACTGTGATTCGCCCGCGGTAAAGACCGCGCTTCCCACTCCGAGGCTGATCAGGGCATCGTAGAGGCTCAAGGCTTCAGCAGCAGTCGCCTTGGGGCCAAGTTTGAGAGTCGCCCTTTTGCCTGCGATCGAGGATTGCATGCCCTGCAAGATCTTCCGGAACTCCGAGTATCCCAGCACACGTGATGCGCCTAAGCCGTATTCCACATGGCGAGTAGACATGTCGAATCGGAAGCGCCCCTTGCCCGTCCACGGCACCTTGGCGGATCTTAAGACCTGTAGCCGCTGACCCGCTTGGCGCACGCGGATGCTGAATTCGGGTTGGCCGAGAGGACTGGAAGCGGACTCACCCTCCCCCCCTTCCGTTGTGGTTGGCAGATCGAATTCCGTTGGAATGGAATAGCGCAAGTATTGCTGAGGACTGGACTGGGGAACGAGCCCAATGTCCGGATCGAACTTGGGGGCACGGGCATTCCCCACTGCAAAATCCACATTAGCAATGCAAACCTCTGCGGAGGCCATGGCCTGCATCACTCCTCGAGTCATACGCCAGGGTGAGTTCAGATCGGCACGAATGAGAACGCTCCCCGCTCGCACCTTTGGAGCCCCCTGCACTTGAGGCATCCACTTCATCGCAGCGCTAAGCCGAGCCAATTCTTTCCGGAGGTTGGCCCAACCGTTCTTGGCGTCCTCGCCCTGATAACTGGCATCCAGGAAGACCATATCACCCAAAGTCACCCGCCCGTCGATCAGGATGCTGACCACCGGCCTTTGTTTCTGATAGGTGTCTGGCTTGCCCCCAAACACATGGGGCAGTACAAGCTCGGGGTAGGGCTTCGACGGCGGCTTCTGCTCGGCTGGATCCTGCAAGACTGGAGCACACATCAGGGCAATGGCTAAGAACAGCATTGGATTCCTATGGTTTTTCCTCACTCTCTCGTTTCTTGACATCTCGCCACACGACGAGCAATTGGTCGAGGTCACGCTTGAGATTGCCTTCAAGTGCCCGTTCCATGGCACGGAAACGCGACTCAAATCGCCTCATGGCACTCTTGAGTTGAACCTCGGGGTCGCGGCCGAGATAGGCAGATAGAAAGGCCGCGGCCATCATCGTGTCGCCTGCCTCATGATCAATCGCCCTCCACGTTTCTGCATCCAATTCGGGGGGACCGTGGCTCTCTAGAGCGTCGCTCGGAAGAGCCTCTTCTAGCTCTCCCAACTCTTCGTGCAGCTTAGCAAGGGCCCCGCCCACATTGTGCCAGCTGAATCCCGCTGAGACCGCCTTTCCGGACATGCGCATCGCTTGCAAGAGCGCCGGCATCGTACTCGGGATGCCCGCGAGAGCGCTCATGTCCTCCTGTGCGGTCTCCCGCTCCCCTTTCTTGATCTCCTCCCAATTGCCCAATACCTCGGCACTCGTCTCCGCTTTCACGGTGCCAAAGACGTGTGGATGTCGCCGAATGAGCTTTGAGCTGATGGCCTCGCAAAGCTCAGCCATTCCAAACTTGTTCTCATCCTCCGCAATGCGGGCAACGAGCAGGACATTGAGGAGCAAGTCCCCTGCCTCCCCCAAGGAAGCGTTGTCATCTCCCCTGTGGATCGCCTCGGACAACTCATGGGCCTCTTCGATGATGTGGGGAGTCATCGTCGTCAAGGTCTGCTCCCTGTCCCACGGACATCCATCGGGCTCGCGCAAGCGATCGACGATGCCGAGAAGCTTGGCGAACTCATTCAAGCGCGGATCGTCGGAAGCCACGGGCTCCAGCGGTCGGAGGGCGGCCTCGGGAGATGATCTGTCCATGCACGTATCGTAAGGAATCCGCCCGAACTTACTGTGGTGTTATTCGGCGTATGTGATGGGATCCACTTGCCCCGCCGCTTCAAAACCCTTCAAACGCAAGAGGCAGGCATCGCAGTGACCGCAAGCCAACTCACCCACAGGGTCATAGCAAGTATGGGTCAAGCCCAAATCAACTCCGAGCACATGGGCACGATGAACGATGGCTGCCTTATCCAGTTCCAATAAGGGAGCCTGCAGGCGCAAGGGGTCTTGCATAGAGGTGGCTTTCCCTGCCAACTGCTCGAAAGCGCGCAAGAACTCGGGGCGGCAGTCCGGATAGCCAGAGTAGTCCACGGCATTGACCCCTAGATAGATGTCGCGCGCGCCGAGGATCTCCGCCCAGCCTAGGGCAATCGACAAGAAGACCGTGTTGCGTGCAGGCACGTAGGTGCAGGGCAAATCTTCCCCGACGGATTCAATGGGCCGGTCCTTGGGTACATCAATGTCATCGGTCAAGGCCGATCCGCCAAGAGCGGCAAGGTCCACTTCGACCACGCGCCAATCCTGGGCCCCCCCAGCTCGGGCAACCCGTTCGGCAGCCTGCAGCTCAACCGTATGCCGCTGACCATAGGAAAAAGAGAGTGCGTAGACTTCGAATCCTGCGGAACGTGCTTCAGCGAGGGTCACGGCTGAGTCCATTCCGCCCGAGAGGAGGCAGATCGCACGGTGGGGAGTTGTCATTGAAACTGCACGGAGGTGGGTACAAGTGGATTCTTGGTTGGCGAGGCCCCGCCATGAGGATTCTGCCATGAGGATTCTAAAATGAGGAAGACCGCCCAGCCCGGTGGGCCCAGCGGTCTTCACTCGTACTAGCTAGCGGGAGGGGTCTACCAGCGACCACCGCCGCCGCCGCCGCCGCCGCCGCCACGGGGCTGACGCTCGCGTGCTTCGTTGACCGTAAGGTCACGGCCGTCAAGGTTGGCGCCGTTCATGGCTTCGATTGCAGCTTGAGCTTCAGAATCGGAGGACATTTCGACAAAGCCGAAGCCGCGTGGGCGGCCTGTCTCGCGATCCGTCATGATAAGAATGTCCGTCACGGAGCCACCGGCGGCTTCAAAGGCGGTACGGAGGGAATCTTCTGTGGTGTCGTAACTCAGGTTACCGACGTAAAGGCGTTTGCCCATGGGTATCAAATCTAAGGGTTGCGACTCGTCTCTGCAGGCACTGGCACTAAGGGTGTTCGAAACAAGAAGGAGACGAATCGAGCGTATAGCTTTTCAGACGGAGAGTTGCTCCAAGCCCACTCGGACTTGGGGAGGCTCCCCTGGGTGAGCCACCAAACGAGGAATGCACAAAGCACGGTGAGAGAAAGGGGTTCCCGGAGGGTTGCCATCCTCTCTCCTCGAAGGGCGGCCCTTCAAGTGAGCGCGAAGTCTAGCCGCGCCGCCGAGTTTGCACTACCCCACCCCCCCACCATCCGCAATGGATGCCGGTGGGTAAGGTCCTTCAATGCGCCAAACTTGATTCTAGGGGCCAAGAACAGCATTTTTGAGGTTGCGGCAACTGGGGTTTGCTCCGAGCCCCACCCCACTAGAACCTTCAGAGCCTGGGGCCCGCCCGCCGAGGGGCCTCAGATTCTCGCCGAGATTTGCCCTCGTGGAGTGACTGCATCACCCAATTGGCCGCAAGATCGGCACCTTTCCATCCGATTCTAGAGGGTGGGCGCCATCGTCCTCGCTCCCGAGCATGGACCTCATCCTCACATTCCACTCCCTCGATTCTTCCGATTCGGTTCTGTCCTACGACCCCAGTCGATTTCGAGAACTGATCGAGGGTCTCGTCGAAGACGGCGTTGCCTTCGTGAGCCTCGACGAACTCATGGAGCAGCGGAGTGACCCACAACGTCATCGTGTGGTGCTCACGTTTGATGATGGCTTCCGTTCCGTCCATGAACATGCACTCCCCGTGCTGGAGGAACTTGAGTTACCCAGTGTGCTCTATGTGGTCTCCGACTGGGTCGGCAAGGCGAACACTTGGCCCTCTCAACCTAGCACTTCCCCCACTTTCGACTTGATGAATTGGGATGAGATACGGGAGCTTCAAGCTGCTGGTTGCACCATCGGAAGCCACTCATCCAACCACGTTCACGTCGAACAATGCTCGCCCAGCGAATTGGACTCTGAACTTGCCAATAGCCGCAAGTACATCGAGGATCGAGTTCAGCATCCTGTCCAACACTTTTGTTATCCCTACGGAACCTACAACTCTCAATGCCAGGCTAGGGTCGGCGCACACTACACCACGGCGACCACGACTGACATGCGTCCTCTTCGGACCTTAGACCCAGCGCTACGGCTCCCGCGCATCGACAGCTACTATCTCCGCAATCCGAGCTGGCATCGCCCCCTCTGCGGTGTCCGCGCTCAAACCTACCTCAGAATGCGCGCGATACTCCGTAACGCTGCCAACCACCTACGCAGATGAGAAGTCTCAGCATCATCGTTCCCCTGTACAACGCAGGGGCAGACCTGCCGCGGGTGCTACAACCCCTGCTGGCCGCGACCAAGGCTGGCACCGCCTGCGAACTGATCATCGTCGATGACGGTTCAACTGATGGAGGTCCGGATCTGTGCAAGAAGCTAGGCGCAAAAGTCATCTCGTCTGGTGGCCAATGCCTTGGGCCGGCCAAGGCCCGCAACCGGGGAGTGGCTGAGGCTAAGGGGGAGCTGGTGCTCTTTGTCGACTCAGACGTAATCATCCACGACGACGTTCCTAGTCGGGTATGCCAGACACTCAGGCAACCTGACGAAGGGAGTGCTGAGGCCTACGTTGCCATGTTTGGCTCCTACAATGACAGGCCGCCATTCCGTGGCATGGTCTCCCAGTATATGAATCTGCGACACCACTTCGTCCACCAGCATGGCGCCCGGGAGGCGACAACGTTTTGGAGCGGTTGCGGTGCTGTGGTGCGTGAGGCCTACCTCAGAGTCGGTGGATTCAACCCTGCGAAGTTTCCCCGCCCGATGGTCGAAGACATTGACCTCGGGTACAGATTGCGTTCCCAAGCGGGTCCCATACTGCTCGACAGGGAAATGTTGTGCACCCACCTCAAGCGCTGGTCCCTGGGCAACATGATCATGACCGATATTTTTGGACGAGCCCTACCTTGGACTCGCATGATCATCGAGCAAGGCAATGATGAGGCCAACCTCAATGTCAGCCCCAACGAGAAACTCAAGGCCGGCTTGTCCGGGCTCTGGAGCCTGACCACCCTCGCCAGTTTCTTCGTACCCAACCTGTGGCCCGTGGCAGGAGCACTCTTGGTTGCAGCGTTTCTTGCCAATCAACAGTTCTTCCGCTTGATCGGGCGCCGCAATGGTGCCCTGCACATGCTAGCAGGCCTGTTTCTGCACCAACTGTACTACCACTACAGCGTCGTCTGCTTCTTGTATTGCCAAGTTGAGGCACGTTTGGGGTTTGCGCCCAAACCCGGTGCGTGAAGCGGCTAATTGTGAGGTAGCTGGCGAATAATCGACAAATAACTCTCCAAGTAGGTTTCGCGGGTGTAGCGACTCGCATATCGAGCCAAGCATGCAGAGCGCAAACCCTCGGAGAGACTCGGATTGAGCCAGAACTGATCTAGGGCATCGAGTAGACCAGACTCTTGCTCGTATAGCACACCCACCTCGGGGTTGATCGTATCGGCTACTCCTCCACTGGCACGTGCGATGACTGGGGTACCGCAGGACAGAGACTCGACTGCCGTGAGTCCAAAAGTCTCGGCACACAAGGAGGGGAAGACGAGAGCCTGGGCCTTCTCGTAGTAATCACCCAACTGCTTCCGCTCGACCCGCCCGACGAAGCGCACGTTACTCTGATCGGGGGGCAAGGGGCGGCCATCATCGCTCTCACCCACCACCACAAGGGGATAGTCCGGACGCTGGGCAAAGGCGGCCAGCATTGAATCGACACCCTTGGCCCGAGACAGGCGCCCCACATAAAGGAAGAACCGATCGGGAAGATCCACTTCCAATGCGCCAGGGGGTTCCAAGGGCACGGTGTACTCGGGCAAGATCTTGAGGGCAACATCCACCTCTGCGGCTTGCATCCAGCGGCGGTGCCTCTCTGCCGTAAACTCGCTGGGGCTGAGAATGAGATCTACATTCTTGAGGCAGTGGGCCATCCACTTCTTTGAAGCCCTCCAAGCCTGCGGTGGCGTTCCGTGAGCAAGGGTGCAACGAAGACAAGCCGCCTCCTCACACAGTTCTCCGGTGTACTTGTGCAGGATGTGCGTCGGGCAGACCCACCAGTGCTCGTGAAGGGTGAAGATTCGCGGTGCTTTGCCCATCCCCAGGACACCGGGCCCCCCGACCAATGAGATGTTGTGGAAATTCACCACATCAAATCCTTGTGCTAGGACATCTGAAATATGTCTTCGCTTGGGCCCTGGCCGGCCCGTTTGTTGGGTGATAAGGGCAGAGAGGCGACCGATCCTAGACTCTAAGGAGTGAACGATGACCCCATCATCGGATTCACCTTGGTGATTCACGTCTAGCTCCGAGCGCCCAGAGACCGTGCGCCAAGCGTCAGTGCAGTGGATCACATGCACCTCATGGCCCGCCTGCACCAAGTCGCGGGCGAGCTGTTGCACAAAGACCCCATCGCCCCCAAAGCTGTAGGGCGGGTAGAAGGTCGTCACCATGCACAGCTTCATGGGCCCCCCGTATGGGTCATGGATGCTCGTCAGCCATTAGCCAGCATTGGCACTCGGACCGGAGTCTTCATCTTCGACCTTGCGGAGCACATTGCGGATCTCTTCATGGTACTCCTTGGCCGTGTTGACGCTCATGTGGTCAATATCCTCGCCTAGCAACCGCTTCGCAAGGAGTTGTCCCATCTCCACAGAGTGGTCCGCGTTGTTGTAGCGGAAAGTTCCACCACGGCCTACTAGGTTTAGCCCCTCGTGCTGATTCACAAACGCGTAGATCTGCTGGACCTTCTCTCGGTACTCAAGATCATAGACTGGATAGGCATCGCAGGTTCTGACAATGCACACATCGAGCACCTCATCGGGCTCCACAAACTTCAGGCGCTCGACCAGATCTTCGACGACTCGAGCTCGGATCTGCTCATCGCTGAGTTCCCAGATTTCATCCCCCCGAGAGCAGAAGCACTCACACACGACGGATGTGTATTCAGGGCCTGGCACCATGGCTGTGCTCCAGTTCTTCGGCTCGTGAATCCGCGCAAAGAGGAGGTCCTCGTCGTGTACATAGAGCCATGTATCTGAGGTCACCTGAGGCTTCTTGAGCAGGACCGTTGCTGTAATCAGGTCCCGGAAAGTCAGAGACTGAGCTGCATCCACGACAGCCTGCGGGCACGCGGGCTCGATCATCTGCACTAACTTGGTCGCCGGAATCGTGGAAATCACATCCGTTGCCTCGATGACCTGATCTCCATCGGGAGTGTCGTAGGTCAGGGTGAAATCATGGGGGCCGTTGTAGACAATGCGTTTCACGGGGGACGAGAGCAGTACGTCTCCCGACCCGGCCTCAATGTCCTCAGCCATGCGCAGGCAGATACGCTGGAACCCATCCCGGGGATACACGAATTCGTCCACGAGGCTAGCCACGTTCCGGCTCTTGATAATGGCGTCCTTGATGGTTGTGAGGATTGAGAGTCCCTTACTTCGCTGAGATACCCAATCAGCGCTGATCTCCTCACAGGGGCAACCCCAGACCTTTTCGGTGTAGCGACGGAAGAACATGTCAAAGAGCTTCTCTCCAAACTGAGAGACAAAGGCCTCACGCAGATTAGTGGGCTCCTTATCGCTCATGAGATCGGCTGCCGCTGCCCGGCAGTAGCTCAGTACAGCATGGATACTGGTGAAGATCCCCGCATTGCCTAGGACGTTCTTGATCGAGATCGGATAGTTGTAGTAACTGCCCGCGAAGTAGATACGGCTTGTTCGCTGGACTGTGACCAGCTCTCCTTCCATGAGCTTGAGAAACCACTCGTGAAGCTCCTGGTTTTTCGTGAACCACCGATGGCCACCGAGGTCGAACTTGAACCCATCCTGTTCGATGGTCAAGCAAAGTCCCCCTGCATAATCCTGAAGCTCAAGAACTTTCAGGGGCACATTCCTGGAGGCGAGATAGTGCCCGGCGGCAAGTCCGGCTGGGCCCGCACCCAAGATGGCTACGTGCATGTCCCTAGCAGAACCGCGACCTTGCGCATCGGCTGGGCTGGAATTGGCTGAATCAGTCACGGAGAGACTCACTGGCTTGAACAAGCCGGTTATAAAACGCAGCGATACAGAACGCGACGCCTCCACCGAACACTGTGAGATACACAAAGCCTAGGGCTCCGCCGCCCCAGGTGATTTGGTAACCCGGCAGGAAGTGCCCGATGAGTTTGAGATGTGGCCCAAGCGGTTTACCTGGGACGTGTGTAACGATGAGAACACCTGTCGCTATGAACAGAGCTGTTCCAAGAAGAAGCCCCACCGCTAGAGCAAACTCCCGCTTCTTGAGTCTTGCGACGCTATGCTGAAGTGACTCCCCGCTAGGAGCAGTCTCCGAGTTCGAGATCTTGGAGAGCAGACTCCGGTAGTAAAAAAAGGCTACTGGAGCGGTACTCGCAAAACTCAGAGTACCGGCCCAGAGTCCGCCTAGTAGCGCCCCTGAGAGTGTGACCTCATAGCCTGGAATGAACTGTACAAAGAGGCTTAGGTGGTAAGGCGATCCGTCGCCCAACGCCATAACAAGAACGGTCACCCCAAAAAGAGCAAGACTCGCCATGGCTGCCGTGCTCGACGCTAGGGCCATTGCATTCATGCGAGCGAGGGTGCCCACCAAGCCTTGTGAGGACTCAGACATTGGTCAATCCCTCGTGGCGGAAGCGGCGCTCAATGACTCGCAGGTAGATGGAGTGATGCAGATTGAGAATCGTGGCAAGGAGAAATCCGCCCGCATAGCCCAAGACTAGACCCCATAGCAATCCAACAAAGGCCCCCGCAATTCCAACGGAATAACCAGGGAGGAAAAACGCCAAGAGCTCTAGGTGTGGCCCTCGGTGTAATCCGCCCGTTGAATCTAGGCAGGCCATGCACGGTACAGGCCCCTTCAATGTCATGGCCGCCGTCATCAGGAAGATCGCTAGGGCAGCGAAAACGCCGCAGCCTAAGCCTAGGGCGTGCCGGTCAAGACGAGAAAAGGCCTCCAACAGCCGCTGCTGGTCTCGCTTCTCTTGGGAGGGGGTGTTGGGAGGGGTCATGGATTCTGAATTCCTTGAGTGGGACAGGCGTGCACTGAGAGCACACTGAGCGGCCATGAGCCGTCGACCAACAGCAAGGGTTCATCCAAGAATCCCCCATTATCGGGACGCTGGCGGAGAATGGCCCTGGGTTTGGGTTTTCGCAGTGATACACGCGGGTCAGCAATGGGGTCAAATGGCCCGAGGACCCAAGAGATTCCAAACCTAGGCTGGTCTGAATGGGGTATTGGGGCACTGAGGGCCACATTTGCTCCACTGCTCATCCATTGATAATCGGCAAGTGCACCGCGTGGTGCCCCCCCAAAATGGACGCCACGGGAGAGAAAAAAGGGCCGGTTCTATCCCCACAAGCCCCCCTGGCCCAATTCGCGACGCATCACTGAGGGTGAACAGTCGAGAACACTCAGCCACAACCCCCGGGTCTTCAGCAAGCTGCCTCCCCTCACGCCTCCCTGACCCCCTCTCCAAACGAACTGCTCTATACAGAGTGCCCGCCAAAGCGCCGATGGTTACCCCTCCCGATGAACAGGGTGTGAATCACCGATAGGGTGCCCCCGAACCTCTCCACAATGATCTTCACCAGCACGACATTCCTGTGGTTCTTGACCATCGTGCTGGGGCTCTACTGGTTGATCCGAGACCGCAGAACCCAGAATGGGCTCCTGCTATGTGCGAGCTATGTGTTCTACGGATGGGTGCATCCTTGGTTTTGCATCCTGATCGCAGTCTCCACCCTCGTGGACTTCCGGTGTGGGCTCACGATGGAGACCCGACCCGAGCTGAAGCGCAGGGCCCTCCTCGCCAGCCTTGGAGTCAACCTGGGAATGCTGGCTACGTTCAAGTACTTCAATTTCTTCATCACCAATGTGGCCAGCGTCGCTGCCTCCCTAGGCTGGGACTTGCCCCTACCCACGCTGCGCATCTTTCTCCCCGTAGGGATTTCCTTCTACACCTTCCAGACGCTTAGCTACACCATCGATGTCTACCGTGGCCGGATTCAAGCTCGCCACAATCTGCTCGACTTCGCAGTCTTCGTGAGCTTTTTTCCCCAGCTGGTTGCAGGCCCGATCGAGCGTGCCGTCACCTTCCTTCCACAAGTAGAGAAGACCCGCAGCTGGAACCCAGAAAGGTTTGTCTCTGCCTGGCCCCTCATCCTCGGTGGTTACCTCAAGAAGACAGTGGTCGCAGACAATGTCTCCGTCTATGTGGACGAGATTTTCATGCTAGATACACCGAGCTTCTCGTTGTTGTTCGTGGGAACGCTAGCCTTTGCCGTTCAGATCTACGCCGATTTTTCTGCATATACCGACATCGCGCGAGGGGTTGCACGGCTACTCGGCTTTGAGTTGATGGAGAACTTTCGCTCTCCATATCTAGCCATCACTCCGAATGATTTTTGGAGCCGCTGGCACATCTCACTCTCCAGTTGGATCCGAGATTACCTATACATCCCAATGGGGGGGTCGCGGCAAGGGAGCCAAGCTCGCATGCTGGCAGTCTTGCTGATCGCCATGGGATTGAGCGGCCTTTGGCACGGGGCTGCGTGGAACTTCGTCCTGTGGGGGATCTATCACGCTTTGCTTGTCTTTGGCTATCGAGTCGCCACTCGAGGTAAGCGCTGGATACCCTCAAGCCGAAGCTCGCACTTAGCAGCGTGGGCACTGATGTTCAGCTGGACCCTCATTGGCTGGTTGCTCTTTCGAACCCCCAACATGGCCTGGCTCACCCATGCTGTAAGCCATTTGACGTGGGGCTTCGAGGGACCCAGCCTCGTCACGGCAATCTACACCCTCGCCCTGCTGGCCCTCTACTCACTTCCTTTGATTGGCCTTGGCCTCATTGAACGCTTGGAGGGGGCGCGCCCTGCACTGAGATCAGCTTTCTACACAGCCGGGTTGCTCTCGATGATCGTGTTTGCCCACGACGGAAACGTGGACTTCATCTACTTCAGGTTCTAGATCGTGGCCCCATTCAATCCCATCCCATACTGGGCGCGCGTCTTGACCGGTGCGCTTCTTGCGGTGGCCGGCGCTCTCCTGATCGGCGGTCCGGCAGGTCAAGGTCTAGTGGTGCACGATCCGGCCCTAGCCCTGCCCACGATTCGAGATGGCAAGAAACTCAATTACAAGCGTGATCTTGCCAAGGTGCGCCCCCGCATGGTCTTCGTTGGCAATTCTGTTCTTGGCACAAGCTTCAAGAATGACGAGCTCAGTCGACTTCTCGGCTGCTCCACCCTGCGACTAACTCTGCCAGGGTCGTTTTCGGCGCTGTGGTATGTCGTGATCAAGAACCTGGTCCTACCCGCCGACCCACAGCCAGAAGTCGTCGTGGTTGGATTCCGCGATACTTACCTGACAGAACCCACCCATCACACCACTGGCAACTACAAACGCCGGCTTGATTATTTCGTCGAACCCAACGAGCCTCTGCTCGACCGGCTTGCCTACCTTCCAAATGCAAACCCAATCACCCTATGGGTGACCGAGCACGCTGGCTTCGTCAAGCGCCGCGAGTCCTTACGGACTTCATCGGAGGAGTTCTTCAAATACAAACTGACGGGGGCAATCCTGGGGTTGGGGAGAGGGCGCATCACCCGGGCCGTCAACCAGTCCTTCGCCGATGACCAGAAGAGCCAAGCACTCCTCAGCCGGGCACAACTGGATGCGGACATTGAGATTCCAAAGGAGCACTTCAGGTTCAGCCAACGGGTCGAGCAATCTTTCTTGCCGCACATGATTGATCTCGTTCGGGGCAATGGCATGCAGCTCGTGCTGGTTCGTATGCGCCCCCGCCGCTGGGCCCAGGCCGATATCGACCCCACATCCCTTCCCGAATGGTCAAAGGGCGACCTCTCAGCCTATAACCATGCCCTGGAAGCCTACCTCTCCGAAAAGGGAGTGCCCATCGTCGACCTTTCACGCAATCGTGCGATCACCCTGGACTGGTACGGCAATGGAGACCACATCAAGGAGGGTTGGGGCCAAGATCAATTCACCCCCCTCTTTGCGGACCTCATCAGAGAGTTCGTACCCGGCATGTGAAGTGACAATCAGGTGAGGGTTGGGTTGCATGCTCCTAGGCACCTTGAAAGGGGGGATGGATCTCAGATTCGAATCCAATCCTTGCACAATTCCGGTCCTAGGAGGCATGATCGAATGGTGGCGGTGAGTCGATGAGCCTGGGCGCGGCGCCAAGGCGATTCATAAGGTCGGGGGCAGCACGCCCTTGGCCACCGCGCCCTTCTCACAACCCAGAGGACTCCACCCATGAATCTAGATGGCTCCATTGAGGCGATCATTGACAAGAAAGGGAACGCCGTTCACGCCGTCGGCGCGCAACAGACAATACTAGATGCTCTGGAGATGATGGCGGAAAAACACGTCGGCGCACTTCTCGTCATGGAGGGCGATGCACTGGTCGGCATCATTTCAGAGCGCGATTACGCCCGCAAGGTGGCCCTTGCGGGGCGCTCCTCCCAAGACATGAAGGTGTGTGAGATCATGTCCGAGAAGATCATCACAGTGACTCCGCAGGATTCCGTGTCCAAGTGCATGCAGTACATGAATCATCGACGCTGCCGCCACCTGCCGGTTCTGGATGAGGGCAAGGTCATTGCCGTCGTGTCACTTGGCGATCTCGTGAATTGGATCATCAACTTGCAAGACCAAGCGATTCATCAACTCGAAGACTACATCGCACAGGATTACCCAGCCTAGAGTTCTGGACCTAGATCGGCCCCCTCACCTCCCTGGGGCCCCATCTGGCTTGGGTCTATAGACTGGCCTGATACAAGGAGAGTACCTGCTTCGCCGACAAGGACCCGCGAATGAAGCGAACATCATCCATCGTGCCTTTGAATGCCCGGCTGCCGCTGCTGTCGCGGCCGACTTGTGTGGACGAGTCGAATTCCTCTGGGCTCTGAGCCACGGGCCGTGTGGTGCTCTTCAGGAGCCCAGCGGTGTCCCCCATATAAAGGGTCACTTGCTGGGGCTCAACGACCATAGCCACAAAGACCCATTGATCATCGGGGACGGTGAGTTGTGAGTTCCACTCCGCTCCACTGCCATCCCACTGGCAGCGCAATTCATGGCTTAGCCCAAGGCTCATGCCGGCCAAAGTGTTGCCCCCGCGGCTGAAGATCAATCCGGCCCACTGGCTCTGATCTCCATCCCGCTTGATCCACGCACTCAGCGTGGCGTGATTGTCATTCAGGTTGAGAGGGCCGATCCGCATGCGGCCCTTGTTGCCATCCATGTATACGGCGGTACCGGTCTTCGGAGTCGCACCGGGCATGCCAAGGGTGAATCCAGCGAGGTAACCTCCATCTTCGCTTTCACCTGAGTCCACCGCCACGGTGCCCGTCATCTCATCGAGCTTCCAATGATGAAAGCGGGGCGCCTTGACGATCCAGGTGCGACCCTTCACGACTTGGCCCCAGTTCTCCTCATCCACCCGCCAGTAGTAAGTGGAGCCCGAACTAAGATTTGAGGCCGAAAATGAACTTACCGCCACACTGCCTTGGTACTCGGGCGAAGTGGTGTCCGCAGTGCGCACGGCATCAAAGTCCGTACCTAGGTATACATGGTGACTGATGGCCCCCACTCCCCCAGTCCAAGTGAGTACCGGCCCGCCGATCTGGCCCATGTCCCGAGGCTCTGGAGCTTCCGCTTGACCACCGAGCAGGGCTAGATTGACGACATCCGTCTCGCTCAGGGCCCGGCCATAAATACGCACGTCCGCTAGATCACCCCTGAAGCGCTTGGTCTCATCGGTCGAGTTCCAGCCAAGATAGGTCAAGCCTGCAAAGGTCTGTGGCAAGTGAGAATACTTGTGTACGGACTTCGAGAGGTTGGTTCCGTCGTGCAGGTACATGACCGCACGCTGATCACGCACGACAAGAGTGGCGAGGACCCACTGGTTCAGGGGAACTACGATTCCCGAATTCCAGCCGCTAGTCACCGCATCACCCGCCCATACATAACGCAACTCCCCGTTAGCACCCATCAAGAGCCCCGCATCCTCACCATTGTCCAACGTGTGGATGAGTCCGGCATAGTCCACCTGACCAGGGCTACGCCGTAACCAAGTACTCAGAGTTACCTGATCCCCGTGCACCCCCACCGAACTGACCTTCACATGGTCGTCCACGCCATCAAAGGTGATCGCACCCCCAAAAGGTCCGTTCGACCAAACGGGTTGGCCTCTCACGGCACCTGCGTGGCCGTGTCCGGTGGCGTCCGCAGCGGTCTCGCCCGCCCCTTCAGTCAACGGCCAGTAGGCCTCCAGGGGACGCTCGGGAATGGAGATGGACACGGTCCCCACACTCGTCAGACCCGTGGGGTCACCTGCGGTAAAAGTGAATGAATCCTGCCCAAGAACAGGAGCTACTGGGGAATACAGCAACTCATCCCGACCATCAGGGCCCGTCCCCACTGAAAGCACGATGGGGACCCCAAGTTGACTCGTGGCATCAAAGGACTGCAGGCTCACCGGATCGCAATTGGCATCCTCAGCTTTGCCGAGCACATCGAACGGCGTGGGCTGCTTGACCATCTTTTCCTTTTCCAGGGTCGCACTATGGGGATAGATGTAGGGGGGCACGGGTTCCTCGAAACCACTGCGATCCCAAAAACAGCTGACACCTTCTTTGTATGCAAGAATGATGTCTCGTGTATTCGGGCCCACCCACAAACAGGCACCACACATGTTGTTGCAAGGAGAGGTGTCGTGACAGTGGCCCGCACCCCAGTTGTGGCCTGTTTCATGAGCCACAATCCCGGCGCTATCCATGGACCACCCGTAGGCGAGTCCAACATTGCAAACCACACCAACCCAAGCGAGTCCGCCATACTGGATCAAGCTACCCGGCTTGCCCGTCATCAGGTGAGCAAGGTCTCTATCGATACCAGCCTGATTGGTGTTCCACTCAGTCCGGAACAGATTGAGCAAGTCGCCGCCATCGACAGGGTTGTAGAAGGGTGCCGTACGCACAACGAGCGCCGTGAGCCGATGGCGGATCATTACATCCCTCGCATACATCGTGTTGTTCAAGGCAAGATAAGACTGCACGGTGGCGACCGTTCCAGCCACCGTGCCCCCCTGCGCTAGGAAGTATTCGTAGTCGCAGTCGAACGCGATGTCTGCTTGGGTAATGCAGCGCACCTTGTCGGCTCCACCAGGCGAGGTAGCGGTGTGCGGTCCTCCCACCACGGGCCCATGACCCGATCCTCCCCCACCCCGTCCTGTCGATGTACCCGTGAGCCCCATTCCACAAGAGGGAACGCCCACGAGTGATTCCCTCATGGGTCCCACGAAATGCAGAGCCCGCTCGGCCTGTGTGTCGATCCGCCGTAGGGGAAGGATGCGCCAGGTTTCAGTTGGAGTTGCCACCACTGCTGTGAGCCCCTCCCGGCCAAAGCTCGCGCCCACACTACTCAGAGGGTCTCCGACAACGACACCGCTGTACGTCGCTTCAGGCTCTGCCGCCCCCTCTTCCAAGCGACCCTCTGAATCCGGAGCCAACAACTTGAAGCCTTGGGCACGCACCGGGGTCCGCACAAGGGAGAGGGAAACCGGCTGGCCATTCCGCTCCAGCGCAACCACAAGATTCACCGGCGCGCGTTGGGGAATCGAGTCAGGCAATCCGACGGGCACGATTTCACCCCCGCTGGCTCCGAACACTCGTGTCGCCTCAAGGAGCTGAGCTCCAGCGCGCGGAACTTCGCTCCGAGTCGGCTCCCCCTGGGCAGCCAAGACCGAAGCGGTCATCAAAAGGAGTACGCTGGGAACTAGCAGATTCAATCGTAGGTGCATGAGAAGCTAGGCCAAAAACAGAGTATTAGGCTGGGCAATGATTGAGGGGCCCCCCAATTCTAGCAATACGCTGGTCAATGGGTCCGTGCTGGGCACTGCTTGCCCTATGGGCGGGCCCGCCCCTGCTCAGAATGGGTCGCACATCGTCCGGCCCACCCGAGCCCCCGACCGGGTCCCATCTGGCCAGCCGCAGAGGTTCCGTAGTCGAGGGCTCTAGACCTCTAGGGCATTCCGTCCGAGGCCCACCGATGGTCCCAGAATCCCAAACTACCACTATATTTTGTGTTGACACTGCGGGAGGGACCTATATAGTGTGGTCATCGGCGTTCGGCGTGGACCCCCGGCACCCCCTGAGGGCTCCACACCCGCACTGCCGAACACTTTGAAACCGCAATCCGTCCTCGTCCTCCGCCCGACCCCGGAGGGCTTGGGTACACCAGTTGGATAGCCCCCGCCCGGGCAATCAGCTGTTCGGCGCGCCTCCCAGGCCTACCCCATCCCCACGCCACCCCTCACGGGTGGCAGGCCCGGGTCCCGCAGCCGATAGGAGCGGTGTGAGGCGGCTGATCTCCTTGATCAGCCGCCTCCATTTTTTTGCTGGGAACGCAGCCCGCGAGCGAGCGAAAGTGGTTGCCGATGTCCACAAGGGTCTGGATCGTGCAAGCCAAGGAGAGCTTCACCTCAATCGGTATACTGGACCAGCCCATGGCCATCCGGCCACCCATCTCCTGCCATGCCGACCAGCCAACCCAGCAATCTTCAACGATGAGCGGCCAGTCTTTGATTGAACAGTTTCCAACACTCGTTCTAGATGCCGCTCAACGAATCCGGCCACACATTCGCCGCACCCCAACTGAACCCAGCCCGGGCCTCGGTCGGGGAGGGCTACTCAAGCTCGAGCAATTCCAGATCACGGGCTCGTTCAAGGTCCGCGGTGCCACCAACAAGCTCCTGACCCTCGACGAGGAGCAGCTTCGGGCAGGGGTCGTCGTTGCCTCGACAGGAAACCACGGGGCGGCAGCGGCCCACGCTAGCCAGCAACTGGATTCCCCGTGCTTGGTGTTCGCCCCTTCCGATACCGACCCCAGCAAGCTGTCCGGCATAGCAAGCCGGGGCGCCGAATTGATTCTGGAGGGTGCGGACTGCCTCGACAGTGAACTGCGTGCTCGATCCCATGCCGAGAGGCATGGGATGACTTACATCTCTCCATACAACGACCTCCACGTCGCGGCGGGTCAGGGGTCCCTCGCAGTTGAGCTCAACGAGCAAGCACCCGAGTTAGAACGCGTCTACGTGGCCGTGGGGGGTGGGGGCTTGATTGCCGGAGTCGGTGCACATCTCAAGGATCAAGGCCGCTCAATCGAAGTGGTCGGATGCTCGCCCGAGCTTTCAGATGTGATGGCACGCTCGGTTTCTGCAGGATCGATCATTGACGTGCCCTTCGTCCCAACTCTCTCAGATGGGACGGCAGGCAGCCTAGAGCAGGACACGGTGACCTTAGCCCTGTGCCAGCAATACGTGGACCGGTTCGCCCTCGTCTCTGAGGCGGAAATCGCAGGGGCCATTCTCTGGGCCCTCGAGAACCACCGCATTCTCATCGAGGGCGCAGCCGCTGTCGCCCTGGCAGTGGCCCGCAGGGAGCTTGATCCCTCCAGCAAGACCCGAGCTGGCGTCATCCTGTGCGGCGCCAACATCTCCCCCAGCAAATTGCGATCTATCCTCGGATAGTCCCTTATGTGACCATCAAATACACCACGATTGGTGGATAACATGGGCTTCAATTCCAGACAAGCTAGATTCACTCCGTCTGTATGAAACGAGGCCCCACGGCCTTACCTAGACACCAATTAGACCGCAAGTGATGGATACATGCCGTCCAGTCGGCTGCCGCACGGCCTATTTCGTCTTGCGCAGATCTAGCTCGGCGTCCTGAAGATCGTCGAGAATGCGAACCACCAGACGGGCCACGCGGCTCAACTTGTCACAGTCAATCTTCTCTGGGGTGTCGGTTGGCTTGTGGTAGTCCTCATGCACATCCGAGAACAAGAAAGCCACGGGGATCTTGAGGTTCTTGGCGAAGTTCGCGTGGTCACTGCGGCTCCAATAGGCATCCGCATTGTTGAGCTTAGTGAATCCCTCCTTACCGCAGTGCTTCTCCACTAATTGGGTCAGCCGGTTGTACTCGGGATGTTTGGCCGTGGGAGTCACTCCTATGGCATCACTGGCATTGCGCCCGATCATATCGATATTGATGTTACAAAACGGACGCATCCCCTCGGGCAGCCACGGGTCCAGGGTCCAAGCGCGAGACCCGAGCAGGCCTTTTTCCTCTGCAGAAACCCACATCAGCAAGACCGTGCGGCGCATGGGGCCATACTGGGTCAAGGCCTCTGCAATCGCCATCAAGCCCGTGGTTCCAGAAGCGTTGTCGTCGGCGCCGTTATAGATGTCCCCATTCTCTCGTTGGCCCACATGGTCGTAATGGGCGGAGATGATAATGACTTCTTCCCGCAGTTTGCGGTCAGAACCAGGCCAGAGCCCGCAGACGTTTTCAAGCGCAATGCCGTCGAGCGGCTCGGAGCCGTACGACTCTTCCAACTCTCCGCCGATGAGCGAACCCACTTTGGGAGCGCCCTTGGCAAACCACTCCTCCCCGACACCCTCGGTGAGATAGAGAGCGGGCACTCCATAGGTGCGTGGCTGGCCGCGGCTAGGCTTACGTGAAAGTTCGGCCCAACGGCCAAACATCTCACTCGATGTCTTTAGGGACTCTGAATCAAATGGAATCACCAACCCGAGAAGGCCTTTCTCTTCTGCATAACGGGTGCGTTTACGCGAAAGCCGCGCACCTGGCTCTAACACACCAAAAGCACCCTTGAGGACTTCATCAGCCACATCCCCTTCTTCAAACTCACCGAGGTACACCATGGGACCCGCCGCCTTGCGTGCACCCCGTGAGCTCATCGAAACGTAATAGTCCTTCGCAAACTCCAGTCGTTGAGCGTCCTTTCCACCCACCCTCATGTAAGTCGCCTCTTCATTCAATCCGTATTGAGCGAGGGAGTAATCATAGAAATAGCCATCTTGTGCTCCGGGCTGAATCCCCAACCGCACAAGGCGTGAACGGATGTAGCGCGCAGCGATGCGTTGACCTGTTGAAGGTGAATCCCGTCCACCGAGTTCGTCACAGGCTAGGAAGTGGATATCCGCCGAAATCTCGGTCACATCGATCGTCTTGAGGGCACGATCGAGATCTGAGCCTAGTGCCGGAGCAGGAGTGGGAACTTCAAGGGCGAGAAGTGCCGCGGTGAGGGTGAGAGTGTTGAGCAGCATGAAGACGATGAGTAGGGCAGATTGAGAGTCACAGGGGCAGGTGTTTCAGGGCCCCATGATAACGGCCCCATGGTGCGCCGGAGGCACATAACACAACCCTTATCGAAGGCAGTGGATATTCCCATCGGGAACATCAAGCGCCCGGATGGCAGCCAAGGAGCTATCCGGCTCAGTCCAGTATGACCTGTGCCCGATCATCCAAACAGCTACCCATCGGCCCCCCTGAATGAAGCCCGGGAACGGGGCAATGGATAAGAAACCTGGCATGCTGCACAGTCGGTTCCCATCACGAGCACCGCACATTTGCTCGCAGGGGCCTCGAATGAGTGCCGCCTAGGTGGGTCGCCGTGGTGCTATCCTTGCCCACCCATGAAAGTTGCCTCCCCTCTCCTAGCCCTGATCGTCACGGCCTGGGCTCTCACCGGCTGTGCGGCCATGGCCAAGTACGACCAGGGACCTACTACCCCGATGGCCGCCACATGGGCCGACCTCTCCATGATGGGTCAAGCGATGAGCGGTCCACCGGAAGACCGAGACCCCAATGCATTCGACTTCCTCTATTCACCTTTCGCGATTCCGCTCTTCGTGGTGGATCTCCCGTTTTCTATCACTTGGGACCTCCTGACCCTGCCACGGGACCTCTACTGCAAGCCCCCTGCCCAACCCATGACTTCCCAACACTAGTCGGTGCACTGGCTCCATCAGCCTACTCGAAGGATCCTGCCCTCCCTTAGCCCCCCTAGACTGGTCATCAGGTTCTGCTTACCCGCTAGTCAACTCCCATGAAACAACACCCTTTCCTTTTCGCGGCCGCATTGATTTGCAGCACCGCCCTTGCCCAAGACAAGCCCCTCGAGGAATCCAGCAAGTCCAGTTGGGAGTTTCTCTCCAAGAAGTACGACTCCAATCAGGATGGTGCCATCACCCTCGAGGAGTACAAGCGCGGCACGGATACCTTTCAACGACTCGACACGAATGGCGATGGCAAGCTCACCGCCCAAGACCTTGAGAATCTCAAGCGCGAGCGGCCCCGCATGGAGCGTGGCAAGGTGCCCGCCGTGGGAGAGCTGGCACCTGATTTCAAACTCCATCCCCTAGAGCCTGCGCCAAAGGCGGAAGAACTCAGTCGCAAACAACAAGCCAAAAAGCCTGCGCGAAAGGAAACCGTTACCAAGCCCAAGCCCATTCGCTTGTCGGACTTCAAAGACAAGAAGCCCGTAGCCCTGATCTTTGGATCTTACACATGACCCCCCTTCTGCCGATCGGTCGGTCGGCTCCAGGAACTCTATAAGCAATACAGCAAGGACGTAGAGTTTCTGGTGGTGTATATCCGGGAAGCCCATGCCCTCGATGGGGCCATGCCCAATGACAGGCCAGGCAGCCCAATCGTTGAAGAGCCCATTACCGCCGACGAGCGCAAGGCCGTCGCCAAGCGCTGCGCCGGGACTCTCGATATGTCGCCCATGACGATGCTTCTCGACGACATGAGCGACAGTACGTGTCAGGCCTACGCCGCATTCCCAGATCGATTGTTCCTCGTGGGCAAGGACGGGAAGATTGCGTTTGCCGGAGCTCAGGGCCCCATGGGCTTTGACCCCGATGCCCTTGAAGACGGTATTCGAGAGGCGTTAGGCCTCGAACCGATCCAGCGTGAAAAGTCCTCGCGCAACCGCGGTTTCCGAAGGTCAGGTGAGGGTCGTGGATTTGGCGGACGCGATCGGAGACCTGGCTCTGGTGGGGAGAACGGTCGCCGAGATTGGCGACGCGGCCGAGGTGGTGAGGGAGGAGATCAGGGCAAGGGCGAAGATGACGGCGAAACTGACGATGGATTACGGCCCTAGGAGCCTCCCACCCACAGTGATCGGCTAAGCTCAACCAATGGGCGAGCATTGGAATCGTGTGATGGGGACCAACCCGGGCCTATTTGATCGATTTCGAGCCGCAGAAGATCGCGACCAAGTCGCCACCAAGGCATTGCTGGTCCAGGCCCAATTGTCCGGCAAGACCGTACTGGAAGTGGGATGCGGCACGGGCATACTCACCGAACTCTTGGTCACGCATGCCCATTGCGTCATAGGGCTTGAGCGAGCTTGGACCGCTGCAGCGCATGGGCAAGCCAAGCCAAGAGTTCCAGGGGTCATTGTAGGTGATGCTCTGCATCCGCCATTTCAGGGAGCCTGCGTCGACGCCATTATCGGTGGTTGGGTTTTCGCTTATTTGAGCCATTCAGAGCGGCCCGCTGGGCTCAAACGCCTTGGGGCACTCTTGAGGCCCCATCCCACGGCAGGATTATGGGCCATCGAGAATCACTGGGATAGCGAGATACAACATTTGCGAGGCCGGGGAGGACGAATGGAAAACTCGGAAGTCAGCGGACTACTGGAATTGGGCTTTGAAATCCGCGGGGAAGCAGAAACGGCTATCGAGTTTGATTCACCGGAACAGGCCCATGACGTGCTCAGCGGACTGATTGGTACACGTGCTGATCAAGAGCTCACCCGATTCCCGCGCGCACGCTTTGGACATCGCCTTCTCTTGCTCCACTGCCCCGCCCAAAGGCTCTCCTGATCTAATGCGAGCACAGGAGAACCCAACCGATCCAAACGGGGACACAGTAAGACCATCATCCATGAACACATCGAAGAAGGGGCAGCGAATCAAGCGCACGATTGGTAGCGTGTTTCTCACGCCCGAGTGCGACATGGCCTGCAGGTTCTGTGCCAGTGAAGCAGTCTTTGATGTCATGCCCCTATCGACGGCTCGTTGGCTTGTCGAACAACTTGCTGCCCATGGTTTTCAATCAGTCGTACTCGGGGGGGGCGAACCGCTCTTGTGGCCCCATGGCATCAAGAATCTAGCAGCCCATGCACACGCCCAAGGCCTTCTTGTGCAGGTATGTACCAATGCGACAGGCCTCAACCAGGGATTGGCTACCTGTGAGTCCATCGGACGCTTCATCCTTCCGCTTGAGGCGGGCACCGCAGCCTCTCACGACCGTGCTCGCTTTCGTTCCAAGGGTTCTCACCATGCACGGGTGCTGGACACTCTCGAACTACTGAGATTCCATAGCCGTGAAGTCACCCTATCAACCGTCGTCACCAAAGAAAACCTAACTCAGTTGGCGCAGATCGGGGCGTGGATCGAAGGGTACAAGGCAAGCGGAGCTCGCCTCCACGGATGGCACCTCTACCGCTTTCAACCCATAGGAAGGCATGGCCACAGTGCAGAACTTGATATCAGCGACAGGGAGTGGCGTACCTGTTTAGATGAACTCAATCGGCACACACTACCCTTCAAGACTTGGGTAAGGCCTGATATGCCCAACTCCAAGAGCGTGACCTTTCTGTGGTGCGATGATGGCCACATCAAGACGCAAGGATGGCCGCGGGGGCTACCGAAACTGGACCTAGAGGATAGAGCCGAGGAAGCCTAATCCTCCGAATCGTGCGGCAATACACGATAGAGCCTGTACCAATCCAAGGACTCACCCGTTGGAAACGCCGCTACAGGCTCGTCGCTCCAAAGCAATTCGAATTGAGGAGCCGCCGAACCCGCAGCGAGTGGAGCGAGGAGGCCAGCGAGGGAACTTCCCTGGGGTAACTGGCCCGTCTGCAGATCGAGCTCTGCGAGGTACCGCGAAGACCTCAACCATTGAAGCGTGTGACGATCAAGCAAGAGGTACTCCGCTTGCCATTCCTCAACCATCTGCTGGGCGAATTCAGAGGGCGTCAATTCATAGAGGCCCCGAATAAGGCGCTGTACCTTCTTGCGTGCGCTTGCCGTTTCCCACTTAGGCTGCACGACAATTGGACGACCGGTGTGGGCGAGAATCACCGTCGAAGACATGAAATCAGCCACAACGGCTTCCCCAGGCGGTACATGGTTTTCAATCGCCTCCACCATGGCACGGTCCCGATCTCTCCGCACGGGCCAGTGCCAATCGAGTTCCAAGTGCTGCGCCCAGTGAAAACAGGTGAACACCTGAATCATCAAGAACCCTGCTCCAGCAAATGGAAGCAAACCACGCCGCCCCACCGAAGCGCGCTTTGCGCTCTTACGTGCAAACCAAAGTGCCGTGAGGGGTGGCAGGAGCAGGGCGAGTGCAGCGCTCATACGCGCAACCATCCACGCACCTACTGTGAGAAGAGTGAGGAGCAGACTGAGTACCTGCTGGCGGTCTCCGTCACGTCCACGCACAAAGCGTACAACTCCTGCCACGAGCAGTACGAGCAACGCGAGGAAAGATGGGCCGAATTCACGGCGCGCCGCCGCTCTCTCCAATGTCGCAAAAGGGCCCTGCCACATCATGCGTACGTCAAAACTGAGCAGGCTCGGATCAAGAGGGAGTTCCCCTCGAAAGCGCAACTTGGCCGCGATGAGTCCCAGCACGTGGTCAAAATCTGAGGTCGTACCCAATGTGTGGGCAAGCCAACGGCCTGCAAGTGCCAATCCGATCAGGCTAACCAGGGCGATGGCACGCGCCTTTCGCGGCGTCGAATGCCATACACCCGCAACGGCCAGTGCCCCAAAAGCAATCATGGCGGGCGAGAGGATCGCCCCTTTCGCTCTTAGGAACGGGACAGATAGGCATACAAGTGCCACAACTCCCAGCGCTGCTAGGGCGGCGGCGTGAGAAAACGGATTGCGGTCCTTGCGTAGAAACCATAACCACAGGGCCGCAGCTTCAGCGGCCGCGAGAAACCCTGCCGCATGCCAGGTCGCCAGAGCTGCAGCCAAACTCAGCCCTGCAAGAAAACCAGAGGCCAGTGTCCGCAGACGAAACGCACGTGCGGCCATCCAAAGGTGAAGCGCGAAGAACGGCAGGCTCAGGTCCTCACGTACAAAGACAAATCCAATCGATCGGTAGGCGGCGGGAAGAAAGGTATAGATAACTGCAGCCATCAACCCCCAGCGCTGCGAGCCGGTCAACTCACGACCCAGACCGTACATGCTCACAATGGAGAGGCTTGCCACAAGCGCCATGATCCGCAATGCCAACAGGTGAAGGGGGAAGCCCGGCTCGACCCACCGCCTGGCAAATGCCAAGAGTCCCTCCTGGCCGAGAGCATAGTTGCGTGCGATGTGCACTCCATCGGGATGTTCGATGTGCATATCCAGGCCCATGGCGTCGGCGCCCTGCGACGCTACACGCTCGCTCAGGTAGTACAACAATCCCGGATCGGATCGCACTGAACCGATTGGGTCTGCGTCAAAATGCCCGCTCGCCGCAGCAAGCTCCCAGCGCAATCCAGTACTCAAGGCCACGAGCAAGAGCACCAGCAAGGGCGCGATCCAAGCTCTAGGGGGAGACCCGGTTTCTGTATCAGGCAATGGCACCCACAAGGTGTAGCGAGTGATTGCCTAGTCGGGTAGCGGAACCTGAGAGTCATGTCGCAGATACGCCACTAGATTGGCGATCTGCTCGTCTGTGAGGGTGTCTAACTGGCCCTCAGGCATCATCGAATTCAAGTCTTCCTTGCGTGCTTCGATCTCGTCAAGGGCCAAGACGAGCAGGTCATTCTCCGTTTGCAGGCTCAGGGATTCGTCATCTTCAGCTTGGACAATGCCGTTGAGCATGCGGCCATCGACGGTCGCAATCACGCTCATTTGGTATTCCCGAGGAATGATGGCGTTGGGGTCCACCATGTTTTGCAAGAGGTAATCCACGTCCGAGCGACCTGCTCCGGTTAGATCGGGCCCAATGGCCTGACCCTGGCCATAGAGTGTGTGACATTTCATGCAGGTCTGCTCAAAGACCACGCGACCAGCCGAACGATCTGCTGCTTCCAAGCGTTCGTCACTCAGGAGCCTGTGCAAGCGGGCAATCTGCTCGGAAGCACTGGCCGTGTTCTCGCGCACGACACCCCAGACTTCATTGAGGCGAGTACGGACGCGCGGATCATCGAGTGCACGTAACTTTCGCAATTCAAAGGCACCGAGATCGGAATGCGGCACGGAGCCAAACTGCATCGCGTCGAGCAAAGCCAAGGCCCATTCAGTTCGAGCGGTCAGTGTGCTAATTGCGTCTCGCCGCACTTGCCCAGCAAGCCCCGCTAGACCAGCAAGCAAGGCGGGAGGGATACCAGGATGATCAAAAACGGCCAGTGCTTTCAATGCAGAGGAGGCTAGATCAGGGTCTGCGACTAGAGCTAGTAAAGTGGGTACTAGGCCAGAGTCTTTGGCACGCACGAGGGTATCGAGTGCCTGAATCCGATCTGCGAGATCGACGCTTTTGTCTGCGAGGCGCTCGCGCAAGTATGGAAACGCCTTGGCGTCGCCAAAGGTCGCGGCGACTGCCAAGGCGCGTGTATGTACTTGAGGATCGTTTGCACTGAACAGGCGCGTCGAGGCCTCCGGCCAGTGGGCGGGGACAGCCACCGAACTGCGGGAGTCAAATGCACGCAGGGCTGCATCCAGCATGCCCACTTGTCGAACGGGACTTGGATCTTGGGCAATCGCTGACATCAGTGCCGGAAGGGTTGCGTCCTGGGCAGCAGCCCTTTGCCATATCCAGGAGCTCACCCGTGGTATTCGGCAACTCCGTGCGAGGTTCATGGCGTAACTGGGATTCGCAGAAACGAGGGGCTCAATCCCATACCAGAGCAGATAGGGAATGTTGGCGTCGTCATGATCACCGGCATGGGAGACGAGTGCTTGAGCTAGGGCCCACCGCTTGACTAGTGGGAGCCGTTGCAATGCACTCGCCAAGTACAGGCGCACTACAGGCGATTCCTCAACGGCTCCCATCACGGTAATGCGCCCCAACAGCTCCGCATTGGGGTTGCGCCCCTCACAAGCGAGCTGAACGGACCACGCACGTATCAATTCATGGGGCGAATGCAGTTGCTGAAGTAGGCGGGACGGAGTCAGGGCCCCTGCTGCGTGAAGGCACCACAATGCACGGAGCCGCCGGTCTTCATCTGGATGTCCGATAAGAATGGCTTCAAGGCGATCGATACCCTCAGCGGAGATTCCCCGCTCGGCCAGGAGCCTGCGGGATGTGCGCACGAACCAGTCATTCGCATGCAAGCATGCCTCGACTAGGGTCGCCTCATCCGCCCCATCCAGGTCAACGACAAGCGGGGGGCGGTTTCCGTACGCGATTCGGTACAGGCGTCCATTGCCGCGATTCCAAACCTCGTTATCGCGGTGGTGGCAAGCCTGGGGATCGTACCAGTCGATCAAATACACCGATCCGTCCGGGCCATACTTGAGGTTGATCCCCCGGAACCATCGATCGTTAGCCAGGAGGAAGTCCTCTCCGTGTTGGCCAATGAATCCGGATCCATCCGGCACGAGAACCTCGCGATTCACCCGATTGCCATGCACGTTGTTGACAAGTAGATCCCCTCGGAATTCCTCGGGAAAAGCATCGCCCAGATAGATCATGGCCCCGCAGTGTGCATGGCCTCCGCCTACGGATTCTGAGACCCCATTTCCCCCATGAGGAGCCTCACCTAGAAAATGGCGGTGATCGGCGATGGTCTCGATATCCTCAAAGATGAATGGATTGAAATGGCGGCCAGCCTGACGCTCATAGCGCCCCCCCTGGGTAACGAGGTAGAGGTGTGGAATGACACAAGCCGTAATGAAGGCACGACCCCCGTCGTCAAAGTCCACGCCCCAAGGGTTTGAACTGCCGTGGGCAAAGACCTCGAAATCCTGACTCTTTGGGTGAAAACGCCAGACGCCTGCATTGAGCGGGGTGCGTTCATCATCTGGGGTACCTGGCTGGCCGACTCGCGAATGGGTGAAGACCCCGTGACATCCATAGAGCCATCCATCGGGGCCCCAGATGAATGCGTTGAGGGTTTCGTGCGTGTCCTGGTATCCCCAGCCGTCGAGCAACACGATTGGGTCTCCATCGACGCGGTCATCCCCATCGCTGTCCGCGAGAAACAGGAGTTCGGGCGCCGCGCCCACAAAGACTCCCCCATATCCAACAGCAAGCCCACTCACCAAGTTGAGGTTCTCCGCAAAAACTTTGCGCGTCTCGTGGAGTCCGTCACCGTCCGTGTCCTCAAAGATCAAGATGCGATCTTCGGCCTCTTCTTGAGCACGTTTGTTGGGGTAAGAGTAGGCCTCAGCTACCCATAGTCTGCCGCGCCCATCGATCGTGAGGGCAATGGGTTGATGCAAGTCAGGCTCACCCGCCACTAGGTCCACGCGAAACCCAGGAGGCAGGGTCATGGCAGCAGGTGCATCATGCGGGGCGAGGCCCGCATGCCTCACCACATCGAGACGGCTGAACAATTCACGGCCCTCGGGGAAAACAGGACGTTCTCCATAGAACCGCAGATCGTCGAAGTTTACATGGCCCCAGCCACCGGGATTGTCATCAACGAGGTGGATGCGCATGAATTGGCCCACGTGCTCGCGCAGATCGAGAACGCAGGGCTGCATGCTCTCGTGGCTCGGCCCCGTAAACGTGCAGAATGGCTCTTCCTGACCCGTCAAGATGAAGTCTACACGTGTGTCGTGACCACGGCCGCCGCCCAAGAGGAAGGCCGCCCAAGGGTGGGTCACCTCAAATGCCGTACTGGTCAAGGTCCCTATGCGCCCGTCGCCATGAAGCTCATAGCCTCCCACCCAATACTCACCCTCGTGCAAACTGGGGGCCCCGCAGCGGGGTTCGCTCGTATCACCCTTGATCGGTTGGCCCTCGAAGGCACTACCCGTTTGCGTCCAGCCCTCGAGGGTGCCAAGTTCGAAGTCTAGGTTGAGGGAGTTTCCCGCCGAGTCCATTGGGACGAGGCCGCCGGCAGGGAAGGGGTCTTGTAGGGCTGCCGAGGCAGAGGGGGCAGCCACCAATAGGAGTGCCCCTCCCCACAATAGATGACTTGAGTGGTCACCCGCACTTGGAGACTGTAAAGACATGGGTGGACTCTAGTCCATCGCAGTCCTTTTCGCTTTGGTCAGTTGGACTCACCCTCATCCTTCAAAGTGTACTTGCGCCACTTTGGGGATCGCATTTCATTGGCCCAGAGCTCGTAATCAGTAAGCCATTGGTCGACCTGAGCCGTGAGCTCAGGGTCAAGGCCCTCGTTCGCAAGCACATGGAGCCCATCTTGGGTTCGGGAGAGATTGCGGTAAAAGGGGCCCGCGCCCCGATCAACAATCTTGTGATCGCCCGCCAGGAGAGCCCACTGTTCCCCTTGCCGCCAATACAGCACCGGGTGGGGCACGAGGGAATCCGTGGGCTCGTCACGAAGGTGGGGCACTAGATCGACTCCGTCCAGATTGCCCGGCAAGGTGCCGCCACAGGCAGCAATCGCCGTAGGCACCAAGTCGAGGGTACTCACATTGGCGTCGAAGTCTCGGTCCCCCACAAGGCCTGCAGGCCAACGCAGGATCATGGGGACGCGCACCCCCCCCTCCATCAGCTCGCCCTTCTTACCAATCAAGTCCCAGTTGTCCACTCCTGTCCGCTCAGTTCCACCATTGTCAGACAAGAGTACGACTACCGTATCCTTCTCCCGCCCGGCAGTTTTGAGTGCAGCAAGCACCTTGCCCACGGCCTGATCCATGGATGCCAACATCGATAAGACTTGAGCGCGCTCGACACTAAGATCATCGCTCAGATTCAAGGTGAGCTCAGGATCCACTTGTAATGGTGCATGGACCGCTGAGAATGACACGCACAGGAAAAACGGTTTGTCCGCTTGGCGCTGAATGTACTCCACTGCCCGCCGGCCCAGTTCAGTCGTGAGATAGTCAAAGTCCTCCTCCACTGGCTCACGCCCAAAGTACATGCAATTGAGCTCGTTTTGCCTCTTGGCCCGCTTGCCGGTGTAGGGCCGATAACTGCGGGCACCGGAAAGGAAACCATAGAACTCCTGAAAACCATGGGTCATTGGATGCGTGGCGGCCCCGTAACCTAGGTGCCACTTGCCGAGCATCAAGCTGTGAAACCCAATCCGGCCGAGGTGTTTTGCGAGGGAGACTTCGGAGGAAGCGAGGCCTTGGGACTTTCCAAGTTTGTGTTGAGGATTGAACTCGTGTCCCGAGCGTTGCTGATAACGACCCGTGAAGATCGCGGCACGAGAAGGACTGCAAGTCGCAGCTGTTGCGTAGGCACGATTGAACCGCACCCCCTCACTAGCGAGTTGGTCCATGTGCGGCGTGACCTCAT
Organism: uncultured Planctomycetaceae bacterium; assembly: GCA_964469565.1. Classification (GTDB taxonomy): domain Bacteria; phylum Planctomycetota; class UBA1135; order UBA1135. The sequence continues at coordinate 205,969 of CAYXZD010000002.1, forward strand.
GCAGATTTCCATGGCAACCTAGGTCGCTGTACGCCACATCGTCCATCAACAAGACCACGACCGCACGTGCATGCGAGTCCTCTTTTGAGACCGTCTCACTGAGATCAGTTGCCTCTTGGGACCCGCCCGGTCGCGCACCCATCATCCCAATCGAGCCAAGCACGAGGCCCCATTGGAGCCATCGCCCCTGGCCCCCGGTGTTACCCATCGGCCGACCACTCAAGAACGAATTCCGCACAGCCATGGAGTAAGTCTAGCACCGCCGACCGTTCGGGCAGCCCTCGAGCCCTTCCCAAGTACCGAACCGGAACAAAGATCGCTAGAATGGGGGGTCCATTACGGCCACTGCCCGCATCCAACCCCCATGCTTCCAAAGCTCACCGCACTCACCTTCACCCTGTTCTTGGGCGGCATCGCCTTCGCCGATGTAAGCGTTCGGCTCGAAAAGGTCGTAGAGGGGTTGGTTCGACCCACCCACCTCTGCGGTCCCCCCGGGGACCCGACCCGGCTTTTCATCTGCCTCGACGAGGGGCACGTTCGAGTGGTAGAAAACGGTGTACTCCTCGCAACCCCCTTCCTGGACATCGAGTCAATCGTGCATCAAGGCGAGGGATTGGCAGCCATGGCCTGCCATCCGAACTATGCCCAGAACGGGTTTGTTTACCTGTCGTTTCTCGATCGCAATCAGAACTCACGGCTAGTGCGATACACCACTTCAGCGACCGATGCCAATGTGGCCGACCCCAACTCAGCCGTAGATATCTTGCCGCCCACCCCCCAGCCATCAGTTCTTCACAATTGGAACGAAGTTTGCTTCGGGCTCGACGGCAGGCTCTATCTAGCCACTGGAGACGGTCTGGTCCCCAACGACAATTCGGCCAATCACGCCCAGGATCTAAGCCAACTGTTCGGCAAGATCCTGCGTCTCGACCTCAACATCCCCTACCCCCATATTCCCCCCGACAATCCCTTCGTCGGTGTCCCGGGAGCACGCGAGGAGATCTGGGCCCTTGGGTTTAGGAATCCCTGGCGAATAGCCTTCGACCCCTTCACGGGAGCCCTTTGGGTCGGGGATGTGGGCAAGGCTAAGCGCGAAGAACTCAACCGAATTCCAGGTGGACAGGGTGCCGGTTGGAATTTCGGGTGGCGCTGCATCGAGGGCGATCTGTGTACAAACTTCTCAGGCTGCCTGCCTTGCTCAGACCCCGGCTTCACCCCCCCCACGCTCCACTATCCCCACGTAGATTCCATGTGTGCTGTGGTAGGAGGCCGAGTCTATCGGGGATGGAACATGCCTACCCTGCAGGGGCGGTATTACTTTGGGGACTACTGCACAGGTCGGGTGTGGTCCCTGCGGCACGACGGCACCTCAATCACAAACATGCGTGAAGAGAGTGCGAGTCTCGTAAGCGCAGATGGTTCGCGCCTCGATTATCTCGTGTCGTTTGGGGAAGATGCTGCGGGGGAGCTCTATCTCATCGATCTCGATGGTCAGGTTTTCCGGTTGGCATCTGATTGCGGACAAATCAGTCACTACTGCACCAGCAACCCTAACTCCAGCGGGAGCGCAGCGCGCATTGGAGCGGCCGGTAGCCTCGATCCAGCCGCCAATGACCTGCATCTCTCTGGATTCGATCTCCCCCCAGGCCAATTCGGGTACTTCCTCTTCTCAGCGACGACCGGGTTTACACCTGGATTTGGCGGCAGCCAGGGGAATCTGTGCCTTTCAGCGCCACTCGTGCGATTCTCCAAGGACATTCTCTCAGTGGACACCGCCGGAAGAGTCCTCTTTCAGCCTGATTTGGCCAACCTCCCTCAAAACAGCGTCTTCAAACCCGGGTCCACTTGGCACTTTGAACTGTGGTTTCGCGATAACAATCCCGGCCCCACATCCAATACGTCCGACGGCCTGAGCGTTACGTTTTGCAATTAGCCCCTGCGCTCGTTCGCGCTGACAGAGCCTAGACCGCAAGGGCAACTAACTCTCCAACTACGGCTCTAAAAGAGTAGGGCGCCACCGAACGGAATCGGTGACGCCCTGCAAGTCAAACTGCTGAAATGGGGACTCTACTTCCAACCCATGAGATTGAGGTTGTCAACGTCCCCCCATTCATTCGCTGCATCGCCAGAAGCCTTGAAGCGCAACTTGAAGTTGGGGTTGTTATCTGCACCGGCGGGTAGGTTGACGGTCACACCCGTCGCCCAGCCGTCACCCGATGACACAATGAGGTCATTCCAGCCGCTGCCCACAGACCAACGAACGCTGAAGTCCTCGCCGATCTCGAACTTCTTGCTCGAGCGGTAATCAATGTGCAATTCGCAGGAGTTGTATCCGGTCGTTGGAATGGAAACCTCGGCCCACATTTTCTTGCGCAGACGAAGACCGTACGAACCGCTAGAAGCGGCCTTGGTGCTGACCTTGACGCGCTTGTTCTTGGTATTCCAACCACCCGCCGTGAGACTTCCGCTTTCGAAGTCGTCCGCCCACAGGGACTCGAGAACCGGCGCGGGGTCCGTCACGGTGATCTGCTGAGCGTCCCACGTGTCTGAGTCATCGTTGGACGTTGTGCCAGGCAAGCTTGCATCCACCACGACACCCAACCAGTAGGTCCCCGCTGGCGTGCCAGATGGAATCGTTGGAGCGGGCACAATGAACTTTCTATTGGCCATGGCTCCGGCATCAAGGGTGTAGTTCCATGTTCCAACAAGCGTGTCGCTCGTGGAGATGTTGTTGTTTGTCGAGAGATACACCTCGATGGTGTAGGTCCTGCTAGCCGGGTTAGCATCCGTTGCATTGACCATTTGGAATTCGCAATCCGCGTCGAGCGAAGATCCCGATTCAACGCTGGTCGAGCCGGTGGCCCTGAACATGAGCGCTTCCCAGTCCTCGGATGAGGTCCTGGTGGAGGACTCAAAGGCCTGCATGTCTGTCACGAATTGGCCCCACAACTCACAGTAATCCCCATAGCTGTGATTCGAAGGACCATTGGAGCAGACCGCTTGGACATATCGCTTTGACGTGCCACTCGACGAGTCGATGTAGTACGCCCCTGACCCAGACATGCCTGCCCAGACACTGTCCAAGCAGTTTCCAGGCGTATTGATGCGAATCTCGTTTCCAATCGCCTCACAAGAATCAAAGGAACCCAGCCAGTAATACAGGGTCCTCCCGGTGTGAAGAGAGGAGCTGCATTGCTCTGCGGGATAGGACCAGTTGTGGTGTGTACGGCTCTTGATCGTCGAGCAGGATGCACCATAGGTCCACCCGTACCATCCGGTCAGCATACCCACATTTCGCGATCCACCACGGGTGATTCGAATCAGACCACAATCAGAGTCGAAGTCGCCAGTGTTGATGTAACCCGAACCAGCGAGGAATTGACTTCCGTACGCATAGCCCCAGAAGTTCATCTCGTCCCCTGATCCAGGTGCGGACCACTGGTTCCCGTTTCCGTCCCAAGCTGGGTACACATAGACAATGTCCGCCCAGTCGTGAATGCCAATTGTGTTTCCGCCACCATCTCGGTAGGTGCGGGCATACACACAATGAGCGGCCGTCACTACAACACCGGCATCACCCATTGAGCCGGATCCGTTGAACCAAACCTCGTCCCCATTGACGTCCGTAAACTTCATCACAAGTTTGACGTTTGCCGAGGCGGGGTAGGTTGAGTGGCTCGAAGTTGCAGACATCGATCCGAAGCCGAACATGTTTTCCAGGGTGGGGTCGTATTTCCCAACGCCCTGGTATTCTTGATTCACGGAGTAGGACTCTTCGTCCCCGGTTGGAGGCTGGTTACCAGACAGGTCCCGGGTTTCATTGGTGAGAGCATCGTGGAATGTCAGCGGGCGATAGAATGAAACGGGTCCCTGAGCACTGCCCTCGGGGATCGGAATCGGTTGAATCTCATGGAGGGGAGGGTGTTCCGGCAGGGCGATTTCAGCATCGGAGAGGTTTCCCGTGTTGAAGGGCAACCCTGCATGGGACCCGGACACTGGATAGTCCAGGATCTGTCGTGAAAGGGGTGTGGCTTGGGTCTGGGCCTCGCTGGAGTTGGCCAAGAGGGCTAGGGCCGCAGGAATGAGGGGTAGTATGGATTGACGCATGACGAATAGCTTTCTGAAGGATGTGAGTAGAACCCGCTCAGGATTCTTCGAGAGACGAGTGTGCGAGCCACCGGGGGCCGAAATGGTCCCAGACGGGTGAGGCCTTCAGCCTGTTGTGCTCGCACTCATGGGGGGCGTGCTGCGGCATCCTGGAACCGGACAGGTTTTTTTCCAAAAAAACCGAATTCCATTGGGCGGGGCGAACAGGTGCTCCAATTCGAACAAGGCCCCTGTGATCCCAGAACCCCTCAGGCAGACCACGGCACAGTCAATCGCTGGGGATCTCAAGTGGCTCACTACGAATCAGCCAAGCCCCGCTCACCGGCAAGCGGATCAATCCGATGGAGGAAGGGCTTTGGTCTGGAGCGAAACGGCGTAGGGTAGAGAAATGAGCAATCTCGCCCAGAATGCGGGCCAAGGAAGTGCCGCCAAGTCCCTAGGGTGGACCCTAGGGGCATGCGTAGCGGTCGCACTCAGCCGGGGGGTGTTCATCGGTTCGGATATGGGGCTCGACTATGACGCTTGGTTGCTGGCAGATGCAGCGCGGGAGATTGGCCGATCGGGAGAATATGCGGCCGCCCGCCCACCCGGTTCCCCCGTCGTCGAGGGGTTGTTCGCACTCCTCCATGGAATCAGTCCACGACTGTTGCCGATCGCCACAGGAGTTGCCTCGGTCCTCGTGATGTGGCTCACCTCCTCGCTGCTGGCTCGCACCCAAGCCGATGCGGGTATCCAAACTGGGCTGTGCGTCTGCTTTGCACCGGTCGTCTGGGTCGCAAGCGTTGGCGCCATGGACTACATGTTTGCTTGGTGCCTAGCGCTCATGAGTTGGGTAGCCGCTGACCGATGCAAGCCTACCCTTGCGGGGATCGCCTTGGGCTTGGGGATGGCTGCGCGAATTGCCACGGGACTCATGGGGTTGCCCCTGTTGTGGCTCATGTGGCGGCGCTCTGGCTTGGGCCCAGCAGTGCGCATGGGCCTAATCACCCTGGCCGTCGCAGGTGCGTGTTTCACACCAGGGCTGAGAATCCATGGGTACGACTGGATGACATCCAGCGCCGGGGGTGTGCGCGATGGAGCCTATGCCGTGCACCTGTTTGTTGACGAGGCCTGGGGCCGATTGGGTTTTATTTGCTTCAGCCTTGCCCTGATTGCCCACCGTGCCCTCGATGGATCAAGGCCTGTATCCACTGATCAAAGAGACTTGCAAAGGGTCGCCGGCTTAGGTGCTGGGACTTGCCTGCTGCTCTTTGGCTGGATGCCATTCGAGGCGGGTTACCTCATCCCCCTCGTGGCCTGCGTTTGCATGGCGCTTGGAGTCGTGGCCCGACCCTTGATCATGAGCTTGCTCACTGTGGGCCTCATAGCATCCAGTCTAGTCACGCCGGGAGCCCTGCCGGCCCAGGCAACCATGAGAGAAAACGAGACCGAACTGATCGATCGCACCCTAGAAGCCATCAAGGACATCGAGGAGCCCACGATCCTCCTGTGCGGTAGATTCTTCAGCCGTATGCGTTATGAGCTCGGCGGCACCCAATACGGGCCGGTGCAGCTCAAGATGGCCGTAGCAGATCGCCAGCTTCTGCTCGACACTGTCGCGACAGCCCCACAACGCTACCGGTTCATCAACACCCTCGATCCCTGGCACAGGGCCAACAACGGTTACTCACTGTGGGAAGCTGCCCGCCCGCTCCTGCCCTTGGACTGGCGCCAGAGCACCCTGAAAACACCACCCACAGCACACCAAGATTCGCAGACCCCGTGAAGTGGTGGAGTTGGGCACATCCTCCTCGCTAGGATGCTGCCATGTTCAAGAAGCTCCTGAGACTCCTGCAAGGGACACGGATTGAGGTCCCCAACATGGACGAGTTGGCCGAGGGCCACGCCCGCAAACTCACTGTCGGCGATCCGGCTGCGGGGGGTCCCCAGATGCTCCTGTGCCGGGTAGGCGGGAAAGTCTACGCCATCGACACAGCCTGTCCGCACGAAGGTGGACACCTTGTGGCGGGTCCTCTAGTCGATGGCAAGTATGCACTCTGCCCACTGCACAACTACCGATTCGACCCCGCAACCGGCCGACCAATCGGCGCGTCCTGCCCCAAAGCTCATACCTACAAAGTTCTTGAAAGCAACGGTCGAGCCGAAGTCTGCCTCTAGCTCCCATGGAACCGATCGAACCCATCTCCCCACTCGACTGGGCTGTCGTCGCTGCTTATGTCATCTTCGCTCTCTGGGTTGGGGTGGCCTACTCCAAGCGTGCTGGAAAAAACGTAGACGAGTTTTTCCTTTCAGGCCGGCGCCTGCCGTGGTGGATTGCGGGCACGTCCATGGTGGCCACAACGTTTGCGAGTGACACACCACTTGTCATCACCGGCTGGGTGCGCGATTCTGGAATCTGGGAAAACTGGCAATGGTGGTGCCTCGCCGCAGGAGGCATGCTGACCGTCTTCTGGTTCGCCCGTTATTGGCGCAGGGGTGAGGTCATGACTACCGCGGAACTAGCAGAATTGCGCTACGGAGGCATCGAGGCCAAATTACTGCGTGGATTCCTTGGCTTCTATCAGGCGGCAATCACCAACACGATCATTCTGTGCTGGGTCATCTTGGCCGCAGCCAAGATCATGGATGTTCTTTTTGATGTGGATAAGACCGCATCCGTCACAATCGCATGCCTGCTTGCCTTGGCCTACTCCATGATGGCTGGCTTTTGGGGGGTGGTGGTCACGGATGTCGTCCAATTCGTGATGGCCATGGTGGGCTCGATCACCCTCGCGGTGTTCAGTTGGCGTGCCGTCGGAGGGGCAGGCGGTGTGCTCGACGCGGCCGCAAAGGGCAAGGGCGGGTTTACGGATCAAACCCTAGCTTTCTTCCCCGCAGCGGGCAGCGGAGCCGAGGGTGATCCGTTTTGGAGTATTGGGCTCGCCGCGGTCTGTGTGTTTATGGGCGTCCAGTGGTGGGCCAATGATCAGGTGGATGGTGGCAGCCTCGCAGTCCAGCGGATCTCGGCCGCCAAGAGCGAACGCGACGGCATGCTGGCCTGCCTCTGGTACAACATCGCCCATTATGGTCTGAGACCCTGGCCTTGGATCATGGTGGCACTCGCCTCCCTCGTCGTCTTGCCCAATATCGAGGTCACATCCCCCGTTAGCGGAATGGTCACCCAGATCGAAAAGGGAGTCATCTCCATCCGAGCTTTCGACGGTGGTGAGGTTTCAAGGGTCAATGTGGCCGACAGCGCCATCGCTCCCGACTGGGGCCCCCACAGTATCGTCGTCAATTCTGCGGGAGAGCACGGAGGCCGGCCGGATGACCCGAGTGCCTCGTCTAGCGATGCCTATGTCAATGCCGGTGATCTGCTGGCCAAGTCTGACTCGGAGCGTGCCTATGTAGTGATGATGCGGCGCTTCTTGCCCACAGGCCTCCTAGGTCTCGCCATCGCCGCCCTGCTTGCAGCGTTCATGTCCACCGTCGACACACACGTCAATCTAGCCTCATCATTCTTCGTCAATGACATCTACAGGCGATTCCTAGTTCCCTTCCGCAGACCGCGCCACTATGTGTTGGCCGCCCGCATTGCGAGCGCCGGAGTGCTGGCTATCGCTGGCTTCCTGGCCTACCAAGCTGAGTCCATCAGCAGTCTATTCAAGTTCTTTCTAGCCTTCCTCAGCGGTGTGGGTCCCATCTACATGCTGCGCTGGGCCTGGTGGCGAGTGCGGGCAGTGACTGAAATCGTTGCCATGATTTCATCAAGCCTAGCGGCCACATGGCTGACCTTTGGCGAGCAGATCGGGAGCTATTGCCAGTCACAATTCGGTTGGCAGGCCCCACTGCAGTGGGCCCATCACTCGTGGGATCTAGGCCCGCTCTCTCCCCTGGGCGAGTTGGCCCCGGCTGGGCGCCTCGTCCTTGTCGTACTGTTTTCTGGAAGCTGTTCCTTGCTCTCTATCGCACTACTTCCCAAGCCAGACCCTGCGCGACTCTTGCCATTCTACCGAAAGGTGCGTCCCATTGGTTTTTGGGGGCCCGTGCGTGATGTCGGCCGAATTCAGAACTCCTCGGATAGCCCAGTACCCGTCTTCGTGGGTGCCCTCGGGGGACTCGCCCTCGTCTATGGTCTACTCTTTGGCATCGGTGGATGGCTTCTCAATCGTAATAGTCTTGCGGTCGGCTGGTTTGGTGCGGCTGTTGTGGGCAAGGAGCTCGTGGCTTGGTCCCTGGGCCGACTGAAGCGGGACTCTCAGACAGGCCAAGATTCCGGATCGACCCCACTCACTGGCCCAAGCCCTCCCCAAACCTAGGGGTCTAGCTTTTGAGGATCCTGTCGAGTTCCACCCGCAAGCGACGCAGCGCAGCTTGGTGGAGGGGCGACATATTGGGATCGACTAGATCGTTGAGCTCAAAGGGGTCGAAGCGCAAGTCGTACAGCTCCCAGGTGTAAGGCTCCACAGTGCCACGACGGATAGCCTTGTAGTTCTGGCCCCGCACCGTGCGCACCTCCTTGGACTGGTAGCCGCCGTTCGGACTGAATATCTCCGAGAACAAGTACTTCCGCATGGAACCCTGACTAGGGTCGGTGAGGTAAGGCACGACACTCATGCCATCCAGCTGTTCCCTCGCATGCAGAACATCTTGATCCACGCCCGCAAGATCGAGCACCGTGCAAAACATGTCCGTCGAATGGATCATGGCCGCGACTTCTCGCCCCGGCTGGTTGACAATGGGTCCCTCCACAATGAGAGGAACATTGACTCCCCCCTCATAAGGGGTCAACTTTGCGTGATCGGGCCTAAACGGAGAGACGCACACCTCGCGAGGCGTACCATTATCTGCCATCAATAGGACATTGGTGCGGGCACGCTGAGTGCCCATGCCTGCCAGCATGCGCCCGATTTCAGTGTCCATGGCTTCCACCATTGCGCGGTAGAACAAACGCGGTCTTGTGCGCGGGTTGACGTTGGGCAGGTTGTACGAATGCAGGTGCTGGGGCGGCGCATGAAATGGATCGTGGGGCGCGTGAAACGCTACAACTGCGACCCAAGGTTCTTGCGCCGTTTCGCGCCACTTGAGGAAGTCATCGACTGTCCTCGAAGTTGCATAGTCGTGGGTTTGTGTCGACAGACCGTTTTCTACATGGGTCCAGTGGAAGTAATTCTGGGGCTTGTAGAGGTTTGTCTCCGTGCCGGCGAAGTGACTCCATCCTGCTGCGTTGGGGGCAGCAGGCCCGCCAACCGTCTCGTTGCCCAAGTGCCATTTTCCAAAGAAGGCATCTGCGGTGGGTGTGGGCGCGTAAGCATCAAGCGCTTCAGGGAGGGTCGTCTCATCCAAGCTCATGGCCCACCCACCAGGCTTGACGATGACTCCTAGGCCTGTGCGAAAGCCATAGCGCCCCGTCTGCAGGTGGGCCCGGGTGGGAGAACAGACCGGGTTCGCCCATGCGTTTCGGAACAGGATGCCGTTTTGAGCGAGCGCATCGATGTTGGGGGTCGGGGCCGTGACTGGGCCCTCTTGATACGCCCCGACGATGTCCACTCCGAGGTCATCGGTCAAGATGAACAAGACGTTGTCCTGGGCCCCGAGTGGGGCGCTCAGCAACAATAGGGTGGAAAGCAAGCGGTGCATGATCTGATTGGCCTAGGACCCCCGATAGGGCTCGGGCAAGATACGAAGTATGGTTAGTCCATCACAGGAGCAACATTCCCGCAATTGGCGGAAAAAACTACCGGTGAGAATTTTGCCTAGGAATCCCCTATTGCGCGACGACTGGTTCAGAATGGGACGGGTGGGCCCCCATGAGGCTGTCGACGCCTTCGCTGAAGTCTGCCAGGGCTTCCTCTCCAAAGGCCGCCCATCGATCCGGGTGCCAGATTCGCAGATCGCCAAAATTGCCCACGACGATAAGTTCCTTGCGCCCAGCCTGCCGACGGTCGATTCCTGCCCTCTCTAGCAAGGGATCTGGAACCCGCACGCGGCCCATCTTGTCGCAGCGTACCGGGGATGAGTTTGCCGCTAGGAACAACAGGGTGCGTCGATTGCGGGCACTTAGCCCCACCCCGTGCCGCAAACCATCCACGAAGGCTTCCCAGAGGGCCCGCTCTCGAAGGCAGATACTTCCGTCGGGCTCGAAGTTGGCCATCAAGCGAAAGTCGCTACGGCGCACATTGAGCTCATCTCGTAACCCCAAAGGCAACTGCAGGCGCCCCTCACCATCGAGGGTTGCCTGATATTGACCGATGAAATGGTGTTGATGGAGATCCATAGGGGCAGAAACCAAAGGGGCCAAGCAGGTTACCCAAATATCTCCGAATTGGGACCCGTTTCTGTGGCAAATAAAGACAGATCACCCGAGAAGCCCCAAATCTACAGACTTATGCACGCATTATCCACAATTGCACCCATGGAGCCCCAAGTCGAATAGCGACCCAGTACCACCTCCTGAGAGGGCTAGGCCGAACTTTTGTGCAGAGAATCCCCCACGGGCACTCGTCAACCCACGGGATTCTCCACAATTCTCGTGATCCTAGGCGGAACGATTGCCCGATCTGCCACAAGCTTGCTAGGATGCAAAACATGTCATCAAAGATCCCCCTTCCCCATAGCTCTCAATCACCATTCCAACACACATTCCCTGCTTGGGGGGTCGATCTGAAGGAAAGCCACCATGCAGACAACTGGAGCATGGCCCCCACGAGCCACGACTTCCTCAAGCTGGTGTTTGTCACTGGAGGACAGGGGTTCATGAATTGTGCGGACCGGGACCAACACCCGTTCGCGAAGGGCAACCTTCTGGTGATTCCCCCGGGTCTAAACCACGCCCTCGTGGACAGCCCCTCGACCCCGACCCAGATCTATGTACTGAGCATACAGCTGCAGGTCCTGTCAGTGGCTGCCCTCGACTTGGCCTGCCTCCCAGAGGGGGTCCTGACACTAGATGCCGAGCAGACCACCAAGCTTGAGAAAACCCTGCGACGTATTCTCTTTGAACAGGGCCTAGCCACTCCCCAGACGGGCGCCCGAATCATTGGCCTGACTCTGCGGCTTCTCACTGAGCTTTCCTACCTCAAGCCGACAGCCGAAACCCTTGCAGACCCAACAAATGTGCCGCGCTGGCCTGTCCAAGATCCAGCCCGGCTCGACGCAACGGCTCGAGTTCGCTCGTACGTTCAAGATCTGGACGAGCATTTCTTCGAAGCGACCGACCTTGACGACGCCTCAGCCCGCCTGAGCCTCAGCCGCCGACGTTTCACCCAGTTGTTCCGTCAAGTGACCGGCTCGTCATGGCTTGTTTATGTACGGCGCTTGCGCGTATCCCATGCCCGCCGATTGATGGCCCAGACGAACCGCACGGTCCTCTCCGTGGCATTCGAGTGTGGCTTTGAGGACCTGTCCACGTTTTATCGGACCTTCAAACGCGAAGTGGGTGTCAGCCCAAACACATGGCGTGAGCAGCACGGAACCGGCAAACCATAACTTGCCCCTTCCCAGCAGCGCCGCCCCGCTGAGCCCCTTGCCCAGAGTTCTGGTCTTGGGATCTGGTTCTGGCACCGCCGCAGGACGACAATGCCCCCAATGGAAGCCCCTGGCCTCATCCGATTGATCGCAGACTTTTACGCGCGTGTCTGGCACCGGGTTCACGTGGTCGGCGAACAGCTACCATCCAAGGTACCCGTCATCGTCGTGGGGAATCACACTTCTGGAGTCATGGATGGCGCAGTGGTGTACCGCTGGTCCTCACGACCCCTGCGCATCCTCATCAAGTACTCCATACTGAAGACGCCTGGCCTCGGGACAATTGCCCGGCTAGCCGGTTCAATTCCAGTGTATCGAGCCAAGGACAGGGTTCCCGCGGACAAGAACAACAACGAGGCCTTTTCTGCTGTGCGTCGGGCCCTCACCGCCGGTGAGGGTCTACTCCTCTTTCCCGAGGGAGAAAGCCAAACGGCTTGCCGGCTGCGTACCCCACTGCGGTCGGGCACTGCACGCATGGCTCTCGACGCGGAAAGCGAACACGGATGGCAACTGGGCCTGCGGATCGTACCCGTTGGCATTCACTACACTGCACGCGATGTGTATCGCAGTCGTGTCGACCTTCGCGTGGGCAAGAGCTTTTCCTTAGATGGCTATCGCCAATCCTATGCGGACGACCCACGCGCAGCCGTGCGAAAGCTCACGGCGGAAATCGCCGATCGTTTGGCAGGGGTCTCACTGCAGGTTTATGATGACAATGATCTTCCCATCATTGATCTTGCGCGGCGTTGTTGGCACACGGCTGACGGGTCCCATCACGGCCGACTGCAAGCTCTCGCATCAGGGATTCAACAAGAACGCGAGCGGGATTCCGAGGCAGCTGAAGCTCTCATAGAGCGTGCAAGCGTCCTCAGCCAGCACCTCGCTGAGCACAATGTGGACCCCATTTTCGCCTCGACTGAGCCCCCTGCGTCCGAGCGCACCGGATCTGCCCTAGCGATCATTCCCTTTACCTGTGCACGGCTGTTCTGGGGCCTGCCAGCTCGCATCGCTGCGTTCCTTGCGCGCAAGAGTGGCCTGCCCGACGACAAGATCGTTACGGGTACAGTCTTATTGTCCCTACCCATAGGACTGCTTTACAACGGACTCCTCGTTGGGGGAGCCTGGTCCTACCTAGGCGGGGCGTACGCCGGTGCGCTCGCCGCGGTTTCGCTTTTTTCCCTTCAGGGTTCGATGGCCGCTTCCGACTCGGTTCGCGCCTACAAAGGAAGGCGGTCTGCCCACACGGCCGGATTGGCAGATTCGCCCAGCACTCTACCTCTCACTCGTGAGTTTCATGCCGTGTACGCAGAACTCGATCGCCTAGCCCGGCAGGGAACTGCTGACAAATAGCCACAGCACAATGGAATTCAAGACCCCCGGCCACTTCCGCGATGCGGAGGCACTCCAGGCGCATCTATCCGCAATGCAGTGCGACATTACCGTCGACTCGACGGTCTTGGGGTCAGATGGGCCCTTAGGACAGACGCTCGACATTGGCAGCATGACGCTGGGCAATCGCTTTGCAATCCACCCCATGGAAGGTTGGGACTGCAGCACGGAGGGTGAGCCCAGCGAGGCCACGCTGCGCCGCTGGAATGGATTTGGGCAGTCCACGGCCAAGATGATTTGGGGGGGGGAGGCGTTCGCAGTTGTACCCGAGGGACGAGCGAATCCCAATCAACTACACAACTCGCCGAATTCCGACGTGGCGCGATCCCTCGCAAGCTTGCTCGACCAAGTTCACGCCGGCCACCAACAAATGGGCGCAAAGATTGACGATCTATGCGTTGGCCTCCAGCTAACCCATTCGGGCCGCTTCGCACGCCCGCACGGAGTAGCAGCCCCCAAACTGGTCGAACGCAACCTCGCACTTGATAGGCACCAAGGGATCGAACCCGACCTGCCCCTTCTTACGGATGGTGAACTCGAAGCCATTGGCGAGAGCTACGTAGAATCTGCACGCCTCGCAATGGAAGCAGGCTTTCACTTCGTCGATGTGAAGGCCTGTCACGGCTATCTGATGCACGAATTGCTTGGAGCGCGCACGCGCACCGGTCCCTATGGCGGCGACCTGACTGGGCGGACGCGACTGTTCAAGCGAATCCTCGATGGCATCCGAAGCGAGTGCAAGGGCTTGATCATTGGTAGTCGCGTTTCGATTGCAGAAGTCTTCCCCCATGTCGCCAGCCCGCCCAAAGGGTACGGACAACCGACTGGGTGGGACGAGGAATTGCCCTACCCCCATGGAATAGGGATCGACGCAAACGACCCTCGGCGCATCGACCTAGGCGAGTCTTTCGAGTTGCTGGGCCTCTTGCGCTCGTGGGATGTGCGGCTCGTGAGTCTGACCCTCGGCTCCCCCTACACCACCCCCCATCTCCAAAGGCCCGCAGCTTATCCACCAAGCGACGGGTACAAAGCCCCGCGCGACCCACTGCTCGAAGTGGCAGAGCACGTGCATGTAGTCCGTGCCTGCAAGGCGGCCTATCCCGACATCGTCTTTGCGGGAACGGGCTACACCTACTTGATGGAGTTCCTTGCCAACGTCGGCCAGCACGAAGTTCGCGAGGGGCACGTCGACCTTGTTGGCCTGGGCCGCATGGCACTCATCTACCCACAGATGCCAGCCCACATCCTGAGCGGAACGCCCCTAGAGCGGCGCAAGGTCTGTCGGACCTTTTCAGACTGTACGAGCGGCCCCCGGCTTGGCTTTCCCAGCGGGTGCTACCCACTCGACCCCTACTACAAGGGCACGGTCGCTGCACAGGGTCTCAAGACTGCTAAGGGCAACCTCAAGGGGGCCAAGGGCTGGGCGCACTAGCCTTAGTGCGCAGGCTGGCCTCCTTGGGAAGGCCGCGAATCCCGGGCCCTTAGGTCACCGAGACGATCTGCCGATTGTAATGGACAAGGGCTAGCCAAAAGCCCACGCTGCCGTCGGTTCAGCCCACCCAGCCCTTCGACTACCATGAAACACACGCTCACCCTCGCGGGACTCACCCTCGCCCTCTGCGCTTGCTCGACCCCCACCATCAGCGGCGGAGCCCGCATGGCCTCGATGAACATCAAGGGAGAACTGCGCGCCCTCGGCGCCGTGGGAGGTGCGAGTACCCAACTCGGTGACCTCGGTTTAGATGCTCACGAAGGTGCTGGTGGTGGGCATGTCGATCTCAAGTGGGGCTCCCCGCATTTGAGCATCTCTAGCCAAGGCGCCGCCTACAACGGGTCAGGTATCTTGGACTCCAGCGTGACTCTCGATGGGCAGACCTTCCCAGTCAACACGCCTGTCAACTCCCGCATGGACATGAACACGCACTCCATGCTCCTGACCTTTGACATCCTTCCGAGTGACCTAGCTGAACTTGGCTTTGGGTTCGGCGTCAGTGCCATCGACTTCCTTCTCGCGCTTGAGGATCCCGCTACTGAGATTGAAATCATCGGTGCAAGCACAATTCCAATTCCTGTCCTCGGCGTACAGGGCATGATGTGGGCAGGGCCTATCACACTGCATGGGCGCATAGCCGGAATGTCCATCAGTGTTCCCGAGGGCGAGATGATGATGCTCGACTACGACTTCTCCGGTCGCTACGGCATCGTGGGGGGCACAAACAATCTAGGAGTCTCCCTAACCCTAGGCTGGCGCGAAACTAGCCTTGACCTGCAGTACGACGACGCTGGCGACAGTATCGATCTCGACTTTACCAATGGTGGCCCCTACGTGGGCTTGCACGTCGCATTCTAACTGCGCTTGCGGGCTAAGTGCACCACAGCTGCAAGGCCGAGGAAGGCTGCCACAATCTGAAGCCCCAATCCCGGCAGTTTCTTCTGTAGGGTCGTCAGACTTGCAAAGGTCGCGATGGAGGCACTCAGAATCATAAGGGCATTCCACACGAACCGATTGCCCCCACTTGGCAAATGCCGCCCCATAAGGGCCTTGCTGTTCATCATCAAGAAGAATGTCCAGTAGGCGATAGGTAGCAGGGCCATTCCAAAATTGGATGTAGGCACAGCAAGCCAGAATTTGGCATCGCCCTTCCAGATGAAGGGTCCAAAGAATCCCACCACACCCGCAAAGAGCGCTCCAAGGCGATGAGCCGTGCCGCGGGGCTCAAGGCCCATCATCTCGCAGAAGGTGAAGCCGCTAATCAGCATGAGGATAATCACCGTGGAGATCGCCATGCACAGGACCCCCATCCCAAAGACCCACTGAGCCACTGTCCTACCCGTGAGTGGCTCTAGCGCCGTGGCGAGTGAGAATGCATCTCTTTTCTGCAGCATGGCAGCGAGTTGTCGATCCACTTCAGGTAGATGCCCGGACGCAAAAGTATCGGCAACCCGTTCCTTGAATCTAGCTGGCCCAAGCTCCTGTGCTACACCAGAGCTCACTGACAGCGTCCTGTACTCGTCTGCACTCAAGTTGGAGTCGTTGAGCAAGCAGTTGTCCAAAGTCGACAGGTAGGCACCGTTCGTACAGGCCACCGTTGGGTCCTGCACCAGATCGGGGTCGGCACTCCCATGAAACTGGCTAGCAGACACGATAACCACACAAGACGTTGCCACTGCGAACGGAATCAGCAGGCCCGTTCCCAAATCAAAAATAGCAAGACCCCGATGAGCGCGACCCCAGCCCTTACGAAGCATGGAGTAGGGCAAGAGGAAAGTCATGTTGATTCCGACAGCCGTTGCAGCAGCAGCCACCATGACATCCCGCTGTTGGCCCACGACCAAATCCCGCCACCACGCACCTCGCGAACTTCCTTCAATAAAGGAAGCAAACTTCGAAGAGGGCTCATTGATCATAGAAATGTCTGGAATCAGCCCAGCGCAAATCTCTCCCCACGGAAGACCCGTTTTCGATCGAGCCAGCGTTATGACGACGCCGAAAAAGCACAGCACAACGAGCCCCACCATGACCTTGAGCACTGACTCGAAGATCTTGATCCCACGCGCACCGCTGTCATAGAACCAGATCACAACTGACGACAGACCAAGAATGAGCGCGCAGCAGGCGATTGTTCCACCCCTGCCGTCGAGGGCTGGGATCAGGTTCTGCTGAATCGCTGCTGTCCCGAGGGCAAACTGAGGCAGGCACCAAACAACATTGGCCAGCATCACAGCGATGATCCAGCCCCAGCCAAGGACAGGACTGACGTGGGTGTTGATGGATCGAAATGGGCGGAGACCCGTACTGAGCGTCACATAACTGATTGCAGCCAGCATGATGATTCCCAGGAGCATCGCCATGATTTGCAGCCACAGCAGTTCGAACCCGGTCAGAACACCCAGATAGAGGGCGCTGGCAAGGGATCCCCCCCCCAACGTGATTGCACTCTGCAGCCATCCGGGCCCAGACAAGCGCAGGAAAACACGGAGTGTAGCGAGCGGTCCTTTGCCACTCACATCTGTGAGTAGCTGCTCTTCATGTTGAACGTGTGAATGATTCATAGGTCGAAGGCGCTGAGTGCGAAGTTTCCTGTCGAACCGTATGAATCCCATGCTAATTGGGCAAGGACGCACTCCCACAGGATGCTCCCAACAGAGTAGAATGAACAAACGAATGAACCTGGCCAAGACTACTCAACTCGGGATTGAGCACGACCCCCTCCAAGCTCACCTCCCATCATTCAACTCTGAGCCAGCGCCCCCTCGCACCCGCTTTGCCTTCGCTGCCTCGCATATTGTGATGCAGCCGGGTTATGTAGATGTTTCGCACAGCCGCGAAGTACCCGGAACACACGAAGAAATCGCACGGCACATTGATTGGGAGCAGACTCGATCCAACCGGGCTCACTTGGCGAGCTACGGATTTGGAATCGCCGAGGCGATGGATACCGCACAACGCTTTCAGGTCGGTTGGGATACTTCCCAGCGGCTGATCCAACTGACATCCGAACTCGCCCCGCCGTCGGGGTTCATCGCTGGAGCAAGTCACGATCATCGCCCTGATGTAAGTAACCAAAACGAGCTCGCGCAGGCCGTAGCCGAGCAAGTCCAGGTGATTCACGCTGCGGGCGGTGTCCCGATCATTCTTCCACTACCTTGGCTCCTCGGGAATGGTTGCGATGAAAACCTATTCGTGAGCAGTTATACCGCCATCGTGGAAGCCATAGACGTGCCAGTTCTCCTGCACTGGCTTGGCCCCCGTTTCATGGAGGGCATGGATGACTACTTCCCAGGTCGGAGTTTCCAGCGAATCATGGCGCTGGACCGAGAGAAACTCATCGGGGTAAAGCTCTCCCTGCTCGACGCTGACTTTGAGGAAGCCACGCGCAGGGAACTTCTGGAGCACGGGCAAGTGGTCCTCACTGGTGACGATTGGAATTTCGCATCACTCATGCGCGGCACATCCCAAACGGTGCACGCCCACCGGCCCCTCGGCCAGCTTTCATTGCCCTACGGTGACTTTAGCCACGGGCTCTTGGGGATTTTTGGCGCAATCGCGCGCCCCGCACAACTCGCCTTACGCGCTCTCGCAATCGATGATTATGAAGGCTACGACGCCATCATGGAGCCTTGCACAGAGCTTGGGCTGCACCTGTTCCAGACGCCCACTTGGGGCTACCGAGCGGGCTTGGCGCACATTGCATACCTGAATGGCTGGCAGGACAACTCCATGTTGCCCAATCACGAAGAACGCTCCCGGCCCTGCGAGTTCTTTCAGCAACTCACTCTCCTCGCCTCCCGTGCAGGGTGTTTCCAAGACCTCGATGTAGTGCAAGCGCGCCTGAGAATCTAGAGACAAGCGGCCAAGAAGTCTGACCCGCAAGGGGCCAGTGACTCTGTACGATGGCAGCATGGGTACATTTGATCGTCGGCAGTTTTTGGGGGCAGCGGGTTCTGTAGTTGCAGGTGGCGTCGTTTCGTCAGGATTCGCCAATGCCGAATCCAGGCCACAAGAACCGACCGGAGAATCCGATTCCGAGACTCTTGTTGACGTCGGGCCCTGCCGCCGAGGAATCAAGCGTTCGTTGAAGTATGGGATGATCTCTGAAGGGAGCACGGTGTTGGAGAAATTCCAGCTCGTGGCGGACCTCGGATTCGAAGGTGTTGAGTTGAATTCCCCTAACAACCTCGACTCCGATGAGGTCCTGGAAGCCATGGAAACCACAGGACTGAAGGTACCTGGCGTCGTCGACTCGGTGCATTGGGGTGCCACACTTGGGGATCCAGATGCGGAAGTCCGTCAACGGGGACTCGATGGGTTGCTCACCGCACTGCGCGACTGCAAGACCTACGGCGGTGACACCGTGTTGCTCGTGCCCGGTGTAGTGAACGCCAAGATGCCCTATCACCTGGTGTACGAGCGAAGCCAAACGGAGATTCGAAAGGCGTTACCTCTTGCAGAAGAACTCGGTGTTCGCATCGCCTTTGAGAATGTCTGGAACAACTTTCTACTCTCCCCCGTGGAGGCGGCCCGCTATGTAGATGAATTCGAAAGCGACCGGGTGGGTTGGTATCTCGATGTAGGCAATCTGATTCGCTACGGCTGGGCAGAGCACTGGGTACAGGCACTCGAACGTCGCATCCTCAAGCTCGACATCAAGGGCTACAGTCGAAAGTTGCAGATGGAGAAAGGCCCGTGGAAGGGCTTCAACGTCAAGGTGGGAGCGGACGACTGCAATTGGCCCGCCGTCATGTCCGCTCTCGACGAGTTGGGCTATAGGGGCTGGGCCAGCGCCGAGGTTGGCGGAGGGGATCGAAAACGTCTGACCGAGGTCCTCGTCAATATGACCCATGCCCTCGATGCCGGTTTCTGAGTGAAGATTCTGAATCCTGCAGCGTAGGGTGATCCTGCCGCAATCTCCTACTCTTTTTCGCCATGCAATACCTCTCATGGGCCATCCAGGCCAGCGCCATTCTTGTGACACTCTTCGGCCTGCGTGTTTTGATGCAGCCAGCAGGGGAAGATGGGCAGCGCACAGGCTTAGGAAGCGGGTACGTTTTTGTCTTATTCCTGTTCTGGGGACTTGCCGCCGAAGCCTGGGTAAACGGGTACTTCAATGGAGTCCGGTTAGGCGTGGGGCTGTACTTGCTTTTTCCCGCTTACGGTGCCCTACGCAAACCCGAGGGATCACGGCTGTTTCTGGGAATCGTCAGCCTGATCCTAGCCGTACTCCTTGCGGGCCCCGTGCTGCGCGAAGAAATCTGGAACACGGTCACGGGCCTGCCCGCTGACTAGACACTCTCCCGGGCAAGACTGTGGACTAGATCAATGCGCCAAGCCATCAAGCCGAGTCCGATTCCTCCTCAGCCTTTGCGCCGATAGAGCCATACACCCGACTGACGTTTCGGTCGCGGATTGATGTCAGCGATGGCCTTGCCCACTTTTTTGATCTGCCCCAGGAGGTCCTTGACAGCTGGCGACCTCCCGAATTCCCGGGCTGCCTTACGCATGGCCTTCTTGTCGAGCGAGTCGTTATCTTCCTCGAATTGTGCATAGAGGTCGTCCATGCGATCCTGCAACCCTTCCATTTCGAGTTCGAGGGCCTCGAGAGCACGAGTTTCCTCTTCGGTCAACGGCGTTTCTCTAGCAGGTTCGACCGAATAACCACCTACCAAGAGGTCGAGGTCACCGTCGCCGTCATAGTCAACCGGATCAGCATAGAGACCCTCCACCGGGCCGGAGCCTCCCTTGTCCTTGGCCACAAGGGTCACTGGTGTTGCGAACGAAGGAGCACCGAGCTTGCCAGTATTGATGCAAACAGAGACGCCCCCCTTGAACCCGCCGCAAACCAAATCTTGCAAGCCGTCCCCGTTCCAGTCTGCTAGACGTGCCGCCGTCAGCCCGCCCTTCATCTTGAACGGCTTTCCACCCGCCAGCACTGGATGATTGATACCCGTGTAGGCCGGGGCACCAGCCTTGCCCTCATTCATTTGCAAGTAGAGAGGGCCGTCATAAGCACCCAGCAGCAGGTCTAGGTCCCCATCATTGTCCCAGTCAAAGGCCGTGGCACTTACGCAGTGATCGCCCGAGTCTTTTTGGCCCTCCGGGCTGCGGTCGGCGTTCTTGTAATCGTTCTCCTCGGTGTCGTAGTAGAGGGAGATGACGATGTTCCGGCCTTTTGAATCCTTCAAATGTTTCGGCTCCGCCCACCCGGAGTCACCACCGGCCACCAAGAAGACCGTTCCCTCATAAGTGGCCGCAATAAAGTCCATGTGTCCATCGGCGTTGAAGTCCACAAACTGTGAACTCATGCCAATGCATCACCAATTATTGAGGCGTAACGGATCCTTGCCGCATTTCATGTCATTGAGCTTGGTCCACTCCAATTCTCCACCGGCGCGTTGGGCGAAACGCATCCGCCCCGGCAAATCACCCACGACCAACTCCGGTTTCCCGTCACCATCTAGGTCTTGCAGGATTGGAGTTGGGTAGGACTGCCGCGCAAGGCCAGCACCCTCGAAGAGAACAACCTCGGGGGCGTTCAGAATCTCCGTCTCATCTCCGCCGGTATCACCGATCAGGCCTAGGGGAGCGGAATTGAATGTCGCAATGGAAATCAGGGCGGTTGTGAGAATGGTCATAGCCATAGTCTAGCCAGTGCTTGCGTTCTTTAGGTCAGCCCCATTCACAATCCCCCTGAGCAGGACGAACAGGACCTCCGGCTCCTGTACGCGCACCGCCAGGACCCAATTTGACTAGCCCTTTGGGTGGCAAGCCCAGGCAGATCTTGAATCCAGTCAGTCAGAATCCACCAGTGCTTGCTCTAGGAGGATCGTTTCAGCCGCAGCTCCTCCACAAAACAGTACAGGGTGGGCACGACAAAAATTGTGATAAGCGCGATCGCCATGCCACCCATCGAGGGGATCGCCATGGGTACCATCACATCGGCGCCCCGGCCCTTAGACGTCAAGATGGGCAGCAATGCCAGGGTGGTCGTCGCGGTCGTCATGAGGCACGGGCGAATTCGGCGCTTGCCCGCCTCCACAATCGCGTCCATCACATCTGCCTTGTTCGATGGCATTTGCTTGTCAAAATTCTGCTTGAGATAAGTGGCCATGATCACACCATCGTCGGTTGCGATGCCGAAGAGTGCGAGGAAGCCAACCCACACAGCCACGCTCAAATTTAGAGGTTGAACTCCAAACAAGTCACGCAGATTTGTGCCTTGTACGGAAAAATCAAGGAACCAATCTTGGCCATACAGCCAGAGCATGAGAAAGCCACCAGACCAAGCCACAAAAACAGCCGAGAAGACGATGCCCGTAGTCACGGCTGATCGAAACTGCATGTATAGAATCAGGAATATCACTAACAATGCGAAGGGCAAGACAATTCGTAACTTGGCTGCAGCTCTCTGCTGGTTTTCATAGTTACCGGCGAAGCGGTACGACACCCCCTCTGGAAGGCTGTAGTCACCAGATTCAATCTTGGCAGCGAGGTAGGCTTGAGCATCCTCAACTACGTCGACCTCAGCGAGTCCCGGCTGCTTGTCAAACAACACGTAGGCCACCAAGAAGGTGTCTTCACTCTTGATGTTTTGGGGGCCGGGGGTGTACCGCAACTCCGCCAATTGGCCCAAGGGCACCTGGACTCCACCGCGCCCCGTAACCAGAATCTGGCCCAACTGTTCGATTTGATCGCGCAACTCTCGCTGATAGCGCACTCGGACCGGATACCGTTCGCGCCCCTCGATAGTCGTGGTCAGTCGCTTTCCACCGATGGCTACCTCGATCACATCCTGTACGTCCTTCACTACCAAGCCATAGCGGCCAATCGCGCGTCGATCGATGTCGATTTCTAGGTACGGTTTGCCGATCACACGGTCTGCAAAAACGGTAGCAGGCCGGACTGAGGGAACCTCTTTCAACAGTCCCTCGATATCCATGGCCACCTCCTCAATCGTTGCAAGGTCGGGCCCATACACCTTGACGCCCATCGGAGCCCGCATACCAGTCTGAAGCATGATTCTGCGAGTCTCGATGGGTTGCAACATCGACGCAGTCGTCATCCCTGGAATGGTGGCGGCCTGTTCGATCTCCGACCAGATATCGTCCGGGTGCTTGATCTTGTCTCGCCACTGTCTGAAGGGGCGGCCCTCGTCATCGGGAACGAGCTCGTGACGTTCGTCAAGGAGGAACTCGCCCTTCGACTCATCATAGGCAAAGCGCATGCGCTTACCCGCCTTGTCGACTCTGTACTCACTCTTGTAAGTAATCACCGTTTCGACCATGGAGATGGGTGCTGGATCCAAGGGGCTCGTCGCCCGGCCAATCTTTCCCACAACCTCCTCAACTTCTGGGATAGATCGGATCAGCATGTCCTGCTGCTGCAGCATCTCAAACGACTCTCCAATCGAGGCGTGCGGCATGGTGACGGGCATCAAGAGGAACGACCCCTCATCCAGTTTGGGCATGAATTCCTTTCCCAAGCCAGGGAAAGCGTGATGAGCCACCACCCAAGGGCTCCACTGCTTCACGTTAGCCGCTGTCACTGGTTCTGAACCCACCAGGGCCGAAGGGAGAACCGTCTGAACTGCCCGAGCCACTGAAGCAACCGGAGCGGCAAGGGGGCCCGCCACACGGGCAAAGCCGAGCCAAGTCACAAGACCGAATGCCACGAGGGCTGTGGGTACGCTTAGGAACACGAGCTTATTGCGCAAGCACCAGCGCAGAATCGGTTCGTAGGTCCAGATAATGACGCGGAACCCCAACAAGACAACTCCGATGATGCCGAGTGTGAAGACTAGGTTTCCAAGCCCATGACCCGGACCGAGTGGCTCCCACAAGCGTGCGAGCAAGATGCCCACCAAGAAGGCGGCCACTAGGTTCGCGGCGCGCAGACACAAACGGCGCAGATTGCCAGGAAGGCGGCTCTCCCATTGGCGCCACGCTGCCAAACCCCACAGGATAGCAGCGGCCCAAGGGTGCGACCACTTGAGAGCCAAGAAGCCCACCAGAACGAGCAGGATGTTCCTGCGCCACTTG
Source organism: uncultured Planctomycetaceae bacterium (assembly GCA_964469565.1). Lineage (GTDB taxonomy): Bacteria > Planctomycetota > UBA1135 > UBA1135. The sequence continues at coordinate 229,507 of CAYXZD010000002.1, forward strand.
CGCCTCGAATCCTTTGTGCTCGCTTGGCCAAGAAGAGCGTGGGCTGCAGCGGGGATGATGACAAGCGCAACAATGATGGAACCCAACAAGGCAAAGGTCTTGGTGAACGCCAGCGGCTTGAAGAGTTTGCCCTCCGCTCCCTCCATGGCAAAAACAGGCAGGAAACTCACCACAGTCGTGAGCACAGCAGTCAGAACTGCACCGCCAACCTCACTTGCACCGCGATATACCGCTTCGAGGCGCTCGCGCGCGCTCTGTTCGGAAGATGCGTGCTTGAGAATGTTCTCTGTCAGCACAATGCCCACGTCTACCATGGTTCCAATCGCAATGGCGATACCCGACAAGGCAACAATGTTGGCATCTACACCTAGGTGCTTCATCGCAATAAAGCAGATGAGCACGGCCAGAGGCAGCAAGCCTGAGATCAGTGCGGCACTTCGCAAGTGCCCCATCATGATGAGAACCACAATAATGGTGACGAGGATCTCGTGCTCCAAAGCCGAATTGAGAGTCCCTAGGGTTTCCTGAATCAAACCAGAGCGATCATAGAAGGGGACAACTTCAAGGGTCGACACCCGTCCGTCCTCTAGAACTTTCGAGGGCATACCCCCCGAAATCTGCTCGATGCGTTCCTTGATTCCATTGATCACGGCGAGGGGATTTGCCCCGTACCGCACGACCACCACGCCCCCTACCGCCTCGGCGCCGCCCTTGTCGAGGGCACCCCGCCGCAGGGCCGGGCCGAGTTCCACGCTGGCGATCTGGCCGACCGTAATGGGCACGTTGTGGTTGACTCCCACGACGATGTCCTCGATGTCCTCGATACTCTCAAGGAAACCCAGACCTCGCACCACGTACTCGGCCTTGTTGATCTCGATGGTCCTCGCACCCACATCCACATTGGACTGGGCCACAGCTTTGAAGACTGAGTGAATGGGCACCCCATGAGCCCGCATTGCATCGGGATCCACGTCGATTTGGTATTCCTGCACGTAGCCCCCAATGGAGGCAACCTCCGCTACACCTTCAACGCTGGAGAGCTTGTAACGCACGTACCAATCTTGGACGCTGCGTAGCTCATGCATGTCCCAACCACCCGTCGGTTGACCCTCCTCATCACGGCCCTCAATGGTGTACCAATACACTTGACCAAGGGGGGTCGCATCGGGACCCAACGCAGGCTGCACCCCACTCGGCAAGGTGCCTGATGGGAGGGAGTTGAGCTTCTCCAGCAGTCTGCTTCGCGACCAATAGAACTCCACGTCCTCCTCAAAGATCACGAAAATGGACGAGAATCCGAACATGGACGAGCTTCGGATACTGCGAACACCTGGGACACCCAATAACGCCGCAGTCAGCGGGTAGGACACCTGATCCTCTACGTCCTGGGGTGAACGCCCAGGCCATGCTGTGAAAATAATCTGCTGGTTTTCGCCCGTATCTGGAATCGCATCCACAGGAACTGGATCGCGTTCGATGCCCGGAACATGCCAATCAAAGGGTGCAACGATGACCCCCCAACTCATGCACGAAACAGCCAGCAGGCTGACGATCAGTTTGTTCTCTAAGAAGAACCGGATCAGACGATCCAGGGCCGAAGGGCCCTTGGGTTCACGTGAGTCTTTGGAGGAGGTCATTACTTGCTCCCCACGAAACGCAATTGGCTGCCGCAGCGCAGCATGGCCGAGCCGAAGTAGGGATTGGCAAGGACCTCGCCGCGCTGAATCCAATCAGCCCCCTCATCATCGAAAGCCATGGAGCAGTGCATGACTCGTAGCCCATGGGCTGTGGGAACAGACTCGGCAACTTCGATGAGCAACATCGACAGCTGGTGAAACGCGCTGCGCTGGGCCTCGACATCAGCGTTGTCTCCTAGGGAAGCGAGCTTCCCATGCATGGACTCAAGAGCTGCGCGGTTCGACTGAGCGACCCCTTCCTCCTTTGAGGCAGCCATCAAGCTTGCCCTGAGATCGGCCAGGGAAGTGTCGGCCCTGTCTGCCGCTAGGTGCTCTTGCCACAGTAGGTAATGGGAGAACAGGTTGGCGACTGAGCTATCTGCTTTCCCCTGGTCATGTCCCTCGCCGTGCGTGGGGGCCTGGGTTGATTGTTCCTCGCTCTCTGGGTGCTCGTGCTCGACGTGATCAGGCTTAGCTTCCTCCCTACCGTCAATGTCCTGCGCGCTCCCTGCAGCCGGATCATCCTCGTCTTGCAACCCGTAACTAGTGAACTCCTCGCGGATCTCACCGCACCTCAGCATGCTTGCGCCAAAATACGGATTGAGTAGTTCCTCATTGCCCTGCAACCACGCCGCACCCTTGTCATCAAAAGCCATCGGGCAATAGGCCTCATATAGGGAGCCCTGTCCTAAATGCCCAAACTCTCGGGCTAGGCTCAGGAACGCCATTGACAACGGCTCGAAGTGCACCCGCAGATCCTCAATGCCCTGAGTTTGCATGGCCAGACGCACACTACGGGTCATTACGGCTTGCTCTTCGCCCCAGAGCGTACGGAAGTACTGGGGCAGTGCCACCGCAGAGGGCCCAGTCAATTCAGTGGCAAGATGCTTGAGGAGTGTGCGTGCAGCGCCCTCATCATCCCCGGCCAGGGCAAGTTGCAAGTTCACGGCATGGGCAAAAATGGGAGCCAATGCACGGCGGAAGAGCAGTCCCTCCGGGCTAGACAACTCGTGAGGTTGAGGCTCCATACTCATCATGCTTGGCTTGGCCATGATTTGCATCGCCGAGTCAATTCGGAACGCGCCATGGGTCACTACCCGCTCTCCCTCGCGCAACCCTGCAAGCACGATGTAGTCTCCCCCTGCGCGAGGCCCAAGTTCAACCTCGCGCCCTTCATAGGTCGGCTGATCCGCTCCGGGCACCTCCACGTAAACAACGGCCCGCTTACCTGTGATAAGCACTGCACTCTTGGGAATCACAAGAGGACGATCTTCCCCTGTTGGCCCGGGAGATGCCAACCCCAGGGTCTCCGCCGGCACGAGATCCATGCCGCAAACATCGCATTGGCCTGGGCCGTCCTTGACAATCTCTGGATGCATGGGGCTGACCCACTTACCCGCTAAGGATGGATCAATCACTCGCCCTCCGCCTCCAAGCCGGGAGGTGGCTGCGGCGCGAACAAACATTCCAGGTTTGAGGAGACCCTCGGAATTGTCGATGTTGACACGCACCTTAGCACTGCGAGTGTGCTCATCAACGGCGGGATCAATATAGGCAATGCTGCCCTCGATCAGAGTTCCAGGCAGGGCTTCCGCTTCAATGTGAATCGGTTGACCGTATCGCAACCAGGTAAGGTCCTGTTCATACGCATCCAAGGTCACCCATAACCGCGAGAGATCCGCGACGCGGTAGATGCTCGTGCCGGTTTTCACATAGGCCCCTTCCTCAAGGAACTTGTCGATCACCACACCCGAGGTCGGCGAGGTCAAGACCATGTTGTCCTGAGCTCGCGCACCGGCTTCGATTCCGGCCACCTGCTCGGGAGTCAAGCCCCACAGGATGAGCTTGTCCCGAGCCGTGCGGTAGGAGTCCACCAGAAAACTAGGAACACGGGATGACGATTCACCCGGATCGAGGTTTTCAACGTATTCCAAAGGATCGCCAACGAGGTTGGATAGGCGGCTGTGGGTCAGGAGTAGTTCCTCCTGGGCGGCGAGCAGGTCGGGGCTGTACAGCCGCACTAGGTGCTCACCCTCTTGGACACGTGCGCCCGTGTAGTCAACAAACAACCGGTCAAGGCGGCCGGCAATCCAGGCGGAAATCGTCCGGATTCTAGTTTCGTCATAAGTCACCTTGCCCGTCATGCGCACGAGTCGCGAGACGTTCTTTCGGTGGACCCGCTGCACTGCGATGTTGGCCAGTTCGCGCGCAGCCGGCGACATTGACATGCGCCTCGGGTTGTCATCCCCGCCTGCTTCCATGGCCACTAGGTCCATTCCGCAGATAGGGCAAGGAACGAAGTCGGGCAGTTGAATCTGAGGGTGCATCGGGCAGATCCAAATGGTGGGCTCTGCCTCTTCGTGCACATGCCCTTCGTGGCCAGTGCCCTCTGCCGGGGCACCTGTCCCCCAACCGATGGAGGAGCGGCCCAGCGCAAACAACCCGAGGGCCAGACTGGAGATTAGGATGATTTTGTTGGTGGGTTTCATGAGAAATCGCCTCCGATAAGGCTGTGGAGTTGGGCTTTGGCTTTTTGGTGGGCACTACACGCACGCCAGTAGGAGAGGTCGAACTCGATCAAAGTGCGTTCGGCATCGATCAGATCTAGAATCGAACTCTCACCAGTGCGGTAGGAGACTAGCGTCAATTGAAGGACCTCCCGGGCCCTCGGCAGAATGGAGTCGCGGTACAAAGTGATTTTCCGCGAGGCGTCGTCGATCTTGAATGCCTCGTGTTCGACTTGCTCCCAAATGTGAGTCTCGGCTTGGTCTAATCGCTTGCGTGCGGCACGAGCAGTGTGGCGTGCCTCGTCCTGGGCAGCCTGATAGCTCGTACGCCAGATGGGTAGGGACATGGAAAAGTGCAGCATGACCGGATCGTCCCCACTACCGACGGTGCCCGGCATGGTTGATTCGCCTGTAAGAACCGTATCAATGCCCACTGATAATCGAGGTTTAGCCTTATACCCTGAAAGCTCCACGGACTCCTGGCTGGCACGCCATCCCAATTGCAAAGCCTGCAGACTTGGGTTTTTCTCAAGCGCTAAGGTGAAGTACGCCTGTGTATCTAGCTCAACCGAAGTGGGTTCGGTCAGGGTGGGCAGGGGCAGCGGCGCGGCATTGTCCCTCGGTAGGAAACAGGTGGCTACAAGGTGGGCGGACACTGATTGCTGGCGCCTCAACAACTGCGCGAGGCCATCCTCGCTGCGGGCGATCTCCACTTCAAGCCGTAACATCGCCACCTGTTCACCTCCAGCACGGACACGGGCCTGCACAATCGGTTGCAAGCCCCTCAGCAACTCTAGGAGCTCTTGCTTGAGTTGTAATTCCCGACCCAACAGAGCGTAGTCGTAATAGGCCGCTTCGATGTTTCTGATTGTTTGCAGCTTCGCAGCTAAAACCCGCTGCCAAGCCACCTCTGCCTGCGTGCGTGCAAGAGTTCCCCGCAACGCCAGCTCTCCGGGCCAGGGGAATGCCTGACTGATCCCGAGCTTGCGTAATTGAGGGCCTGTGCGCGTCTGGACCTGCTCAAGAAACTCTCCATAACTCAGGCGAGGGTCTGGCAAGCTTGCCGCTTGAGCTGGTTTCTGCAAAGTGGCCTGCCAGAGTTCATAGAACTCGGCAATCACTGGGCTGTGAACAAGGCCATGGGTTACATAATCCCCCAAGTCCGGTTGGTCTGTGTATTGGGAAGCTGGCGCGGCGGAGCTTGGGGACTGGACCTTCAGCGAACTAGGAGTCGGCCACTCACTCACGGTTCGAGTGGATTGGGAAGCCGTGCTGCTCGGGTTGGATATGGCCCTGCAGCTTGCCACCACGAGGGTGAGCACAGCACAGGAGGCATAGAATCGGTAGTCTTGAGTCATCGGTGGGGAACTCGTAGGAGTCGGGCGAAGGAAGGGGGTACGTGGAGCCGGCGCACACTGCGCTCATGGCTCTCCCCCGGAGAACGTGAATCAACCATGCTGCGCTCAGCACAATTCGCATACATGCGAACCAGCCAATGGCCCTAGGGTCCGCGCATTAGCGCGACGTCAATTGGCCCATGCGCCGCTTGGAAGCGGGCGGGCTCAATTCAGAGTCGGTAGCTCTGATGCAGAATATGCAGGGCAGGCCGAGGAGGCGGGATCCACGCCTTCCTCAATCGTATGAGCCCACTCCTCGCATTGGGCAATCCCTTGCAATCATGCGAGTCCCAGTGAAAGGCGGCTCCCTGCAATTCCGATGGGCCGGGGCCACGCTTCAAGGCTTCCGAGCCAGCCACGGTGGCAGGGAGGGGCATGGGCGTTGCAGAGCATGCGCAATGTGCTCGGGTCAGCGAGTCTCCCCGGTCCCGAGAGTCAGAATCCACATCTAGGCCTCCTCCCCCGCAGCAAGCCATGCCAGCACCCTGTTCAGCACAAGCCACATTGGGTTCAGCACAAGCCTCTGTGGCACCTTGCAACTCCAACACGCATTGACAGGATTGAGTACATCCACTTCCAGTCGCACGAGCAACCACACACCAAGACGTTGCAGCTGCCGGCTGCACAACGAGGTGCAGCAAGGCGAAGGTTGCCACGAGGGCAAATTGACGAATGCGTTGAGTCATGGGATTGGAGGCACAGCCACCCGCGTGGGCACCTATCCGCAAGCTACGTCAAGAATGGGCCAAGCGCAGCAAGCTCAATTGAAAAAAATCCGTTAGCCGGATTCTCTCCGGCACGCTCAACTAGCCAGACTGCGTAGAAAGAGGGGCCCTAGACGGGCTTCCCAGGTGCCTGGATGTCTCTCAGGGCCCGGTTCAATGTGAGGAAAAGCACCACGTAAAGTGCACCAAATGCACCCAAAGCCATGGGATAACCATGGTTCGCTGCCAGCCAACCCAGAATAGGACCGAGCACAAAAAAGGAGAGCCGTACGCCGAGGCTTGCGATGGAATTGGCCGTCGCACGCCAAGCCGCCGGCACGGAAGTGTTGAGCGAGTCCTTGATGACGACCTGAGTCAGCCCTCGACCGATTTGAAACAGCAGCCCCAAACAAACACCGAGTACTGCCCACTGCACGGCCCGCTCAGTAGCGAACTGCAGCGAGCAAAGGGCCATGCCCCCATATCCCAGAACCGGGAGCAAACCCACGGTCTTGACCGTCATGGCGAATCCGATCCTATCCTCAACTCGGTGGGCAAGCCGACCCACCAATGCGACTGCTAGGTTGTAAGCCGCCCACAGAAGTCCAAAGTAGGCGAGTGGCACGTCGAGGTGGGTCCAGTAGTCCTGAAAGGCCCACACAGCGATGAGGGTGGAAAGCCCATAGATGATCAAGTTGAACAGGACCAGCCGCAATGCACGAGATTCGTTCATTACGCCGCGCCAGATCATACTTGCGTTGCGGAGGTGACTCGTTTTGCTCAGTCCCGGTGGGACAACATCGACCAGGGAAAGTGCCAAGAAGAATGGAGCCCAGCCCACGACTGCATTGGCGTAGGCCAATTCTTGCAGGGTCAGGCCAGAACCCGCCGCACTAATGAGCAGTGCAGCAAGCAAAGCGGCCGCCGTCTCTCCGCCTTGCATCCACATCAGGCGACGGCCGAGCAATCGACGCTTGCCGCTGGGATCGCCTAGAGCTTCAAGGGAGTCGTAGAGCAAGGCCACATCCGTACCCGAGTAGAAGCACACCCCCACTGCTGCAGCCAACTCAAACAGGACGAAGCCCCAAAACGAGCTAGCCCAAGCCAGAAGGGAATAGGCCACCCCGTGCAGAAGCCCCGCCAAGATAAGGCACCCTCGCCGACCGAGAAGATCCGAGACATAGCCAGACGGCACCTCCAGCAGCACGACTGTAATGGCGAAAATGGCCTGCAGTTGGAATACGCGGTCAATCCCCAGGCCGCTCAAGCCAAAGTAAGGAACGATCACTGGCATCATCAGCATGAACATCCAAGTGAAGCTCAAGGCTTGGAGCCGAGTTACGTTTGAACGCAAGCGCGCACCGGAGATGGATGAGTGGACCATGGAGGTCGGGAAGATACCATGGGCCAGTCATGGCACATCCCCCAGCGCTCTTTTCCAGACTGAACCCTGACGACTACTCCCTCCCCACTAGCGTGACCGAGCACCTCCTCAGTCCTTCTCTGGTGATTTTTCAAGACAAGGTGCGGGCGAACATTCAACGCGTGATCGAATTGCTGGGCGGGGACGCAAGCCGCTGGCGGCCTCACGTGAAGACCACCAAGATGCCCGCCATTTGGGACGACCTGCACTCCGCCGGCATTACCCAATTCAAGTGTGCCACAACCCGCGAAGCCGCCGAGCTGCTCTCATGGCTCGACCGCCGCCAGAGTATTGGCGATGTACTGGTGGCCTACCCGCTCGTGGGACCGGCATTGGAATACCTAGGCCAACTGCTCAATCAACACCCGAGGCAACGCGTGAGCATGTTATGTGAGAATCCCGATGACCTGCAGGGGTGGCCGCCGACGCTGGGTGTGTTCATTGACCTCAACCCCGGTATGGATCGAACGGGCGTGCCGATGAATGACCGGGAACGAATCCTCGCCATCGCCGAAGTCGCCGGAAACCGATTCAAAGGCCTGCATTACTACGACGGCCATCACCACCAGGCAGATCACGATGAACGCAGAGCTGCAGTGTTTGCGGGCTACAAGGAGCTCATCAACGTCCTCGAGCAACTCGAAGCCGCCGGCCCGTCTAGCGGTGAGGTGATTACCGCCGGAACGCCGGCCCTGCTCAATGCCCTCGAGTTCGAACCCCTAGGTCAACTACCCCGGTGCCGACACCGCGTGTCCCCAGGGACCGTCGTCTTGCACGATGGGCGGTCCGAGGAGGAGAATCCAGAACTCGGACTCGAACCAGCTGCGCTCGTCTTCAGCCGGGTGGTGAGTCATCCAACCGCCAATCAGGTCACATTCGACGCCGGATCCAAATCCATCGCTGCGGAGGCGGGCCACCCCTGCGCCCATGTTTTGGGAGAACCCACCTGGACGGCCTTTGGACCCAGTGAGGAACACCTGCCCGCTGATACGGGCACAGGCCCCCAACCTCCGCGCGGCAGCACGCACCTGCTCATTCCCCGTCACGTCTGCCCAACGGTCAACCTCGCCCGAGAGGCGCTCATGGTCGGTGTTGACGCAACTCACCGCCCAGTCTCAGTCAGCGCACGTGCCCACGACCTGTTCGCCCCTCCCGCCTAACCCCCGGCGGCATCACCCTCCGCCTCCCCCGGCGCAACCGCCGATTCAAGGAGGCCCGCTTGAGCCATTTCTCGCAGGGTCTTGTTACTCCCAATCAAGGATCGCTCTTTTCGATAGGTCTCGAGCCAGTGCTCTGTCTCACGATCAACCGGTAGTCCCGGCGGTAGATCCGCAGTTCCCTCACCCTGCAAGGCATCAAGAATCTCCTGGATGCGGATGAACTGGAGGTCTCGGGCAGGGAGCACATCTGGTGCCTTCCGCACGCTCTCCTCACCCACGCAGACAATCCCTGCACTTTGAAGGGCCCCAAGGATTTCATCGATGGAGCGTTCTGGCACCTGCAATCCATCCGCCAGCTGGGCTGTGTTTAGGGGCTCTCTCCCGGCGAGGAACTCAACCGCCACCCGTCCCATCAAGCGCACAGCCACGCTCTGCAGGTAAACATTGTCGTGATTGCGAGCACGCATGACCTGCCGGAAAGAGGGCTCCTGCTGATGAGCGCAAGCGACCTCTGCACCAAGAAGAACCGTGGTCCAAGACAAGTACATCCAGAACATGAAAATGGGTAGAGCCGCAAAGGTCGAGTAGATCGCGTTGTAGTTGGCGACTCCTACCTGAAATCGCAGGTGCAGGATTTGGGCGAGCTGCCACAAGGCTCCACCCACGAGCCCACCCAACACGGCCGAACGAAGACGAACCCGGGTGTTCGGCATGAACATGTACACAAAGGTAAACCCTATCCAAACAGCAACAAACGGAGCCACGCGGCCATAGACGCTGAGAAGGGAATTCAGGCCGAGGGTCTCACTCGCATTGGCCAACAGAGACTGGCCCTGGAGGTATGTCGTAAGCGCCGTCGCTGAGGTCAATAGAATTGGAACGACAACGATGATCGAAAGATAGTCGCTCAGCTTGCGTAGAAGCGAACGTGACTTATGGACACCCCAGATCTCATTGAAGGTCTGCTCGATCGAGCCAAGCATCTTGACAATCGTGTAAACTAGGATTGCGGCGCCAAAGGTCCCAAGGCTGCTCACCCGTGTGTTCTGCACCATCGCAAGAACCTGCTCAATAGCCCCTCGAACCTCTGATCCTGATTCAATTCCCCCGGCCACATCACCCGAACCAAGGTGCTGGTCGAGCATGGGCAATATCACATCACCCAACAGTGAGTCATACGCTCCCAGCCCTTTGGCCACGGCAAACACAAATGCCAACAAGGGGACGATGGACAGCCCCGTCATGAATGTCAGCGCAGAGGCCCGCAACATGCAACGGTCATTGTGGAAGCCGCGTGCGGTGAGGTAGGCCACGCGAGTGAGTTTGTAGAGCCAGGCACGGAAGGTAGTCAATGACCCGAGCTCACGCTCCCACAAGTCGTCTGCCAAGAATGCACCTATCGCTTCCCACTTACGAATCAACCAACGCTTGGGTGTATGGGGAGCGGGATTCAAGGTGAGACGAATAGGGTTGTGGTCCTCAGGGGAGGTCGCAGGTCTCTGATTCTGCGCTCTTGCCAGCCACCAGCAAAGGGGGACAGTCCGCACGAACGCGAATCCAATTCATGAAACCCAGAATTCGGCGTCTGCGCACCAGAGCCAGCTCCACTTGTCGCTTACCCGGAAAGTCCAGTAAGACCGCGCCCATGAGAATCGTCAGCAGGCCTTGGCCGGGCAGGACCAGCAAGCCAATCCCCACCAAGACGAGGAAGAGTCCCAGTGTGTTCTTTACCACACTGAGCAGAATCCGCAGGACTGGATGCGCGTCTGCCCAGGGGAGGCGCGGAGGACGCCGCCCCAGAAAGTAGGCTGGGGGAATACGAACAATGGCCAGTGGAAGCAAAACCAAACTCAAACCCGAGGTCACGAATGCAAACACAACGAGGGCACTCAGCAACTCCTGGTGGGCTTGGATCCAATCTTGCATGGCGAATTGGGGCTCGTGGATTTCCCATCCAACGTATTCACACCCCCGCATACAATAGCCCTATGCAGACCTCGGTGCTTGACACAGTCCCCACCTTCCTTCGAATTGGCGTTCTCCTCGGGATTGTACTCTCGGCCCACACTGCCGCGGCATCAGACGATGTGAAGGTCAACTATACGACCCACGTGCGGCCGATCTTGTCCGAGCACTGCTTTCCGTGCCACGGCTTTGATGAGAAGGAACGTAAAGCTGGACTGCGGCTAGACCAGCGGGAGGGCGCCTTTGCCCTCCTCGATTCAGGCGCCAAGGCGATCGTGCCCGGCCAACCACTCCAAAGCGCCCTCGTCCACCGCACTCAATCAACGCAGGCAGACAGTCTGATGCCCCCGGCTGACTACGGTCGGCCGCTTTCCGCTGGGCAAATCGAAACCTTGGAGAAGTGGATCCTCCAGGGCGCGCCTTGGGAGGAACACTGGTCACTCGCCCCCATTGGCCCGGCCGAAGCGGACTCAACCGCTACGGCCGCTGAACGCATCGACCAGTTTATCCAGGCTCGGCTCGAGGGCACTGGTCTCTCGCCCTCTGATCCAGCCAATCCCATCACCCTCCTGCGAAGGGTGAGCTATGACCTTACGGGACTGCCACCCACCCCCGAAGAGGTCGCGGCATTCGTTGCCGATCCCAGTGAACAGGCCTACGAGTCCGCCGTACGACGCCTGCTAGAATCTCCTCGCTATGGGGAACATATGGCCCGCTACTGGCTCGACGCCGCTCGTTACGGAGACACGCATGGCTTGCACCTCGATAACGAGCGCAGCATGTGGCCCTATCGGGACTGGGTGATTAGCGCCTTCAATGACAATAAGTCCTTCGATGAATTCGTCATCGAGCAGATCGCTGGGGACCTGCTGCCAGACGCAACAATTGATCAAAGAATTGCCTCGGGTTTCAATCGCTGTAATGTCACCTCCAATGAAGGGGGCATGATCGCCGCCGAGTACTTGAGCCTCTACGCAAAGGACAGAGTGGAGACGACAGCCACCGTGTTCTTGGGCCTTACCTTTGTGTGCGCCAAGTGTCACGACCACAAGTACGACCCAGTCAGCATGCGGGATTACTACAGCCTTTCTGGGTTCTTCAACAGCATGGCGGAGGAGGCCGGTGACAGGAACATCCTCAATCCCAAGCCATCCATCCAAGTGCCGAATCAAGAGCAGGCGAAGCAACTTGCTGAGTTCTCTCAACAAGTCTCCGATCTCGATGCGCGCCTGAAGGAACCGGATGCAAAGCTGGATGCGGCTCAGTTGGCATGGGAAGCCCAATGGCAAGAGAAGCTGGCCGACCGCTGGCTCGTACTCGTGCCCGAGTCGGCGAACGCCCAAGCCGGAACACAACTCGAGATTCAAAGGGATGATTCAGTTCTGGCCACCGGGCTGAACCCCTCCAAAGAGGTCTATGAGATCACTTCCCACGCTGGTGCCGATGGGCTGACCGCCATCAAACTTGAAGCCTTGCTACCCGTCGGAGCTGGAAACCGCGTACCGGGACGCTCATCCAACAACAACTTCGTGTTGACGCACTTCGCCCTGCAGGCCTACCCCGCGGGCCACCCAGAACTCGCCGTCGACGTGCCCCTAGCCTCCGTCAGCGCCAGCTTTTCACAAATAAACTACCCGGTCGAAGGAGCCCTCGACCCAAGCGCTGCAACCGGATGGGCAGGCCTTGGTCAGTTAGGCAACCGCCAGGCCACCTTCATTGCCAAACAGCCCTTCGGCTATCCGGGCGGAACTGGCCTACGAGTGATCCTAAAGCAGGAGTCGCGATTCAGCGGGCACAACTTTGACCGGGTGCGCCTCTCAGTGACCCGTGATAGAGCCTTGGTTTCGACCGCATTGGGGCCATGGAAAAGCCTGGGGCCCATCCAAGCCGCTGATGGGCGTGCGAGTTTGGCTAAGGACTTCGGACCCGATTCCGACTTGGAGAGCAGTCTCATCCATGGCGCCGAAGGGCTGGCATGGGTCGAACGTCCTGACCATACGGATGGTGCCAAACACACATTCGAGCAGGTGACGGGTGTGGTGTACTTATATCGCGAACTCACCAGCGCGACTGCGCGCAGCGTGAGCATCGGGCTCGGCAGTGACGACGGCCTGAGGGTATGGCTCAATGGACACCTCGTTCACAACAACCCCACCGCCCGTGCACTGACCATTGATAACGACCTGATTTCCCTCAACCTTCGCAAAGGGAAGAACACGCTTCTTCTCAAGGTGGCCAATTATGGTGGCGGCTTTGGGTATTCGTTCAACCTCCTCTCCGAGGACTCCAGCCAGATTCCCGAGACAATCAGCGCAATACTCGAACTCCCCGGTACTGAACGAAACTCATCCCAAGCTCAAAGTCTCCAAAGCCACTTCCGGGCGGAATCCTCTCCAGAGTGGCGTAAGCAACAAGCACAACTTAGCGACCTTCAAGCGAGGGAAGCCGCCCTGACCGCCAGCCTTCCCTACACCCTCGTTTCTGAAGATCTACCCCGACGGCGTCCGGCCCATATCCTCACGCGCGGGCAATACGACCAACTCGGAGAACAAGTCCAGCCCGATGTTCCCTCCGCTCTCCCCCCCATGGAGACAGGCGCACCGCCCAACCGCCTGGGACTCGCCCAGTGGCTCGTCCGCGAGGACCATCCCCTCACGGCCCGGGTTACGGTCAATCGGTTCTGGCAGCAGTTTTTTGGGACGGGAATTGTGCGCACTTCAGAGGACTTTGGAGTGCAAGGGGAACTGCCCAGCCACCCCCAACTCCTCGATTGGCTCGCCCGCTTTTTTATCGACTCAGGTTGGGATGTCAAAGAGTTCGTACATGCGCTCGTCACCTCTAAGACCTATCGGCAAGCCACTCGCCCCAGTGAGGCGGCACGGGTTGCCGATCCCTACAACCGCCTCCTCGCCAGCGGGCCACGATTCCGACTCGACGGGGAAATGGTCCGCGACACCGCCTTGTTTCTGTCGCATTCTCTTGTCGATGAAATTGGTGGTCCCAGTGTGCGACCCTACCAGCCTGCAGGCGTCTGGAAGGCCGTGGGTTACTCGCGCAGTAACACGGTGAACTACAAGGCTGGACAGGGGCCCGACTTGTATCGACGGAGTCTATACACATTCTGGAAGCGCACGGCCCCACCCCCGAGCATGGTCGCATTCGATGCTCCCTCGCGAGAACAGTGCACGGTACGCCGGGCACGGACAAACACGCCCCTACAATCTCTGGCACTCCTCAACGATGTTCAAATGGTAGAAGCCGCCCGAGGCCTTGCTAAACGCATCTTGACCGAATGCCAAGGCAGCTTGACGGACCGAGCCCAACATGGTTTCCGCCTCGTCACGTCGCGCACACCCAGCGAGCAGGAGACCCAGATCCTCTTGCAGGTCATCGAAGAACAGCTAAGTGCCTTTACGTCTGACCCGGCGGGCGCTGACGCCCTCGTGGCCATGGGCGCTCGACCAGCACCCGAAGGGCTTGCAACGGTCGAACTCGCCGCATGGACCCATGTGAGCCTCCTTCTGCTCAATCTCGATGAGGTCATCACCCGTGGCTAATCCAGACCCCCGCACAGAACGCCTTGATCGACTCACTCGCCGAGCCCTCTTAGGGCGAGCATCCAAGGGGCTGGGAACCGCTGCCCTCGCATCCTTATTGCAACCCGATCTGTTGGCTCGATCCCTCAGCGACGGGCCACGCCTAGCCGCTCCCCACTTCCGGCCCAAGGCCAAGCGCGTGATTCACCTAATCATGGCGGGCGCCCCTTCCCAGATCGATTCTTTCGACTACAAGCCCAAGTTGCGGGAGATGTTCAACGAGGACCTACCCCCCTCTGTGATCGACGGTCAACGCTTTACGACGATGACTTCGGGTCAAGCGAGTTTTCCCATCGCACCCTCCAAGTATGAGTTCAAGCAACATGGCCAATCCGGGGCCTGGGTTTCCGAGCTCTTTCCACATATGGCCAGGATGGTCGACAAGATCTCCATCGTACGTTCAGTTTTTACCGAGGCCATCAATCACGACCCGGCGATCACGTTCTTGCAAACCGGTAGCGAGGTTCCGGGTCGACCTGGATTAGGCGCGTGGCTCTCCTACGGTCTCGGAAGCATGAATAGCGATTTGCCGAGCTTTGTAGTCATGACGCCCACCTGGACTGGGCGTGAAGAAGCCCAAGCGCTTTATTCTCGCCTGTGGGGTCCGGGGTGGTTGCCCCCTCAGCACCAAGGCGTGAGCTTGCGCTCTAGCGGAGACCCGGTGCTCTATTTGAATAACCCAGATGGAGTATCACGATCCTCGCGCCGATCTCTCCTTGACGGTCTCGCTGCACTCAATCAAGAACAGTTTGATGTCAATGGCGACCCGGAGACTTTGACCCGCATTGCACAATACGAGATGGCCTTCCGCATGCAGGCCTCGGTTCCTGAACTCACAGACCTTTCCAGCGAATCCGAAGGGGTCCTCGATCTGTATGGCCCCGATGTGCGCAAACCTGGCACGTTCGCCGCAAGCGCCCTACTAGCCAGGCGCTTGGTAGAACGGGACGTGCGATTCGTGCAGATCTATCATAGGGGATGGGATCATCACTTCAATTTGCCCACCGATATGCCCCCCAATTGCAAGGATGTGGACCAGCCCTGTGCTGCCCTGCTCCAAGACCTTGATCAGCGGGGACTCCTTGAAGACACGCTCGTCGTGTGGGGTGCCGAGTTTGGGCGCACCGTCTACTGCCAGGGTGCGCTAACACGTGAAAACTATGGGCGAGACCACCACCCGCGCTGCTTTACCTATTGGATGGCTGGAGGAGGAATCCGTGGGGGTGTGGTGCACGGGGAAACGGATGACTTTAGTTACAACATCGTCAAGGACCCAGTCCATATCCACGACGTCAACGCCACCATCCTGCATTGCCTTGGTATCAATCACGAGAGACTGGTCCACCGCTTCAAGGGCCGTGACTTCCGCTTGACGGACATTCATGGGCGTGTCGTGAACGAAATCCTGACCTAGCGCTCGCGCTGGTCCTTCTCCCATGGGATGGGATCGGATGCCGTGAACAGGCGACGGGCACGGCGGCGAATGCAAAGCTGAACCACTAGGTAGAATGGCGTGAGTGCCCACATGTGTGGCTTGAGGGCAGCAGCTTTGGCGGGCAGTGAGCGCGTGGCCCGACGCTTGCCATGCCACAATGCTGGAAACTTAGCTTGGAGTTCGTAGATTCCTGCGCGTACGCGCGCATGGACGCGGACATGGTCTCGGAGAGTTCGCGTAGCGAAGACAACCGTACAGGCATCCTCCACGCACTGGATCTCATCTGGAGTGAAGTGCGCACGCAAATAGGCGTCATCAGCAATAATATCAGGAAACTCGCCAAACCGCGAACGCCCGCTAGCGGACACCCCGCAGATCCCGCCACCGAGATCTCCCCTCCCGCTAGAATGAAGCCCCGTCCAGACGGCATGGAATAAACGCAGAGGCAATGAGCTCATCTCAAGTACAAACCTCGCTCTAGGTTCAGCAGCTTGAGTGCCCTCGCTTTCGAGTACCTCTAACAGACGGTTCATCTCCAGCCCGCTGAGTTCAATATCCGCGTCCATAAAGACCCTAGCTCCACGGCCACATCCAGTCGAAGAGAGGACCATTTCGCCATGATTCATGGCATGGGTTTTTGACGGACGCTCGATATCAAATACCTCCACCCTGGGTCGGAATTGACTCGCCTCCTCCACGGTTGCATCACAACAGCCATTACAGAGAACTAGCACGCGCACATCACCACGCAGCCCCTCTAGAAGAAGCTTCAAATTGCGAGCGATGACCCCTTCCTCGTTGTAGGCCGGAATGAGAATGGCAGCGGTCATACGCCACAGGATACAAGCACTTGTGGTAGAAGGGGGGCATGCCGCACCAACTGCCTGCAATCACGGTGACCGATCACCGATTTCAAGTTCCCCTTGATCACAGTCGCCCAAACGGCCCCTCCATCACGCTAGCTGCTCGTGAAGTCACGTCACGGGACGATCAGACCGCCCAAGACAAACCCCTGCTCGTCTTCCTTCAGGGCGGGCCGGGGTTCGGGGCGCCCCGCCCCAATGATCGATCGGGCTGGATGGGTCATGCACTACGGGATTATCGGGTCCTGCTCCTCGATGAACGCGGCACAGGTCGCAGCTCGCCGGTGAATCATCAAACCCTAGCCCACTTGGCTTCCCCCCAAGAACAGGCCAATTATCTCAAGCTGTTTCGGGCAGATAGTATCGTGGCAGACTGCGAGTGGATTCGACGCGGACCGCTTGGAGAGGGTCGTCCCTGGGCAGTTCTCGGTCAGAGCTATGGTGGATTCTGTGCAACGCATTACCTTTCGGCCGCACCGGAAGGACTCAGCGCGGCCTACATAACAGGGGGACTGCCGCCTCTCGCAGGAACTGCAGTCGATGTCTACCGCAACACCTATCCGATTTGCGCGCGGAAGAATCGAGAGTTTTACGAACGCTACCCCGATGACGTAGAGCGCATCCAGCGGATAGCTGAGAGGCTCAGCAACGAGGATGTTCGGCTTCCGAGTGGTGGGCGACTCACTGTGCGTAAGTTCCAAACACTTGGGTTAGTACTTGGCTTCTCCGATGGATTCGAGACCATTCACTATCTTGTTGAACATGCGTTCGTGGATGATGACGCCCGCTCGCCATTGAACTACGCGTTCCTGCGTGCTTTTGAAAACGCATTGCAGTTTGACACCAATCCTATCTTCTCCATCTTGCATGAGGCTTGCTATACCCAAGGCGAAGCCTCGCGATGGGCCGCAAAGGAAGTGCTGGCCGATCACCCTGAATTTGAACATCATCCAGACCAGCCCCTTTTCCTGACGGGGGAGATGATCTACCCGTGGTTCTTCGATGAATTCCCCACACTGGCTCCCCTGAAGGGAGCAGCAGAGCTCTTGGCCAGAGATTCCGATTGGCCCATGCTCTACAACAAGAGGGTCCTTTCCCAAAACACCGTACCGGCGGCTGCAGCCGTGTACGTCAACGATATGTACGTGCCCCGTGGACCCTCCATCGAGACGGCTACCGCAATCCAAGGCATGCAGGTCTGGGAGACGGATGAATTCGAGCACAATGGCCTGCGAGCCGACGGGCCACGCGTGCTGGGGCACCTCATGGCCCTCACCGCTCAGGGATAGATGATTGCGGGCGCGGGCACTGCTTCTAGCTCAAACTAGAGAATGGGGCTCAAGATGCCCGCAGCATTGTCGATAAATCGTAGGAGAGCCCTGCGCTGTTTGAGTTGGGATTCCCTCACCATCGTCGACGATCCCACGTACTCACGTTGCAAGAATCGTAACCGGCTTGCAAAGTCAGAATCATAAACCAAGGTGGAAACTTCGAAATTGAGCGCGAAGCTACGACGATCAAAGTTCGCAGTCGTCACTAGGGCCAGTTTGCGGTCTACCGTCAGAGTCTTCGCGTGCAGCAGGCCCTCCTGATACTCATACACGGCGATTCCCGCGGCGAGCAAGCGGCTGAAATGACTGCGAGTGACCGCCCCAACAATGCGCGAATCACAGCGTGCGGGAACAACCAGAGTGACACTCACGCCACGCTTTGCCGCCGTACACAGGCTCATCACCTCCGCTTCCCCTGGCACAAAATATGGCGTAGTCAGAATGAGCTCCTCCGTAGCCCCGTGAAATGCTGCTAGGGCCAACTGGGCAAGGGCTTCGTTATTGTTGTTGGGACCTGTCGGCAAGACCTGAACGGGAACCCCACCGCCCTCTGGGTTAGGACGGCAACGCATGAGTGCTTCTGGTGCCTCCTCTGTTTCCAAGTACCAGTCCTGCACAAAGAGTGCTTCAAGATCACTCACAACCGGGCCCATGACCCTCAACATGCAATCCACCCAGGGCCCCAGCTTTGGTTTGGAGGCAAAGGAGGCCGTAGCAATATTCTGGGATCCCGTATAGCCAATACATCCATCAATCACAGCTAACTTGCGATGGTTGCGTAGGTCGATACGCGCAAAGAACATGCGCATCAAGTTGGCTGGCAGGGACTCGATGACCTTGACGCCGGCCTCTTGAAGGCTTCGGGCATAGCGAGACTCTAAGAATCGCCTAGAGCCCACACTGTCCACCAGCAACCGGCAGCTCACGCCGCGCTGAACTGAGGCCTTGAGTGCCTCACCAATTCGCTGACCTGCTTCATCCTCAATGAAAATATAGAAGAGCAGATGGCATGAATGGCTTGCAGCACCAATGTCTGCGGCCATGCGCTCGATGCACTCGTCGGAATTGGCAATGAGTTCGAGTTCGTTTCCAGACCGAGGGGGGGTGCCGCCTACCGCATTGGCTAGGGCTATGGTCTGCCCATAACCGACAGGATCAGCGAGGTTCTCCGGCTGAGGCCCGCGGTGGGCCAGTTGCCGTGAGACCTCAGCAGCAATGAGGCCGTAGCGTTCACGGCGGCGACGACCCAAGCGAGACTCCCCCATGAGAATCCATACTCCCAGCCCGAGAATGGGCAAGAACACAATGAGCAAGATCCAGGCCCGCGATGAGTCCGCACCACGGGGGCCCCTCATGATAATCCGTACGACGATCGCCATGCGCAAGCAGGCATCGCTCACAAGGAGAAACGCTGGCCACCAAGACACCCAATCCATGCTGGCTATTGTCTGCTCTGCGTGGGTACCCATTCAAGGCTACTGGTTAGGTGCCAGTGGGTGCGCTAGGCTCGGTACACCATGGAACGCATCTTGATGAGGCCAACGCGATTCATTGCGGGCGGCGAGTCCCTCCAGGGGGCGATTCTGGTTGAAGGCAGCAAGATCATCGCAGTAGGGAGAAAGGCTGAGCGGGAGGGCCACGACAGCATCCAAGAGCTCGACGGCACTCTCATGGCAGGCTTGATCGACCTCCAAGTCAATGGCGCCGGGGGTCGACAAGTTGAGGAAGCCCAGCCCGAGGCTCTCGACATGATCGCCGATGTTGTGCGGTCCGGAGGAGCCCATGCCTTCCTCCCGACGCTAGTCAGCGCCCCCATCGGTGAGTTGCTTGATCAGATTTCCGCACTGGCCCACTGGATCGACCATTGGTCAGGAACGGGTGCCCAACCCCTTGGGATTCATCTCGAAGGTCCGTTCCTTGAAGTGGCCGGAGCCCACAGGGAGGACTGCCTGATAGACCCCACGCCACAAGCCATCGATGCCCTGCTCGATGCCGCACAGGGATGGCTGAAGCTAGTGACCCTTGCTCCAGCACGGGCAGGCGCAAGCGAAGCGGTTCGCCAACTCACGGCGGCGGGAGTCTGCGTTGCGCTGGGTCATGCGAAACGGACGGACCAATTCGAGGCATGCGTGGACGCCGGGGCTCGCATGGTGACACACCTATTCAATGCTATGGGGGGATTGCACCACCGTGAGCCTGGCATGGCCGGACTGTGCTTGGCCGAACCCCGGCTTGGGTGCTCACTCATTGCTGACGGCATTCACGTCCACCCAAAGATGATTCAAAACGCAGCGAATTGTTTAGGAATCGATCGTTTGACGTTGGTCACAGACTGCATGGCAGCCGCAGGGATGCAAGACGGCACCTACGCCCTTGGGGGACGCGACGTGATCCGTGCACAGGGTGAGGTGCGGGATGCCAACGGCAATCTAGCGGGCTCAGCGATTCTCATGGCTGATGCTGTGCGCAATTATCTCAACTATGTTCCTGACGCCGATGCAATCGATATTGCTGTCTGTGCTTCGGCCAATCCCGCCCGACTCATCGGTGCTGCGGGTCTCGGAGATCTATCCCTTGGGTTACAACCCGGCCTTACATTACTCAGTGATGATGGCGAGGTCCGCACTCTCTAATGCTCATCAGCCTGGCCATTGCTGGCGCACTCAGCGCTACTCCCCCCCCTCGCATCTGGACGGGCGACCCGATCCATGAGCTCAAGCTGGCTTTTCAGGGGAGCAGAGACCCAGCCCAACGCCACTCTCGCAGACTGGCAGCACTCCAGGCATGTGCTGGGTTAGACACTCCCGAGCTTGGCCTCGCCTTGCTCAAAGCTTATGACCGAGTCGACGAAGAACTGCTCAAGCGAGAGGAAGAGCACCGTGAATACGTCCTCGACCTCAAGCGGAATGTAGCCAAGAGCCAACGCGACGGTATTCGCGAACCGCGTGTGTTGCTCGACTCGATTCTCACCCATGTATCAACACTGCGAGCCCCATCTACCTTAGAGCCCCTGGTCATTGAGGCCCTCACCGATGATCAGCTTCCGATCACCCTGCGCATGGAGGTTGTGGAACTCTCAGGTCATCTGGGCCACACCCTGCCCAAGAAGCTGTCGAAACCCCTCAAGCGCCTGCCCAGCAGGGAGGCAGATGCCCTCGTCCAGCTCACCTGTATCGCACACCTTCACCCGCAAGCGGAGCTTGGCACGCGCCCCGCATTGGCAGCCCTGAGCCATCCCGATCCCCTGCTGAGACAGGTGGGAGCTAGTGCTCTCGCCCACTTGGGTGCTCGAGAGGGAATTGAACCGATGGTAGCCCTGCTTGAGACGGAAACGGGTTTGAATCGTGAGCGGCTTGCCACGTCGCTGCAGGTTCTCACCGGCATGAAGATCGGCGTATCACATGCCAGTTGGAGCCAGTGGCTGGCCCAGGAGGGTCAGCCCTATGTCGCAGGGAACCGGCCACTCGGCAAGGGTGAGCCCGCTACCCTACGAGGATCGAACGGTGGTTCGACCTACCACGGCTTGCCACTGGATGGGAGCTCGGTCATGTTTGTTCTAGACCTCTCGAAGTCGATGAATAAGACCATGGGCAAACCTGCCAGGGCAGCTAAGGAGGGCGAAGTATCCCGGCTTACCACCGCCCTGAAGGAGCTCATTCGCACACTGCGCCAACTTCCGGGACACATGCGGTTCAACATCGTCGCTTTTGCCGGTCGGCTGGAGCCCTTCGCACCCGAACCCGTCCTGGCTACACCCGATCAAATCGAGTCTGCCGAGGCATGGCTCCTCGACCGCCAAATGAATCTCGGGACCCGCATCCACGACGCGCTCGAATTCGCCTTCGCCTCAGCAGGGCGCGGGGTGGAAGATGGGTATTTCAGCGCCACCATCGACACCATGGTGCTGCTGACCGATGGCATGCCCATCGTCGGGGCCAAGAATGACCCTCCCGCCAGCATCCTGCGTGCCCTCAAACGCTGGAATCTGGGCAGCCAAATACGCATCCACACCGTGGGATTGGGGGACGGTGTGCCCCTGCAATTCCTCAAGAAGGTGGCCAAGGCGTACGGGGGACAATTCGCGCACGAAGTATCAAAGAAGTGAACTCCCCTTCTGGCCGGGAGGCACCCTACACGCGCGGCTGGTATCATCCCCCACAGCCATGACCGATACCACCGACACTCTCCCGGACGAAAGTGATGCGGCCGAGCGCATGAACTTTATCGAACGCATTGTCGCCGCAGACCTCGAATCTGGACGAGTCCAGCATGTGCACACGCGCTTCCCACCCGAACCCAACGGCTACCCCCACATTGGCCACGCTAAGGCAATCTGCGTGGACTTTGGCATCGCCGAACGCTTTGGTGGTGTCTGCAATCTGCGCTTTGACGATACGAATCCGTCCAAGGAGAGTGATGAATACGTACAAGCCATCAAAGAAGATGTGCGTTGGCTAGGGTTCGACTGGGGTGACCGGCTGTACTTTGCATCGGACTGGTTCGAGGACCTTTACAAGTTTGCCGAAGAGCTCATTGAAAAAGGGCTAGCTTATGTCTGCGACCTGACCGCCGAAGAGACGCGCACTTACCGTGGGACGGTTACCGAATCTGGCAAGAACAGTCCGTTCCGGGATCGCAGTCCCCACGAGAGCCTAGCACTACTGCGTGCCATGCGGGCGGGGGAATTCGAAGACGGTGCTCGGACCCTGAAGGCCAAGATCGACATGGCCTCGCCGAACATGAACATGCGGGACCCTGTGCTCTACCGCATCATGCGTGCGCATCACCACCGTACGGGAGACACGTGGTGCATCTATCCGATGTACGACTTTGCCCACGGCCAGTGCGATGCTCTGGAACACATCACCCACTCGCTATGCTCACTCGAATTTGAAAACCACCGCCCCCTCTACGACTGGTTCACCTCCAATCTCTCGGTGCCCTCGACCCCACATCAGTACGAGTTTGCACGCCTCAAACTGACCTATACCGTAGTCAGCAAGCGCAAGCTGGTTGAATTGGTCGAAGAAAAACGTGTGTCTGGTTGGGACGATCCCCGCATGCCAACGCTCCGCGCCCTGCGTCGGCGCGGCTACACGCCAAAGTCCATACGCGATTTTTGTAAGCGCATCGGCGTGGCCAAACTCAACAGCACAGTAGACTACGCACAGCTCGATGGGTGTTTGCGCGAGGATCTAAACAGGACTGCTGAGCGCCGCATGGCCGTTCTCAATCCGCTGAAACTCACGATCACGAATTGGCCGCAGGGCCAAGTTCAAGAAATCAATGCCGTCAACAATCCAGAGGACGAAGCTGCCGGAACGCGAAGCCTCCGGATGGGCCCAAATCTCTGGATCGAGCGAGACGATTTCCGTGAAGAAGCGCCACGCAAGTACTTCAGGCTCAAGCTCGGAGGGCGTGTGCGCCTGCGCTATGGCTTTGTGGTTACCTGTGACGAAGTGGTCAAAGACACTGCCGGTGAAATCACCGAGGTCTTGTGCAGCTACCACCCCGAAACCCTCGGTGGAGCCCCCCTGGCTGAAGGGGGCAAGGTGAAAGGCGTCTTGCATTGGGTCAATCGTGATGAGGCCCATGAGGCCCAAGTGAATCTCTACGACCACCTCTTCAACACAACCGACCCCGAGGATGTCCCTGAAGGGGGCCATTGGCACGACAACCTCAATCCGAACTCACTCCAGACACTGGTGGACTGCAAGCTCGAACCCTGTTTGGCCCAGGCCGAGGGGGGTGAGCGATTCCAGTTTGAACGCCTGGGATACTTCTGTGTCGATACCGTGGATTCGCGTGCAGGATCACCAGTTTTCAATCGAACAGCAACCCTGCGCGATACTTGGGCCAAGCTGGAGGCACGCGGCTGATCCGCGCGCCTCTATCAGCCCAAGGATGGCGTGATTCCTCGCTGCTGGACCAGCAGGCAAGCCGGCTGACTAACAATGGTGATGTAAGCTAGCCTCAAGGTGTGGGTCCGCACAGGGGACAAGGGGGGCCTGCCCAAGAGCGCGCAGAGTCACCCAAAACACCAGGGCAAGAGCACCCATTAGGGGTCCTATCTCCCACAGTCCAAGAGCAGGCCCGCCCTCCATGAGTGGCGGCGCGACCAGCATATAGACCTGAAGTGCCTGTCCCGCCAACATGACTGCTGCGACGCGCACCATCACTGTGCCGTTGCGTCGGGCACCCTTCGGCATCAGCACGAAAAAGGGGATTGCCCAGTTCAATGCCACATTGATCCAGGTCAACAACCGCCAGTGCCCCTGGCTCCGAATGAAGTAATAGGGGGTCTCCTCGGGCATGTTGGTGTACCAAATCAACATGTACTGGCAATACCAGATGTATCCCCAAAAGAGCGCAAAGCCGATGGCGATCTTGCCAAGGTCATCGAGGTGGTCTCGGCTGGCGATTCCACGCAAATGCCCTGTCCGTCGCAGGGCCACGAGCAAGATTATGCAAACGGCTAATCCTGAGGTGGCCAATCCTGAGAGTGTCACAAGTGCATAGATCGTGCTAAACCAATGGGGCTCCAACGACTGCAGCCAATCAACGCTCGCCAGTGAAAAGGTAATGGCAAAGACTGGCAGGAACCCAACGGCCCGCCACTTCATTTTGCGTGATAGTTCAGCTGGATTAGCATCGGTGTCCTGTCGTCGAGAGACACTCACTAGAGCCCGAGACAAGCCAATCCACAGGAAAAAGTACAGGACCATGCGAATGAAGAATCCCGGTACGTTCAAGAATGCAGCCTTGCCGCTCAGGATAGGGTCGGCTTCGACCACGCTGGTGTGAGTCCACTCATAGAGTGAGTGCAGCCCACCCATGAGAACGAGGCCGAGCAACAAGCCAATCGGCAAACCGGTACTCATGGCTTCTGGAATACGGCGCAGGGCCGTCGCCCAGCGTGAACCAGATAGCACAAGTACCGTCACAAAGACTGCTCCGGCTAGACACATACATGTGTATGAAGTGAACCCCATCAGGAACCCTCCCCATGCGCGGGTCGGATTGATGAAGAGCCCAACGATGAAGCACAATAGCCCAAAACCTGCCGCCATCAGCAGGCCTCGCATGAGACGCTCGGAGGGTTGATAGGGAACGAGTTTCAGTGAGGACGCGCTCATCGTGCACCTTGTTGCTGTAGGTTGCGGAGGTATCGGATGACACTCCAGCG
This sequence comes from uncultured Planctomycetaceae bacterium, assembly GCA_964469565.1. Classification (GTDB taxonomy): domain Bacteria; phylum Planctomycetota; class UBA1135; order UBA1135. The sequence goes on from CAYXZD010000002.1 coordinate 254,750, forward strand.
CTCTTCGGCGCTCATCTGAACGGCATAGGAAGCCATGTTTCCCTGGCCATAAGTCAGAATGTGATAAAGGGAGCCATCGGGTAGACCCGTGGCCCGTGCTGCATGCAGGGAAGGGGGGGGCAGCATTCCCCGTAGCACAACTGGACCACGACCGTCCCCCTTCGAGTCATGGCAGACCGTACAGTAGATTCCGTAGAGCTTCCGGCCACGCTCCAGTGCCGCCAGATCATCGTCGGGAATAGGGTTTGTCAGCTCGCGCCCCGCCCGGGCAGCCTCCTCGGGCCCGGGGCCAAATCGCGGGCTAAGGCTTCCCCTTGGGATGACTCCATCCACGAGGTGTTGCTGAGTCATGTTCCCAGAAAACACCTCGTTGGTTGAGAATGACTCCGCAGCTCTAGAATGGACCATCTCTGCAAAGATCTCGATGGGGCGCTCGGTGGGCTCGACATCAAGCAGACGCTTCAATCCACTAACACCAATGCCCACGAGGGCCACTATAAGGAAGTATCCCAAATAGCCTTTCATGCTGGGTCCTCCGTCATCATCAGCTGTGTCCTTGCGGCGTGGTGCCGCTCTAGCACATCCGTGAAGTCTTCATCTGGGAAGGTCGCATCACGTTGGGCAAGGATGAGCGCGAATTCATTGTCCGTAGTCTTTTCAAATCCAACGCGAGCCTGCCGCCCAGGCAGGAGTCCACAACGCAGGAGCAGGGCAAGAACGGTGATGAGCCCTGCCCCGAGAACCGTGAGTTCAAAGGCCACAGGCATGAAAGCTGGTAGGGAGTTGAACGGTTTTCCGCCCACATCGATCGGCCAGTTTGTTGCCGAGGACCAATACTGAAATCCGAATCCCAGGGAGACTCCCAAGGTCCCCCCGAGCAGCGTTACCCATGGGAGCCTAGAAGGCCGGATGCCCAGCAAGCCATCAACCCCGTGTAACGGGTAAGGCGAAATGATGTCATCGATCGGAATCCCGCGCTCATGGCATTCCTTCGCAGCCCCCATTAGAGAATGTTCGTCACCAAAAAAACCAACGTAGAGGCGGTGACTCATACGGTTCCTCCTTGGCCCAGACTGGGAGTGGAAGGGCTCGCAGCGTCACAGTCAGTGCTCGGAGTTTCAAGCACCGTCTTAACCTCAAACATCGCAATCATGGGTAAGAAGCGGCAGAACAGCATAAACAAAGTGAAGAACAGGCCGAATCCGAAGATCAGTGAACCGAATTCAATCATCGTGGGCACATATCCTGACCAGCTCGACGGGAGAAAGTCTCGATGCAAGCTGGTGACGATGATCACAAAGCGCTCAAACCACATGCCGACATTGACGACGAGAGAGAGGACGAAGATCCAGACCAAGCTGTTGCGCACTTTCTTGAACCAAAACAGCTGAGGAGAGATCACGTTGCAGCTAAACATGATCCAATAGGCCCAAGCGAAGGGACCCGACATCCGGTTTAGGAACACGAACTGTTCATAAACGCTTCCCGAATACCAAGCAGTGAAGAGTTCCGTCAGATAGGCCAGGCCCACAATGCTGCCTGTGAAAACGACGACTTTGCACATCGCTCCGATGTGCTTCATCGTGATGTAGTTTTCGAAGTGCATCACCTTGCGGGCGATGATCATCAGGGTCAGCACCATGGAAAACCCTGAGAAGATGGCCCCAATCACGAAATAGGGCGGAAAAACGGTGGCATGCCAACCTGGGATTAGGGACGTGGCAAAGTCAGCCGATACGACGCTGTGGACTGAGACCACAAGGGGGGTCGCGAGGGCGGCCAATAGCACGCAGGCCACCTCATATCGTGACCAGGTCCTGGCCGTGCCTCTCCACCCAAGGCTAAAGAAGCCGTAGATCTTCTTACGCAAGCCTGTCGCGCGATCGCGCAAGGTGGCGAGGTCGGGGATCATACCTACGTACCAAAAGGCCAGTGAAATCGTGAAGTACGTGCCAATGGCGAACACGTCCCACAGAAGGGCTGAGCGAAAATTCACCCAAAGGGGTCCGCGCGTATTCGGATAGGGGAATACCCAATGGGCCAACCACGGGCGGCCCATGTGAATCAGCGGGTATAGGCCAGCACAGCACACCGCAAAGATCGTCATCGCCTCGGCAGAACGATTGATCGAAGTACGCCACTTCTGACGGAACAGCAGCAAGACTGCAGAGATCAGTGTGCCAGCATGCCCGATCCCGACCCAGAATACGAAATTCGTGATGTCGAAGCCCCAACCCACGGTTCTGTTGAGTCCCCAGGTGCCTATGCCCGTCCCAATCTGATAGACCACCGCAGCGCCACCCAAAATGAGCACACTGAGTGCTGTGAGAAAGCCCACCCACCATAGCCGGCCCGGCCTGCCCTCAAGGGAACGGCAAACATCCGCAGTAACATCACCCGGCCGCAGGTTTCCTGTGATCAGGGGGGATTCAACGACGCTCTCAGCCATGATCTTGATCTCCATGCTTGTTGTTTCGCACGCGGGCGAGATAACGCACCGAGGGCTTTACGTTCAATTCGGTCAAGACTCCGTAGGAACGCTGGCGCGCCATCAGGTTTGAAACTTTGCTCTGCGGGTCATTCATGTCGCCGAAGACAATTGCAGAAGTGGGGCATGATTGCTGACAGGCCACTTGAATGTCTCCGTCCTGGATGTCTTGACCTGTGCGCGCCGCCTCGGACTTGGCCTCTTGGATGCGTTGGGCACAGAATGAGCACTTCTCCATGACCCCACGGCTGCGAACGGTGACGTCAGGGTTGAGTGCCTGATTCGCCAACTCATCCTCCCTCGGATACTCAAACCAATTGAAGCGACGCACCTTATAGGGGCAGGTGTTTGCGCAGTACCGAGTTCCAACGCAACGGTTGTAGACTTGTTGGTTCAGTCCCTCACTTGAATGCACGGTCGCAAGCACGGGGCAAACCCCCTCACACGGTGCATTGTCACATTGCTGGCAGAACATGGGCTGATAGGCTGCAGAGACGTCATCGCCTTCGCCTTCCAGGTAGCGGTCGATCCTCATCCAGTGCATTTCGCGGTGGCGAGCCACCTCATCTCGGCCCACTACGGGCACATTGTTTTCGGCCTGACAGCTCACCATGCAGGCGGAGCAGCCAATGCATGAGGAAAGGTCCACCGACATGCCCCAGTGATGACGCAGCTTTTCGTGATCCTGGGTCCACAAGTCTGTGTCCGGAGGATGATGGGCGTGGACCGCATGATCTGGGTGTTCTGTGTAGTCATCGAATCCCACACTTTGCACCGCATCACGCACCTCTCCTCGCCGTGGGGCAAGATTGGCCGGTACTTCTAGGGTGTGATGGTCCTGAGTCGAGGCCAAACCACGACTGGTACCGGTTGCGTGAAGAATAGCGCCACGCTGGACGTAGCTCACTCGGCCAGCAGCAACGGTCAATAGGGGCGCGGCATTGGCGCCGAGAGTTTCGCCAGCGACAATCGTAGGCTCAGCCTCTAGCCAGTCGGGGCCGACTCCCTGGAAGCGGTCGGTTCCTCTGCGTCCGTAACCGAGCGCCACAGCCACAACATCATCATGCTGACCGCGTTGGATGTGCACGGGTAGTTCAATACCCTTGGGTGATTCTTCCGTCGACACTCGGACTATGTCGCCAGCTTCAAGGCCAAGATCTTCAGCCCGACCGGGAGATAGACTCGCATAGTTATCCCATGTGATTTTGGAAACTGGGTCGGGCAGCTCTTGAAGCCACGGGTTATGGGCATGGGCTCCGGCTCGCATGGAGACTTTGGGGTAAAGCACCAGTCCAAGACCTGTGCTGCCTTCGACAGTGACTGGAGCGGTGACCGCCGCCACATCGAAGTGGGGTTCGGAGGTTTCGAGCGTGGCCTCGACAAACCCGTCATGGAGTGACTTCTCGAAGAAACGCTCGAATGAGCCTGCCCCCTGACCGCATTGACCAGCGATGTCAGCACTACTCCAGTGGTCCGCCAGTAACTCGCGGTCCCCGCGGGTATCCCCCAGCCACGTGCTCAGGAGTTGCCGTAGAGTTCGGCCAGCCCGAATCGCGGGCACTGTTGGTTGGCGCAGGTCAAAGCGACCCACTTCAGGCTCCCCGTCGCTCCAGCTTTCAAGCGGGTGAGAGCTAGGAAGCCGATAGTGAGCCAAAGTCGAGGTTTCGTCCTGGCCGTCCGAATGCACCACGAGTGTGCCCGCTGAACGCAAGGCAGCATCCACACCACCCGGCAGTTCATATGCTGGGTTCACACCCGAAACAATCAGCATGCCGACCTCACCGCTTTCTAGCTCCGCTTTGAGGTCAAGCCAGTCGCCGTCACTGCCGCTCAGCTGCTTGGAGGGGCGTGCAAGGCTCAGCGTCTCTCCATAGTTTCCAAGCAGTTCGTTCGCATAGACCACCAGAATCTGGGTCTGCAAATCGTTGGACCCACATACGACGAGGCTGTGGCCGCGTGTATCCCAAAGAGCATCAGCGGCCAATCGGATACGCTTATCGTGAGGGCCAACACTTGGGGCTTTGCCCAGGCGAGAAGGGGACCCCGCATGGTGCTCTAGGAACCTACAAAGAGCAGCGACAGCCGCTGGTTCCTCCCATGGAGCGACGCGGGTACGAACGTCCGCAGCAGCGCCGGTCAAGCTCATGACCGCCTCGAATTGGACATGGTGAGACATGTGTCCCTGCCCGTCGCCCTTTGCGCTATCTGGTTTGCGGCCGGCGGCGTAGTCAGCCGCGAATTGGACGGGGGAAATCCAAGTCCCGAGGAAATCCGCACTGAACGAGACAATCGTGCGTGCTCGATCAAAGCGGTAGGCCGGGATGGCCCGTTTGCCGTGGGTCTGTTCATGGGCATCCAGGAGGGCTGAGGCAGAAAGAGCGTCATAGCTCACATGCTTGGCATCCACCTGGGCTTCGACAAATCGTGCAATGGTCGCTCGAGTGGATGGCGAGTGCACGCTGCCCGTCAAGACGCGAACTCGCCCATTGGATGCGTTGAGTTCGGCCAGCCTTTCCCTGATTGCAGTATCCACCGTAGCCCAGTCGGTGGTACTCCCTTGCTGTACCGGATGTGCTAACCGCTTTGAGTCGTAAACCGACAGGATCTCTGCCTGCCCAGTGGCACAGAGCCCCCCCTTCGACAAGCCATGCTTTGCGTTTCCTTCGACTTTGACAGGTCTTCCGTCAAGGCAGCGTGCGAGAACGCCGCAGGACGCAGAACAACCACCGCAGGTCGTCGCAACCCAATACGCGCGCCCTGCAATGATCGACTCCGATCCTTCTAAGAGTGGTATGACCTTACCCACAGGAGCTCTTGAACAACCAGCAAAGGAAGCTGAGGCCAGGCCATAACCAGCCATTCGAAGAAACGAACGGCGAGAGGGCTCTGTCTCGCTACCTGGGTATAACCAATCCCCAGAGGGGCCCTGGCCGATTGGGTCTAAGCTCGACACATCTCCCGGGCGTGGCCCAGGGATGGGTCTGTCTGAGGAGCTGGGGAGGGGGTTCTTAGGATCCATGAAAGTATGGGCTGGATGGCCGTTCGTTGGGATTAGAGGTGACAGGTCACGCAGTCTGTCGACACATGGTCATTGCAACGCTCCCCACCCCGCTCAATTCCAGTGGTGGGGTCCATGCCATTGCTGCGGTGACAGTCGATACACCAACCCATGGTCAGGTCTGAGTACTGTTGCATGCGTTCCATGGCTTGGACGGGCCCGTGGCAGGTCTCACAAGCAATGTCTCGGGCCACATGTGAACGATGATCGAAATAAACGAAATCAGGAAGATGATGAACACGGACCCACTCAATGGGCTCGAGTTCTGCCCCATCCACCGCCTCCTGATTCTCATCCAGGCCCAGAGCGTCGTAGAGTTTCTGCAACTCTGAAGAAACGATAGGCTCAGGTTCCCGGCCCTCGCTCTCTGCAAGGTTTTTCTCAGTAAGAACGGCGTCGAGGTTATGGGTCACCGTCTTATGACAGGTCATGCACACCGACGCAGGGGGAACTCCAGCATGACGAGAGTTTCGGGCGCCGAAGTGGCAGAATTGACAGTCAATGCCAAGTTCACCGGCATGCACGCGGTGTGAGAATGCAATGGGCTGCTCGGGCTCATAGCCCTGGTTGTTTCCCAGCAAACCCACATCCGCCGTGACGGCTAGAACCGTGAGAGCCAAGCCCGCACTACATGTTCCAAAAATCCAGTGGTTGAGTGACATTGAGATTAGTGATTACGGGTTCTTGTGCTCAGCCTTCGGGCCGAGGTAGTACCACCAGTTGAGAAGGGCACAAACGGCATAAAACGCCGCCAATCCATACATGGCCACTTCGGGTGTCTTGGCCTTCATCTGTTCACCAATGAGTTTGGGTATCAAGAAGGCGCCGTATGCGGCCACTGCAGAAGTCCACCCGAGAACAGGTCCAGCTTGCTCCTTGTTGAACACCATCGAGATGGTGCGGAATGTCGATCCATTGCCCACTCCGGTTGCTGCGAACAGGATGACGATCAACACGAAGAAGGGCATGAAGTACTCTTCAGGTGTGGCCGACTGGTAGGCCAAAGATGAGTAGTAACCCACCCCAATGGCTGCCAAGGTCATCACGACGGCCACAACCTGAGTGACAATGGCACCGCCTTTCTTGTCCGCGATCATGCCCCCGATCGGACGAATGAGGGCACCGACGAAGGCGCCGACCCATACATACATGAACGTGGCTGGTGCGTTCGAATTGGCGATGTCATGGGTCATGACCCCGTCTACCATCACGTGCTTGAAACCAAAAATGAACTTGATGGCAAGGCCCACCGCAGCCGAGAAGCCAATGAAGGAGCCAAACGTCATCGTGTAGATGATTGTCATCACCCATGTGTGCTTGTTGTCAAAGATCTTGTATTGGCGCTCGAGATTCCCTTTGATCTCGCCTGGTGATAGGGCCTTCATCAGGACCACGGTCAGCGCAATCACAATGGGGAGTACGATCCACTTTACCCAGGGGTCGGGATACTCAAGGATGAAGTAGAGGCCTGCTCCAGCTGTGCCAAAACCAATCAGAAGCAGCCAAGCAATGCGCCCAAAGCAGGTGATTGTGCTCTTCAGGTTTGGTGTGACTGCATCGGTCGTGATGTTGTTCATCCTGAACCACCCGAGGAAAGCCAAGGGAATCAACCAGTACATCCACACCCAACCGGCGCTCGACAGCCAAGTTGGGGACCCCGCGGCGATGCGCTTGAAGATCGTTCCACTATTGCTCTTGAGAATCATCGGGTCCCCGCTAAGACCGAAGGCAATGGCCGCAGTCATGCAGAGGGGAATCAGAATCTGCATGGTGGTCACACCAAAGTTTCCCAACCCAGCGTTCATTCCGAGGGCGTAGCCTTGAATGCGCTTTGGGTAAAAGAAACTGATGTTGGACATTGAAGATGCGAAGTTCCCTCCACCAATGCCGGAGATGAACGCCAGAATCTGGAAGATCCAAAGTGGGGTCTGCGGATCTCGTAGGTAATAGGCCGCACCCAGGGCGGGAATCATCAATAGGGCTGTTGTGAACACAATGGTGTTACGCCCGCCCGCGAGGCGAATGAAAAAGGTGCTGGGGATGCGGAGGGTGGCCCCTGTCAGGCCCGCAATCGCCGTCAAGGTGAAGAGTTCGGATTGCGAGAATGCAAATCCGAGGTTCTTCATCTGAACGGTAATAATGCCCCACATCAGCCACACAGCAAACCCGACGAGCAGGCTTGGGATTGAAATCCAAAGGTTTCGGGTAGCGATTTTCTTTCCAGTGGACTCCCAGAAAACTTCGTCTTCGGGGTCCCAACGATCGAGGTTGCTCATGAGTAGGTGAATGCTGTTCGAGTGAATGGGGTGTGGTTCGCGTGCGCCTGGGCCATCGCGCCCAGTCAGGGATCTAGTTGGGTTTACGGATTTGCTTGCGGTCCCAGTTCCACAGAACTACTTGGGTCTTGCGCCACAGGTAGGGATTGGGGACGACGAGAACGTGAACAAGCCGTGTAAACGGAAACACGAGGATTAGGAGGAAGGCATTGACTACATGTAGCTTCACCATCAAAGGCATGGGTGCGATGTAACTCACATCGGGTGAAAGCTTGATGATCGACCACATCCAGGGCGTCATCGATGTCGAGAACCAGGAGCTACCCCAGCCATACACGACTGCGATTCCAATCCCGGTCAAAACCTGAACAAGCAGCCCGCCATAGATGAACCAGTCGCCAAGAGTCGTCACCCTCCGCGCCTTTGAGTGTGTCCAACGGCGCACCACAATGTTGACAAGCCCAATGAGAGTCAGAATCGCGAACGCAAAACCCGTCACCTCCAACGCCATGAGGCGCATAGGGGCCGAGTTCCACCCGAGAATGGACTGGGGAACAAAGAAGGCTGCAGCATGGCCGCCTAACACCACCAGGATGCCGTAGTGAAACGGCACGGAACCCCAAAAATGTTGCTCGTTTTCGAGGAATTGTGAGGAGAGGCTTGAGTACGAAAACGACCGCAAGCGGTACCGCCGAATCGTAACGAGGAAGAAAACCGTCAGCGACACATAGGGCAAGATCGCGAATAGAATCGTGTCATTCATTGCAAGTGCCCTCCTGAGTGGGCTGGAGATAGGCGTGAGTGATAAAGCCCTGCAAGCCACGAATCACTCCGATGTATGGGTTTTCCGAGTCGTTGAATCCTTCCTCAATTTTGTCGAGGGCCGGCAAGACAACTCCATTGGCCATCGCCTTCGCCGTGGCTGAATCGGTCGCGTCCAACATGAGCAGCATGTGAGAGAGGTGATCGGGGAGTTCAACCGTTTCCTCAATTCCCAGCTCACGAAGAAGTTCACGCATACGGGCCATGAAACTGCCGCGAGCATAGTTTTCACCATGCAGGTGCCAGCCCACCTCAAGCGCACGCTCAGAGTTATTTTCGAAGGTTCGAACAAACAACTCCTCTAAAGCAGCAACGCCCTCATCCTCAAGAAACGTGAGCAGCGGTCCCAAATCATCCGCAGCATAACTCGCCTCCCGAATAATGGCAGCCACCAATGCCGGCACGGAGGCTCCTCGATCTCCTCCCGGATAACTCACCAGCTCGGACCATTTTGATCCCAGTGTCTGAGTCATCATCTAGCTCCTCTTAGGTTGCATGCGCGGGCCGAAACCAGCGGAGCCTTTATGCTCTAGGGGGTCTTCCAACATCTCAATGGCCATCTCGCGCTGGAATGGTGGTACCACGAATCGATCTTCAAACGTGGACAGTGCAGAGAGCTTGAAAATGGCATCAGCTTCATCAGGCGTGCAATCGGCAGCCGCAAGCGTGTCAAGAGCCCGCTTCTCATCAATGTCCCCTACCGTGACATGCCTACGCCAAACCCGCACAGCCATCTGCTTGCGAAGGGCATACCGGAGCTTGCCGATGTTTCCACCTGTGAACATCTTTCCGAGGTACTCCATTGGAGCCCGCATCTGATCAATGTCTGCAAAGAGTTCCTCGGTGGAGTTTCTCACCACGTCGCCCTGGGTGGACGACATAACGGGTAGCAGCGGCGGTACATAGAACAGCATCGGGAAGGTCCGGTATTCCACATGCAAGGGTAGGGCGATCTTCCACTCCTTGAGGTACTTGTACGTCGGAGACTGTTGCGCACTCTCGATCACACCATCTGGGATTCCGTTAGCCTTGGCAGCGGCGATGACCTGCGGGTCATTCGGATCCAAGACCAAGCTGCGCTGCGCCTCTACCAATTCCTCATCAGGGAGCAGGGCGAGATCGCTAATCTTGTCTGCGTCGTAGAGGACGTTGCCTAAGTAGCGAATCCGCCCAACACAACTATGGAAACACGCTGGGGCTTGACCGGATTCAAGCCGTGGATAGCACAGAATGCATTTCTCTGATTTGCCCGAAGACCAATTGAAGTAGGTCTTCTTGTACGGGCAGGCGGGTACGCAGGAGCGCCAAGCCCGGCAACGGTCTTGATTCAAGAGCACAATTCCGTCTTCACCACGCTTGTAGAGCGCACCCGAGGGGCATGCGGCAACGCAGGCCGGGTTTAGGCAATGATTGCAGATGCGTGGAAGGTAAAAGAAGGCAAGCCGCTCAATCGCCATCATCTGGGCACGCTGTTCTTCGGTCAGCCCATCCATGTTGACATCGTTCTTGGCGTAGATCTCGGACCCGCCTAGGTCGTCATCCCAGTTCGGTCCAGCCTCCACATTGATGTAATCCCCCGTGACCATGGAAACGGCACGTGCCGTTGGCTGATCGTCGCCTTCAGGGGCATTGAAAAGCTCTTCGTACTTGTAGGTCCAGGGTTCGTAGTAATCATCCATGCTCGGTTGAGCAGGGTTATGGAATATGTTGGGTATGACTTTGGACTTGCTAGTTGATTTAAGCTCCAGCTTCTTACCGTCCGTCTGCCAACCGCCTTTGTAGGCTTCCTGATCCTCCCACTTTGTGGGGTATCCGGTGCCCGGCTTGGTCTCCACATTGTTCCACCACATGTATTCCGTGCCTTCACGGTCAGTCCACACGTTCTTACATGCGACACTGCAGGTGTGGCAACCAATACACTTGTCTAGGTGAAACACCATCGACATCTGTGAGCGTACGTCCATAATCAGGTTCTCTTAGGGGGTGTAGTGGGTTACCAGTTCAGTTCGGGGAGCTTGCGCACAAGGATGTGGGTGTCCCGGTTGCAACCGGTCGGTCCCCAATAATTGAAGTGGTAGGTGAATTGGCCGTAGCCGCCCACCATGAGATTGGGTTTCAGCCTTGTCCTGGTCAGACTGTTGTGACCGCCTGCGCGCTTGTTGCCACGCAGCGGAGACTTGGGCACGTTGTAGGTACGCTCCGGTGAGTGATAGATGATGCAGATACCGCGTGGGATGCGGGCACTCACAGCGGCCCGGGTCACGACAACGCCGTGGTCATTGTGAACCTCTACCCAGTCGTTGTCTTTGACGTCGATTTCGTCGGCATCCGCGGGACTGATCCAGAATGGCTCCACACCACGCGACAAGGTCGTCATGCGCTGGTTGTCACCGTAGGTCGAGTGGATGTGCCACTTACCGTGGGGGGTCAAGTAGTTGAGCATGATGGTGTCACCCTCCTTCTTGCTGAAGGTGAGATCCGCATACTCAGCCGGCCGTGGCTTGGGCTTGTAGGTGGGCACGTGCTCGCCAAACTCGATATAGCCGGGATGGTCGAGATACAGGTGTTGGCGACCGGTAAGCGTCCGCCACGGCACCATGCGCTCGACGTTATAGGTAAAGGGTGAATAGGCTCGCCCTTTCGACAGAAGGCCAGACCACATTGGGCTGTTGATCAGGCGCCGCGGCTGCGACTGCAAGTCCTTGTAATCCAGCCGTAAATCACGCGTGCCCTCAGCGAGATCTGTGAGCTTGAGGCCAGTCCGTTTTTCCATGTTCTCATAGGAACGATGGGCAAGCTCCCCGTTAGTAACGGAGGCAAAGCGCAGGACAATATCGGCCGCGTATTCCGCTTTCACCAAGGATGGATAACTCTGTCCACCGAAACGATGCACCGGCAGAGTTGCTAGGGCCTCGTCGTACACATCATCGACTTGATAGTGTGTACCGTGGGCGCCTAGGCCATTGGCTCTCACGTTTGGGCCGTATGAACAGAACTGGTCATAGAGATTTGAATACTCCCGCTCAACGACCTTGAAGTTGGGCATCGTCTTGCCAGGAATGGCCTCCACCTCACCGTCGATCCAGTTCTGCATCTTCGGTTGCGAGATTTCCGCGGGAGTGTCGTGCGCCAAAGGCACCGCCACAATGTCGCGGGTCTTGCCAGGAAGGTGCTTCTCCGCCATTTCTGAGAAAGTCTTGGAGATCAGTCGGAAGATATCCCAGTCACTCTTGGCTTCCCAACAAGGCGGCACAGCCTCAGCGAGAGGATGAATGAAGGCATGCATGTCCGTAGAGTTCAGGTCGGCCTTCTCGTACCACGTTGCCGCCGGCAAAACGATGTCGGAGTACAGCGCCGTCGTGTCCATGCGGAAGTTTAGATCGACGATGAGATCCATCTTCCCGCGCGGCGCCTTTTCGAGCCACTCAACTTCCTTGACCGAGTCCTTGGCCATGTCCTCCGCCACATTGTTGGTGTGTGTGCCGAGGTAATGCTCGAGGAAGTACTCATGCCCCTTCGCAGATGACATGAGTGCGTTTCCACGCCAGATGAACCAAACACGGGGCCAGCACTCTTCAGCATCAGGTTTTTCAATGGCGAATTTCAGGTCCCGGCTCTTGAGACGATCCACCACATAGTCTGTCGGATCAACGCCCTGTTCCTCTGCTTGAGTGACAATATCGATGGGGTTCTCATCGAATTGCGGATAGAAAGGCAGCCAGCCATTCCGGACAGCCATTACGTTGCTGTCAATCGTATGCCCACTTACAAAGCGGTCATTCGATCGATCCTTCGGCACCGTGTGATAGTCGCGGAAACTCTTCTCGTAGCGCCACTGGTCACTATGCACATAGTGCCAACTCGGGCCGTTTTGCAAGCGGGAGGGACCGTACCAGTCCTTCGAGAGGGCAATGCTGCCCCACGATTCACCAGGGGCGAGCTTTTCTTGCCCAACATAGTGGGCCAATCCGCCGCCGTTGACGCCGACACAACCGCAGAACACGAGGCCGTGGATGGCAGCCCGGTACATCAGATTAGCGTGGTACCAGTGATTGATTCCGGCACCAATGATGACCGTGCACTTGCCCTGTGTTGCGGAGGCCGTGGAGGCCCACTCGCGAGCAAACCTGATCAGAGTCTCCCGAGAAATACCCGTGTAGCGCTCAGCCCATGCCGGCGTGTAGATCCCAACCTCATCGTAGTTCACCGGGTAATCCCCGGAGAGCCCACGTTGGACTCCGTACTGGGCCATCAGAATGTCATAGACTGTGGCGACTCGCACGCTGCCTTCAGTGGTCTCGATCTTGCGGACGGGTACGCCTCGAAGGCACTCGCCGGCATCAGCAAAGTCATCGAATTTGAGATCGAGAACCTCATCATGCTGATTGAGAAAGGTTAATTCCGGATCGATCGTGCTACCATCAAGACCGTCCTCCAACTTGAGGTTCCACTTGCCCTGGGCATCGCCCCAGCGGTGACCGACGCTTCCCATCGGCATTTTTGGACGATCATCACCAGCATCCCACTGGAGGAACTTCCATTCACCGTTTTCTTCATCGGCATAGGGAGCCGTGCGGCCAGCGCGCAGCATCTGCCCCGGCTTCCAAACCCCATCCTCTTCATGCAGCTCCACAAGGAACCCAGAGTCTGAATAGGTCTTCAGATACTCCAAGAAGTACGGATCCTGTTCTTGGTGATGGTTCTCGGTCAAGATCACGTGGTTGACCGCCATCCACCATGCGCCATCCTGGCCGGCATTCAGTGAAATCCACTCGTCGGCATACTTCGCCACTTGGTTGAAATCCGGTGCAAACACGACCATCTTTGAACCGTTTTGGCGTGCTTCGGCCGCAAAGTGAACGTCTGGAGTCCGCGTCATGTTCAGGTTAGCCCCCATGACGGCTAGGAACTTCGCATTGAACCAGTCAGCGGATTCATTCACATCCGTCTGTTCGCCCCACGTCTCAGGGGACGCGTTCGGGAGATCACAGTACCAGTCATAGAACGACAGGTTTACGCCGCCAAGCAGCTGCAACATGCGAGAACCCGCAGCGTAGCTCAGCATAGACATGGCTGGAATCGGCGAGAATCCCGTAACCCGGTCCGGGCCATGGTCCTGAATCGTCTGAATCATTGAAGCAGAGATCAGCTCAAGCACAGTGTCCCACGTGGCTCGGCGGAGGCCCCCCTTGCCTCGGGCGCGCTGGTATCTTGAACGTTTATCTGGATCGTTCATCAACGCACGCCAAGCAGTCACTGGATCCTCGTTCTCAGCCTTTGTCTTCATCCATAAGTCAAGTAACGCTCCACGGATGTATGGGTACTTGACCCTAAGCGGGCTATACAAATACCAAGAGTATGAGATCCCACGCTGACAGCCGCGCGGCTCATAGGGTGGTATGCCATCCTCAAGTTTGGGGTAGTCGAGGGCCTGCATCTCCCAAGCAACGATTCCGTCCTTGACGTGAATGTTCCACGAGCAGGAGCCCGTGCAGTTCACGCCGTGCGTGCTGCGTACGACCTTGTCGTGCTGCCAGCGATTTCGGTAGAACTCCTCCCATGACCGGGTGGAGGGATCGACTTGATCGAGAATGAATGGGTTTTTTCCGTGATCCATAACGTTGAACGACTCAGTTGTTGGCGATGAGAGAACGTCGGACCGAGCGGAAGCGAGTACGCCAGGCAAGGTCGAAGAAGACGAGGAAGGCAGATGCGAGGGCCAGGCCCGCAATAACAAAGGTGAGGGTGGGACTGGGGGCCTCTGATTCACCCGCAGCGGCGCGATCCTTCATGAATGCAACCAGGGCCAAGATTTCCTCAGAATCGAGATCATGGCCGACAAAAACAGGTTGCATGACGGCAGATGGGGGTGCCGCCAGCCACGCCGAAAGCGAGTTGCGCCCCTCCAAGCGGGCATAGGCAGAGGTCAGGTCGGGGCCAAGAAGGCCGCCCCCCAATCCACCAACCCCGGTCACCGTATGACAAGATACGCAAGCAGGAGCCCCGTTGATGAAGGCGGTTCTACCCATGAATAGAGCCTCGCCCTTGACCACGTCTGCTTCCGTTAGCGGTCGGTCGCTGATTTCAATTCCGGCGAATTGAGACTTCTCCAACACCGATTCAGTCGCAATCAGGTCAACCAGTTTGCCTGCGAGCTCATTGGTCATGCCCGGTACAGGTGGCATGTAGACTCCACGTGCCTCCGAGAGGATCTGCTGGGCGTAAGGGTCACCACCGTCAATGACAGCCTTGGGATCCTTGATGAATTTGATCAACCAAGACTTGTCCTTTCTATCTGTTACGCCCTTGAGATCAGGACCCGTCAAGCGACCCCCGCCGATGGTGTGGCAGCTAGCGCAGTTCTGCTTGAAGTAGGTGATCGACTCCTCGGAGGGAGGATCTTGGGCCTCGGAAAGGTAGCTCGAAGCGAGGAGTGTGGGCGCGAGGGCGGCCACGGCGATAAGACTCAAGGCCTTCTGGGGGAGTGTGTGAACAGGTTGAAGCAAACTTAGGGTCCTCCTTGGATGGACCTGCGGCCTTGTTCAACAACCGTGCCGTCCCACACTATCGCTCACGTCCAGTCACAACCCCCTCTCTATGCAGGAGTTAGGGATTCTCCTCGCCAGCCGTTGCACCCTGGGTCCATTGACGTAGCGGCCAAGTGCATAGTGCGCTATGCGGAGGCGATCACCGAGTATGCGTTAGCGTGGACCGAACTGCGTACGATCGATTCCAAGCTGTCGCATGATGCGCTGGAGTGCCGCTCGGGTCAGCCCGCACAAATCTGCAGCCCGGGAGATGTTGCCCTCGGCTTCAGTCATTGCCCTCTGCACGAATTCACGCTGAAACTGTTCGATGGCCTCCTGCTTCTGCTGGGCATAGTCCAGTTCGGAGCCACTCTCCCCCTCTAGCAGGCCCTGGGGAGCGAGCCCGAGATGATGGGGTTGAATGCTTTGCCCCCCACAGACGACCACAGCACGGGAGATCACGTTTTCGAGCTCTCGCACGTTCCCGGGCCAACTGTGTTGTTCAAGTGTGTGCAGGGCTGCAGCTGAGAGGGAGACCGGAAGTGCGCCTGGAGCGAGGCAAGTCTTTAGCGCGCGGCCCAAGAATAGGTTGGCTAAGGACCCAATATCCCCCACCCGTTCGCGTAAGAGCGGTAAGCAAATGCGCACAACGGAGAGACGATAGAACAGGTCCTCTCGAAATTCCCCGTCCGAAATCAACGTCTCCAGGTCTTTGTTAGACGCCGCGATCAGGCGAAAGTCCACATCCACATCCACATCGGCACCCAGGGGCCTGACTGTCTTTTCCTGTAGGACGCGCAAGAGCTTCCCTTGAAACGAACCCGACATCGATGAGATCTCATCGAGGAATACGGTCCCCCCCCCGGCTTCACGAAAGATTCCCTTGCGGGCCTTCTGAGCCCCGGTGAATGCACCTCGTTCATGCCCGAACAACTCCGATTCAAGCAGGGTATCGGGCAGTGCAGCTGTATTCACTGCCGAGAAGCCCTTGTCTTGCACAGCGCTCAAACGGTGAATCTCCCTCGCAATAACCTCCTTGCCCGTGCCACTCATCCCTTCGATCAGCACCGGCACCGGGCTCGCCGCCACCTGACGCACCAGCGTCATGACCGCCACCATTGCAGGGTCATTTGCAACCAAACCACAATCGGCGCTCTGCCCATCAGCACCTCCACGGCGTGCGAGAATCTGCCTGCCTAGGCGGGACAAAACTTCCAGCACTTCTTTGTTATCGAAGGGCTTCGTCATGAAGTGTGCCGCCCCAGCCTGCAAGCATCCCACTGCGCTTTGAATTGTGCCAAAGCCCGTCAGTATCACGACCTCAATCTGAGGATGCCTGTCTTTGATGACTCCCAACAACTCAGAGCCTGACATGCGTGGCATCATCATGTCAGTCAAGACAAGGTCTACCTCACCGGCTTCCACGGCGTCCAAGCCCTCAACCCCATCGGCCGCAGTGCTCACCTTCGCTCCGAGGGTGGCAATCAAACGGGCTAGGCCAGTGCGAATATCCTCCTCATCTTCCACGACAAGGACACGCAAGTCTTCAAACATAGGTAGGCTGTTTGTCATTCAGTTGGAGTCTGCGATGACCGCAGACGGACGCGGAAGGTGGTTCCCTGAGAGCCAGTAGAGAGTAATTCAACGCCGCCCCCATGCATCTCTGCGATGCGCCGGGAAGTCGGCAGGCCGAGGCCCGTCCCCTCCCCACGGCGTTTGGTGGTGAAGAACGGTTTGAAAACACTCTCGCGGGCCTCATTGGGGATGCCCGGTCCATTGTCTGCAATTTCCACGACGACTTGGTCTGGGGTCACGATGGTCGCGAGTTGTATCGTCCCGGGCCCATCGCCTAGGGCTTGCAACGCATTGACGATTAGGTTGATGAATACCTGTCGGATCTGGACTTCATCCCCCAGGACGAAGGCATCTTGGTCGCTACGATCCAGTTCCATCTCAACCTCCGCCCGCTTGGCTAGGGGCCCCAGAAAGGCCATCGTATCCGCAAGAACATCGTGGATCTCACTGCAGACCATACGTGGAGTCGCACCCGTTGAATAATCGAGCAACTCACGAATCGTCACCTTACAGGCTTCAATGTTGCGCTGAATGACCTCTGTGTTCTCTAGCAACTCTGGCGAGTCCGAAGAGAGCGATGCGTTCATTTGATTGTACATACTCATGGCCGCCAAGGGATTGTTGAGCTCATGGGCCATCACTGCTGCCACCTCCCCTAAGACGGCCAAGCGCTCCTGGTGAATCTGTTGCTCGTCTTGGGCTACTCTGTCGGTCAGATCACGGCTGACTAACACCCGCCCGGCATCACCGCCAGGTCCAGATCGCAGGTTGGTGGCGTGCACTTCAAACACGCCTCGCTCGGTCTCCACCACACAAGACCGAGGAGGCGACTCGGGCGCAAACAGGCAAGCCACACAGTCCTTGCCTGCATCCTCTTTGGCCTCACAGGAATGCCGGGGGCTGAGCTCGGCCTCAAGCTGCTCGATCTTTTCCAGCAGCGGCTGGGCAGCATCATTGTGCACGACCAAGTCCCCCTTCGCATCCAATACAATCATGCCATCGCGCATGGAGGCGATCACTGCCGCCATCCTGTCACGCTCGAAACCTAGCTCTTGCTGGCCAGCCCTGAGATCACGAGCTGTCCGTTCAAGCCGGGCCGTGTGACCCTCAAGGGCCGAAGCCATCGTGTTGAACGAATGGGAGAGCTGCCCAAACTCGTCACTCGATTCCACATCGACACGCACTCCGTAATCACCATCTTTGATTCTACTCGCTGCGGCCGTCAGCAAGGAAAGCGGGCGTGTTAGAAACCGAAGTGGAAACAGCAGTAACAGGCAGGCGGCAGCTGTGATAATCAACCCGATCCCTGCGAATCTGCTCTGTAGATCGCCCACGGCCTGGGTCACCTGGCGTTTGTCGAGCTTGATGAAGACCTTCCAGTCACTCGGTAGCAGCGGGTAAGAGCGGACGATGATGGTTGGCGACTGGTTTTCCACAAAAGACTCGACGATTCGCGATCCACCGACGACGAGGTCGAGTCCCATTCCGGCTAAGACTGGTTCTGTGTCGGGACCGGGGCCCTCTTGGCCCATGAGCAGTGCCTCCACTCTCAAGGACTGACCAGCCCCATCAACCAGCAGGAGTTCAGCCTGATCATCAGCAACTCCTGGCGCCGCCAACTGAGTGGAGAGCATGGCCTTGCGCACCCAGGAGGCGGGGTGTACCCAGGAAACGAGATACCCTATGGGCTGATGGCTCTTGCGCCCCGAGATTCGCGTGACAATGGCAAAGCGGACCCCGGCGGGCCGTTCGGACCGCGAGCGGCAAGAGGTCACCCAGGAGCGGCTTCCTGCACCGGAGCCCATTAGCCCAGCCCAATCCACCACGTCGGGGCCTGTCCCCGCTGAAACAAGGAGGTCCCCGGACAGGGAATAGGCTTCGAGTCCACCCAGTGCGGCATCTAAACCTAGCTTATTCCTTTCAATGTGTTGCCGAAGTTCTGTCCGTACGACCTCTGCATCAGGAGCCTCGCTCTCGAGGGCCAGCTCCTCGCAGACCTCTCGAAGGTAGCCGTCCGAGGCAAAGTCCTCACTACGTCGAATCAGACTTGAGAGTTCCCCTTGCAACGCTAGGGCGTGTGATTGGGCGAAGTACTCTAAACGAGCCAAGATCTCCGCCTCGAGGGCTTGTTTGGCCGATCCTGACACCAAGTAGGCTCCAATCCCGAATGCGAGCATGCAGATGCTCACGACGACCGACGCCAACTTGTATTGGACAGGAACCTTGTTGATGGACTCTCGCAGCATGATCGTGGAATAGATTCGCGAGGATTGTCTATTGGCCACGCCCAGAGGGCAAGTCGCAGACTTCGTCCAAGTTCTAAGTGACCGACGGACTCCAGAGATAAGGGTGTCCCTTCCATGTGCGTCCTTGCGTATGCGCCCTGCATAGCACGCTACGCAGAAACTCCCTCGACAGCACTCTCTGCCCTGTTTCTAGGGCCAGTGGTAGGTCTACCGCTTTTTTTCAGGATGGCACGACACTTGCCCTATGGCCTTCGATTACTCCTCTCACAGATGGGTCCAAAGACCCCCTACCGAAATCGGTCTGACCGCCATGGACGTCAAGAATAAAGCCACACGCATTGATCTGTTTAGCCTGAAGACCCCGCAGATGAGGACGTTCCACATGTCATGGTTCGCGTTCTTCTTGTGCTTCTTCGCTTGGTTTGGCATCGCGCCTCTGATGGCCATCGTCAAGGAAGAATTCGGCCTCACCAAGACCCAGATCGGGAATACGATCATCGCGTCGGTCTCCATCACCATTGTCGCTCGCCTGATTATCGGCTGGTTGTGTGACCGGGTGGGTCCCCGCATTTCCTACACCGCCCTGCTCCTGATCGGGTCCCTGCCAGTGATGGGAATCGGTCTGGCTGATAGCTATGAGAGCTTCCTCCTCTTCCGTCTAGGTATCGGTGTGATCGGGGCCTCATTCGTCATCACCCAGTACCACACGTCCGTTATGTTCGCCCCCAACTGCGTGGGGACCGCCAATGCCACAAGTGCTGGATGGGGAAACCTCGGTGGCGGGGTAACCCAGATGGTCATGCCCCTTGTCTTTGCTGGTTTTGTCGGTCTTGGCTACACCGAGGTCCTAAGCTGGCGCCTCTCCATGGTCGTTGCAGGATTCGTCTGCTTCGTCACGGGTATCGCCTACTTCCTGTTCACCCAAGATCTGCCCAACGGCAACTTCAAGGAATTGCGTGCAAAAGGCGAGATTCGAAGTTCCGCAAAAGCTAGCGGCACCTTCAAGCTCGCTGCCAAGGATAGTCGGGTGTGGGCGTTGTTTATCGTCTACGCCGCCTGCTTTGGTATCGAGCTCACGATCAACAACATTGCCGCGATTTACTACCGAGAGGAATTCGGATTGGGGCTGAAATCTGCAGGCCTCGTCGCAGGTCTATTCGGATTGATGAATATCTTCGCCCGCACCACTGGCGGAATTATTGGAGACAAATTTGGACAGCGTTGGGGCCTGCGCGGCCGCGTCAAGTGGCTATTCATCGCCCTCTTGGTCGAGGGGGTCGCACTCATGCTCTTCTCACGCATGACCATTCTCCCAGCCGCGATTGGCACGATGATCGTGTTTAGCCTCTTCGTGCAAATGTCTGAAGGCGCCACATACTCCGTCGTGCCGTTCATCAACAAGAAGGCATTGGGCTCGGTGTCGGGCATCGTCGGCGCAGGCGGCAACATGGGTGCAGTAGCAGCTGGATTCTTGCTGCGCTCAGAGAGCCTGAGTTATTCCGGGGCCTTGTTCATCCTGGGAGGCATTGTCCTCACTTGCTCCCTAGCCACATTCATGGTGCGCTTTAGTGAAGCAGACGAGAAGCAGGCCGCAAGCGACTATGAAGCTGCCTTGCTCGATCGCAAGAAATCCCAACGCAAGCCGCGCTTTGAGCTCCCCTCACAACCCGTCACGGGCCGGCGCATCACTCCCATGGCAGTGCTACGTATCTACCTGGGTGTTGCTCTGATGATCAAGGGAATCTACTACATCTCCGACATGGGAGCCCTTGAAGCCCAAATCGGTGACAACTTTGGCCAAACTCAGAACCTGATTAGTTGGTTTGTGGTCTTTGCCCATGTCATTGGAGGTGCGGCATTGGCCCTAGGATTCGTGACACGCTGGGCAGCCGGACTCAATGCGGCAGTCCTTGGCGGTGCAACTGTTCTCCACATCTTGGGTGCATCAGGACTTCAGCTCATCACAGAGCGGCAGGATTTTCAGTTCGCCTCATTGGTGTTCGTAACCCTCGTAATCTTCTGGTGGCAAGGTGCAGGCCGATTCTCCCTTGACCGATTGCTGCGGCCAGGAAACGGCCGTGGGAATGGACAAACCGAGGGAGCGATTTCGACAGGGTCACACTCCCTGGCGAGCGAAAACTAACGGAGGGAAGGCGGCGCGATTGGCGCGCCGCCTTCCTGTACAGCTGCGATGCCGTAGGCCTTGTAGGCTCCGAATTGAATCAACCCCAAGGCGACCAGGGCGAGGGCAATCCCCGCTAGGCTGGCTCGTCTCATGGTCCCCCTAGATTGACACAGATGGCGGGCATCAATTAGAGCAGCGGCGAGAAGCGCTAGATTCACGCCACTGACTGCCATCACCATGTCTTGGGAGAGTAGCCGCAGGGGCTCGTCAGCTGCCGCACTCTCGGCGAGCGTGGGAAAACGCATGGTGCAGAAAGCCCAGATGGCCCACAGGCTGCAGAGGAGTCCGTAACTCATCACTAATACCGTGATTGGGCGCAGAATAAAGGCGGATTCTGAGACTACGGGTTCACGCACGGGTGATCGAGGGTAGGGATTGCTGTCAAGGCTTGCGGATGCTTATCGTACTACAATGCACCGTCTCCTGCGTTTCTCACACACGATCGACTCTCTGAGCCGCAGGCTGGGCCGTTGGGTGGCGTGGTTGACCCTCGCCATGGTCATCATTGGCGCCTACAACGCACTCGCCCGCTATGCCGAACGCAGCATGGGGTTGCAACTCTCGTCCAATGCATACGTGGAGTCACAGTGGTACCTTTTCAGCCTCGTTTTCCTCTTGGGCGCCCCCTATACACTTCGTTCTGATCGGCACGTACGTGTCGATGTTCTTTACGGGGGGCACACCACCACCGCAAAGGCGTGGATTGACTTGGTCGGGGGACTGTTTTTTCTCCTACCTTTCTGTGCGTTTGGCATTTGGTCCTCGATTGATTTCGTCGCAGATTCATGGGCGACGAAAGAAATGTCTTCTGATCCAGGTGGACTAGCCCGCTACCCCCTCAAGAGTGTGTTACCGCTGGCCTTCTTTCTCATTGGACTGCAAGGCATCTCTGAGATCATCAAACGCATCGCCATCCTGCGTGGGGTCCCAATCCAAGTCGTCGGCCTGACCGAAGACGAACCCTTCCACGAGGATGCAACATGATCATTGAGGCATTAGGACCCCTGATGTTCCTCGTGTTGTTCCTGCTGATCTTTGTAGGTTACCCGGTTGCATTCTCCCTTGGAGGCACCGCCCTCATCTTCGCGATACTCGGCGTGGAGAGCGGTGAGTTCGGATGGGCCCTCGTACGCGCCTTTCCCGAACGTGTTTTTGGGATCATGGGGAATCAGATTCTCCTGGCCGTGCCATTCTTCATCTTTATGGGCACGATGCTTCAGCGGTCCAAGTTAGCCGAAGACCTGCTGCATACCATTGGCCTGCTGTTTGGCCCCATTCGAGGAGGTTTAGCCCTAGCCGTCGTCCTTGTGGGTACTCTCCTAGCCGCCGCCACGGGAGTGGTTGGTGCATCTGTTGTGGCAATGGGAATGATCTCCCTTCCCATCATGATGCGCTATGGATACAAGCCCAGCCTTTCCACTGGAGTAATCTGCGCCTCAGGCACACTCGGCCAGATCGTTCCACCAAGTGTGGTCCTGGTTGTGCTCGCCGATCAACTTGAACTCAGCGTCGGTGACTTGTTTGTTGGAGCACTCGTCCCCGGCCTGTTGCTTGCTGGCAGCTACGCAGTGTACGTCATGGTTGTGGCCTACCTGAAGCCCTCCGTCGCACCCGCCATCCCCAGATCGGAGCGCCAAGCTGCGGGACGGCTCGGAGCACAAGTGGCCAAAGTAATGGTGCCCCCCTTAGTATTGATTTTGGTCGTATTGGGCAGCATTTTCACCGGAATCGCCACTCCAACGGAAGCCGGAGCCCTTGGCTCCGTGGGTGCGCTTCTCTTAGCGGCATGCAATCACCGGCTCACTCGCATGGCCCTCAATGGAACGATGCATGAGACCATGCGCCTAACAAGCATGATTGTGTTCTTGCTGATTGGTTCCACGGCCTTCGCCCTAGTGTTTCGAGGACTCCACGGCGACGAGTGGATCAAGGATCTGCTGACCGGACTTCCTGGGGGGAGAGTCGGCTTCCTCATTGTAGCCAACCTTGCGATATTCTCTCTTGGGTTCTTCATCGACTTCTTTGAGATCGCTTTCATTCTTCTGCCCCTCATTCAACCAGCCGCCCAACACCTTGGCATCGTGGGAGACGACATGGTTTGGTTCGGCGTAATGATCGCCATGAATCTGCAGACTAGTTTCCTCACACCCCCATTCGGGTTCTCCCTGTTCTATCTACGAGGGGTGGCCCCCAAATCGATCCCCACAATGGAAATCTACCGAGGGGTCGTGCCATTCATCATCATTCAATTGCTTTGCCTGATTGCCGTCGTGCTCTGCCCCGAGCTTGTGACTGGCCTCTTGTAAGCAACGAGTGGAATCCGCCCCTAGCTCCAAGCGTATTTGGCGTAGGCCAGCTCGGCCGTCCCAAACCACCGAAAAGAATCCTCGCGGAACGTGCGCCAGTGATCAAGGATCTTGGAATACTCCTTATTGGCTGCCGCTTGGTCGATGAGCAATTGCTCAGAAGCCTCCTTAGAGGCTGCCATAATCTCGTCACTGAAGGGGAGCAGGTTTACCCCCCTCGCAAGAAGTCGTTGTAAAGCCGCTGGGTTGGAATTGTCGTAGCGAGCTTGCATCACCTGTGATGCTTCCGAGCATGCAGTTTGGAAAACCGCTCTGTACTCAGCAGAGAGACTGTCCCATGCAGGTTGGCCCACAAGATATGCCAGCGACGGACCGGGCTCCCACCAACCTGGGTAGTAGTAGTTCTTCGCTACCTTGTAAAAACCAAGCTGTTCGTCATCTGCAGGCCCCACCCACTCGGTGGCATCCAAGGCACCACGCTCGAGTGCTGTGTAGATTTCCCCTCCAGCAAGAACCTGAACTGTTACACCGAGAGCATCCATCACCTTACCGCCCAGCCCGGGGATGCGCATTTTTAGACCGCGGAGATCATCAAGCCTGTCAACCCGGCCTTTGAACCAGCCGCCCATCTGTGCTCCTGTGTTGCCACCCGGAAAATTCCGGATGCCAAATTGAGCATAGATCGACCGCATGAGTGTCAATCCGCCAGCCTCATGAAGCCAAGCGGCCTGTTGCCGGGGCGTGAGGCCGAAGGGTACACAGGTGTCGAAGGCTAGAGCCGGGTGCTTGCCCGTGTAGTAGTAGCCTGCGCTCTGACCCACCTCCACCGATCCCTTCTGGACGGCATCTAGAACCTGCAAACCGGGCACAATCTCTCCCGCCTGATAAGGCGTGATTTCGAATTTGCCCCCCGTCATGGCGGCAACCCGTTGAGCCAAGACCTCCGCCCCGCCAAACATTGTCTCCAGTGAGCTTGGAAAGCTCGATGCCAGACGCCAGCGCACGCGATCACCGGTGTGAATCGCCGGCCCCGCCCCAGCAACAGCCCCTTGACGATTGGAAGCGCTCACTGCAGCAGCACCGATTAGGCCTGTGGCTGCACCGACCAAGCCCCCGGTTAGAAACGCCCGTCGTTGCTGCTGGTGTCCTGGGTCCATCGTCGACAAGTCGCTTTACTTCGGAGCCGTCAACGCAGGCCAGTCATCCGTGCGAAATGAAGGGGCCGGCAGCCCCGATGCGTTCTTCAGGTTGGGTTCATCAGCTGCCCCCCAAGCAAATCGTACCGCTCGGGGATGAGGTACGTCGGGGCTGCTCACGAGCACGGTCTCTCCATCAATTCGAGCGTCCGCTGCATGGAAGACTCTATCTTCACCTGCAATGGTAAAGTGGGTGGGGCTTCCTCCAAGCGCGGTCAAGCCGCCCTCGGCGTAGGCAAAATGCAAGCGCGCCGTATCCCCAACCACCACCATGGAGCGGTAAAGCGGACCCGAAGGCACAATATCTGCGCCGTAGTCTCGCGCCAAAGCCCATCGGGCGAGGCGTGCACCCACATCCTGCTTGTTGACAGGGTGAATATCCTTGGGATTACCAATGTCCATCGTCACAGCCATGCCCGTGTTGGCTAGTGTCAACGCCATGGCCTGGGCTTCACGCAACTCCGCTGCTTGGCCTGTGTCATTCCCGTAGTTGTAGGGAGCAATCTGGACGAAATAGAATGGAAAGTCAGACTGCGTCCACCGTCGACGCCAATCGCGAATCATGGCCGGAAACAAAGTCCGATACTGAACTGCGCGTGTGCGGTTCGACTCACCCTGATACCAGATTGCCCCGCGCATGGCGAAGGGAATGATTGGCGCGATCATGGCGTTATACAAAGCGGTTGGGTAATTGCGATGAAACCAATTGTCGACTGGGAATTCACCTAAGGTGGACATGGATGCCCCTTTTCGGACCATCCATGTACCCTCGAGGCGGACGCCCTCACCCGGACCTGAATCCGCAGCCCGCAATCGCATCTCATGATTCTTACCACCCCCGACCCCTAAGGTCCCAGCGCCTCCCGTGTCCACAGCGCAGACAGCAATCGTATTGTGACCCGCGCGCAGGGTGCCAACGGGTAGCGGGTAGGAGCGCGGCTCCAAGTATTTTCCCATGGCTGTGGTTGAGCCAACGCGTTTGCCATTGACAAAGGTCACATCCATATCATCCACAGGTCCAAGGTCGAGTACACATGCTCCGCTGGCTAACGCCGCATCCACCTCCATGGTGTGCAGAAACCACACGCATCCGTCAAAGCCGCCGAGGCCTAGACTAGAGAAGTTAGCGGGGACCTTTGCATCCTCCCAGCCTCCTTCACCTGGTGCCAGGGACATCCAGCTACCCACAAATCCCGGATCTGTAGCTTCAAGGTTTTTCCACCAACCACCCTGCAAACTCGCCAGGGAAGCCGCCGGTTCTGCACTTTGAATCGCTGAACTCAATCGGGAGAGGGGATCGGAGAATTCGCCAGCTTCAGTGAGTGCTTCGCGACTCGTCCATGCCTCGATAACCGTCCCCCCCCAATTGGTGGAGACAAGCCCGATGGGTACGCCTAGTTTCGCTTGGAGCTCCCGCCCGAAGTAATAACTCACTGCACTGAAGCCCGGCGCGGTCGCTGGCGAACAAACGGACCATGACCCGCTGATGTCCGCTGCGGGCTCCATGGCGAAGGATTGTTTCGCTTGAAAGAATCGAATCCGAGGGTGGTTTGCCGCCCGTCCCTCGAAGGCAGCGTCAGCCCCCTGGGAAACTGTCCACTGCATGTTGGACTGCCCCGAACAGATCCAAACCTCTCCCGCGAGGATATCCTTCAAGAGTACGCCCGAGCTTTGTCCCTGCACACTGATGGCATGGGGGCCCCCCGCCGGAGGAGTTGAGAGCCTCACGCGCCATTCTCCGGCTGCAGTAGCCACCGCGCGCACCTGGCCCGAGCTATTCGCGCCGCCGCTTGCCCATGAGGGGGTCACCACAATCTCCTCCCCGGGGTCGGCCCATCCCCAGATGGGCACGCTTGCGCTACGTTGCAGGACCATGTGGTCGCCAAAGATCCGAGCAAGGCGAACATCACAATGGCCTGAAGGTGCAGCAAACGCCAGAACGAAAAGGAAGCAGATTGAGCGGTGCATGAACATTGATGCCAAAGTAATCGGAGTCAAATGGGAAACTAGAGCCTTGAAGCCTACTGGAGCCTGTGGTCAAGACACACAAGATGTCCCTTGCTATTTCTGCAATAAATGAGTCCGTTTGCGAGCACAGGCATCGTCCAACAAACTCCATCATCAAACAGATCCGTGCGCGAGAGTTCTTCGAACTCACCCGGATTGACCTTGGCAATGACCAGTTCACCATCACCCGTCATCAAGAGGAGGCGATGGGGTGTAGCGGAGATGGCGCCCTTGCCCATGCCACGCATGCGCCACTGTTCTTCCCCCTCAAGATCGAAGCAACGCAGTTGGGATTCATCAATCCCATAGACGTGCCCCTCGATCACCATGCTTGTTGCCATGTGGTTGCGTAGAGTTTTCGTCTCCCAGACAACCTCAAGGCCCTCCTTGCTGAGGCGCAGGAGGCTGCCCCCATGGCCATATCCAGATGCAATGAGGATCTGGTCGCCCCCGATAGGCACCGGCGTGGCTGCATTGACCTCATAGCGCGTCTCCCACGGATGCTGAGCGATCACCGCTTGACCGTCCGGAGTCATGAGAAACAGACCGTCGCTTCCAAATACCGCCAAGCAATCTCGATCATCAAGCTTGCAAAAGACTGGAGTGGAATAGGCATGCCCCACCCGCTTCGAACTCTGCCAAAGAGTCTCGCCGGTTTCAGGATCCAGTGCGAGCACCAGCCCCATGTTGAGTATGACCTGATTCTCGTGAACAACAGGTGATGCACTAAAGCCCCAAGTGGGCTGAGTCAATTTGTACTCCTTGAGCAACTCTCGGCGCCAAACAACCTTGCCACTCTTGGCATCGAGGCAAACCACCTGTGCTTCGCGGTTGGAGTAGTACACAACATCGCCGAACACTACCGGTGTAGCCAGAGTGCCCCCGCCGTGTGCCCGGTTCCAGATCTTCGCTGGATAGGAATAGGTCCAAACCAGTTTGCCTGTTTCCGCGTCAAAACAACGAACAGAGTCTTCCTTAGCTTGTTCGTCAAAACCTGCCGTGTAGGCAAGACCTGCTGCAACGCTAACGCTCGAGTATCCGAGACCCACCTGCGCCTCCCACACCGGCTCACCCTCGTCCTTCCAATCAGTCTCACGAGAAATCCCATCGAGATTCGGTCCGCGCCAAGTGGGCCAGTCATCCACGGGGTGAGCGGGAAGGGTTGTACAAAGGCCTAAGACAGCAGTTGAGAGAATCATGAGTGCTCCAGGTAGATTGGGGGTCCCAGCCAGTTTAGGGGTCTTGGCCGTAGAGGGGGTGGATGATCTGGGTAACCAGAACCCCTTTCACCCATCTAAGACACGCACTGAGCTTGCACGCATGCGATAGAGGCTCGTCGCGAATCCTGCAGGCCCCACCTGTTCACCGATTTCCAGGATACCGGCCACCTCTACCCGGTAGTCGGGCACCAGTTGCGATGTGCCCGCAGGCGCCTGCACCTCAATCCACTCATCCATGACGGGAATCGACCCAAAGCAACAGCCGGGTGGAAATCGGGACAACAAAAACGTTTTCACCTCCTCACCCTCAAGAGCCGCTGCGAGGGGGAACCCGATGGCCGTGATCTCTTTCCCAGCAAGCGTCTGCACGTTGAGTGGAAAGCGGTCGATTCCGAATTTCTCGGAGGGCGAGCGCAATTCTGGGGGGTCATAATCAGGGATTGCGAGGCAAGCAAGGTCTAGTCGCCCATCCTCACTGAATTGCACCGGTTGCGCCTGCATAGGAGCCACCGAGTCGAGCGGCATCCCCCGCTTGAGCCCGGGAGGGACTTTCACCGCGTTCACATTCCACGCGAATACTCGCCGACCCGGACCTGCAGTTGCAAGCAGATTGCCCGAGGTGCTTGTCGCGAGGCGCGGCACCGATCCCATTGGAAGGGCTAGGTCGATGAGAGTCCGGCCACTGGCAACATCAATGAGGTGCAACGCACCCGCAAGGGAAGAAGCTGCTAGGAGCCCTCGGGTTCCCATGAAGACCATCGACCGTGCGGGGCTACCCAACCCACGCACTTGTGAAATCAGTCCGTCTTCCATATTCCACACTTCAATGAGATCAGTCCCCACCTCGGTAGTGGCCACTAGCTGTCCGCCGAGACCCACAGCCACTGCCCCCATGAGGAGACCACTCTCTATTCGCATGCCGGCTCGCTTGGTACCGGTCTGTGTGTGCCATGTGCGCAGATTGCCGCCGTCAGCAGACCAGGCGAGGGTCTGCCCGTTCATGGAAAGGTCGAGATTACTCACGCCGCGCTGCACGGGCCCAGGCTTGAAGAAGCTAGGCTGTTCCTGCCCCTCATCCCAGGCGACGATTGCCGCTCCGATCGTCACAGCCACCACTCGATGCCCATTCCACGACACTCGAGCTAAGGGTTCTCCAGCACCCGTGAGGACACGCTCCTCGATGAGTGGATCGACAGACCAAACCCGAACAGTTCGGTCAGGGCCAGCGCTGGCAATGCGCTCGCCATCGGCACGAAACGCGATGCATGTCACACCGCGGCGGTGCCCCTTCGATTCGCTTACCAATTCGCCCGTTTCTAAAGAAAACAGGCGCAAGCGATCATTAGAGTATCCGGCCGCAAGGAGCCCCTTAGATTCGGATACCGCCACGCAGAGGGCCTCGCCACGCTCGGCCTCATGCTGCAAGAGTAGCTGGGGCCGTTCCGATCCAGCGCATGCCCCCAGGGCAGCCATGATGAATAGCGAGCGAAAAACCGAAGCCATGCTGTGGATGATAGCGATTTGCAAGTCTCATCCGTAGAGCCAGAGCAAGGCAGCTCCTACTTCACTGCGAGTCGAGCGCCTGCGATGACCCAGATCAACGCGTTGAGTGCGAGGACGCACAGCCACGAAAGGGCCTGACCCGCCATGCTCGCATCGATTCCAGAAGGCCAAAGGGCTACGGCCGCGGCGAGTGCGCCCAGGCTCAACCCGACACCAGCTAAGCCCCCGTGTTCAACGAGTAACATGCTTCGCACATTAGAGTGAGCGAAACCCAGCGCCCTCAAAACCCTCCATTCATCCCGGCGCTCATGGGCGTTTCGCAAAAGCACCAGTGCAAGGCCCGCCGTTCCCAGCAACAGGCCAAGACCCCCGAGCACCTGGAACACACTCAGGTAGGTATCCTGTACCCGCCTGAACCGCGCCAAACGCGCTGCACTCGCCTCGACTTCGAATCCCTCAAGAGCAAACACGCTCTCAAGGTTTTCAAGATTCGCCTGACCATTGCCTAGCTCTGCTTCGATTAGCCAAGCCCGCTGACCGCTGGCCGAGGGAAAATGCTCTAGCAGCGCTTGGTCGGGGACCATCAAGAACCCCTGCAAGATTGAATCCTCAACGGTAGCGACAATCTGAACCTGAAGGTCCCGCCCTCGCTCATCGGTGAGGGAGATGATTTCGCCTAGGCCCGACTGTAGGGACCATTGAATGCTGGCCGCATCTCCTATCGCAGGCAACGGTTCACCGGGCTGCCATTCCTCGAGGAGTCCCCATGCGCTGGACGCATTCGCGTCACTTGCCAGTGACTCATGAATGACAAATGCACCACGCTGGGCGAGAGACTCGCCCCGCACACCGACTAGCCGCGGCTGGCCGGGAGCCCCAAGGTTGAGGCAGCTTACCTCATCCCCTGAACTCATTCGCAAGGGAACCCATGCAAGGCCTTCCACCTGCTCGGGCTGCAATCCGTACACGTCTCGACCCTCCTCACTGGTTGGATCGTGAAAGAGTGGCAGTGCGGACTGGCCAAAGTGGGTAAACCCGCCCGTTCCCGATTCACGTTGGGTGTCACCCAATGGTGCCCCGCGTACATGGGCCATCAAGGAGAGAACGAGGAATGAACCGACCGCGAGCAAACCAACCACGGCCATACTGCGTCCGGGCCGACGGGTGGCCCCACCCCAACCAAGAGCTGAAATGCTGGTGGCACACTTGCCACCTCGCCAACCCAAGCGGGAACGAGTACAGGCCAGGCCACCGACGAGCAAGCTGGCTCCTGCCCCAAAGAAACTGCCACTGGATCGAGTGCCTAGCGCAACGATGCCGATCGCCAGCAGAACTCCGCTGTAGCCGAAGAAGCGCACCCAAGGGGCACCGGAGGGGGTTGTTTGGGGTACAGCACCATTCTCGCAGGTGAGGAGCGATCGTGGTTTGAGCCGAAGGAGTGCACGTGAAGCAAGCCACGCTACCCCCAAAGTGCAGAGGTAGGTCAAGATCGCACCGAGCGCCACGGTCGTCCAGCGGCCGTGATCTTCTAGGGACTGGCCCGCGACGGCTCCCGACCACGGCCCACTCAACATATGCAGGAGTCCGCGCTGATAAGCAAAACCCAATAGGGCACCCAGCACTGCGGAGTCGAATGCCACTAGGCCAACTTCAAGCATCATCGAGCGGCGAATTCGAGCTGGCGCAAAACCGAGCGCCAAAAGCAACCCGATTTCTCTGGCCCGCCGCTCAACGCCAAAGACGGCCAAGAGTCCGACCAACCCCAAGGCAGCCGCTAGCAAGAACAGGGAAAGGCCGATGAACAGTCCGCCAAAATCCGTGGGTGTTTCCACCGCCTGTAAAGCGGCACCTCGCAAGTCTCTGAACTGGAGTCCCAATCGTGCTGGATCTACACTCTCCCGCAAGCGAGCCGCAAAGCCGTGCTCTCCGCCCCGCGCCCGAATGGCCGTGAGCGATCCATATGGGGTAGACCACAATTCCTGTCCCCGTTCCAATGACATGAACGCCTTGGGTGTTCCCCCACGCTCCTCCCAGTAGCGTTCATCCGTCTTGCGCAAGCGATCGAGGTCAATTGGAATGCCCGGATCCCAATCACGGCAATGGGCTTGGCCTTCTAGACCTGGAAAAGCCGGCATGAGGCTTGGATCTGCGGCGAGACCCTCGTACTCGATAGTCTCGCCCACACGGATTGAGCTTGTGGATTCCTGGAGCCCTCCGCCCGGGACCGGTTTGAAGTAGGAAAGCGTCACTTCATCTCCGGGGATCAAGGCCTGGTTCTCCTGAAGCCACCGGCTGACCGCCAAGCGGGGACCACCCTCAGGCCTTAGGTGAAACCCGAAGGGCTCGAGCTCCTGAAGGGATCCGCTCAAGGCACCGATGGCAGTGACAGTCGAGTAGGGGCAACTGCGAAGGGGGCCTGTGATTGAATTGACAAAGTAAGTCAAGATCCCCAGCGAGGGCTGCGGATCACGGCGAGCAGCGTCCTCGATCACAGAATCGATGAACACGCGGCTCGTTTTTAGCTCCACCCAATCATCGGGAAGGTACTCCACTTGGATTTGGGCGTCGGGCCAATCCCAACTCTCGCGTAGTTGTGCGTTGCTGTCCCTAAGCGTGCGCACATGATCCGCATCCCCATGTCCGGCCACGAACATGAGGTTTGCTTTCCCCGGCTCATCGAGAGCTTCTTGCAACCAGCCTAGGTTCACGAAGGCATTCCGCGCCGGGGTTGGCGCATCATGGAGAGCCAGACTGGACCATTGCTGACCAGTGAGGATTCGGGAAATGCGCACACGCAGACCCACGCTGCTCTCGGAACTGGGCGTCAGGGCGAGATCGCGGCTCAGCGCTGTCGGGGCTGCGACCCGCAACACCAAGTCTTCACCCACAGAAGCGCCGAGAGCTTCTGCCAGCACGTCCGAGACAAACGCCTCCCCCGGGAGGGGACAAGCACCGCTTGCATCCGGAGCCTGACTCCACCCCTCAATCGCCAGCGCGCCCAAGCGTTCGTCGCATCCGATGATCTGTACGCTGCCCGCTCCCGAACTCGGCCCACGCGCACGACCAGCAAGCATCCAAGCATGGGCCAATTCGTATTCTGGCAGCAACCTCTCTAGGCGCAGAACCCAATCATCCTCGAACAGCCTGTCTTGGGTGAACAGAACAGAATCTGCACGGCCGATGCGCCCTAGCGCCCGTGCATGGAGTGTTCCTCGTACCGAATCTCCTACTAGCAGAGCGCCGGTGAGTACCATTCCGGCGATCATGACACCCACGCCAGTGAGTGTGTGACTCCCCAAGTAGTAGAAGACACTCCGCCAAACTAAGCGCATCCCCCCCATGGATTACACCTCAGCTGGTGGGCGCTACGATGCGCAATTGCCCACCCGTCAAACTCATTTGGGTTTGGAATTGGCTGGCGAGGTCAGAGCTATGTGTCGCAACGAGCATAGCCATACCCAACTGATCGTGCATCTCAACCAGCAGGGCCCCCAAGGCCGCAGCAGATTCCTCATCGAGAGAACCCGTCGGTTCATCGGCGAGCAACAATCTGGGTTGATTGATGAGCGCGCGAACGACCGCCACCCGCTGGGCCTCGCCTCCCGAGAGCTCAGATGGACTGTGGTCTAGGTGCTCACCCAAACCCACACGTTCCAGCATTTGAGTTGCGCGCTCCCGGGCTGTGCTGCGCAAAGACCTCTCTTCGCAAACCAAAGATGGCACTAAGACGTTTTCCAGCGCGCTGCACTGTGGCAACAAGAAGTGGCTTTGAAAGACAAACCCGATGTCCCGAGCCCTCATGGCCGCCAGATCCTGCGGAGACATGTTGGCGAGATCCATTCCGTCCCATGTAACGCTGCCCGATGTCGGTTGATCGAGGCCGCCGATTAGATTGAGAAGTGTGGTCTTTCCGCATCCCGATGGCCCAACGATGGCTGCAGACTGGCCTCGGTCTAGCTCAAGATTGAGATTGCGTAAGACGTCACGGCCCCCACTCCCTCCTGGGGAAGCAAAGCTCTTGATGATCTCGCTTAGAATGAGCAGGGCCATGGGGTATTGCCGTGATTATTTCTCGACAAGCGGAGTAGGTGCTTTGGCAGGACCGGGCTTGTAGATGGTCACGAGTGCCCCTCCGAGAGCCGCGAGAAGAATCCCAAGATAGAATTGCCAGCGCAGGGCACCCAGCCCACCCGCGGGAGGATGAAGGCTAAAGGCCACGAGTGCGTTCACGACTGGCGCCCCAGCGAAGATGATAGACATGACTGCACCGGGATGGCCGCCCGCCCCAAAAGCAAGCAATACACAAAACGCCCCCACGGCACCCGAGACGCCTGCAAGGAGCGAAATCAAGACGCCCCGTCCTGGCATGGCCCAATCAGCCCCCGAGGACATCAACATGGCTGACGGTCCAATCACCGCGATCAGGACGTAGGCAACGCCCACCCACAAGAACGCCTTGTACCGGCCAGCCACTGGGTCCGCCATGGCCACTTGTCCCCCGTGGAGGAGCACCCCGTAGAGACCCCAGGTAGCAACGGTCATGAGCGCAAAAACAAGCCACATGTGCGTCGATGGTGAGTTGGCTGGATTCATGGACCGATGGTTTGAACGAAAGGGAATGGTGTCAAGAACTCGGAGACTCGCTAAGTACAGCTGCTATGGAGGCTGGAATCGGTGCGGTTTGGGGGGGTGCTTCACCATGCGTCCCCTCAAGGTGAACCACAACGAGCTTCCCGCGCGCAATGGTCTCTCCCGGGTGTGGGTCGACCCGCTCAAACTCAAATGCGTAAGTCAGGGACTTGTTACCGATGCGTTCGACCTTCAGATGCACGTCGATCTTTTCTGGATAACGCAAGGGCACGAGATAATCGCATTCCGCATGGGCCCGCACCCAACCGCTGACAGACGCACCCTCTTGGCGATGGACGTGTTCGCCAAATGACCTGAAAAAGGCATGCTCGGTCGCCTCCATGTACTCAAAGAAACGTGCGAAGTAGACAATGCCCGCCAAGTCTGTGTGGGCGAATTCAACTTGAATCGAGTGGGTGAAGGAATGGACCATGTTCGTGTAGGGTAGCATGGGACAGTGGCAGGTCGCAGGCCCGCCTACCCTCATTCTTGAACAAGCAATCTCAAGGC
This sequence comes from uncultured Planctomycetaceae bacterium, assembly GCA_964469565.1. GTDB lineage: Bacteria > Planctomycetota > UBA1135 > UBA1135. The sequence goes on from CAYXZD010000002.1 coordinate 289,298, forward strand.
CAATGAGGCTGCAGCACGGCTAATGTAGTGTTCGTGATCCCGACCAGCCGATCGCGTCGACCAGCCCCTATCTGGCTATTGGTGAGCGAGCGTCCATTGACGCGCTTTGTTCCAAGCAGGTTGGCTCCTCTGTTGACCGCCCCCCTGGAGCACAGATCCAACGAAGGCCGTGGGAAAAGCTTCGTTCTCTGACGTTTGGGCCTCCTCCCATCTCGGAGCTAATTCGGACCTGTGAGCGAGGCCATCGACCATCCCCCCATCCTCACACTGATCTGCAAGGAGTGCCCTATACCGCATCACCCGTTCCTTCGGCACAGCGATTTGAGGCCAGTAGTGACCCGCCCACAAATGCATGGCCCGGTCATGCAATGAAAAGGGTGGGATCCTGCTTGTGGTTTCACTCATTCAACCCTGTGGAGAGCAACCCACCAGTGGGCATGGGCCCTTGAGCCTTACCCTGCGCGCGCTTCCGATACACCACTGTGGTGTCACGCAAGAAGTCAAGCATGACTTCCGTGCACCCGATTCTGAGGGCGCCAAGAAGCAACTCCATCAACTGCACCGCGCGATCAGCATGTTCACTACTGCTTGGGAACATGAGATTCGTCTCAACAGCACACGCGACCTAGCTTCGGCCCCCTTTATCAGTCCGGCCTCTTTGCGCAATCGCTGGGACTTGCCTCACCTCCACGGAGTTTCTTGCAGCCCAACACTGCGATTGACTCTCACGTCAGTGAGCGGTATGATTGGTTTACTCGCGTTCTATAAAACCGTGGACGTCCCCCAGACAAAGTGGATTGCGCTACGGTTTTTTTTGGACTCCTTCCCCACTCTAGTTTTTACAGCCCTGTTCGTTGCACCCTATGACCAAGAGCCCTTTCGAACTGGCCCTCGAGTGTGCGGCAAGCATTAGCCCCTGTGCCGAGTCTTGGGTGCGCGGTGCAGGAAAGGCTCTGGCACTCGAATTGCTCGACGCAGGGCGATCACCTATGGATGCCGTTCTAGGCACAATTTTTGCGGGAATGCAGCAAGGTGGGCCTGATGCTCTTGGGCTGACAGATGGATTTTGGAATCACATCATGGCCACGCTGAACAGGATTGGTGGACGAAAGTCTAAGAACACCAGCGTCGATGCTTTGCAGTCTGCTATATGCTCGGTCCTGATGGATACGCGTTCCCTGTACTTTGAAACAGAGGTGCAGTTTCTCCAGCTGCTCAGGACGCGCATGGATTTCAAACGGATGAAAGAATTCAGCAGGCGTCGGGCTGAACTCCTAGACACACGGTATTGGGGACATCAAGCGAGTGTCGAACCCGGAACGGCAACCAAGGTTGCTGAACAAGAGTCCATGCAGAGATTCCACCAGCTCCTCTCCCAATTGAGCCCAAGGGACGAAGCCCTGGTTCTGGCCAGACTGCGCCTCCCCACGACAGGAGATGCGCTTGAATCCCTAGGGATGAACAATCCCGCCGGGCGCAAGGCCATGAGCAGAGCCTTTGCCAGGCTGAGAAGGCTCTTGTATCGTGACGGTCACGGCGACGATGATCCCACCTCCCCGGTTCCAGCCTAGGTCACACACTCACCCCTGACTGAGGGTAGCTCCAGCACCCAACACCCGATCCGCCATTTGAGTGGCAGTGTAGTATTCGTGCACCCGTTCCTGACCTTGAACGGCCAAGCGCGCCCTCAGGTCGGGGTCACCCAGCAGGGTATCGAGAGCATCGGACAACGCACCCTCCTGCTCCGGGTCATAGAGAATTCCCCCACCCGTATCTAAGACTAGCTCTCGCAAGCCCCCGTGATCTGGCATCACGACTGGCACTCCCGCCGCCAAGGCTTCGAGTACATACAGGCCAAAAGACTCCCCATATGTCGCAGGCACGCAAAGCACGCTTAGGCTGGCGAGAAACCTTCGTTTCGCAGCTAAACTCACCTCTGTGAGAATATCGATGTGCTCATCGATCCCAAGGTCTTGGGTTTCGACCCGCAACAGCTCGAGAGGGCCCCGATCTTCGGGTTGTAGAGTTCCACACACGCGCAGTCGAAGGGCATCGTGTTTTCCACTCGTTCGCAAATGCACGAACGCATCCACCAATACGTGGAGCCCTTTATCCCTGCACAAGCGTGCTAGGAACCCAATCGTAGGAACATTCTGGGTGTGCAAACTAGCTGGCCCAGTTGCGGGCAGTGCGATTCCATTGGGAACAACCCGACATTGGCCCGGCTGAAGTTTGAGCCGTTCCTCCATGCGATTCGCATACCAGGAGCTCACAGCGATGAGGTCATCAATGTTCTGGCTGTGGATTGCAATGAGATCCAATACCCTTTCTCGGTAGGGGCTTGGAAGCTGCTCGATGAAGGGCAGTTCGCCCTGCAATGTGCACTGGACTCTCGCCTTGGGAAACCTACGCCGCAAGCCCTCTGCCAAGCCCAGCAACATGGCATTCGATAGCACGATCAAGTCTGGAGCAGGAGGGTCGGAAAGCGTTTCAGGCAGCTGGCGAAGGAATGGGCCGAGTACACCGTGTTCGCCCTCGAGAGTCGCTACGGTGAGCGATCCTAGGCTTGGGGATGCTGTCATCCCCCCCCGACGGGAAGCCCAGCGCAGCAAGGTGGGATGGTCTAGCAAGCGGCGAATAGGCTGCGGCAAGTACCTGGCCCATGACCAGCGATGCTGCAAGTAGAGATTGATGCCGCCGAGTTGGAGCGGGGCAAGCTCAAAGGATGGGACTCCCTGGTCAAGTACCAGGGGTAGGTACAAGGGCACGACCTGAACCTCGTGACCCTGCTCAACGAGGGCACCGGCAAGGGTCTCATCTCGAACACAGCTCCCGCAGTGAAAATGCCCCGTGCCGGGGACGAGCATGACGACGCGCAAGAGCTACACCACGTGATTCGTGCGGTGCCGCTCGGGGATGTACTCGCCGATCAACTGATCCACCCGCAAGAGTCCTTGGCGAGTCAAGCGCAGGCCATCCCCTTCAGGCTCGATGAAACCCTGCTGGCGCTGGAGACTGATCAGGTCCGCATACTCATGTGCCGGATTGACATTCCATTCCGATTCGAACCAACCTAGGTCCACGTGGCCCAACTTCAGTTGCAGCAGGAATAACCGGCGCCAGCGCTCATCGTGACTCATCTGGTAGGCCCTCCAATGACTGGACTGGCCTGCCAAGACTGGGTTTTCGTAGGCCTCCAAGTCAGGCATGTTCTGAACATGTACGCCGTTGAAATGTGAAAAGGAAGAAACACCCACGCCAAGCATGTCTGCACCATGCCACAACGCGTCGCGATACAAGAACTGCGTACCTTGACCCCGGAAAACTGTATAGGCACTTCCCACTGAGTAGCCGGCGGCACCGAGCGCATCGAAAGCATCGCTCACCCAACGCCGCTTGGTTTCCCAGTCGGCTACGGGAGCAACCTCCCGCCCTCCTTCCTTCATCTGAGAGTAGAGGGTCGTATTGTGAGGAACTTCCATCTGATAGATCGTCACGCTATCCGGCTCGAGGGCGAGAGTGCGCTCGATGCAATCCTGCCAACCCAGGTCCGTTTCCCCCACCATGCCTGCAATCAGGTCTATGTTGATCTGAGCGAAACCCGCTTGGCGTGCTGCAGCAAAAGCTGCATAGATCTCGTCTTGTCGATGGGCGCGTCCAGCGAGGGCCAGCGTCTCATCATTGAAATGCTCAACCCCCAAACTCAGGCGGGTTACGCCGAGGTCATACAACCTCTGCAGCTTGCCTTCCTTGACGGTACCTGGTTCGCATTCAAACGCCACCTCACGCACCCCATCCCAGCCCATGTGCCTCTGGATGGCCTCAAACAACTCACTGAGCTGATCAGAGGACAGGTACGAAGGGGTCCCGCCGCCGAAGTAAACCATGTCGGGACTTCTCCCACGCAAGAAGGGCTGTTGAGCCGCATGCGCCAACTCCCTGAGCACCGCATCCAAATACCTGCGCACCTGCTCACTGTTCTTGTTGGTATACACCTTATAGAAGCAGAATTCACAGCGCTTGCGACAGAACGGAATATGGACGTACAGAATCAGAGGCGCCGGGATCTCCGGGACGGTGGCCAGCATGGACTGCACCGAGGGTACGCCCTCAGCATTCCAGAAGGAGTACGCCGGGTAGTTACTGAAAAAGTGATTGCCCGCCCGGGTAGGGGTGCTCGCGTCTTCGGAACTCATCCCTTGTCCCTACCTGGATGAGTGGGCTTGGCCTTTTCGCTTTGGGTAGCCGGTGGTCCAAAGCAATACAGATGCGAGTCACTTGCACCAACAAAAATATGGCCATCCACTACCGCTGGGGAAGCCAACACGGGCTTACCCACCTCATAGGACCACAGAGTCGAGCCATCCTCTGCAGAGAGGACCCATATCCAACCATCTCCGGATCCAAAGACCACTTTGGAGTCGACAAGTACAGGCGAACCGTCCACCTTTCGGCGAGTCAAGAAGCTCCAGAGCTCCTTCCCACTCTTGCGGTCCACGCAATGCAATCGCTTGTCTCGCCCCCCGAAGATGATTCGGTTCGGGCCAATCGCCGGAGAGGAAAAGAATGGTTGGGAATTGTGAGTATAGGACCACCGGGGTTCTTGCACTTCTAGGTCTATGCAAATGAACGCATTACCGTAGTGGCCGAAGTAGGCGTGATGGTCTGCCAAGGCAACCGAGCCAGCCACGTGGCAACCCTCGCCTAAGTCGATCGTACCCTTTGGAATCCCAGTGTGCGTTGAGACTTGATGCAAGACCGCATCACATCCACCGAACACCACCTGGCCGCCTCGAACAGCGGGCGTCCCATTGATGTAATTGGCTGTCGTGTAGTGCCAGATCTCCTTACCCGTGGCTGAATCAAGGCAATAGAGCTTTGTATCGTAGCTCCCACACAGCACCCGCAGGTCCGAGCCGAACTGAACGGGACACGCACCCCCTACGATTTTGTCACCTGTTTCGAACTTCCAGCGGAGCTTGCCCGTCTCTACATCGAGGGCATACAGGAAGAAGTCACATGACCCCACATACACCGTGTCACCGCAAACCATAGGCGGAGCCTCGACTACATCCTCGGTCTTATAAGACCAAAGCAGTTTGCCAGTCTTGACTTCGAGGGCGCGTACAAGGCCATCATCGCACCCGAAGAACACTCGCCCGTCTTGAATGACCGGTGAGGAGACAATTGGACCACCCGCCTCGAAACGCCACTTGAGGGCGAGCTCCGAGGATAATTCGCCCGCGGCTACACCGGTCTGTGCCGCATCACCGCGGAACATGGGCCAATCACCTAGAGATGAAGGTAACGCGAGGGCCGTAGCAGGTATCCAGAACTGCACCGCTAGCACCAAGAGAAGGAAGGTGGTTGGGAATCGGAACCGCCCAGCCGTGTGTGCTTCTGTGTAGGGTACAGGGCGCGCGTAGGATGTCATGGGTGTGGGTGCTTCTGAGGTACCGACCGGCCATTGGAGGAAGCTATCGGTCTACGTGTTCAGTCTACACCAGGGGTGCGGTTGACCGGTGTGCAATCCGATACTAAGGCACGGGTCTGAGGCAGGGGCCTGAGGCAGGATCCGTCTCACACGGGTGCGAAACTCGCTTGTAAAATAGTACGCATTTCGGCAGCGGTGGCCGCACGTGGATTGAATCCAGCTGTCCATTCCAAGGTCGCAGCGTGTGCCATTGAATCTAGGTCCGAGGGACCCACGCCCAGCCTGTGCAGGGATTGAGCAAGCCCCGCCTGACGAACTAGCCCCTCCAACTCGGTAATCAAAGCCTCCGCTCCACCGTCTAGGCTTGCGGCATTCATTAGACCATCGTACGCAGCCTTCACATCGGGCAGGAATGCATTGAAGCGCACAACCGCGGGCAACATGCACCCGACTGCCAAACCATGATCCAGCCCATAATTCGCACTCAGCGCATTGGCCAGAGCATGAGCCGCTCCCAACATAGAAGCCTCAATCGCTAACCCTGCAAGACTTGCACCCACAAGCAGGTCAGTGCGCACGTCCAATGCGTTGGCCAGCGGGCCTCCGGCGACAAGGCTAGGCAGCGCTGGCATTGCCTTGCAAAACGCAGCTTCGGACCACCCTCGCGAAGCTGAATTCGCAGCTGTACTGACCGCTGACTCCAATGCGTGCGCTAAACAATCAAAAGCCGCGTAAACAGCCACCCGTTGCGGGACGCTAAGGGTGAGTTCCACGTCTAGAATAGCCGCCCGAGCCGCAATGCGGCCATCACCGCAGGCCATCTTGCGGCCATCTTTAGACCGAGTGATGAGTGCAAAGGACTGAGTTTCACTCCCCGTTCCTGCCGTAGTCGGCACAGCGACGAGGGGCACTGCTTTTCCCTTACCTTTGTTGCGACCCCAATAGTCCTCGATACCGCCGCCGCCAGCTGCGACAAGGATCGCTCCCTTGGCCGTATCCATGGCACTACCTCCCCCCAGTCCGACGACACAATCTGCATTCATCTCGGTGAGGTATTCTGCGCATGATTGCACATGCTGTTCATTGGGATTGGGATCCACATCAAGAAAGGAACCCACACGTAGACCTGCCGACTCAAGTGCCCGTATCCCATCGGCAACGTGACCAGCCTGCACAAGGCCCGCATCACTTACCACCAGCACTCGTCGCGCTCCCAACTCAAGGCATACGTGACCTAGGTTTTTGATGCCACCAGCCTCCACGATCACCCGAGTGATCCGGGACCCTTCAAACAGATGGGCTCCCATCGATTGCACTACCACCCGGCGCTGCGGTGAATCGCGCGGCGCGTGTATAAGGCATCAAACAGGTTACCCTCATGGGGTTGATTCCAATCCACACGCGTGGTCGGCACAGGACCAATATTGAGCCGACGCACGTTGGAGCCATCAAGTAGAGCACTCCGCAGTCCGTCATCGCGAGTAATCACACTCACGACTAGACTCGGTCCAATGGCGTCAACGAGTTTCTCGGGGGGCATGTCTCCCACGTCGACCACTGCGCAAAAGGGAAACATGAATTCGGTGTTGCCGAGGGAATGTTCAAGACTTGGAACCGTCACTAGCGTCGGATGCAAATAGGTTGCGCCCAGATGTTTGACCAGGCGTGGCCCCTGGCGCAGCGAAGCCGTTACATCCCTGGCACCCCCCCTCTCCAATCCCTGCTCCACGATTCCATCACACCAGCGCGCCACGTTTGGATCAGCGAAGGCCGCCAATCCAGCTTCTGAATCATCAGGATCACGTGGAACCCATTCAATCATGCGCTCGGCAAGCGCTTGCGCCAATTCGTCCGCTCGTCGGGGAACACAGATCGTACTCGCGTTCACGCAACTGCGCCCGCCGTTGTCCAAGATGCTGGCAACGATCACATCAAGGTGCTGCTCAAAATCATCGATCTCATCTTCACCGATAATCACTTTGCTGTGCCCGGGACCGTGTACCTCAACCCGCCTCGAATCCTCGTGCACTTTTGCCACCTTGGCATCCCCAAACAAAAGGGAGTAATCGCAGTCTTCTAGAATCGCTGCAGACCCTTCATGTGAGGTGGGATAGTAGGCGCAAGCCTCAGCAGGAAGGCCGGCCTCCATGAGGGAGCGCAAGATTCGGAGCGGAGTCCAAGGCTCCTCACGACCGGGCTTGACGATAACTGGAGTCTTGAGTGCGAGTGCAGGTAACCACAGTGAGTTCACACCCGGAGAATTGCTCGGTAGTACCGCCCCAAGTGAGCGAGCCACGGAGCTGTAGCTCACTGCCAGCCCATTGGATTGCACAATCTGGCCGTCCAAAGCTTCCGGATCAAGCCCCCGAGTGAGCCCGTGCAAGACATCTTTCATGCCTACCAGCGCTTGGCGGATCTTTTCCATGTTTGACCAGCAGAGAGAGTGTGGTAGGCCGCTCGTGGCACTCAAGCATTCCACGTAATCGTCTGGTGACTGGAGGGCGCCCTTGGAATGGACCGGCAAATTGGATTCGAAAAACAAATCACCGGCTCGCTTGAAGATGTCCAAGAGATCCAAACAAGTACGGCTACGCAGGCTGTCACTGGCAGTCGACGAGCGTAGGCGCATGTCCCGGCGCACCATGCCGGCGCTGGCCTGGCCGACACGGGCCAACACTTCTTCTGTGCCAATACGGTGGACCGCCTGGGTTTCGAGGCTCTCGTATTCCTCACCAAAGCGCAGTATCGGAATCGCCCAGGGCTCTCGTGGCATCAATACACCCCTTCGATGATTTCGCTCGAGTTCTCTCGGTACGGCCGCACCTCACCGACCCCGTCCCACGGAAACTCGAGACAGGCTTCCCGCCGGATTCCTTCATCGCGCTCAAGAAAACGAGGCATAAAGAACTCACGAGTCAACGTCGTGAGTTCTACACGCCCCACTTCACCGTAGTCGACTAGCTGAGACGTCGCATTGGGGTCAACGACTCGCAAGACTGCCCTTGGCTGAGGAGCATGATAAGTAATCGAGTAACCATCCTCAGCCAGCCCGGGCTTGTGAGCAGCCAAACCCATCAGGGTATTGCCGTAGGCGGGAACGAAGTGTGTTTGACCCTCAAGCACCTCCTCAACTAGAAAGCGTGTCGACTCACGGTCCATGGTCGTGCCGCCGCAGAATACCCCACGCACACCACTGCCAGGAATGGACACGCGCAGGGCGAGGGCCTCCAGCAGGCGAGGGGTCGTGAACAGGGCACTTACGCTGCGGGCTTCCAGAATTGTCACCGCCTGATCCACCACGTGTTCCATATAGGCAGTGGCTTGATCTGTCTGACCCGAGCCGATCAGCTTCTTCACCCAACGAGGATCGAGATCCACAAAGTAGCATGAGCTTCCACGCACGTGGGCTAGGTGCTCTATGGCTAAGCGCAAGCGTCGTGGGCCCGTAGGTCCGACCATAAGCCAGTAGCCCCCCCGTGGAAACGCATCATCTGGAAGGGTCTCCGAGAATTCCTCATAGTCGTGGCGGAAGTCCTCCCAGCCGATGCGTTGCTTGGGCAACCCAGTCGTACCGCCTGTCTCGAAGATGGTAAAAGGCCTATCTCGATACGCGTTTGGAATGAAACGTTCATGGGGAGCGGATCTCAGGAGGTCTCCGTCGAAGTGAGGGAAGCGCAGAATGTCCTCAAAACCGGTCACCTCCGTAAGGGGATTCCACTCCTGCTTAGCCGCCCATTCAAGCCAGTGGGGCGTTCCGGTTTCGGGAGAAAAGTGCCATGAGACCGTTTCCCGCACGTGAGCATCGAGGGCTTCTCGCGCCGCATCTTGATTGCCCCCAAACCGAGGCTTCATGCAGCGCCACCTGTGGGGAAAAACCGTGCAACATGTTCATCGTCTGGCGCCGGGGTCAATAGCGAAACAACAACCAGAACCACCAGGGCCACGCTGAATATGACGGTCACTGGCATCATGCCCGCCACAAGAAACTCCCCCGAAGCATTCTCTGGCCTCGCAATCAAGCCGCGGTAAAACAGTGCGAACCAAGTGGCCGCCATCGCAAGAGTACTTGCAATCGCACCCTGGTGAGTGACTCGCCGCCAGTACAAGGACGCAAAGACCAATGGGAATAGGCTCGCAAACCCGCTAAAGCACCAAACAGCAAGATCGAAAATATGGGGGGGCGGAAAAAACGTCAGCAGGTAGGTCAATACAACAATGCCCACGATAAACCTACGGCCTATCCACACTCGGTGTGTGTCACTGATCTGTTCCTCGCCCTTGGAGTACAACACCACGTCATGTGTGAACATGGTTCCAAGGCAGACGAATTGAGAGTCAAGGGAGGACATGATGGCTGCAAGAATGCCCGCCATCAACATGCCCGAAACAATGGGGCTCTGGACCAGTTTGGCCACCATGTACGCAAGCACGGCATTGGAACTCGGAGGAGTAAAGCTCGGATCGCTGGCCGCTAGGCCCGCAGCCCACAGGCCCATCAAGATACAAGGCACCCAGACCATCGCGATAAAGACGGGATGTAATGCAACGCTCAAGCGAAAAGTCTTCGCGCTCTTGGCGGTCAACCAATGCTGAAACAGGTGAGGAAACATGCCGACCGACAAGGGCACGAGTCCATAGCTCAAGAACTCCAACTTTCCAATCATGCCTGTGCGGCTAAGGTGCTCGGGTGCGTGGGTGCGGGCGAGTTCGGTAGCCGCCTGGACACCGCCCAGTTTCTCTGCGATGAGGTAAAACGCGAGCATGCCCATGAGCATGAAAACCAGTGTCTGGAAAGCATTGGCCCACACCGCTCCACGAATGCCACCAAAGAAGATATAGAACAAGACCACCGCACTGACTACGAGGCCCGTCAACCAGGGAGGTACGAACCCTCCCGTAAAGGTTTCTGGAAACATTCCCCGAGTCATGCCCTTGACCACGATTCCCGCACCCAGCAGTCCTATCAACAAGTACGGAATCACAAGCCCAACGAGGATCGGAAACAAGATCCACCCGAGCAAGGGGGATTGAAAGCGGTCTCGAAAGTACTGAATTTGGGTCACGTACCCATTTCGTTTGCCTACCGCCCAAAGGCGCATTCCCACCAAAAAGAAAACAAGGCTGTGGATGAGTCCAGATGAGGATGCCATCAATCCATAGACGCCTATGCCCTTGTCGAATGCCTTGCCTGTAGATCCCACAAGTGCGAATGCAGTCATGGTCGTACCGAACACGCTCATCAGCAACAAGAAGCCACCGACCGAGCGCCCCGCGGAGTAGTAATCACTGCTCGTCCCCCGAAAGCGATTGCGCGCTAGGAATCCAAGCCCGATAAGGAGCGCCATGTACCCGCACACCACAAACAGTGGTGTGCGATCTGCAGACACAATTCCGATGGAGGCTGTCATCATGCCCGTTCCTGGTTTCGTCCATCTAGGCCAGGTGCCTCTGTTGCCCAATCTTCAAGGCTGGAAGGCCAAGCATGACGCAGTGCCAGTACCCACAGCAAACTGGCGCAGGCCGAGTACCCCACGTGGTAAGCCAACCCCACTGGCAGGAACCCGAAGAGGAGATCTCGCGACCCCCAGAGCCACCAGTCCTGATGCAGGATGGCCAGGCTCACTGCAAATGCCCAGATTACGCGGTGCAAGGTTATTCACGGCCTCCGCCGTCTTGTGGAGCATCAACCGACGCGCCCTCTTGGATCGCAAATAAATGTGTATGGGTCGCCACGTATAAGACTCCACCTGCAGCAATGGGTGATGAATACACCGGTGAAGTCATATCAACCTCTTGGACCTTAGATTTGTCATAGGTGCGGCCTGCGGGAATGATCGTTAGGTAACCGTCCTCATTACCAATGAAGACTTTGCCATCTGCCACCAGAGTCGAACCCCAGATGTGGGCCATCGTGTCATGGCGCCAAAGAAACTCACCAGTGCGGGCATCGAGGCAGTACACGAATCCTGAATAGTCTGCCACATAGAGGAGCCCATTCGCGATTGAAGGTGTGGACATGGATCGATGGATTCCATCGTAGCTCCACAGAATGTGGGAAGCTGTGACATCGCCTTTCCCGCCGGCCTCAATGCAGACGAGGTTGCCCACACCCTCCCCGTGCTCTGGATCTTGACCAATCACGGCATAGACGCGTCCCTCCCAAGAGATGACCGTCCCCAGCACTTCACTCGGCCCGCCTCGAGTGGCATACTTGATTGGCTTGCCATCTTTGATGCGGTACTCCTTCTTATTTGCATCACAACGCCAACGCTCCTCAAAGACCCAATAACCGTCCTCATCTTCGACGGGGTCTGTTTCAAAGGCATAGACAAAGCCATCGGGCCCACCAAACAGGCTCAGCGCGACTTCCTCTCCCTTCACTTGGGTGCGCACGAATGCGGGGGATGTCCAGTTGGAATGAAAAATGCGTTGGCTCAGTCCCGAGGCCTCTTCTCCGACAAGTTCACCCGTGACTTTGTCCACTTTGATCAAGCAAGGAGCATAGGGCGCTGGCGTTTCCACATGCCCATAGTCCACGCCGTTCGAGGTTGTCACCCAAAGGTAGTCCCCCTCAACAAGCACGGCACTGGTCGTAATGTTGTGAGGGAAAACCCCACACTCATCAATCATGTTGAGGATCCAGAGAATGTCGGCGTCGTGGGGTTCAACTTGGATCGGTTCGGTCTTGGGCCATGCAGCATACAGCCCCTCATCGGCGTAGCCCTGGTTTCCATTGGCCATCCCTTGTACATCGAGGCACATTACCTCACAGCGGTTGGTCACAATGTAAACACGTTCCCCATCAACCGACGGCGAACAACAGATTCCCAAGAACTCCCAATCGCTGACCTTACCTGTGCCCAGTTTCGGAATGTTGAGCTGCCATATCAATTCACCCGTCTCTTCGCTCAAGCAGTTGAGCACACTGCGGTCTCCAAGGAACCGCTTGTCCCGGGGGGAATCATTATTGGTGCCCACGTATACCCGACCATTGGCAACTGTTGGATTGCCGTATGATTGGGAGCCCAGTTTGGCCACCCAGCGCACATTTTCTGTCGTCGCCGGATCGATCTGATCGGTCACGCCTATGAACTCCCCCGCCTTGAATGTGCTGGGGAGCCCCCGAGCCTCACAGGCCATGTTTCGGCTTGTGTCGTGACCCCACATGGGCCAGTCGCCGCCCCCAGATTCTTGAGCGGCCAGTGATGTCATGCATGCCCAAACCATCAAGCCCCTAGCCAAAAGCATGGGAGCTTGCCTAGAAACGGTAAACGAGAGGATGTTATTCATTTGGGGTCACCGAGAGATTGTCGAGGTATACGTGGTAACGGCTCTGGGGAGCAAAGCCAAATAGGCCGGGAGAGCCCTGGGTGTGAGCGTGTGCATGCTCAACCTCTATGGTCCAATCGAGGGGTTCGGGTTCAGTTCTGTCCCATGCTTTCGCACGTATAATGCCACTTCCATCAGGTGCGCAATCCACCCTCGTCTTGAGTGTGTACCATCGATCTGGCTTCCACCTGAATGGAACGGCTTCCTTGACGCGTTCGTCATTCGAACTCACCTGCAATGTCTGGTGATTCCCTTTCAATTGAATGAGATAGCGTTGGTTGACCACCCCAGCCGATGACATACTCCTACGATTGCCCTCAGTGCGCACATCCACCTGCACGGTGTAATTCGCCATCTGTGGGTGGCCCATGAATCCCATTGCCCGTTGGAATAGGGGGTTGGTCAGAGTCTTACGGAGAACCCTTCCTCCATCTAGTTCTGCCACATCCCACTTCTTGAAAACACCAATCCAGCCAGGGGGAGGGGAGGCCACCTTCTCTCCATGCTCACCTGTCTTGACAGGCTCGAAGGACTCAAAGCCCTCGGACCACGGCAATTCTCGAACCACCCGTACACGCGCCATCGCCGGGCCTGCTGTCGTCTGCACAGAGACCAAGCCCGTGCCGATGCTAGAAGCAATCGCGCACTGGCCTTGGGTCTCCTCCAACATGGCTGGCCACTGCACGCCGAGCACCTGTAGGGGTCCAACATCATGGCCTGCATCATCTAAGCCGCGCACTTGGAGGCGCCTCCCCACCCCATCTCCGAAGCGCAGCCCCTCGCCTACCCGCAGCAGACAATCACCCGGCACAAGCCTCGCGCTCTCGACTTGAGGCGATGGCTCAGAGTGGGGCAACGTCGGCCAAGAGGGCTCATCGGCGGGCTCTCCAAAGCAGTACAGACGTTCAGTTGTGTGAACAAACACCTGGCCCCCGCAAATCGCTGGCGCGCCAAGACAGGCACCCTCTAATTGCACCGAGCACAACACCTCAGGCCCCGCATCTGAAGGGCGCACTACATGAAACGTGCCATTATTCATCGGTACGTAGAGCTTTCCGTCACCCCACACTGGCGACGCATGCACTTGATCAGGTGCAAGGTGGTATCTCCAGAGCACCTCTCCGGTATCGGGTACGACACAACACAGGTCTCCATTGGCCACAGTTGTGTAGGCACGACCCTGCGCAAGAACCAGGGAGCTTGTAAATGCACCTAATTCGTTACGCCATGACTCACAGTTGGCATCTAGGACTACGGGCCCTGCGGCGCCATCTTCTGGGGTCGCACCCAACTGAATGGAAAGCATGCGCCCGATCGTTGACGAGTCATGATTCTCCCGGCCGTGAATCGCTATCAAGTGATCTCCATGGAGGACTGGAGATGAGTTCACACCCCCCGTCGCCAACGAGTACCTCCACACGGGTTCACCCGTACGCGCATCAACACAAACTACGTTTCCGCAGCCCGTCCCGGCATACAGAAGCCGCCGCCCCGCTCGCTCCTCGATGACTGGATGTGAGTAGGGGCCATCTTTCGGACCAGTACCAGGAGTCGACCACCAGACCACCTCCCCTGTGTTCTTGTCAAACGCATAAAAGCGGTCCCGAGCGGGGCCCTCTACTCTTCCCCAGTGAGCTGTAATCAAGTGAACAATCACAAGATCTCCATCTAGGATAGGTGCTCCAGTACGCCCATTCGGGAAGGTCAATCGGCCCAGTTCCTCCATGGCCGAGATTTCCCAGAGGCGCTCACCCTCCGGGGTGTACCGGCGCAAGAGGCCCGCAGTCGTCAAGACGAAAACGTCACCAGATTCTGGGTCGATCGTCGGACTGCCGATGGAGTAGCGGTCATAGATGACATCCGTAAGAAAATCGCTCCAGCGGTCCTCCCACAAGCACTCACCAGTATGGGCATCGATGCAGACTAAGACTTCCTGCAAGTCTTTCCCTTCACCTTCGTATCCGAGGGCATAGACCCGCCCCTTGGATGCCACCGGAGTGCCCCGCCCGGCCAAGCGGTAACTCCATGGATTTCCTGCACCACCCACCTCGACCGAATCGAACAGACCCGTCTCGCTCGATGTGCCGTTTTGTTGCGGGCCCCTCCAGTTCAGCCAACCCCTGGCCTGGGTTGGTTCAGTTACCGGGATCCCGTGCGTGCCTTGACCAGAAATGTCTGGGCCACTTTGACATGCCCCTGCCAACAAGCAGAAGACCAACGAGCCTTGAAGCCGAAGCGTAGCCATCAGGGATTGTTCCACTCTCTAAAAACTAAAACCGATGCCAAGGCCCAATGTGCGTGGTGCTCCATTCTCGCCGATAAAGTAGGTCGGATCTGCAGGGTTGGCTTGGAACGCTACGGGTACGTATTCTTCGTCAAACATGTTGCGAACGAACAGGTTTGCACTCCAGTCACCCGACCGGTATCCAAGACTTGCATTGACAAGCTCGTAACTCTCACTCTCAATGTTGGAGGGGTCATAGAACAGGTCTTGCACAGCGACAAAATTGATGCGCCCAAACATGACACCGTGTCCGTCAGAAGGGCGGTTGTAGCGCACCCCAAAGTTGAAAGTCTGCTCGGGCGCATTGGCCAATGCATTTCCAGCCGAGTCCTGTCCATACGCATCTGTGAACTCCACGAATTCAGTCGTAGAGATGCCCAAGGCCACGGACAGGCCAAATCCCCGGCCTAGGTCCGCATCGAACTCCACCTCCACCCCATCGCTGGTGGATTCGCCTGCATTCTCCACGTAGCCGCCAGCCACTGGATCAAACAGCGATAGTTGCATGTCTTTCCAGTCAACGTGAAAGGCCGCCAGCTTCAGTTCCGCTGAACCCTCAAGAATAGTCCGTTTGTATCCCACCTCGTAGGTCCAGCTCGTTTCAGGATCAAACAACTGTCCCCCATCGGGTGCCGTTAGATTGTACCCACCCGCCTTGAAGGCCTTGGCAGCGTAGCCATACACCATGGTGTCCTGGTCCAGCCGCATGCTCGCACTAGCCATGGGTGTCACCTCACTGAAAGCGCTGTTGTAGCCTGTATCCATATCCAAGACGGTGAAACCTGCAGTTTCATAGGTATGGTTGTGATCGAGGCGTTTCGTTTCACGGTCCACACGCAGGCCCCCAGTCAATTCCACGCCTGGTGCAGGACTCATACTAGCCTGCCCAAACATAGACACACTGGTGTCTGAGAATTCGCCGGTATTCGTGTCGGTCCCTTGCATGGCAGGGGGGAACATCCCAGGACGGAATTCGTTGGCCGCTGATCGACTCGAATCCGACACAAACCCTGAGACACCGATCAGCCAACGCGATCCCTCACCGGCAACCGTGTCGATCCCGTCTTCGCTGGACAAGCGCAGTTCCTGGTAAAAGACATCTTGATCTTCCAGCGTTGTTCGCCGGACACCGTCAATCTGGCTGAAATCAAAGTCACTGGTCTCCTCAGCGTCCCAAGTGGTGTAAGCCGAAATCGAAGTGAAGGCATAGCCAGCCTCTTCCCATTCGTACACTACGGAGGGCTGCATGAAGTCTCGGGACGTAGCGCCCTCAAAATCTTGGTTGATGCGATGGGGGTCTGAGCGCAGGGAATTGAGCTCTCCAAGTCCAAAGCCACCGTCATCGGCCTGTTGACCATGCAACCCCACGCGGATGCTGCTGGAATCGTCCAGGTCATAGGAAAGCAAGGCCCTGCCAGTGAAGGCCTCACGGCCATCCACTAGATTCCCGGTGAATGCATTTCTTGTGTAGCCATCGCGCTGGGCGACTTGCCCATCGGTAACAAACCCCATCTTGTCTCCGATCGGCCCCCCATAGGAATAGGAGTACTCCTGAAGGCCGTGGTTGCCCAACATGAACTGCGACTCCGATACGACCTCGGTACCCGGTTGGCGCCCAACCATGTTGATGATTCCTCCTAGGGCGTTTCGTCCGTACAGGGTTCCTTGCGGACCCCGCAGAAACTCAATGCGCTCTAGCCCTATCAGAGGCAGATTGGTGCTTCCAACACTCATCTGCGGAACGCCATCCATATAGGTGACCACCGATGGCTCACCCAATCCCGAACCGATTCCACGCACATATGGGAAGCTGAGCCGCCGGGCGGAGAATTCGGTGAAGTGAACATTGGGCACAGTGCCCACCGAATCGCTGATCGAGCGCATTCCTGATTGGACCAGATCATCTGCGCCGAGGACGCTTACAGCGAGGGGCACATCTTCAAGGGCCTCGGTCACCTTCCGAGCCTTGACCACCGTCGTACCCATGTCGGTGGGGGGAGAATCTTGAAGAAAGACGGCTAGGCACAGGCTTAGGAGCATGGAATTGAAGAGCTAGGGTGAGGATGGGGCAGGTTTGTACGTACGATTGCGGGGGCCTATCCTATCCGTGCGTTCCAGTCCCGATGGGGCAATTCACTAAATCCATGCAATCTCGGACGCAGCTGCTCCTCCACGCCGCCCTATACTCGGGCTGCGGTCTATCCTGAGCTCCCCCACTGCGTGCCACAGCCTACCCAAGATTCCTTCGACGCCATTGTGGTAGGTGCTGGCCCTGCCGGGTGTGCTGCTAGCACGATCTTATCCGAGTATGGACACCGGGTAGCACTGCTCGAACGCGAGCCCATGCCCCGCTACAGGGTGGGAGAATCGCTGATTCCCCACTGCTGGTATCCACTCACTCGTTTGGGCCTTGTGGATTCCTTGAACAGTGCACGCTGCTCAATCCCAAAGGTCAGTGTGCAGTTTGTCGGCACGGATGGCCAAAAAACACGGCCCTTCTACTTTCCCGATCACCACGACCACCCCAAGTCCCACACTTGGCAAGTGGTGCGCTCTGAGTTTGATGCCCTCCTTCATGGCCGTGCAATCCAGGCAGGCGTGCAGTTTTTTGATCAAGCGCAAGCGAAGTCCCTCCTGCGAGAATCAGATCAAGTGCACGCGCGGGTCACAGGAGTCGAGATACTCCAATCTCAGCGCAAGGTCCACCTATTTGCCCCGGTCACCCTCGATGCGAGCGGGCGTGACCTCTTCAGCGTCACCCGCAACAAGTGGCGGGTCGATGACTCGGACTTGCACAAGCTGGCAATCTGGCGCTACTTTCGCGACACCCACCGCGAGTCCGGCAGGGATGCGAGTGCTACCACCATCGCCTACCTTCCAGAAAAGGGCTGGATCTGGCACCTTCCCCTGCGTGCAGGCCTCACCAGCATAGGAGTCGTGGCCGAGCCTGAATACCTGCTTCGAAACGGCCGCGACTTACAAGCAGCTTTTGATCGGGAAACCAGCCTCCAACCCTGGATTGCCGATCGTCTGGAGGGTGCCACTCAAGAAGGAGAGTTGCATGTCACCCGAGATTTTGCCTACCGCTCACGGCACTGCGCACAAGATGGATTGGTTCTAACCGGAGATGCCTTCGCATTCTTGGATCCTGTGTTCTCAAGCGGCGTATACCTAGCCCTTGAAGGGGGCGTGCAAGCCGCCGATGCCATTCACGATGCACTCATCAAGAATGACACCCGCGCTGCTAGCTTTGCAGACTATGGAGATCGCATGTGTGCCCGATTGGAACCCATGCGCCTGCTAGTCCACGCCTTCTATGAGCCCACATTCCACTTTGGTGAGTTCTTCAGGGCGCACCCAAAGATGCGTAACGACGTGACCGAGGTCCTCATTGGAAACCTCGAACGAGATTTCACGGATTTGCGCCATGCCCTCCTTGAGTTTGCGCCGGTCCCCAGACCGCTGGATCACGGACGAATCGTGAAACCCGCGAACTAACGGGATCCGCCATCCCGTGGTATGGATTCCGCCGAGAGGACTTGAGCCGTGCTGCTGAAATCAATGGCTCTTGGATTAGGCATCCTTGAGAAGTGAGCGTCTGCCCTCTGCACGCGAATTCAGTCCTCTTCGTCGTCCATACTTGGAACGCACCATAAAACCTGCCCCACACCTTCGTTTAGGAGTTCGAGAAGGGGCTCCCCCTCAAGGCCCTCGCTATTCATGGAGATGATTCCCGCGGTCACTTGGGGAATTCGCTCGCGCAGACGGGACACGGTCCCCTCGCCAAAGTCTGAGTGAAACTTGCCACACACATGAACAACAAGCGGGCGCCGGCCTTCTTGCCATGCTGCGTCGAGGGCAATGGCGATAGACTCCGCCATCGTGTCATCCTTATAGCATTGGGCCTGATAGAACCGCGTCACCAGTTCCACATCGTGGTCATCATCACCACCTGTCATGATCTCGAAGAAGAGATCCTTGTAGAGCCCCTCGGGAGCACTACTTCGGCTGGCTGCAAACTCCTCCCCAGCAATGGCGTCGGGGCCCTCTTTAGACACGATGCGGGCGAGGGGGCGTGGAATATTGGCTGCCAAGACCGCCAACCCCTCAGCTCGCGCATATTCCACTAACGGAGAGTAGTGTTTCTTGTAATTAGGCCAGGGGCGTGAGTTTTCTAAGAACTCGGCCTCCGAGATGCCTCCACCTAAGTAATCGTCGAGGATGGGCTGCACATCTCGCTCAAACATCTCTAGGGAGAGGATTAGATCGGGCCTGCGTGAATGGAGTTGCTCCAACATCTCCCGCTGCATTGCATGCCCGTAATCGTTGTCATGCTCCTCACCGAGGAAAACCACATCGCGGGTGGCGAAGCGGTCAGCCATCGCGACCAGGTCGATTTGCGCTCCCGTGGCCCCGTCGAGGAGTCGGACAGAGGAGAGGCTGGTACAAGCTGAGAGTGTCCCAATAAGGAGAGCAACGGCAATGTTTCGGGTGTCCATGGGACTACCCAATCACATCCCGCCTATACCTGCAACTGATTCTGATTCTAAGGAGCGATTGAATGCCCGCTCATTTCCGCCTAGGCGGATGCGGGACGACGAGGATTCTGAATGCAGCGCCGCCCGATTGAATCCTGGGACGAATAGCCCCCTAGAAGCAGAAGTAAATCTCAAGGGCACTGCTCATGCCCACACCCGTTCCATCAGGGTGGGTCTTGTCACGACACCAAAGTTGGATGCAGCGACTCGATCCGGCGAGGGCTGCTGTCACGGGGAATGGCTGTTGGCCTGCTCCACTTGAATCTAGATAGAACGGACTCATGCGGACAAACGGATAGGAGACCAACATCGTGCCGCCAAAGAAGGGTTGTGAATTGCGGCCTGCCCCGTGAAACATGAGCGCAAGCTGGTTGGGCACGCCGCCGGTTATGGTGATGTAAAGGTTGTCAGCACTCAGAGTCGCTGTGCCACTCCAACCGAGAACAGGGAGAGTGTTTCTTGCGGTCACCTTTCCTACCCCGTAGGGGTCAGGGTTTGTGCTGCAAGGCTCAGACTCAGAAGAACTTCCTACAGGGTCCCCGCGCCAACGCCCCTTGCCTTGCGTTGCCCCCCCGAGGACATGAGTGTGCAAGTGAGGCTGGTGAAGACCTTTGAGACTGGCATAGGAGTACGCTAGCACGGCAAAAGTATGAGTGGGGGGGGAGCCTCCAACCCATCGCGGGTGACTAGGTTTCTCTCAATTCAGCACCTCAGAATGGCCCTTCCTTTTGCGCGTGCCAAAGGTGAATGGGTTCGTCATTCAAGAACCGAGGGGGGCAGACAGCCATGGAAAGACTCGGGGTCGCCATGATCCGGGGTATCCCCAGCCGCCTATCCCGCCTCGGTGATTACTTAGGAATCTGTCAGAAAGTCTGATTCACGAAGAGGCGGGTACGGAGCGGGTCGATGCCACCGCCAGCGCTCCCGTCTGCGGTGATCAGTAGATCGAGATCTCCATCGGCGTCCACATCAACGATTGCCATGCCGCGATTGATAAACGAGCCGGGTGCGAATGAGCCTAGGCGGCTGAAGCTGACCGGGTCGCCACCGTTGCCGAGCAATAACGGCTGGCCACCGAGCCCGGGAGGCAAATCATGCACACCCAGCAGCACATCACTCACCCCATCGAGATCAAAATCAGCCACCAGCACTCCGAGGCGAATGGCCTCATAGATTGGCGGTGACTCGGGCAGCGCTCCGTATACATCTTGGAATGCGCCAGGAATGCCCCCTTGGAGGCCACCCTGGTTGATCAGCACATCTGCCGATTGGGCGCCGCTTACCGAGGTCAATCCGTTCGCCACGACCAGATCGAGATCACCATCACCGTCCAGATCGGAAGGGGCCACCCCGTATGATTGATCCTTTGCTCGTGCAGGCAAGAGCAGGGATGACCCGAGTTCGTCAAAGCGCCCGTTACCATCGTTGACCAATAACGCATTGAATGCGCCAGGGCTGCCAGTCGCTGCAGCCGGATCAGCTTTGGTCACAAACGCATCGAGGTCACCATCCGAGTCGAAGTCGACAAGGCAAACATCTGTAGAGGCACTCACGCTTTCGTTCCAAGCCTCCCCAGCAAAGATGGGGTCAGGAGTGAAGGCGCGCGTCGACACTTGCAGTAAGAGTTGATCTGGGCCGCCCACGGTCAGGTGACTGGCGATTCCAACCGCAAGCAAAAGGTCGGTGTCTCCATCTCCGTCCACATCTCCAGAGGCGACGCTTGCCGTTTGCTGAACGCCCAAGGGAAGATTGGTCGAAACGGCAAACATGCCCGCACCATCATTCCAAAGCACTTGGTCTTGCCCTCCGACCAAGAAGTCACCTGCCCCAAGAAACACGTCCACATGACCATCACCGTCCAAGTCCGCTAGATGGAGGCAAGCCACGGGACGGTTGAGGGCCCCGAGACGCATGGCCGTCTCATCATGGAAGGTGCCCTGAGGTGTCTGGCGCCACAGGCGCACTCCGGCGCTGCTCGCCAGGACTAAGTCTTCACGCCCGTCTCCATCAAGGTCAGCTGATTCCACCAACGCCCCCCCCAGATCCGCCGCACTACGGGGCAGCTGGCTAGGTGAGTCAACGAACAGTGGATAGAGCTGGGGTGCTGCCGTCCCTACTAGTCCGCTAGAACCCGCGTGGGGACCACCTGCCCGGGCGGTGCCCTGAACACCGGCCCACAGAGTGTGACTCTTCAACCCGTGCCGTGAGAGAGGCAAGGACAATGCGACCGTACCCGATGGGCCGGCGCGCCTAGTCAAGCTCCCCATCCGGGTCGGGATTCCTCGTCCGAGTCCCCCATTGGATAGCTGGAGATTCAGTCGAACCCGGGAACCGGGCTGGAATCCCCTGGCCACCAAGTGGATTTGCTCCTGATCGGAACTGGGAGTCAATCGCACCTGGCTGAGCGCGGGTGCTACGCAAGCGAGTACGGAACAAAAACGAATGAGTCGCATGGTTGTTAGGGCCCGCGCCTGACCAAAAAGCGGAAAACAGGCACGGGCCGGCGGGCTAGGCGCCTACAGGAAGGTAATGGAGATCGCGTCGGAGAAATTCGATGTGGTGGCGCCCGCGAACTTGTCCCGGTACCAAGCCGTGAAATTCCAGGTGTCACCGGCCATCACGCTGACCGCCGGGGTGAAGGGCATGTTGGTCAGGTCCACGTTGAACGCGAAGGTGCCCGCTGAACCAGAGGATTGAACCTGCTTCACAAATCGTCCTATCGTGCCGCCAAGACACAGGTTTCCCATCGATCCGGGGGGTGCAATCACCAGCCCCTGGGTTTGGCTGGTCAGGGCATACCCAAACTGATTCAACGGTAGCTGAGTTACACTCAGACTGAGGTTGTTGTCACTGGCCACTGCACTGCCCTGGGCTTCAATCTGTGCAGCCAGTCCCGTGGAGTTGGGAATTGCCGTGCAGTAGTTCGTTCCGAAATCGGAGTCGAAACGAGTGTCGAGGAGGACTGCGTCAAGGCTTAGATGAGCGCCAAGGGCGTCAAACTCCAGGGCATAGGCCGTGATCACGTCACTGACAGCAGAAAGGTCCCAGTCAAACATGTCTTCCACGGTGCCGCCGCTGGCCCAGAGGTTGCTGCTCGTGGTGGGGGGCAAGCTGATCTGCGTGCCGTTTCCGTCAAAGTAGCTCAGGGTGAAGCTGGAGTAATCGAGCGGTGTACCCGCGGTGGAGACTTGCAAGACCAGTTGCTGAAGATCCTCGGGGACACTGTCAACGATCATGAAATGGGAGGCTCCGGCTGGGTTGTAGATGTTGCCGGTCGAGGTCAGGATTCCGCCGGGCGTCGTCTGGAATAGGAGCGCAGTGTCAGAGGTCGTCCCCGGGTCATCGGGCATGTTGGGACCGGGAAACGCATCAGTAAAGGTCTCCCAACCTGTGAATTCAGTTCCGACCTGTCCCCTGAATGGGGGGGTGTAGGCATTGTTGAAGGCAGAAAAAGCGGCTCCCAAAGCAATGAGAGCAGGGGCAACACGAAGGGCGCAGTGGGTGAAGGAAGTCATGGTAGGACTGGGATGATTCAAGGCTGTGAGGGTGTCGGCAATTGCCGTTGGCGACCCGAGCACCTGAACAATACCCAGTTGAGACTGACTCGCAATAGCAACAAGGGCGGAGTTTGCTCACCTCCCCCCCACAATCCCCTAAGGCCCGACCACCCCAACACTTACGCTCCATTCCCCCATTGAGCCTGGGACTAGAATGCAACCTGGGTGCCAATTCCTGCTCTTATTCGGGGATGTGAGCCCTGCGCCCCCCGGCCCGGTGTGCGGGCCCTCAATCAAGAAAAGAGACCCCGCACATCGTGCAGCGCCTCTTTTCACAAAGCCCTGGAAACGATGCCCTCCCACAAGGGGTTGGACACCGCGTCAGTCGAGGTTTCTAGAAGCCTTCGACCTTGGCAGCCCGAACATAAAGGGCCTTGATGATGACGAAGCTCACAACGAGCACTCCAATGAGTGTCGTGACCACAGGAAACTTGAACATCGCAGGTTGGCCGACACCCACCATGAACAGCATCAGGGATGCTGACATATAGGTGTTGTGCTTCGAGCGCGACCCAGCCATAGCGGCATCAGCGCCGTCAGGTGCCTCCCCGTTCTTGATCGCTGTGATAATGCGTTGTTGGGCAGGCCAAATACGCATCCACACATTGGCAGCCATGCATGTGCCAAACAACGCCGCCACGTGGATGTAGACCGCACGGTCAGAAAACCCAAGATTGTTACTGAGGTACCAACCAAAGCCCGTCGCAAGGGCTCCCCATAGGACTACCGCCACAGCATGCTGCTTGGCCAGCCCCTTGAAGAGGGCGTCATAGACTGCAAACCCCACAAACAAGCCTGCAAAGGCAGGGCCCCAGTCGCTTGCCTTAGCGGGCGCATGCTGACCGTCAAACAAGTTCGCACCGTCATACCCGTGGTAGTAAACGAGGAAGATCAGAACGACCCCCGTAATCCATGTGTAGGCTGCTCCCCACCGGAACCAGAACAGGCAGCGAGGCAGGAGCTCGGGTATGACCTTTCTCTTGGTCTCCGCATCCATCGTGGGGGCGAACGCCGAGTTCACCCAATTGAAAAAGTACAAGAGGCCAAGCCAGAGCACGCCGGCCCCGAAGTGAAGCCAACGATCGGCAAGTTCAAATAGGTCCATGGGATCTTTGAATGGGAGTGAGGTGATGGAGTGTGGGTCAGTGACATGCGCCGGAGGTTGCCTGCGGCTCACGTAAGGGTAACTATCCAAGATTTGCACCCACAGAGTCAATCACGGGTGGGCAATATCATTCCCGGCTCGCACCCCCAGCCCGGCTTCCCAGTCCGGCATCCCAGTCCGGCTTCCCAGTCCAGCTTCTCAGCCCGGTTTCTCAGTCCGGCCAGGGCCACAACCCCGTTCCTAGGCCCCCTAGCACCT
>CAYXZD010000002.1:313902-325508 GCA_964469565.1 uncultured Planctomycetaceae bacterium
CCGGTTTCTCAGTCCGGCCAGGGCCACAACCCCGTTCCTAGGCCCCCTAGCACCTGTGCCGGGTGAGGGGGCACCTACTGCCGCCAGTCGTACACGGGGCTGGACCCCGCCTTCATCGTCAGGGAAAGGGTAGAGCCTACTCCCAACTGTCCTCCTGCCTCCAGAATCCGACTCACTCGAACGCGAGTTCGATGCCAGTGGACATTCCTGCCTCAATCACCACACGCCTGCGGAGAATCCCCAGTTCTTCATGCTCGACCTTGATTGTGTACTCGCCGGGCACGATCCCCTTGATGAGGAAACTCCCATGATCATCCGTCACGGCAAACCATGGGTGATCACAGACGTGCACTAGGGCGAACATCCATGGGTGTAAGTCACATTGAAACCGCACAGTATCGGCCCGCTTGGGTTCGTAGTGCAGCGGTGCCTGGCCCACGGCCTGCGTCACGTTGATTGAACGGTTGCGCTTTGCGGTGACGTGCACATTGTGTGTCGCAGGATCGCTGTTTGTAATCACAACTTCCTGACCGATCTGAAGCGCTTGAACATGCGGAGTGTAGATGCAGCCCCGCTGATCCAGCACAACGGGCTCCTCGGGTGCAGCCGGAATCTCCAAGCCCTTGAGGTCAGGTTCAAGGGCCAAGAATGCGTACTTGAGTTTTCCGTCTGTCACCACGAACACGTCACTGAGATGGTCCACATCCTCGTGGTGCGTGCAGTCCGCCATCTTTCGCGCCCCAATGGGGAAGCGGTCTGGAACACTTCTCTTCACCCGCACCGTGCCGTGCAGAGCACCATGCACCTGTGAGGGCCAAGGCAATTGATCAACAACTTCGGCAAGCGGAGCCTTCGCCTCGTCGCCACCCCCAACTTGGCTGTCCAAGGCTTCCCCACCCTCTTGGGGATCAGGGCCTCCTCGGTTCTGGGGATTGGGAGACTCCGAGCAAGCTGCACAAGTCAACAGAAACAGAATCGAGCGGTACATGAGTGAATAGTGCTGGAAGGAAGCCGCCCCCTGGCATCAAGACGGTCCGAAAGAGATGAGAGTGCTAGAAGTCTCTCCACGATACCCCACGCCTCCACATGGTTGATACATCCATGCCTGAGCACCCACCCAGGAGAGGCGTCCACTATGTCAGCCAAAGCGTGCAAGTGAGTAGGGAGTGGGGTCTAGGCCGGGGTCTAGACCCGCCATCATGCGCGCCACGCAGTCACCACTGGCAGCACACATGCTCACCCCCATCATCCCGTGACCAGCTGCCACAAACACCCGCTTGAAACCGGGTACCCGGCCCAAGAGAGGCAATTCATCGGGCGTCATGGGACGCCAGCCCACCCACTCCTCCCCAGGCGCATCCACGTCACACCTCAAGAATTGCCGGGCGCCCCTACGCAACGCCTGCAGCCGGCCCGGGAGGATTTCTAGATTGCGACCGCTCAGTTCCATTGTCCCGCCAAGCCGCAATCCGCTCGGCCATGGGGTGACCACCATATTGGCCTCATGCAAGAGCAGGGGCAGGGTTGGAGCCCCTTTCGCTGGGGGCAATGTGAGCGAATAGCCCTTGCCCGGCTGAATGGGGAGATTCAGATTGAGGGGCCGTTGCCAATCGGTACTCCAAGCACCCGCCGCCACCAGCAGCTGGGATCCCAGCCAATCTCCGCGGGTTGTCCTCACGCGTGCGCCCGTCGACCCGACCGTGATGCCCTCAACGGGGCAGTTCAATTCCAGCGTCCCGCCACAAGCCTGGACTGCGCCTCCCAAACCATCGAGGAACGACTGGGGTTGCAAGTGGGCATCTCTCGGATGAAATAGGGAACCTGCCACACGGTCGGCACGCAGCCCTGGTTCAAGAACAAGAGTCTCCTCCGCACTCTTCAAATGTGCCTCAATGCCGTGATCGGCAAGGATGTTGCGCACTCCCTCGGCCCCTTCCAGCGCAGAGGGTCGTTCAAAAACCTCTAAGAGGCCCCCTTCACTCCACTCACATTCGATTCCTTCGGCCGCGATCCAGTCCCGCGTGAGATCAAGAGAATGGCCGAGCAAGGCAGCCCGCCCCCGCAGCGCCGCCTCCATGCGGCTGCGACGGCAATTTCCAAGGAATCTTAGCCCCCAACTGAGGAATTCCAGGTCCGCGCGCGGGCGCACATAGAAGGGCGCATCCCGTTTCCCAAACCAGCCTAGGGTTTGACGCAGGGTCTCGGGGCGCGTCAGCGGGAGGGCGTGGCTGGGTGTGAGCAGGCCGCAATTGCCGCGGGAGGCCCCATTGCCCAGCGTGCCCGCCTCCAACACGCAAACGCTACGCCCCAGGGCAAGCAGGGAATAGGCACAGGCCACCCCCACCACACCCCCACCGATCACGATCACATCAAAGGTCCTCTTCATCACAGGGTATTAGGAGGCATACTACGGACCTAGCCATGCAACTTCCCGGATTCTCTGCCAAGCCTGCCAAGGGGACTGCCCAACCCATGGTCCAAGGCATCGCCCTCACCGCCTGTGCAGTCCTGCTTGGAGGATGCGTCTCACGTGTGTGGAATGTGGAGCTTGCTGATGATTACCAGGGCGTCGTGCATGAGCTCTCGCGGTGCGTCAAGCAAGAGATGGCGATCAAGGACATACCGGCCATGTCGATCGCGCTGATGGATGGAGACCGGGTGGTTTGGGCACAGGGATTCGGACTGGCCAACCCACAGGCCGACCCACAGACCCAACAACGAGCCACTGCTGACACTGTCTATCGCGTGGCCTCTATCTCCAAGCTTTTTACTGATGTAGCTCTGATGCGCTGTGTCGAGCGGGGTGAACTCGACCTAGATGCCCCGATCACCCAGTACCTGCCTGACTTTCAGCCCCAATCCAGTTTCGACACGCCCATCACCCTGCGCCATCTCACCAGTCACACCTCGGGCCTCTTGCGGGAACCACCCCTTGGAAACTACTTCGAAACAAGCGCTCCTAGTCTTGCCGATACTGTTCAGAGCCTCTCAAGTACGCAATTGCTCTTTGAACCCGGAACTCGCACGAAGTACTCCAATGCTGGGCTTGCAGTAGTCGGGCGAGTGTTGGAAGTGCAACAGGGTTGCGCGTACCCAGAGATCATGTCCAAGGAAGTCATGCAACCCCTGGGGATCGATGATTCTTCCACTTTCGGCCAGTGCCCAATCGTACACCCGCGTCTTGCCAAGGGCCAAATGTGGACCTATGACGGACGCCGCTTCCCAGCCCCCACCTTCGAGCTAGGCATGTGCCCTGCCGCTAGCTTGTGCGCATCAGTCCTAGACTTGTGCACGTTTACTCAGGGCGTCTTTGGGCTCCTACCCAGCAGTCCTGCCTTGCTGCAGAAGTCAACCCGCGAGCAGATGCTCACCCCATTCTTGAGTCCGGATGGAACGCAGATGCCAGTAGGCGTTGGGTTTTACCTCGACGAAATAGAAGGACACCGCCGCTGTGGACACAACGGCGCTCTGTACGGTTTCTCAACCCAACTCTCTTTCCTTCCCGACGAGGGTATTGGTGTAGTCGTAGCGGCCTCGCTCGACAGTTGTAACGAGGTCACCTACCGGCTGGCGACCCATGCCCTACGGCTGATGCTGGCGGCCCGTGGCGGCCGGGCTCTGCCACGTCTTCCAGAATCTCGTGTCCTCAGCTCTGCCCGCGCCAAACGGCTTGTGGGCCTGTTTGACCTCGATGGTCGCCGCATCCGCCTGCGGCTTGACGGCCAACGCCTCTTGCTGGAAGCACGCGGGAGGATTTGCGAGGTCCGCAACGTGGGTGGGCACTACCTCACCGATGACAAGCACGGTTTTGGCATGCGGATCGAACGCATTGACGATCAACGCATTGCCGTCGATGGAGTGCCGTATCAACGGATCGATGAAGATCTAGCCCCCAGTACCTGCCCGCCCGATCTTGAGGAGTATGTGGGTGAATACGGTTGGGATCACAACACCCTTTACATCCGCGAGTCCCAGGGTCACTTGCAGGCATTAATCGAGTGGTTCTGGATTGACGATCTTACTGAAGTAGGGCCAGATCAATTCAGTCTGCCGCGCAAGGGTGGCCTTTACCCCGGAGAGAGCATTCGCTTCAGACGCGATTCTGCCGGTGCCATCTCCCACCTCGCGCTAGGTGAGGTGAAGTTTCCACGCAGGCCCTCTGCCACTCAGAACGGCGAGACTTTTAGGATTACACCGCAGTTCGATCAGGCTCACTTGAGGCTATTGGCTACAGCGGCCACACCCCCATTGGAAAGCGGCAAGCTTCCATCTGACTTAGTTGATCTCACTACTGTTGACGCGCGCATCCGCTTGGACATGCGCTACGCCACAGACAACAATTTTATGGGGATGACGTTTTACCCCCAAGCTCGCGCCC
The DNA here is from genome assembly GCA_964469565.1 of uncultured Planctomycetaceae bacterium. Taxonomy (GTDB): domain Bacteria; phylum Planctomycetota; class UBA1135; order UBA1135. The sequence continues at coordinate 318,281 of CAYXZD010000002.1, forward strand.
TCTTGCAACGACCGGCCGCAGAGGCCCTTGGTCGTGCGGCACGGATATTCGCGGAGAAGGGATATGGAATCCTGGTCTACGACGCCTACCGCCCTTGGCACGTAACCAAGATGTTCTGGGACGCCACTCCAAATGAGTTCAAGAACTACGTCGCCGACCCCACAAAGGGATCTCGCCACAACCGCGGTTGCGCCGTCGACATCACACTGTATGACCTCAAGTCGGGCCAACCCGTAACGACCACGAGCGGGTACGACGAGTTCCAGCCTTGCGCACACCCACTCTATCCTGGAGGAACCGCCCGCCAACGCTGGTATCGGGACACTCTACGCGAAGTCATGGAGGACGTCGGCTTCCGATCCTACGCTTGGGAATGGTGGCACTTCGATTTTGACGGTTGGCGCGAATACCCCATCATGGATGATCCTCTGGTATCAGTAACAGCTGAAGACTGAGCAGGCAGCCGAGGACTTCGCGTGCACACGGGTGTAGACGACTGTAGAGATTAGCTGAGGCTGGCGAGAATCACCACAATCCCCAGGATTCCGACAGCAACCAAGACGAGCAAAGCGATCTTGCTCCAATCGACGGGTGCCTTGCCCTTCAAACACGTTGCATCCTGGCCCGAAATCACAACCCGAAACAGCTTGTCCTTATAGCGATAGGCCATGATCCATGCAGGGAAGGAGAGTCGCCGGGTTTCTAGACCTGTGAGCAGGGCCTGCACATGCACGTTGCGAAACTTGGACCCAGGAATCGCACCACGTTTGAGGTGACTGGCTGCCACACTGTGGATTCGATCAGTAATGATCCTGCGGGCTTGCGAGCGCTGCACATCAAACGCCTCAATCACAGCCCCCTCCTCTGAGTGGCCAGGTTCGGCCTGAGCAGAGTCGACTGCATAAGAACTGGCAAGCTCATAGGCTTCTGCAGCCGAAAGGCCTCTGGAGGCCGAGACGAGCACATCATCAAAGACCATTGAGTCCTGACCTGAGTGTGGTGCCCAATCGCTCTGCCTGGAGCCTGCGTTCGAGTCAGCGGTCCAGCTCACTAAGGCCTCGGCATCGAATACCCACCCCACCCACCAGAGAGGCCGCAGGTCCTCGATGCGGGCTTTGGATTTCAGGTCCGCTGGGCGAAAAAACCCTAGGCTGCCCAACCAGCGACCCAGAGCCTCACGGGCTTCCACACGCGTCACGGTAAATGGCAAATACCCCTCTGTCTGCTCAAGCACATCCCGCAGATTCTCAGTTCGTAATGTTCCCGCACAGAATGAACAACTCAATGCCTGCAGGGCAGCGTCGTAGCGAGTCGCCGCACCGCAAACACCACACCGTAAGACTACCTGCTGGAACTCATCCTGTTCCCTTACAGGTGAATCGCTAACCGGGGGAACCTGTCCGCAGATGGCACAGCGCAGATCTCCAGATTCGAGAGGGGACTCACAACGGGTGCAATGGGTAGAACTCAAGAGAAAGCCCCTCCCAGTGCAAGGATCCCGCCGATAGCTCCAAGGACCAGCAAGACGGCTAGAATGATCTTCGATGGCGAATACGGGACCTTGCCCGCTATCTTGCCAGTCTGACCATTGACGAGGATCCGAATCGGGGCCTTATCATCGGCAAACCGAACGGCGTACACCCAGACCGGCATCAAACACAGATCGGCCACCTCATCGGAAAGTTCGACCTGGGCCTTGAGACCCGTAGACGAGTCGCCAGGCATGAATGCCTGCAAGGCTGATTCAACTCCCTCCACCGCTTCGGTTTGTGCAAGGCGAATGCACTCCTCCGAACCGAGGGAAGGTTCCTCCGCTGTCCAACCCGCTAGCAAGTCAGGAGTGAAGCGCTGTAAGGCACGCAGATCAAAGGGCTCGATGCCTTGCAGTTCGCTGTTGGCAATCCCTTTTGACGCTGTAACCACTACATCCATCACATAGCTCTCGTACTCCCCGGTGAGGCTCCTCCATTCTGTGCGAGTCTCGGTACGGGTGTGAGTTGTTGTGTTTCCCTTCGCGTCAGTAGTGGTGTAAGTCACGACTACGGTGTAATCCTCACCAATCCGTGCGCTGTAGTTTGCCTGCGCCCTCGCACCGTACAGATAGCTTGGCAAATAAATCCCCTGAGTCCCTTCCACCACACCCTGCTTGAGACCCGAGTGCACAAACGGGCCCCGGCTGTTGAGCCATTGACGCACCAAGCCTGCCGCCGATTCTTGGTCCTGTGTAAATCCCAATACAAAGGTCGGATCAATGCGGCCTTCGCCAGCAGGCCGAGTCACCACATGTGGTGACGCACAATAGGGACACTCAGCAGTTCGCAATCCTGCAGGTACTACGATTTGTGCACCACAGGTGGTGCAGGAAATATCGAGAGCGAGTGCGGCGGGAGCTGATTGAGCCATGAGTCAGTTCGGGTAGGATTCGAGTGTACCCCACTCACGCCTAATCATTCATAATGAATGTCATGCCCCGCCTCGATCCCTACCCAGTCGCCGCACTTGAAGAGCGGCGACTGGCCACCAGCCTCTCCGAGGTGGCCCTTGAAGCCCAACAGATTGCCGGCGGCTGGATGTGCTACTCCCGACCAGGATGCTGGTCCAATCAAGCTGCCGGATTAGGGCTTGAGGGACCCGTTTCTGAGGAAGACTTGGAACACTTGGTGCATTTCTATCAAAGCAGGGGGGCAGTGCCTTATGTGGGCGTGAGTCCTATCGCTGATGAGGGATTAGTCGAGCTCTTGGAAAGTCGCGGCTTCCAACTACGTGAGATGCACAATCTCTATGGGCTCGGGATTGGGCGCTCAGCGCTTACCTCGGCCCCCGACCACGCTAGCGGGCCACAAGGCCTTGAGGTACGTGAGGCCCGAGCCGATGAGTTGGAGACTTTTGTCGCAATCAACTCTGCTGGATTTGGCCTCAAAGCAGACGGGTCGTCACAGGAGCACTTGGACGAAATCACGAGGCGCGTTTTTGCACACCCTCGAACTATCCCGTTTCTAGCCTTTTGGGAGGGCATCCCCGCCGCTTCGGGCCTCGTAGAGACCTACGGGGAACTCGCCTGCCTCATTGGAACGAGCGTACTCCCGGAATACCGGCGCAAGGGGATCCAGCTGGCCATGATGCGCAAGCGCATGGTTTCCGCAGCTGAGAGCCAGTGTCGGTTTATCACCGTCGCATCCTCTCCAGGGATCGCCACTGGCCGCAATGCTGAGCGATTGGGATTTGGCCTCGCCTACATTCAGTCAGCCTTCACTCTGGACTGACACCCCAGATGAACCACCCCTCTTCTTCTTCGGGTCACGGCCCGCTCCTGCCTGGCCCTTCCCGCCTGCACTAGTAGCCCCCTCTGCATCGGCACGCTTGACTGCTACGCCAAAGATACGCTTGCGCGGAATGACATCAGAGCCAGCCGTCATCACGAGGGACTCCATCTGAGATAGGGGGGCGCCCTCCAAAACCGCTTTGACTGTGGCAAGGGCCTTGACCGCGCGGCGCCCCGTGTGAGCAGGAGTAATTTCTGCCAAGTAGGGAATCCACTCCTTATTTCGCGTCAGCCCAATGCCAAGGATGGCAGCCACCTGTGCCTCCTCGCTGCCCTCCGCGATGGTCTCTTTGAACATCTCCCAGATTTCATCATCGGGGGCGAGCGTTCCAAGGCCCAATAACGCATTGGCTTGCAAGACCGGGTCTCGGCCGTCACGGGCACGCTTCAATAGAGTGCCCCGCGCCCGTCGATCGTCGCTGCCTACCGCCCCCAGCGCTCGATACAGATTCTTCTTGATGGCCTCCTCCTTCTCCTTGCCCACGTACTTACTAATGTCTCGCAGGGACTCCGGCGCTCCAAGTTGTTCGAGAGCCACAACGGCCTCTGCCCGTAGCTCATCATCACTACTGGATAAGAACTCGGCCGCTACCTCCCAGTAACTCGAAGGTGAATGCTCACCGACAAAGCGCAGGAGGTCTCTCTGGCGCTCAGCTCGCTTGCCAGCATTGCGCTTACCGCCACCGCCCCTCAGACTCGTCACAAGAAAGTCACGAGCTTCGGGTTCATCGGCCATCACCAGTCGCTCTAGTTTGGCCTGAGCCTTCTCCGCCCTCCCCTTCTTGAGCTCTTTGATTATCGCGAGGGCCTCCTCCCGAGTGGGTGGAACCGGCTCGGATTCCGTGGACGAATCGTATACCCCATCCATAACAAGCCGCGCCGGCGCACGAGCCTTGGAAGAAAGCTTGAACGAAAAATCCTCGTCCACCTTTTGGATTGCTGTAAAGAAACACCATTCCAACTCTGGCGCGGTGATCTCATAGGGAACCGAGAGTATTGCCTTCCCCTCTGGCGAGAGGAACACATGTTGTGGGGCCACCACGAACCCCTCACTGTCTGCCGTTAGCACTCCCTTACGTACATGGCCGTCGATATTACGGTGATCCACACAACTGATGCCTCCAAAGCGCGAGCAGGTGCCCCCGGAATTGTGGGTGTTATTCGAAGCCACCAAGTTCGTTGTATGCGCTGCGAGGGCGATGATCGCCTTGTCCTTGTAGACCTCCCGGGCCATGCGATCATTCGCACGCTCACCGTCCATGTTGACAGCAATGAACACTACTTTGCCCTCCGCCTTTGAAACCTGCAGGGCATCCGCGAAGGACTCGCTCCAGTCGATCCCGGCCCGGGGCCCAGCTAGGGAAGTCAGAATGATCAAGCCGCAAGCCAATAGTGTACGCATGGGGTGAGGTGTGTGTGAGTGAAGTAAGCCAGCTTCCATTGTCAAGTGGGCAATGGACTGCTACCCAGACTAGGTAGAGCATTCGGCAGGAGCCTGAACTTGAAAGCCCGAGAGTACTCGTTGAGAACCACATTCTACCGCAGGCCGTCTGGTGGTTAACCCCTCACTTCTGAGAGGGTTTCGATCAACGAGCTGATTGCTGCGAGCGGGGCTGGAAGTGTTGGGTTTGGGATGAATAGCCCCAAGGGTGCCCTAGTTCTCTAGAATCACCGCATGATTCATCCCACACACTTTGGGGTTCGCTTTGCCCTTGTAGCCCTTTGCTGCGGCACGCACGCTAGTTCTGGTGTTCCGCAGGAGAATCCGCCCATTCGGGTGGCCTGCATCGGTGATTCCATTACGGTCGGCTCCAAGATTGCAGGCCGCGAGCACAATTCCTACCCCGCCCAGCTCGCCCACCTGATCGGAGCAGACTACGAAGTGCGAAACTTCGGCGTAGGGAGCTCTACGCTGCTCGCCAAGGCAGACCTGCCTTTCACACAAACGCCCGAATGGGAGGAGGTACTCGAATGGAAGCCCGATGTTTCCATCATCCTCCTGGGAACCAATGATACGTGCCAAGATGACCAACGCAGCAATTGGCAACACGCAGAGCATGCCGTAGCGGATGCCCAGGCCATGGTCTCCGCACTTCGCTCTGTCCAGCAGAACCCCCGAATCCTGCTCTGCTCGCCAACTCCTATGTTCCCAAACGCATCTGGCTTATCACCCGCGCGCAAGGCGGACCTGACAGATCGCAGCCGCAGAATGGGTACGCTGAGCCAAGCCCTTGCCCAGGTCGCGAATGGCCAAAAGAACGTGGAATACCACGATCTCGCACGGGTGATTACGCAGGGGCAGGTTGTAGATGGTGTTCACCTATCTGCTTTCGGTGCAGAGTCCCTAGCCGAGCGATTAGCCGAAGCCTTGCGGGCCAAGCGTGGGCAGGAGCTAGAGACACTCGCCAAGCTTCAGGCGCTCTTCCCCAAGCTCACTGAGAGCCGCTACCATGGTTTTCAGCGGGTCGACTTCAAGCTCTCAAATTCTGGGGCGAATTGCACTGTCGTCATCCCTCATGTGGGCTTACGCGGGCGCCCTTGGCTCTGGCGAATGCGGTTTTTTGGCCACGAGCCTGGGCTGGAACTTGAACTGCTCGATCGCGGTGTGCACCTCGTCTACGTCGACATCGCAGGTCACTATGGATCTCCAAGCGCACTTGCCCGCATGGAGGAATTGTACGCAAACCTGTGTAACAAGCCTCAGTCAGTCCTTTCCAACAAACCTATCCTCATGGGTATGAGCCGTGGGGGGTTGCCTGCACTTCACTGGGCTAACACCCACCCCAAGCAGATCGCGGCCCTCTATGCGGACAATGCCGTCTTCGACCTATCATCTTGGCCTGGAGGAAAAAGCACAGCCCGCAAGCAACCCGAGTGGGAGGAAGCCCTCGCTGCATGGGATTGGGATGAAAAGAAAGCCCTGAATCTTGGAGACCATCTCATTCCAAAGAGTCAACGTGCAGCCAAGGAAGGGGTAGGCCTGTTCGTGTCCGTCGGCCTCGACGATCAAGTCGTTCCACCGAGCGAGAATAGTATGCGTTTGGCTGCAGCTTGGGAAAGACGAGGGGGCCCGGTGCAGATTTGGAGAAAGCCCAATGCCGGGCACCACCCCCATGGACTGCACCCTCCCGCCCCCCTGCGCCGAGGCTTGCTCGCCGCTGTCGGCCACGGCCATAATCCCGCTGCACATTCCAAACCGTCTGCGGAGTACCGCGGTCGAGCTGCTGGATGGGATGGCGGCACATGGTGGGACGAATTGGCTCGTTTGCAGTCCTTAGGTGAAGAGCATTCCAATGCTCAAGTGGTGTTCCTTGGAGATTCGATCACACAGGGTCTGAGCGGTTCAAAAGCGCGAGTTGCCATTGAGAACGACGAAAACCCATTCAACAGAGAGTTCGGGTCTCTGGGTGCAGTCAACCTAGGGGTCAGCGGAGACCGGACCGAGCACCTGCTCTATCGCATCAAACATGGAGCCCTTTCGTCTATGAACCCCAAGGTGATCATGCTCCAGATTGGGGCCAATAATGTCGTCACGGGTGGGCATAGCGCTGATGAAACTGCGGAGGGAATCGAGGCCGTCGTTGCTCTCCTCTGCTCCCAAGAGCCCCAGGCGAGGATTCTGATCTATGGTCCATTCCCCGTTGGCTTTACCGCTGAGGACCCCCTGCGAACATGCACGAATGACATTCACAAGCGCATACAAGCCCTCGGAAAACTAGAAAACGTCCTGTACGTCGATCTGCGCCGTATGTTCCTCCAACCCAATGGCGAACCCAACGCCAATATGGCGAGCGATGCAATTCACATCTCTGCTGCAGGGAAGTCTGCATGGCTCTCAGTGGCGTACTTCTCAGTCATCGATTCCTTGGGACGCTGAACCCCAAGACAAAAAACAAACAAACCGAA
>CAYXZD010000002.1:325608-340057 GCA_964469565.1 uncultured Planctomycetaceae bacterium
CAGTCATCGATTCCTTGGGACGCTGAACCCCAAGACAAAAAACAAACAAACCGAACCCGCCTAGGCTGGCATGATTATGCGATGAGATTACCCGTTCTGCCGATTCTTGCCCTGGCTGCCTGCGTCCACCTCCCAACCCGCCCCGAGACTGCCCTAACCGCAACTCCAGAATGGGGCGGGTTCCGGGGAAACAACAGCACCGGCATTGCCGGCTCTGCGCAACTACCTTCTGAACTGAATCCGGAGGAAAACCTGCTTTGGCGCACGGAGATCCCCAAAGGCTATTCCTCGCCGACAGTAGCGGGTGAGCGAGTTTTCATCACGGGTGCGACAAAATCGGATCTCATTACCCTTTGTTTGGATTGGAAAACAGGCCAGGTCTTGTGGGAAGCGCGAGAGCCATTCGATGGCAAACGACCGGGAGCCAATTCCCCGGCTGCCCCATCTCCTATCACAGACGGCGAGCGCGTGTACACCCTATTTCACCATGCGGGACTGATTACATACGACCTCGAAGGGCGTGAGCTCTGGCGCAAGGACTTGGGGACGATCAATATTCCTCACGGATTGGCCACTTCTCCCATCGTGCATGCAGGCATGGTGATTCAGCTCATCGACCAGGACACCGACTCGTTCCTCGTCGCCCTAGACGCGACGAGCGGCGACGAATTGTGGCGAACGGAGCGCAGCGGAGTCACCCACTCCTATTCTACACCCACCCTCTACGCTCCGGACGAAGGCGACCCCCAGGTCATCGTCTCAGGATCATTTCAGATTGCTGGGTACTCCGCCTTGTCTGGCAAAAAACTGTGGTGGGTCGATGGCGGCGCTTGGCAGACCAAGGCCGTGCCAGTCATCGCTGGAGACCTCTGCATCGTCAACTCGTTCATGCTGTCAACTGCAGACATGGGAGTCCCCAAGTTCAGCGGAACGTTTGCCGAGTTGTTGGAGTTGCGCGACGACAACTCCAGCGGCTTGATCGAGAAGGAAGAATGGGACCACGAGGTCGTACAACAGATCTGGTTTATTCTTGACCTTGACGGTGATGATAAACTCGGCCCCGCCGATTGGGAGTACGCCCTGGCCACCACGCGCGCTCTAGGAGGGTTGTTTGCCATTGAACTGGGGGGAACGGGCGATGTGACCGATAGCCACGTCCGTTGGTTCACTGCCGACCGGCGAGTCTTGCCCGACATTCCCTCACCCATCCTCTTGAATGGGACCATTTACATGATCAAGCGTGGGGGAGTTTTCACAGCACTGGATGCCAAGACTGGTAATACCTTGCAGCGCGAACGCGTGGGTGAATCGGACGCCTATTACGCATCCCCTGTAGCAGCGGGCCAGAGAGTCTTGCTCGCCAGTCAATCAGGTCAGTTGTTGCTATTGGACGTCGAAAAAGGATTCACTGAGATTAGCTCGGGCCGTGTCGATGAAGAAGTGTGGTCGACCCCAGCCATTGCAGGTAATCGGGTACTCGTTCGCTCACAAGCTGCACTCTACTGCTTTGGCGAGAGTTAGCGATTCCCGTCCGCCGTCTGGGCGAGTGTCTCTAGTGAGAGTGGCTGGAAATAAGGGCTCGCCGTGACGAATTCCTCGTTGAGCTGGTCTACAAGTTCGTGATCTCCTAACCCCTGTGCAATAAGAAGTCGCACCACCTTGCAGACCGCAGGCTGGGTGGTATTCCCGTAGCGGTCGGGTTCTACAGCTGGAGCTTGGTCCATGACATTCTTAGCCAAGCGGAATTGCCCTGATTGAACAAGGGCCAGTGCTCGTAGTGCTTCTTTCCTGCGTGGGGACATGGCCAGACGCAGGCGCTTGAGTTCAGCAATATCTTCGGGAGACATGCCTTCTTCCCAAACCCACTGCGTCATCACCCAGGCTGCCGACAATTCCGGTGGATTGTCACGATTGAGTAGTGTCCTCACGCGCTGGTGATCGCCCGCTGCCACAGCCTGTGTCAGTTTCCATCGGTGTTCAATGTGCCTACCTGCCTTGCGCGCATCGGCAAGCTGAGACTGCTTGCAGGTGGCTACGAACTGTGCCAGAGCTTGATCCAAGCCTTCCCCACCGCAGCCTGGTGAGCGCAGGGGCCATGCATCGATTGTGTGCCTGAGATCTTGAAATGCTAGATGGAGCGCCGAGTCCATGTTGTCCTTGTAAACGGCCCACATTCTCTGAACGTATACGGAGACCAACTCAGGGTCCCCGAGCCCATGGTAGGCCCCTGTAAGCCCCCTTAGAACGAGCAAGTGAATCTCATCCGCAGGATGAAGATGCGTCTTCACATCTTCAAGGAGTGCCTCAAACAGCTCAGCGGCTTCTTGATCAGCCCCTATTCGCAAGAGCCCCACACCCTGATTGAGGCGGGCATGCAGAGTGAGGCGGCTCGTGCTCCCCAAGTACTCGGTAAGCTCCCCCACGGCAATCTCGAACAGGGGACCAATCCGAGAATAATAAGGGGAAGGGTCAAGCCCCTTCCGCTCCGCCTCCGCAGCCTGATGAATGACCACAGTTCCAATGCCAAATGTCGCCCAGCCCAGGCGCACATCAGACCGACCCTGCGATTTCTCGACGCGGCTCCGAAGCAGCTGATACTTGCCTTCGGCAATCCTATGACGGCCCAGCTTGTAATTCACCCATGCATCGAATGCCAGAGCATCCAAAGCCCACGGATGGTCAAGCCCCAGCAAGCGTTCAAGTCCATCCCGAGCTTGGGATGCTTTCGTACTCATCCTAGGGAAGACCCCTTCAACATGGGCATGTATCCGCGAGCCCAGTGAACTCAAGCGGATGGACCGAGCTAGGTATCCTTGGCTCTTACGGAATGCTGCGGCCCGCTCGATCCTATCAAGTAGTTCTTGCACACTGAGATCGGACTCAATGCTTTGCACAAACTCCGCACTGCGTCCCAACACCCAGTAGTTCGCATAGGCCTGGCCTAGGGCTTCGACTCGTAGAACCTGGGCCTCGGGGTCCTTCAATCCGCGTAGAAGTTCGCCAGCCCTAGCCTGGCTCTGGGCCGCGAGTTCCAGCTCACCGACTCGTTGACTGTAATAGGCCTTGAGAAGATTGACTTGTGCTTGGCTGACGAGGCCCGCTGCATCGCTGGGTTCAAACACTGCCAGTGAGCTGGACAAGAGCTCCGCACCCGCCTCTCCGAACCCGCGTTCCGCGAACAAGCCTCCGACTCCAGCCATCACTTCGGCGCGAAGGCGGGGTGACAGGCCCGACTGAGTTCCAAGTTGACGGGTCTGGTTACGGAGCAAAGCAATGTCAGACAGTTCCTCCTCATCGGGTCCCGACCCCACAACCTGAAGCACCTTCGCCGTCAATGCGAGGGCGTCCTCAGCCTGCCTGTACAGGTCGGCCTGACGACGGGCCACGAAGAGGGCAAGCCCTATCAAGCCCACGGCAATTGTCGTTCCCATGCCTACGCGGCGGTGTCGGCGCGCCCCTAGGACACATGCTCGCCACCTGCTCAAGCCTTGGGTCCTTTGTCCACCAAGGGCACGCTGAAGTTGGTCTGCTAGAGCCCCCGCATGGAGATAGCGCCGAGCTGGCTCCTTTTCTAGGCAGCGCAAGGCAATTGACCGCAGAACGCACATCTGCGAGCGCGGGAGAGCGCTGTCTGAGGAAGGAAACAGGACTGGCTCCTCCTCAAGAATCTGGCGCATGACCGCAGCGGGTGTTCCGCCTCGGAACGGGAGAGACAGACTGAGGATTTCAAAGAGTATGACGCCTAGGGAGAACACGTCGCTGCTGGCATCTGTACTTCGACGATCACCACGTGCGAGTTCAGGGCTCATGTACGCGGGCGTCCCTAGAACTTGCATCGTGCGCGTGAATGAGGGCTCATCTAAGATACGTGCAAGCCCAAGATCAGCCACCCGTAATTGCCCATTGTGATCGATGAGCAGATTGGCTGGTTTGAGATCGAGATGCAGGACTCCCGATTCGTGTAGTGCCGCAACTCCGCGAACAGCTTCTAGAAACCGACGAAGCAGGGCCAGAGGCTCCCATTGCGCCTTACCCTCGCGATAGCCTTTGAGTTCACCCGCAAGGGTATAGCCATCGCCCACAAGGTCGGTCACCAATGCGAACACGTTGCCCTCTTCGATTTGGTCCCGCACAGAGACCAGAGCAGGGTGGTGGACCTTTGAAGCAGCATGGGCCTCCACCCTCAAGCGACTCGCCCCTTCTGGACTAGAGTGATACAAGGGATGGATGATTTTTAGGGCCACTGGGTCACCCCCGCAGTCTTTGGCCGACCACACAACACCCGTGCTCCCCTGGCCAATGCGCTTGAGAAGCGTGTATTCACCAATATTCTCGCCTGCGCTCTGCCCTGCCGCTGCCGTGGTAATACGAGAGAGTTCGAGTAACTCTCCTATCCGCTCCTGAAGCGGACCGCGCAATTCAACAGGTGCCGAATCGATGATGCAGCTAGCAGATTCCAGAGCGTCAACCCCTTCCCCGTCCAGTTGATCCAACCAGACCGCAAGAAGAGAATCGACGGTTTCGGGCACGTCGGTGGGATGCTGCGAGTCCCGTTCCCCTGCCCCGCCCAATACTTCGCCCTGGGCCCCCTCGGCCGAGCTGCCACCGTGTTCCCTACCTCGCATAGGTATGAGAGAGCCTGTTTTCTCCCATCTAGGACACAGATTCTCCGTTTTATTTGGATCCGAGCACCTTGGATCGCCCTAGGGCAGTCCTAGGGAGTCAACCGCCCCAGCCTGAGGCTGTCTGCGACACCCTCAGCGAGGGCTGCCCCCTAGGAAACCACACCGATCGGATTTGGCGTGTAGTTGGGAAAGATGGTGGGCAAGGCGCTACTGCCCAGGCGCAGGGCGAGTATCTCTGCCATCACGTCGCGGTAGTCTGTCACCACTGCGAGATCACCATTGTCCAATTGGTTCTGTCCCAACCCGGGCCACTGACCGTAGGCCTGACCACCATTCACATTGGGACCCATCACAAACATGACGTTGCCGTGACCATGATCCGTACCCGCTGAGCCATTCTCTGCCGCACGCCTGCCAAACTCGGATTGGGTCACAAGAGTGTAGGAATGGGAGCTTCCTTGCATGTCGAGATAGAACGCTTCGAGGGCTTGGCCGAAGTCATCAAGCATGGAAGCCAAAGTTCCCGTCAAGGGCCCCATATTGTTGTGATGATCCCATCCATGGAAAGTCACGGCCCCTACCTCAAGGTCGATTCCCGCCTTGATCATGACAGCAAAGTTTCGCAGAGCTGTGCCGAAGGATGTTGCCGGATAGGCTGCGCCATTAGCAGGAATGTAATTGTCGAAATCGACCGTGGCCAACTTGTCAATGGCCGCCAAGGAACTGACGGTCGCTGTGCCCATCGGGCTAGGAGCGCTGTCATACATCGCACTGACGGTGGCCCGGCGGGCCGCAGCCGTCGTCGGATCCCCGGGAAACACGAATTGTGTAGGGTCCTTGACAGCCAGGGCCCCATCCCCTTCAGCAAGCAACTGGGGGAGGGAATAGCCCTGAGACACCGCACGCAAATCCCCAGTTCCAATTGGGGAACTCGATTGCAAGTACCGCCCCAGCCACCCGGAACTCACGCCCGTCGAATCCATATTGGGCATTCCCTTTTGAATCAAGCGCGTGGATTCGAAGTGTGAGCGCGTCGGATCAGGAGATCCTGCTGCGTGGACAAACGCCAACTCACCAGCACGCCAAGGCGTCAGGAGTCCATCCTGGCCCACCAGGAGTGGTGCCGTCACGGCCGGTGCAAAGCCGAAGAATCCATCGAGGTCCAGCGCACCATCCGTGCTCCCAGGCGGCTGAATCGCCAGAGTCGGGCGCAAGTTGTACAGGTCGGGATCCCCATAAGGAACGACCGCTGTCAGTCCATCCATGCCCCCGTGCATGAACACGGAAATCAAAACATCCCGCGACCCGCCACGAGAACGGCCGCTGCCTAGGGCAATGTTTGGCCGTACGGCCGCGGCCATGGCTCCGAACACCGAGGCGCTCCCCAAAAAAGTGCGGCGGGTTAGGCTCGAATACTCACTGCAGCTGTGGATGTCGTCTTGTTGCATAACGTTGATCGGGTTGAGTCCTGAGGATTAGTACAGTTGGTAGCTCGGGCTGGCCATGGCGAGGGCGATGGATTCCCTAGCGCTGGTGACGTTCCAGTTTGAGATGCCATCCACATACGACTGCAGCAATGCACGGTCTTGATGACGCATCGCACCCCCACATAGGTATCGATCGAGCCGACCAGCCACGTCAGGCAGAGGCACCCCCGCGAGAATGTCTGCGACTGAGCTGTTGGGAATCGAAACACCCGGCAACTTGTTGGTAAGCAGAATCGATGGCAAGGCCCATCGGTTGAGAACGTCGCCACCCCAAAACTGCATACGGTCGGGGGCACCGTCAGGCGTGTGCCAATCGAAGGGCGTATGCCCCATCGCATCCACCACCCCTTGGAGGCCCGAAAAATCTGTTATCTGTGCCTTGGTTTGGCGCAAGATCCCGACAAGCAGGTGGAACGGGCGTTTGAGTTTTGGATTCAACCACGGCTTGGCCTCATGCAGCGTCTCCGCCCGCAGAGCCGCCTCGGCCATCGCTCGCAGATTACCCCCAGTCGCCACATACGCATCTTCAACCCGCTTCACCACGGCCGGGGGCGGGTCAACACGCAACAACCAAGAACAGAGCTTGCGAGCGAGGCGAGCAATCGTCACGGGATGTTTGGCAAGCATATCCAGAACTAGCAAGCCATCATTCACCCCACCGTTCGCTGGGATGTCCAGGCCTACAACCTTCTTGGTTCCCTGATCATGACGGGCGGCAATAAACAAGAAATCTCCCAAGCTCCCCGACTTGATGGGCTGAAAAGCCCATCCAGTAAAGCAGCGCGAGGCCTCCTTGACGTCCCGCTCGCTATAAGGCTGTCCAACCAAACCCAAAGTATGCAGCTCAAGGAGTTCACGGCCATAGTTTTCATTGATGCTCCCAACGCTACTTGCGTAGTTATCTAAGTAGTAGCTCATTGATGCACCGCGAGCATTGGCGAGCAGTAAGTCATAGAACGTACTCTGTGGATCCATCAGCACCGCACGCACATTGTCGCGGTCATCGACGAATTTCAAAATGCGCTGCAGCGTGTCTTCATTTTGGTAGATATTGAAATGGTCGGACCAGAACTCCACGAGACGTTCATGGAGTTGGCGCTTACTCTGGAATGAGCGCAGGATGGACAAGGAGCGCAGATCGCGAAGCAAATCCGGCGTGGAATTGTTGGGCGGCCCGTGCAGGTTGTATAGGTCCTGGGCCGACAGGAACAAGTTGGTATACCCAGCCAAGACCTGATCCATAGCACTATCGTCGATCAACGCGGGATCGAGCTGCTCGTTGAGCCAGGTGTCATAGCCAAGGGTATTGGCGCGCCCTAACTCATCAATCGTGAACCCCTGAGTTGCATGGCTCACCAGCGCCAAGAGGTCATCCTGAGGCAGCGCAGGCGCCCCATCATGTTGATGCGAACGGCCGCTCCCCATTGTGCGCCCTGCACTCATACCTGCCACACCGAGCCCCGCTAGGCCCCCGACAACAGAGCGGCGACTTGGTTTGGCGAGAGTACGTGGCAGAGATGGTTGTGAAGTCATGGCTTGGGTGCAGGGCGGGAGAAGCTTAGGCGTGTATATACGGTAAACACAGAACGCCACTCAGGTTTCGGCCTTTCCATGAGCCCTTCCACGGCGATTCGTTCTGGGCCATACCATGGGCGGCAGGAGTCGGTTAGGGTATGCAGCATGAACCCGCCACGCTCCGAAACGACAGGCTACCCAAGTCATCCTGACCGCACCTGGCCCAGCTGGGCCGCCATGATCGGCGCAATGCCCGGTGTGATTGTTGTGTCGGGGGCACTGGTAATCTTGGCTGCTCTATTACTTGCACCGGAGGGAACGCTCAAGGACGTGCAGACCGAACAGTGGTTGGCAAGCTTAGAGTTTCCAGTCAACCTTGCCGTAGTGATCCTGCCGGGACAGTTGTTCTTCATCCTCGCTGCAGTGCTTCCAGCGCTACTGTCCAAACAGGAATGGAAGACTCGCCTAGGGCTCGTGAAACCCGCTATCTCGACTAGGACATGGGTGATCCTGGCTCTAGCCACACCCATTATCAAGCTCTTGTGCCTCGCCTTTGGAAGCATCTTCTTCAACTTGGCAGAACCCACGCCGCAGCTCAAAATGCTGGAGGAATTGCTGACCGGTCACACGGGCGTAGGGTTAGTGCTTGTCTTGCTTTGCGCCGGCGCCCTCCCCGGGATGAGCGAGGAACTCTTCTTCCGCGGGTTTGTGCAGGTTGGGCTATTACGGCGCCATGGATTTGTGCTGGCCATCGGAGCTCCCGCTATTTTCTTTGCTGCAGCCCACCTCGACCCCATGCACGCAACAACCGTGTTGCCGCTCGGTATTTGGTTTGGATTACTCTCTTGGTGGTCGCGCTCCGTCATCCCTTCAATGTGCGCCCATGCAATCAACAATTCATTCGCCATTGGATCGAGCGCGCTCGCAGGGCCCGAAAGTCCACCCAAGGACACTGTTGAGATGATCACCCACACCCAAGGGGTAGTCTGGGTCGCCTACACCATGGCTCTTGTGTTGCTGGTCGTTGGCTTGCTGCGACTCAGAGGAGAAAGGGCCCAACCCTAGGCAGGTCCGGCTTGCCACCCAGATGCCGGCACCCTTGCCCCCCCTTGCCACTCTCGCCTACGGGCTTCCTGCCCTCGCCCTCGGTCTCGTACTGTTTCCATTGCACTTGGCAGTGCCACGCTTCTTTGAAGAGCGCGTAGGGATCCAGCCTTGGACAATCTTCACAATAGTGATCGGTGTGAGATGCTTCGATGTCCTCGTAGCACCGGCCATCGGATATGCCTCTGACGTGATTCCAACACGCTTTGGAAGGCGGCGGCCCTGGCTCGCCATGCTCCCATTGCCGCTGATGGCCGCTGTTGTGATGGCCTTTGATCCTGTCCCTGGGGCGGGCGTCGTCTGGTTTTGCATCGCCATGCTTCTAGCCGTCGTTTTGAGTACCGCCACGGCTGTTGTCCATGAAGCTCAAGGGCTCGACCAGAGCGGTAGCCATGACCAACGCACAACTCGATTTGCGATTCGGGATGGTTGCCTACTTTCCGGTGCCCTGCTGTCTTCCCTGAGTTGGAATCCGCTTGAGCCCATGCCCGAAGACTGGCTCGCCCTTGGTCTTGTGCTCATCCTGCCCCTGCTCGCAGTCACAATGACCTTGTGCGTCGTCTTTACTCCGCTTGGCCGCACCATTCCAGAGCACGACATCCGGCAGGGTCCTGCTCCAGCTCTTGATCCGCTGCAAGATCTACGCAGCGTTCTCAGCACCCGCCCATTTCTAATCCTGTGTGCGATTCACAGCTTCATCGTGGCAAGCATCGCAGGGCTTGTGAGCCTCTCACCTTGGTACCTTGATCATACCGTGCGGCTCAATGGGCGGTGGGCCTTGCCCATCGCACTGTTCGGCGGTCTCTGCGGATTGGCCCTCTCATCACTGTGGGCCCGGCGCAAAGAGAAGGTCGCCGCACTGCGTGGGTGTCTGCTCATCTTCGGAGCCGGCGAGTTTGGACTTTGGGCTCTGCCCCAGGGAAACCAGTCCGGACTTTGGTGTCTCGCAGCCTGTGTAGGCCTAGGCGCCGGGGGTGCAATCGGGCTCTGCTCCTCCCTGCTGGCCGATTGCCCCGACCTTCTCCGGCACCGCAATGGACGCGGGCTCGAGGGACTTCATGCAGGCCTTTGGATGCAGACGCGCAAGCTACCCGCCATCGGTGCTGCAAGCCTCGGGTTTTGGAGTCTGCAGCGCCTCGGTGTCATGAACCAGGAGCACCTAGACTTTGCGCTGCGCGCGCACGTCAGGGAGATTTGCTGTCTAGGTCCCGCCGCACTTTGCGCAATCGCACTGTTGTTGGTCGGGACTGTGCGAGTTGACCGCCGCCTCATGCACAGCCTAGCCGCGAGAATCGGGGACTGACCTCAGGCTTGTGGGCTGCTCCCACAAAGCCCTGGGGGGGCCTTGCAAGAAAAACCGTTTACTGCGGGGAGTGATGCCTATGATGGTCACGAGGTCACAGCTTCCAACCATGAAAAACCGCACACTACTTGTCATCGGCTGCCTCGCAGTCCTTGCACTGATCGCCATTCTCCGGCCCATCCTCCGGCCTGATCCGATGGCAATGCCCCTGCGCGAGCAGGGGCCTGGAATCGGGACGGCAGCAGTGATCGAGAGCCCGGATCACGATCCTCTATCGAGCGAACAAGGATCCCTTGAATCCATCGACCAAAACTCTGGTCGAGTGCGAACTTCGATGACCACAGCCATGGGAGAGGCAGACAATTCACCCCTTCCAAGAGAGGGTGAATTCACGGGCCGAATCCTCAGTGCTGCAGGCCAGCCCATCGAAAACGCACGGATTTGGCTCAGTCGCGGGAGCAGTCAGTTCGGTATTTCCCTCCTGCGGTCAGGCCGAGAATCAGATGAATCCACCCGAACAGATGCAGAGGGTCGATTCAGCATCAAGAGTCGACTGCACGATACCCTCCAGCTGCGGTCAAGAGCCCCCGGGTTTGCACAGCTTGAGCAGGAAATACCCGACACGACAAAGTCAGAACTCGGTGAGTTCATCATGCACCCTGCGGCTCTGCTCCAGGGTCAGGTACTTGACGATAGGGGACAGCCCCTTGCCGAGGCCGGCATACGAATCCAGCCCCAAGGTGCCGGGGAGCTTTCAATCGTCATGGTTGGAGCAACTCGTGGCGAAGCCGATGTGACGACCGATCCGGCGGGCCGGTTCTTGCTTGATGAGCTTGCACCTGGGCCATTCATGCTGCAAATCGATCACCCCAATCACCCCGACAAGAAAGTCTCGGGAGAGTGCAAACAACCCGGGCCACAACCCGATGAGCTAATCGTTCAGATGGCCGAGGGGGGCCGTATGAGCGGAATCGTGAGGGGTTATACGACGGCAAAAGAGGATCAAGTCAATGTACTCGCCGCACCCGCTGGCTCTGATTTCTTGGGGCGTGCCTCAGGCCGACGTACAGCCACTCTAACTCGAACTGGGCCGGATACCGCCGACTTTGAGTTTCACGGCCTCGTTCCCAACAAGACCTACAGTGTGTTTTATGAACGGCCGAACAACGATGTCTTCAACCTCGAGACACCAGCCGGAGTGATCGCCAAGACTGGAGATCACGGACTCGTCATCGAATTGGCTGCTAGCGCAGGCCTCGAGTTTAGGGTCGTCAATGCCAAGACCGGGGACCCCATTGAAGGATTTGAGGTGAGAGCCGGGAACCAGAACATGCGCAGACTCAAGGATGCGGAGGGGTTGGCCATGAGCCATTTCCCTGATGGCCATGCTCGCTTCGAACACATGGATGATATGAGTGGGGTTCTTACACTTGAGATTCGAGCAAAGGGATATGTTCGATATAGCCAAGAGCGAGTCGTTCTCCAACCAGGTCTTGTCCAAGATCTCGGTCAGATCCCGCTGCAGCCTGCCCCGATTCTGACCGTGGTGGTCACTGATGCTATGACAGGGGAGCCGATCCAAGGTGCCTGGGTAGAACTGCGGTCCACATCTGATTCGGGATCGGCAGCAGACATACCTGGGAGAGGATTTGGGGAGTCCCTTTCCTCAGCCAGGACAAACCCTGATGGCCGCGCAGAGGTGACAGGCCTCAAGGGGCGGGCACTGGTTCTACGTGTGCGCCAGCCAGGTTATGCACGCTTCGAACTTCCTCCGGCAATCTACTCCAAGCAGGTCATCAACGTGGCACTCCAGAAGGGTGGCACCGTTCGGGTCCTTGCCCTCACCTCAACTGGTGCCCCTGCAGTGGGCAGTACGATACGCATGCGGGGTAATGATAAATGGGAGTCCGAGAAATCATCCGAAGACGGCATAGCCCTGTTCGAGAATCTCGCCGAAGGCCGCTACCTCTTTCGGCTCGATAGCCAGTCCAATGGGAGCGGCTCCATGTGGGTGAGCAGCACGGGAGGTCAAGAGCAAGATCAGGAAGAGCAGGCCGTCCAGGTTGGCCTCAATACCACCCACGAGTTGACCTTGCGCGCCAAACCGCAGGGGTTTCTAGAGGGGCGCATTACCGTTCACGGTCTGCCGCTAGCTGGAGCAACCATCCGGCTAGAACCGGCTAGCGCCGACGGAAGCCGCAATGCCAATGCGATGTTCATGAATCTCGGCAAGAAAGGCATCAAGACTGATTCTGCAGGGGAATACAAGACCCCTCTCAAGGATGTCGGAACATATCTTCTAGTGATTTCCCACGGATCCCGCGCCATGGATGCCAAGTTTGAAGCCTCCATTGGAGAAGGACGCAATCAACGGCACGCCGATTTGCCCGATACTGTTTTGAGGGGGCGAGTTGTCGATTCCCAAGGCGATGGAATCGCCGGTGCCCAAGTCAGGCCGCAATCAAGGGGGGTCAGCACATCCAGTGCGATGATGATCACAACCTCCGGTTCGGGGGGAGGCATCATTCATGTGGGAGGTCCAAAACCAACCGACACAACCGACAGTGACGGACACTTCAGCCTGCACGGAATCGAACCCTTTGTGGAATTCAAGTTGAGTGTTTCAGCGAACGGATACCAACCCAGTGACATCACCATCCCCCAGCTGAAGCCTGACGAAGTACGAGATCAAGGCACCGTGGTCCTTGAGGTTGGGTCAACCCTCACTGTTCAGATCACAGACGCATCGGGTCAACCTGGATTCATGGGTTCGATTTCACTCACTCGAATAGACGGTGAGGGATCCCGGGCAGCCAGCTTTCAATCCGGGATCGCCACCCTCGAAGGCATGGCCCCCGGTCGCTGGAGTATGACGACCGCTCTATATGCTATGCCGCAGCCGAACTCACCGGAAAGGCCGCCTACTCCCCAGGAGGATCAACGCGAGATTGTCATCAACGAGGGGATCGACACACAGGTCGATATCCAGTTCTAGGGAAAGACGGTGTTTCCGGCCCATAGGGGCAACTCCACAGGAACCGAGGGCAATCGGCCCACACGCGTTACATCCCTCGAAACTCGTTTGCGAGTGCACCTGAATCATCTTTGGCAGGTAGAGTCCGCTGGATGGTGAATTGCAGAGTCTCCTGCGAACCGAGAGCAAAGGTGAGGTGTAGTCGCCCGTTTGCGTAGGACAATTCCGTGAGTTGGGTAGCTAACTGACCCAGCAACGCACGTTCAGTAGGATCCTCAGGGGGGTTTGCAATCAGGCTGTGAAGTCCATCCTGGAAGACTCTACGTGAGCATGGAAGGTAGAGATGCAATCCGCTTTGATTGAGCGCCAACCAACGATTACCTGCTTTGGAGTGGGCTAGCGCCAGTCTTCGTGTCTCTCCATCCAACCAATCACTGGGATCGGGATCAAGGACCCCCGGTTTCGCTAGCTCCTTCAGAGTCTCCTCGTTCAGCATTGCATTCGCCCTCACAATCAATGCTTGGGCATCTTCACAAGAAATCGTTTGTTCAACCCGCAGGCCGCTGGAATCCGTAGTGGCCCTTGCTTCCTGAGTCTTGATCCTCGCCCGCAAGAACTCCCCCCCGTTCTTCTTGATATCGAATTCGAAGGGCCAGCCGAAGACGACAAACCGAGGTTCATGTGCGATCACCCCTCGTACCCAATCACTCGCTTGCTCGAGTCCGAGCCCGCCCGCCCTGAGACCGCCGTATGTTAGCTGCAGGCTTAGGCTATCCGCCTCAAGATTGTGGCTGAGTTCGAGTGATTGAGACTCAAACTCCACTGTGGAGCATCCACTGAGTCCGACTAAGACTAGAACTGCAGATACGTACCGAATCATGGGAGGGGCTCCAAGAGGTGCACCCTCCCAGTCTAGTCAACTCAGGGCCCGTTCAATCGAAAAACCCGCCCTTGCCCCCAGGCTCAAGCGGGGGACGCATACCGTCGGGCCATTACTGCTCGCCTTCACCGGCCCCGCGCCGCTTACCGCGGGAGGGGCGGTTGTCCCCTCCTCCCCCCGGGAAACCGCGATCCTTGCGGGCCTTGGCCAATTCGTCCGGGTCCAACTTGCCGTTTTTGTTGGCGTCATACTTCTCCAGCATGCGCCGCTTGATCTCATCACGCTCCGGGCGTTTCCCGTCGGGCTGGGGTTCGCCACCCTTGGGCTTGGGACCCTGGCCTTCGCCACGGCTCGGGAACGCTCCATCTTCACGGGCCTTGGCCAACTCGTCCGGGTCCATTTTGCCGTTCTTGTTGGCGTCATACTTCTCCAGCATGCGCCGCTTGATCTCATCACGCTCCGGGCGTTTCCCGTCGGGCTGGGGTTCGCCACCCTTGGGCCTGGGACCCTGGCCTTCGCCACGGCTCGGGAACGCTCCATCTTCACGAGCCTTGGCCAACT
>CAYXZD010000003.1:0-66657 GCA_964469565.1 uncultured Planctomycetaceae bacterium
TCCTGCGCTGTGGGCTGAGGATGCCCTGTCCATCCCGTCCTCATTATTCAAGCGTTGGAGCAAGCGACACGGACACCCAAGAGCCATCGAGCTTGCCCAACAAGCCAACCAAGAGCCGCCCCTGTCCCTGGTTTGTTTAGGTCTCCCGCGAGAAGAGGTGTCCACGGGCCTCGATGAAGCCGGTATTCCCTCACGCCCTGGGGCCCATCAACGGGTTCTGCTGCTTGACCCAAGCCTGACGCGCTCGGTGCTGGCCAGCGAGCCGTTCATTAGGGGCCAGGTCACCGTGCAAGGCGAGAGCGCTCTGCGTGCGGCCGAACTCATGCGCCCCGCGGTGGGCATGCGCATTCTTGATCTGGCGGCCGCCCCTGGAGGCAAGGCGGTGGCCATGGCCCATGCCGGCGCATCTGTAGTCGCCACCGACATCAGCCCCCGACGGCTGGCTCTGATGCCCGCTGCTCTTGAGCGGGTCGGCCTGAGCGACCGGGTTCGGTGTATTGCCAGTGACGGGCTTCAAGGGCTGGCCCGGCCGGGCGCAAGGTTTGACGGGGTCTTTGTCGATGCGCCCTGTTCCAATACAGGCGTACTGGCGGCTAGGCCAGGAGCTCGTTGGCGCATGGGTCCTAGCAGCCTACGCGCCCTAGTCCAGATACAGGCCAACTTGCTGGAGCAAGCCGCTGAGTTTGTTGCCCCATCAGGATGCCTGATCTACTCGACCTGCAGCATCGAGCCCGAGGAGGGAGTCCAACAAGTACGTGCATTCCTGAGCAATCACCCGAGCTGGTCCTTAGAGGAAGAGCACGAGGATCTACCCGGCGATGCCCTAGCGGGTCCAGTGGACGGCGGCTACAGGGCACGGCTGAGCCCCCAATCCTGAAAGGCTCGGCAAGCGTTTTCGACCCCGAGGCCCTATGCTGTAGGCACCATGAGCCGCTACGCAAAAAGACAGCCCGATACCGAAGGCGGAGACCGGCAACGGCGCCGCCCCACCCCAAAAGGCCCCAGCCCTCTGGCCATTGCCTCATTTGTCGGAGTTGTCGTGGCCCTCGCCGGGGTGGGCCTCATGATGAACAACGCAAAGACGCCAGCATCCACTCAAGAGCAAGCTCCAACAGAGCCGGTTGACCCTTTTGCCAACATCCAACGCGAGGCTCCGCCCGCCAAGGGTAGCGGGCCCGGAGGGTCAAGGATCATCGAGACTCACCGTGCCCCTTCAGGGCTCTTGGCTGATCCCGCCTGGCTCGGAGCCGTTGAAATCGCCAAGGAAGCCTACTCCCTGAGGGATGAAGCAGAAGATGCCAAAGCGGCCAAGGACTCGACGACCTTTGCCAGCAAGGCAGTGGCCGCTCGCGAGGCCTTTGCGCGTGCGATTGACGCAAGCCGTGTCTTTGAAGAGCGCATTATTGAAGACTTCGGCGAAACGGACGCCCAGGTTCGTTCCGCCGTTCGTGAACGCAGCAAGTGGTTCGATCTTCGCGCCAAGTACCGCAAGGCAGGAAAGTAGCCCCGGGTAGAGGAACTCACTGCTTGGGGCTCAAAGTTTGAGGCCCAAGGGTTGCAGCTCAAAAATTGGGGATTGGGGGCAGGGGGCTGTCGGCGGCTTCGCCGCCCTCGCTCAATTCCGGTTCCTCGCTCTGCGCCGAATCACACGGATCGTCGCAATGACCCGTCTGAGTTAGCCCCTCTTGAACTGCGGCCTCGCCTTCATCGAATAGGCTGCCCCACTCCTCGTTGAGGTCTTCACTGAGGTTGGCCTCCAAGTCATTGATCTCTGTCGGCCCCTCAGAGCCGCCAAGGACAGGACCTTGGGGTTCCCTGATAGCCTGGTCCTCAAGCCACCGCTGGTTGGATAGAACCGTTCCAACAACTGGGGAAAGCCTCAGGCCCGTTGCTTTAGCCACCTCATCGAGCACCTGGGTGCTCGCGAATCCCGGCAAAACGACCGTGAGAAGGGCTCCATGTCGGCAAAGTGGCACGATGCAATACTCGCGGAAAACCTCTTGGGGCAACTCGTCCCACAAACTGATTGGTGGAGGGGCATACTCCACAGGCAGAAAGGGCAATTGAAACACCTCGCTTACCACCTTCGACAAGTCCCAGTCCCCCACCTCTCCACTGTTGACTAGCGAGCAACTAAGGGGCTCTTTCTTATCTCGGCCATCCGTCACAGAAGCCAGGAGGAGTCCGCGCTCACAGAGAGCTTCTTCCAGTCGGGACTCTTCTAGGCGTTGGGGTCGCTTCATGGGGGGATTGGCTATGGCCCTCCATCAACAAGGGCCTGCCTGGCATTATCGGGCCGAAACCCTTGGAGACTGAAGCGCACAGACACAGCTGCCATTTCGAGCGGCCCTCGACTGCCCGCCGGGGCGGCACATGCTCCAATTTGATGCACTCTATCCCCTCTTGGGGGATGCTCTAGCCCTTCGGCCGGAATGGCCTCCGCATCAGTCCGCAAGGCCAGCGAGTGCTAGACGTCGAGGTTGGTCACTTCAAGAGCATGGCGTTCGATGTAATCTCGACGAGCCTCCACACCATCACTCATCAGGATGGTGAAGATCTCATCTGCAGCAATCGCATCTTCAAGATCGACGCGATAGAACTTGCGCGTTTGTGGATCCATGGTGGACTCCCACAATTGGTCGTGATTCATCTCTCCAAGTCCCTTGTAGCGCTGAATGTCCACGCCTGTTTCGGCGCTCTTGCGCACGATAGCACCCAGCTGCAAGAGCTGCGTACACTCCTGGCTGCCCTTGTCTGTCGTCGCTGTCCACCGCCCGCCGCCGCGCAACCGCATCCCTTTCTCCTCGAGGGCGATCAAACTGCGGGACAATTCTTCGGTAGCTGCAAAGTGACAACTCAGGATGCCTGCATCATCAAGCTTGGTGCCCCCGTCCGGGCCCGAATAGACCACCGTCTGCTCACCCAGGATGCCCTTCTGTAGCTCAACCCAGTTTTCGAGTTCCTCGCGAGAATCAAAGAAGCCCACTGCGTCGGCAGCACTCCCCCAAAAACCGGGCAGGCTCGAGCCATCCCAGCGATCAAGCACTTCGCCAAACGGAATCTCTGCCCAGCGAGGTACAGCTTTGTTAGCTAATGCCTCAACCTCTGAAAGTTGACGGCAGAGTTCTTTAAGTTCCGCGCCGGTCCACTCCGTTTCAGTCATCTCGTCGCGAATGGTCACATCGGCCACACCCTTATCAATCAGGTAACGCCGCAAGCTGGGGTCATCTGACAAATACTCGTACTTCTTGCCCATCGCGACCTTGAACAAAGGCGGTTGCGCAATGTACAGGTGCCCGCGCTCAATGACCTCGGGCATGTGGCGGAAGAAAAACGTCAAGAGCAGAGTGCGGATGTGTGATCCATCCACGTCGGCGTCCGTCATGATGACGATTTTGTTGTAGCGCAGCTTCTCCATATCAAACTCATCTGCGATGCCCGTCCCGAGCGCTTGAATGATGAGTTGGATTTCTTGGTGTGAGAGCATTTTGTCCAAGCGCGCCCGCTCAACATTGAGGATTTTTCCCTTGATGGGCAATATGGCTTGGTAGCGGCGATCTCGGCCCATTTTCGCGGGCCCACCTGCAGAGTCACCTTCAACGATGAAGATCTCTGTTTGCTCTTTAATCTTGCTTTGACAGTCAGCGAGCTTGCCTGGAAGGCCCCCGCCCGCAAGGGCGGACTTGCGCCGCACCAGTTCGCGGGCACGCCGAGCTGCATCGCGGGCCTCCTTTGCGCTGATAGCCTTACGAATAACCGTCTTGGCGACAGCAGGGTGTTCTTCTAGGTAGATGCCCATCTGCTCAGCCACGGCCGATTCCACGATGCCCTGGGCCTCACGATTGCCAAGCTTGTCTTTGGTTTGCCCCTCAAACTGAGGGTCGGGGACTTTGATAGACAGGATGGCTGTCAGTCCCTCGCGGAAATCATCTCCGCTGGGCGCCTGGCCGTTCTCTTTGATTAGCTTCTCATTGCGAGCATAGGCGTTCAGAGTACGTGTGAGCCCGGCGCGCAAACCAGCCATGTGGGTGCCCCCGCCATGGGTGTTGATGTTGTTGACAAACGTGAACACCGTCTCTTGGTAGGCATCCGTGTATTGCAAAGCCAATTCGACTTCATACTCCATGCTAGGGTCGTCCGTAGACGGCACCGTTTTCGTGAAGTGGATGATATCGGTGTGCAGGGCGTTCTTGTTCTTGTTGATATGGCTAACAAACGTGCGTAACCCGTCCGGGTATTCAAAAACCTCTTCTTGGCCGGTGCGGGCATCTTGCAGTTCAATGCGCAGACCCCGGGTGCCCATGAGGTAGGACGTTTCACGCAGACGTTTTTCAACAATCGTCCAGTCGATTTCAGTAACCGAAAAGATCTCAGCATCAGGCTTGA
The DNA here is from genome assembly GCA_964469565.1 of uncultured Planctomycetaceae bacterium. Lineage (GTDB taxonomy): Bacteria > Planctomycetota > UBA1135 > UBA1135. The sequence continues at coordinate 4,387 of CAYXZD010000003.1, forward strand.
ACGTAACGACTGTTCCATTGCGATCACTCGAGCCCGTCTCCGCCAAGTCTGCACGGCGAACACCACGGTCAAAGCTCATTGCATAGGCTTTGCCATCCTTGAACACCTCCACTTCTAGCCACTCCGAAAGAGCATTCACGCACGAGACGCCCACCCCGTGAAGGCCGCCGGAAACCTTGTAGGCCTCATCATCGAACTTTCCACCGGCGTGCAGTTTCGTCAAGACAAGTTCCACCGCCGAAACACCCTCTTCAGGATGAATGTCAACAGGGATCCCCCGCCCGTCGTCCTCAACCCTGACACTTCCATCTTCGCAGAGTGTTACACGTACATGAGTTGCATGTCCTGCAAGTGCCTCATCCACCGAGTTATCGACCACTTCCCAGATTAGGTGGTGGAGCCCGCGCAAGTCCGTGTCACCAATGTACATGGCGGGGCGCACACGCACGGCCTCCAGGCCCTCAAGGACTGTAATGGAATCGGCACTATACGAGCCCTTCGTGGGGGCTTCCGGGGGGGTTCCCTGGGAAGTCCCGTCTGCGTTGGAAGCGGTATTGGTCATGGTCAGTTGGATGTGCACCGGACACTGAAGTGCGGATCTCAGACAAGAATCCGCTTCAATGACTCAGGTGATCGAATACGGTGGCTCTTGGCGAGCCGAGGTCTCAGGAATCTCTCTGTTTAGTTGTGTTGTGATTCCCGTTTGGTTTTCTAAGTGCCGTTGAGTCTTCTATGTGCCGTTGAGTCTTCGATGTGATTGCAGGGTGAGTTCAAAAGGAAGTAGCTTCTGCCCCTTCAGGTCAGCCGGTAAAGACACGCACAGCTAAGAGCGCACCTTGAAGCTCACACGCCGAATGCGGTTCTCTCCCAAGCGACGGTTGGCCTCTTGCCGGTACTGTTCCCCTGTGAAGCTGGCTAGCTCATGTTTTTGTGCTGCTGAGTCCACTTCAACAATGAGTTCCCCACGGAGAAAATCCACAGAGGTCGCCTGGTCTGCTAACTCAGGCCCGAGAGCATCACGCCACGCCTGATGAACTTTCCAATCACGCATCTTGGCTCCCAGCCCACTCTTGGCTAGGAACTCTGAGATGGACTTCCCAAGAGGCGCAACTCCACGCCGGCGGGATGTGTCTTCAAGGTTTGTCATCAGGAATCAATGGGCAGCAACTCAACGGCGGAGTCAAGCATCCACCGTGATGGGCATGACAACGTAAACGTAGTTTTCACCTAGCTGGAATTTGCCCGGGCTTGTGTGCTCAGAGAACTCAAGGGCGATGGTGTCCCCAGCACAGTTTTTCAAACCATCAAGAACGTAATCGGGATTGAAGGCGATGTGGGAGTCCTCACCCTGGTAATCCACTTCCAAGTGAGCCGTGGCCTCACCACGCCCCGCAGACTGCCCAAAGACCTCCAGCTGGTTCTTGCAAACCTTCAGTTTCACGGCCCGCGCCTCATCTCCAGTGACGTTAGCTACCAGGCGCAACTTCTTGGTGAACAGACCCAAGTCCGCTTCGAGCCGTTTCGTAGTGTCGGTGGGAATCACAGCTGCGTAGCGAGGGAACTCTCCATCGATCAAGCGCGCAAAAACCTCAGCATTCTTGGTCTTGAGGCCAACCTTTGTTTCACCAAACTGAAGCTGAATCTGATCAAGAGGGTCGCTGATCGCTCGGCAAAACATCTGCATCCCACGCGCAGGAACAATGCTCTGCATGCCAGCCTGTGAACCCTCCCTGCATGATGAAGCGTCTACGGGTGTTGAACTGAGCGCCAGGCGTCGTCCATCCGTGGCCACCATGCGTAGTGTGTCTTGCTCTATCTCCGTGAGGACCCCATGCATCGCGTAGCGCCCTGGTTCTCGGGCAGCGGCAAAAACAGTCTGGTCTACGAGCTTGGCGAAGCTGCCCCCTTGCATGCTGATGGTCCCGTCGTCTTCAAAACGTGAGACTACCGGAAACTCATCAGGGTCCACCGTGACCAGCTCACAGGCATCTGCGCCGCTTTCGATCACACAAACGCCGTCCTGAGAGGCAAGTGCGATGGTCTCACCCGAAAGGTCTCGCACGAAATCAAAGGCCACGCGGGCAGGAACAACAACACTACCAGGATCTTCAACCTTCACATCGTCGATGGTGAAGCGCAATGAGACTTCCATGTCCGTTCCAATGAGCTCGAGAGTTGTTTCCGTAGCCACAAGGCAGACGTTCTCGACGATGGCCTTCGTGCTCTTCGCTGGAATGACGTTATTGGCAAGAGCGAGCCCTTCGCGGAGTTTCTCACGGTCACAGATTACTTTCATGGTCGGAACCTTTGGCTAGGTCAAAGAAGAGGGGTCTGAGTTGTGGCAGGGAGGAAGGGCGTTAGAGGGAGAGGTTGCGCAGATAGGCCACGGAGTTGCACTGGGTTTTCCCCACCCTCCCTATAGATAAAGATCATCATCATCATCAGGAGGGGGTGTTTTTGGGGAGAAGAGGGGCTCGGGTGATGTGTAAGCCGTGCAAGTGAATGGGCTTAGGCACTGCGGTGTGTCTGTGAGTAGGAGGGATCGAGCTGTGGGAAAGTTGGGGAATGAATGGGAGTTAGCCACAGCTTTCCATAGGGCTCGGCAGTCTTGTGTTGTTGGGTTTGGACTCTACGGTGATTGACCCCAAGGCCTCCACGGTTCTGGGAAAGTATCTCCCATGGGCATTCACCTGTTTTCCACGGCGTACCAAGGGAGTGCCCAACAAGCTGGGGGGTGCGCGACGGCAAGGCGGAGGGCCAGTTCAGGGGGATCTGGTCTGTCTTGGGCTTGGGCCTAATCCAGGGAAGGGCTTACACGTGAGTCATTGGGTCGTTGGGCCGAAACTTCACTCAAGATCCTACTTGGCCAGCCAAGCTGAGGAGCCTCCCGAGCATGTGAGGGAGAGGGTTGGGGGCGGGTTTTTAAAGGTCGATTGGGACGGTTTCAATGCGGGTGTCAGCAGACGCAGGCCCCGACCTAAAGGATAGTGCAAGGGGGTCCCTGTGTCGATGCTGAATCGGCTGCTGACTCTGATGAAAAAGGGCAGGATTACGGGCAGAATGGGGCCATACGGCCTGCATTCGTATGGGTCCTTGTTCGGCACAATCCTGGGGGCGCCAGAGACTGGGCTGGGCGGCTTCTTGCGGTGATTCTGGGCGGCCTAGGCGACTGAGTGCAGGAGGGGCTCAAGTGAGGATTCCACCCTGGGCCTTCAGTTGGCAAGAACCTTGGGCAACTCGGCGCGGCGGGCTCTCTCGCGAGGCCTAAAGGCCTCGAGTAGGCGCTGCTAGTCGAGATCGCCTGCTCTGCCCCCAAGTCTTGCGAACAAGCTCTGGACCAGTTGGTGAGTGTCCTTGTCTTCCTTCATCGCTTCGGCAATGCGGTCAACGGCATAGATCACCGTGGAGTGGTCGCGGCCGCCGAAAAAAGCACCGATTTCTTCTAGTGACTGGCGAGTAACCTTGCGTGCAAGAAACATGGCGATCTGCCTGGGAAACGTGATCGTCTTCGTGCGACGCTTGGATTGGAGTTCGGAGAGCTTGACGCCAAAGTGTTCTGTAATTGCCGTGACGATCGTGTCCATTGTGGGCGCACCACGACTGGAGACTAGCAGGTTACCGAGTGCCTTTCGGGCGAGATCGATGGTCACGGGCTTGCCTGTCAGGCTAGAGAACCCCAGCAGGCGCGTGACGGCCCCCTCGAGCATGCGTACGTTTTCGTCAATTTGTTCTGCTATCAGTTGGGCCACATCATCGGGAAGCTCGTGGCCCTGGTCGCGACTCTTGCGCTTGACGATTGCCATGCGTGTTTCAAAACAGGGGGGCTCTACTTCAGTCGTCATGCCCCATTCAAAGCGCGAAGTCAGTCGCGCCTGGAGGGTAGGAATCTCTTTGGGGGGCGAATCGGATGAAAAGACAAGCTGCTTGCCGCTTTGATAGAGAGCGTTGAACGTGTGGAAGAACTCCTCTTGAGTGCGCTCCTTGTTAGCTAGAATGTGGATATCGTCGACAACGAGCACATCGACAGAGCGGTACTTGTTGCGGAACTCGTCGAGATCACCGTTTTCTAAGGCGCTAATGAAGTGGTTTACGAAGGTCTCGCAGGAGAGGTATAGGATGCGAGCGTCGGGTTGGCGCTCAAGGATGGAATAACACAGGGCCTGCAACAGGTGAGTCTTTCCGACTCCGTTACGGCCATGCAGAAAGAAGGGGTTGTAGTTGGCGCCGGGCCGCTCACTTGAACCCACTGCGGCGGCGTGGGCAAAGCGGTTGCAGGGCCCGACGACGAAGTTCTCAAAGGTGTACTTGGGGCTGAGAATCACATCGCTATTCCAGAGGAGGCCGCCAGGGTGTTGGCTGTGGGGCGGTGCTGGAGCGGATCCCTTTGCGGCTCCCTGCGTGACTCCTTGTTCTGGGGATAGGGCCTGGTTCGCGCCATTTGCCGGGCTTGGGCGGGCTGAGCTCGGGGGGACGGTTCCCTCGGGGTCTTCTGCGATGACCACCGGGCATTTGTGTTCGAGAGCTGAGTGGACGGCGCCCTCTACTGCGGTGCTGTAATACTTTTCGATCCAGTCACGGCTATAGCCGTTCAGGACGGCAAGAACCACCCGTGCGTCTTGGCCTTCTTGGCCCTCTGTTAGAATGCGTGCTTGGCGAAACCAAGTTTCAAATTGCTCGGGGGCTACGCGCTTTTGGAGGAGCTCTTGAATCCTTGACCAAAGGGCGTCGTCAAACGCAGCGCTGCCCCACCGCGGGCTTTCCGCAGACCCTTCCCCGCTCATGGCCGCTGGGGGGGAAATGGATTGGCCCTCGGGTGGCGCAGCTTGGGTTGTGGCGGCGCCGAGGGGGTGCACTTCGGTCATCGGAAACAGTCCGTTGCGGGGGGGGTGAGGAGGGGAGGGTCTTGCGGTGAGCGGTCAAGGATCGGCGGAGCCTGCAGAGCCCGCGTGGGCTCGAGCCCCATTTTGTAGAGACTGGCCCGTTGGGCGCATTCGAAGGGTCTTCCCTACCGCAATCGGGTGATGCGTGCGCGGGTTGACCTAAGGCTGGCTACAGAATCAAGGAGGCTTGTCTCGGGCCGCCAAGGGACCGTGTTGGCGGAGAGGACGCCCGATGGAGGGGTTGGCACGGGGCGGGTTGGTTGGGCCACTCTTCCTCAGTTGAGGAGGGGGGGGAGGTGCATCAATAACGCCGGGAGTGTGCGGTGGTGGGGGCTCGCTCGGCCGCATTTTGCCACGAAACCGTGGCGGGTCAACGCTTATCCACAAAGCCCTCGCCCGAGACGTTGGTTTGTGCGCCCCTAGCTCGACTTAGGGCTCGCAGCAAAAGTTTTCGACATGATCTCCACGGCGCGGCACAGTTCAGCTTCCGAGGTTTCCCTTCCGAGGGAAAGCCTCAGGCATGAGCGAGCCACATCGTTTCCTAAACCCATGGCTTGGAGTACGTGGGACGGTTCAAGTGAGCCGCTTGAACAGGCCGAGCCAGCCGAAACTTCGAGCCCCTCCAAGTCGAGTCGTGTGACGATGACTCTGCCGTCTGTTCCTGGAACGTGCACGGCGAGGGTATTCGGGAGTTGGGAGTTTGAGCCCGGGCCTGGTCCGATGAATCGAACCTCGGGCAGGGCCCGTTTGAGCTGACTCCACAGGGTGTTGATCTGTTCCCTCCATCTAGAAGCAACTTCCTTTCTTTCCTTGATCGCGAGGTCGATGGCGCACGCCGCAGCAGCAATTGCCGCCGGGTGCTCGGTGCCTGGCCGCAACCCGTTCTCTTGTCCGCCGCCGTGCAGGATGGGTGTGAGAGGCAGGGTTGCTTGGGGGCCCGACAAGTGAAGCAGAACTCCCACACCTGCAGGTCCACCGACCTTGTGGGCGGAGAGGGTGGCGAGGTCGACCCCCCAGGACGTGAGGGGCAGGTCAATTCTGCCAAGCGCTTGAGAGGCATCGGTGTGAATCGCTGTTCGAGGGAAATCTTGTGTTGCGGAGGCCTCGTCGAGGGCTGTTCGAAGCCCGGGGAGGGGCCCAAGTGCGCCGGTTTCGTTATTGGCCGCAGCCACCGAGACCAGGTGGGCGCCGCAGGCCTGTTCGGCTAGGGCAGCCGCATTCGTGAGCCCGTTTCCGTCCACCGAGCACCAGCGCAGGGGGTATCCCTCGCGCTGCAACTGTCGGGCGGGCTCGAGGACGGATGCGTGTTCTGTTGTGAGCAGGGCGAGGGACGCACCAGGCTGTGCGGCGCGCATCGCTCCGAGTAGGGCGAGGTTGTTGGCTTCAGTGCCACCCCCCGTGAAGGTCACGCTGTCTTCGGACACCCCCAGTGCGCCAGCCACGCAGGCTCGCGCCTCATCAATGACAGCCCGAGCGGCCCTTCCAGACAGGTGGAGACTCGAGGGGTTGCCGTTCAGTTTCCGCAGGTGCTCGATCAGCACCTCTTGGGCCTGCGGTCGCAGGGGGGTGGTGGCATTGTGGTCGAGATAGACGCGCTTCATTTACAGGACGCCTTCCTGGTCCGCACGATGAGCTTGCCGATAGACGGATTCGTACTGATCGACAATGCGATCTCGTGAAAAAAGCCTTTCCGCCCGAGTGCGCGCCTTCAATCCCATCGCCTTGGCTTGGCGTGGGGAGCTGAGCAGTTGGGCGAGGCGCTGGCCGAAGGCCTCTTGGTTTTCAAAGTGGACTAGATAGCCGCTTTCTCCATCCTCGATGACTTCACCGACACCACCCACATCACAGGCTACGACAGGGGTTGCGCAGGCCATGGACTCTAGGGCGGACAGACCGAAGGACTCTTCGGTGCTTGAGAGGGCGTAGACGTCGGCGGGTGCGAGCAACTCTGGCAGTGCATCGCGCATGCCAAGAAAGGTGACGCGGCTAGAAAGGCCTAGGCGATCGACGATTCGGTGACAGTTTGACTGGTCGGGGCCATCGCCCACCAAGAGTAGGCGCCATTGGGCAGCGCTGGGGTTGTCCGCCGAAAGAGAACAAGCATGGGCGAAGGCCTCGATCAGCCACGGCACCCGCTTGACGGGACGGAAGTTGCTGACGTGGACAACGGTGGCGGACGCTTCCTCGGGTTTCTTGCCGACACCCGGGCGAAAGAGATCGAGGTCGACAAAGTTGGGCACCACACGGATGGGTTGGCTGCGCTGGATGGGACCGAAGTTCTCATGGGTGCGCCGCACCAAGTCATCGGAAACAGCCGTGACCCCGTCGCTTGAAGAGAGCGCGAATCGGATCAAGGGGGCGTAACTTGCATCGTTGCCAACCAGGGTGATGTCTGTTCCGTGCAGGGTCGTGACGACTCGCGGGGGGGGTGGGCCTGCACTGTTGGCTGCGGCGGACCGGGCGAGTAGGGCGCTGATTGCGTGGGGCAGGGCGTAGTGGGCGTGGAGGACGTCGAGGCCCTGGGATTGGTGCAGGTCTAGAATGGCCGAGGTGATTGCGAGGTCGTGGGGCGTGGAGTGAAAGAGGGGATAGGGCACACCCTGGGCGACGTGAAGTTCCACCGGGCCGGAGGCTCTTGCGAGCCGCGGTGGCGCGCCGTGGGAGAAGAGGTGAACCCTGTGACCGCGTTCGGCGAGTGAGAGGGCTAATTCGCTAGCGACGACCCCTGAACCACCATAGGTTGGGTGACAAAGCACCCCTATCGTCATAACATCGTCAGAATCCATGATCTGCGTGACCCGCTCTAGGGGCAGCCATCTTTGCTAGGGCTGACAGGGGCTCTGTTGCGGTGCTGGCCCGAGGGCACCTAGGCGAGACCTGGTCGGCATTTGGGCGCGAGACGCCCCATAACCGCCCCTAAAGTTATAGCTAACTGGCTGTTCAGACGGTGGCTCCTGATGCGCTGGACGAGGGGGGCTAGCCGGTTGCGCCTCTAGTGAAGGGGGCTGGGCTTCGCGTTGGGGTTTAGCGAGGGGCCCCGTAGGGGTCATTGTTTGGGGCTTGGTTGGGGAAAGGGTGGGGATCTCAGTGGCAACCCCTGCGGGGGCCTCGTTCAAGGATTCGGCGCAGGTGCCGGGGGGCTCTAGGGTCGTCACACTCACGGCATCGCCCCCAGGGCTTGAGTGGACATTAGCACTGGGCCGGGAGGCTCCTGGGTTTCCGCTGTTGAAGGCGTCTGCGGGTTTCTGTGGGGAATCCGTAGGGGGGGCCGGACAGGGCTTGGAATCGGAGTTTCCCTGCGATTCAGAGCGAGGCGGCTCTGCAAAGGGCTGCAGCTCTACAGGGGGCAACTCGTCCAGAGGCCCTTCGGGGCTGGGTTGAGAATCTTCAGGGGTTTCGGCTGGTGCAGATTCTATGGCCGGTGCAATCTCGTTTTCTGGCTTGCGGCCCTGGGCGGCGGAACCCCGAGAGGGCCGGACGGCGGGGTTTTTTGGTTTGGGCCGTGCCATGGCTTTGAGCAAGTCCTGCGCCTCCTCCACGGACGGAACATTGAGTTCTCGCTTGGCAAGGTCTGGGTCTTGGTCTTCGGCGGCCATGATTTCCCTGGCGAGGACCATGTAATCGAGGGCGCCCGAGGACGAAGGGGCGTACTCGAAGATGGTAGTTCCATGGCTCGGGGCCTCGGCAAGCTTGATGTTGGTGCGGATGGGGCGCGCAAACACTTGTCCTGGAAAATACCGACGAATCTCCGCAAGAACTTCTCGGGCAAGGCGAAGCCGGGTGTCGTAGAGGGTGGGAAGGATGCCGGCGACAGTGAGGCTGGGATTGATGCGACGGCGCATAATATCGAGGATCTCGACCAGCTTGCTCACGCCTTGTAAGGCAAAGAACTCGGTCTGCAGGGCCATGATGACTTCATGGGCAGCGGCCAGTCCATTGACGGAAAGCAAACCCAGACTTGGTGGGCAGTCAAGGATGAGGTAATCGGCAGGGGGAAGGCCGCCAGTTTCCACGGCCTGTTTCTCCCAGTCGTCAATGCCATCACGCAATAACGTCTCGCGGCCAAAGGCGCTCGCCAATTCGAGTTCGGCGCCCGATAGATCGATGTGGGCGGGGAGCAATTGGAGGCGGTCGGTTGCAGTAGACCGGAGGCACTCGGGAAGGGTCTTGTCACCCACCAAGAGGTCGTAGGAGGAAGGCTCGCCAGTGGCCAGGTTGGCGCCGAGGTGCAGTGAAAGGTTGGCTTGGGGGTCCAAGTCCACGAGGACGACGCGCCGGCCCAAGAGAGCTAGGGCTGCTCCAAGGTTCGCGGCGGTGGTGGTCTTTCCGACCCCGCCCTTTTGGTTGATGATGGCAATGCGTCGCATGGTGTCGGTTTACATCCCGTTCCGGGGCCGGAGGCCCATTGGCTTGGAGTGCTCGTCCAAGTGAGAGTCTTCGTTGGGGCAGCAGTGTAGCCCGAGGCGGTTTTAGAAGGGCCCTCAGGTTTGGAAAGCCGGGAGGATTCAGGGTTGACCGGCTAGCGTGAGGGGCCAGGAGAACCCATGAGTGTTCTCCAAGCGGGGTGTGCCCCGCGGCCTAGGGGAAAGGGCCCCTCGTGCAATAGTGGCTCACCCCATTCTGCCCCGATCTGCTCGCCAAAGAAACGCGCCTTCGATTCCATGCGCTGCAGGATGTCTGCTCCGAAGAGGAAATGGCTGCCATCATCGCTGGCAGAATCGGGTGTGAATTGACTCTTGTAGATCTCGATCAAGGCGCGCTTGCGATCGAAAACCTCGTCGATGTTGACGATGAATGTGGGGCGGAAGTCGCGGTGACCCATGAATCTGAGCAGGTGAGCGGGCCTCGATGTGGGCCGGTCACCTGCCTGCTCGGCTAGTCTGCGTAACCCCGAGAGGTACCAGCCCTCTCGCGCAATCCTCCCCGCTGCCACATGGTCTGGATGGAGATCGTCTTCGTGATGGGCCAAGACGATGGCTGGCTGGCTAGCGCGCAACACGCCTGCTACAGCCTCGCGCTCTTCGGTTCCAGCGACCAGCCGCCCATCGCTTAGCCCGAGGTTGTGGCGTAGGGTCAAGCCCAGAATCTTGCCTGCCGCGGTCGCTTCGGAGGCCCGCTCTTCGGACGTTCCGCGAGACCCCAGCTCGCCACGGGTGAGATCCAAGACACCTACGGCGAGGCCAGCGTCACACAGCCGCAAGAGGGTGCCCCCCAAGGAGATTTCCGCGTCATCGGGATGGGCGGCAATCACGAGGGCGTCAAGCTTGGGAAGGGTTGGATCACTCATTGGGTTGGACGGCTTTTTTCAGTTGCTGCAGGCTGGAGGTAAACGAGAAGGTGCTCAAAGCCGAGGGGGGGCAACTCATGGTAGAGCTCGTCGATCCATCCGAAGCCATGGCGGGCGCAGAACTGCAGAGGGCCAAGGACCCGCTCTTGGGGCTGATGGTTCGGGCACAGGGAGTGGTTGATGTGGCGCAAGACCCGGGCCCCCCTGCCGGATTGGTTCGCTTCGACCCGCTCGACTTTCTGTGCAAGTTTATCAATGGAGTTGCGCACCCCACGGATTGTGCGCTGTAGGTTTCCACGCAGATTGGCCTGCAGATCCTCTAGCTCTCCTTGCAGTTCTTTGAGCCCCTGGGTGCACCGATCGGCTTGATCGTGGAGCCTTTCAGCAAGAGTGGTCTGGGTCGCTGCGGAATTAGCGGTGTCGGGGGTCCAACGTCCGCGGCTCCTGAGAACCTGTGTGGTGAGTGAATTCGTTGGGCAGCCTGGGGCCGAGGCACTCAGTTTCTCAAGGGCTTGAGCCAAGTCCGGCTCGACGAGGGTCATGCTGACTCGGGCGACGAAGGGAGGCGAGGGAAGTTCTGCGGCCGCCCGAAGGGGCCCGAGTTGAGCGTGGTATTGCAACTCGCCGTAGCCACCAATGGTTGCGAGGGTCGGGAAAACAGCGTCTTGGACAAGGGGGCGCAGGAGGGCGCCGGCTGACCATGGGGCGTGTTCGCTAGCAATCTGGGCGGCGAGTTCGCAAGCCGTTCGAGATCCGGGCTCGTCATCAAATGCGAATCCCTCTGCGCAGGATCGTAGAGCGCGGCGTTGTCCGTCAGTGACCCGGTAAACGAGGGCTGCTGTCTGCGGGTCGATCGGGGGGCCTCCGGGGCCCCAGCTCGCACTAGATTCCATGAGGGCCGGAACAGGGTCACCGCTGATGATCTGCGCAAGGGCTGAAGAAAGCCCTGATCGTATCCAGTCAGGTTCAACGACAACGAGGCCAAGGTGTCCGAGAAGAGCGCTCATCGTGCGTGTGAAGGCGCGCGTGAACGACTCGCCTTCACGGGGAAAGAACAAGTCGAGGGCCTCGGGGGTGTGTGGGTGTTCCTCAAACAGGTCGGCGATGAGAGCGCGAGTGGCTCCTAGGTGGTGGGTTTGTTCATCAAAACGGATCTGTGAGAGGGGTGTTCGACCTGAAGAAAGGCCCGCGAGCTTGATTCGCTGAACGTCAAAATTGCGGTTGAGTTGGGCGGCATGATGGACCTCGGCAATATCGTGGTCGTCGCCATGGTTCCAAAAAACAGGAACCACGGGACGGCCAGTGGAGCGGGAGAGATCCGTAGCCAGCCGGCAGGCCTGCAACGCCTTATAAAGGCTATAGAGGGGGCTCGCACATAGACCCGGCTGCTGGCCCGTGAGAACACAGAATGTTCCTGCTTGGGCCAGGGAGTTAATCGAAGTTAGAGCCCGTTTGGGGAGCTCATGAAAACGGTGACCTTCGAGGATGGAGCTGGCAAGCCACTCTCGCTCGGCCAGATCTAGATGATCTGGCGGGGTGGGGATATCCGTAAGCCTGCTCGCAAGGCGTAAGCTGCCGAGTTCGCCCTTTGAAATGGCTTGGCGCACGGTGTCATTGAGACCCAAGACATCCGCGGCGAGGTGTTCAAGGTGAAGGGTCACGCAGGGGCTTGCCGTTTAGTTAGTGGGGGAGAGTGCTGCGCACAGGTCAGCGGCCATGGCTTCGGCCGCTTGACGCGCGGCGTCTTTCCAGTGCAGGTCGGGCTGCTGGCGATAGGCGAACAGGATGCCACGAGACGAGTTCACAAGTGCTCCCTGACAATCCTCGGTGAACCCGGCAGCTACCTCAGCCGCCCCTGCCCCTTGAGCGCCATAACCGGGCAAGAGCAAGGGCGCGTGGGGCATGCGCTTTCGTAGGGCGGCTAGTTCTGTGGGGTGTGTGGCTCCTACGACAGCTCCGATGCTGGAGAGTCCGCAGGTGCCCCGCAGCGCTGCGCCCCACTCTTCTATGGAGTCCGCAACTCTCTCGCACAGGGTGGGCGTGCCTTGGGTTTGGAACTGGGCACTTGAGGGGTTCGATGTGCGCGCGAGGATGTACAGGCCGGCATCGGCTTGGTCACAGGCTGCGAGAAAGGGCTCGATGGAGTCGCCCCCGAGATAGGGATTGACGGTGAGGGCGTCGCACAGGGTGCTGGCATCAGCGCCGGGTCCACCGGTGAGGAATGTTTGGGCGTAAGCAGCCGCCGTGCTGCCAATGTCACCGCGTTTGGCGTCTCCGATGACGAGCAGCCCACGTTCATGGCTTGCCTTCACAATGGACTCCCAGGCGGCGATTCCATCGGGGCCCATGAGCTCAAAGAAAGCGGATTGGGGTTTTACTGCAGGAACTAGGTCGCAGACGGTGTCGAGGATGCCCACCAGAAAAGACTCAACGTCCCGGGCGCACTCAGCTCGTGTGGCCGAGGGGTCATGTGCCGCCTTGAACTCTGACGGGAGCAATGAGAGGTGTGGGTCGAGCCCGACCAGGCAGGGGTTGCCCTTTGTGGCGATGGCTTGGGCAAGGCGGTCGGCGTAGTTCATGGGCCCGTATTGTGGGTGGGCAGGGGGCCTGTGGCTACCCTTGTTTCGAGGGCGCTCTAGGCTGGTTGAATCCCCGCATGCGGGAGGCAAAGATGCTCGGGCCCAGCGTGGCTCAAGTGGCAGGGAATCGAACTCTGCCCGTGCACAGGGGGCCTAGGCGAGAGTGTGGAGCGCCGGTTGCGGCCCTGTGGGGGGCTCAGTCCTTGCGAGCCGAAGGGCCAGCCGCAGGGTGGTGTGCAGCCTGTCCTTCTGGCGTGAGAACTCCGACTGAGACGACCAGGCGGAAAGCCTCCTCAACGGTCAAATCAAGGGGGGTGAGGTCTTTCGCTGGAATGAAGACGGTGTAGCCGGTCATGGGCAGGGGAGAAGATGGAATGTAGACGGCGATCATCTCTTGCCCGGTGGCCTGGTCAAGAACTGCGAGTCCCTTGCCCGTAACGAGCCCTATGGACCAAATGCCGGGGCTTGGATAGGGCGCTGCCACGACGGCATCGAATTCCATTTCTTTGTCGGACAGGAAAAAGTCTACGAGTTGCTTGGCGTGCGGGTAGACGGACCGGACCAAAGGAAGGCGCGAGAGGGCGCGGTTGATTCCAGAGATGAGGGCTCGGCCGAGGAATCCACTTGTGAGATATCCCACGACCAAAATGAGAGCCGCCGCAATCAGTACGCCGGCCCAAATCCCCACCTGGTCTTCTACGCTGGAGCGCAGAAGGGAGGGGTCGATCCCGTGGGTGTGCAAGTCGCGCACGAATCCTTGGTGGTCCTGACGGTAAAGCTCCAACGCATCAAGAAACGGCGCCTGGCTGGGCCCACCATATTGTTGCCAGAGGAGGGCAACAGGCTCACACTGGTCCTCTTGGCTCAGTAGGAAGCGCGGTTCGTGGGGGTGGATGCCAACCCAACTGAGAATCTCCCACCCAGCCCGGTTGCTCTCTAGGGCGGCGTAAATGGACTGGTTGACGGGGCCTGCTACGTAGCGCTGTACGAACTGAGCGACGCTCACGAAGACAAAAACCGTCAGCATCGCAGGCAAGACAACGGCGAGCCCGCGCAGGAAAAAGCCACGCTTTGTGTGCCGGAGAGGCGGCGTAGGAGAAGGAGTTTGATTGGGGAGTGCCACGATAGGGGCACCTTGGCAAAGCTCAGGGCGAGGAGCCACACAAAAGACTTCTACTGGGCGACACCTTGCTCTGCGGCAATCGTCCCCTAGGGGTAGGTGGGCTGGGTGGGGGCCGAGGGGCGGTTTGAGTCGTTCAACTCAAGGAACTGCCTAGCTACCCCATCAGCCAAAGGCCAGCCGGCTGGAGTCAGCCTCCAACGACCTTGATGGGATTCCAGCAAACCAACCTTGGCCAGATCATGGGCGAGGGCGAGGGCCGGGTCTTGGACCCACTCCGCTTCGGACCCCTGGCCCATGGTCAGCCCCGCTGCCTGAATGGCCTCACCGGGCTCCACTCCCTTCACCCGCCGCAGTCCCAGCCACCATGTTTCTCCGAGGCGCCGAATACCGGACAGCTCTTCGCGCGTGAGGGTTGCGTGCCCATCGGAGGCCACCCAGCGCAGATACGGTGCGAGCCCGCGGGGATTGGCGCAGCGCACTCGATTCACATAGCTCGATGCGCCAGGCCCCAGACCCACATACTCCCCATTAGCCCAATAGGTCAGGTTGTGCTGACACTCCATTCCAGGCCGGGCGTAGTTCGAGATCTCGTAAGCCTCCAAGCCACTTGTCGCGGCGAGTTCTCGGGTGAGATTGAAGCAGGCCAATTCCACCTCTTCGTCGGCGGGCACGACTTCTCCGCGAGAGCGGCGCAGTTCTAACTGTGTACCCGCCTCAAAGGTCAGATTGTAGGCGGAGAGGTGGTCGGGGTTGAGTGCAAGTACTTCAGCAAGTTCTGCCTCCCACATGGCAAGACTTTGACCGGGCAGGGCATAGATCATGTCCACGTTGACTTCGGCGGACGTGCTGCGGGCAGCTTCGTATGCAGCCAAAGCCATGGGGCGGTCGTGAGCTCTTCCCAAGAACCGCAGACCGTTGGGGTCGAGGGATTGGAGTCCTAAGGAGAGTCTTCCGACACCTAACTCCACAAGTTGTCGTGCCTTGGGGCCATCTAGGCTTTCAGGGTTGCACTCGGCCGTCACTTCGCACGCGCTGGCACGCCAGCCGCAAATCGCATCGAGTCCGTCCAGAAGCATGCACAGTTCCTTCTCATTCAGAAGGGAAGGTGTGCCGCCTCCCAAGAACAAGGACACAGGGTCTTGGGGGGCGCGCAGTCGTGCTTCGGCAAGAATAGCTTCAAGGGTGCCTTGCCTGTCTTGCCCACGTGATTCGACTGAAAAGAAGTCGCAGTAGGGGCATTTCACCACGCAGAACGGCAGGTGGACGTATAGGGCCGTTCCGGGACGTACTGGCCCAGGAGGCTGCTTGGGGGGCCGGGCGAGGAGGGTACTGGCTTGCCCTGAGTCTTCGTTGCTGTTGGGGATGGAGGGCATGGTGGCTAGTCTAGCCCCCATGCCCTAAACCCCTCTAGGTCTAGTTGGGCTCCATGATGGAGCACAATTTGCGTAGTGTGTCGAGCTCGATTTGACGCACACGCTCGCGCGTCAGTCCGACGATCTTGCCTATCTCCTTGAGGGTCATCGGCTCACCACTTGCATCTTCAAGTCCGTAGCGAAGCCGCAGGATGGTTGCTTCCCGCTCGTCGATGGTGGAGAGCAGCTCTGTCAAGTGCCGGAGAATATCGCGGTGGGCCATGACTTGCTCGGGGTCCTCTGAGCGCTTGTCCTCCACCGTGTCCTGGTTCTCAGAGAGCAAATCGAGGGAGACCTGCTTACCCGAACCGTTGGTTTCGATGGTGCGCTTGAGCAGGGCCCATGACTCTTGAGCTACTCCGAGTTCTTGTGCGACCTCTTCGACAGTCGGCACGCGACCGAGTACATAGGCCAATTCTGCGGAGACCGAGCGCCACTTAGACATCATCTCAGCCATATAGCCAGGAACGCGCACCGACTTGACCGTGTTTGTGAGGGCCCGGCGAATGGACTGTTTGATCCACCAGGTGCCGTAGGTGGAAAAGCGACAGCCAGCCTCGGGGTCAAACTTCTCTGCGGCCTTGATCAAGCCAATATTCCCTTCAGCGATGAGGTCTTGCAGAGTGAGCCCTCGGTCGGCGTAGATCTTCGCGATGGACACGACGAGGCGGAGGTTGGCGCGGATCAGGTGTTCGCGGGCTTCAGGGTCGCCGTCTTGGATTCGACGGCCGAGGGCCTTCTCTTGGTCCGCGGTGAGCAGGGAAACCTCGTTGATTTCAACGAGGTAGGTTTCGAGACAGCGTTCGGCAGAAATGGGAAGGCTCCTGGCCCCGGGGGTGGGGCTGAAGTGGGGATGCGGGGATTGAGGCCCGGGCGGGCCATTTGCGTACTCCTAAAATCGGCCACAAACGGCGAATCTCTTGAGCGAGTTTCTTGCAAAAAAGCGGCCGGGGACACATTCTTGGTACAGTATTCTCGACGGGGCTCGGCCTCCGCGATCACTATGCTTGGACAGACCCCAGAAGGCTCCCTCGAACAACTTGTCCCAGAGCGAGACTTTGCCAATCTACTTGCTTCTCGTGCCCAGGATTTACTGCGCCTGACTAACACCCTGGGCTCCACCGGCCGCGCGGCCTGGACTAAGCGCCAGTACTTCATCCTCTACTCGGAGGCGGATGAACTGGAGTCGTTTCTCGACGACTATGGGGCCAGGCAGAATCAGACCTATGCGGCCATCACCGAGCTGGTGGCTTCCGTTCGGGGCTTTGCCATGGCCGGGCTGTCCCTAGAGCACCTAGCTCGGCGGGTGGAAGGCTATGGAGCACTGGATGCGTTCTCCGATGTGGATGCGGATCGTGCTCGCCAAGAGATTAAGGGTGCGCGAGCTTGGGTGCGTGAGATCTTGGTGACCCTTCTGGGGGAGATTGGGGCACAGTCCGAGGGGCACGGTGTTCCTATACCCGAGGAAGGCCACGCTGAAGGAGAGTCGATTTTTCCAGTTGTCCGATTTCGGCTGCCGATCGATGTGGGTCTTGAGCACATCGAAGACGAGGAGCCCCGTATTGCCGAGGTGGCATCCAAGTACCTCGAGGCTTGCACCATGCTGGATGAGGGCACTCCAAAGGGGTTAGTGGACGACCCCGCCAAGCGCGATGCGGTCTTGAGGGATAGCTGCACAGAAGCGACCGCACGTGTTTATGAAGCGACGATTCACAACCTTCAATCGACCTACGACACCTACATTTGTAATACCGTTTTAGAGGCCGAAGACCAGCGTTTGCCGCTCTTGCGGGGACATGTGTCGTCCAGCTTGCACCTGCTTGAAGCCCTGACACCCCTCGTGCACTTTCTTGAAAGGCATGAGAGCGAGGTGCGAGATGAGGGGGCCAGAGGTAGCCTGTCTCGCTTGGCGCCCCGCCACCAGGTTTCCCATGTGATCGTGAATGTATTGTTGCGCTGGGCGGGAAGATTCATGGCTCAGGGCCGGGCCCTGGCCGAGGAGTTGCTGCCCACCTACACAAACCTGCAGGTGCTTGAGGCCGACTTGGGGGGGGGGCTTGTCATGCATGCGCGGCCGGTTTCCCTCCTCGTGTCAATCATCAATCACTACGGGACCCCCGTTGAGCTGGAGGTTGACGGGGTCACATGCAACGCAGGGTCCATTCTAGAGGTCATGATCTGCGTGGGGTCAAACCCCGAAAACAAGCACTTCGTCTTTCGGGGAGACGAGCACCCCCTGCGCGATATTGCCCTCTTGTTTGAATACGGTCTGGGCGAACACGGTCTGGATGTCTTGCCTGCGGAGCTCAGTTACTTGCGCGGAGCCTAGGGCCTCTGGGGCCCGCGCGTCCGCGAGCAGAGTAGGAAGCCTGCCAGCCAGAGGGCTAGGATAGTCGGGCACGAGCTCAATTCGAGTTCGGCGGACCCCTTGGCCCACGTCAGGTATTGTCGAACCCTTAGGGCAGGGAGGACCCCGTGGAACAAAGGCGCAGCCGCAAGTACGGCGGGTAGGATCCAGGCGAGGCAGATGAGGCTAAGCAACCTAGCTTGGGGTGCGAGGGGGGCTGCGCTTAAGAGAAACTGGAGGGCTGCTAGGTGTAGATGGGTGAGGATGAAACTGGCGAAGACTTTTAGCATCTCGCTGTTTTCGACCCCCTCCAAGGCCCCAAGCCCGAAGGCAGGCCCGATTCCCGCACAGAGCAGTACGACGGCAGCACAAGAGCTGGTGGAGAGCGCTAGCCCAATCCGGCGCATGACGGGCAGGGTGTGCGTGTGCCACTCGAGTCGGTGCATCCAACTGAGGGACACAAGGTGTGCAAGGAGCAGGGCTAGAAATGCAACTTCGTAAAGAACCCCGGCGGGGGTCGCTTTTGATGTGGCGAGACCGAGAGGGCTCAGGGTGGCGATTCCTGGCCAGACCGACGCAAGCACCAACACGAGCAGCCAGGCCAATGGGTTGCGAGCGAGGGTGGCGAGTGCCCACCGCATGGTTATGGGGTAGTTCACGGGACTGTGTTGGGGCAGAGTAGCCCTCAAAACCTAGCACGCCGCGGGTTGAGAGTTTTCCCAATTCAGGGCATTCTACTGGTGTGTTCCACGTGGAACATTCTTGTTCGGAGATGGCAGAGCAAACTGGGAGGAGAGCAACCATGGAGCGTCGATTGGGTCGGGGGCTTGGAGCACTGTTGGGTGGCGAGCAGACTTCGCCGGTCGTCAAACCTGAATCGCATCATGCTGAGGACTCCAAGGAGCTGGCCATGGTTGACATCGAACAGGTGTTTCCTAATCCCGACCAACCTCGCAAGGTGTTCTCGAATGAAGCCCTCGACTCCCTGCGGGAGAGCATTGCCAAACATGGCATTCTCCAGCCGATCTGTGTTCGTGCAGTGGGTGGGCGTTACCAGATCGTGGCCGGGGAGCGTCGCTGGCGAGCTGCTCGCCTCGCTGGACTTGGCACGATTCCCGTTCGGCAGGCCGCAGATGTCGATGATGCCCGCTCCCTCGAGCTGGCCTTAGTTGAGAATCTACAGCGTGAGGACCTTGATCCCATTGAGCGCGCCAAGGGTTACCAGGCGTTGATGGAGCGCGCCTCCATGACTCAGGAGCAGGTTGGGAATTCTGTGGGCCTCAAGCGGGCAACAGTTGCTAACCATTTGCGGTTACTGGACTTACCACAAGAAGCGCAGGACGCCGTGGCTGCGGGCTTGGTAAGTATGGGCCATGCCCGGGCACTCTTGGGACTTCCTGATCCCAAGTCCATCGCTGCTCTCCTGGCCCAGATCGTGCGCAAGGAGTTGTCAGTTCGCGAGGTCGAGTCTCTAGTCAAGGAGCAAGCTAGGCCTGCCTCTGGCGCAAGCAAGGCCCCCGAGACAGGTGCGAACCCGGAGCCATCTTGGGTGCGCGAGCTTGAGGGGCGGTTGCGCTCCTCCCTGGGTGCCAAGATATCCCTGAACAACCGTGATGGCTATAAGGGTCAGATCGTTCTGCACTATCACAATCGTGAAGAGCTTGAGCGCCTAACCCAGGCTCTCGCACCTAAGGACCTCCTTTAGAGGGTCTGTCTGGAGGGCCACACCAGGGGTATTCCGAAGAACCTTAGGAGTGTTCCACGTGGAACACTCTCTGGAATCTGGGGAATCCAGGCGGCTGGGGGGGAGCATCGGATTGTGGAGAAAGGTCTGCCCCGTTCCGGCGTAGGCTGAAAACCAAGCCCTGGGACCTCTCAGGGGGGGTCAAGGCCGGACAGGCGGGTTGCGCCGAGGGTGGATCCTTAGTGGATAACGGTCGGGGTTGACACGGGACTCGTTACTGGAGAGAGGCGGGCGATGAGCGCATCGAGGGGAATAGGGAGGCCCCTTCAGACCCCGCAGGGTTGCGTCGTTGCAGTGAATTGTTCCACGTGGAACAACTAGGGAGTGGCCCTCTCCTGGCAGGTCCAGATGCTTGCAAGCATGGTACTTGTGAGGTGGCTGCCTCCATGTTCATTGTGGGGCGAGCCGGCACCCATAGGCTTGATTGTAGATTGGCCAGCAAGCGTGCAGCCAACAACCACAGGGAGTTAGCGGGCACTAGGTCTACAGAGCGGGGCCGAATGAGGCCAAGCCCAAAAGCAACTTCCTATAATGGGCTGTGCTTGAGGGGGTTGCGGGCGCGAGTGTGGCTCCAGGAGGCAGAGGCTGTTTCTTGAATCTAACGAATGCGAGCCGCCACGATGGTGGGAATTGGATCTTCTGGAATGTCTCGGGTGGCCGCCTCGTTCGGGCGGATGGCCGAAGAATTTAGAAGGTCAATTGCGGACCTGCCCTCGATCACGGAGCCGAAAACGGTGTGCACTCCATCCAGGTGGTGGGGACTTCCCGTGGTGATGTAGAACTGAGATCCCGAGCTTTGAGGCTCGTTGCCCTTGGCTGCTGCCACGACGTACTGGCAATGAACAAGGTCACCTGCTTCAGATTCAATCTTGTACTCCGGCCCGCCTTGACCCCAGGTTTCCATTCCCTTTGCAGGATCTTTGGTATTGGGGTCGCCACCCTGGACCATGAAGTCCTTGATGATGCGGTGGAACTTGGTGCCCTCGTAATAGTTGGACTCAACAAGTTCGATGAAATTCTCAACGTGCTTGGGCGCTTCATCAGCATAGAGGGCGATGGCTACCGTGTGGTTTTGGCCTCCAATACTGATGTCAAGCTCAACAACGGGGGCTCCCTCGGGAGGCGCGGGATTCTCAAAAATCCCCCCTAGCGCCTCATCCTGGCCACTTTGGCTAGCAATGGCAGCCTTCAAACGATCTGTGATCGCGACTTCTGCACCATTTGCACCAATTGGCAGGGGTAATTGGGTCAAAAGTGGGGTTGCTGCAGATTGGACAGAGGCCACAGCTTCAAGTGCGGCGGAATAATCACGCTCCTGAACGAGGGGCGCGACGGCTGAAAGGGCAGCCCAGCCTTCGAGGCCTGTGTCGGCAAGGGAGGTTTGCGCGGCTTTCATGAGTTCTTGGGGCTCCCCAGTCACAGCGGCGTCTCCGAGAACATCCCACTGGTCACCCTGGGACTGTTTGGCCTGGTCTTCTTGGTGTTCGCTGTAGAGCACCCAGGCACTCAAGGCCAAGGCCAGCAAGGCAGCCGTGCGCCAGTGCCGATCCACCATTTGTGCGAGGGCTGATTTTTCCTCGGTAACGATTGTGACCTCGGTGGCCGACTTGTGCTTGGGATTGGAACTTGCCATGGAATTGCCGTAGGGGCAGGTCTGGGGTTTGAGGTGCTGGCGGCTGCAAGCAAACCTGGATTGCGGACGATCAATAAAGGGGCCGCTCGCAGGTACGCGGTCGATACAGGGCTCGCAGGGAGGGCGGCATTCTATGGGCACTCGGGGTCAGGCCACAAGGGCACAAGAGTCTGGAACCCCACACGAACACCCAGCTATTCGCCTGATTTGGCGCTTTGACGGTCCCTAGGGTGGGCTTGAGGTTATGGTGTGAGTCAATGTTTGGGACCCGAGCAACCAAGAAGACTCAACATGGAATCAACTGCCCTAACCCTTGCTCTCTGTGTACTCGGGACGATGCCCGCAGTACCGCACTCATCCCCGGCCGTCCATTCGGAGGTTGACCGAATAGCCAAGGGTGATTCTCACCTTGCGGACGCAGAATTTGAAAAGCGCTTCGCGGCTGCCGAAGGTGATGCGGCTGCACTTTGGAAGCTATACCGCTGGTGTGTGGACACAAGCCGCGACACCTCTGCCAAGCAGACTCTGCGCGCCGTGATCAAGGCTGATACGGACCATCTCGAAGCTCGCAAGGCACTGGGGCATCAACGTCACAACGGCCGCTGGTACACAAGCCAAAAATCACTGGATAAGGCTCTTGCCAAGGAACGCGATGCGAACGCTAAGGCGCGAGGCTTGGTCAAACATAAGGGAGAATGGGTCGAGCCGGGAGACCTTCCATTCTTGGAACAAGGGTTGATCCGGGGCCCAGAGGGTGACTGGGTCACACCTGAAGATGCCAAGCGAATGGAGGAGGGCTGGGTGCGCCAAGACTTGATTTGGATCTCTCCCGGGGAGCAGCCAAAGATGCAAGAGGGACTCTGGAAGTGCGGTGAAGACTGGCTTTCTTTGGAAGATGCAGATAAGTATCACAACCGGTTCAGCAAGTGTTGGGTGATCCCCAGTGAGCATCTTGAGTTGTGGACGTCGTGCCCTCGCAAAACGGCGCTCGAGGCCATTGACCATCTTGAGCGCTGTTATCGAGATTTGGTCAAGGTTTACGGAATGGCGCCCTTGGAGCCGGTGCGAGTGGCCTTATTCCGCAGCTCAGACCAGATGGGTTTTTTCGGAGCTGAGGCCGCACGTGGCCGGCCTGCGGCAGACGGGCGGCGACTGATTGAAGCCTTGAGCTATTCGTTCATGGAGAGCTGGGTTGTGGATTCAGGGAAGACCTACCTCGGTGCCGGTGCTTCCTTCTGGGATACGACCGCACCGAACGGAGATCTCTATGGTGTGCACGCGGCCAGAATGGCCTTTGGCCTTTCTTTTTCGGATGCCATGGATCCGAGTAAAGAGGCCGTCGCGACTCTGCAGAAAAAGGGCTATCGGTCGGACTATGTTTCGAAATTCTATAAAGAAAAAACCGTACCAGCGTGGTTTTCTTGGGGGGCAGCGAGTTACGGATCACGGTACTTTGAAGACAACTCAGTGAAGCGCAACGGTGATCCTTGGTGGACTCGCAAGTGGGCGGTGGATAACCTGAAAAAACAAGGCGGCCTGACGTTTCTTGGCCCCATCTTTGATATGGAACTCTCTCCTAGCAACCGGAGCCTAGGCACCCAGGTGAGCGCAGCTGGCCTATTGGTGTCCTTCATTGTTGATGGCGGGTGTTCAGAGGTGACCGCGATTCACGGGGAGCTTAAAGCAGCGTTACGCGAGGGCAAAAAGACGAAGGATTTATTCGGCAAGCTCCAAGACTCTATCGAAAATCATGAAGACGAATTACGGGCATTCGCTGGCCTATAGTTCTCGATTCCATTCAGCTTAGATTGCAAGACCATCCCATGAACAAGACGATTCCTTTTGTATTTCGATTGGCCTGTTGCGCCGGATTCCTTATGGCCCCCAATTGGGCAGGGGCTCAAAAGCACATAGAGCATCACAGCCCCGAGGCGACTGTTTTTGGCTCCATGCCGGACGTGATGGGTCTGCGGGAAGCGTATGGCACCACGGCCCTTGCGCGGCTCGCAGCCGATGAGGGAATTCAGCGAGCCCTTGGGGGGCTGACGGGTGAGGAACGCCTCGATCCTATCAGCTTGGCAAGGAGTGCTTATGAAGAGGCCGTTCTTGCGGGAGACTTGCCTGCAATCTTGCCTCACCTCGATCGACTGACAGCCCTTTCATTCTCGGTGTCGATGCCCGAGGGGGGGCTTGTGGCTGGGATTCTCAGTGCAACTAGCAATGAAGCTGTTCTTGAGCAGTGGCACGGACAGATCGAGATGGAATTCGTGGATGGTCCGGCAGCGAGTGCTGCGTTCAATCTGTTGGTTGCCGCCGTGTCGGGTTCTGGTTTGCCGATCACGATGACGCAGTCGAGCCGGGTCCAGGTCTTGTCGTTCCAGGAAGGGGCTACGGGGAATCCACGGGTTGCTCTTTTTGGGTCCCACGTCATCGCGCTGTTTGGGAGTGAGCCGACGGAACGCTTGCTCGGCCGCTTGCTGGGAAATGAAGAGGGGCTCACATCCAGTCGTCTTGGCTTGGGGGGAATCTCCCTTGAGGCATCGGGCACGGTGTTTCTCGAGTGGCTCAGTCGTGCGGGGTCCCCCAGGTCCGCGGAGACGGTCTCTGGGACGACTCCTGGGGCGGGCGAGGGGCTGGAGGCCGGTTTGGGAATGGCCGCCATGGCCGAGGCACTCTTTGGAGCCAACCTGTCCATGCTCCTGCGCGGGGGGCACTGGAGGACTGTGATTACCGGCCAGGGCTTCTTCGTGACGGAGGGCTCCTATCCACAGATCCAGTCGGCATCGTCCAAGGTGCTTTCGGCGACTCCCCTTGAGGGCACGGCGCTCAACCTGCTCCCCGATGACGTGATGGTGCGCTGGGCGTCATCGCTTCACAAACCTTCTCTTCGGGAACTGGTGCGCGGTGCATTGGGTGCGGTGGGTCAATCCGACGAATTGGGTTTTGAGGCGGACCTTTTCGAGCCCTTGGGCACCTTGGTGGCCGTCGGGCTTCCAAAGCCCAAGACTCTCCTCTCGGCGCCGCCAGTGATTGCCGTTGTTACCCTCGCCGATGCAGCACAGTTCAAGCGAGGACTGGATGGACTTGTCACTTGGGCTGAATCGCAGGGGCTAGATTGGCTTCACATCACCCAGGATGAGTATCGGGGCAAGGCTCTGTTCACTGTTCAAGCGGACGTGCCGGAGGTCTCTACGATTCCGGTCGACCTCGGTGGCTTCTTTCGTCCGTGTCTGGCCGTTCTCGATGATCGCGCCATCCTCACGACGCTTCCCAATCACACTAAGCGCGAACTGCGCAGGGCATTGAAGGAGGATGGAGCCGAGCCCGTGATCATCGAGGGGGTTCCACCCTTGGTAACAGAGGTGGGCCAGGCTGATTGGGCACGATTCCTCGGCGCTGTTTATGGTGGAGCCAAAGCTATGGCATCACTGGGTGCTGCTGCGGACCTGCCCGTTGATCCGGAATCACTCCCTTCAGTCGATCACCTTGTAAGCTTTTTTGAGCCGAGTTTGAGCTGGAAGACAGTGACAGAGGGTGGTGTGCGGATGTACCAGCGTTCATCCTTCGGGCCTGAATTCGCCCTGTTGTGCGTGGCGGCCCCGGTGTTGTTCTTTTCTACAGAGCGAGCACCCGATGTCTCCTCAGAGTCCCTGCCCACCGTGGGCACGACAGAGACCTTCGAGATCCGCTAAGCGTGGCCAAGGACACTCTTTGAGGAGACTCCTTGGAAATAGCGTATGGTCGCGGTCATGACCCGCACGCCAACAAGTATCGCCCCTAGGACTCAGCGCAGTCCCTCTCAGCAGGCTGTACGACGCCTGCGCCGAAAGGGCGGTCGATGGTTGGGCCAACGCTTCGGCGCTGTGGCGATCCAGGCCCTCGCAGCAAGCTGCCAGAAAACGGAGCTCAATGCTCAAATCCGCGAGCAGGCGGAGCGGGAGCACTCTGCCCTGATCCTGGCATTCTGGCATGGGCGCGGGGTGCTTGCCTCTCCTTTCTATCGGCCGGGCAACACCGCGGCGCTTGTGTCGGCGAGTGAGGATGGGTCCATGGCGACGGCCATCCTTCAAAAGCTCGGTTATGAGATCATTCGAGGCTCATCAAGCCGGGGAGGCGTGCGCGCGCTGCGTGAGATGCTCGTGTGTCTAAAGGGTGGCAAGCATGTGGCCTTGACCCCAGATGGCCCTCGGGGACCGATGCACTCCATGTCGCCAGGAGCTGCGTTCATGGCTCGTGCAACAGGGCGCCCCGTCTTACCTATCGGGTTTGGTGTCGATCGGGCGCGCCGACTCGACACATGGGATCGCTATACCCTGCCCCGCTTGGGGTCACGGTTGGTGACATGTTGCGGTGAACCCATCCACGTGCCTCGTGATGTAAGCGGGGATGCACTGGGCCAGTACTCCTCGCAGATTCGTACTCAGATTAGGGCGGCAGAAAGGAAGGCCTTCAGCCACTTGGGGTTAGCGCCGGACTGGGAGGGTTGGGTGGATGAAGTAGAGGCTCAGCACACCACGGAGTTTGCACCGTGATCCGGGTTGGGCCCGCAGGCTGGAGTTATCCGGACTGGGAAGGCCCAGTCTATCCCACGCCGCACCCGTCCAGCTTTCACCCCCTCGACTTGATCGTTCGACTCGCGGACTACGTTGAGATCAACAGTACGTTTTACGCCCAACCGCGGGCTAGGAACTGCCAACGATGGGTCCGCCGTGTCGAGGGGTCGAGCGATTTTCGGTTTGGAGCCAAGTTACTGCAGGACTTTACGCACAAGCCCCTTCCAGAGGACCCCATGGAGCTGGAACGGGTCGCTCAGCGTTGGTTAGAGGGCATACAGCCCCTGCGTCGTAAGCAGCTCCTTGCGGCTGTACTTGTCCAGTTCCCCGTAAGCTTTCAAGAAGGCGACAATCAGACCTTGCGCCTAGCCTTGATCGCGCGCCTGTTTGAGGGACTTCCTCTGGTTCTTGAGGTGCGCCATAGAAGTTGGTTTGAGCCCCCCGCCCTGTCAACGATTGAGGGTCTTGGTTACTCCCTTGCTCACGTGGATTTGCCAGCGTCTTGGAACCACCCTCCTTCATCGCATCGCTGCGTAGGACGGTTGGGTTACGTTCGATTGCATGGCCGAAACTCGGAGAATTGGTTTCGGTCGGGAGTGGGCCGTGATGAGCGTTACAACTATTTGTATTCCCCACCAGAATTGGGGGAGATTGCCCACCGAATCGACCGCGTCGCTGCTCAAAGCGAAGAGACTCTGGTGGCTACGAATAATCACTTCGGCGGGCAGGCTCTAGCCAATGCCTTGGAGTTGCGCTGGCTGTTGGGGGGGCGCGAACCCGTTGCTGCGACCCAGGAACTCGTGGAGGCCTTTCCGCATTTGGCGCCGATTACCCGCGTTCGTGGTCAGCAGGGGTTGTTCTAGTTGAATCCGCCACGCTTGCCAAGAATGGTCGGTGTCAGTGGTCGTTAGTGATTGCGATGTTCGCGATGGCAGTCGCTACAAGCTTGGCTGATACGGTCAAGAGCGCTTTCGGTACGTCCTACTGGACCGGGTGGATTCATCTGAAGGGCCTGTGCAATTTGGGTGCTGGCCTCCAGGCTGTCTTCAACCCAGGCGAGCTGTTGGGCGGGACCTTCTTGAACCTCGCCTAGCATCATCAGTTCCTGGAAGAGGGCTCGCATGCGCAGGGCCGAGCTTGATGCTTGCAGGTTTGGGTGTTCAGCGCTCGTGGACCAACCCAGTTCGCTGGCAAGCAGTAATTCATCATAGACTCGTGCGAGGTCGGACATGTTGCGGCGAAAGCTACCGACCTCCATTTGTGTTGGGGGGACCCAGTCCAATTGGGCGGTCGCACTGGATGAGGGCATGGGCGAATGCGCTATCGCTTCATAGAGACCAACATACTTAGGGGACGTGCCACACCATTGACGCATTTCGGCGAGTGCCTGTTGCCGGGATACTTGGTCCACAACCAACCGCCCCACGGCGGCCGCAGCCGGGCCGCGGTGGCGTCCGTGGAAGCAATGGACATAGAAGGGGCTGGGCAATTCGCGAAAAACCTTGGCCAGCCGGAGGAGAGTCTGTTCGTCGATACCCTTGTAGTGCAGAGGAATGTGCACGTATGTGAGCCCGTGCTTGGCAGCCAACTCAGCCTCGGGAGCCTTGCCGTCAACGGAAAGCACCGTCTTTACACCCCAATGCGTAAGCCGCTCAAAGGACTCTCGCCCAATGGGCTCCGAGCCTGAGACGATCTTCTCACTGAGCCGAAAGGTATTGTGCAGGCCGCTAGCATCGATGGGCTCGCCGGCGGGCAACTGAATGAGAGCAGCGCAGGCGAAGGCGTCATTGACCCCCGTGAGAGGCAGAGCAGCCTTGGGGGTTGCACTAGGCTCACTAGCGCAGGCGCCGAGGAATACGGCGAACAGGCAAATCGTTCCGAGGCGGCCGGCGCTTGTGAAAGGGGTAGAGAGGCAGTTCATAGGTATTCTGTGACAGTACAATCTACGTGCCACGGGGCAGCGTGGGCGGACTAGGCCCACCAAGGGGCTGGATTGGGCTGCGGAGCGGGAGTTCTAGCCCTCCTGGGGGCCCCTAGTGGCGGGTTGCGTTCCCAACCCGTAACAGGCTTGACCCGGGGGGACATCCTCCCGTGCTTGGCTATATGTCAGAGCCGGGGTCAGGCAAGAGAATGACGCTTGTGATCTTGCTGACCGTTTTCGCATAGCGGGGCAGGTCTCGCATGGCAGCCCAGCGAGGATCAGTTCCGAATTCTTTCCAATGGGCCGCATGATCCTGTTTCGTGGGGGCGGAGAGCATGTACACGAGGTTGGGCATATCGGCGGCGGCAAGAGACTCTCCAAAGAACACCGGGCCGAGCCCGACCTCTTGCATGAGTTCGATTTCTCCACGGTTGAACATCTCAACTTTGCGCCGGGCTAAGGCCTCATTGGCGCTTTCATAAACGCGAAGTTCTACGAGACGGCTTGGGGAGTCTTGCGGGGGTGGGACTAGACCAGGCAGTCCTCTAAAGGGGCGCAAGAGTCGGCTTTCAATGCGTGTGTATGGGCGGGGCTGGCCGGGCAAGGCAAAATCCGACGCCGCATTCACGAACCGGCGGTCTTGCTGGAGGCGCGTATTGCGCTCAAGCAGGCTTTTCGTGTTCTTGTATCCGAGCAGCAAGTAGACCTCATGTCGGTTTGAGTCTTGAGGCACGAAGAGGCCAACCGGAGTGGGGTCATGGCGCTTGATGGCAGGCATGAGGGCTTGCCGAATAAACCCGAGAGTTTCTCGCCGGCCGTCTGCATCCGGGCAGTGGTAGGTTCGCAATTCGATGAGGGCAACATCGGTACGCAATCCCCCGCTTGAGGCGCAGGCCCCTAAGGAGAGCAGAATGACCCAGGTCAAGAGGGGCGATCGCAGGAGTCTCATGCGATGAGGGTATCAAGCTTTGCCCATCCTGCACCTCCCTGGGGGCTGGCGATTCTAGACTCGATCGGTCTTAGTGCCGGGGGGCAATGGGTGCCCATCCGGTGAGCAACAAACACGGGGCCCCCCAAGTCATGAGCGGCCCCGCGACAGCCTTAGTGAGTCTATTCCGCTAGGCGACAACGATGCGTGTCTTCACAGTTCCCAAGACTTCGCCGAAGTGGCCGAGGTAATCCACTCGCCCAAAGCACTTACCCACCGGGAAGTTCTGCAGCAAGAGGTCATAGCGCTCGCCAGGGCCAAGCTCCAGTTGGCGGGTCATGTACGGGCCAGCCAATGGACGTCCATCAGACGCGACCACTTGGAATGGGTTTCCGCCCATGCTGACTCGGGCCCACTGGTAGGACGTGTTCGTGACTCGCAAGTAGGCTGTTTGTCCAGCTCCGAACACGACTCGACTGTATACGTCCTTGCGGGCATCCTTCGTCTCCAGCCCATTGAGTAGGAACGAGTCAGGCTTCATGCGCACGGTATCGGGCCCCGATGCCGAGAGATTGGCCCAGCGCGTGTCGTAAGTTGAAAGGTGCCACAAGACCTCCTCGTCAAAGGTGGGCCCGCCGTCCCAGGCCTTGTTGGTGGACCCGTCGGGGGGCCGTACGATGACCGTTCCCACCATACCCCGGATGAAGTGCAGTACCGTGTCCACGTGGCAGTGGTACATGTAGGTGCCCGCATGAGGAGCTGTAAAGGTGTAGGTAAAGCTCTGCATGCCGCCCACCGGGAAAGAAGTCTGCGGTACGCCGTCATTGGGCATATCCACGTCCAGCCCGTGTAGATGGATTGTGTGGTCCATTGGGCTCATGTTGTCGAAGGTCAACGTGCATGCCTTTCCTTCAATGGGCTCAATCACAGAGCCAGGGAAGGCGCGATCCCACCCGAACCCGGTTTGTGTGCCGGACCCTGGAGGGGAATCAGTGAAAAACCAAGGGACCACCGTTTGTCCGCCGACACTTTGGGCGCCGCCCATATGGGCACGCAGGTATAAGTTTGTGTTTACATTTCCGCCTAGACCAGCCATGGGAGCCTCCTAGCTTGCAACGATCAGCGTGAGCTGACCATAGGGGTAAAGGCCATTGGCCGTGACGCACTGAACATCGTGCGGGTGAAAGGGGAAAGCACCGGCTTGGTTCACCGTAAAGATGATGTCGGCGGTCTTACCCCAGGGGATTCCGATCGTGTCCTTTTCTCCGAGGCGTTGCTCGGGCGTGTTGTCTTGGGCGGCCACGTCGAAGTGGAAGCCGTGCATGTGAAGGGCTTGCCGAGTGTGGCCCATGTTGCCGAGGCGTAGGAGAACGCGGTCCCCGACGGTGGCTCCGATCACTGTGTCCGTGTCGGCAGCGATATCGGGGAATCCCATTCCATTGAGCCTGTAGTAATTGGGCTCGTAGGGTCCAGGTAGCTGGGCTCGCGGGTCTGATTGCACGGCGTTTTGTCGATCGTCGGCATCGTCATACAGCAGGACGTACTCGCGGTCATAGGCCGGGCCGCCGTCATAGAGCACTTGTTGTCCGCTGGCCGGGCGGGACACAAGGGTGCCCCAAAGGCCGCTTGTAGGACGGTTGGCTAGGGCCGTTGGACTGGAGGGACCGCGGCTCGGTGCAGCGCTCAAGAGCCAAGTCCCTGCTGGCGGCATGGTGAATGTGAAACTCGCTGTTTGGCCAGGCTGAATCATAGGGCCACGGGCTACACCAAGGATGGCTGGCTGAAATGCGACGGCCAGCGAGTTCGTCACCGTCACCGTCATGGGGCTGCCCTCCGTTCCCTCCGCATAGGGGAGCTGGCCTCGGGTCGAGCCGCCACCTACGGCAAGAAAGCTGAAGTAGGGAATCGTGGCTCCGTCTCCAAAACTGGTGCTGCTCAATACAGCGTGCAGGTCCCAATTCGATGCGACCCCCTTCTTTTCAGAGAATGGCTGGGTAATGGCCCGATGGGCTGTTGCTGTGGCGGTAAGGCCTACCCCGCCTGCGAATGCCCCCAAGAGGCTTCGGCGGGAGGGGGTGGGCGACTGTTTGCGGGGGGTCATAAGCAAGCTCCTGAAATCTGGCGCAAAGTAAGGTTTCTCGGGATATTCCACGGGGTTGTGTCCATGAACAACCTGTCTGATGTAGCAGGCCGACGCGGCCGACCATTACATTTATGGTATCTCCTGGTGCGGACCCTGCGGTACGCAAAGGGGACTAGGAGGCCCCTGGGAAAAGGGCTAGCAGGGCCCCAGAACTGCCCCAGTCTGGTGCATTCAGGATGCGCAGACCGGCGGGCCTAGAATCGGACGCGCTTCCCCTGAGCTTCAATCAGGCGTGCGGATCGTCCGGCTGGCCCGTAGAGGAATCTAGGTTTCGGTGGCGTGCAAGATCGTCTGGCAAGAGGCTATCGAAGGCGGAAGGCTCGGACTGATCAACAAGAGCCTGCAATACTGTTCCCAATGCGCTTTTCACCTGGGGTGTGCCGGACAGGACAAGGAAGTTTGCCATGCGCAGGTAGCGCAGCTCATCTGGGCCATAATCAAACTCGGAATGAACGGGGAGTTGGGTGGCCTTGGCGCGAATCATGTCCCCGATGCACCGGCCGCTCGAGCTTACTGGGCAATGGGGAATGACAGGGAGACCGTTTTTTTCTTCAACCGAGAACAGACGAGAAGTGGGAACGGATAGCGCCTGAGAGAGGCGCGCGAGTGTGCCGGTCGTGGGTTGAATGCGGTCGTTCTCGATGCGCGAGAGGTAGGAGCTGGGAATTCCGGCGTCTTGCGCTACCTGGGACTGGGTCAGGCGCTGTTGGGTGCGAATGTGCTTGATGGCTTTTCCAAGGCTCATGGCAAATGGGTGGGCTGGGTGTTTAGGTTCGCTTGCCAAAGTATGCGGGGTTGAAAAAGGAATGCGGGCAATACTTGGGGAATCGTTTGTCAGGACTACTACGCACAATGTCGGGGGGCCGGCACTGGCGAGTTCGGTAATCCGTTCGCTATTCTCGCCCTCTATGACTCTGACCACCCAAACGAGCAGCGTATTAGAGCAGCCGGCATCCGCAGGGCGCCGGGTTCAAGTGCGCATTGAGGGACCGCAAGGATATGAGCAAAGGGGCCGGCGATTGCCCCACGTGCTCATACTTCACGGCTTCAAGGGGTTCATGCATTGGGGCTTTTTTCCAGAGCTGTCGCGCCGAATTGCCGAGGCCGGCATGGTGGCCGTTAGCTTCAATACCTCGGGTTCTGGGGTGGGGGATGACTTGGTCAGTCTAAGCGAGGGTGAGGCGTTCGCCCGCTGCACTTTTAGCCACGACATCGAGGACATTGACTTGGTCTGCCGCCACGTTCAACAGAATCTACCGGGAGTCGATGCTGACCGAATGGCAATCCTTGGGCATAGCCGTGGGGGGGGCATGGCCTTGCTTCACGCTGAACGTACAGGCCTGTATCGGGCAGTCGTTCTGTGGGGAGCGATTGATCGCGTGAAGCTGTTTGATGAGTCAACTCGTGAGCGTTGGCGGCGGGAGGGCCAGGTTGAAATCCCCAACGGTCGAACGGGACAAGTGCATCGCATCGGGCTTGGGCTCTTGGACGACATCGAATCCAATGCACAGGCCCTCGACATTGTGAGCGCCGCTGCGCGCTTGCAAACTCCAACGCTTGTTGTGCACGGGAGCGCTGATGAAGCCGTTCCCCACAGCGCGGCATTGCGCATTCACGCTGCTCTTCCTCTAGGCCAACTGAGAACGATTCAAAACGCAGGGCACACGTTCGGAGCCGTTCACCCATTTCAGGGAGTTGGCCCAGACCTCCGAGAGGCCATGGACGCAAGCCTGGCACATCTCTCCCAACACCTGCTTGACCCACGCTGAGGGGACGCAGCCACGGGGTCAGCAGTAGCCTGAAGGAACAAATGGGCGGGATGGTTATCCGCGGGCTTGTTCGAGCAAGTTTTCGACGTGCGCGCGCACCTCGGCGATAGGCAACTCCACGCGATCTCCGGTAGCTCGCCAGGTAACCTCGACCTTGCCTTCACCCACCCCGCGGCCGGCGGTGACCTGAACTGGGAATCCTAGTAATTCAAGGTCTTTGAACTTGGCCCCGGCTCGGACCTTGCGGTCATCGAGGCAAACATCCACGCCTGCGGCTTTTAGCTCCCCGTAAATCTGGGTTCCCACTTCGACTTGATCGTCCTTACGCACATCTACGATGGCTACGGCAACCTCAAAAGGAGCAATTGAGACAGGCCAGACAATACCCTTGTCGTCGTAGCTTTGCTCTACAGCTGACTGGGCCGTACGCGAGACGCCGATCCCATAACAGCCCATGATGAACGGGGCCGGCTTGCCGTTTTCGGCAATGAAGCCCGCATTCATGGCTTCCGAGTATTTTGCACCCAATTTGAAAATATGGCCAACTTCGATTCCGCGAGCCTCCTTCAGTTGACCAGCCTCGTCGGGGGAGATCTCGCCAGCCTGAGCTTTACGTAGGTCGTGGTAGCTGGGGAGGGGGAAGTCGCGACCGGCATTCACATTGAGACAATGAAAACCTGTTTCGTTGCACCCCACGAGTAGATTCGTGCGCCCCTCAAGGGTCTTGTCTGCTAGGACTCGAACCTCGCCGGGTAGGCCGATAGGACCGGCGAAGCCGACAGCGGCGCCGGTCACTGCCTGAATGGTTCCCTCATCTGCGAGCTCGAGGGCCAGGCACTCTAGAGCATTCACGAGCTTCACTTCATTGATTGACAAGTCCCCTCGCATGATTACGGCGACAACGGCTTCTTCATCAGCCCAAGTGGCCTTGTACAAGACCGTCTTAGCCATGGCGGCTGCTGGCAGATTGAAAAACTCCACGAGTTGCTCAACTGTCTGAATGCCAGGGGTTGAGACTTTTTCTAAGTCCGCGACGGGACCGCAGGGGGGCGCTTGTGCGGGAATCGAGTCGGCCTTTTCGACATTAGCGGCGTAACCCGACTCTTCGCAGTACAGGATGGCGTCTTCTCCCGCATCGGCGATCACCATGAACTCTTCGCTGCCGCTGCCACCGATGGCTCCTGCATCGGCTTGGACCGAGCGAAAATCGAGCCCGCACCGTGTGAAGATGCGCCGATAGGCGCGATCCATGGCAGCATATGACGCATCGAGCCCTTCTGAGTCGGCATCAAATGAATAGGCGTCCATCATGATGAATTCGCGCCCACGCATTAGCCCGTAGCGGGGGCGAATCTCGTCTCGAAACTTGTCTTGAATCTGATAAAGATTCACCGGTAGCTGCTTGTAGCTCGTGATGGTCTGGTCGGCATAGGCTGTGATGACTTCCTCATGAGTCGGACCGAGGCAGAAATCAGCACCCTTGCTGTCTTGGAGCGTGAACAGGATTCCGTCGGCCACATAGCGGTCCCAACGACCCGAAGACTCCCAGAGGTCCTTGGGGTGCATCATGGGCATCATGACTTCGATGCCCCCCTCTGCAGAGATCTCCTCGTTCACGATGGCCGTAATCTTCTTCATGGTGCGCCACATTAGCGGGCCATAGGTATAGAGGCCCGAGGCGGCCTTCACGATAAAGCCTCCGCGGGCGAGCAGGCGGTGGGAGGGGATCTCGGCGTCGGCAGGGTCGTCGCGCAGGGTGACGATGTGCAGTTTAGATAGATGCATGGAAGGAAAAAGGAATCAGGCGGCTAGCGGTGGGGGGAGGTGTGTTCTTGTAGTGCTCCAATGACTTCGGCGGGGGTCCAGTCGATGCCTGGATACTCTTTGACAATGGCCCCCTCAGGGCTGATCAGGAGCAAGTTCATGTTATGCCCGATCATTCCATTGGGCTCATGGCTGTAGCTCACTGCACAACAGTCGGTGGAGTTGCGCAAGGCGTCCTCGGGCGCGCACAAAAAGTGCCAAAGCTCAAAGTCTGCCTTGTAGAACTCCCCATAGGCTTTGAGGGCTGAGGGCGGGTCCCGTTCGGGATCAAGTGTAATGCTGACGAGTGCAACCTTGTCCCGTAGGTCCTCGGGGAGTTGTGCCTGAATCTTCACCATTTTCTCTGTTGTGAGCGGGCACATCGTCTGGATGGGGCAACTCGTGTAGACATACGTCAGCAGCACGGCCTTGCCCGCCAGGTCGAGCAACCGCATGGGTTGGCCTTCCTGGTTGGTGAACGGTCGGGCGAGGAACTCAGCTACCATCGCGTCAGTTCGCACGGGTAGCGCAGCTTCTTGGGCGTCCTCCCGCTCCCGGTCACCGGGGGTGCAGGCAGCCGCTAGGCCTAGCAAGACAATGGCACGATTGAGACGCATGCCATGAGTATGGGCAGCGGGCAGCAGAGCGCTAGCACTGCCAAGGGAAAGGTGGCATTGAGGCGCTTGGACTAGAGTCCTTTGAGACGCTGTCGGCGAGCGACCTCAGGCAGGCGCTCGATGGGCAGAGACCTCTTTCGTAGACGCAGCCACGCCCAGAGGGCTCCAATCACAATCGCCACGCCGAGCCAGAGGGCCAGGCCGCCCCCCCCTCCCCCTGTATCAGCGACTGGGGAGGGCACGGGGTCAATGGATGAGGGGATCCGTTCAAGCGTCATTGTGTGTGGGTTTCCGAGTGATCCGGTGATTTGAGCACATGGAGTTTCTTCCAAGTGGGGCATAGGATACATCGACACAGGGCACCGAGAGTCATCCATTCCTTGCACAGGTAGAGCAGGCCCTCAAGCCTAAAGTGAGGCCCCCGATCCATGGCTTTTCTAAAGAAGACTCTACGCAAGCTAGGCATCTCAGCGGGAGCCCTGGCCTTGGTGTTCGTTGTGGCCGAGGTCGGCGCTCGACTACTCGAACCCGGCCCCTTTGCCCTGGTGGATCGGAATCCCTACATCACCCACCCAGAGGACGAGCGCATCGCGCGCCACCGTCCCAGTTTTGAAGGCCGTTGGGACGGAACGTGGTATGAGACGGATACACACGGCTTGCGTGGGCCGGAGTTGCCTGGGGCGTCACCTGAGCAGTATAGGATCGTGGCGCTTGGCGATTCCTGCACATTTGGAAAGGGGGTGCGCGAGGAGGACTGTTGGCCGCGCCAATTGGAGACTCAGTTGGGCGAGCTCTTTGTACATAGCCCTCTGAGGGCGAGCACAGCTGTGGTGGCCAATCTAGGCGTCAATGGCTATGCGGGTGCAACCTATGCACGCATCTTCGAAGAACTCGGAGTCCAACTACACCCAGATCTTGTTGTTGTGGGCTTCAATCTCAACGACTTTCCAAACTCGATTCGTGCTGTGGACGATTATGTCTTTAATCAGCGTCGTGCACGCAAGCTTCTATCCGTAGAGCTCCGCGACCGATTGGGCCGCAGCGCTGCATACCGTTGGGCGCGTCAGATGTACTACCATTGGAACCGTGAGAAGGACTGGGAAAACGCAGAGGAGTTCGCCCGCCAGGCCCGTCCAGATGCGCTCGATGAGCCGGCTTGGCAGGAACAGGTTGCCTACCTCACGCGAATCCGAAACCTTGCTCAGGAAGTGGACGCCCACATGGCCGTCTTTCTTTTTCCTTATGAGAGTCAGGTGTACCGTGACGCCTTTGATCGAGCACCGATCGAGCGATTGCGTTCGGCGTGCAAGCAACTCGAGGTGCCCTTTGTTGACCTCGCCGAAGAGTTTCGTCGGGCGGCTCGGGCAAGTCATCTGCCTAAGGAGTTGTTTCTCAAGGGTGATCGCTATCACCCCAATCCCCATGGCTACGCCCTAGTTGCGGAGGCTGTTGTAAGCCTGATACTTGAACAGGGCTGGGTGCAAAAAGGGCCCTAGGTGCCCACCGAATGCTGTTTTTTGAATAAGAACCGGAGTGAATGGTATGATCCCAACCGCCCTGAGTTCCCCCAGACGGTATCACCCATGAATCGACCCGGCCTTTTGACCTTTGGAATCATCTGTTCCGCCATTCACGCCATCCTCGCTTTGGCTGTGGTGGCCTTCTTGACGCTTGGAAGTGTTGTGGTGGGCGGTATTGGTGCAGCGGCAAGTGTTGGCGAGGGTCTCGCGGCGCTTCCCGTGATCGGCGGCCTCCTAGGTCTAGGAATGATCTTCCTCCTACCGCTTGGCTTGTTCTATTTGGTTGTGCTTGCGTCCTGTTGGGGCAGTTGGCACGGCGAGCGCGGCTGGCTCTGGGCCTTCACGGTGTTTTCTTTCTTGGGCTTGATCAATACCGGGCCAATCAGTCTCGTGATCGGCCTATGTGCCATCATCGGTGCACTGATGGCCCTGGGCGTGATTGGAAACGAGCCCATGCAAGAACGGGCCTAGCTCCTCGAGTCAGGGGATTAGACCGGAGCGGAGAGGTGGTCGACGAGATCCATTTTCGTAAGAACACCCACTAGATGTTGATCGTCATTGACGACGAGGCCGACACATCCACGGGAGAAGCAACTGAGGAGGACACCTGCGTCGTCTCCATGGTGAACAGTCTCTACATTGCGGAACATGACTTCTGCAATGCTGCTAGAGAGGGATGTGCGTCCTTCAACCAGTCCGGCCAAGAGGTCAGATTCGGTGACAATTCCCACAAGCCGTTCGTTTTCTAGCACGGGCAACTGGCTGATGCCCTTTTCTTTCATGCGCATGACCCCATCGGCTACCGATTCGGATCCCGTTGCCGTGTGAAGTTCGCGCGCAGGCATGCGCCGCAGGAGCTCGTCGATAGAACTGCTACTCCAGCTGGGTTCCTTGAACCCGTTCTCTTTCATCCAACGATCATCCATGAACTTTGTCATGTAGTTGCGGATGGAATCGGGCAAGACTACGACCAGGGTCTTGTCGGGCCCTTCGCGTTTGGCGATTTGCATGGCAGCCCACATGGCGGTGCCTGAAGAACCTCCGCACAGCAAACCCTCACGACGGATGAGGCGGCGGGCCATCAAGAAGGACTCACGGTCTTCAGTCTTTACCCACTCATCGACCAAGGATCGGTCGAGTACATCAGGAATGAAGTCGTACCCGATGCCCTCGACCTTGTAGGAGCCCACCTCGGCTGGACCGGCGAGAATGGAGCCCACGGGGTCGGCCCCGATGATCTTGACGTGGGGGGCTTCTTCCTTGAGTCGGCGGGCGATTCCACTAATGGTTCCACCTGTGCCTGCGCCAGCCACGAGGTAGTCGAACTTGCCGTCCGTAGCATCGAGAATCTCCCGGCCCGTTCCCTCATAGTGGGCATCGGGGTTGTCGCAGTTGGAGTATTGGTCGAGGATGTGTGCCCGAGGGATGATCCCTTGGAGTTGTTTGGCTACACCAATGTGACTCTCTGGTGCATCAAAGGCAGCTTCAGTGGGGGTGCGAATGATCTCTGCACCCAATGCTTCGAGGGCCACTTGTTTTTCACGGCTCATCTTCTCGGGCATCGTGATGATCATGCGATAGCCCTTGACGGCTGCGGCAAGGGCCATGCCGATCCCCGTGTTGCCGCTCGTGGGTTCAATCAGCGTGTCCCCGGGCCGGATTCGCCCACTGTGCTCGGCGTTTTCCACCATTCGCAAACCAATCCTATCTTTGACAGAACCTCCGGCATTCATGAACTCACACTTGACGAGAAACTCACAGCCCGTTTCCTTGCCGACTTCTTGAAGGCGGACGAGGGGGGTATTGCCGATGGAGTCGAGGATGGAATCTTGGATGTGTGCCATTGTGAAGGGTTCGATCGAGAGCCGTAGGTGAGGGCGGACAGTCTAGCCCTTTGGGGCCGGAGGGGGCAGGACCTGGAGGGTGCCCTGAGGCCCGATTTCAACTTGATACAAATCTAAGGGCTCTTGGCTGTGGCAAGGATTCTCGTCATGGGGGGTCCAGGTGCAGCCCCCGTCATTGAGGGAGTAGCGCCAACCGTGCCAGGGGCAGACCAGCTCGCCGTTGTCGTTGCTCCCTTCCCACAAGGGCCCGTGCATGTGAGGGCACCAAGCCGTCATGGCAATGAGCCCCTTCGGGGCTTCATGCAAGGCCAACTCCCCCCAGGGGGTCTGCACCAATCGTGGGCGGCAGGAGTTCACCTCGTCAGGCCAGACTTGAGTATCGAATGGCAACAGGCGAGCATTGGGTTCGGTCATGTTCTGTAGGCTATCAAGCATGGGCCCATACGGGGCTCACCGTGACCCGGCCAGTCCCGCCCATTCCCTCCGTGACCCAACGCACCCTCGTTATCAAAGTCCCCCAGAGGGATCACGCAAGCCTGCAGACTCGTCTAGAGCCTCTCAACCTAGAGTGGCGCAGCGTCCCACACGCGCAGTTCAGCGTGCGAGGAATGGGTGTTGTGGCGACGCTCTATCGGTCAGGGAAATTCGTGGTGCAAGGCGCAGAGCCGGAGGGATTTGTGGCCCAGCATACAGATCTAGATGTACCCCAAGCCGATCCAAAGGACTCGTCAGAAGAGCTATCGGCTGAATCCGATACACTTGCCAGAATCCCAGGGCCCATCGTGGGTAGCGACGAGGCGGGCAAAGGAGACTACTTTGGTCCCTTGACGGTGGCCGCAGTGAGACTCGAACCCGACCAAGCCCAAACTCTCATCGGTTGGGGCGTGACGGACAGTAAGCGCCTGACAGACCCGCGGGCCCTCAAATTAGCGGCCCTGTTGAGAGCAGAGGTGAGTTTCGCTGTCGAGCATCTCAATCCGTCCGACTACAACAAGGAATACGCCCGCGTGCGAAACCTCAATCCAATGCTCGCAGGATTGCATGCACGCGCGATTGGCTCGGTGGCCCACCCCGGAGATTCCGTCATTGTGGATCAATTTGCCAATGAAGCGCTCATGCGGGAGGCATTAGAAGGCAAGGAGATCCATCTGTATCAAGCACCGAGGGCTGAACGCCATGTGGCGGTTGCAGCGGCAAGCATTCTGGCGCGGGCGGAGTTCTTGCTTGGCCTTGCGGAGCTAGAGGTGACCTCGGGGTTCCAACTCCACAAGGGGGCAGGAGCACCGGTCGATCAAGCGGGTGCGGCCATTGCGCGGGCGCAGGG
This sequence comes from uncultured Planctomycetaceae bacterium, assembly GCA_964469565.1. GTDB lineage: Bacteria > Planctomycetota > UBA1135 > UBA1135. The sequence continues at coordinate 43,814 of CAYXZD010000003.1, forward strand.
CCTCGATGCCCTCGAAGGGGTGGCGAAACTGCATTTCAAAACGACGGACAAGATCGCCAAACGACTGAGCTAGCCGGCCGATGACTCCCGAACCCCTTTACCATCGCCCGATTGAAGCAGACGGCAACCGTTTCGTGCTTGTGGATGGCCTATTGGGCCCCTTGCCTAGTGATCCTGCGGCTCACGCTCGCGCGGTTTGCCACGAAGGCACAAAGGTGCATGATGGTGTGCTTCATCTTGACAGGAATCAGAAGGGGCAGCTTCGCATGGTGCTCTACAATCGGGATGGGTCTAGGCCACAAACCTGTGGAAATGGCTTGCGATGCCTTGCTTGGCACGCGGTGGATGTGGGACACGAGGCCTGCGGTGAGTTTGAGATAGAGACCGATGCTGGGCTTTGCATCGCTAAAGTGCTGACGGAACGGGGGGAGAGCTTGCGAGTCCGTGTTGCGATTGGACCTCTAGCTCTAGAGGGAAGCGTCGATCTCGACGGCCCGGTGAAGGAGGGGTGGGCTGTCAATTGTGGAAACCCTCACCTCGTACTTTTTGGGTGTGACCTCAGTGATCAGGAAATCGCGAATTTTGGCCCCAGCCTTGTCATCGACCCCTCTTTCACGGAGGGCGTCAATGTTGAGTTTGTTCGCCTAGACTCCAGCGGGCTCCACATGCGGGTCTTTGAGCGCGGGGTGGGTGAAACCCTTGCCTGTGGCACGGGGGCTTGTGCTGTGGCGTGGGCGGCGGTCGGTAGGGGCATGCTCCAATGGCCAGTGAGTGTGACGCTGCGTGGGGGGACGCTGACTCTGTCACCTGGCCCCTGGGAATCGTGGCTCTGGCTGGAGGGACAGGTTTCGGCAGGCGCGGGGGTGCGATTGGCTCCCACCCACTGATGGGCTATCTCCTTCATTCAGGTGCGGCTCTCGGGATTCAAGTTCTGGGTCAACTGGGACCGACTTGGCCGGTACTCTCGGCCTGGTGGGCGCTGGCTCTTTTCGTTCTACCTCATGCCCTCGCGCATTGGAGTATGCGCTCAGTGCTGGCTGGGCGATTTCGCCGGGGTGCTGGGATAGCTCGTTTGGTTCCCGTGAGTTCAGTGATGGTTTACGCGGTGCTCATCCTCGCTTCCGATTGGCTCGAAGGCTTGCGAGGGTTGTTTGGATCGCACCTGGATGGGGAGGTTTGGTTAGAGCTCTCAACCCTTGTGTCGCTCCTTCCTTTTGCTGTGTTGCAGGTGCTTGCCATTGATGCCCAGGCATGGTTGCAGGCGGGTGGGGGCCGGGGTCGCCAAAGCATGCGCCGGTTTGGATTGCGCATGTTTGCGACCAGCTTCTTACCCCTCGTGGTTTACCTCGCCCTTGTCGCGCTGGTGGGGACTCACCCTGTGCTGCGCTCCTTGATTTCCGAGGTGGAGCTGTACCACGCCACGGCATTGGCCCTGATGGTGGCCTTGCTGGCCCTAGGGTTTCCATACTTGATTGCCCGTGCTTGGGATACGAGCCCTCTGGGGCAGGGTTGGGAGAGGGAAACTCTGGAGTCGATGGCCAAAAGCGCACACTTTCGGTGCAAAGACATACGAGTTTGGAATACGGGTCAGTTGATGGCAAATGCGGCTATTGTTGGTGTTGCGGGGCGCCGTCTAGTGCTCTTTTCGGACCGCTTGTTGGGAGATCTTGGCCCGCGTCAACTCGGAGCAGTCTTTGCCCACGAAATCGGCCACGCCAAGTGTCACCACGCCATGTTGTTTCTGTGTTGGGGTGTTTCGGGATTCCTCGGGTTCAGCCTTGCGGCCCCGGAGGGTGAGCTCGCAGAGGCCCTTTGCCTCGCTGGAGGGCTTGTGATTTGGGTGCTTGGGTTTGGGTGGTTGTCGCGGCGCGCGGAGCAGGAGGCGGACCTCTATAGTTTGAACTTGACGGGAGATCTCATGGCTCTCGTTTCATCGCTAGGGCAGGTGGCTCACCCGCGCAGGGCTCGGGGTGGGTGGCGACACTTTTCTCCGCTGCGCCGGATTCGATTCTTAGAGGAGGTGGAGATTCGGCCAGCGGTGGGTGTTCGGTTCAAGCGCCAAATGAACCGGTGGCGTTGGGCGGGGTGGGTGAGCCTGGCAGTGACCGGCGCACTTCAGATTGAGGGCATGGTGAATGAGTACCCAGGACAGCGCGCACGAGCGGATCTTGTTATGGGCGATTATCACGCAGCGCACGAACGCTACTCTAAGCTCGGTTCCGAACATGCGACCATGGCCGCCCTAGCAGCTGTTGGGGAGTCACTTGTGCAATCCCAGGGATCGGAGGCGGGCATTGTCGGAGAGGGCCGGGTGGAACGGGCGCTCGTGCGGGCCTTGGAGGGGGGCCGGCTGGACCGGGCGGAGGGGCTGGCGGGGCTGCTGGTGATACGCGGAAATCGGGCTGCGCAGGACCTCTCACTCTGGTTTGATCTGGAGCGGATGGGGCAGGGACGCAGCGAGCAAGCCAAGGCCCTGCTGGGAGAGTTGCCCGAGCATTGGTCGCAAGCCCTCGCTGGGCCCTAGGCGATTTCGAAATGACTCGCCCTTTTGGGCGGGGCAGGGCGGGATAGGGTGGGGCAGCGGTGCAGGGACCGGCCACACACCTTATTATTAGGGGCTGTTGGGTGGATCAGATGGACTGGGGGGGTGATAATGGGTGCTTCCCGTGCGGCCACCGCCCCCGATCGTCCACGGTTTCATCGTCTCCGCAGGATTGCGAATCCCATGACCTTTCCACCCAACGACGCTCTTGATTCTGCTGCACAGCCGGCGGGTTTTGCCATGGGTTTGGGCGCCGGGCACGGCCCAGGACCCGACCTTCAAGAGCGGTTGAGGAACGCCACTTCAGACCGAGCAAGCACAGCCAACGAAGTGGTGCGCGGGGCGACCGGTGTGGTTCTGGACTGGCTGGCAGGGCAGCCCTCGGCTACCGGCTGGGATGAATGGATGGAAACGCTGGACTGGGGTTTTGCTGAGTTTCGCGAAGCCCAGGCCTGGCGCGGGCCTGTGGCCGTTTGGCTCGACACGCTCGAAGCGTTGATTGAGTCGGGTCAGGCTGGCGATCTTGATTGTTCGCCAAGAGATGCCCTCGCTGAAGAACTTGGTTTATGGCTAGGTGGCGCAGGAGCAGGCTCCGAAGCTTGGAGTGGCACGCCACTGTCTCCGGGTCGCCGCTTTCCCGATGAGGTTCCCTGTGGCGCCTATCTGCTCGATGAGTTGGAGCGCGGAGAAGTTCTCTGCGTTCACGGGTTTTCTCACACGGTGGCTTTGGCCCTTGAAGGAGCCTGTCGCGCAGGCAAATCACCCGAAGTCATCGTCTCCGAGGGAGGACCTGATCTTGGTGGGCGCAGAATGGCTCGCCGCCTGAGTGAGGCCGGCTTGCACGTGCGTTACGTGTACGATGCAGCGGTAATCTCCAGCCTTGCCCGCGCTGACCGTCTCTTGCTAGGGACCGAGGCCGTGGGTGTGGGTGAATTCCTAGGACTCGTGGGCACCCATGCCCTATGCCGTGAGGCGAGGCGCATCGGCGTCCCCGTGGAGGTCTTGGCCTGCGGCAACAAGCTGTTGCCCGCCTCTTGTACCCTGGCCCTCCCCCGTTGGAGCGAGCATTCTCTCTGGCAGCTTTGGGGTGATGCACCCGAGGGCGTGCGCGTGGAATCACAGTCTCTTGAGTCTGTGCCCAGTGACCTCCCTACCCGATTTATTTCTGAGAACGGTCCCATGACGGTGGCCGAGTATTCCTTGCAATTCCTCCGGACGGGAAGAGGCCTGTAGGCCTGCCCTGTCAACGCTACCTATGACGGATATCCAAACAGACGTTCCCTCTAATCCAGCCGTTCCCCGCAGCATCACCCGGGAGATGCATGAGTCGTATCTGACCTATGCGCTCAGTGTGATTCATTCACGTGCACTTCCGGATGCCCGCGATGGTCTCAAGCCAAGCCAGCGCCGGATTCTGGTGGCCATGAACGACCTAAAACTTGGCCCGCGGGCCAAGTATCGCAAGTGTGCGAAGATTGCTGGCGACACGTCAGGAAACTACCACCCCCACGGTGAGTCGGTCATTTATCCGACCCTCGTGCGGATGGCTCAGGACTTTTCTCTGCGCTATCCGCTTGTGGACGGCCAGGGAAACTTCGGCTCCATCGACGCGGACCCACCCGCAGCCATGCGATACACGGAGGCTCGCATGACAGGGATGTCCACAGAGCTCATGCGTGACCTCGAAAAGGACACGGTTGAGTTTGAACCCAACTACGACGAGACGCGGACCCAGCCAACGGTCCTGCCAAGCCGGTTCCCCAACCTGCTTTGCAACGGCTCTGACGGTATAGCCGTGGGTATGGCGACCTCGATGCCGCCGCACAATCTAAATGAAATCTGCCGTGCCAGTCTTGCCATTCTTGAGGATCCCGCGATCTCCATCAAGGAACTGATGGACATCGTACCCGGGCCGGATTTCCCAACCGGGGGCATCATCATGGGGCGCATGGGCATTCATAGTGCCTACACGACCGGACGGGGTCGCATTCGAGTGCGTGCGCGTTATCACGTTGACGAATCGGGCAAACGCCAACGCCTTGTGTTTACGGAAATCCCCTATCAGACGCGTAAGGCTGCGGACAAGACCGGCATTATCGCCAAGATCGTGGACGTCGTTAAAGACGAACGTATCACCGGCATCTACAACGTTGAAGATCAGTCCAGCAAGGACGGTATGTGGCTGGTTGTAGAGCTCAAGAAGGGTGAAGACCCCGAAGTTGTTGCCAACCAACTCTTCAAGTACACGCCCCTTCAAACTACCTACTCGATCATCAACCTGGCGATTCATGAGCGCCAACCGCGGACCCTCAACCTGAGGCAATTGATCGATGCCTACCTTGAGCATCGCCGAGATGTTATCCGGCGCCGTACCGAGTTCTTGCTGGCCAAGGCCGAGGATCGCAAGCACATCGTCGATGGCCTTCTGATTGCAACCGACAATATTGATCGTGTGATCGAGATCATTCGCGCTTCCGCAGATCGAGAGGAAGCTAAGTCGGCCTTGTGTGCTGAGTACAAACTCTCCGAGCGCCAAAGTCAGGCCATCGTCGATATGCGACTGGGCAGCCTGACCGGCTTGGAGCGAGACAAACTCGTTGCTGAACACGAGGCCTTGGTAGCAGAAATCACAGACCTCAAGGATATTCTCGCAAGGGCCAGTCGCGTAACTGCCATCATCCGGGAAGACCTAGAGGAGCTCATGGAGAACTACGGCGATGATCGCCGTACAGAGATTTCGTCGGAGGAAGTGGATACAAACTTCGACATTGCAGACCTCATCACCGAGGACCTGATGGCCGTAACGTTCAGTCGCAATGGTTATGTCAAACGCCTGACTTTGGATACCTACCGCGCACAAGCCCGGGGGGGGGTTGGCGTCAAGGGGCAGGCATCCAACGAGGACGACGTATTGCAGTCCTTGTTCGTGGCCTCAACCCATGACTACATCCTTTGCTTCACAAATATGGGTCAGGTGTTCTGGCTCAAGGTTTACAACATTCCGGAGGCTACACGCGCCTCGAAGGGGCGCTCCATCACGAACCTGCTCTCTCTGCGCGCGGGCGAGACCATCAGTTCTCTGCTGCGCGTGCCGGAATTCGATGAAGAGAGTTTTGTTGTATTCGCCACGCGCAAGGGTGTGGTCAAGAAGACGCCACTCTCTAACTACTCGCGGCCTAAGAAGGGGGGCATTATTGCCATCCGCCTCGAGGAGGGCGACGCCGTCGTGGGTGTCAATCTGTGCCGCAAGGGAGACACAATCTTGATGGCTTCTTCTTCTGGTCGCGCCATCCGCTTTGACGAGGAATCGGCGCGCTCCATGGGCCGAACGGCGCGGGGGGTCAAGGGCCTCAAGCTCAAGGGCGATGACGCGGTGGTCGGCATGATTGTCGCGGAGGAAGGTGCGGATCTGTTGACGGTTTGCAGGCACGGTCATGGAAAGCGGACACCGCTCGCCGAGTACCCGATCAAGGGTCGCGGAGGTCAGGGTGTGATCAACATCCGCACAACCGAGCGCAATGGCGAAGTTGTGGCGGTACGCCAATGTCGTCAAGAGGATGACGCCATGTTCATCACGGAGGCTGGCATGATTGTGCGTTCTCACGTAAATGCCATATCGTCGATTGGGCGAAACACCCAAGGCGTGCGAATCGTGAACCTGCGCAAGGAAGACTCCCTTGTTGGAGCCGAGGTGGTGAGCGAGGCCGATCTCGAACGCTTTGCTGATGAAGAGAGCACAGATACGGGAGAGGCCCAGGACTCATCATCCAAGGAGGCGATCATTCAATCGGGTGAGGGCTCCGAACCAGAAGGAGGCGCGGTGGCAGAGGGTGGTGATGTTGGCACGGAAGAGGCCACAGACGGCGAGGAGGGCTGAGCGATGTCTGAGAATCAGTCTTTGAGCGACCAACTAGGTAGCGACCTGAAGGATGCCATGCGAGCGGGTGAGACGGTCCGGCGAGATACCCTTCGAATGGTTCTCGCAGCGATGAAAAACCGTCGTATTGAAGTTGGCGCAGAACTCGATGAAGACCAGCAAATGTCGGTTCTCATGTCGGCGGTCAAATCCCGCAAGGATAGCGTCGAGCAGTATTCGGCCAATGATCGCCAAGACCTAGCGGATAAGGAGCTGGCCGAGATCGCGGTCATTGAGGGGTACCTGCCGCAGCAGATGGGGCCGCAAGAGACAGCCGAACTGGTGCGGGCGAAGATCGCTGAACTTGGATTGACCTCGAAGAGGGAAATGGGTCAGTTGATGAAGGCCGTCATGGCGGATCACAAGGGCAGCGTGGACGGCAAGCTTGTTCAACGCCTTGCCGGTGAGCACTTAGAGTAGGCCCTGCCGATTAGAAACCCTGCCGAACAGGAACCTAGCCGTTAGCGAACTTGATGGGAGGGATTCTCTTGTCGTGGCAATGGCTGTTCGAGAAGAGTCCCGGACAACGCGAAGTCTAGGTTAGTGGGCAATCCAGAATGGATGCCAGCCGAACTGGTCAAAGGCCGTTACAACGAGTACAAGCAGAATGGAGAGCACAGCGCCCGCAGCAAACACAGAGGCTCCAGCCAACATGGTGTCGTTGCTCGCGCTCTCACTCGCGTCAGCCAATTCCTCGCCTCGCTTACCCCGTGTGTATCGTGCAATGACTACCCAGCGCAGGAATCCGCCTAAGAAAATGGCCGCAGAGCCTTCCATTCCAATCAGCATGCCAATGCCTACTCCAAAGATCGATGGCATCCATGGGGCCGTCTTTGGCCAAACCGTGAAATAGGCATATACGCTGCCTAATAGGCTCACAATGCCAATGGCCCATAGTAGGTCGCTCGAGGGGTTGAAGCCCTCGGTCATGGCCTTAGCCATGGTGGCCCAGACCTGGGCGCCCGGCGCAGGAAGGCTCGAGCCCTCACCGAGTCCAAGGCGGCCGATGAGGAGATGGAGAACGGGGACCGAGGCGATGGCCCCCATGATGGCTCCAACGAGCTGAACGGAAGTTTGGTGTGCAGGGTCTTGATCGACGAGATAGCCCGTTCGGTAGTCCTGCATCATATCCACTGCCACCGAGGCGATTGTGGCTCCGACGACGGCCATGCCAAGCAGGACTGCTGCATCCCTTGCCACCAGCCAGAAGAACCCAGAAAGCAATACGATCGCAACGAGCCGAACGGGGTTGATGTCCGTGTCGCCGGTGACACGCCCATTGACGATGGATAGGGGCCACGCTACGGCAATGGTGATCACAGAGGCATACCACGGCAGCTCGAAGATGGCCTGTGCCAACAGACACACGGCGAAGGTGGCGAAGATTGCAATCGAACCATAAACCAGCCTGCGTGCTGGCGGCTCACCGTAAACGGTTGCGCCCGGGGAGAATCCTGAAGGAACCACTGCAGGCGTGCGATAGATGTAGGCGAATACAATCGTGGCAAAGGTCGGTAAGGTGAGGACGGCGATTGCAATCCACTTGATCCAGTCGCCGGTCTCTGCCTCTAAGGCACCACCCTCAAGGCTGGGTATGATGCCGAGGCTGACGGCGAGTGCGCCGAGCACCATCCCTAGACCCACACGGGGGCCGACGACGAGCCCGATCCCGTAGTACAGGGGGTCAGTGGCAATGTCGACGTGAGCTAGGCGGGATAGGCCGGTGGGAATCTTGATGGAGCCGAGCAGGGCCTTGCCACCCTCGACCAGGCTGATTTTCGTGGGCAGGGTGATGAGTGCGGCGACGGCAGACCAGAGCTTGAGTAGGCGAATGGGGCGGTTGGGTTCGCCGGGCTTGAGGTCGCGTGTGACAGCCCGCTGAATGACTGCGCAGGCTGTGCCTGAGGGAAAGAAGTAGCCCACCATCTGTTTGCGTACGGTTGTCCCTACCATCGCGCCCAACAAGCCCATGGATGCAAACAGGCCGGTCAAGAGCCAAGGGTTGGGATTCCAGTCAGGTTGCACGATGTGGACAGCGGCATAGCTCGCTACCGCGAACCCGACCCCCCCGCCCGCGCTCACCATGGTCTGGCCAAGGTTCAGGGTGTAGATGTCGGGTTTGCGCTTGCCCAATAAACCGAGCAGAACGACAGCGGCTAGCACGGCGATGATCGAGCCGGTGTCCCCCCATCCAATCAACAGAGTGGTGTAGATGTTGGCTCCGGCGATGATTGCAGCCAAGACGGCAAAGACGATCCACTCTGTTTTTCCAAGGCGTGGTCGGTGGGAGGGAGGCAGGGGCGGGGTTGGGTAGGACATGGATGCGTATTGGCTGGGGGGTGACGCGGGAATGCCATTAGAGCAGGAGGGTCTCGGTGGACTCAAGAAGCCTTGGGTGGCTGGCGATGGAGGGAAGCTGGGCTGGGGCTTCGGCGTGTTGATTCAGGGCTAGTGGGCGTGGTATCCCTTTACCCTTGGACTCGAAAAGTACACCCCCTGGTGAGGAACTCGTCCGCCGTCATGAGGGGCTTTGGGCACGGACGGGGCTGGTTTCGACCTTCACGCTTCTCAGCCGCATTCTGGGCCTCATTCGAGAGAAGTTGGCCGCCCACGTCTTTGGCGACACCTCAGGGGTTTTTGATGCGTTCATCACGGCGTGGCGTGTACCCAACCTCTTCCGACGCTTCCTCGGGGAGGGGGCCCTGTCCACGGCTTTTCAAACCGCTCAAACGCAAACTGAAGCGGAGCATGGGCGGGAGGCTGGCCGACGTCTATTCATAGAGACGGCCCGGGTTCTCACAGGGGTACTGCTCGGTGTCATGGTGGTCATGATGGGCTTGGTGGCCCTCGTGCCCGACCGAATGCCAGGCACAGATTGGTATTGGTTGGGGCCGGACCCTGAGCCCGTGCGTGAACTCACCATCCGGGTCATGCCCTTTGTTCTGCTGGTGTGCCTCTCGGCCTTGGTCACTGGCGCCCTGCACGTGCGGGGCAAGTTCTTGGCGCCGGCAGCCGCTCCAGCATGCTTGAACCTTGCTTGGATCGGCACGCTTGTCTGGATTATGGCGTCCAGTGAGGCCGCCCCTCCGGGGCTGTTCAGGGACTTAGAGATGACGCGCACCCTCGCATACGGGGTGCTCTTGGCAGGGGTCTTGCAGTTGGTTGTGCAGGTGCCGGCCCTGCGAAGGGAGAAGCTCCTTGGCGCTGGCAGGCCCCTTGTTGCTCGCCCCCAGGGGGCACCGGGGCCCTGGGAGGTTATCCGGCGCAGCGCTCCCCTTGCCCTAGGGGCTGCGGTGTACCAGATCAACGTCATGGTCGACGGGCTCATGGCTGAAGGGCTCCTGCGGGATGGAGGTCCAACGTGTCACTACTATGCGGGCCGGCTTCAACAGTTTCCGATGGCCCTCATTTCAATTGCAGCTACGAGTGCCGTATTCCCTGCGCTCGCTGCGCTCGGTCAGACCCAGGACCTCCGTCGCCTCAGGGATCTACACGATCGTACCCAACGTGCAGTCGTGTTCTTTGCTTTGCCGGCCTCTGTCGGTCTGGCCGTTTTGGCCGTGCCCGTGGTGGAGGTGTGCTTGGGGGGCGGCCACTTTGGCACTGATGGCATCCTGCGGACTAGCTTGGCCCTCCAAGCCCTTACGTTAGCGATCCTTCCTGCGGGCGCAGCGGGGCTTGTGGCGCGCACCTTCTACGCCATGGGCGACCTCAAGACACCCGTGCGCATCTCCTGCGTGATGCTCGTGCTCAATGCGGTTCTCAACATCGTGTTCATCAAGGAGTTTGGAATGGACGTTGAGGGGCTTGCCCTGGCGAGTGCTGTGACCACTTGGGGCAATCTCCTGCTGCTATTCCCGGGATTAGGAAGGCGACTTGCACTTCCCAAGAGTTCAATCCCATTTGCGGGACCCCTTGCGCGAATGGCCATTTCAACGCTGTTTTGTGGGGTTTGCGCCTGGGTTGCATGGAGGTTTCGACCTGAGTCGTGGCGTCCGGTTGTCGCTCTCGTGGGAGCCATTTCCGTCGGTGGCGCGGCCTATGGGCTAGCGGCTTGGGCCCTGTCTGTCGAGGAGGCTAGAGGGGTTTGGAATCGCCTTCGACGCAAGTCCAGTTGAGAGCTAGGTTGGGTGCAAATGTCAGGGGCAGGTTCTTGAAGTATGGGACAGGGAATAAGAAGATCGCCCCTCGCTCCGCAGATCATCAGCCGAGGCAGTTCCTGCTGCTCCGGACCGCAGCGATGGCTGGTTGGAGTGAGGCAATCATCGATCCCCAAGGAGAAAACTGAGTGAATCCCGCTTACCCGTCTGCCGACAACACCACGTCCCCGTCCGCTCCCTCTACTTTCGGAGAAGGTACCACAGCCGTCATGCCAGAGCCTTCTGGTGTGGGCACTTACGACGCTGCAGGCGCCAAGGCCGCGCTTGAGTCTGTCACGCCCCCGATGACCTTGCCGGAACCGACTCTCACGGACAACGCATGCGAGGTGTTGGCACGGCGCTACCTGAAGAAATCGGCCGAGACGGGTGAGGTAATAGAGACTCCACGGGAACTGTTTTGGCGTGTTGCTTCTTATGTGGCTCAGGCAGAACTGACCTTCTCACCCGGAGCGTGGACCCAGGCCATGGCGGTGGCCTGTGACTACTACACCCTAATGGCGACACGGCAGTTCATGCCGAATAGCCCCTGCCTGATGAATGCTGGAAGAGAGATGGGGATGCTCTCTGCCTGCTTCGTGCTACCGGTAGAGGATTCCATCGAGGGTATTTTTGATTCAATCAAGGCCACGGCGTTGATTCAGAAGGCCGGCGGGGGAACGGGCTTTAGCTTCTCTCGTTTGCGCCCGTCTGGAGATCTCGTGCGTTCGTCAGGCGGCACGACGGAAGGCCCCCTGTCCTTTATTGAGGTGTTCTCCAAGGCTACAGACGCCATTCAACAGGGCGCATTCCGCCGTGGAGCCAACATGGGCATTCTGCGGATCGACCACCCCGATGTGATGGATTTCATCCGTTTCAAAGACGATCCCACCAAGATCACCAACTACAACGTTTCGGTGGCCGTAACAGATCGCTTCCTCAAGGAACTCAAGGACGATCCCACCACAATTCACCAGGTACAGAATCCGCGCACGGATGTCTGGTCACAGGTTGAGAAGCGTGACAGCGAGGGCCAGGGCACTGGTGAGTACTGGGCTGTGGGTGAAATCTGGGACGTGATCACAACTCACGCCCACGCCACCGGTGAGCCGGGGCTCGTCTTCATCGACCGCATCAACGATCGGAACCCCATCAAGAATGTGGGCATGATTGAGGCTACGAACCCCTGTGGTGAGCAGCCTCTACACCCGTACGATTCTTGCAACCTGGGTTCGATCAACCTCGGCACATTTGTCAAGGACGAGTCCGGCACCCCGACCTTTGATTGGGCTGGCTATAAGGATGTCATTCATACAACCTCACGGTTCCTTGATGACGTCATTGAGGTCAATCGCTACCCGCTGCCTCAAATCGACAATATGTCGAAGACAACCCGGCGCACAGGCCTGGGTGTGATGGGTTTCGCCGATGCCCTCTACAAGATGGGCTTGGCCTATAACTCTGAAGAAGGCGCCCAGTTCGGCGGTGAGATCATGCGCGTTCTCAATGAAGAGTCGCACCTTGCTTCAGAGATCATGGCGGAAGAGCGCGGCGTCTTCCCGGCTTGGGAAGGTTCTGACTGGGAGAAGCAGGGCCGCAAGATGCGCAACTCCTACACCACCACGATTGCCCCCACCGGAACGATTTCCATCATCGCTGGTTGCTCTGGCGGCATCGAGCCCATGTTCAGCTTGGCGTTCAAGCGTCAGGTCATGAAGGACTCCGATGGCAACCACACCGTCATGAATGAGGTGAACAGCGTTTTCGAGAAGGTCGCGCAGGATGCTGGCTACTATTCCGATGAGCTGATCGCTCAGATTATGAATGAGGGCACCCTCGCATATGCTGACGACATCCCTGAGGAGCACAAGAAGTTGTTTGTGACGGCGCACGACATCTCACCCGAGTGGCACATGCGTATGCAGGCGGCTTTCCAGCAGCACTGCGACTCCTCGATCTCGAAGACGATCAATTTCCCCAATCACGCCACCGTTGAGGATGTTCGAGACATCTACGACATGGCTGTGGATTACGACGTGAAGGGAGTCACGGTCTACCGAGATGGGTGTCGAGATATGCAGCCCATGGCACTGACCTCTTCTCAGGCCAAGGTAAAGGTCTTTGCAGGGGACCCCGATTCTGGCCAGGCCGCTTCGGCGGTGGCAGCCGAGACCCCTCTAACCCCCATGAAGTTGCCGGAAATCATGCCTGCATTGCGAATGCAGCAGATGACCCCGTTTGGCAACATGCATATCAAGGTGACCGTGGATCCGGTGTCGGGCTTGGAGCGTGAGGTTTTTGCCCAACTGGGCAAGGGCGGTGATGTGGCCAACTCAGACCTTGAGGCCATATGCCGCATCCTATCTCTGTGGCTACGGGCCGGCGGCAGCTTAGAGATGGCGGTGCATCAGTTCTCCGGGATTGGGTCTAGCCTGACGGTGCCGACCAAGGACGGCAATATCATGTCCCTTGCGGACGGTATGGCAACAGCCCTGTATCGCTACATGTCGGCCAAGCGAGAGCACGGTCTAGAGGCCCTTTTGTTAGGTCGCGCCGGTAGTGCTTCAGAGACGCAGAGCGAGTCGCAGAGTCCCAGCACCACCCCAATGGCTACCTACCGCCCATCGGAGAAGGCAAGAAACAAGCGTGCCCGCGACATGCAAAGCTACGGCGTAAAGTGCCCCTCCTGCAGCTCAAAGCTCTCCTTCGAGGAGGGCTGTGTGAAATGCCATAGCTGCGGCTATAGCAAGTGCTAGCCTAGGGCGATAACCCTCCACGGGAGGGGCCAGAGAACAGCAGGGCCGCGATCTTCATCAAGATCGCGGCCCTGCTTGTTTCATTGCGAGGGCTGGTGTGCAACAGCGTCGGTTACGTGGACGGTGTTCAAGCCTCTTAGGTAATTCGGCCGGTTATCTGTCCGCGTCCTTGATGGGTGAGTCGGAGCCCGGCCGGTCCTCGCCAAAAAGGCTCTTGCCGAACAACTCAGGGGTTCGTAGACGGCCAAAGGTCATTACATCGGCCTCCGACCAGGTCAGCGTGAGGAAACTGCCGTCGACGGTCACCTCAAATCTGCGCATCATGCCGGGTTCCTCATACTCGAATTCCTCTTCTTCTTCGTCGAGATAGGCCCCCATGAGGGTCATGCAAGAGAGGACGTTTCCAACCTGTTTGTATTGGGCCACGAAGGCTTGATAGCCATCTTCAAGACCATCATCGCCTTCTTCTTGATCCCATGAGGCTTCCATTTGAAAGGCCATGTGACCCTCTTGAATCATGAGATAGCCGCTAGCTGAGCGGCCGTGTTGGGGGTAGCCCTCAACGTCTAGGTCGAGTAACTGCCACACACCGTCAATGGGTGAGCGTGTTCCAGGGCGTAGGGTGCGAATCCGGCCAAAAATGTCGCGTTCTTGGCGGGGTGTGTCGGGTTCTTGGCCTTGCTCGGGGGGCGTCTGTGCGGGTGGGCCGTCCTGGCGGTGATCAACTAGAAAGGAGCCGCAGAGCGCTAGGCCAACAAGAACGGAACGGGGGATGGAGCAGTGGAAGAGCATGGATCGTGTAAGGTCGGTAGTTTTCCGGGGGGCCGATCGTGCAGCCTACAGACAGCATAGACTGTCTCTACCCAGAGAATCCCAAGAAAGCTCCCGTGCGTCGGCCGAATGTTAGGCAAGGTGCGCTGCGGCCCCTCTGGCTCGGCAAGGCAACCCACCACCATGATTGGCAGAATCCAAGACCACCAAGAGCGCGGCGCCCGGGTACACCGCGTGAGCGTGGCGGTCAACGGGCTCCTCGCCGCGGGCAAACTTGCTGCGGGCCTGGTTGCGGGCTCACCAGCACTCCTTGCGGATGGCGCGCATTCCATGGCAGACATGGTCACTTCATTCGTTAGCTGGCTGTCGTTTCATTGGGCTGGCAAGCCTGCCGATGAGGACCATCACTATGGGCATGGCAAGGCGGAGGCGCTTGCCGCAGCCTTCGTGGGCGCGGTGCTCACCGTGGGGGGAGTTCTCTTAGCTCTCCAGTCCGTGCAAGGGGAGGGCCATCCCTATGAACGGGGCCTAGCCATGCTTGCGTTGACGGTAGCAGTAGGCTCGGTGGCGGCCAATGAGTGGCTTGCACGCCTTGCCCTTCGGACGGCCGAGGACATTGGGAGTCCTTCGCTGGTCGCCGTAGGTCGAGATTGTCGTTCCGATGCACTTTCCAGTTTGTTGGTTGTCGCGGGGGTGGGGACTGCGCTCTTGGGCTATCCCGCAGTGGAGCCGATTGCTGCTGCGGGCATTGGACTCATGATTGTGGTCATGGGACTGAAGACCATGAGGGAATCCTTCGACATCTTGATGGACCGTGCGCCGGACCCTCACCTGCGAGGCGAGATCATCAAATTAGCGCAGAGCCTGCCAGGCGTGGTCGAGGTTGAGAGTGTGAGTATTCATCCGCTTGGCCATCACCTTCGAGTGGATATGGAGATTGCTGTTGATGGTGGCCTCAGCGTGCGTAAGGGGCACGCAATTGCAGATTCGGTTGAAGAGAGCGTTATCGCCTACCGCGACGCCATCGTACAGGCAGCCGTGCATGTCCATCCGGCTGAGGTTCGCACTGATCGGGCCCTGGGGTAAGATGTGCGCTTCCACCCAGAGCCCTCTCCCACCCTTATGAAGAAACTCCTAGGTTGTGTTGTTGCCCTCGTGGCCGCCCTTTCGGCTGCCGGCCCCGTTGAGGCCCAGGGCAACGAAGCTAAAGCAAGTCTCTATACGCGCATTGAAGGCGAGCGAGCCACCGCGGCCTTAGTCTTGCGCGTGACGCCTGGCTGGTACATCTATCACACCGACTTGGGCCACCCAGATGCCATTGGGACTCCGTTGGCGCTCGACCTGCAGGCCGAAGGTGTGGAGTGGGGAGAAATGGTCTTTCAAGAGCCCCACATCAAGGCTGTGGATGATCCAGTTCTTGGTCAGTACACCTACAACTATCACGTGGGCAAGGTCTTTGCCTATGCCGTGGGTTCGGTGGCTGCAGGGACGAATCCAGGAGAGGTTAGCCTCAGTCTTTCAGGCCAGACCTGCACGGACCTTACGGGTGTGTGCGTCAGCTATGACGAATCTGTTACCTCCAAGGGGGAGGGCCGAGAGAGTGACTGGAAGGCGTGGCCGGCGAGTCTAGTCACGCCACCGGCGCCCAGCAACTCTGAACCGAATACAGCCCCCAATGAGGCGGCTCAACCCGGAGTGCCTGCGCTTGCTCTAGGCCCTCCAACGGCAGTGTTTCCTGCTGAAAAAGTGAGCGGCAAGCTCTGGGTGCGTCGCGGAGATGGAGATCAAGCCGGCACAGCACGAGCTGTGATCGAACTCAATGTTCGGGAGGGCTTTCATATCTATCACGGCCCAACCCACCGAGACCTCGGCCATCCAGAGGCTATAGGTACACCGACGACATTTGTTTTAGACGGAGGGGGATGTGATTGGGGCATGCCGACCTTCCCCCCACCTCACCCCGAAGACCAAGGCATCGCTGCGTCGGATGGGGAAGGAAACATTTGGATCAATTCCCACCACGGGGTCATTCGCATTCAATTCACCGGCTCCCTCTGGGGCGAGTATGACCCCGATGATCTCTTTGCAGAGGTTGAGGGCCAGGTTTGCGACGACATGGGCTGTCAGCCCTGGGCCCTTGAGCTCGAATCCGAGGGGGGGGGTCCCGATGACGCTTTTGAATGGGAGGTCGCGGATCCGGCACCCCCGGAAACGGGACATAACGACGGGCCTTCGCATGAAGATGAGCCCTCTCTGCTCAAATTCTTGCTTGCTGCTGTTGGCTGGGGAATCTTCACGCTCCTGATGCCATGCACATACCCCATGATTCCGATCACGATTTCGTTCTTCACCAAACAGGCCGATGCACGGGATGGAAACGTCCTGCCCCTCTCCCTTACCTACGGGGTGGGCATCGTCAGCGTGTTCATTCTTATCGGTCTGTTGTTCGCGCCGGTAATCATTCCCTTTGCTACTCACCCGATCACAAACCTCGTGATTGGGGTGCTGTTCTTGTTTTTCAGCCTAGTCCTTTTTGGATTCGTTGAATTGCAACCACCCCAAAGCATGATGGCGGCGGCGGGGAAGGCCTCAGCCAAAGGGGGGTATGTGGGCGTGTTCTTGATGGGTGCAACCTTGGTGATCACCTCGTTCACCTGCACTGCCCCTTTCGTTGGCACCCTGTTGGGTTCAGCGGCGACGGGAGAAGGTGTCGGGCAGGACGCATTACGGATTGTCTTGGGTATGGGTGTATTTGGCCTGACCATGGCCACCCCTTTCGTACTCTTGTCGCTGCTACCGGGTAAAGTCCAGCAAATGCCTCAAGCGGGTGAATGGATGAATACTCTCAAGGTGTTCCTAGGATTTGTTGAGGTAGCAGCCTCGCTCAAGTTCCTTTCCAATGCTGATATCGTTTGGGAGTGGGGCATCCTCGGTCGTGACGTGTTCTTGGCTGCGTGGTGCGTCATCTTTGTCGCTGCGGGCATTTACCTCATCAAGCAAGCCAGATTCGCTGGGCGCCAAGCCGTCTTAGGGGCCATCACCGTCGTGATGGGAGGATACTTTGGTTACGGGGTTCCGGGTAATGGACTCGACGAGGTCATTACTACCCCCCTTCTCCCTCCCTACGTCGTTTTCGAAAGCAACTCTCCCAGCAAAGCGAACCACACCATCATCAAAGATGACTGGGATGGCGCCCTGGCCCTCGCAAGGGAAGAGGGCAAGCTCGTACTTGTCAACTTCACGGGGTTCACGTGAGTGAATTGCCGCAAAATGGAAGAAGGTGTCTTCCTGCACCCGGCGGTCGCCGGCCCCCTCTCAGAGCGTTTCGTGGAGGCGCGCTTGCATGTGGACTACAAAGAAAACCTTGAGCGTGAACTGGCTATGACCGGCAGCAATGCTCAGCCCATTTTCTTGGTGGTGGATCCTGCTAGTGGCGAAACTTTGGCCCGCCACGATGGGCCTTCATTGGTTTCAGATGAGCCATTCGTCGAATTCCTCCAAGAAGGATGGGATAAAAGGGGCAGCGAGTAACTTCGCCGGTGGCCCCTAGCCTAATCCGAGGGCGAGACCACCTTGGTAGACTAAGAAGCTGGCCCCCCACGCTAGGGCTGTCATGTAGGTCAACATGAAGCAGGGCCAGCGGTAGCCGTGGGTTTCGCGTTTGACGACTGCGACTGTACTCAGGCACTGGCACGCCAGAGCGAAGAAGACGAGTAATGAGATTCCGACAAGGGGGGTATAGACGGGCGTGCCGTCATCCCGCAAGTCGTCGCGCATGCTGTGGCGAAGGCTCTCGACAGCTGCTTCGTCGTCAGCGCCTCCTGAGCCGTAAACCACGCCGAGGGTGGCTACAAATACTTCCCGGGCGGCAAATGAGCCAATCAGCCCAACCCCGATTTTCCAATCAAAGCCAAGGGGCGCAATGGCGGGTTCAATGAACCGGCCAAGCTTTCCGGCGTAGCTGTGGCGGCGCTGGAGGGCTTGGCGCTGATGATCGATCTTGGCCAGGGATTCTTCCCGTTCGCTGGGGGTCTGGTCGCTTTGTGCGATGGAGGCGGCCTGGGTGTCGAGGGGCGTCGTCCACTCGGCCCCTAGACCCGGGTAGTCCAAGAGCAACCACAGAACGATTGTGCAAGCCAGGATGATCGTCCCGGCTTCGCTCACGAAGACCTTGCCCTTTTGCCAGACCATGCGCCCAACCACCCGTGGCTGGGGAAGTCGATAGGCGGGTAGTTCTAGCAGCAGGGGAACTCTCGGGCCTTGGATAAGGGTTCGCGAGAGGACACCGGCGGCGATGAGAGCGACGAGGGTGCTGAATAGGTACATGCCCACAAGCAAGAGCCCCTGGGTTCCGATCCAACCCGTGCCCTCACCAACGGGAAACAACGCACCAATTACGAGAGCATAGACTGGTAGGCGGGCCGCACAGGACATCAGCGGTACCACCATCATGGTCAGGAGCCGGTCACGGCGACGCTCCATTGTGCGCGTCGCCATGACGGCGGGGATCGCACAGGCATAGCCTGCAAGCATCGGTATGAAGGCGCGTCCATGCAGGCCGATACTCTTCATGATGCGGTCCATTAGGAACGCGACGCGGGACATATACCCCGAATCTTCCATGACGCCCATGAATGCGAACAGGAGCATGATTTGGGGCAAGAACACCAGAACAGCTCCTGTGCCCGCAATCAGACCCTCTGTAACAAACGAACGGAGGATGCCTTCAGGTAGGGTGTCCCTAGCAGCGTCGGCTATCCAGGCCAGCCCCCCGTCAATCCAGTCCATCATGGGGCCCGACCAAGTGAACACGGTCTGGAAGAGGATGCCCATGATGGCAATGAGGGCCAAGAACCCCGTCAACGGGTTCAGGAGAAGGCTGTCAATGCGCTCACTCAGGACATTCCCTTGGGGTCTTGTTGCGCAGGCCACGTGCTTGTCTATCCAGGCATAGCGGGCCTCGATCAACTGCTCGTCAATATCTCGGCCAGAGCCCGCCGCCAATCGCCGGCGGTGATTGACGGCTTGGCGCAAATCATCGGAGATGCCCACGAGCTCGTCCCCGTCGTCCAAGGAAAGCAGGGCCCAGGCCGCAAGAGCTAGCTTGCGTTGACTGTTCTGTTCGGTGCCCTCATCGGGCAGGGCCGCCATTACAGCTTGCAGGTCGGCCTGCAGCAGTGGGTCTTCATGGGCCCACCTAGGCCCCGGGGTCCCGAGGGAGGGATTGGCGAGGACCTTGTCGATAGCCTCACGGAGGTCACTGAGACCGGATTGGGAACGGGCCACCGTGCTGACCACGGGAACGTCGAGGGTTTGGGCTAGCTTCTCTGCCCTCACGGGGTTGCCGTCTTCACTCTCATCGAGCATATCCACCATGTTGAGCGCAATGACGCAGGGTTGCTCGAGCTCGAGAACCTGCAAGGCGAGATACAGGTTGCGCCGTAACTGCGTGGCGTCCACGACGAGAACCACCACATCGGGGCTGCCCTGTGAGCCCAAGCCTGCGAGGGTATTGATGGCTATCTGCTCTTCAGGGCTTCGGGCTGAAAGGCTGTAACACCCGGGTACGTCCACCAATTCCACCCGGCCGGCCTTGGGGAGGTCTAGGTACCCCGTGTGGCGATCGACCGTAATCCCTGGATAGTTTCCGACCTTCTGGTCGGAACCGGTCAAACAGTTGAACAAGGACGTCTTGCCCGTATTAGGGTTGCCTGCGAGGGCGATCCGCACCGGTGGATGAGAGTTCATGGGTGAGGGCTCTCAACCATGATGGTCTCGGCATCCGCGAGACGTAGGCTCAAGTGGCTCCCGCTCAATTCGAGTTCCACCATCCCTCCAATTCTCACCCGGCGCACCATGCGGACGCTAACCCCAGGGAGTAGGCCCATCTCCATCAGCCGCCGACGAAAAGACCGTTCGCCGCTGAGGCTGACGAGGCGGCTCCTGTGGCCGGGAGGAAGAGACGGGAGTGGAATCATGGGACCTTTCTTGAGACACGCTTGCAACAACGCCCAGAGCCTAGCAGGAAGGGGGAGGGCTGGCGAGTAGCTCAAGTGCCCAACGATCAAGCTGGTTCCGGTCCCTCATGGAATCTAGCCTAGGGGCGTGACTCCACCCATCCCCACCCCCACACAGGCTTTAGCCTTGTCAAATCCCAAAGAAGCGGCCGGCCGTCAAGCGGCAGAACTGGTGCAATCTGGAATGACCGTTGGCCTAGGAACCGGCTCCACGGTGTTTTTCACCCTAGTCCGAATAGCCGAGCGCATTCAATCCGAAGGCCTGGTGCTGCGGGGGATTCCCACCTCAGAAGATACGGCTCAAAAGGCCCGCGACATGGGCATCCCCCTTGTGACGCTCGATGAGGTCGAGTCGATCGATCTAACAATTGATGGAGCGGATGAGATCGATGGGCAGTTTGCGCTCATCAAAGGAGGGGGAGGGGCGCTTCTGCGAGAGAAGGTCGTGGCATTTATCAGCAAGCGTGAGGTCATCGTTGTAGGCCGTGACAAGGTCGTTGAGCTCCTAGGAACGACCTTCCGGTTGCCGGTTGAGATCACTCCATTTGCTCGCCCCATGGTTGAACGGGAGATCGTGAAGCTCGGCGCGCAGCCGGAGCTACGCAAGGATGGTGAGCTGTCTTACCTGACGGACAATGGCAATGAGATTCTCGACTGCACGTTCAGTGAGGGAATTGCAGATCCCGCAAGCCTTGAGCGCACGCTTGCATCCATTCCGGGCATTGTTGAGTCGGGCCTGTTTGTTGGCCTTGCCCAGGTGTGCTTTGTGGGAGAAGCAGACGGCTCATGCACAGTGCTTGAGCTCTAGGAGTGGACAGCTCACTTGTGATGGCCTCTGGGCGAGTTAGGCGTAGTTTTCCGGGAAGATTCTACGCTCTACTAGCTCGATCGTTGCGTGAATGATCTTGATGTGCAGCTCTTGAATGCGGTCTGAAGTCGTGGCCCTGGGAACGACAATGGGAACGTCGACGCACTCCAGCATCTTTCCTCCGCCCTGGCCAAGAAGCCCTACAACACTGACTCCACGATCCTGAGCGACTTCGCATGCTCGAATGACGTTCTCGGAGTTGCCCGAGGTCGAAATGGCCAACAACAGGTCCCCCTCTTTTCCATACGCCTCGACTTCACGGGCAAAGATGTGGCCGTAACCAAAATCATTGGCCGTGCAAGTCAGGCGTGCAGGGTCAGAAAACGCAATCGCGCTCAAGGCACGTCGATCAGCTCGGAATCGTCCAGTCCATTCTTCTGCGAAGTGCATGGCGTCACACATGCTGCCCCCATTGCCGCAAGACATGAGCAATCCGCCATTGCGTAAGGTGTTTTCTGCTTTCTGTGCAAATGTTGTGACAGCCTCAATGAGGGCATCGTCAGCCATGAATGCATCGAGGGTCTGTGCAGCCTCTTTGAATGCACTTCTCAGGTGGCTATTGGAGTCTTCGCTCATGGCGGGGAATTGTAGCCTCAGTGGGCAGCCAAAATCAGGTCTAGCTCTGCATGGAGGGCAGGCAAAATGTCGTCGTAGGAATAAGACCCTACCGTCTTGGGCCCGCGTTTGAGGTTGACTGTTGTGGGGCCGCACCAAAGGCCGAGGTCTGCATCGTCGGTTTCTCCGGGCCCGTTGACGCGACAGCCCATCACCGCAATCGTGACATTCCTGTCTTTGGCGTAAGTGGTCAGCTCCTTGACCTCTTGGGCAAGCTCGACGAAACGGTTGTTTTCTACCCGAGAGCAGGACGGGCAGGCGATGATGTTGAGGCCATCGAAGAAGCCCTTGGGCACCGATCGGAATCGCCCTGCGGCAATATCGTTCAGAATCGAGCGGCCCACTTGGATCTCATCACCCTTGCTCTCGAAGGGAACCGTTAGCGAGACACGTAGCGTGTCCCCGATGCCTGCGGAGATGAGTTGCTCAAGGGCAACTCGGGTCTTGATGACTCCATCGGGAGGAAGGCCTGCTTCGGTGACTCCCAGGTGCAGGGGCACATCAGGTCGCAGCTTGGCAAATCGAGTATTGGCCTCGATAACTAAACGGGGATCGGAGTCCTTGATGGAGACGAGGAAGTCATGAAAGCCCGCGTTGTCGAGCATTTTGCAGTGATCAACAGCACAGGCCACTATTGCGGCCACGTGATCCTCGGGGTGGGCAGCGTCGTATTCGGGGGCAATGGAGCCCGCATTGACTCCGATTCGTATGGCGCAGTGATGGGCCGTAGCTACTTTTGCAATCCACCGTACCTTCTCTTCGGCGGAGAGTTCCTTGTCGTGGTGGTGTAGATGTCCAGGGTTGTAGCGAATCTTCTGGACGTAGGGCGCAACGATTTCCGCCAGTCGGTAGTTCTCCTGGAGATCAACGGAGAGGGGCACTTCAGTCGTTTGGGCTAGACGCTCTAGGCATTCGGCATCGCGTTTGCTGTCGATTGCGATGCGTATGATGTCGGCCCCCGCTTCAGTCAGAAGCTCGATCTGGCGGGCAGTGGCTACTTCGTCACGGGTGACGGTAGCCGCCATGCTCTGAACGGCAATCGGGTGGTCACCTCCCAATAAGAGGGAGCCGATCCGGATCGTGCGTGTAGGGCGAGGGGGAAGCATGGTTCGTTTCAGTGGTGGCGGGGGGGGGGGGGGGCAGCGGGATTCTGGTCATTGTCCCTTCGGGCTGGGGCACCTCCAAAACGAAACGCGTAACTGCTGAGGCTCAGCGAAGGAATA
>CAYXZD010000003.1:66667-203551 GCA_964469565.1 uncultured Planctomycetaceae bacterium
AGCTCGGGGGGGGGGGGGGGGGCGGGCGGGGGGGGGGGGGGGGGGGGGGGGGGGGTGGGGGGTTGGGGGGGGGGGGGGGGGGGGGGGGGGGAGTCTAGCAGGATTCTGGCCATTGTCCCTTCGGGCTGGAGCACCTCCAGAACGAGAAGGGTGCCTGACCGCCAAAAAAACCCACAAGAAAAGTCGCCTGCTCCCGGGTATGTCCACGGAAAGGGCTCCGAGGATACCGTACTGGGCACCGGGCCCCGGTGGGTTGCGTCGGCCGGCATCCCCTCGCTAGCCAAGACCCCCATCGGGCCCGGGGTCCTTTTCCCGGGATGGGGCTGGGCCCTTCGGATTGCCCTTGCGTGCGAGGAATAAGACCTAGGGACGGACCGCTCAGAAGTGTTGTAGACTCTGCGCTTCGACCCTAACTGCGAGACATCCTTGAAAGCAAAACTCCTTATCGTCGGCGGTGGTGCCATGGGAACATGCACTGCTCTCCATGCAGCTAAACACTGCGATCCCATGCGTGAACCCGTTGTCCTCATTGAACGGGATAGTTTGGCCTCTGGGGCTTCGGGGCGCACATCGGCGATTGTTCACCAGGCCTTCAGCGACCGGGCGATGGCAGGCATGGCACGTGATGCCGTGAAGGTCTATTCCTCAGTGCGAGCTTCCACAGGGCGGTCGGTGGGCTACCGGCGTACGGGTGCCTTGATTCTAGCAGGCGACTCCCCGGAGCAGGTGGCGTCCCTTGAAGAGGACATAGAGATGCAGCGCTCCCTCGCGATTGACGTGATGCGCGTAGGCGCAGAGGAAATGCGTCAACTTTTCCCCGGAATCGAGGTAAGTGATTCATCTGTCGGAGCATGGCAGTCTGCGGGAGGATTCATTGATCCAGAGCGCGCGATCTCCGTTTTCGCCGCCTTGGCCCGGGAGAAGGGGGCCACGATTCGGGAAAACGCTGGTGCTCACAAACTGCTTATCAGAGACGGTTGTGTTGTTGGTGTTGAGACTGAGCGTGGGGATTATGAATGCGAAAACGTCGTGTTGGCGACCGGTGCTTGGACGCACACCTTCTTGAGGGACTATGGCGTCGACCTTCCGATGCAAGCTCTGAAGACGCGGGAGTCCTTCATGGAGATGCCACCGGTGGAGGGCCCTGATGAGGATGACATCGATATAGATGGTAGTGGGGGAGACACCGAAACCCGCTTTGTACCCAATCCTCTCGACAGCATGCCGGTTTCTCACCCTGTGCTGGTGGACCTTGAGCGTGACTTTCAGACGCGGTGCGACCCCATGCGCGCGCGCACCAGAATCGAACAGCTCGGACTTGCTGGAGCCGAGGAGATTCACTCTCCCGACGGGTGGACATCAGAGGAATCAGCGGAATTTGGAGGATGGGCCCGCGCGGCGATCTCTGGACGGATGCCGGTGTACAACTCGATGAAAGACCTAGGAACTCACACGGCCTGGTTGACCGTGTCTCCCGACGGCTTGCCTGTTGTGGGACCCGTCTCAGCGATCAAGGGGCTCTATGTGATGACTGGATTCTCGGGCCGAGACTTTCACCTTGCTCCGGCCATTGGAGAAGGGCTGGCCCAGATGATACTAGGCCAGCCCGTGAGCGCCTTCGATCCAGAGGTATTGGCCCCCGACCGATTGTTGTGATCAAGGCAAGCTCTGCTCGGGCATGAGGCTTTCTTAGCCAACGAGGCCAGCTTGACGCCAGATCTTCATCTTGTTCGACAGGGTACGTGCTGTAAGTCCAAGTCGGCGAGCCGCCTCAGTCTTGTTGCCCCGAGTGCATTCAAGAGTCGCTAGGATCGCAACACGCTCAACGTCGGCCATGGGGCGGTTTGCGAGGGCGGCGGCAATTCGATTGTCATCAAGCTCCCACTCCTGGTTAGCTTCCTCGTAATTCCCGTGAGCAAGGTGATACTCCATGACTGGGCCTGGGCCGGCTGCGCAAATCGCATGCTCCACCGAGTGTTCCAGTTCACGTGCGTTGCCAAGCCAAGAGGCTTCCAACAGGCATGATTCAAACTCCGTTGAAAACTCAACCTGTGGGCACCCTCGCAATTGGGCGATATTGCGCGCCACTTGGCGAGCTACGGCGAGGATGTCCGCGGGCCGCTTGCGGAGGGGGCTGATGTGTAGTGAGTTGGTGTGAAGGTTGTAGTAGAGGTCTTCACGCCAGCCGTCATTGGCGATTGCTGACGGCAGATCTCGGGAGGTTGTGGCAACAATCCGGGCGCTTGTGCGCAGTGTGCTTGATCCGCCCGAGCGCTCGTATTCGCCGCTGTTCAGAACCCTTAGGAGCCGCGCTTGTAGCCTGGGGTTGAGGAGACGGACCTCTTCGAGTACGAGAGTGCCTCCATCTGCGAGTCCTAGGCATCCGGGTTTTTGACGCCCAACCCCTGCAGAGGGACATCTCTCCTGCCCGAAGAGCTCGCACTCAAGTTCAGCATCGGTGAAGGCGGTACAGTCGAGGCGAATGAATGGTTCATTGGCTTGGAAGCTCGCCTGGTGTACATACTGTGCCAAGCGTGTCTTGCCCACGCCCTCTTCGCCCGTAATGAGAACACAGCCGGGGTTGCGAGCCGCACGGGCCGCTGCACGGAGCGTGTCGAGCAGATCCTCACTCTCGGCCACGAAAGGTGGGTACTGCATGTTGCAGAGCTGTCCCCGCAGGTAGTTGGCCTCTTGACAGATTCTGTGGTGCTGTGCGAGGCGTTCAACGGTGGCGACGATGACCCGTGGCGAAGTGGGAGTGAGAATGAACTCCGCTGTCTTGTGTCGTGTAGCTTGCCAAGCTTCCGTCTCGGCGGTGCTCGGTGCGATGAGCACCTGGGGCAGGTCAAAGTCCCTTGCATGGACGCGCTTGAGATACTCCGCACCGCCGCATGTTTCTGCGCGCAGGTTCCAGATGACGAGGTCGGGGTGTTCTGTATTGATGCGCTCTAGGCCCTCCTCGCCACAGGCCGTGGCCATCAGAGTGTAGCCGTGGCCTTGGAGGGCAGCGGTGATGGCCTCACGGGAGCGGGGCTCGTCGTCGATGAGTAGAATGCGTTGGACAGTCATGGTGATCCGGGGTGGTAAGGGTCTTGGATGGAAGGACTAGTCTTGGGGCGTGGACTTGGGCCCACTGAGCAGACGCCCAACGCTTACGGCGATAGCGGGCGAGAGCTGAAAGGAGCGGCCGTGCTTGGGGTCGGCTAGGGAATGAGCCACAGTGCGAGCGAGCTGAGGGCTCAGCCAGTCGAGCTCAGACAGGTCTGTTTCCAAGCCCTGATCAAAGCGCGCGGTAAAGGTGGTGAAGCCCATCTCGATGCGAGTACCGCACTTGGGACTCGATTGAATGGAAAGGTCTTCGCTGAGAGCGGCCATCCGGGCTAGGCCAGTAAGGCCCTCATTGTTCACGGGAAGGTGCTGAACTCGCTCGGTGTCCATACCGCAACCTTCGTCGCGCACACAAACCGTCGCGCTGCTGTCAGTAAAGAACGCTTCGATCCAAACCGTTCCTGTGCCAGAGGGATAAGCGTGCCTCCAAACGTTTTCCATTGCCTCGGAGGTGGCGGTGGCCATGCGTCCCCGTGCTGATGGGCCGATACCCGAGCGCATTGCGAACGCAGCAAGGTCTCGGGCAGCTCGCTCGCAAGTTTCTCGCGTGGCGAGATAAGTGCGCGCGTAGGTGCTTGAATCGTGCAGTTCGATGCCGGTCTCCTCTTCGACGAGTTGCAGCAAGAGGTCGATATTCACCGGTTTGGCGAGATAGTCGACGGCCCCGAGTTTCATGGCTCGCCGACAGTGCTCCAGGGTCTGGTCGCCAGAGAGGACAACGGCGCGAGGCGCCTCGCCGCGCATCAGGAGTTCTTCGAGTACATCGAGGCCACTCATTCCGCCTAGACCTACATCCGTAATCACAACATCGTGAGGAAGACAGCGCAGGGCTTCTTCGCCACTGCTAGCGAGCGTGACGGTGTGGGAGCGATTTCGCAGAATCGTGGCCAAGATATTGGCCACGGCATGATCATCTTCCACAAGCAGGATACTGAGGCTGGATTGGGTCATGGGCGTGGGGGCAGCGGAATGCTCGGACGGCAAATGTTTCGACCGGAGCGACCCTTGGCCTTGATGAGGGGCAGCCAAAAAGTGGAAATCCCTTCGGGATCGGGCTTCAGGGGCCCTTAGGGCGCGATCCGCGTGAGCCCTTCTTTCCACTCGTGCGTTTCATTCTGATACCCTGAGGTGTATGAACAGGTTTCTGGCCTACTCGCTGCTACTTGGCTCACTTGCGTGCATGAGCGCGCCGAGTCGAGGGCCGCTAGCGCAGGCTCAGATTTCTGCTGACTTTGGGAGGTACTCGATCCAAAGCCTCGGATTGGTGGTCATGCCCGATGATCCCCTTGCGGGCACCCTTGCGGGAGCCGTGGCCCTAGAGTTTTCAAGGGCTTCCGACTACTCCATCCGGCGCTTGAATACGCGGGCACTAGGGCTGGGCCCTTCATTTCGGTGCTCGATAGATGGAAATTACCCCGTCGAGGGGCTGGATCAGGTTGGATTGAGTGGTGTGGACGGGCTGCTCATACCTAAGGCCGAGGGCGATGAAGCGGGTAACCGCCTCAGGCTCCAAATCGATCTCGTGGCTTGCGAGACCGGTCAAGTTGTCTGGTCGGCCACGACAGAATTGAACATGGCCGAGAGGGCGACCCGTGAGGCGCTGGGTGCCTGGCAGGCTGCACGGCAGCCCCTCGGTGGGGTGAGATCCCCCTCTAATCCCCTCGTTTGCTTTGCAGTCAGCACACTAGCTGACCTGCTTTGAGGTCCTTACTGACAGGTCTCTGTATCTCAAGACGGGCCTTGTCCGCCCTCGGAACCAAGGCAAAGCTTGTGCCTCTAAGGAGCGGGGCGCATCATGCTCTGACTATGGCTACCTGTCTTTTCACAAGCGCCCCTCGATTAGGTCTCCAGAGCCTCGTGCTTGGGCTAGGGATGGCTACTGCTGTCTTCGCTGTCCGGCCCACGGCAGCGAATCAGGACAACCGTTCGAGCCGCGCGGATTACACCATCTGGGCAAGGGTGGAACCGAGTGAACGTACTCTGACTGGACGTGAAACGGTGCGCTGGCTCAACCGCTCCGATGACCGTGTGGCTGAGGCCTGGTTCCACCTGCATCACAATGCATTCTCCAATACACATAGCACTCACCTATGGGAAGCGGGGGGCAAGCTAAGGGGCCATGAGATGAAGTCTGGCTGGGGCTGGCAGCGGATTACGTCTCTCAGGGTTGGGGAGCATGAGTTGGTGGACTCAATTGTCTATCGTGCGCCGGACGACGGCCGAGTTGAGGATCGCACCGTTTTTTCTGTAGACCTGCCAGAAGTGATTCCTCCGGGCGGAGCCCTGACCTTAGAAATCGAATGGGAAGCACAATTGCCGCGCGTGAGGCGCCGCACCGGAGTGTCGGGTGATGGGAAGTTCCTTCTCATGGCCCACTGGTTTCCCAAGCTCGGAGTGTATGAGGGTGGGCAAGGCTGGAATTGTCATCAGTTCCACGCGAGCACAGAGTTCTACGGAGACTACGGCAATTACGACGTCACCCTCGACCTACCTGAGGAGTATCGCGGGGTCATCGGTGCCTCGGGTGTCAGTCAAGCTTCTGGTGAAACCCCCAAAGTGGATGGTCGCGAAATCATTCGCTTTCTCGCACCCTCCATGGGCGACCGCAAACGGCCCGACACCGCAGCAACGGGGGGGTCGACTCAACCAAGGGTGCACGGGTTCGCCTGGACGGCTGACCCTAGGTTCCTTAGCGACACCCAGCCCTTTGTCTTTGCGGACTGGAAGGCACGCTTCCCTGAAGAGGTCGCACGGGTTGAGAGCGCACTTGGAATGGCAGCAGATACGCTCGTCTTGCGTGATGTGCAGATCACTGCCCTGATCCAGCCAGAACACGCCGATCAGATGGACCGTCATATCAAGGCAACCAGTGCGGCCTTGTTCTTTTATGGGCTCTGGTTCGGTGAATACCCCTATGAGTCTCTCACGGTCGTGGACCCCGCTTATAGTGGTTCGGCAGCCGGCGGCATGGAGTATCCCATGATCTTCACCTCCGGCACATCACTGTTTACTGAGGAGTCCACTCACCGCCCTGAGAGTGTGACTGTACATGAGTGCGGTCATCAATTTTGGTATGGCCTCATCGGCAACAATGAATACGAGGGTGCCTGGCTCGACGAAGGGTTCAATTCCTATACAGACTCGGAGGTTTTGCACCGCGTGTATGGCCCGCGCAGGTCGGTGACCTCGTACTCGGGCGTTCCGGTTTGGGGTAAGCGTGTTGCAGCGAGCCCTGCGGGAACAGGCCTTGCGGGTGCGATGACTGGCCAGCGGCTGCACAGTGGTAAGTTGAGCGACAGTGTCACCGCCAGACCCCTGCGGGTTTCGCCTTGGATTTCGTATTGGCGTGACCAGCCCCTTCTAACGTTGGGAGAATCACTATCCGATCCTCGCTGGGGAGATCGAAATGGGTACCTGGCTGCTCCAGACGTCGACCCGGTACGCACGATGGGCTGGGAATACCGGGATCGAAGCAGCTACCGCACAAACAGTTATCCCCGCCCTGCTGTTGTGCTGCGTTCCTTGCAGGCGATCGTGGGTGATGACGCATTCATTGCGGGCATGCATCACTATGCTGGGCAGTGGCGTTATCGTCACCCGTACCCCGACGATTTTTACCAGGCCTTCAACGAGGGCGCAGGCGTGGATGTGAACTGGTATTTCCGAGACCTCTTTGAGAGCACCTCGACCGTGGACTGGGGGGTGGACGTCTCCCAAGCGCGACCGCCAAAGTTGCGTGGCATGGTCCTGGGTCCTAACGGGTACGAGGATGTTTCGGAGACGATGACAGAACACGTGGTCGCTTCTCCTGAAGAGGCTGCGCCTACTGAGGGTGGTGAGCCGGTCCAGGCAGCGGGGAGTACACCGACTCAGGGTTCCTCCGGCGAATGGACTTACGATGTGATTATTTCACGCAAGGGGACTCTGCGTTTGCCCGTGCCGATCGATGTGCTGTTTTCCGATGGGCACGTCGAAACCTATGAGTGGACACGAGAGGCCCAGGAAGGATCCACATGGTGGCGGCTTCCTATTGAGCCGGGGCCCGCGAAGGTGACCCGCGTCTTGATTGACCCCCAGCGGCGATACTATCTGGATACAAACATGTCGGACAATCAGTGGTATCCCAAGAAAGACCTCATCGCTCCCCTGCGGTGGTCAGAGCGTGCGTTCACTCAATATGTTCATCTCTTGCATTGGTTCTCGTCCCTAGGGGGTTGATCATGCCGCGTACCTACCTAACTGACGAACCGGTTCCGACAGGCCCCCTGCTGTTCTTGCGCTCTATCCGGACTATTTTGGAGCGGCCCCCACTCTGGTTGGTAATGTGGAGCTTGTTGGCCCTGACGGCCCTTCCCGTGGGTGTTGTCTGGAACACGTGGTTCAGAGATGCCGTCGCTCATCGCTATCAGCCAGATGTGGCTGAGCAAATGGGAGGGGACTTTGCCTGGGACGATCTAGCCTATTCACTGACTGCGAGCTTCACCCATGATCACGCACAGGGTCTAGGTGATCTCAACAACGCTACAGCCCACCTTGGAGCCGTCCTGGCAATGATTGCGCTGTTCCTGGGGGTGTTTGCCGCCGGCGGTTGGCTACAGGTCATTTTGGAGCGCACCCACGGCCATTCACTACGCCGCTTCTTCTTAGGGGGCGCGCGCTATTTCTGGCGTTTCATGCGCTTGTTCTTCCTGTCTGCAGTCTTGCTAAGCCTCTATGAAAGGCTCATCTACGGTGAGCTATGGGATGAACACATTCTTGGCGGCCTGTTCGAGATACCGGCAGATGACTGGGCGAAACTTGAGAATCTTGAGTCTGAATACACCATGCGCAAACTGCACTGGTTGCGTGATGGTGCTCATGGTTTGGGCTTTGCCCTCATTCTAGCGTGGGGCACGTTTACGCGAACGCGTATCGCCTTGCTGGACAGTACATCTGTTGTCAAAGCGGGTCTGCTGACATTTGCTCGGATGCTTTTGCATCCCATAAAGACGATGCGCCCTCTGCTTTCTATTTTCGCCGTTGAGTTGCTCATTGTGACGCTGGGCTGCGGCTATTTGACACGGTTTCTGGGGGGGCACCTCAGGACTGATCCCTCCCAGGTGACGGTCGTTCTTATGCTCTGTGTCGGTCTGGTCGCCCTGATGGTGCGCGAGGTGCTCCGGGGTGCTCGTTATCACGCAAGCGTCAAGGTGAGCCAGGAAATCGTCCGCCGCCCCGCGAAACAGCCCGATCCCTGGCGAGCGATTGGCGGCCCGGGCGGGCCTCAATACCCTGTTGGAGAAGGGGCCAACGACTCTTATATCCCGCTGTAGGCACTGCGGCGCAGGGCAGTTGACCGCCGGTCAGCTAGAGAATGATCTTGAGCGGCTTGTGCAGCTCGAAGCTTGTGGGTGTGACGTGTGTAGACCAGGCCATGGCTTCTACGCCATCGTTCACGACTTCACGCAGAGCTTTACCGTAAGCGCTGTCGATGTCATCGGCGGGTGAGAAGTGGGTGACATCACCTCGGGAGACGCAGAAGAAGATGACAGCCCGGTGGCCCGCAGAGACCATCTCCCGTAGCTCATGGAGGTGCTTGAGTCCGCGTGAAGTGACCGCATCTGGGAATCGGGCGACCTTACCGTCCACCAGGGTCGTGCTTTTCACTTCAACATAACAGGCCGGTTGGTCAGGAGCCTCCAACAGGGCGTCGATGCGTGAGGACTTGCCATACTTGACCTCTCTTCGCACAGTCGAGTATCCGGCCAAGTCTGGAATCAGGCCTGCCCCAATGCTCTCACTCACCAAGGTGTTGGGCATTCCCGTGTCCACATTGACCCAGGTGCCATCCACTTCGATGGTCTGGAAGGTAAAGCGCAGCTTGCGCTTGGGGTCTTGACTGTCCCGCAGGATGACTCTGGCGCCTTCTTGTAGGCAGCCCTTGAGTGACCCCGTGTTGGGGCAATGAGCAACGATGAGCTCATCGTCGGGGCCAATGACGTCTGTGAGGAAGCGCTTGTAGCGCCGCACGAGGCGGCCTTCGATGGTGGGGAGTTCGACTTGCACGGGAGACTTGTAGCCTGTCGTTTCTGTGCGGACAAGCTCAAAGGCGGACAGGGAGCTTGGGCTACTTCCATCGACAGGTCTTGGCGCTAGACTAATCCACATGGGCCTCATCGAAGATCAGCTAGTTATTGCCAGGGAGCTCCGCAACCGCTTTGCTCAGTTGCAGGAGAGTCTTTGACTACCCTAGACACCTAGCACGATTTCAAGAGATCGAGGCGGCTCAGGCCGAGCCGGATTTTTGGAACGACACCGCTCGCAGCCAGGAGCTGATTGCTGAAATGAAATCAGCTCGGGCGGTCGTGGACCCAATTCAAGAGCTTGGTACGCACCTAGAGGAGGTGGATGTGCTTGCTGAATTGGGGGCAGACGGAGAAGAGGAGGATGTTCTGGAGGATATCCAGCAGGCCCTCTCCAAAGCCGGGCAGCTCGTCGACAAGCTTGAGTTTCAGGTCATGCTTGGAGGCCCCAACGATCGAGCTGGTGCATTCGTGCAAATCAGTGCGGGCGCCGGGGGTGTCGATGCCTGTGATTGGGCCTCCATGCTCATGCGCATGTATTTACGTTGGGGGGAGGCCCACGACTTCGAAGCTGAGCCCATCGAGATTCAAGAAGAGACTCAAGGGGGAATCCGCCACGCAACATTGCGCATCAGTGGCGCCTTTGGTTTCGGTTATCTCAAGGCAGAGTCCGGGGTGCACAGGCTTGTCCGCATCAGTCCGTTTGATGCACAGGCTCGCCGCCAGACAGCATTCGCTTCGGTAGACGTCACTCCTGAAGTGGATGACAGCATCCAGGTCGACATCCAAGAATCCGACCTCAAAGTGGACACTATGCGAGCCGGAGGGGCGGGGGGACAACACGTCAACAAGACGGAGTCCGCCGTACGCATGACACACATTCCCACGGGCGTAGTGGTCCGTTGCCAGAATGAGCGCAGTCAGCACAAGAACCGGGCCACGGCACTCAAACTACTGCAAGCCAAGCTTATCGCACTCGAAGAAACCAAGCGGAACGCTGAGATGGCTAAGCTCTACGGTGAAAAGGGCGAGATTGCATGGGGAAGCCAGATTCGCTCCTACGTTCTCAATCCCTACCAGATGGTGAAGGATCACCGTACCCAAGTGGAAAATGGCAACGTACAAGCTGTCTTAGATGGTGCCCTCGACCCATTCATCGAGGCCTACCTAAAGAGCTGTCGATAATGCCAGAAAGCTAGGTGGCCCTGAGTCCGGAGAATCTGGACGACGGCCTAGAGCCGATCTTCATCCCAGTCCGACTTGAGGGCGAGGCAGAGAGCGTCTACGAATTCAGGACGCAGAATCTTATGGCTCCAATACTGGTGCCAGAGATCAGATTCGAGGGCATGCAGCTTGGGGCGTTGCTTGGATTTGCCGGTTTCTAGTCTTGCGTCCACGTGATCGGGGTTGACGTAGACGCGCATGAGGCTCGCGGCACAAAGGTGCAGTAACTCGTTGCGGGCCGCGAGCCGTAGATCCCTAGGAACGCCGGATTTCTTCAGTTTCTCAAGCATGGTTTGGGGCATGCTGGGCGGAAAGAAGGGCTGTTCATTGAGGGCGTGCATGAACTCGTAGAGAGACTGTTCGGCGAGGGTCGCGTCGCTGAGGCCGTTGATGCTCAGGGTACAAACCATTACTCCATCGCTTTGGAGCAGAGTGCCGCTTACGGCCCCTGCCATTTGATGAACAAGTCGCAGGGTGACACAGGCATCGTGTGTTGGCAACCCAATGCGGCGCTCTAGCTCCTTGGCGAGCTCATGTTGAAGCTTGTTCGAGAACTGTAGGCTGAGGCGCTGCGCTGTGGCCTCGAGTGCTTGGCGCCGGGCAGGCCATGTGTGTTCCATCCATTGAGGTGCAAGCTCGTCGAGCTGTGCTGCTAAGCGGCTAGCTGCATTGGCCACGCGAATGCGTTTGACTCCATCGGCCATGTGCTGTTTCGGCGGCAGGAGTTTTGTCGCCAAGGCCTGGGAATACATCCCTGGCTGATCGACGAGGATGAAGGCCCCGTCGACAACTGGCCAGGAGGCTCGGTCTCTAAAGAATGACTCTATTGTGCGAATCTCCGCCACAGCTGGGGCGAATGTCTCTGGAATGGACTCGTCCTGACCGGCCGCGAGGGTACGAACATGGTAATAGAGGTCGGCCCCTGGGGAGAGGGAGTACTCAAACAGCGGCTCGTAGCGCCATCCTCCAAGGCCGCTTGAGTCAGTGCCCTGGGTGTAAGCCGGCTGGGCTCCCAAAATCAGAGCAAGCACCCAGCTATAGCGTAGAATCATCATGTGTCGTCCAAGGTCACTTGCAGTGTACAGTGCGCGACTGACTGCGCTGAACGTACTTATCGACCGCCTGCCAACCGCCCCTCAAGGGCGCTCCTTCATCCTGAACAAGAAATGCTTTCCCTGCCGCTCTCATCTGTCAGCCGACGCCCCATCGCCCTCAGCCTTGCTGTGGCGCTGGGCTGTCTCGTGACCGAGGCAAGCGGCCAAGGGCAAGCACGAGAACACGACGTGCGCAAACCCCTGCCGAGTCAAGAGGCCATCGCTCAGCTTCCCCAAGATGGGGGACCTGAATTCAACCGCCTTATTTTTGAAAAGAGCCCTTATCTGCTTCAGCATGCGCGCAATCCTGTGGACTGGTATCCATGGGGCGATGCTGCCTTTCGCGCAGCTCGCGCCCAGAACAAGCCTGTTTTCTTGTCCATTGGGTATTCCACCTGTCACTGGTGTCACGTCATGGAGCATGAGAGCTTCGAAGATAATGATGTTGCCCGTTTGCTGAACGAGGGATTCATTTCGATCAAGCTGGATCGTGAAGAGCGGCCGGACCTCGACCATATCTACATGACGGTGACCCAGGCTATGAATCAAGGGAATGGGGGTTGGCCCATGACCGTGGTGATGACGCCCGATAAGAAACCTTTCTTTGCGGGGACCTATTTTCCAAAACAGGGGCGCTACGGCCGTTGGGGGATGGTAGATCTCCTACCCAGACTCACCGAGGCCTGGGCAGAGCAACGAGAGGGTGTGGTTCAGCAGGCCGAACAGGTGACCCAACAGTTGGCGAGGATGGTCGAAGGGGTGAAGGGGAAGGGCGTTGACGCGCAGACATTGGATGCCGCTTTTGCGGGTCTAGAGGGGCGCTTTGACGGTCCCCTAGGCGGCTTCAATGAGTCGCCGAAATTTCCCGTACCGCACAATTTACGGTTCCTACTGCGCTATCACGCACGCACTTCAAATCCAAGGGCTCTTGAAATGGTAGAGACGACCTTGCGCGAGATGCGCAAGGGCGGCATGTGGGACCATGTGGGATTTGGATTCCATCGATACTCGACAGACCGGCGGTGGTTCCTCCCGCATTTCGAAAAAATGCTCTATGACCAAGCTCTCTTGGCCATGGCCTACCTTGAAGGCTGGCAAGTGACTGGAAAGCAGGAATATGCCCAGACGACTCGCGACATTCTGACATACGTGTCACGCGACATGACTTCGCCCGATGGGGGCTTCTACTCGGCGGAGGATGCGGATTCGGAGGGCGAGGAAGGGCTCTTTTATCTATGGACTCTCGATGAATTGAACGGAGTACTTGGCGAAGAGGATGCAGCGTTTGCGACGGATTGGTGGGGAGCCACTCAGGAGGGCAACTATCATGAGGAGTCCACCGGCGCTGAAACGGGACGAAATATCCTCTTTCAGGCCCAAAGTCTCGAGCAATGGGCCCAAGCCGGTGGCGCTAACCCAGCTCAACACACGGAGAGGATTGAGAACATCCGTGGGCGCCTGTTCGCCGCTCGCGAGCCCCGCGTGCACCCATTCAAGGATGACAAAATCCTCACGGACTGGAACGGGTTGATGATTGGAGCCTTCGCGATGGCGGGCCGCGTATTGGATGACGAGGGGTATGTTTCTAGCGCTATCGCGGCGGGCGACCATTTACTCAAGGTCCTACGAAAGGAAGACGGCACACTCTATAAAGTGGCCCGACTGGGTCAGCCTGCGGGTTCTGGATTGCTCGAAGACTATGCCTTTGCGGCGTTTGGATTGCTTGAGCTTTTTGAAACGTGCCAGCAGCTACGTTTTCTCGTGGCAGCACGGGAGCTGACAGATCACATGCTTGTGGAATTCGCCGATGAAGAAGCCGGTGGCTTCTATCTCTCACCTTCCTCTGGGGAACAGCTCATCGTGCGCCCCAAGGAAACCTATGACGGTGCGATACCCTCTGGTAACTCGGTGGCCGCCCTTGTGCTCTTGCGATTAGGTCGGCTGACGGGAGATGTACGGTATGAGGAGGCAGCGCATGGGTCTTTCAAGGGTCTATCAGGGAGCATCTCACGAAGCCCGGGAACACATACCCAATTCCTGATGGCATTGGATTTTGCTGTGGGTCCAAGCAAGGAGGTTGTCGTGGCTGGTGACCCCCAGTCTCCGTCCACTCGTGAAGTATTGACGATGCTTCACAGGCCCTTTGCGCCCAACAAGGTTTTGGTCGTGCGACCTAGAAACCTTGAGGAGGGTCTTGGTGAGCAAATCCCTTACATCGCGGACCAGGTAGTGGTGGGTAATGAGCCGACGATTTACCTGTGCGAAGACTTCGCTTGCCAAGCCCCAACCTCGAATGTGCTTTCCGTGATCGAGGCCTTGCGAGGAATCCCCCTTACCACAGAAGACTCCCGCTAATCCCATGGCCCACTCCATGATCCCTCCTGAGGGGCCTGAATGTGAGTGGAAAGAGCTATTGCCCATTCCCAAGAAGGTCGCACGCACTCTGGCGGCCTTTGCCAATGGTGAGGGTGGCAGTTTGTGGGTTGGGGTAAGCGATGACGGCCAAATCGTCGGCGTGGATGACGAGCCATCAACGGTTGCCGCCATCCATCGAGCGGCCACTCTGTGTACGCCACTCCCCTCGCTTCGGTTCGCATGTCATGTGTTTGAAGGCAAGACCCTCGTCGAGGCCCGAGTGGGCAAAGATCGGAGAGGCCCGGTGAGTACCCAAATGGAGGGGGGCATTTCGATTGTCTATATCCGTGATGGAGACTGCACACGCCCCGCTGAAGCAGCCCACTTACGTCGGCTCGAGCGCCAAGCCCTCCCCGGCGAACCGCCATCGGATGCTCGCTCCGAGCGAGTTCTAGCAGCGTTAAGTCAGCGCGACTCTATCACCCTTACTGAATTGGCTCAGAAAACACACATGAGCAAGCAAAGCGCAAGGAGAATACTCGTGGCAATGATGTCTGCGGGTGTCGCGCAAGAAGCACCAGGGTCGCGTTTTTCGCTTTCTCCGGCAGGATATCGCAGAGCCAAGTCCGCGTCTCGGCGAAGGAGAAGGTCAAGGTGACTCGAATCCTGGAATCGTGGCACGGCCGCGCGGCTCTGTGGGTGGGCGCGTTCTTTCTGGCCTTGATTGGGCCGCTGACCGGATCTCTATCCCTTGCCATGGGCTTGGTGCTGGGTCCCTTCGCTGGAGGAATCGCACGGGATTGGCAGTCCTGCTGTGCGGAGAATTCTCTGGCACTAGCACCCTATGGCCTAGGTGGGTTGGGGTTAGCAGCACTCGGTTGGTTGATGCGAACCACGCCATCTTCCGTCAAGCGTGCAGCTGCCCATACAGCTTGGGTCGTGGGCTTGGTCATTTGGTTCAGCGCGGGCTTGCTCTCTTATGGCCATGCCCTGGAGTAGATGCTGCTCGACCCGGGGCCGTAGGTCCTCGGAGTCAGCCCTCGATTCTGGATTCCGTAGACGCTAGACTCTTTGCCGCGTTTCTTATTCCACGTCACTTCTTCAGGCCCGGGTGGGCCGGACAAGCACAATGCAAAAACCTATTCGTCGCGCGCTTTTGAGTGTTTCCGATAAGACCGGCCTTGAGGGCTTTGCCCGTAATCTGAGCCAATTGGGCGTCGAACTGCTCTCCACGGGGGGCACGCATAGAGTTCTAGCGGAGGCGGGAATCCCCGTGACCGAGGTGGCGGATTACACTGGCTTCCCTGAAATGATGAATGGGCGGGTCAAGACGCTGCACCCTAAAGTCCACGGGGGCATCCTGGCTCTGAGGGAGAATGCCGAACATGTACGAGCTATGGACGATCACGGGATCGAACCCATTGATCTAGTTGTCGTCAACCTTTACCCCTTCGAAGCGACGGTGGCCAAGAGTGGCGTCACTCGTAGTGAGGCCATCGAGCAAATCGACATCGGCGGGCCCAGCATGGTGCGCTCGGCAGCGAAGAATCATGCACACGTGGGCATCGTGACCGATCCGGGCGACTACGGGCGCGTGTTGGATGATATTCAGAAACTGGACGGCGCCTTGTCCGATGAGCTACGAGCAGAATTGGCATTCAAGGCCTACGCATTGACGGCCCGGTACGATTCCGCGATCAGCAGCTGGCTCTTTGAGCAGGACGGTAGGGAGCACGAAGGGGATTCTGCCTTCCCTAGTGGATTCAGCATGGGAGGCGTGAAAGCTCTCGACTTGCGTTATGGCGAGAATCCACACCAGCAAGCCGCGTTTTACTCTAGCGGAGCCAGCGGCGAGCCGAGTGTTGCTGGTGCGGAGGTACTCAGCGGTAAGGCCCTGTCTTTCAACAACATCGTGGATCTCGACGCGGCCTTTGCGCTGGCCAAGGAATTCGAAGAGCCCTTTGTTTGTGTGATTAAGCACACCAATCCCTGCGGCGCGGCCACCCAATTGGCTATTGAGGAGGCGCTGGAGGAGGCGTGGTCTGGGGACCCAATCTCAGCGTTTGGCTCGGTGCTGGCGTTTACTCGCCCCCTCAACCTTGCCTGTGCCCAGTTTCTGGTGGACGGCAATCGCTTTGTTGAGGCCATCATCGCCCCTTCATTTGATGAGGACGCATTTGAGTTGCTAACGCGCAAACCCAAGTGGGGCAAAAGTGTGCGTTTGTTAGCTTGTGGGGCATACGGCCCCGACGCCCGCAACCCCAAAGAGGTGGAGGTGAAGAAGCTGGTTGGGGGCTTTCTCCTCCAGGAGCGCGATCTGACGATTGAGTGCCAGAGTGAATTCCGATCGGTCACAAGTGCCCAGCCCACTGAGGAACAAGTGCGTGCGTTGGAGTTTGCGAACCGGATCGCCAAGCACGTGAAGTCGAATGCAATCGTCTTGGCCGGACCCACAATGGTCTACGGCGTCGGTGCAGGACAGATGAGTCGCGTAGATTCCGTACGATTAGCGGTGAGCAAGGCGGGTGATCGGGCTGCTGGATCTGTCCTTGCCTCTGATGCCTTCTTCCCGTTCCCAGATGGGGTTGAGGTGGCGATCGATGCGGGTGTTTGTGCCATGGTTGAGCCCGGCGGATCGGTTCGGGATGAGCAGATCATCGCAGCGTGCAATGAGGCCAACGTTCCGATGGTCTTCTCAGATGCACGACATTTCCGCCACTAGGGCAGGGGTTTGCTCTTAGCGCGGGATGAGCTCGCCATACCCACAAGCCTCGAACCAGTCGTAGATATCAGTCATGGGGACGACAAGCCCCATGTGGGGTACGACCACATGGCGTGAGCCGTGGGTATAGAGTTTTGAGAGAATGCCCAGCAGCCTCTGATGTGTCGCGTCAAACACTCCCCCTCCAGAGTTGCCGATAAACGTGGGAGCGCTGATCATCCAGTATTCACGCCCATCGATGCGGTGGCCGCGGGCAGAGAGTTCGCCGTGGCTAGGCACTGGGTCGCTTCCCAATGGGCAACCGATTGCATACACGGAGTCGAATACACCGACGGAATTCAACTCCGCACGGGTGGGGAGAATGGCCCCAATGGGGCTTTCAAGGGGCGAATTCAGGGCGAGCAGAGCTGTGTCTAGTTCACTCTTGTATTCCAAGAGAGTCGCATGGCGATCCTGGGCGCGCCCCTGCTCGTCGTAAAGCCGCACGGGGATGAGTTGATCGGCACTGTCCCCCTCGCCCAGAATGTCTCGTACCACATGCCAGGCCGTGAGAATATGGACAACCTGTGACTCATCTGAGTCGCAATGTGTGGTCGCTAAAAGTACTCCGGTGCCTACAGTCATCGGGCTGGCCAATTGCACCGTGGGAGACATCATGTTCTTCCACAAGTGCCTCCTGGACGGAGGAATTCTTGAACTGAGTGCATCTAGGTCGCGTACTGCACCCTGTGCGAGGTGTGTTGTAGCGTCAACAGTTTGTACGAGGCCGCTAAAGCGTGACAGGACCTCAGCATCGAGTTCATCGATGCGTGCAAAGAACTCCTCGTCGCGGTTGTGTGGTGCACTGAGTTGGAGACTTTGAAACTGCGAACTCAGAGTATTCAGATGGGCGCGTAAGTCAGCGAGTTCGGACTGGAGAACGCTAATCCTCTCACCAGGGTTGGGCTGAAGGGCTGTGGTCCTCACCTCACCTTCTGAGTCTAGCCGGGTTAGGCCCAGACCCACCAAGACGGAGAGGCTGGCGAAGAGGATGGGGAGTCGTGTCATCGGGTGCAGAGGGGCTTGGGTACACCGCACTCTTCGACCACCACTTGGCAGGAGGTGGAGAGCCACTCTGGGACTTACTCACAATCCCAATTCCATACATGTGTCGTTGTAGGTCATTGCTGCACACCGACTTACGTGGATCGAGGGATTGTTTCTCCACATGACTCCCCACAGGTGGTGGAGGTGTGTGGATGGGTCTGTGGAATCAGAGCGGCCTTCCCCAGGGGCGTCTCTCGCCCACTCCCCGGAGGGGGCCTCAGAGGGCCGACTTGCCAAGGTTGCCTGGCAGCTGTGGGGCTGGCCTGAGGGGGTCTCGACCCGTTTATCGCCGACCGAGCGAGGGACCCCCAGCCCCCGTAGCCGCCCCCCTCTCGTTTCCCGTATCCTGAGGGTTCCGCCCACTCTCTGCGAGTCACTGCCTCAATCCGAAAGCGAGTACACCCAATCCATGAGCACCTGCACGATTCCCGAAGCCGTTGAGGACCTCAAGGCTGGTCGCATGATCATCTTGGTGGACGATCCCGGACGTGAGAATGAAGGTGATGTGGTCATGCTCGCTGAGCATGTAACTCCTGGGGCGATCAACTTCATGGTCAAGGAGGCACGCGGTCTGATTTGTATGCCCATGGATGGGGCGAGTTGTGATCGCCTGGACCTTGAGAGCCAAGCACAGCGCAATACCAATCAACATGAAACTGCGTTTACCATCTCAATAGAGGCGGCCCAAGGGGTGACTACCGGAATCAGTGCGGCGGATCGCGCCCACACTATTTCTGTGGCGGCTCGGGCTGATTGCCGTCCCGAGGACCTCGCTCGGCCGGGACACATCTTTCCCCTGAGAGCCAAGGACGGGGGTGTATTGGTGCGTGGCGGCCAAACCGAAGGATCTGTGGACCTTGCGAAGATTGCAGGTGCGCGCCCAGCTACGGTCATTTGCGAAATCATGAACGATGACGGTTCGATGGCGCGTATGGATGACCTTGAGGTTTTTGGCCGTAAGCACGACCTCAAAATCTGCACAATTGCTGATCTGATTGCCTATCGCCGCTTGCATGAACGGCTGATTGAGCCTTTGCAACTCGACCTGCCGCTAGCGACAGACAAGGGCGAATTTCAAATGCACTTGTTCCGAAGTGTTGTTGATGGCAAGGAGCATGTAGCTCTCAGTCTAGGCTTGGAAGGTGAAGTGGGACTCAATGGTGAGCGGCCTGCGGTGGAGGATCCTGTTTGGGTGCGTGTGCATTCAGAGTGTCTCACCGGTGATGTGTTTGGCTCCATGCGCTGTGATTGCGGGGCGCAGCTGGATCAAGCCATGAACATTCTGAAGGAGAAGGGGCGGGGGGTGTTGGTGTATCTGCGCCAGGAGGGACGGGGCATAGGACTTGCGGCCAAGCTTCGGGCCTATGAGCTGCAGGATACGGGCCTCGATACCGTAGAAGCGAACAAGGCTCTTGGCCTGCCTGCTGACCTTCGCGAATACGGGATTGGCGCTCAAATCCTTCACTTCCTCGGCGTACGGCGCATGTGCCTGCTGACGAACAACCCCAAAAAAATCCATGGCTTGGCCGGCCACGGTCTTGAAGTGGTCCAGCAAGCACCCTTGGAGATTGAACCTAACTCCGTAAATATAAAGTACTTACGTGCCAAGAGGGATAAGCTCGGACACACTCTAGCCGGGTGTGACTGCAAGGAACCCCTACCCGAGACTCGGGAATAGAATCCACATCCATGCGTCAAACCAGCGACCATGGCCATCAAGCTTTTGCAAGACGCTCCGATCCAAGACAGCGACCTCGTCCGTGAATCAATTGCGGGCAATCAAGTCTCCTTCCAGTTGCTGGTGGAACGATACCAGGGTCGACTCTTTGCTCTAGCTCGCCACTACACATCCAATCCGGTCGAGGTGGAGGACATTGTCCAAGACACCTTCTTGAAGGCCTACAGTCGGCTTGACACCTTTCAACATCAGTCTGCCTTTTATACCTGGCTTTACCGGATCGCCACGAACACGGTGCTAGATCTACTCAAGCGTCACGGCCGTTGCCCAGTCGAGGCAGTCGATGACCCCGAAGCGCTTGCATCACCCGGAGCGGAACAGCGCATCATGCGCCCGGATGCTCGCCTCGAAAAACAAGAGGTTGCGGAGATCACTCAGGCTGTCCTAGCAACCCTGCCGGAGATCTTCCGCACCGTACTGATCATGCGTGAATTCGAAGGCATGGCTTATCAAGAGATTGCCGACGTCCTTGAGATCTCTATTGGAACCGTAGAGTCCCGGCTGTTTCGTGCTAGGGCTCGATTCAAGGAGAAGCTCATTACTCAGTACCCTGAATTCTCCCAGGGGGCAGAACTATGAACTGTGAAGCTGCACGTCCGCTGATTCCTTCTTTCCTCGATGGCGAGCTTTCGGCAGTCCAGAGCTCTCAGTTGCGCCCCCACCTGCTGCAATGCACAGATTGCCGTAGCGTGGCCCAGAGCCAGCAGAGCTTGCAGGCTTGGTTTGTACCCACGGCAGAGGTTTCTGTGCCGGTGGGTTTTGCGGCACACGTGGCGCGTCGGGCCATGGCCGGCGATGTCGGAACGGGGTCACTGGCAGGAGAGCCCTCAGGATCCAAGACCCGTTCACATGAGGGCACTTCCCTAGATTCAGAGTCCTTGACCCAGTTTGTCTTACAGGTGCTTGCAGTGGCTGCGATGGTGCTCATGCTCGTGTCGGTGGCTATGCGCCGGATGGATCGTCCGGGGGCCGAGGAACTCAAGGCCCACGGTGGTCAAGCGCTAGACTCCAGCCTGTTCGAGCTCGACCAACTCAATCGCATGGA
Organism: uncultured Planctomycetaceae bacterium; assembly: GCA_964469565.1. Lineage (GTDB taxonomy): Bacteria > Planctomycetota > UBA1135 > UBA1135. Next base: position 87,102 of record CAYXZD010000003.1, read on the forward strand.
GAGCGAGGTGCCCTCTCTCAAGCCCAGTCAGCTTGAATCTGGCGGGAGTTCGAGTCGGTGACCGACCCCAGGCCTTGGATCATTCTCTTGGGCTGCGTCACCTTTCTCGGGGGGCTCGGTGCAGGCATGCTGTATTCAGAGTTCCAGGCGGGGCCCCAGGAATCAGGTCCCTTCGCGGACTACGCTCGACTCTTGGGCGAAGAATTTGACCTCAGTGCTGAGCGTCGCGCACACCTCGAAGTAATCTTGCGCGAGTATGACGAGGACATTCAGCAGATCAGCCTCGCCCATCACTCAGCTTACCTCGACTCTCTGCAGGATGAACTGCGTCCCGTGGGCCTTACATTCAACGGCTACATACGCGATAAGGTCTTGCACCCCAAACACCGTGAGCGCTTCGACGAGTTAGTTCACGGCGTCCCATTCTCCCCACATCCAGTTCAGCGCTGACCATGGCACGATCCTGCGGCATTCACCTAGGCCCAGAGCGATTTGAGATCGTCGTTCTCGATGGCAACACCAAGAAACAAAGTCTTGTTGCGGCTCGCGCAGGCGAACTGGCGGGGACACCTGACGAGCGTGCGGGGATTCTCAAGGATGCGCTGAGAGACCTCAAGCTCTCAAAGGAAAACGTGGGTTTGGTTGTTGACGCAGGCAAGGCCGCCTTCCGCCACGTAACCCTCCCCCTAACGGATCGAGCAAAAATCGATCAAGTGCTGAAGTTCGAAGTTGAGAAGGATCTTCCCCAGTGGGACGTGGACGAGGTCGTCATGGACTACCTCATGACTTCCGAAAGCGACGTCACTTCGGATTTGCTTGTGACTGCCGTGCGCAAAGATGAAATTGCGGCTTACCTCGACTTGTGTGAAAAGGCAGGCCTCGAACCCCTAGAGGCAGAGCTGGATGCCACAGCTATCGTCAATGCGGCCATCCACTCCGACCTGTGTCCTGAGGGCGAGGCTTGTCTTTTGGTCCATGTAGGTGATGAATCAACGGCCGCGGTCGTTGTGGACGGTGGCCATGTCGTGGCTATACGCGGTCTGCACATTGGGGCATTGGGCACACCTAAGGTGGCAGATGCGGTCGTTGACTCTCCAACAGAGGGTGCGCTGCTGTCCGAAGCCGACCGCGAAGGGGGTCATTCGGAGCACTCCGATCACCAGAAAGCGGCATTACGCAGAATCTCGCGTGAACTGGGGCGTAGCATTTCTGCAATCCGAACGAAGTCGACCATCGAGAGAATTTTCGTCTGTGGGGCAAGCATTCCCGGTCTAGTGGGCAGTGAGATTCATGATGTCCCCGTCGAGGCTTTGCATGCCTTTGGACCCGAGGATTCCACGGTGGAAGCGGCTCTTCCCGAAGGAGAGCCTGGTCAGTGGGTGGCGGCCTACGGAGCAGCCCTGCGTGAGCTGGGGGCAGCCGAGCTAAGCCCTAGCCTGCGCCGAGAGGAGCTCAAGTACGCTGGCACATGGGAGCGCATTGAGTTCCCCATCGCAGTAGCTTGCCTGTTGTTGGCCACTCTCATGGCCGTGGGGTTCATTCTGCAACGCAAAGAACTGGATGTTCTGAACAACTACGGTGCCGGCCTTTGGCACAGTTGGTCTAACGGATACATGATGGGGAATCCTCGCAAGGGCCAGCGCGGCAACCTGTCTCCCCCCCCGGAAACGATCCGCGATTTTTTGGCTGACGTAGAAGGTGGAGCCCTCGACCCCGATGGCATCCCATGGGCGAAAAGCTACCTTGCCTCCACCAAACGTATCGATGCGCTCTTGCGTCGCGAGGTCGCTGACCTCAAGAAGGAACTGGGCGCGGACAGTTCAGTGGAGCAACCACAGTCCGCACTTGTTGGCAGTTATCTCGTCCTGGACCTGTTTGAAAAGCACCAAAAAGACTGGCGCCCTTCCCTGCGTCACGTGGAGGCCATTACCCAGGGCATGGGCAAGGCGGGCAAGTCTGAATCCGTTCGTGTGACCCTTACCTTTGTGCTGATGGCTGAGAGTGCCCAAGCCGCATCCTCAAACTACGAGGCGCTTCTAACGGCTCTCAAGGAGCAGCCGTGGCACCTTTCATCGACCCGAACGAATCTCACATCCCTAGACAACGACAAGGGCCTATTGATCGAGCGCATGCCGATTGATGTGGATGTATCGGTTTTCTACGAACAGCAGCGCCGTGAAGCATTGGAGGCAGCCCAGTGAGTTTCTTCAAACAAATGACTTTTGCTCAAGGCATGATCATTGCCTGCTTGTTGGCCTCGGCGGGCATGAGCCCCTTCGTCTACAAGAACTACAATCAGATTCAAGACTTGCGGCTTGCAGTGGGCGAAGGGGGAGAACTCGCCAGCCTCGCGGGCCGCATACAATCAAACTCTCTGCTGTACACCCAGTTATACCAGCAGAAGAGCGGCGCTTCTCTCCAGGGGCAGGGACGTACTTCAGAGTACATTCTGAAGGTGGCCAACGATGACAGTGTGGACCTTGGGAGAATCGACATGCCTAAGCCCCAAGTCAGTGAGGGAAGTGGTGGCGTGGTGGACGAGACATTTACCATTAACCCCAGCGATAAAAACCACCCCTTTGACCGTGTGCGGATTGGAAACTTTCTCTTTTCACTCGAGGATCGCACCCGACGCTTGCGCGTAACGAAGTTGACCATTGATGCCCTCAATGAGGCTGGCAAGTCCAGGGTAGCTCCAGAGGAGTTCCCTTCGGACAAATGGACTTTTTCTTGCAAGGTCACCTCGCGCAGTCGCCGCGCCACAAACTAGGGCCGGTTCTTGGCGACCGGTGCGTGCAGGTGCCCTGTTGCCCTAATCGAAGAGCTTAGTTAGAGACGGGCTGCTCGCGGGCAGCGTATTCTGTGTGGTAACTCTGCAAACTCCGCACATCAATGCTGCCGTTTTGAAGGGCACTGATGGCAGAAATAGTTGTGCGGATTCCAGCGAGGGTCGTCACACAAGGAATGCCAGCCGAAACGGCGGAAGCTCGGATGGCTGTGTCGTCATGGCGCTGCTGTTTGCCCGAGGGAGTATTGAGCAATAGGTCCAATTCGCGGTTCTTCACCATATCCACGATATGTGGCCGGCCCTCATGAACTTTATTGACTCGCGTGGCGGAAAGCCCGGCACTTGTAAGCGCCTTGTGAGTGCCCGTTGTGGCGATCAGTTCAAAGCCCATACTCGAGAGCATGCGTGCCTCGGCAATAATGGCACGCTTGTCGTTGTGTTTGACGCTGATCAGTACCCGGCCGCTTGTGGGAAGCTGAATCCCCGCAGCGAGGTATGCTTTGACGAACGCACAACCGAGATCAGTGTCGATCCCCATCACTTCCCCGGTCGAGCGCATTTCTGGGCTCAGCAGCATGTCCGAACCAGGAAACTTGTTGAATGGAAACACAGGTGCTTTGACGCTGAAGTAGGGCGGCGTGACCTCTTCGGTGAAGCCCAACTCCTCGAGACTCATGCCCGTCATAATCTTGGCGGCCAACTTGGCGAGAGGAACGCCAATAGCTTTGGACACAAAGGGCACCGTTCTTGACGCGCGCGGGTTGACCTCAATGATGTAAACGGTTGCCCCTTTGACGGCAAACTGCACATTCATCAAACCGACCACCCCCAACTCCATGGCCATGGACTTGGTGGCTGCGGAAATCTCTTCAACGATTTCGGCAGCAAGGGTGTGGGCGGGGAGCACGCAACACGAATCACCGGAGTGGATTCCTGCCTCTTCGATGTGTTCCATGATCCCGCCAATCACAACGCGCTCGCCGTCACAGATGGCGTCCACGTCGACCTCGATGGCATCTTCAAGGAACTTATCCACAAGGATTGGGCGATCCGGGGAGGCTTGAACCGCACTGTCCATGTAGTGCTCAAGGCTCTCGTCGTCGTAGACGATTTCCATGGCCCGACCGCCTAAGACGTAGCTCGGGCGCACGAGCACGGGGTAGCCGATAGCACGAGCAGCGGTGAATGCCTGGGCCGCATTGGTTGCAATGCCATTGGGGGGCTGGCGCAGATTGAGCTTTTCGAGGAATCTACCGAATTGTTCGCGATCCTCCGCTCGATCAATGGAGGCGACGGAAGTCCCGATCAAGGGTGCCCCAGCTGCCTCCAAGCCTTCAGCGAGATTGAGGGGCGTTTGTCCGCCAAACTGAACGATGATTCCCTTGGGCTGCACCACTTCAACGATGTTCATCACATCCTCGTGGGTGAGCGGCTCGAAGAAAAGGTCGTCAGACGTGTCGTAGTCGGTGGACACAGTTTCGGGATTGGAGTTGACCATTACGGCTTCACAGCCGATTTCCTGGGCAGCGAATGCGGCGTGTACACAGCAGTAATCAAACTCGATTCCCTGCCCGATGCGATTGGGGCCGCCGCCGAGGATCATGATCTTGTCCGTCGCAGACTTGGCGTATTCGCTTTCATCTTCCCAAGTGGAGTAGTAGTAGGGCGTCACCGCGTGAAACTCTGCGGCGCAAGTATCCACTAGTTTGAATGTGGGCCGGATACCCAATTCTTCGCGTCGCTCCTTGACCTTATCAGGAGTGCAACCTGCTGCGAGGGCGAGCTGCACATCTGAGTACCCCCACTGCTTGGCTTGAACTAAAACGGTCTTCTCGAGTTGGCGGCTGGCTAACTCTTGCTCGAACTCAACGAGCTGCCGCATGTTTTCAAGGAACCAAGGATCGATCCCCGTCGCGGTAAACAAGTCTTCGCTGCTCCAGCCCTCCCGGTAGGCGTGGCGTAACCACAAGAGCCGCTGTGCGTTGGGTGTACGCAGGTTTGATGCGAGCTTCTCGGTGTCGAGTGCAGCCACTTCCACCGGATCGCGTGCGTCGAGCCCGAATCCGGGTTGGCCCGTTTCAAGCCCGCGCATGGCCTTTTGTAAGGCCTCCTTGAACGTGCGACCAATGGCCATGGTTTCGCCGACACTCTTCATCTGAGTGGTTAGCGTGGGGTCGGCGCCGGGGAACTTCTCAAAAGCAAAACGTGGGATCTTGACGACGCAATAATCAATCGTGGGCTCGAACGAGGCGGGGGTTTCGCGCGTGATGTCGTTTTGGATTTCGTCGAGCGTGTAACCAACAGCGAGCTTTGCGGCAAACTTGGCAATGGCAAACCCGGTAGCTTTGGATGCGAGAGCGGAGGAGCGTGAGACCCGGGGGTTCATCTCAATCACAATGACGCGGCCAGTCTCTGGATCGATGGCGAACTGGCAATTCGATCCGCCGCACTCCACTCCAATCTCTCGCATAATAGCGATCGACGCATTGCGTAGGTTTTGATACTCACGATCGGTGAGAGTTTGGCTGGGGGCTACGGTGATGGAATCACCAGTGTGCACACCCATTGGGTCGAGGTTTTCGATGGAGCAGACGATGACGACATTGTCGGCCTTGTCTCGCATGACCTCCATTTCGTACTCCTTCCAGCCCACCAAGCTCTCTTCAACGAGAACTTCGGTGTTCATGGAGAGCGAGAGCCCGCGCGTCACAATCTCCTCGAATTCCTCCACGTTGTAAGCAATTCCGCCGCCGGCTCCGCCCAAAGTGAAGGCGGGTCGAATGACACAGGGCAGGCCGATTTGCGCCATGATCCGTTGCGCATCTTGCATCGACCGGGCTACACCTGAGCGGGCACATTCGAGGCCGGCATTGATCATGGCCGCACGGAAGAGGTCGCGATCTTCAGCCTTGCGAATCACGTGGGCGTCGGCGCCGATCATCTCGATTCCATGACGCTCGAACACGCCAGAGTCGTGGAGTTCAAGGGCTGTGTTGAGTCCCGTCTGCCCTCCGAGGGTGGGCAGGACGGCATCAGGCCGTTCTCGCTCGATGATCTTTTCAACGGATGCCGGTGTGATCGGTTCGATGTAGGTCACATCGGCCGTCTCCGGGTCGGTCATGATCGTGGCCGGATTGGAGTTGATCAGAATGACCCGGTAGCCCTCTTCGCGCAGAGCCTTGCATGCTTGGGTTCCCGAATAGTCGAACTCGCAAGCCTGCCCAATGATGATTGGGCCACTGCCGATGATCAGAATGGACTTGAGATCGTCGCGTCTGGGCATGGGGGCGACAGGGGGTGGGCGCGGGTGGCCCGGGGGGGACTATGGGGGGATATGCAAAAGGGACTCAAGCGCACTTGGTCCCAAACTGCCCCATTGAAACACACTCTCGCCGCGATTGCGACGAGGGAGCCAGTGAATCAGTCGGAGTGAAACGCCTCGCCGGGTGGCAGCACCCTCATGCTCCCGGCCCTGAGAAGGTGCACCGGTTCAACGGGGTGCAGAATCTGGCCCTCCCATGGCTGCAAGTGGGCTGAGCCAACATCGAGGAAGACCGTTCGTCCGGCAGCGGAGGGGGCAGGGTCGGATACGGGCCAGTCGACGAGCTCTAGGCCCCAGCGTACGTGGGCCAGGTAGCGCCGCTGGGTGTCTGCTGTCAGCACGCGGTCATGGGGCTGTAAATGATCCCGTGCCATGGCGGACCAGTGCGCGAGCGGGTCCTGGGCTCGGAAGGTGGACCCCACCCCTAGTAGGATCATGGCCTGGGGTAGCAGCAGGACCGAGCCCATGCCTAGGCCGACCGGGCTCTCTTCACGCCGGCTGAGCCAATCGGCTAGGCCCACTGCAGCTGCGGGCAGGACAAAACCGGCCACGGGGCCCCAGGCCACCTGACCCGTTGCCACTGGGGCGAGGGCCACGAGGCACCACGGCACGAGCCAGCTCGGGGGTGGGGATTCCTGCGGCAGACGCCGCCCGAGCAACAGCGAGTAGACCCCGAATAGGGCGATTCCAAGGCCTCCTAGGATGGCTGGAATCCACTCGCTGGCCCCCGCAAGCGTGCCGTTGCGGCCCGCAAGGGTACAGTCAAGCAGGTGGTTGAGTTTGCTGCGGTCCGACTGTGGGTCGAGCAGAATCAGCAAGGTCACCCCCATCACGAGGCAAAAAATGAGAGCCTCAAGGGGGCCTCCCAATCTGGAAGTGCGGCGCAGGCCAAGGGCCCAGATGGTGGCTGGCAGAAGGAGCAGGTTCTCTGGGCGTAATAGGAATGCGAGCAGGAAAGTGAGGCTCACTCGCCAGAGATAGCCCCCGGGCAGCCGTTCCTCGGAACGAAAAATGTTGGCCATCAGGAGCGTTGCACCGAGGACTCCAGCGGTGAGGTCACTGGGCAGGGTCGCTCCGATCCAGCCTAGTCCGCTCAAGAGGCAAGTGGTTGCCGCCCACAGGGAGACTCCTCGCTGGAATCCGATGCTGCGTAGGAGGTAGGTAAGCGCCGGCAGGCAGAGGCCGTAGGCGAGAGCGGATAGGAGATAGCAGGCCTGCTCAGCTCCGAACCCCAATGCCTGTAGGGCGCTTCCCAGGGGGAACAGAATCCCATAGGTGTGGCTGGAACTGAGCCCAGCGACCATGCTCGGCAATTCCATATTCCCCCAGAGACGTTCGTTGGGAAGGCCGAGGGCCAGCAGCCCTAAGCCGACCCCTAGAGCCCAGACTTGCAAGCGGTGACGATTGAGCGAAGACCGCTGGGCCTGCTGCACCATGGCTGCGAGTTCCTCCCGCGGATAGGGCAGGGCGGTTGTGGGGTCGCTAGTTTGTGAGTCCTCAATGGGCATTGCGGGAGGATTCTAGGCAAGCAGAGCCAGCAGTTCATCCTTTGGAATGTGGACTCCCAGGTCGGGCTGACCCGGGGCGCGCAAGAGGACAAACTCTGGCCTGCCCACCTCAGCCTTCTTGTCCTGGGCGAGGCTTGCAACGAGATGGCTCGCCGGAAGCCGGCATCCGGATTGCCGGCGCAATTTGTCCAGCGAGGTGGGCAGTCCAAGTGATTTGAGCAAGTCGCCCAGCCGGGACGGAAGCTTGGACTCGTGCAGTCGATTCTGAATGAGGCTTGCCTGCACTGCGAGAGTGACGCCCACCGCTACAGCCACTCCGTGAGGGATCCTCCCGAATCCGGCGCAGTGCTCGATGGCATGTGCGAAGGTGTGGCCAAGGTTGAGGGCGCGGCGGGGACCCCTGTCTAGGGGGTCCAGAGCGACTAGTTCCGCCTTCGTTTGAATGCACATCCTTATGACCTCCTCACACGGGGCGCTTTCCCGGGTCATGAGTGAGGGCGCGCTTTCCTCCAGTTTGCCCAAGCTGGCATCTCCGGCCAGGAGGCAGGTCTTCAAGGCCTCTCCTAGTCCGGAGGACCACTCTTCTTGGTCGAGTGTCTCCAGTGCGTCTGTGCAGGCGAATACGGCTTGTGGCTGATAAAACGTCCCGGCCAGGTTCTTGCCCGCTGCAAGGTTGAGGCCCGTCTTTCCCCCTACGCTTGCATCCACCTGTGCCAACAGGGTCGTAGGGCAGTGAATGAGCCCGCAGCCGCGCTTGAACAAGGAGGCTGCGAGGCCTCCGAGGTCACATACGGTTCCACCCCCTAGGGTGATCAAGGTAGATGACCGTGCGAGCCCGGCAGCAGCCATGGCATCGAGCACATCCTCCAGGGTCGAAATACACTTGATCGACTCCCCTCCAGTGACCTCAAGGCGGGGGCAGCTGCCCAAGCCCGTGAGCCTGTGCCCATGCAGGGCGAAGACGCGTTGATCGGCAAGCAGGAAGCGATTCTCCGCTTCACGGCTGAACGAATCAACTAGACCCAGAACCTCAGCCCCGACGTGGACGGGGTAGGCCGGGTCTGTCCCCACCTGAATGGGGCTATTGATCAAGGAGTCTCCGCCACGGGCGTCTGCTTTTCACGCCGCGCTCTGCGCCGGCGCACTACTTCGTTGCGAAGTCGTTCCGACGCGATCCGATCTTTGCGCAACAAGAAGATTATCAGCCCTACGATCCCCATGGTCATGCCTAAGACCCCGTAGAGAATCTGGGAGGCCGTGGGGTCGTGCTGAGGGATGAACGGAGTGACGGAAGACATGACGAAGAGCGGTGCCCGGTGTGGACTCATGTCTTTGCGCAAATAGTAAAGATGCTTGAAGAAGTACCCTTGGGCGGTCAGGAGTCGAGCCTCTCCGTTGCGTTGGTCAAGTTCCTCTTGAGTGAAGGGTCCTACCCATTTGATCAAACCCGTGGCGCCGGTCCAGTTGAAGTTCCCGATCCAGCCATGGGTCATCGTGTCGAGTCGTAGTCCGTTCTCTTCGGCGTGTTCAGCCCAGGTGCCTAGATTGCGGCTGACCGGAATCTTGAAGGGAACCCCGCGGAATGCATCGCCACCGCGCATGATGCCGTTCAAGCGCTCGGCATTGAGCTCGAGGGCATTGTCCCAGTCCTCTTCAGCCCCCTTCTTGGCCGCATACAGTAAGAGTTGGTCGTAGGGTTCCTGGGGCAGACCTGTGATGTTCTCCATTTCATCATCAGCAACATTTGCGATGAGCGCTGACCGAAGCGCGTCACTGCTGAGGAGTTCGGTGGGGGGCATCGAGAGGTCGATGTGACGGCAGGCTACTAGGGGTGCCTCTATCCACCCCTTGGGAGTCTCTGTGCGCAGCATCTGAGCAAACAGACCGGAAAAGACGATGTGTTGTCCCGCTTGGAGGCCAGATCCAAAATCATCACCCACGGGTGTGGTAAAGACAAAGTGGGTGTGGCCACCCGTGTCGAGCGCAAGCGTGCCATAACTCTCCTCGAAACCCGTATCGGCGCGTTTACGACTTGCGCTGACGATCACCCTTCCCCGTGCACGCAGTGGATCTACTCTGTGTTCACCAGGGTTATCTGAGAGGGTCTGGATGAGTTCAGGCGTGAGGTCCTGAATGCCTAGTGCTTCGTAGTTCTGCCAGGTGAGCAGCTTGGCGTAGTACAGTAGGGAAGAGAGTGCCTTGTTGCTGAGTGTAACGCGCTCTTCAGAATCTCCATCACGGATGCCTGCAAGAGACTCTGTGTCATCAAAGGGCAGAGTGACGACCTGGGGTGTGCTGGGCAACTGCGGTTGGCCTTTGTCGGGCAGTGCACTGTTTGCATCGCGTTCGTAGCTCTGCTCCGTTGAGCGTGTGGCCAGGTAAGCTGCGATGAGCAGGACCGTGGCTAGGCTGAGTAAGAGCAAACGCCGCTTGTCACGTCTGGCCAAGGCCTCAGCCTCATCCAGGGTCATTCGGTTGGCCTTAGGTGGGCCTGGCTTCGGATTCATGGGCAGGGTGCCTTGGATTCATAGGGAGTGGATTCTGGGGTGTTTTCTCGAGCTGCTTGCGCGAAGGCTGCAAAGAGCCCCGAACCGGGATCAGCAGTGTCGCATTCGTCAGGGTCGAGCTCGGGGTGCCATTGGACTCCGACGGCAAAAGGGTGCTGTGTGTGTTCAATTCCCTCCACAAGGCCCTCGTTGTCCCGGGCGACGACCCGCCAAGGAGGGCGGATTCCATCGATTGCCTGGTGGTGGCGTGAGACGATATTGGGCACTTGTCCCTCTACCCCGAGGGACCGGCCAAGTTTCGAGTCCTTCTCAAGAATGACCCTGTGGAGGCTGCCCCCGCTGTGTTCTTGGCAACCGGGCCGGTCTTCGGGGAGGTGTTGCAGGAGCTCGGCCCCTGCGGTCAGTCCGAGGAGCTGCATTCCGTAGCAGATGCCCAAAACGGGTAGCCCCTGCTCTAGGGCGATCTCGGCGAGTGCAAAGTCCATATCCTGTTTTTTGCCGGGGGTTGGTACGGCACGCGCGTGCAGGGGGCCAAGGCCCAGCCGAGGTGTGTCGAAATCATCACCGCCTGTCAGGAGCAAACCATCAACACGCCCTAGCAACTCCTCCCACTGCGCCCGATTGCCGATGGGCGGAATGGCGAGAGCCAGGGCTCCGGCTCTGAGCAACGGGGAGACGTAACGGTTGTGCAGGCGTAGACCCTCGGGAGTTTGGGTCTCCAGGAGTCCACTTACAGCGATCAGAGGCCGACGGGGCATGCTACTAGTATGGGGACTTTTGCCTCACGGGCCAAACTCGCTGGAGGAAGAGACTCAAGAGAGTAGGATCTGCGCCCTATGCATTGGACAGTGCACCTATTGGCAGTGGGCGTCGGGTTCTGGCTTCTCGCCTTGGGCGCTGAGCGGCTTGTGCGTGGGGGTGAAGCCTTGGCACGACGCTGGGGGGTAAGCCCCTTCTTGGTGGGCTTGACCATCGTGGCCTGGGGTACCTCCCTTCCTGAGGTTGTGGTTTCTTCCCTTGCAGCAGCCCAGGGCCGTCCAGCGACCTGCATCGGCAATGTACTTGGATCGAATATTGCCAACATTGGTCTCGTGCTAGGGGCGAGTTCCATCATCCTTCCGGCCCAACTCATGCGCCGGCCGCCCCTCAAAGAAGCATCGTGGCTAGTGGGAACCCTTGTCCTGCTCTGGTTCCTCCTTGCCGATGGCGGCCTGGATCGATTGGATGCCTTCCTCTTGATCGGGGCCTTTGTGGCCCACAATCTCCACCTGTTCCATCGGCGTGGGGAGGTCCTTGCCACCGGAGGACCGGGCCCTAGCCTTGAGGGGCTTCCTGCGCCGAGGTCCGCCTGGTTGCTCGTACTGGGAGGCAGCGTGGCAATCTACTCGGGGGCACAAGCTGTCATGTGGGGAGGTACCCACATCGCCGATCAGCTCGGTCTCGGCGATACCCTCTTGGGCTTGTCCATTCTCGCCATCGGATCCTCGCTGCCTGAGCTTTTTGCTTGCATGGCGAGCGCCCGACAGGGTGACGCACAAATGGGCCTTGGTAATGTGATCGGAAGCAACGTCTTCAACACGCTTGCAGTCACTGGTCTAGCGGCCGGACTAAGTCCCTTCGGCGGTGAGGATCAGATTGCCCTAGCTCTCGACCGCGACTTCCCCCTGTGCCTGCTATTCACCCTCGGCCTCTTTGTTTGGCCCCCATTGAGCCGTTGGGTGCGAGGTACCCAATGGCATCGCCTGCCCGCGGCCTTGCTCCTGATCGGCTACCTCTCCTATCTAGTCAAGGTGAGCCTAGCAGGGTAACGCGGGTCGGGTCAGCAGGGCCGTTCCTATCAAGCGGTACAGCAGTCGTGCTCCCACAGTGGCGTCCCAGCTCTCACCCTTCGGATCTCCTCCTGGGCCCGCACTCACTTCGCAAAGATCCAGCCCCACTACCGTGCGTCCGGAATTGGCGAGCTCTTCTAGCCACAACATCGTCTCACTCCAGGTGAGCCCTCCGGGCACAGGCGTTCCCGTTTGAGGGCACAGGCTCGGGTCGAGCCCATCAACGTCAAAGCTCACGTAGACATTCTCGGGGAGGGCGTCGAGCGTCCTTCGCACTCGATCACGAAGGTTCCCAGCTTCAAAGCGGGCCCGCGCCCATTGGTCATCAAACAATGTGATGATTCGGTTTTCCCGTGTCGTGCGGGCCCCCTCGATGACAGCGGCTTCGTCGCTGCCGAGGTCACGCACCCCTACCTGAACGAGGGTCCCTAAATCGGATGCCCGGGTGCGCAAGTTGTGGATGATGGAGGCGTGTGAGTAGGTGAAACCCTCATAGGCCTCGCGCAAATCGGCATGAGCGTCAAAGTGCAATACTCCCATCCCTTGGAAGCGCTGGGCGCAGGCAATCATTGCACCTAAGGGCACGGAGTGGTCGCCGCCCAAGACAACCGGAAGTTCTCCACGCTCTAGACAACTAGATGCATGCCGGGCAACGTGTCCGTTGACTTGCTCGCTGATTGCGTTGACCTTCTCAATACACTCGTCTCGCTCAGAAGGCGGGCAGGTTGGGTCATGGGCCCGGGCAGCTAGGGTGCATGCCTGTTCGTTCCACCTCTCGATCTCAGCGGGAATCTGGTCCATGCGGATCCCGCGCTCATACGGGGTGCCCGTTTGGCGGTCATACAGGTCGACTTGATGGCTAGCCGCGAGGATGGCGGCGGGGCCGTGTGCACATCCACGCCGGAAGCTGGTGGTGGCCTCGAATGGGACGGGAAGTACATGCACCTCACAGGCTGCGCCCATGGGAGGCAGGCCGAATAGGCCGCTGTCGCGGGGGGCCGGAGCGTTTGGGTCGAATCGGGGGTCCATGGTGGCCGGGATTGTACCTGCAAGTGGCACTAGCGACCCCCTCAGGTGCGGGGCGGATCACAAGGGGCGGTCCGGCCTAGTAATTCAACTACGGGACGATTGAATGGGGTTCATCTCGGCGAGTAGAGGATCCTTCCTACCCAGCGCAACACCCTCTCCAATCACTATGGCAACAACAATCGATGTGGATGGCGGCCGTCCCGGCCCGGGTCCAAAACAGATGAAGCCTTCGTCCTCCAAGCGCTTCTCACCCAAGCTCCTCAGTATTTTCCTCATCAGTTTCGCAGCAGGCCTTCTGGCCCTGATGGCCATCTCGGGCCGCTTGGGGGTGGCCAATGTGGATTCCCGTGAAGTGGCTGTGGTTGTGAATTACGTGACCAAGACCGAACGCGTCGTACTTTCACCGGGCTACTGTTTCTACCTCCCGTTCCTCGAGGAGGTCTTCATCTTTGATCGCACTCAGCAGCGCTTCATCATGAAGGGGAGTTCCTTCAAGGGCTCCAATCATGTGCCCCAGCTCACAGTACGGGCCAGCGACGGGTCGAGTTTCTTTTTTGAGGAGCTGCCGATTCAATACCAAATCAAACCTGAGATGGTTTCGACGTTGTTGAAGGACTCGGGCCCTGGGGATCGCTTCAAGGAAGAGTGGGTCAAGGCGCACGCCCGTTCCATACTGCGGGACGAATTCGGCCGCTTCACTCCCGTTGAGGCTGCTAACCCAACGGTCTTTTTGCAGGCCCAAGCTGAGAGTAAGCGCCGCATGAACCAGGCCTTAGAGTCACACGGAATCGAGGTCGTCTTGATCGGAACGCCTACACCTAAGTTCGATCGAGCCTATGAGCAGGCCATTGAGGACCGCAAGTCTGCGGACCAAGAGGTTGAGCGGCTCGAAGTGGTGCTGGAGCAACTCGTCGAGCAGCGTGACCAAAAGCTTGCAGCGGTTGAGCGTCAGAAGAGTGTAGAGATGGCCTCCTTGAAGGGGGAGCTCACGAAGGAACTGCTTGAGGCCGAGCGGGTGAGTATTCAGACCCAGCGCGGTGCGGAAGCCTTTGCTGCCCGCCGCACACTGGAAGGGGAAGCGCTCAAAGCGGGTAAGACTCAAGAGGCGCGCGGCCTCGTGGCCCGATTCACGAAGGAGGCCGAGGGTCTGGAAAGCCAGGCCCGGGCCCTCGAATTGAAGGGTGATATCGTTGTACGTGAGGCGCTCGTTGAAAAACTCCGGGAGGTCGTCTTTACCCTTGTCCCCTACAGCCGTGATCCCAAGCCCACCCGCCTAGAACACAGTGGAGCTGCCACACTAGAGACCCTGTCAGGTACTGCAAGAACTCAGAGGGGGAACAACTAATGCAAAAACTATCCAAGATCATACTGGGCTGCTTTTTCCTCGTTCTCGTCATCTTCTCTCTAGGGTCGGCCCTGTTTGAGCGCATCCCCCCGGCCACCATTGGGGTCAAGCAGAACATGCTCGGCGGTGGCATTGTGGAAGAAGATCACAGCATGGGGTTTCACGTGGGTATCACAGGTGTGCACAAATGGCACCTTCTAGATGGCACGACGCACTTTTTGACCTACGCTCGCCAATCGAGTGGGAATAAGGCAGGCGTGGAAAAGGCCGTCCTCGACATTCGTACGAAGGACAACAACTTCGCTTTCTTCGATGTCACCGTGACCTACAGGATTATTCCAGGCCAAGGTCACAGAATCGTGCAGGCTGGTAACCAAGAGAAGTACAAGGCAATGGCTGATACGGCCGTCAACGCAATTCTGCGAGCCGAGCTGGCTCAGCTCTCCTCTGAGGAAGTGTACGACACCGATACCCGCCTAGCGTTGGTCGATCGCGCCATGCCGGCTTTGGGGGAAGCACTAGCCCCCATTTTCTTAGAGCCGCAGGGCCTCTTGATCCGTGCGGTGAACTTCCCGGAAGTTTATGAGGACAAGCTGCGCATGAAGCAGTTGACCCAGCAGACTAAGTTGCTGGCGACGGCCCAGCGAAAAGTAGAAGACAAGCAGGCCCTCACGGAAGGTTACGAGGCCCAGACCCTTGCCATGGAGAAGGAAAAGCGCGGTGGTTGGGACAAGTTGCTGCAGAGCGAATACTCTGCCAATGAGATTGCAATCGCTACAATTGCAGCCGAGGCTGAAAAGTACAACGCTGAAACGCGTGCGGCGGCGGAGGCGGACTATGAGACGGCGGTGGCCGAAGGGGAACTAGCCCTTGCCAAGGCTCAGGCCCTGCGGGACGAGTTGAGGAACAAAGCACTCAACACCGCTGGCGGGCGCATCTATCTCGCTCGCGAAGCGGCGCAAAACCTGCAGTTTGAAAGCGTCACACTGAACTCCAATGACCCCTCCATTCCCTCTGTCTTGGATGTCGGTGGATTGGTCAAGCTCCTCGTGGGCATGGGGCAGGAGAGGCAGCCATAAGAGAGTCATGGGCCCCCTTGGGGCTTCCAGGGCGGCTTACGGACCAGGCTGGGCCCCAGTGGTGGGGCTGCCGAGTTCCCCTTAGGGGGTATTGAGGGGCAAACGACAGACCCTTGCTGGGACGGGGTGCGATTTTTTCGTGCAATAACCAAGAATCGCCAAGATCCCCTCTGGGGCTGGCGTTCTAAGACCATTCAAAGGTGCCCCCAGCGTCCATGCCCTCAGAAACTACAGCATCCCTGCTTGACCGCCACCGGAGTGGTGACACCGTGGCATACACCCACCTTGTGGTGGCCCACCAAGGCATCCTCCTGCGATTGGCACGCGGTCTCTTAGGGCCAGGGAGTGGTTATGAGGACGTGGTGCAGGAGGCTTTCCTGAGGTTGGCCCAGAAGCCGCCGGAAATTCCCGAGGATGTTCTGGGGGATGCGGACGTGGAGCGGGCTCACCTCTTGTCTTGGCTGAGTAGGGTCACGAGGAACCTGTGCATGGACACGATTCGAACAGAAACACGACGTAGGCGGCGTGAAAAAAGCGTCGCTAGGCCTGAGGTCAATTCAGGGGGGCTATCAGAGGTTGAGGCGGGTGACACTCGCGCGGCTGTCGAACGCTCGCTGGGGCGGCTTCCCGCCGATCAACGCGACGTGCTGGTCCTCAGATTATTGGGCGAGAAAAGCTATCGAGAGATTAGCGCGATCACGGGTAAGAAGGTCGGAACTGTTGGATGGCTAGTCAGCATGGGACTCAAAGCCCTATGCAGTGAACTTGGCCCGTTATTGGGCTCAGATACCGGCCTGGGACCAGGTCTTGTAAGTGGAGAACTGTCATGAGTGTCAACGAATATGATTCGATGTACGAGTTATTGTGTGCCTATGTGTTAGGCGAGACCTGCCCCGAGGAGAGTGCCCGCGTAGAGGCGGCCCTTGAAAGCTCCCAGGAACTACGGTCTGCCCGAGAGCAACTTGAGCAGACCATCGCGCTTGTGAGTTCCACATTGCAGGGGGATGAGAGCCTGTCCGATAGTGCGCTTGCCTCATTGGTGGCTGCTGCAGCCCAATCTGCACGAGCCCCGGGCTCTAGGGACTACACATCATCGGGTGCCGATTCCGAGCTGACCCGTGTTACTGAAAAACCCGCGACTCTACGGCTCCTTAGAGCGGCCCACTGGCGGGTGGCGGCCGCACTCTTGGTGGCCCTTGGGGGCCTCTGGGCTTTCACCAACTTTCAGGGCGATGGGCCAGGATTGCTGATGGTGGCGGGCCTCGATGCCTCCGCCCCTGCGAGTGAATCTGCAGCGGGCTCCGCCCCCCCCTCGAACGCACCATCCGATGGAAACGGGCTCGTCGTGGGGGTGGCCTCATCCCCGATGAAGAAGAGCATAGCCCTGTCGGAAAGCGAACGTCGTGGCGGAGAGGTGGCCACAGGGGTGCTTCTTGAGTCGACAGCCAGTTCTGCTGGCCGTGGGGTGAAACCCGTCATGGGGTTTGAGGGCAAGGCACCTCAGCGCGAAAACCCTCCCAGTCGCCCAGTGACTCCCGGAGCAGCGGCAGGCCCCAGTAGTCCTGGGCCAGCGGCCCCCGAGGCATCGGCTGTATCGAGACCATCGGGCGTGGTCCCTGCGGGGGATGCGTTGCGTGGGTTCAATGCGGGCGGTCGTACGGAGAGCGGGGGCACAGCAGGCACCTTGGCTGCACAATCCCCGCAGCCGGTTCCTCCTGGGGGCGGAGCAGCGAACACGTCTGACCTGCAAGTTCAGCTAGGCTTAGATCGCAATCAAGCAGAGTCGTCGACGGACAAGAGTTCAAAGTACGACGGGGCAGGCGATGCGAAGATCGTTCTGGGCTCTGATGATTTTTTCTTGGGCCATGCAGATAGCGAGGACAGTGCCTTGCTTGAGGGAGAGCTGGATGCACTGGGTTATATCGATGGCGATGAAGATCTTCGCCGTCGGGCGGCTAAGGACGCACGTCGGCAATACAGCGCCGAAGAGATTGACGGGCTAACAGAGCTTTACACCACACAGGTGTTTGATTCTTGCCGGCGCCGGCCGAATGAGTCTCCCCGAGACATGTTCTTTCGGTTCTGGGGGGACAACTCTCCCGTCTTGACTGCTCAGGACGCGCTCTCGACCTTTGCCGCTGATGTAGACACGGCCAGTTACACCCTTGCACGCAGGTACCTCAAAGATGGCCGTCTGCCAACCAAGGCTCAGGTGCGCACGGAAGAATTCGTGAACTACGCCAAGCCGGATCTGCCTGCTCCAAGTGATAGCACCCTTTCCATTCACACGGAGCTGGCTCCGAGCCTGTTTGGCGGGCGTGCGGCTCTCGGGCCCGATGGAACAAGCCGCATGATGTTGCGCGTGGGCATTCGTGGAACTGAGGTTTCAAAGTCAGCGCGCAAGCCCCTGTCTCTGGCCTTTGCGATCGACGTTTCGGGCTCGATGGAAGAAGGGGGACGGCTAGAATTGGTGAAACATGCGATTCGACTGTTGGTGGGTCAATTGAGGCCTGGCGATCAAGTCGGACTCGTGGCGTACTCTCGTGAGGCGCGCGTCTTGTTGCCCATGACGGATGTGAAGAATCATGCCCTTATTGAGAGCGCCCTGTATCCCCTCGTTCCCAATGGGGGCACCAACGCAGAAGCTGGTCTAAAAATGGCCTACGAGTTGGCCAGCACCTCCCTCGATGTGAGCACTCACACCCGGGTGATCCTGCTTTCTGATGGCGTGGCTAATATTGGTCAAACAGACCAGAATCGCATCAATGCGGATGTGCGAACTCATCGGGATGCTGGTATTTACCTGAATACCATCGGTGTGGGAATGAACAACCACAACGACGTGTTCCTGGAGCAGCTGGCGAACAAGGGTGATGGAATCTGCGATTACGTGGACGATCAGGCAGCGGCCAAGCGTGCGATCGTTGAACGATTTACGGGTGCCCTTGTTCCAATTGCCAGCGACGTCAAGATTCAGGTGGAGTTCGACCCCAGCATCGTGGCCCAGTATCGATTGTTGGGCTATGAAAACCGGGCGGTTGCCGATGCTGATTTTAGAAACGATCAGGTGGATGCAGGTGAGATAGGTGCTGGGCACCAGGTGGTAGCGCTCTATGAATTGGATATGGCAGCCGGTGCCGCTGAGGGCGAGATAGCCACTATCCGTCTGCGCTGGAAGGCTCCTAAGGTGGCCATGCAGCATCCGTTGGAGGTTGAGGTCACCGAAACGAGCGCTGTGGTCAACCTCGCTTCGGCAGCTTCTGGCTTTGATGCCTCAAGCGTGGGGTATCGCCGTGCGGTGTTGACGGCTCAATTAGCTGAATTCTTGCGTCGCTCGTCTCATGCCCGTGAGGATTCCTTTGCTGTGCTTGACGACCAGTGCTCAAAACTGGCCCGCGAAGTCGGTGATGAGGACTCAGTGGAGTTGGCCAATCTTGTCAAGCGCACAATTGCCCTGGGCCTCCCCCTTCAATTCCTAGATCGTTCGGGCGTTGATCTGGCGGTCGAGGAGTATCAGCGATATCTACACATGCGTGCGCAGATTGATGAGATGGAAAACCGCCAACTCGATCAGGAGCAGATTCAAAACCTTGAGCGGCGAAATATTGAACTCGAGCAAAAACTGCGTGATGTGATTCGCGCAGAGCTCGTAGAGCGGAACGGGTAGTGTGCTTCTCTAGGCGGGCTACGGTGTTTGTTCTAGAGGGTTTGCTCTAGAGGGCTGATGGGTCTAGGAGCCGGTCAGCCCTCGCCTAATTGATCGTCCAGCGAGGATAAACCCCCGAAGTGTCCTCGTAGAGGGTGAGCTCTTGGCTGAGCGCGTCGTAGGACCAGTTTGGGGTACCCACTCCATTTCGAAGGACACTGATGGGGCTTGAGCCGATCTCTCCAATGACCACTTCAAAGGGCACGTTATTGGCACTGTCTACCAATACTTCAAAGGTAGTCGTGGGGTCGAGCCCGCTGCCTGTGGGGAGGGGCATGCTCAGGCGGGTGATATTGGCGATCTCGCCAGCGATGAAGCGATTGTTGGGTGGGTCGACGACCCAGTACAGGGGCGAAAAACTTCCATTTGAAGCCTGTGTAATGTTGAAGCAATGCCAATCGCCGTCCCGGTCAGCGAGTGTGCGCGTCAATGCTGTTGGGGGTTGGTATTGATGGGGCTCAAGTCGATTGAGTACCCAACGCTCATTGAGTGTGTGCCATCGGTGCTTGCGACCATGGCGTGTTCGCAGAGTGGAATCTCCGAGGCGGTTCTTGCGTAGTTGTCGGTGGCTTGCCCGGGTCATGGCGAGCAGGTTGGCGTTGATGTCCCCGTTGACGAAGTAATTCAATACCGGGATGTGGGAGAGGTTGCGGACCATGTCGGTTGTCTGGTCGACCTTCCCCTTGGGATAGGGCAAGTCCACAGAAGAGGCCCGAAGGTACTCAAACCTAGCATTTGGATTGGATGGATCAGCCCCAAACATCAGTGCGCTTCTGAAGAGGGATTGCGCCCCCGGTGTTGACCAGTAGGTATAGGGCAGGGCTGTGGAGCCGGTATGCACGGCCAGGGCTGCAAAGCGTAAGCCGTCGTGATCGACGTGGCGCGCGGCAAAACTGGCAGCAGCACCGCCGCCCATCGAAAAGCCAACGGCATAGAAGCGATCGGCGTCTACGGTTAGGCCAAAACTCGGTGCGATGGTGCCCGCAAGCATATTGATGGCGGCCTCTACATTGAGTTGGGAGTACTCGATGCCGTAGTTATAAATGTGGGCACCCAAGGGTGTAACTACAATCCAGCCACGGCGCATGCCCCGCTCGATCAGATCCGAGCGTTCAAGGACTCGTTGTGGCGTTTCGCCATACCCGTGGAATAACACGAGGACGGGGGTGGGCACCACGGGATTCTCTGGGATCCCTACGAGGAACTCCTCGTCCCAATTGCTGCCCGGAATCTGGGCGCCGTTGATGGTGTAGCTGTATAGCCCGCGGCCCTGAACGGATGCTTGGAGTTGCAAGGCAAAGGGATTTCCGAAGGTGCCGCCGAGCGCTGCCTCGGGGTCGTGGACGGAACCGAGGATTTCGCCGTCCCGACCGCGCAAGAGTTCCGATTCGGGCAGGTGTGCGAATCTTGAGGGGTCTTGCCCCGTGGCTGTGACACTCTGGCCTGCGGGTGCGAGTCCACCGAATGAGAGCCCAAGAGAGAGTCCAAGAGTGAGCTGGATGTTTTTCATGGATTGCAATCGAATGCTCGTCCCTAGGGAATTGGGTGCCGTTCGACCTATCTTGAGCCTATCTCCCTATATGCGTTGAGGATTCCGAGGCCTGCCGACCGGAAAAGAAGGCAGGGGGCCGCTATTCATAGGACCAAATGCAATCATTCTTGGGACATCAAATCGTAGTCACCTAGGTGGAAGTCCCCTTCCAGTGGATCGAAACGACTCAGACTGAGATTGAGTGCAGCTTGCTAGCCCCTAGGATGGTGCCATGCCTCTCGATAACCCTACCCGACCGATTCCCTCAATGACCTGGATCCGTGTGGGTGCTTGCTTGGCTCTGATCGGCGTTGCACTTGGAGCATTCGGCGCACACAAGCTCAAGACTCTTACAGGTGATGAGCAGTTGGCTTGGTGGGACACGGGGGTTCGGTATCAGATGCTGCACGCATTTGGCTTGCTATTCCTTGGGCTCATCCCCAGTCATCACAGGGCACACGATTGGGCTGGCCGGCTTTTTGTGTTTGGCGTGGTGGTTTTTAGCGGCGGCCTCTACGCCATGACGCTGGGTGGCCCAAGAGTGTTGGGGGCTGTCGTGCCGATAGGTGGTCTTGCCTTTATTGCGGGGTGGGCCTGCCTCGCACTGGCAGCGAAGCCCTACCCGATCGCGGGCCGCGATTCAGATTGACAATAGCTCGCATAGGCATCCATGAGTTGATGGGTGATGGGGCCTGGTTTCTGGAGGCCGAGAGGCACTTCATTGATGCTGACCACCGGGACAATGCTGCGCACCGAGGTGCTGAAGAATGCCTCATCGACCTGGTGGAGTTCTTCACAGTGGATTGCGACCTCCGTGAAGGGAATCCCCGATTGGCCGGCAAGGCTGAGAATGATGCTCCGGGTTACGCCGGGTAGGACTCCCACGACCGGGGCGGTGTACAAGACTCCCTTCTTGACCGCGAAGAGGTTGCTCATCACCCCCTCCAGCAAGCGGCCTTCCGAGTTGACAAGAATGGACTCGTAATTCTGGGGTGTGCCCCCCTCTGCGGGCCGTCGGTTCACGACCCATTCAGAAGACTTGATTTCGGGTCGATCGCGACGCAACTGATGGGCTAGCAAACAGCGGACACCCTGGGAGTAAACCACAGGAGCGGGGAGGATGAGCTGGGTGGCGAGGGCGATCACCCGAGCATTCGTGTTGAGTGTGGAGGCCGGGTCTTGCAGGAAATCGATGCGGATCTTCGCGTCTCCAGGAAAAGCAGTCGCAATCCCGTGAAGGCCATTGCGTAGATCGGGGAGAGCTATTGGGGGGGTGATCCCAAATCGGTCCATCGAGACCATGGCCCGCTGCAGGTGTTGCTCAAGTCCAACGAACTGATGCCCATTGAACGTGCGCATGGCCTCATACACGCCTCTAGGAAGCTCGTCAAATACATGGCTAGGACTCTCGAGGCCGGCCGGAATGGCAAGGCGGACAGGGGGGCCCTTTCCTAGGCCGTAGAGTTGTGGGGGGTGTGTCGTCACGGGGGGGCATTTGAAGTGGCCCAGAAAGAGCCTGAGGAATTGGGGCCAAGAGTCATCCCGGAAGGGACAAAGCAGACGTGGGCCGTGTGGAAGTGGCGCGGGAGTCTCGATTTGGCAAGCGGGTTGCTGCTCAAGGATCCAGCCGGCTGTGAACGGAGGGGGGTACACCCCTCTCCATAATACTTTGAACGGGGTAGAATCGAACTGGGTTTGCCCGAGAATGCACCTTAGGCGCCCGTGCCCATCCACCGACCCATGACGCTCACAGATCGCACCCTGACCTCAAGATACGAGTTCAAGTATTGGCTGCACCCGAGCAAGGTACGGCGGATTCGCGATCACATTCAGCCCTTTGTGGAGCCGGACCGCTTTGCCCGCACAAAGCGGGGATATCGTTATCGGATATCGAGCCTCTACCTCGACACCCCTGCGCACGATCTTTATCAGACCACCGTCGAGGGCCATAAGAACCGTTTCAAACTGAGGATTCGCACGTACAACGACGAGGCCAACACTCCGGCCTTCCTCGAGATCAAGAAGCGCATGGATCAAGTAGTCCTAAAGGATCGGGCGGCGATCTCTCGGACGAGCGTTGCCGACTTCTTGGGGGGGAAACCCGTCAACACCGAAGGGTTGGCACCCGATGCTGTGCGGTTCATACAAGAAACCCGGAGGCTCCATGCCTCACCGGTCCTACGGGTTCGATATATGCGTGAGGCCTATGAGTCGGTAGGACTGGACCCGGTACGCGTGACCTTTGACACAGGGGTTCAGTTCAAGCCCTCTTCAGGACCCAGTCTCGGCATCGAGGGCGAAGGGTGGTCCGATACTCCGAACGAGGGAGTCATCCTTGAAGTCAAGTTCACCGACACCTATCCAGTGTGGGTGGACAGCTTGGTTCGTGAACTTGAGCTGGACCGGATGTCGATCCCCAAGTACGTGATGTCCATGGACCAGGCCGCGCATCAGGCCGGAAGGGCCCCTGGACTCTCAGCTAGAACCTCCACCACAAGTAGGGTTCAACAGGGAAGGGGTGCGTGATGAACGATTTCGAGTCCTTGTTCCAACAGCTCGATGCGGCCGGATCGATGCCGGCCCCGACCCTTGAGGGAATGCTCTTGTCCCTTCTACTGGCGTTCGCCATGGGCCAGCTCACAGCTTGGGTCTATGCGCGGACTCATAGCGGGCTCTCTTATTCGCGCACATTCTGCCAGTCCATTGTCTTCTTGATGGTAATCGCGACCCTTGTGATGTTCGTGATAGGGAACAATGTCGTGGCGGCCTTTGGACTTATGGGCGCACTTGCGATCATTCGATTTCGAAATGTCCTCAAGGATACCCGAGACACGGCGTTCATTTTTCTATCACTCGTGGTGGGTATGGCCCTTGGATCCCAGCGCATTTCGGTCGCCTTAGTTGGCGGCGGGTTCTTACTCCTCATTGCGCTCTGGCTGCACTTCACCAGTTTCGGTGCGCGTAGCCACTTTGATGGACACCTCTCCTTTTCAACCATGGGTGGAGATGGCCACGGTCGCATCAGTGCCCTGCTTGAGACAGTAACCTCGCGGTACTGCCATGACCTCAAGCTCGTCACGATGCACAACAGTGGAGATCAGGTTGAATTGGTTCAGCAGGTCCGCCTCCGTGATCGCAATCGGGGCGACGAATTAGTCCAGGACTTGCGCGGACTTGATGGTGTGGGCAACGTCACTTTAGTCTTGCGTGATCCTAACGCAGAGGTTTAGCGCCGCATGACCAAGAAAGTCCCTATACCTTTCCCTCAGCGAGCTAGCGCTTTTGTCAGGGGTCCGCTCATTGGACTTTCTTGGCTCGGAGTCATTTTCCTGTGTCTTGTCCTGTTGGGTGACAGACCCCAAGACTTTGAGTACCGCGGATGGGTTCCCACTACGGAGTACCCCGTGACCGCTGGAACCACGGGCAAGTTGGGTGCGGTTCTCGTAGAACCATTCCAAGAGGTCAAGAAGGGCCAATTGGTGGCTCAATTGGATGCCCGGCCCCTCGAGGCGCGACTCGCCACTGCAGGTGCTGAACTCCTGCGCCTGCGGGCCCAGATTGAAGATGCTCAAGACCAAGCCGCTGCGACTCAGGCGTTGGCCCAGGCAGAGGCGGATCTAGAGTCTGCCAGTGACATGGACTCCTTGGTCATGCGCTGGGAAGGCGACCTGCACCGCTCATTCTTTGATGAATCCCAATTGCGACTAAACCTACTTGAGAGAGGGGTGGAGCTAGCTGTGGGGCGCATTCAGTCAGATCTACTGGCCGCCCAGCAGCAGAGGGCAGAGGCGCTGAGTCTCGACGGCGCAGGTCCGCAGGCAGCTTCGACGGACCTCGCTCTGCAGGTGGCACAGGCCCAAGAAACAAACCGCCTACGCGTAGAGCAGATTGCGGCAATTCGCCATGAACTGGAGCTGGCACAGGAGCGTCGAGCAAAAGTGCGTAATGCCCTAGACTTGCGCACAGGTGTTGACCCTCTGCCAGTCTTGCCAGCGGCGACCCAAGCCCTTGAGGCGGCCATTCGAGTCCAATCCTTGGTACTCGCTGAGTTGGAGCTGGAGCGGGAGGCTTTGCGACTCTCGGCGCCAATTGATGGGCAGGTCACTGCTTTGTATGTGGGGGAAGGGCAATCTTTATTGGCGGGCAGCGAAGTCATGTTGGTGACTTCGCGAGAAGTGTCGGAAGCGATCGTGTTTGTGCCTCCATCCGTTGCCCTTGGGAAAAACTTGGTGGGTAGAGTCGTTGAATTGCGCACGGGCGAGCTACCCGGGCGCACATTTGAGAGTCAGGTGGTTGGCCGTTCTCCGAAGGTCGAGCTTCTTCCCGAACGCTTGTGGAGCGGGCCTGGGCTCCCGGCATACGGCATGGCCCTGCGAGTCCCCGTGGGGCGGCAAGATGTCTTCGGACCTGGCGAGATTCTGACGGCACGAATCATTCCTTGACCGATCACCACAGGCCAAGTGGGAGTACTCCAGCGGTCTGGCGTGTATGCCCCCTTGCCGCCCGCGGGATCGGCGTGGCAGACTACCCCTACGTACTAATGCTAGGCTGGTTTGAGGGGGTACGTGAGTACTGATCTCGAGCCCCGCCGACATTAGCTTCGCCCTACGACCTCATTCTTCTACTCATTTCATAAGGCACATAATGAAGATCCTCCTTGGCCTCACGGCCCTCGTTGGCACACTAGTCGTTCCCTCAACCGTCCCGGGGTCATCAGAGGCCCTCCCAGCTGTTCTGCACTGCCAGGTTCCGTGCGGGATCTACGGCGACGCCATGCGTATTGATATGTTGATGGAAGACTGTGCAACGATTGAGAAGGGAATGCTCCAATTGCAGGCCATGGACGAGCAGGAGGCGCCCAGTAAGAACCAGATGGTGCGCTGGGTTATGACAAAGGACGAGCATTGCCAGAGCATTCAGACAACCATCGCGTCGTATTGGTTGGCGCAACGCATCAAGAGTCCCAAGGAAGGCGACACAGGGGCTCGGGCCAAGTACTTGGAGCAACTGGAACTTATGCACTCCATGACCGTCAGTGCCATGAAGTGCAAGCAGACCACTGACCCCACACATGTGGCCAATCTTCGTGCAGCTGCTACGCGCTTCAGTAGTACTTACTTCAACGCTGAAGACCTCAAGCATATTCACGAGCACCATGGCGGTGGCCACAAGTAGCGTGAGGTGAAGACTCGCGTCTGCTCGAAGGTCAAGCAGAGTGATTAGGGGCCGCGGGCACAGGATCGTCCGTGGTCCCTAATCGTAGGTCTCATTGTGGAATGAGATGGAGTGAGGGCGAGTTGCTCCCTCTTGAACAGCTTGCGGGGGGTGGTGCAGCGCCAAGGTGAGACACATCGAACAGGGCCGCCACTGTCTCACAATTAGGCATTCCTATATATTACACCCATGGGCGGGAACATCAGGAGAAATAATCGGCTCTAATTTAGGGTCCCCCCCCAGCATGGAGCTCTTTAGGCCCGTGCTGGCATCCACGTTCGATCCTCTACGAGACTCACCATGTCTAAACGCGCACTCCAGTTCCTCGCACTCAGTGCCTGCCTTGTCGCTCCGTCCCTAGCTCAGATGACGGTTACTCACCATTCAGGCTTTCAGACTCCTGTGGGGATGTATTTGGTCGACCGGTCGGCCATTGGCTCTGGGTTCGTGGTTGCCGAAGCCGGCACGGGAATCAATGACGGCCGGGTGACATTCCTCGATTCAGTCACGGCGAACCGCCAGATCCTGGCCGTGGGTCTGCCTTCAGTGAACTCCGTGGGTTTCCCTTCCGGTCCCCATGATGTTGCCCTCTCTGGAAACGACCTCTATGTCGCCTTGGGGGCCAGCCTTGATGCGACACTTTCCTCAACCGTGGTGAGGTTCGACCTTGCCGCAACCCCATGGTCCCCTGGTCAACCCCCATTGACCGTGGCGGACATTGCAGAGGTTATCCCAGTTCAGGCCTTTATGCAGTCTCAGGGCTATGCATTCAGCAACGTCTACAGCATGGCGCTCGGCCGCAAGAACCACCTATACATTTCTGATGCGGGCGCCAATTCAATCTTGCGCTACGACCTTGGCACCAAGGGCATGTCCATCTTTGCAGACATCCCTGCAGAAGCGAACCCCACCCTGGTGGGTCCGCCGCAGATCGACGCTGTCCCGACCCGAATCCGGTGGGATGGTCGTTACTTGCGCGTGTCAACAATGACGGGATTCCCCTTTGTCCCTGGACTCGCCAAGGTCTACCGAATCGACTCCCAGGGAACGGTCAGCGTGGAGCAAGATAATCTGACTCTGGCGACGAGCTTCAGTTACAGCCCAACAACGGACAAGCTCAATGTGACCCAGTTTGCCGATTCGTTTGACCCAGCCACGGGGTTTGCTCCCAACACCGGATCTTTGGTGGAGTTCAATGGGATGGGACAGCCACTCCCTCTCTCAGAGAGCGTTGCGTTTCCTACCGAAGTAGTGCACATGGCCGACGGAAAGCCCTTCTTTACGGCCATCGGCACGGGAGACCTGCTGCGCATCGACCCGGGAGCCATGAACTTTTGTTCGACGACCGCAAACTCTGTGGGTAGTGGCGCCATCATGAGCCATGCTGGCTCTGTGAGCGTAGCCGCCAATGATCTGGCTCTGCGCTGCGATTACGTGCCGTCTGACCAGTTTGGCATCTTCTTTTATGGTTCCGCACGGGCATTTGTCCCAGTGGGCGGCGGATTCCGCTGTGTCGGCGGCCCCAAGGTCTACCGCCTACCCGTCATCAAGAGTACATCCTCGGGAATCGCCTTCTATCAGATGGACAACAGTTCTCCCCGCAAGGGTGGTGCTATCCTCCCAGGGTCGATCTGGCAGTTCCAGTACTGGTACCGTGACGCTGCCGGCCCTGGAGGCAACAACTTGTCGGACGGCCTGCAGATTCTATTCGCTGACTGAAGTATCTCCTTTCAATCCGAATAGGGTGTGGGCGTTTCGTGCCTCATCTTGAGGCGCGTGGCCCGTAGAAAGGAAAGGTATTCCCAGTCTCGGTGCAGACTGGAGAGCTTGGGTATAGCGGGTAGCCTTGGGTATGAGATACCCAGTGAGGAGTACATTGTGGGCCGTCGCCCTCGTTGCCCTTCCGTGGCTTGCTTCCTGCGGAGCATCTGTAGACATGAACGGGCCTGGAGGGGGTGGAGGCGATGGTGGCGGAGGCCCTGTCACCATGACGGGAAACTGGGTCATGCACGCGGTTCGCAGGGGAGAAGTTCCGGTCGGGGAGTCCAAGTGCCGCACCGTGTTCATTACTTTTTCCGATAGCGGACAAGGTGTGAAAACCTATTTAGATCTCGACGGGGACGGCCTGTTTACCGAAGGGGTAGGTGTCGCCGCAACGGGCTCTCAAGGTGGGGTCCACATCAAGGGCAAATACACTTGGGAAGGGGTGAACTACTTCTTCGATACTCAAGTCTGGGAGTTCAGTTGGGGCCACGCGGCAGGCGACGCGACCTACACTGAGGGATCAAGTCCCAAGAGGTCTGAAGCCGTCACGATGGTCAAGATCATGAACAAACCCCAACATGATCTGAATGGCACTTGGGATATTGATCACACCCTCGACTACGCTACAGGTGCGCTTTCGTACCTTTCTGGTATGACTGAAAGCGGGGTTTACCAGATTACCCAAGAGATGTCTGGCCCCATGCAGGGGTACTTCGAGGCCGTGCGCGCGGACGGACAGTGCTTTACAGGGATTGTGAACGACTCTCAGGTGACCCTTGCCCGCCGGTATGACGATTATGGTTGGCTGTGGACCTACACTTACACGAACCTTAATGCAGACGGAGCCTGGTTTGGAGGAACCCATCTGGGCCAGGCGGAACTCGGCTCTCTGCAAGAGGATACCGGTTGGTCCTTGGTAGCCTACCGGACAGGACAGTAGGATCCTCGGGGTGAACACCCCTCAATTCCTCAGTATTATCCTTGTTCTTTCCTCGTGTGGAGGAAGCCGTAATCAGCGGGTAGAGCGCCCTGCCCCGGAGCCCCATATCCAGAGCCGGACCCTACTTGGGTCTAAAGACACCGCCTCCAAGGAGGCCCGGGAATGGGTTCAATCCCCAACAACTCCCCATCGCACTGCTTCTGCTGCCGCGACGAAGGGCGTGGGGGCCAAACCTCCGACTGAAGCGATGAGGGCCGCCGCACGGCTGCAGCCGCGCGCACATAACCGCATTGAACATTTCTACTCCAACACACGGCTTGAAGGAGATGCGGGAGCCCAGGAGTGGGTGTTTCACTCAGTCAGATCGGTAGCTGCTTCGAGCTTGCCGCCGGCCACGATGGAGGCCATTCGGGTCCAGAGGCGACCGGCTGGTGGGGGCTCCGTCGAGAGTGAAACCCTCGTGCTCGATGTGCAAGGTGATGTTGTACTTCGTACAGCCGCTGCGACTCCCCGCCCGCCTTTTGGCATTGAAGTCGGAGGGATCCTCATAGATCTGCGGCGGAGTGATGATGTGCTTCGGATGGCATCAATGCCGGTCGACCCCCTGCGGCTGGGATCTGTCGTCAATATGGCGCGCTGCGAGATGGAGTCCAAGCTCGCCGAGGTGCAGCGTGAAGGCTGGCAGGTTTGGGACCTACCCCATGCCGAGTTGGGGCTTTATGTTCTCGAGGGCTTTCAAGGGGGTAATCCGCCGTGGCCATTTCACGCGGCGAGTGTGGCTCCAGCGCGGATTCGAGACTTGCGATGGGAGCAGGGGGTGGAAGGCATTAGTTGGTCGGCAATCGTGCCGGTGACCTTTCGGGGGCCGGGGCGTGCTGGCCCGAGTTCCCACGATATGGCCATGCAGGGATCATTCTAGGAACCGGCCGGATTCCCCCTCAGGCACGCCCTGTGCGTGCAATGAAGGGAGCCGTGCATGGGATCCCATGAATCTGCCAAGCACAGGCCCGAGTTCCGCCTATCGCCCGACCAAGACTTCCCACTGGGGTTGAGTATCAACGGATTCGGGTACGATCGCGAGATTGTTGTCACCCCACCAGTCTCCGCCTGCCCAGTAGTAAGTGGGGACGTCATAGGAGTCTGCCAAGTCAAGAAACCCCTGCATGACTGGTATCCACTCAGGCTCGCCCGAGGGTACCCCGTACTCTCCAATGACTCCGTCCACATTGTTGCGTCGACACCACTTGAGGAATGGCTCAACCAAGCGTGCTCCACGACTCTCTATTCGGGCATCAGCGACAGATTCTTCAGCGTAAGAGCGTGCGTACTTTCCGCTGAAATCCCCGTCAAAGTAGCAGTGGGCCTCGTAGACCACTCGGCCCAGGGGGTCTTGGATCCACGCATCCACTCCATTGTTCTTGGCCCAATCGTGGGCATGTGACCAGCCATCTCCTGAAACCCAGAGGACGTTTTCATGTCCCTGCTCGCGCAGTTTGCGCACGACGAATTGGGATATTGCGCGCCAATTCCCCTCTCCCATGTCGTGGGGTTCATTCATCAGTGCCAAGGCCTTCACGCCGCGGTGTCCCCGAACAGCTTTGGCGAGCTTGCACCAAAGGTCTGCTAAGTGAACCATGGTGACATCTTCCGCGGAAGTGGGAAGGGGGACTACGGTGCGCCCCTGCGGGTAGGCACTTTCCGAACGTGAGTAGCGGCCGTAGTTATGCAAATCCAAGACGACCTCACACTGCATCACCGAAGCCGCGTCGAGAAACTCGGTTATGCGACCCAGCTCGAATGTATCGAGCTCGCCTCCCAACTCGGGTTGTAGCCGCTCCCATCGAAACGGCATCCGCACCTGCGTGATCCCCGTTTCGGCAAACGCCTGCAGCGTCTGGTTAGAACAGTAGATGTAGTCGACTCCGTATTGCCCAGGGCTAGGGCCGCCGAAGCCTGGTACATGAGTACCAAACTCCGCCCCGGCTAAGTTGATTCCCCGCGGAAGTGCGGCGCTCAGCTGGGAAGACCCGAGATAATCGAAGTGGCATGTCACGGCATAGGCGCAGGCCGCCACTCCAAGAATGAGGAAAGGCCGAAGTAGAAACTTCACTTTCAGAGGAGATCGTCCGGGGTTTACGGCCAGCGGATGGTGAACAGCATGGACGCAGCCGTGATGTCAATCTCCGAAGAGCGCACCATAGTCGTGTCCAGCTTGAGACCGAACCACTCGCTGAAGTCATAGCCAGCTTGTACACCGAGTTCGGTATAACCTGCGCCCTCGTTGTCGACGGCTAGGCGGGTCTTGGCGCCGTACCACATGTCGGGTGAACCGGTAAACCAGTACTCTCCAAACTGGTGGCGCCAGTCTAGCTGTGCCGAGAAGATGGAGTATCCGGACGGTGCGAAGTAGGGGATGGCCAAGCTGACAATGTCCGTTTCCGAGCCGATGTCTCCACTCGTGCGGGAATAGTCTAAGGTGTCAATCTTTGTAAGAATGCGTAGGCTCTGGGGGGCGGGGGTGAATTCATATGCGGCAAACAGGTTCATCTCGAAGCGCGCGTTGCCATCCGAATAGTCTGCGAACATCAAACTAGCGCCGTAGTCCATTTTGCGGCTGTGCTTCTTTGTGACACCCATGCGAGCACCGGTGCGATGTAGGTCGTTAGCCACGGTGACGCTGTTCTCAGAGACGTTTTCACCGAAGATGCTCATGTCAATCGAGAGCTCATTGGTGGTCACGTGCCTAACGCCCAGATCGAACAGCAATCGCTCGTCAAAGGCGTCTTCTGAAAAGTTGTAGTGAGGAGCCTCTAGGGTGCTTCGTACTGCCGTGCGTTCGCCCATACGCTTGGAACCGCGCACGCGTAGAATGTTGGCATTGAGGGGGGCGTGCTCAACGAGGTCATAGGTGCGCTGACCCATGCCTACGGCGAAGAAGTCCTTCTCGTCTCCCATGGGGAAGAGGATCTCACCGATGCGTCGGCTCTCGCGCATTAGGGAGAGCCCCAGGCGGCCGCTGCGATCTTCACTTCCCACATCGAGGGTGAAGCGTGGGCGTGTCAGGAGCGTTGCCCCAGCCAGTGCCATTTCAGCTTCCTTGTGACCGCTGACGGTTTCGATCAGATCCTCATACTGCTCAGCAGCCAAGCGGGTATGTCCCTCGCGGTGATGTAATTGAGCGAGGTCGAAGCGGGCTTCAAGGTTGGCGGGCTCGACCACAACCAACTTCTCAAGGGCATTCTTGGCGATCATCGGGCGCCATGACATGTTGAGTTTGATCTCGCGCTCAAGGCGGATACCTTCGGAGACCTCTAGTTCGGCTTCGAAGTCCATGCCGGCTCGCTGGCCTTGCCCGGGTGCAGCAGAGCCAAAGACATCCACCGGGTAGGCCCCCGTTGGAAGCCCGGCTAGGAGTTCGTCGTAGGCTTCAAAGGAAGCTGCATAGTCCTGATTCCAATACAAGGCACGGGCACGCTCACGCTTGGCGTAGGTGTAAGAGGAGTCCTGGGCAATCAGGATGTCGTACTCGGCGATGGCCTTTTGGAATTCCTGTCGGATGATGAATGCACGCGCCAGACCAAGGCGGGCACGGCTGTTGTTGGGGTCCCGCGCCAACACGGCTGTAAACAGGCGTGCGGGATCTGCAGGGAAGCCGGCTTTGAGTTTCTGGTTCTCAGCTTCGCCAAGCAATACAAGCGCCATGGCGTTATCGGGTTGCCATTGCAAAACGTTTCGGAGTTCGCCAGCGGCGCGATCGTACTCGTAGTTCCCAAGGGACAGCTTGGCGAGCTCAACACGAAGTCGGATGTCTTCGCCGGATGCTTGCACTGTGGAGCTCATGAGCGCCATCTCACCACCATCGCGGTTTCCGCCCTTCATCGCAGCCCCTGCCAAGCCGTAGTAGGCCTCGGGGGTGTGGGTCATGGGGCTTTCTAACGCCTCACGATAGGTCCGGGTGGCCAATACGGCATTGCCAGCAAGTAGGTGGGTCTTGGCCAATGATAGCTTTACCTGGGCTACAGCTAGGGGGTCGTTGGCGTGTCCGTCAATGAAGCGCTGGCAGGTGGCGCGGGCCTGTGAGTAGGATTCCAGTTTCAGGTGTGCGCGCACCAGCCCGAGGACTCCCTCGAGGTAATTGGGGCGTTGGGTGAGCACTGACTGGCAAACGCTGGCTGCATCCTCATACCGAC
The DNA here is from genome assembly GCA_964469565.1 of uncultured Planctomycetaceae bacterium. GTDB lineage: Bacteria > Planctomycetota > UBA1135 > UBA1135. The sequence continues at coordinate 119,854 of CAYXZD010000003.1, forward strand.
CTTGGGAAATCAGGGTGTTGGAGAGTTCCACTCGTGCACGTGGGCCGAGGGGGCTGGACATGGGGATCTTGCGTAAGTCGGCCTTGGAATATTCAGCGTCTCCTTTTTCGCGGCGCAGGATGGCCATCATGAGGCGAACCTCATGGTCACCGGGTTGCTTGATCAGAAGGCCCTCATAAATGCCCTGGGCGTCGACCCAGCGGCCCACGAGTTGGAAGTAGCGGGCCTGGGCTAATTGGTAGCTGCGTAGGCTTCCAAGGGTCGAGTCCAAACGGGCAAGAGCATCGCGGGCGGCACTCACATCGTAGGCCTCCAGCAGAATCCGTGCGCTCATGAGTTGGGCCAGTGGGTCGTTGGGCGCCACGTCGAGGACCTGACGGTTGACCTGCATAGCCAGCTTGTAGTTCTTGATGAGGAGGAGCTGGTCCACCAGGTGGATGCGAGGCTCAACTCGCTGGATTTGGAGCTCGCTCATCTCGGCGACTAAGCGATTGGCTCGGTCCAGGTCCCCCGTTTGTAGGTAAACAAGCACCAGATTGGTGACCCACTCCACTTCCATTGGGTAGCGGCGGTGTAGGCGTTCGAGGTAAATGCGAGCTTCGGAAGGGCGCTGCATATCCAAGAGGACGGGCGCTAGTAGCAATTGATCTTGTTCATCGGAAGGGTCGAGCTTGCGGAGATAGCGATCATAGACCTGCTGTGCACGCTCAAAATCCTTGACCCATGAGTACACCCGCACCAGCATTGCTGCTGAGGCCACATCCTCAGGGTCGCTGCCCAAGATGGCCTCTAGCTCCTCCATGGCAGACCAATACTCACTTCCGATAATGAGGACGTTGGCTAGCTGGCGGCGTAGGGGTAGGTCATTGGGCCGATGGGAACGAACTTCCTCAAAGGCCTCTCGCGCTTGGGATAGGCGGCCCTCATTGACGAGGACACCAGCGTATTCCATGCGTACCGTATGGTCGTTGGGAACCTGAAGGAGGTAGGACTCAAACAGGGAGATTCCTTCCGGGAAGTTCTCTAGAGCCACCGAGTTGCGTGCAGACCGCAGGAGCAACTCTTGTTCACTGGTACGCTCGGGTTCATCCGGCGGTGCTAGGCCTGCTGATGAGGGCAGGGCGGGGTCCTGAACGCCGTACAGCGTAGCCGTTGGGGGTTGAGTCCGAGTTGATTCGTCGGCCTTGGGCGCCTGAATATCCCGAGATTGTGCGTCAGCGAGGCTGACGGGAGCATCTGGATTCACCTTGGGCTGCGGGGGCCCGCAAGCGGCGAGGAGGAGCAAGAGTGACGTGACGGTGATGGGGGCTTTTGGGGTCATAACGGAGGGTTCCGTGGGGAAAAGACTCGGATCGGAGCCCCTCATCGACATGATTCACCATGGGACTTGACCAGAATTGTGCATCATTCTGACTACCCCGTTTGTCACAATGGGGCCACTTGGCGGACATTCCTTTGCGCTTTCCGCGAGAACTAGCCTGAGACTCGCCAAATGCACATTCCTAGGATACGGTTATGCATACTCGTAGATTCCCTACGAGCGCCTGTCCGCATGAATCCCACCCCCTCCCTGTCGTGAATTCCAAGATTCGACAATCCCTCATGGTCCTGTGCTCGATCGTTTGCGTCGGGTACCTGATTTACAGAGGCCTCTACACCCTCAATCTTTCCTCGCCCTATGCAGTCGTAGCTTCCTGGCTGCTCTATGCAGCCGAGATTTGGGGAACGGTCTCCATGCTGCTGTTCTTGATCCAAGTCTGGGATCCTACGGAACCGGCTGACCAGCCCCCCCTCGAGGATGCCGAAATAGACGTCTTTGTCCCTTCTTATAACGAGGACGTCTCCATCCTGCGTGGCACCTTGCAGGCCTGCTTGGCGATGGACTACCCGCATCGCACCTTCCTGCTGGATGACGGTAACCGGGAGGAGATGAAGATTCTCTGCGAAGAGTTGGGTGTGCATTACATCACCCGGGACAACAACCTCCACGCAAAGGCAGGCAACCTAAACAACGCGTTCGACCAGACTGATGGCGAATTCGTAGCCATTCTTGATGCTGATCACATTCCCGAGCCAAACTTCCTTTCGAAGATGGTCGGGCACTTCCGTGATGAAAACGTGGGAATGGTCCAATCTCCCCACGCCTTCTCGAATTTCGACACTTTCCAAGGGCGGGTCAACTACGAAAAAGGCCGCTTCTGGGATGAGGGCTTGCTGTTCTACAAGGTCATCCAGCCGGGACGTAACGCCACGGACTCAGTCATTTTTGCTGGGAGTGCGGCTCTATTCCGCCGCAAAGCTCTGCAGGAAGTGGGTTACATCGCTACAGAAACGATTACCGAGGACATGCACACCGGAATCAGGATGTCAGCGTGCGGCTGGAAGACGGTCTATGTGAGCGAGCGCCTCATTGCTGGTCAGGGTGCTTCAGACGTCACCACCTACCACTCTCAACGTCTTCGTTGGGCAGAGGGCAACCTCACCATTCTGCGGCATGACAATCCGCTCACTACCCGCGGCCTGAACCTTACTCAGCGTCTGACCTATTTTGCATCGATCATTCACTGGGCGGGCGGGCTGCCCAGGCTGGTTCTCTACATCACCCCCATGTTGATGTTGCTCTCGGGCGTCGCTCCCGTGGCAGAGATCACCCCGATGCTCGTTACCGTATTCGTGACCTACATCGGCGCGATGATGATCACTCTGCGTGTCATCTACCGCGGCTACACAAACTATGACTTGATCGAGTTCTTCAACATGGCCAACTTCTGGACTCAGATGCGGTCCACCGGGCGCGCAGTCTTTACGCGCAAGAAAGCCAAGTTTGTTGTGACCCATAAAGGTGGAGGGCGCCACGGCTCGATTCTGCCCCACATCATGCCACAGGTCATTCTCTTGGCCGCCCTGTGGATGAGCCTAGCATTTGGTTGGATTCGCCATCTGCTGTTCGACCCACAGCTAGATCTCGTGGGTCTAGGGATTGCAACCTTCCTAGTCCTGCACCACTCCCGGTACGCCGTGGCCTACCTGCGCTGTGCCATGGCGCCCGCTTCCAAGCGCGACACCTATCGGCACCGCTTGAACCTGCCTGTTCAATACAGCTTCAAGAACAATGACGGTGTTAGCTTTGATGGGGTCGGTGTTACAACGGATTTGTGTGACACGGGCGTTGGCATTGTGGCTTACTCAAGCTTGCCCACAAACGTGCATGGCACAATCGAAGTGATGGTGAATGGTGACCGAATGAAGGCAGAGGCCATCATCCGCTACGCAGCTCACCGGAAAGGCGAGGCACACCGTGGAGCGGATGAACCCCAGCTGTACCGCTACGGTTTAGAGTTCATCGATGTGTCCCCGGATGCTCTCGATGCTGCGGGCCGAATTGCCCAGCGCTATGCTGTGGCGCCGTGGTATTCAGTATTCGAGCGCAACCGCACGAGCGGCGTGCGCGTACGAGCTCACCTTTCGGATCGGGTTGTTGCCCGCGAGGACTTCAAGCTGCCCGTGCTGATGCACGCTGATGGCAAAGAGGTGCACTGCACGACTCGCGATCTGAGTATTCGCTCGATGCGCTGCATCATGGCGATGGACATTGCCGAGGGGGATGTCTTTGACACAGAGATCATCAGCCCAATTGGGACAATCCACGTGAAGGCGCGTGCTACTGCCCTGCGAACGGTCACGGGCCCTCCTCACTCGATTTCGGAATACGTCTTCAACTTCGATGGCTTTGAAGACCAGGGGCGTAGTCTCTTGCAGTCACTGTTGGACTTGGGAGCTCACCCGGAATTGCGCTCGACCTTGAGCCTGTCTCATGAACGTCCCCGCAAGCCCATGTCGCGTCCCGTCCTGGCCGGCGCGTTGGCTCTAGCCGTATTCTCCCCAGTTGCCATTGGCGTGTTCCGCCAGGTGCACGATGATGACCTGCTCCTTGCGGGGACCCGTGAAGAGGTCGCCCTGCGTATGGAGACGGTTAAGGCTGAAGACATTGACCGGATTTTTGCCGAGACGCTAGCGGACGAGACGCCTGATAAGCGCCGCCTGCTCCTTTTGAAGGACGTTCTTGAGGAGGCGGGACGTTACCCGGAGCTTGTGCGGGTGTGCCGGATCCTCTCTTCGTCAGATAGTTCAGACCCGGACATGGGAATGGCCCTCGCCAGTGCTCTGACCCTCTCGGGCCGCTATCGCGAGGCTGAGGACATTTGCCAGCACTGGATCAAGCGCATCACCTCGGACAGTATGGATCCTCGCGCACTTCTGACGTTCCAAGTCCTGCAGGCACGTAATACGCTTGCGTCAGGGGACGCCTTTGCTGCCCTTGACCGATTCCGTCGAATCCTGGCCCTGTTCCCAGACGAGGTCGTGACACGCAAGGAATACGCTGGATTGCTTCTGCAGGTTGGGCTTCCTGAAGAGGCCCTGCGGCAATACGCCTCCATACCTCAAGATATGGAGGTGCGGCTTGAGCTCGTGTCAATCCACTCTGCTCTCGGAGATTTCGTATCGGCTGAAAAACTCATCCGCGACATTTTGCAGGAAAACCCCAGCGAGCGAAGCACCCAAGTGCGCTTGGCTGAGATCCTGACCTGGCAAAAGCGCTTTGATGAGTCTGAGCGAATCTATCGTGAACTCCTAGCGCAAAATCCTTACGACCTGGAGAGCCGCATCGCTCTCGCGGAGACCATGACTTGGGCGGGTGAATCCGATCAATCCCTCGTGGAGTACGGGCACATGATTGATGAAGGCAGTGAAGATTGGCGCCTACTCGCCGGTTTCCTCGATGCCTTCTTGGGCGCGACGGTTCGTTCGGAGAGCGACACGCGTCGGCTCATGTGGATGGTGAGTCTCTATAACCGTGCGGAGGATCCGCCCGTGGAAGAAATCGCGGGACGTCTTGCCACTGCTTTGACCCTAGTGGGCGAGTATGAAAGCTCACTGGCCATGCTGCAGACGGCTGTGAAAACCAACCCTGACAATAAGAACCTGCGCATGCGTTTGGCCGATGCACTGAGCTCAGCCGGACTTCACAAGGAGGCCCAGCATCATTACCGTGCGTTACTTTCCCAAGCTAGGGAATCTGGACGCAGCAGCAGCAAGCGCTACTAAGGTGCAATTGCTTGGCCGCTTCAAGTTGAATTCCTCACCCTTCCGATAGTTCTAGCCATGGATCCATCCTCTCCAAGACCCCTGCGCGGCCTACGCAGCCGGCGCCCAACGGCGCCCCGCAGGTCACCTCGGCTGCAGTCCATTCCGGCTGCATCCGGGCGGGCGGTGCAAGCGCTGCCCAGAGCGATGAATATCGCGGGTTTGGAGTTTGGAACTCACCTTGAGGGATTCTGTGCTGAGGCCCCGGGCAAACGGGGGCAGGACTATGTGGCCGCACGAGGGCGGACCTACAACCTCCTTGCGGACCAGGGGTTCAAGCTCTTCCGTGTACCCTTCCGGTGGGAGCGCGTGCAGCCGGTTCTCGGTGCGCCCCTGAACCCAGACGGAGTCCAGCAGCTTCGCTATCAAGCATCCCTTGCTGCACGTGCAGGCGGGAAAGTGATCCTAGACATGCACAATTATGGCCGCTATGTGCGCACCCTCGACGAGGGGCCCGTGGAGTGTCAGCTTGATCTAGACCATGATGGTTGGGTGCCCCTGAGTTCAGAAGACCTTGCTGATGCTTGGGCGCGCCTTTCGTATGCCCTCAGCGGCTTGCCGGAAATCGCAGGCTATGGGCTCATGAATGAACCCCACGATCTCGGACCAGGCGTTTGGGTCAATGCCTCGATAGCGGCAGCGGATGCAATTCGCGAGAACAAGGATGATCGCACCCTCTACGTTTCGGGTGATCGCTGGGCCAGCTCGATGCACTGGGCACAGGTGAATCCACAGTCTCCCTGGATTGACGACTCCAAGGGCGATGTGATCTATGAAGCGCACTGCTATTTCGACCACGATGGTTCTGGCGAGTACGAGCTTTCTTATGACGAGGAACTTGAGCGTGACCCAACATTGTTGAGCCGTGGCGTGGCTCGTTTGCGCCCCTACCTTGATTGGCTGCGAGCGAACAACGCAAAAGGCTTCTTGGGTGAGTTTGGCCTGCCCGTAGCCTCGCCTGCGTGGTCGCGTTTGTTGCCTGACTTCTTATGCGCTCTCGATCAAGCCGAGGTGCCTGTGGCCTGGTGGGCGGCCGGCGAGGCATGGGGAGACTATCCCCTTTCCATGCAACCCGACTTGCAGGGATTCCAAGAGACACCCGCTTCCCGCGAACTGATCCTCCCCACTGAAGAGGAATAGCCCTCTGTGGCCTCTGAAAAGGGGACAGATGCTTATGAGTGCGCATGGCGGCCGCCGATGGGTGGGCCTATGCTGGATGGCAGTTTTCCTGTCTCTAACCCGCAGAGCCCCCGCCATGAGCGACCCTCGTCCGACAACCTATTGGGACTACATTCGAGTTGAAGAGCTTCTAGATCTCCAGGGTGGACTGGACAAAGAGGCCTCCCCTCCTAATAACCACGAAGTCCTGTTCATTACGGTGCATCAAGTTTTTGAGCTGTGGTTTCAGCTCATTCACCGCGAACTCCTAGCTGCCCGGGATTTGTTCAGTTCACAGGTGGTTCAGGAGCAAGAGCTCTCGGGAGCCGTGGCGAGCCTCAAGAGAATCCACACGATCTTCAGAGCTTTGGCAAGCCAGTTCGAAATCATGGAGACTCTACCCACCCGCGAGTACCTTGAGTTTCGCAAGAAACTCATGCCGGCGAGTGGAGGCCAGAGTGCTCAAATGCGGCAGATCGAGGTTCTATTCGGGCTCGACGAACGCGAGCGGGTGCCACTAGGGACGGGCAATTGGCACATGCAGATTCTGCACGAAGCCGACGGCTCGAAGGGAGCCGCCTATAAGCGGGTCGTCGACCAGGCCGCCGATGGCCCTACGTTCAAGGAAGCCATCGAAAGCTGGCTCTACCGGACGCCTATTGATGGTGTTGCACACGACAGTCCCGACGCTGGACCGGCTCTCGACAACTTCATTGAACGCTATCTGACGGCCCACCATTCGGAGGTCGTCGATAACCTGGAGTACGCAAAGGCCATCATACCTGGAGCCGAGGCCCGTGAAGATCTTGCTCAGCGTTACGAGTGGGAGAGCAACTCGGCCCGCGCCTTTCTCAATCCCAGCGAAGAGGATGGCGGTGAACGAAAGGCGCGCATCCGCGCAGCCATGGTGTTCATTGAAACCTACCGAGAACTCCCTCTTCTCGCCTGGCCCCGCGAAGTCCTCAACAGCCTGATTGAGGTTGAACAGAGCTTCCTGATCTTTAGGCAGCGGCACGCTCGAATGGTTGAACGCATCATCGGTTCCCGGACGGGGACGGGTGGCACTGAGGGGGTGAAGTATCTAGATGAGACGGCTCTGCGCTATCGAATCTTTAGAGACCTCTGGGCTGTGCGCACACTGATGATTCGGCCAGGCGTCACTCCAGACCTAGAGCATGCAGATTATTACGGCTTCAGCAGCACTCCAGGCTAGAACCCTACATGGAACCTCAACAGCCACATCTTCATTCGATCTCCGGGGAGGTGGCTGCGTAGATGATTGATCATCCAGCGAGAATTGGTCGTTCGATGCCAGGTCACCCCAAGGGTGAGGCTACTTGCATTACCGCCATCGACAAAACCAGAATCCAGATCGGAGCGGGAATACCGAATGCCTGCCTCTAGGGCGCCAAGGCTGGTAGAACCACTCATAGCCTGATCGGGCTCCACCCCCCCGATTGAGCTAGTAGCCTTGCGGTAAGCGCGTGTGTGTCCACGCAAGAAATGCGTGAGCTGCACATAACCGCCCTTGAGGGTAGCGCCCTCTCCACTGCTGGAGCTGATGCGGGAGAGAACTAACTCAGACTGTGCCATAAGTGAGCCGCGTACGTAGGCTGCCTCGACACCCAGTCCTAGAGCGCGGCTTGCATCAAGGGGGCCGGTGTCGATAACCCGTCGGGCAAGGTGGGCTTCGGGCCCCGATGAGAAAGCCACCCCGCTGGCACTCGTGTCGCGCAGCGTAAGCGCTCCTCCTAGGTGTAGGAACTGCTGTGGATCAGTGTCTTGCAGGGTGAGAACGGTGTACCGTCCGGTCAGGGCGTGATTCCCAACGGTGCCTTCGTCAGCGAGTCCCTTTCCTTCACGAAAGACTCCAACGGCCCAGGTGCGATCAGATGATTCTTGGCGCAACTGCAACCCGCGATTGCGCCCAAAGGTCAAGGCTTCGGTTGGAGTGGATCGCTCGATGAAGGGCAAGTGTGCGGAAGATGTACTCGCACCTAACCCAAAGGGTTCTCGGAAGTGGCCGATGCGAATCTGAGGCTTGTTGCCAGGCTTCCAATTGACCATCCACTCTAACAGGTGCTGTTCGCCGCCCTTGAGCTCGGCCTGGGCACGAATGCTCCACCACTCATCCAACGATCCATCGAGGAGCAGGCGCAGGCGGCGTGTCTCGTCGCTGGTACTCGTGTCTTGGAGGGCCTGGGGACTTGCGTCGATCCAATCGTGCATCCAGCGCCCCTGCAGGGTGAACTCCCCCGTTGCCGTTGAAATGGAAACTGGGCGTTCTGTTTCGGGCGAGTCGGCTGGCGCCGAATCCTGGGTACACAGCAGCAAGGGGCTCAGAGCCAAATAGAGCATGGATCTAGTCTAAGTATCCGTGCAAAGCATGATGAGCCTCGGTGGAAAGATTCGAGCGCAGTATGCTCTGTTCATGAGCGAAGATTTCTATTGCGATGAGGTGCTGTCCGGCGCGACGCAGGTTCGAATCGTCTACGAGACGCCGACTGCCCTCGCATTCCATCACACCCGCCCACATTGGCCCGTACACATTGTGGTCATCCCCAAGCAGCACGTGCCGTCCTTGATCGACCTAGGTGCCGCTGATCCTGTATTACTTACAGATCTCTTGGATGCCGTGCGCCATGTGGCTGCTGGGGTATGCGATGAACATGGCGCCGCACGTGTTCTCACCAACCTGGGTCACTACCAAGATTCCAAGCACCTTCACTTCCACGTCAACCATGGTGATCCTCACAGTGATGGACTGTCTCAATACGATGGGCGGTCATAAGATGGCCCCAATTCTTCCAAAAGAGGAACTGCGGCCAATGACTCAGGAAGGTCCATTCTGCACCCACCGAACCCGTTGAGAGATTCTCCGTGACGTCACTCCAAAATCCCACCCAAGCTGCTCAGTCCTTTGCCATTGATGGGACGTTTGTGGATATCGAGGCGCACGTGCGTGGCCATATCCATGACACTTATGTGTCGACTTGGTCAGGGGGCGGGAGGCAACGCCGTTACATTCACCAATGCATGAACAACCGGGTCTTCACCGATATTCCCGGCCTCATGCACAACATTGAGTGTGTGACCCACCACTTGCAGTCGAGTCTGGCAGCACAAACCGACGATATGACGGTCTTGCGCTTAGTGCCCACTCATGAAGGGCGCCCATTCTTGCAGCATGCTTCCGGGCCGTGGCGCACGTACGAGTATATCGACAACACAGAGACATTTGACTTGTGCGGCTCGACAGAACGTGCCTACGAGGCAGCCCGTGCCTTTGGTAGCTTTCAGGCGCGGTTGTTGGGGCTAGACGCCAATGATCTCCGGGAAACTCTGCCCCAATTCTTCAGTTCCCCACACCGCCTCCAGCAGCTGAGTGATGCGGCCTCATCGGATGTTATGGGGCGCATGGCAACCAGTTTGGATGAGCTCGACTTTATCGAGCAGCGCAAGGAAGACATTCCTGTCATTGAATCTTGCCTTCGGGGTCGCCAATTCCCTTACCGGGTTGTCCATGGGGACACGAAGCTCAACAACGTCTTGTTTGACATAGATAGCGGGCGGGCTCGCTGTGTCGTGGACCTCGACACTTGCATGCGCGGCTATTCGCTTTATGACTTTGGCGACCTGGTCCGGTTTACAGCCGCAACGTGCCAAGAAGACGAGCCGGACACGGATAGAGCCGGCGTTGATCTCGAACTCTATGGGGCTCTTGTGAATGGCTACCTTGATAGTGCCGGTGATTTTCTAACGGCTCGCGAACGGGAACTCATGCCCTTCTCTGCTCGCCTTGTAACTTTGACGATTGGGATGCGATTCTTGGCCGACCACCTCTCGGGGGACGTGTATTTCAAGACCACTCGTCCAGGCCAAAATCTTGACCGAGCGCGTGTTCAATTCCGCATGGTTGCCAGGATGGAGCAGAGCGCGGACAGCATGGCGAGGTTCTAGGCGGCGATCCCATCAAGGATCAATCGAGATTCCCTCGATCGGAATCTCCCATCTCGATGCCGCCATTGGGGAAATACTCACTCCATCGCTGATTGACGAGTGCGCGAGTCGAGTCGTCGCAGAACAGCTCCTTGGGGTAACTTGATTTCATACGCGCATCTATCACGATCGGGTGGGTCATGCTTGCGTGCAGATGCAGCAATTCGGTCTTGCTGGCATAGAGGTCCGTCGCCGGATTGAAGCGTGTAAACGTGGTCCACAGAAAATTCCTTGTGCTACGCGCCGCTTGAGCGGGGTCATCGACCAGCACGATCAGGGGCCAATCGGAGAATGCAGAGTCTTCAGCGATGCGGGCTGCTTGGCGATCATCTTTATCGTGGGGTTGGCCCCCGACAACGAGGCACCCATCTGTGAAAACGCGCACATCGTTTGTGCCGCACTGCGGTGTGCCGACAAACTCTGTGGGCAATTCTCGCCGGGGTTCTCCCACCCCCACGAGAACCCCTTTGGAGCCGCGCCCAACCTCAGGCCCGGCGTAATCGAGGGAGTCCATAGACAGGTTTGCAAACACGAATAGGTCCGTGCGGAAATCCGCTCGGCAGAGAACTTCCCGCAAGGTCCGCGGGAAGTCTGTGAGGTCGACGGGTTGGTCGGTCAGCAGCAAGAATTTGGTGAGGGATAGCTGGCCTTCACCCAGTATGCGGAAGGCAGAGGCCATGGCTTCACGGCCATAGCGTTCGTGAACAACGGCTGCCGACAGTGAATGGTATCCCGTTTCTCCATAGCTCCACAGGTCCCTCACCGCAGGCATGACGACTGGGAAGAGCGGGGCGAGGAGCCTCTGCAGGTAGTCACCGAGGAAGAAATCCTCTTGGTTGGGTTTCCCGACCACGGTCGCTGGAAAGATGGCACCTTCGCGGTGCATCAACGTATGCACGTGCATGAACGGGTACTCATGGCGCTCTGAGTAGTATCCGTAGTGATCACCGAAGGGACCCTCCTGTCTGTGCTGCAGGGGGTTGGCTTTTCCTAGGAGGCAGAACTCGGCTTGAGCAACGATGGGCAGGGGACTCAGTGGGTCTTCACACAAATCGAGTCTCTTGCCGAGTGCTAGGCTCGCAAGCAACAGCTCGGGGGCGTTTTCGGGTAAGGGTGCGATGGCTGCGAGCATGAGGGCGGGCGGTCCGCCCACGTGCAAGTTGACAGGTAGAGGACAGCCTCGTTCTTGGGCTTCGCTCAAGTGGAATCCTGCGCCCTTCCCGATTTGAAAGTGCAGTCCAACGGCGTTGTCATCATAAACCTGCGCCCGGTACATGCCGAGATTCCCGGGGCCACCTCCGGGCGGCTCTGTATAAACGAGCGGCAGGGTGATGAAGGGGCCGCCATCGCGAGACCAGGTGCGTAGAGCGGGCAGGCTGCTGAGGTCTGGGTTTGTCAAGCGGTGTGCCTGCACGGCACCTCGACGTTTTCGGCGCAGTCCGACTCGAGAGAGCCGGGAAAGGAGGCCGCGCTGGGCCCAAATCTTGCTCATGCTGGGAGGCATGAGTTCCTCTGGGAGGCGGGCCGCCGCAGCGATCGTTTCCTCAGGGCGAGACCCGAACGCGAGCCGGACACGTTCAACTGTCCCAAAGAGGTTGGTCACCAGGGGAAACCTTGCCCCCTTTACTTGCGTGAAGAGCAGGGCTGGACCGCCGCTGGCGATCACACGTCTGTGAATCTCTGCGACCTCAAGATCAGAACTGACCGGCGCGTTGACCTCCACGATTTCACCACGCGTGCGTAAGCTTTGTATGAAGCTGTGCAGGTCGGTGGGAGCGCTGGGCATGGTGGGGGAGCTTCAGTGAGGCGGAAGGCAGCGCATTATGCCCTGACAGACCCCTAGGGGTACCCCCAAGGGCAATTCGAGGCAGAGTTCGCTTAGAGGGGGGTCCAGGGGGCCCCAAGTTGGCCTCCATCCTCTGCGGTGCACAGTATAGGGTGGAAAGGGCGGAACCCCTGTATGGGGGCGGCGTTGCAAGACACATGCCCAGCCCAGTGAAGCACCAGAACCATGATTGACTCTCCACAACCGTTTGGCCACTCCCTGACTCTCGCGCTGGCCCTTACAGCAGTCCTTTCGGGAAAGGTGTCAGCGCAAGTCGCCGGTGACGACGGCCTGGGATCCGCCCTTGACTTACGAGTCGTCCAACCCGAACTGGACCCAGAGTTTGGCCCTCGCGAAGTCGAGCACCTACTCAATCGAGCTGGTTTCGGAGGAAACACCTTTGCCATCCGCAAGGGGGTCAAGGCGGGTCAACAGGATCTCGTTCGCCGCCTGGTGGCGGGGGACAAGGAATCCAAGCCTTACCGCTATGAGCCGGTTGTGCCGAATCTGGATCGCTTGCGTTCACCTGACGAGGAAATCCGTCGACGAGAACGCAATCGCTTGCGCACTCAGAACCGCGACCAAGCTGGGGAGTTCCTCGGCTGGTGGGTCGGCCGCATGGTCCAAGGCGAGAATCCTCTGCGCGAACGCATGACGCTGTTCTGGCACGGTTTCTTTACTAGCGACGTCAAGAAGGTCCGCTTGAGCAATCTGATGATTGACCAAAACGAGCTTTTTCGCCGCCATGCGTTGGGGAATTATGGCGCCCTGCTTGGAGAGGTTCTGCGTGATCCTGCGATGCTGATCTATCTAGACAACATCTCCAATACCAAAGGAAACCCAAACGAAAACCTCGCACGCGAGTTGATGGAGCTCTTCAGCCTGGGTGAAGGTAACTACACCGAGGAAGACATTCGGGAGGTGGCGCGCGCCCTGACCGGATACGGCATTGGTAAGCAGCGCCAGTTTCAACTTCACTCGGGTGAACACGATTTCGGCGCGAAGACGATTCTCGGGCAAACGGGCCGTCACGATGCGGGCGATGTGGTCGACATCCTCCTAGACCAGCCGGCCTGCGCGCGTTGGGTCGCTGGGAGCATCATCACCTACCTTGAAGGCACACCTCCGAGTGAGGAGCGATTGGGGCATTACGCAAGCCTACTGCGCGAGGAATACTACGAGCTTGCCCCGATGCTGACCGAACTGTTCACAGACCCAATGTTCTATCGGCCCGAGGTGGTGGGTGCGCGAGTGAGCTCGCCTATCGACTTTCTTGTGGGATCTTGCCGGCGGCTAGGAGCGGATGTGGATGGGCAGTTGATCGTTCGGGGCGCAGGCATGCTAGGGATGAGCCTCTTTGAACCCCCGAATGTGAAGGGCTGGAATGAAGGTCTGCCCTGGGTGACGACAGCGACTTTGATGAATCGCGGAAACCTCATGGGCGTGCTACTTGGCACTGTTGCGGCCGGAGACATGCTTGCAGACCCTCTTGAGGATATGGAGCTCACCGCAGCAGACATGGAATCCATGGAGGAGATGGGGCTGGAGTTTCCTTTTGACGGTGAAATGGCTGTGGGGGATGAGATGATGATGGAGGCAAATGTGGAAGCCGCCCTTGAAAGCGCCCCACGCCCGAAGGGTGACATCATGGCCAAGGTGGTGCGCACCTTTCAGTCGAAAGGGAAACGGCCGTCAATCAGTTTTGCCGGACGCATCAAACGTCATGGAGATCGCAGTGACCAAGAGTTGGTCGAATACCTGTGTTCGGGGTTGTTAGCGATTGAGGCCCCCCTAGAGACACAGCGAATGCTAGTTGCTGCGCTGCGCAGCGAGCGCGAAGCTGCGGGAGTCAAGGAGGGCAAGTGGCACCGGCACCCCGAGGAGGCGGACGCCGTTTTCAGAAAGATTGCCCACCTCATTCTTTCCCTGCCGGAGGCGCAACTCGGATGAACCCACGCCAGACCGTCTCTCGGCGCCGTTTACTAACAGGCAGCCTGTCCGCACTTGGAGGCCTTGCTTGCACATCCCCTATGGCTCGTGGTTGGCATGCCCTGAGCAAGGGGGAGGGTTACCCGCGTTCCCTAGTCTTGCTCCAATTGTCAGGGGGTAATGATGGCCTGTCGACCATTGTGCCTCTCGGGGATGATGCCTACGGCGCAGCACGCCAAGCCACGCGGTTGGCCAAGAAAGACACCCTTCCCATGGACGATTATCGTGGCATGCATGCGGGGTTGGTTGGTTTGCACGGGGAGTATCAGGCTGGGCGCATGGCCATCGTGGAGGGGGTGGGCTATGAGAATATGATTCGGTCTCACTTTAGAGCACTTGAAGTGTGGCATACCGGGCGATACGCAGGGCGAGCGAGCGGAGAGGGTTGGGTTGGCCAGTTGGCTCAGGCGGGGTGGTCGGATGAGGATCATCCCAATCTGCTCGTGCACCTGGGTGCTCGCAGCCCCTATTCTGTCTATTCCACAACGCATCCAGCGGCGGTACTTCAGGCTCCAACGGTTTACAAGTGGTTCGGCAATGAGCAGGTCGAGCGTGCCTACGGGATGTCGGAGTCCGGGCAAGAAGAGACTGCGCGTATTGTCGGCGAGCATGCGGGTCGCGACAAAGCGCTTGCTTCACTGCGTGCAGTACTCGACAACGCTCATGACTCGAGTGCATCGATTCGAAAAGCGGCCGCACTCTATCGCGAGCGAGTGGAGTATCCGCGCAATCGACTTGCCGGGACCCTTCGGGACGTGGCCGCTCTCATCCATGGTCGTCTAGGAACTCGGGTCTACTCGGTTCAAATGAGTGGGTTTGACACCCACGCGGGTCAACGGGGCAGCCATGATTCACTCATGACCAGCCTGGACACGGCCTTGAGTGCGTTCCTGCAAGACCTGCGCGGAAGTTCAGCAGGTCAGGAAACCCTCGTATTGGTCTTCTCTGAGTTTGGGCGCCGGGTGGCTGAGAATGGTTCCAAGGGGACCGACCACGGGAAAGCTGGGCCCATGTTCTTGTTGGGGCCCGCTGTGAAGGGAGGTTTGTACGGCAAGCATCCCTCCCTTACCCAGCTCGATCGTGGCGACCTCGCCGCCACAACGGATTTCCGTTCAGTCTATGGAACCGTAATTGAGAATTGGTTTGGGGTTTCTCAAGAAGCGGTCTTAGGGAAACGCTATGCGACCCTGCCTTTGATATGAGCGGGCGGCTGTCACCTAGGCAGCATTGAGCATGGCATGCAAACGCATCATGGCTGCGCGGTCAAACTCCAGCCCGAGAGCAGGGTAGGCCAATGAGAAATCGACCCAGCGGTGGTCAGCCCAGTGATCTTGGAGCCGCAACGGGTCGGGGTCGGCTCCGGGTTGGCACCCAAAGGCCCATTCGACGATTTCTTCATCGCCAATACTCCATCGACTAGGGCAGTCCAGATCGATGAGGGGCCCAAGGCAGGGTACGCCCATGGCTTCGCTCGCTCGGCGCCTAGCAGCCTGCTCCAACTGTTCTCCAAACCCTAGCTCACCTTGAATCGGGCCCCAGAGGGCTTCGATTCCCTGTTCCGGCTTGAGCAGGAGATAGTTGGGCTGTGTACTCTCCTGGCGGTAGACGAATATCTTGAGGCGGTGAAGCAGTTGCACGGGGAACAGTCCTGGGTTTGGGTTCTTGTTCTATTCCATCGTAGATTACAGGGACCAAAACTGAACCGAAGATTGCATTCCCGATATGGGGCGTGCCCCTGTCGCCCCAGTTGATCATGGATCCCACCTCCCCAGAACTTGTTTCTGCCCTAGCACGCCTCGATGCCGCGATCAACTGGGAGCGAGCTGACCGCGGTGCGATGCGTGTGGATCTTTCACCCATGGAGGACCTTGTGGCGCGCCTCGGCGATCCGCATGAGGCCTTTGAGACCATCCACGTGGGCGGCACCAAGGGCAAGGGGTCGGTCGCGGCCTTGATCGGAGCGGCTCTCATGCAGTCCGGAAGGCGCTGTGGTCGCTACAGCTCCCCGCACGTGGAGGATGTCCGGGAGCGTGTGGAGGTTCAGGGTGCATGGGTTGACGATTCGATCCTGGCAGCAGGGATCGACGCCGCCATGAAGGCGCAAATCGATGCACGGAAAGCGCGTACTCCGGCCGCGGCAGCGACTTGGTTTGACCTCATGACTGCTGCGGCCTTTTGGGCCTTTCGAGATGCTCAGGTCGAGGTTGCAATCGTCGAGGTGGGTCTCGGCGGTAGGTTAGATTCGACAAATGTCATCACGCCAGTCCTGTGCGTCCTGACGAATGTTGATCTTGAACACACCGATGTGCTGGGCTCAACACGGCAAGCGATCGCGAGAGAGAAGGCGGGAATCCTCAAGCCAGGAGTACCACTGGTCAGTGGAGTAGGGGCGGGGAGTGAGGGATCCTGCGGGGATGATCCTGGGCTCGTCATCGATCAACGGGCTGAGGAACTCGGAATTCCGGTGGCGCTCCCAGCCATCGCTCACGGCATCATTGCCCGCAATCGCGGGCTGGCCAGCAAGGCCTTGGATGTGTTGGGTGAGCGAGGTTGGTGTGACACAGCGGGCCAACCGTTGGGGGCTCACTTACTGACCATCCCCGGGGTGGTGCGAGCTGCCGAACTGCCGGGTCGTCTTGAGCGTCGCTCACAAGCGGACACGCAGATCGTTTTGGATGGGGCTCATGTACCCTCTAGCCTAGAGATGGTCTTGGCGGAGCTGCATGCCAGCGGGGGGCTAACAGGACCCATGTCCGCCGTCATTTCACTAGCACAGGACAAGGATGCGCAGGGCTTTCTCAAGGCCCTTGTGGGTCATGCCGATAGGGTGATCTGTACCTGCGTCGATTCTGGCCGTCATCAGCCAGCCTCAGAACTCACAAGCCTCGCTCGTGAACTCGGGCTCGCAGCCCATGGGGTCGATTCACCGCAGGAGGCTCTACAACAAGCGCTAAAAGGCTGTACTCCAAACGGGTGGGTCCTCGTCACCGGATCCCTCTACCTCGTTGGAGCCCTCCGTCAAGATCTCGACCAACCACCCACCTCTCCATGCTGACCCTCTGCTCCGATCTCTTCTTGACGGATGCCTTTCTCATCAAGGGAAACGTGGAAAACAAGTACACGCGCCTGTCACGCATGCTTGATGAGCACCGCAAGACTTTCTTGCGCATACGAGATGTCACACTGATCGACCTCAATTCGCGCGAGCGAATTCAAACCCCGCTCTTGCACATGAATGTGGATGAAGTACTCATGGCGCATGAATTCCTTGATGAGGCCGGCGACTCCCCGCGTGCCAATATGGCGCGCGAACATGGCGAGACTCTGCAGCAGGTGCGGGTGTTTTACACGGGCAATCTCAACGTTGAAATCGCGGGGTCCATCCAGCCCGGATCTTATGAGATGACCGACCGTTCATCGCGCCGGTTTTTCGTCATGCGCAATCCCAAGCTGCGCGGCTTTGAGGATCACGGAGATCAGGATCTTGCAGGGCTGACGAATCTGCCCTACGCCATTCTGAATAGAGTCCGGCTGTCGTATATCTACGATTTCAATTAGCGTGGCAACAACTAAGCGCTTGACCCTTTCACGCTTATGGCCAACGCTATGTAGATGCTGTCTCCAGTGAACCAAGAGAGAGCCCTTGTAGGTAGCTGCCTTCTCGCTTGTGTTGTGCTCAGCGGCCTGGGCCTTTGGCTGGATCCCGATCCACGTGGGCTAGGCACTCATGAGCAATTGGGGCTTGCGGCCTGCACGTTCAAGGAAGCCGTGGGCTTGACCTGCCCAACCTGTGGAATGACCACATCGGTGGCGTTGCTGTTTCACGCTCAACCGTTTCGGGCATTCGTTACTCAACCAGCAGGGTGCTTCCTTGTCTTGTGGACCTTCGCACTGACTGGATGGGTCGCTTGGACACACCGCCGGACGGGACGAGCATTGGAGCGACTTCTCCGGGGAGGGGGGGATAGGCGGATTGGGGTCCTCATTGCCGTAGTTCTGGCGACGTGGGCCTGGCGCTGGCAGCGCGGGTTCTAGGGACAGGCCAGCCCGCGCGGCTATGCCGTTCATCAGCCCAATCGCAATGGGCGTCTACAACGGCTCAGGATCGGCTTCTTCAAATGCGTTAGCCGGATCGATTTCATCGAGCATCTCCACGTAACTGGCATACCGCGTCGCGGCCAACTCACCTCGGTCGACTGCATCAAACACTGCACAGTCTGGCTCGTGATCGTGGGAGCAACCGTCGAAATGGCATTGACCTTGGAACCGAGCGAATTCGGGAAACAGGTCTGCGAGTAGATTGCGTCGGATATTGTGCAGTCGAAACACCCGGATGCCCGGCGTGTCCACGACCCAGCCGCCCATGCGCAAGGGAATCAGCTGAGAGAAACTTGTGGTGTGTTTTCCCTGGCTCCAGTACGAACTGATCTTGCCTTCTCGAAGATTGAGCCCGGGTTCTATGCAGTTGATCAAGGTGGATTTCCCCGCTCCTGAAGGACCGTAGAGCACCGTGACTTTATCGCGCATTCGTTCGGCTAATGCGTCCACTCCGCGTCCGTCCGTAGCACAAGTCTCGATCACATCCACAGGAATGCTCTCGTAGGTTTGGCGAATCTCGTCCAACTCATTGCCGCGTTGCAAGTCCATCTTGTTGAGCACCAAAACAGCGGGAATCTCGTGCCAGACGCAGGCGGCTAGAATGCGATCGGTGCGGTTGCTAGAGAACCCGGGTTTGTTCACTGAACTGACCACAAAAAGCTGGTCTACGTTCGCAACAAGCACCTGCTCCCTGGGATCGTGGGAGGAAGCCGTGCGGCCGAGGTAGTTGCGGCGCTGCTCAACGCTCTCGATGGCGACAGGATCGCCGGCGAGGGATATCTGGACATAGTCGCCGACCGCTACAGGGTTCTTCTGGCCCTTGAGTTCGGTGAAAAGGTGCCCCCGGGGGGCGGCCTGAACTACACGATCATCCACTTCGACATGACAGACCTTGGCGTCAACCCGAAGCACGCGGCCACGTTCAGATCCTGGGGAGTCAGCGTTCATAAGAGCAGCCTATGCTATAACAAGAGTATGACACCCCAAGGCGAGATAATTCGATCACGTACCAACGCGGGATTGAAGCGCATTGGAGCTGTACTGGCGGGAAGGGAACCAGAGACCATCGTTCTTGAAGGAGTCCGCTTGGTGCAGGATGCGCTTGCCGCCCGCCATCCCCTTGATGTCGTGTATGTGAGTGATGAACGGGTCGCCCTTGGCGATGAACTGAGCGCGGGGGGCGTCACGGTGGTTTGGGTAGAGAATGAACTGCTTGCCCAGGCTTGTAGCTTGAAGAGTTCTCCTGGGGTGATTGCCTTGGGCCCAACTCCACGGAGCCCTCAGCTAGCCGAGCTAAGCCTAGGGCCGTCCTCTCTCGTTCTTGTCGTAGCCGGGGTTGCCAACCCCGGCAACTTAGGGGCCCTCGCACGTTCTGCCGAGGCGGCTGGAGCGAGCGCATTGATCACCCTGGCCGGCGGCAGCTCGCCGTGGAATTCAAAGGCACTCCGTGGTTCGATGGGGAGTTTGTTACGCCTGCCCGTGATTGCGGGTGCTGAGCCAATCGAAGTGATGACCACCTTGAGGGAGCGCGGGCTGCGTCAGGTCGCGGCAGCTACCCGGGGGGGCACAAGCCCATTTGGATTTGATTGGTCTGGGCCTGTGGCACTTTGGATTGCTCCGGAAACGGGGGAGTTTCCCGATCAACTGGGCTCGCTTGAATTGGTGACTATTCCTACCACGGCCACCGTTGAATCGCTCAATGTCACGGTGGCTGCCTCGGTGCTCCTGTTTGCGGCCGGCCGCGTCTCGAACGCGGTGAACTGATGGGTCAACTCTTTGAAGAGCCGGCGGATCGTGGCAAGGACCCACTTCTTGCGGCACCCGAGAGTGCGCCGTTGGCAGACCGCATGCGGCCTAGAACTCTGGCGGAGTACGCTGGACAACGCCATCTCGTTGAAGAGGGCCGAGTGCTATCCAGTGCCCTCGCCGGTGATCTAACCCAGAGCCTTATTTTTTGGGGGCCCCCTGGGGTGGGCAAAACCACCCTAGCACGATTGATTGCTTCTAAGAGCCAGTGCCGGTACGTGCCTTACTCGGCCGTGCTCTCTGGCATCAAGGAAATCAAATCCGTGATGGCCGTGGCTGAGCAGGAACGCCGTCGCTTTGGCACGCGCACCCTGCTGTTCGTGGATGAGATCCACCGCTTCAACAAGGCTCAGCAAGATGCCTTTCTGCCCTATGTGGAACGCGGGGACATCCTGTTGGTGGGTGCGACGACGGAGAATCCATCCTTTGAGATCATCGCAGCACTGCTGTCTAGGTGCAGGGTTCTGCAACTTAGACCGCTCACTCCTGAAGATGTGGTGGGTCTCTTGCAACAGGCTCTCTCGGATCCACGCGGATTTGATGGACAATTTGAGGTGAGCTCAGAGCAACTCTTGGCTATGGCCCATGCGACGGATGGGGATGCACGCAGGGCGCTGACCCTCTTGGAGACGGCCTGTTCGATGGTCGGTTCAGAACAAGTACGCTTGTCGGATGCTACCCTCTCCGAAGCGCTCCATCGCAAACATCTGAACTATGACAAGACAGGGGAGGAGCATTACAACCTCATTTCTGCGCTTCACAAGAGCGTACGCAATAGCGATGAGGATGCCACGCTGTATTGGATCACACGCATGATGGAGGCTGGTGAGGATGGCCAGTATCTAGCTCGTAGGCTCATCCGAATGGCGAGCGAAGATATTGGCCTCGCCGACCCCTTTGCACTGAGAATCGCCCTAGATGCAGCCGAGGCGTTCGGTCGCTTGGGCTACCCGGAAGGCAGATTGGCATTGGTGCAGGCTGCGATCTACCTAGCTCGCGCTCCTAAGTGTAATGCGCTCTACCTCGGCCTAGCGGAAGCAGAGAAAGACGTTCAGCGCACCGCTGCCCAACCGGTCCCGAATCACCTTCGCAATGCCGTCACCGACCTCATGAAGGAGGCTGGATACGGCAAGGGATACCACTATGCTCATGATGACCCACAAGCTGCAGCTGAGATGACCTGCCTGCCTTCTGCACTTGAGGGGCGGCGCTATTTCGAGCGCCCGTGATCGAAGTCCACTTGGGTGAGCCGATCACTCAATCCGCTGGAACGATCGGCTTGGCGTACGTTTTCAACAGCCATCGACAAGGCCTGCTTGGAGCCCACGAGAATCAGCATGCGTTGAGCGCGCGTCACCGCAGTGTAGAGCAGGTTGCGCTGGAGCATCATGGCATGCTGGCGCACGAGGGGCATGACCACAACGGGAAACTCCCCACCTTGGCTGCGATGGACCGTGATTGCAAATGCAGGCCGCAACTGCGTGAGCTCCGCACCGCTGTAGAGGACATTTTGTTCGGGGAACCTAACGGTGACAACACCATCGGATGACACCTGTTGAATGAACCCCATGTCGCCGTTGAAGACTTCTTTGTCGTAGTCGTTGCGCGTTTGAATGACGCGGTCACCCGTGCGCCAGCGCTGCTCGCCACGCGTGATTTCACGTCCACCGATGCCCTGGGCCTCGCGCAGCCGGTTGTTCAAAGCATCTACTCCACATTCTCCGCGATACATCGGTGCGATCACCTGTACCTCTTGGGTCCAGTCAATTCCAAAACGCTCCTTGAGTCGGCGAGTCACCACATCGACCAGTAGGTCGGCAGTGGGACCCGGCCCATCCGATGGAAACACAAAAAAGTCGGTTTCCATGGGGCCCCGCTTTGGCAGCTCAGGGAGTTCCCCTGCAAGAATGCGGTGGGCGTTCTCGACAATCATGCTGTGAGAGTCTTGTCGGTAGATGTGGGTCAGCCTTGAAGTAGGGAGGAGGCCGCTGGCGAGCATGTCGGCCAAGACGTTGCCAGGCCCCACAGAAGGCAATTGGTTTGGGTCGCCCACAAGCACCAAGCGGGTTCGTGGGCCCAGCGCCTTGAACAAATGGTGGGCCAAGACGATGTCGAGCATGGAAATCTCGTCCACGACGACAAGGTCGGCCTTGATGGGGTCGGTGGGCCCGTGCTTGAAGCCACCTTCTTCTGAGTCGAATCCAAGAAGGCGATGAATCGTGCTGGCGGCTCGGCCTGTGGCTTGGGATAGACGTTTGGCTGCCCGGCCCGTGGGAGAAGCAAACACGGCCTTCGCACCCCCTGCTTGGGCCAGTGTGGCCACGAACCGAATGATTGTAGTCTTGCCGACACCGGGGCCACCCGTCAGCAAGGAGACAGGATTCTTCAGGAGGTCGAGTACGGCTTGCC
This sequence comes from uncultured Planctomycetaceae bacterium, assembly GCA_964469565.1. GTDB lineage: Bacteria > Planctomycetota > UBA1135 > UBA1135. The sequence continues at coordinate 142,283 of CAYXZD010000003.1, forward strand.
GTTGGGTTGGATGTAATTCGACACCCGCCTCCGTCTCGGCATGGGCAAGGACATCTGCCTGGGTGAGAGGGCTCAGTTCAGTTTGTCCAGCGAGGGCGATCAAGCTTTGTGCACAGCCCGCTTCACTCGTGTGTAAATATGGGAGGTAAACAGGGACGGGGTTTTCCCCTTCAAGATGGGCGAGAACGTCTGGATCGATGATCACTTCGGCGTCCCGCTCGAGTTGGGCGAGGGCCCCGCCAAAGGGCCCATCGGGGGTCGCCACGCGTAGTAGGGTCCGTGCTTGGTGAATGAGAAGGTCCCGCGCAACAAAGGAATGGCCGTCATCGGCCGCCTTTGTGAGGGCATGCAGAATGGAAGCGCGCAGTCGTCGAGGGTCATCATCTGCAAGGCCAAGGTGAGTCGCCACGCCATCCGCAAGTACAAACCCAAGGGTTGGAACCCGCATGAGAGCGTAGGGGTCATCGCGCAGGATGGATTCGCACTGTTCCCCTAGGGAATTGACTGCGGCTTGGGACTGGAGCGGCCCAAGGCCCATTCCGTGCAAGAAAGCCAGGGTCTCGTGAAGTGCTGTTTGCGCGATGACGGCCAAACGCAGGGATTGGGCCACCGAGTGCTTTAGGCCCTTGATCGCATCCAGTGAGTGTTCGTCTTCCACAATCCGGGTGAGGGTCTCCTCCCCATGCTGGGCGACAATCCGTTTCGCCAGGGCCTTGCCCACCCCAGGGAAGGCCCTTGAGGCGAGGTACCGCTCCAGGCCGGGGGCATCGACAGGGGCAATTGGGTTCATCACCTCAAATTCGAACTGGGCCCCATGGGTGGGGTGGTGGCCCCAATGCCCCTGCATGCGGACTCGTACCCCCTCAATGGGATCTGAGCAGCGCCCCACAGCGGTCACTCGGGTGGGGGAGAACAGACAATCGCCCTCTGGTGCGTCATAACCCTCTTCAGGAACAAGCTTTAGAACAGTGTAGAGAGAGTCCTTATCGTGATAGGTGACGAGGTCCACCAGCCCCTGTAAAGGTGTGAGCGCCCTTTCTGCGGCTGTCGATGCCTGTGGGGAACTGTCGGATGGTGGTCTAGAGGTCACGGGACACCCACCTTGGCACCTGCTGGCGAGGAATTCCACCCGCCCCTTTGTGTCCAGGACCCTGCGGCGCTATGGTGTTCCCCCCCAAATCAAGGAGAGGAGCCCCTCTCCCATCCCCATCACACTTGGAATTGGAAGGTTAGAGAGTCTTGATCAAGGTCGCCGTACGTTCGAACGAATCCCTGGAAGCTGCCCTGCGCCGCTTCAAGCGCCAGTGTAACTACAGTGGCATCTTCCGTATGGCCAAGGCCTACACCTGGCACGAAAAGCGCTCGGATCGTCGGCGTCGCGAGCGTCGCGAGCGTCTGCGCACGATTCAAAAGGCAACTCGCAAGAACGATCCAAACCGCCGCCGTCGCCGCCGCCGCACGACCCCTTCGGTCACGCGCTAGCCCACATCTCGATACGGTTGATTCAATAAGAGTCGCCCGCTGTGGGCGACTCTTTTTTCGTAGCCTTTTCGTAGCCTCTTTGCATGGGCATCCTCCCCCAAGATCGTGACTTGAGCGAGCCACTCTCGGAGATCGAGTTGGCGGTCCGAGCGAGCGATTATCGCCTGAAGGTAGCGGACCTCAGCTTGCGGTTGGATCACTTTCTTGCTGAGCACATTACTTGGCGTTCAAGAAACGCAGTCCAAAAACTCATTCGCGACGGATACGTTCTGGTTGATTCATCCAGCCCCGATCAACCGGATGAGCCTGGGGTCGCTCGAGTAGAGACTCGCCCGGGGCGCAAGCTCCGACACGGATGCCGAGTCGTGGTGAAGGTGCCGGAGGAAAACCGCCGGCAGTTTTCAGCTGATGCGATGGGTGCTCTCGACATTCTATTTGAAGACGAGGAGCTCATTGTGGTCAACAAGCCGCCAGGTGTCGCCGTGCACCCTTCTGGCCGCCACTACACCGACACTCTGATTCAACGTGTGCACGCTCATTTCAAGGATGAAGTAGAGGCCGGCCGCATGGCCCCTCGGCTTTGTCACAGACTGGATCGCGAAACGAGTGGAATCGTGCTAGTTGCAAAGCGGTCCGCAAGCCACACCCAACTCATGCAGCAATTCGAGGCGCGTACGGTGGGCAAGTCCTACCAAGCCATTGTCTGGGGCCAGCCGGAATCGGATGCCGGGTCGATTGTGGATCCGATTGGCCCTTCCCGGGCCAGCGCGGTGCGGCTCAAGATGGTCGTGCGGGCCGATGGGCTGGAATCCCGCACGGATTACTCTGTTCTTGAACGGCTGCCTGGGTCTCACGGGGGCTATGCGCTCGTGCGTTGTGACCTCTTCACTGGGCGCCAACATCAGATTCGTGTGCACCTCGCGGCGCATGGTTACCCCATTGTCGGAGACAAGCTGTATGGTCCCGATGAGGCGTGTTTCACCCGGGCGCTGGAAGGTGAACTGACAGACTTAGACTGGGCTCAGCTTGAACATGAGCGTCAAGCGCTACATAACTTCAAGCTGTCCTTTGAAAGCCCCGCATCAGGCCCGTGCGAGATCAGTTGTTCCCTTCCGGCGGACCTTCAGCAGTTTCTAGAAGTACGGCGCTAGAGCGGGGCATCCATTCAATCACTAGCGCCCCAGCGAGGATTGAAAAGGCAACGAGCTTGGCGTCGATGAGCTGCCAGCTAGCGATGGCGGACAAAGCGGCCATGATCGCGATCATGAACATGCGCCCCGAGCGTGAATCATCCCAAGCAGTGCCTAGGTCGGAAGGAGCAGTGGAGAGGGGAGGAGCGCCCGAAAAGAACGACCAAGAGGCCCTCAACAAGAGTAGGCCCGCCGCAGAGGCAACCGGAGTCAGCAGCAAAGCGAGGTCCAGATTGGCTTGCCATGCAACGAGTGCTCCGAGAGTCAAGTAAAGGGGGGCAAGCAAGCGCACAGCGAGGGCTTTGCGGGCTCCCGCTGATTCATCCCTCGGATCAACGGGGCAGGTATCCACAATCCAACGTGCATCGGGGGTCGCCGTTGCAGGCACGTACATGAGCAACAGGGGAAGGTAGACGGCCGGGGCGAAAAGCAGCAGGGCGAGCAGGCCCTCGTCGGCCGCTTGCGTTCCATCAGCGCCCAGGAGCAAGAAAGCCAGAGGGATGGCGAGCAAGGGGTAGGCACGTGTGACGAAGTCGGTTTCGGCGGGTAGTGCGTCATAGACCCACTCGAAACTAGCTCGCTCCTTCTTGCGCACCCAGGTTCGTAGGGCAATCCAGCGCAAGGGTGTGAGCAGGACCCCCAGTGGGGATCGCGTACGATGCGCGCGTGGGGCAGGCGGGAACGGGGCCAGCGCGAAGGTCACAAGTGAGACTGCGATGGCCCCAAGGGCAAGCGGCCAACCGGCGGAGGTGGATTCTGGATTGAGAGGGGCGGCAAACCAGACCGGGGGGTAGGTGAGGGGCAGGGATCCTGTGGCAGCTAGGCTGTTGAGTTCTTGTATGTATCCGAGTCCTGCAGTGAGTCCCACGATGACGAGACAGAAGAGGACGGTTTGAAACCCGGCGAGGAGCCCTTCGGCGCGTTCGGCGAGAGCGACCTGCACCCACAAGAGCAGGGCTCCGATAAACAGAACTAGCAAGAGGCCGCCGAGAATAAGCACCAAGCGGCCGAAGAGGTCTAGATCCGCGGGGGCCAGAATCGCTGCGGGCACCAGCGACCCAAGGGCGAGTCCACAGAGAAGAACACCGAGGACTAACACCCTTGCTGCGCGCAGCTCTACGGGTTTGACGGGTAGAGCACAGACCCATTCAGCGGCTGGGTCCGCGCGCAGCAAGGGGCCGAGTTCTCCGAGCAGTGCAATGGCTGCCAGACCCATGGGGATCGAAAGCGCGAAGACTCCGTAGGCATGGGGGGTCAGTTCATCCCGCACGAGTCCGCAGAGCACAGCAGCGAGGGATGCTTGGAATAGAATGGGTGCAACCGGGAGCCTCGCCCCGCGCTCTCCCAGCCACTCACCGGCGAGGTGGGTACGGGCGATGAGGAAGATTCGTTTCCACATAGGTGCACCTTACTGAAGTGTCATGGGAGGGCCCAGCCGGGATCCGAAAGGGCTCCTGCTGCGCAGCGCACTTGAAGGACCCAGCGCTCTTGGTAAGGCACTGCGTTTCAAGAACTGCGAATACCCCCACGAAACCCTTTCGCATGGCCCTGGATGCGTTGAGCAGTGTAAGCCCGTACGGTGGGGGCACGATGAAAGTATCGATCAAAGGGCCTGTCGGCCTCTTGGAAGGGGAGCTCTGGATGCCCGAGGGGGAGCCGCTTGCCGGGATCGTTCTGGGCCACCCGCACCCCCTCCATGGAGGTTCGATGACGAGCAGTGTTGTGTTTCGTGCGGGGCGGGCCTTGCAGGAATCTGGAGTGGCCGTATTGCGCCTCAACTACAGGGGTGTGGGGCAGAGTGCTGGGGAATACGATGGGGCGGGGGGTGAAGTGGCTGACCATCGCTCTGCACTCGACTGGCTGGGCCAGGAGCTGGAAGCCTGCGGTGTCCCCATCTGGGCAGGCGGATTCTCATTTGGTGCACGCACGGCTGCGGTTCTAGCTCATCAGGAGGACCGCGGCCTGAGGCCTGGCCCCGGTCAAGTTCTACTCATAGCCCTACCCGTCCTTGAGTATCCTTGTGAGGAAGTCGGCGAGCTGAAGGGGCCAGGCCTCATCGTTATGGCAGCTGAGGATGAGTACGGCAATGCAAGCGACCTCACGCGGGCCTTCCCGACAATTGCGGAGCGTTTCTCGGTCCGCGAAGTGCCTGATGCGAACCACTTCTTTCAGGGATACCTACCAGACTTACAGGAATGTGTGGGTGCATGGGCACGGGGAGTTCTTCATACTGATCAGGGTGATGGCTGATCTTGACCGCGACCACTATCCCTGTGACCAAATGCCTGCCATTCGGCAGGTGATGATGCCCCGTGACACGAATGCAGTGGGCACGATCTTCGGCGGTGTCATCCTCTCCCAAATCGACCTTGCAGCGGCTATCGAGGCAAGCAATGTTCACCCGGGCCGAGTCGTGACCGTGTCGATGGACAAAGTGGACTTCAAGGCACCCGTACGGGTTGGAGACCTCGTGTCTTTTTTTTCTGAAATCGCCAAGACCGGGCGAACTTCCATCACCGTGCATGTGGCGGTTTGGGCGCAACGACGATTCGGGGGCGGTGCCCAGGAGTACGTGACAGAGGCCGAGGTGACGATGGTCGCAGTGGACGATCAGTTCACGCCTGTGCCGATCGGCACAGTCTGAATCAGATCGTCGTCTTCGCGAAAAACGCGTTCACTGGCCGAGCAATTGGCGGGCCTGTTGCTCGGGGTCGGCGCCATCGGTGAGTACTCCAAAAACTTCTTCGAGAGAACCCTCTTGGCCCGCACGATCGCGCAACTCATCGAGGCTGCCGAGCCCGACCAGTTGGCCCGCAGAGAGGATGGCCATGCGGTCACATACACGTTCGACTACATCAAGCAAGTGGGACGTATAGAGTACCGAACGGCCGCGAGCAGCCCAGGCGCGTAGGACTGCTTTGAACACAGCAGCGGTGGGAGCGTCGAGGCCTGAGAGGGGTTCGTCGAGCACGAGAAGCTCGGGTTCGGGCAGGAGCGCGCAGGCAAGTGCGGTTTTCTGTCGCATGCCCCGTGAGAAGTTGCCGACTGGATCCTCAAAACGCTCAATCAAGCCTAGTGCGTCGATCAGGCGTCTGGCCTCGGATTGCAGAGCATCTTCTTCGAGCCCATGCAGTCGGCCGACAAGCTCAAGGTGTTGTCTAGGGGAAAGGTTGGGATAGAGGGGGGCGCCATCAGGTACAAAGCCGATGGTACGCCGAGCGGCGAGAGGGTCGACCTCGACTCCGACTCCATTCACCAGCACCTCACCCGCGCTGGGCTTGAGCAACCCAGAGATCATCCTCACGGTAGTCGTCTTACCCGACCCGTTGGGGCCGAGTAGGCCAAGAACCTCGCCTGGGTTGACGGTGAATGAAAGCCCGTTCACCGCGAGGGTGTCCCCGAAGTGACGCTTGAGAGTGCGCAGTTCGACGAGGGGCGGGGCGGTCATCAGGGACGAGCCGTTTATGTGAGCAGAGGCTCTTCTTCGTGTAGCGTGGCGACCAGGCCCGTCTTTTCGCTGAGTGCGTCACAGACCGCCTGGAGTTGCTTGGCTGTGAGGCCCTTGGCGGGCTTTGGCTCACCGCCGGTTCCAGAAATGACGTGTACCTCTTGAGGTGCGATCTCCTCAATTTTCTTGACCCAACTCGCCACGTCCTTGTCCGAGGCGTTTGCGTTGCCGCCCTTGAAAAAACTGGCTTCCACAATGAGGTGGTCGAGTTGGGTGAGCCGGCTAGTCAGTGGGCCCAATTGAGTGGCCTTGGCGCCGGTCGCCTTGGCGAAGGCCTTTGCATTACCCCACTGGTAACGCATCAACACGCCGTCATACATGGCTAGGCACGCACGCATCTCTTCGTTTTCGAGGTCGGTCACCCCTGTTGTAATGTAGAGTTTTGCACGGCTGAACCACTTGTCACGCAGGGTGCGCAGGTTTTCAGTGACCTCTCTGAGGTCGGGGTGCAGCACCGGGTCGCCGCCCGATCCTGTTACGATGATTGTGTCGAGCTTGTCCCCTGCTTTGGAGGAGGCAATCATCGTCCGTGCACACGTGGTGACGATGACCGATCCACGGGCGAGGGAAGACCCCCGTTCAACCACTAGGTGCTCTTGGGTGGCCGTGAGATCTAGAGCCAGGGTGCGCTTGAAGCGCTTGGTGACTCGGGGGCCATAGAGAAAGGTCGTTGGCGTGGTAACCATAGGTGTGCAAAGGGGTTGCTGAGTCTGACAGCGGTGCGCTTGGGGAGGGGCGCCCGAGGTTGAGGGGGGGATGCGGGGCGGGCTAGCATGGAGCCAGGGCCCAATTAGGGCGAGTAAGATACGGCTCGAGCAGGACAAGTGCTAGACCGGATCGCAGCAGACTCTTAGAGTGACCCCCTGCTCACCTGAGAGACCAGCTTGCGGGGCAGCATTTGCAGGCCAGATAATGGCAAGTTATTGGTGATTTATTGCCTTTTTTGCCCGTCGAGGGGGATTCCGCGAGTGCAGGCCGTCCGCAAACCCTAGGGGGCATTGGGGCCACGCCATGGCCGTGGGTTCATCTAGGGGCGGGCCCCTGCGCCGAGGCGCATTCTCCTAGAATCCCAACCCCGGGTAAACCTGCCCCAGGTGTGCCCGGGTCCGCTTGACACCCGCGCGAGGCCCCTTCTAGACTCTCGCCCATATTCTCCGCTGCGGAGGATCTTCGATTCCTTGATTGGGCCGGATCTAGGCCCTCTCCTACCCCCCACCGATCGCCTCCCTCATGGGGGGCCCGTCCCCCGAAACCAGTGCAATTCGACTACCTCAACGTACTGGTATTCGCCGGCGTCGGACTGGCGTTCGTCTTCGTCAACGTGCTCATCGGCTCCATCCTGAGGCCGAAGAGGAAGACGGAAGTGGGCTTAGAAGTGTACGAGTGCGGCGAAGAGACCATTGGTGACACCTGGATCAACTTTGATATTCGCTACTACACCGTGGCGCTGATCTACGTCATCTTCGCAGTAGAGATCACCTTTCTGTTTCCGTGGGCCATGGTCTTGAGCGAGGCACTGCACAATCCAGATATTGGGATGTGGGCGGTGGCCAAGGGTGCCCTTTTTGTGATTATCCTGTTCTTTGGACTCATTGCGGTTTGGGCAAAAGGTGATCTGGACTGGGTACTTGCTTACGACGGACCGGAATACGTACCGACCTCAGAGCGCCAGGGCACCCCAATTCCAACTATGGATGAGTTGAGCCCCCCCGAAGAGGGTGAGGACGGCGATCAACCTGCGGACGACTCCAACATTGAACCGGCGACGGCCTAGGGCGAGAGACACATCATATGGGAATCCTAGAAGAGGCATTTGAAGAAAACGTCTTGACCACACGCGTGGACTGGCTGCTCAACTGGGCCAAACTCAACAGTGTCTGGCCCATGACGTTCGGATTGGCTTGCTGCGCTATTGAGATGATGGCTGTGGGTGCAGCACACCACGATATCGACCGATTTGGTGCGGGTGCATTCCGCGCCACCCCGCGTCAAGCGGATCTGATGATCGTTGCCGGAACGGTGAACTTTAAGATGGGCGAGAAGGTCAAGCGTCTGTACGACCAGATGCCCAACCCCAAGTACGTGATCGCCATGGGCGCTTGCGCCACCGGTGGTGGTCCTTACTTCAAGTATGGCTACACAGTCATGAAGGGTGTGGACCGCATCATTCCGGTAGACGTGTATATCGCAGGCTGCCCACCAAGGCCGGAGGCACTGCTGGAGGGCCTGATGACGCTTCAGGACAAGCTTAGACGCACGCATGTTATCCGTAAGCCGGCCCAGGCCCCTGCCAAGACGTTGGCCTAGCGAGCTCTCAAGATATGGACTTCAAGGCGATCATCGACCAGCTCAAGGCGTCTGGCGCTCCAGGTATCCTGGGCGTAGAGCTGACTCGTGCCCCCAACAAGGAGGCCAAAGACAAAGGCCGTGGGGGACTGCCATACGTGTGTGTGAGCCCTGAAAGCATCGTGGAGTTCCTGAAGGTTTGCCGTGATGACCAGAGGCTCGCCTTTGAAGTCCTTGTCGACATCACCGCCAGCGATCCGAGCGCCGAGGCTGACAGCTTGAGGATTCTTGTTCAATTGCTCTCGGTGAAACATGCTCATCGCCTAGCGATTCAGTGTGTATTGCCAAAAGATGAACTGAGTATTCCCTCGACGACTGCCGTTTATCGCGCAGCCCAATGGCACGAGCGTGAGTGCATGGAGATGTATGGCATTTCATTTGTAGGCCATCCCGATCCGCGCAACATCCTGTTGCCTGATGACTGGGCCGGTTATCCCCTGCGCAAGGACTACGAGTTCCCCAAGGAGTATCACGGCATCTCCTGTGAGTAGCCTCGTTGACCCCCATGAGTAGTCCTACCCAAAGCGAGCACAAGCCGTCAATCCGCACGGATGATGAGCCGCGCATCTTGCCCAGTGGCGAGCGCGAGTTCTTCATGGATGTGTCAACGTCTGATCTAGAGATCAACATGGGGCCGCAGCACCCTGCTACCCACGGGGTGATGCGTGTATTGCTCCGCACCGATGGCGAGCTTGTCACGGGCGCACAGCCCCACCTGGGCTACCTGCACCGCTGTGCGGAGAAAATCGGTGAGAACGTGGAGTGGTTGCAGTATCTGCCCTACACCGATCGGTATGACTACTTGTCAGCGATGAATAACAATCTGAGCTACAGCCTTGCGGTAGAAGCTCTGATGCCGGACCTGGTGATTCCCCGTAGGGGCACCCTGATTCGGATGATCTGCGCTGAACTCAACCGTATCGCATCACACCTTGTTGCCTTTGGCACCTATGGCTTAGATATCGGGGCGTTTACTCCTTTCTTTTACGCATTCCGTGAACGTGAGTGGATCCAGGCTCTGTTTGAGAAAATCTGCGGTGCGCGCCTGACGTACTCCTACATCCGAATTGGTGGCGTCTTCAACGACGCTCCTCCTGGCTGGCTCAAGGAGGTCGGTGACTTTTGCACGGTCTTCGAAGAGAAGTGGCAGGAGTATTACGACCTCCTCATCGAGAACCACATTTTCGTGCAGCGCACGGCCAACGTGGGCGTGATCTCTGAAGCAATGGCCTACGACTTTGGGTTGACCGGTCCAATGCTTCGAGCGAGTGGGATCGATTTCGACTTGCGCCGCGACACACCCTACATGGCCTATGGGGAAGCCTATGAGGCGGGTGCCTTCAAGATTCCTCTGGGTAAGGGTGAAAAGGGCACAGTGGGCGATTGCTGGGACCGCACACAGGTGCGGGTAGTCGAGATGAGGGAGTGTCTCGGCATCATCCGCTGGTGTTTAGAGCAGATCGAGGACGGTCCGGTGTTGGGTGAGGTACCCAAGACCATCAAAGTGCCCCCCGGCGAGGCCTACGTTGGAATCGAAAACCCCCGTGGAGAGTTGGGGCATTACCTATCCTCAGACGGAGGGAAGGTTCCAGTTCGCTGCCGCGTCCGCGCTCCATCATTCGTCAACCTAGCGGTTCTGGAAGATCTTATGCCAGGCACATTCTTGGCGGATTCGGTGGCCATTATTGGTTCAACTGACATTGTCATCGGGGAGACGGATCGTTGATGTTGGCCCTCATTCAAGATGCAAGTGGTGCCGTGGCCCAGAGTGCCAACGAGGGCTCGAACTTCCTGCTCGAACTCTTGCAGTGGCTGCCGCTTCCCGAGTGGATCCCGGGATGGGCGTTGGTCTTGGGAGCTGTGGGTGCTGGTGTGGGAATCCTAGTTGGACTTGTTTCAGCCATTGCCCTTTGGTCGGTTTGGATGGAACGGAAGGTCTCGGGCCACATCCAATGCCGCTATGGCCCCATGTACGCTGGGGGTTGGCATGGTTGGGCTCAGACCATTGCGGATGGCATCAAGCTCTTCCAAAAGGAAGACATGGTTCCCCTCGGTGCGGATCGGGCGCTGTTTGTCTTGGCCCCGGCGGTGGTGCTTGCCTCGATCTTCGGGGCGCTCGCCGCACTCCCCCTGTCTTATGACTGGTATTTCGCCCGTATGGACCTGGGCATTTTTACCATCCTCGCCATTGGCTCCACCACAACGATCGGCGTAATCATGGCGGGCTGGGCATCCAACTCAAAGTGGTCTCTCTATGGGGCCATGCGCGAAGCGGCTCAGGTTGTGGCCTACGAGATTCCCCTTGGCATTGCATTGATGGTGCCGCTCATCACCCTGGGCACGTTTAGCCTCTTGGATGCGAGCGCCCTTCAAAGCGGCTTTTTTGGAATGGGTTGGGCCGTGTTCCAAAACCCTCTATGCCTGCCCGCATTCATCATCTTCTGGATTGCAGCCTTGGCTGAAACCAAGCGTGCGCCCTTTGACCTCCCCGAAGCTGAGTCCGAGCTGGTCGCCGGTTTCTTGACCGAGTATTCGGGGATCAGGTGGTCGTTCTTCTTCATGGAAGAATACGCCGCCATGTTCTTGATGAGCGTTGTGGGTGCGGTGTTCTTCTTTGGAGGTTTTGAGAGTCCGGTGACCTACGGTCTGCGCTCAGCTGGCATGGAGGGCACGGTCGTGTTCTCCCTCGTGTGTTTTGTCACTTTGATTCTCAAGGCTTTTGCCGGGGTGTTCCTCATGATGTGGCTGCGCTGGACTCTTCCCCGCGTCCGCATCGATCAAGTCATGACCATGGGATACAAGTACCTCACTCCGCTGGCCCTCGTCTGTGTCCTCGGCGCGGCACTGTGGGAAGCACTTCTCTTTATGGTGGTTGGCTAGAGGCCTGTCATGGTGAGCACCAAGGAATACATCGGAAACGTCTGGAAGGCCCTGTCTTCGACCCTGGTGGGGATGAGGATTACGGGAAAATACTTCCTGCAAAAGCCCATTACTGTTCAGTACCCAGATGAGCGATTGCCCATTCCTGATCGCTACCGGGGCATTCACTACCTCGAGCAGGAAAAATGCATCAACTGCTTGGCCTGTGCTCGAGCCTGCCCCATTGATTGCATTGAGATGGATGCGATTCGGCACGGTAAGGAGCTCGAGTGGGTGTCGTTCACGCTTGACTACCAAAAGTGTATGTTTTGCGAGTTGTGTGTTTACCCATGCCCGAAGGACTGCATTCACATGGGTACGGAGTTTGCACTCGTTACAGAAGATCGCAGCGAGCTCAACCACGACCTTCTTTCATTCAAGGGAATGGCTCCGGATGCTCGCGTGCGCATGAAGGAGGCCGCTGCCAAGAAGGCAGCCAAGGCAGCAGCCAAGAAGGCTAAGGAAGAGGCCAAGGCGGCTGAGGCTTCCGACGAGCGCGACACCTCTAATGGGGGGGGTGCCTAGACGATGAAGTTCGGATCACAGCAAGTGTTCTATAGCTTGATGGCTCTGGCGGGTGCAGGTGCAGCTGTGGCTGGGCTGTCGAGCGCCGGCGGACCAGGCCTTGCTTTTGGCTTGTGTGCCTTTGCGACCTTGGGTGGTGCCGCGGTGTGCATTTGGGAGCGCTCCATCGTGCGTAGTGCGTTTTCCCTAATGGCGACGTTCCTAGGAGTCGCCGGCTTGTTCGTCTTGCTTGGCAGTGATTTCCTTGCCATGGCTCAGATTCTGATCTACGTCGGCGGCATTCTGGCCCTGCTGCTTTTTGGCGTCATGCTCTCACCCCCGGACAACAATGAGCGGAGCCTCCCCCGTGTGGGCGCTACGGTTGTGTTTGTCACCGCAGGCGTGGCATTCCTCGTCTCCCAGGTTGCAGGTGGTGCTGCGGGTTGGCTCATGGCGGACCAGCTACCCCAAGAAAACACCCACGCACGCGAAATCGGCCTGGCCTTCTTGGATCCGAATCAATACGTGGTCGCCTTTGAATTGGCGGCCTATTTGCTGACGGTGGCGCTTGTTGCTGCGGTCTACATTGCCCGGCGCCGCCGTGCGGACTTCGAACCGGCCACACCCGATCGCGATGGAGGCCAAGCGTAATGGGACTCACCCCCTTTGTTGCCGTTTCCGCTGCCCTGTTCGCCCTTGGCCTGATTTGCATTATCAGCCGCCGCAACATTCTCTACGTCTTGTTTGGCGTGGAGATGATCCTGAATGCCGCGTCCATCAACTTTGCGGCATTCAACCACTTCAACGGAGGTGGTCTAGAGGGTCGAGTCTTCGTCGTGTTCATCATCATCTTGGCTGCGGCTGAATCCGCCATCGCCCTTGCCATTGTGTTGAACGTTTTCCACCTCATGAAAACCGTCAAGCCCAGCGAGGCTGACTTCTTGCGGGAGTAGGGCCGGACCCCTGCCCTCTTATCCGCACTGACTCATGGAACACCCATTGACAGCATTCGACTGGAAGCTGCTCCTCGCCGTCCCGGCGATTCCGCTAGCTGCTTTTGTCGTGCAGATATTCATCGGCAAGCATCTGCCCCGTAAGGGAGATTGGCTCCCCACGGCTGGCATGTTCGTCGTGATGTGCATCACCGTCCGGATGCTCCTTGTGGCCTTGGACCAGGCACACCACGGTGGTGGGTTCTTCCATCAGTCGGCAGATGAAGGCGGCCCCGTTTTTGCATGGTTCTACCAGGCTGACAATAAGCCAGCGGCCCTCAACATGGTGGCTGGCATTCTCTATGACGGAGTGGGTGCAGCCTTGCTGGCCGTTGTGGGCGTCGTGTCCTTTTTCGTGCACCTGTTCTCGATGGGGTACATGAAGGGTGATCGGCGATATCACATCTTCTTTGCGAACATCAGCTTGTTCACCTTCGCCATGCTTGGCTTGGTGCTTTCGGACAACCTGCTGTTTTTGTTCATCTTCTGGGAACTGATGGGGCTCATGAGCTATCTGCTCATCGGCCATTTCAGTCACGACCCAACCAGTCACCGCATCAAGCAAGCTGCCGCAGCCTGTAAGAAGGCTTTTATGACCACCAGGGTAGGAGACACTTGCCTGCTCTTCGGTATGGCGATTTTCTACTACCACTTTCAAACCTTTCAGTTCACCGAAATGTGGCGATTGGCGGCTGAAGAGGTGGCGCGCAATGGCGGCGACTATCCAGCCTGGATGACCGTCGCTGGCTTGTTCGTTTTCGGTGGAACGGTTGGCAAGTCGGCTCAATTCCCACTTCACATTTGGCTTCCGGACGCGATGGAGGGCCCGACTCCAGTGTCGGCCATGATTCACGCAGCGACGATGGTCGCCGCAGGCGTGTTTCTCTTGGGACGTACATTCCCTCTCCTCTCACCCGAGGTGCTGCAGGTCGTTACGGTGGTCGGATCCACAACGGCATTGTTCGCAGCCACCATTGGATGCACGGTCAATGACATCAAGGGCGTGCTGGCCTACTCCACTATTTCCCAACTTGGGTTTATGGTGGCGGCCATTGGCACCGCAGGTGCTGCTGTGGGCACGGTGGGCATTGGTCTTGTGGCTGGCCTGTTCCACATGGTGACCCACGCATTCTTCAAGGCGTGCCTGTTCCTGTCCGCGGGATCGGTAATCCACGGGTGTCACCACGAGCAGGACATGCGCAAGATGGGTGGCCTGCGTAAAAAGATGCCGATCACGTTTGCGGCCATGCTGATCTGCACATTGGCCATTGCAGGCACTCCGCTTTTCAGCGGGTTCTACTCCAAAGACAAGATCCTTGCCTCGGCTTGGGAAGTTGTCTTGGGTCACGGCGGTTGGACTGGAATGTTTGCCTTGGTGACATTGGCCCTGGCGGCCATGTTGACCACGTTCTACATGTTCCGACTGATCTTCATGACCTTCTTCGGTCAGCCCAAAGACCAGCACATTCACGACCACGCACACGAATCCCCGCTTCCGATGGTGATCTCTCTCGTGGTTCTGGCCTGCCTTGGCCTGTTTGGCGGTAGCGCATGGATCACCAATGGCGACGTGCTCGGCAAGCACACCTGGTTCGAGAGCCTCGTGTGGCATGTGGATCACGAGAGTGGTGAAGCAGAACAGTTCCTCTACCCAGGCCTAGATCTGTCAACCATGAATATCGCCTCAGCCGCTGAGGCGCGCTCCCACGATGCGGCTCATGTGGCACACATCGGACACGACGCTCATACAAAGGCACTCATCGTTAGCCTGACGGTGTTGGTGCTTGGTGTTCTGGGTGCTGTGCTTCTTTATCTACTCGGAAAGATCAGCCCAGCCACAATCACTGCTCGTTTAGGTCGATTTTATCACCTTGTCGCAAACAAGTATTACATCGATGAGTTTGTCGATGCCACAGTGATTCGCGGCACGATGGTCCTCAGCCGATCGCAACGCTGGGTTGACGAGAACATCGTCGACGGCTTCGTCCTGCTTGTTGGTCGCATCAACAAGACCGCCGGATTCGTTGCTGCGTGGGCAGACAAGAACATCGTCGACGGACTCGTCAATCTTGTAGGGAGTGTTACCACTGTCGCGGGCTCGCTCGTGCGCTTACTTCAGACTGGACGCATTCAACAGTACATCTCATTCGCCGTGGCCGGCGGCATCTTGTTGGCGGCCTTCCACCTTCTGACCTGATTCCCCACGGCACTTTTTCTCCCGGATCCCCATAGTCCAATGGACAGTCTTCTCACACTCAGCGAGTCCACGATCCTCTCATGGATCACCTTCATCCCCATGATCGGGATGGTGGCCGTCCTGTGCGTGCCGCGCCAAAACATGAGCCTTGTCAAAGGTATCACTGGCGTGGCAACGTTCATTCCCTTGGTTTTGGCCACGATGGTCTATTTCCAGCAGTTCCAGACGGGGGTCAACGGTTACCAACTCGTTCAAGACTTGCCTTGGATTACGGCTGGTGAGTTCAAGGTCAATTACACCGTGGGCATCGACGGTTTGTCTCTCCCACTTGTGTGGCTGACTACCCTATTGATGTTTATTGCCGTGCCGGCAAGCGAGACGGTTCCGCGCGTATCCAAGTCGTATTACGCCCTGCTACTCATGTTGGGTACTGGCATCACGGGCGTCTTCGTCTCCCTCGACTACTTCCTGTTCTACGTGTTCTGGGAGATCATGCTCTTGCCGATGTATTTCCTCATCGGAATCTGGGGTGGACCCAAGCGCGAGTACGCGGCGATCAAGTTCTTCCTTTACACACTGGCTGGGTCTGTGTTGATGCTGATCGCATTGGTTGCGATGTATCTTGATAAGGGCACGTTCTCAATTCCTGCCATGATGGCCATTGGCAATGCCGGTGAGTGGACGGGGCCAGAATTGCTTGGAATGTCGTTTACGACATGGGCTTTCTGGTTCTTGTTCATCGCTTTCGCCATCAAGATTCCCAGCTTCCCCTTTCATACCTGGTTGCCTGATGCGCACGTGCAGGCCCCCACACCCATCTCTGTGATCCTAGCCGGCATTCTGCTCAAGTTGGGAGGGTATGGCCTCATTCGGGGTTGCTTCCCGATTGTCCCCGATGCATTCCAGGACAACGCATACATCCTTGGCGTCTTGGGTGTGATTTCAATCGTGTATGGGGCCTACGTGGCTCTGGGCCAGACCGACTTCAAGCGCATGGTGGCGTATTCGTCGGTTTCTCACATGGGTTTTGTCTTGTTAGGAATGGCAGCTCTCACGAATTGGGGCATGAATGGCGCTGCACTTCAGATGTTCAACCACGGCACAAGCTCTGCGGCTTGCTTCTTGATCGTGGGCGTCATTTACGACCGTGCCCACCACCGTGATCTCAATGCTTTTGGTGGTGTGGCCCAACCTATGCCCCGCTATTGGGCGCTAGCGACTTTCGGGTTCTTCGCCTCATTGGGCTTGCCTGGCATGGCCGGATTCGTTTCGGAAGCCATGACCCTTGTGGGTGCCTTCCAATCGGATGATTCACGCTTCCAAATCTTGGTCCTGATTTCCTGCTTGGGCGTTGTCTTGACCGCTGCATACATCCTCTGGGCCCTGCAGCGAGTGTTCCTTGGACCGCTCAATGAGAAGTACAAGGACTACCCAGACATCAACGGTCGAGAGATCTTCTCTTTGGCGCCGCTGCTCTTCCTGTGTCTGGTCCTAGGCATCTTCCCCTTCTACCTACTCGACTGGATGGACACGAGTGTCATCGAGTTGATGAGCCTGCTCAAGCCGGGTAATTGACGGAGTTGATCGACGTGATTGCTCTCTTACCTAACGACATCCATCTCACAGGCTTTGGCCTCATGAGTCCCGAGCTTGTTCTCGGTGCTGTTAGTTTGGTTGTCCTGATGATGGACCTTGTTTGGAAGGAGCGGGGCTCTAGCCGACTGGGTTGGATTTCCATCGCAGGGTTGGCTCTTTCGGCGTTCTTACTGGTAGGTGCATTTGATGGCTCAACGGGTCAAACAGCCTTTGGCCTTGTAACCATCGATCGCTTCGGAAACTTCTTCAAGTTGTTCACCTGTGCCGCGGTGGCTGTGGTGATCTTCTTTGTGATGAGCGACGAGCGGGAGCGCAAGGACAAGATTGGGGAGTACTACTTCCTCCTGCTGGGCGCCTCCATGGGCATCTTCTTCATGGTGGGCACCAACAATCTATTGCTGCTCGTGCTTGGGCTCGAACTGCTCTCGCTTGCGAGCTACGCACTTGCGGGCTTCCACAAGAACGAGAAGCGTTCGGCTGAGGCCGCGATGAAGTATGTGGTCTTTGGTGGCTTCTCTGCTGGCGTGATGCTCTATGGCATCAGCATGTTGTATGGGCTGACCGGAACCCTTGACCTGCAAGTCATGGCTGGCAGTGTCGCTGGAGAGGGCCTGACACGCAGCTTGGCGGATGCGATTGCCTATAGCCCGGTCACAGTAGCTACGGCCATGGTCATGATCCTTGGCGGGTTCGCATTCAAGATCTCGGTAGCTCCCTTTCACTTTTGGGCACCGGATGTCTATGAGGGGGCACCCACTCCCGTTACGACCTTTCTAGCTGTGGCCTCCAAGGCGGCGGGGTTTGGCGCGCTCTTGCGATTCTTAGCCGTCTTGTTCATGTCTCCAGAGGTCTCGGAGGCGGTCAGTACCTATGGTATCCAGGTGGGCAGCCTAATTGCCGTCCTCGCCGCCGTCACAATGACCTTAGGAAACCTCGCGGCAGTCCGCCAAGACAGCGTCAAGCGGATGCTGGCCTACTCGTCAGTTGCCCATGCCGGATACGTTCTCGTGGCCCTCGTAGCCATGAATGGCCCTGGCGTTGAGGCGGCCATGTTGTATCTGGTGGCTTACTATTTGATGAATCTGGGTGCCTTTGGAGTTCTGCTTTATTTCCACGCGCAGACTGGCAAGGAAACCTACGCGTCGCTCAATGGTCTTGGCCGCCGTGCTCCTTTGATTTCGGTGGCTGCAGTTGTTTTTCTAGTCAGCTTGACGGGACTTCCGCCCACCGTTGGGTTCTTCGGCAAACTTGCCGTTGCCCGGGCTGCCTTGGATGCCGCTGATGGGGCATATGCATGGCTAGTCCTGTTGATGTTGCTCAATTCCGTAGTCAGCCTGTACTACTACATGCGGGTGGCAAAGCACCTGTTCCTCAAGGATTCTGAGGGGGAAATGCTTCCGCCTCAAACGGCCTTGACGGCGCTCATGCTGGTGTTCGCAGCGCTGAATGTCATCTTCTTGCTGTACTCGGACCCACTTTCGAAGTGGACTTCAGCAAGCATGGACCTGTTGTTGATCGGGCGCTAGCTGCACTCAGCAGCTAGGCCGGCTTGACTCCCCGGAGCCACAAGCTTCCGGCAGCGTGAAGTTCGACCTGGTCTTGGTAGGTGCGACCGTGAGGCCCCGGCTCAAAGTCGGTCTCTTCACCGGGTCCGCGGGAGTCAATTACCCGTGTAGCCGCCGTATTCGTGAACCCAGCGGTCTCTAGGGCGCCTAACCACTCGGACTCGCTGAGGAAATGCATGCTGACCCCACATTGGGACTCCCATGCCTCCGTGTGTGTGGACTCCTTGAAGCGGTCCACGATGATGTGGCATTGACCGTCGGCCTTGGTGACGCGAAACACTTCGCTCAGCGACTGGGCTAAGTCGATGGCGTAATACAGGGCTTCCATTGAAAAGATGCGGTCGAAGCGGTTGTCGGGGAAATCTAGGGCCTCAAACGTGCCCTCTTCGTAGCGTGCCCGCGAAGTCAGGTCGTGCCCCGCCTCGGCACGTGCGATCATTTCAGGTGAGGCGTCAATGCCGACCGCGCCTGCTCCGGGAGCTGAGGAGGCCAAGATTCGGGTGGCCCACCCAGAGCCACATCCTAGATCTAGGGTCTGCATGCCTGCCTTGATTTCCATCTGGGGGATGACCTGCAGGACCACATCCGAGTGGCCGCTTTCCATTCCCTCGGCTCGCCCGTCGAGGGCCCATGCATTGAAGGTACTGATGATGTTCTCGTGGCTCATGGTTCGGAATGGAGTTTGGGTAATCGGCGGGAATTGTCTTAGGGAATCTGCCTTGAGAGCGGAGGATTGTAGCCCCCGCGCAGCATGGGATCAGCGCTCACTGAGACAACTTGCCAGCACCTCGTCGAGAGGGGCGAGAGTCTCGGACCAGTCGTAGCATTCCTCAACAAAGGTCCGTGCCCGGGCTCCCAGGAGGCGGGCTTCTTCTGGCTCGCTGAGGAGGCGATTGATGGCCCGTGCTTGGTCTGCTGCGCTGTCGGCTAACAAGTAGTCACGCTCGGGCACTCCGTCGACCCCTTGCGTGGCGGAGGTCGTTCCGACCACAGGCAAGCCCACGGCCATGGCTTCTAGGACCTTGTTTTGAATGCCACGAGCCATGCGCAGGGGGGCAATCGCGATGTTTGCATTTGAGAGGTAGGTGCGTACATCCTCCACAAAGCCGGTGACAGTCACCGATGGGTTCTCTGCCAGGGCACGGATGGCAGCCGTTGGTTTGGAGCCGACGATGGTCAGGGTGCAGTGGGGATTCTCTGCCTGAACCAGGGGCAAGACTTCTTGAACAAAATGGATGCAACCGTCGACGTTTGGGTAGTAGTCCATCACGCCGGTGAAGACGAGTCGTTGTGCACCCTCCGTCTTGGGCCGAGGCTTGAAATACTCCAGGTCCACCCCATTACGAGCCACTAGAGAGGGGCGGCCAGGGATCAGGTCATTGAAGATTCTCTGCTCGAGTGGGGTGCAAAACACATTGTTGACCGAATCTGCTGCTAGCGCGCGCTCGAAAGCGGCCAGGGTGTGCCACTCCCGGCGGTATATCCAACTCATGGGCAGTCTAGATCTCTTGGCGTATTGCCTCCACTTATCTGAGTCGAGCTCGGCAAAGTGCATGATCCAAGGATGCCCCTTCCCAAGCACGAATGCCCCCATGGATGAGGAAAACGCATAAGTGCAATCGGCCCAGTCAAGCCGCTGGTCCACTTCACGCTGTAGGCGAGCGGAGCCGTAGACTCCGAGCGTAATGGGCTTCGATGTGAATAGGTGAGGAAGGCTTGTGTACTTTCGCCAATTGAGATTGATGGGTATGGCCGTTGTTTCAAGTCCCATGGCGCGCAGCTCATCGGCCGCCGCCAAATCCGCTTTGTCATGGGCAAAGGCAACGATGGCCACTTCATGATTGGTCCGAAAGCGATCAATGATCCGCCAACTGGAAATCTTGTCCCCGCGGTTCGGGGGATACGGTACTCGCTGAGAGAGAAACAGAATCTTCACGAAGATCAGCCTAGCTCAGTGCCCCGGGGGCGGTGATGACTGGGTCAAGAATATCGACGAGTGAGGCACGTCGATGGTCAGGCGATACCCTGAGAAGAGACCGCCCCCAATATTGCCGAGAGTATTGGGGTCATTGAGGGCTCCTGGTGCAGAATTCATATAGGTGACATTGGGCCTCTCAAATCTCTGGCCACAAATCTCAAACCAGCTCAGGGGGCCACGCAAGCCGCTCAAGCGGCCACCGACCCCTGCAAGGTGAACTCGCACGAGATCTCGGCGGCCATCGGTGAGTCCTAGCCTTCCTACTGTCGGGCCATGAAAAGTCACGGTGTCATCGGAGCCGGTGTCGAGCCGAAACCAGCCGCGGTGTCCCCCTGAGAATGTGCACTCGACACAAGGGGCGTTCATATCCAAGACCATGGGCGAGGCTGGCCCGGGAGGCACAAACAGGCTCGGATCGCGAACCCAGACCCTTTCAGCAGTGCGGTCAATTTCCACCACGCTGCGCGCAAAGACATCAAGGCCCATGACGCCCCGCACTTGGACTCCGAAGATCGGCTGGAGTTCAGCGAGGTCAATCTCCAACCACGGCAGGCCCTTCACGACCATAGGGCCCAATTCGAACTGTCCTCCAGAGCGAAACCGTGATCGCTCAACACCCCCCACACCCACGACGCTGATTTCACCAAATGCCTTGAGGCCAAGCTCGTCGGCGAGTTCTGGAGTGATGCAGTTCATACCCGCACCCGAATCCAACAAGAACCACCCAACATCCATATAGTTCAGACGCGGTCGCACCAATATGTGTCCGCTTGCTGTCACGCGAACATCCTCTAGCTCAGATTCATACTCGTTGAGAAAGCGGGTGTCCTGCGGCCGTAGCACGCGCTCGGCGAAGGGGTCGCCGGGAACGCTTGGCATCGGGGCAACACTTTCGAGCTCATAAGTGGAAACTTCGCCGGTGACCCCGATCAGGCGTGATGAGGATGGGATGGCGAATCCGTGTGGGCGCTCATAGTCCCCTAGCTCAATTGTGCGCGTGCCAGAGGCTACGTGCACTTTGTAAGCCTCTGCGAGCCAGCTTCTGCGACTGACAAGAACGGTGCAATGCAAGCCCCCCTCTTGTGAGCGCAGGTCCAATGCCAGTTGGCTAGAGGTGCTCTGAGCTGCATCGACACTAACCCGAAGTCTCGGTCGCAGGGGATCGAGCCAAAGCCCATTGCCAATCCAAGCCATGCCCAGGATTAGATCGCGAGAACCGAGCCCAGGCCGCTGAGGCATGCCGGTGTGGTCCACGGCCCACAGAGTTTCTCCGTCAAATCCGTGGGCGGAGGGTAGAGCGGTGTGGGTTTCACTTACGAATCGACCGTTAGGATCAATGATGCGCTGGTAGGTGCCGGGCAGTCCCTGCTCCTTGCATGCGCCGTGAATGATCCAACCCGGGGAATGGCGGGTGAAGGCCTGCCATCCAAAGGCTGTACGCATGCGTTGCAGGATTTCCCCGACTCTCGCTTCGCGGCGCTCGGAGTCCAGTCCCGCACAGCTGGCGAGGACCGCCAGGATGAAAAGGCCGACAATGCTCAGTGGTCTTCTGGGCGCTTGCTGATTGAGGATCATGACTGGATGGGCCTAAGGGGCTAGCACACCAACGAAGGTCATCCAACGACCTCGCTGCCGTTCTTCTTCGATGAGTAAGCCTGCGGATTGGATGGCGCTCCTGGTGAACTCAATGTGATGGGAAGGGCAACCACTGAACGCAAACCATCCGCTTGGAGCGAGCCGCAATGCGAGGCTGTGGGCGTGTTCCGCGATAACATCAGAATAGATGTTGGCAAGGACCACATCAAACCCGCCCTCGCTGGGTGCCAACACCTCAAACCCCCCGTGGCGAAAGGAGCAGCGCGCCTCGACTTCATTGTCGAAGGCAAGGCGAGAGCCGTAATCGTGGGAGGAGTCATCAATGTCAAACCCGATCACTTCACGGGCTCCAAGCAGTGCTGCGCTTACAGAGAGGATGCCACTCCCGGAACCTGCATCGAGAACTCGCTCTTCCCCCTTTATTCGCTCTTGCAGGATCTTGAGGCAGGTCCGAGTGGTGGCGTGGCGACCTGAGCCAAAAGAGCCACCCGGATCAAGCTTGAGAATGCAGTCGCTGGGGCGGGTGGTTCCTTCATACCACGAGGGCAGGACCGCGAGATCGAGCACACGAAAAGGCTTCCAAGATTCTTTCCATGAGCTGGCGTAGTCTTCGGGGGGTAAGACCATGAAGCGCACGCTCAACGTTTTGAATTCTGGATCCTCGACCGCTGCCACTAGTTGCTCGAGGGATGCTCGTATCTGGGTACGAAGTAACGGGGCATCATCACGTGTCTGGAAAAACGTCCGAATGAATACGGCGCCTTCTGGCGGCGGTTCCTGATCGACGCAGGGATTACCGACACTCACGGTCGTGCAAGGGCTGAGGGCAAGGGCTTCAGCTACAAGTTCTTGCCAACCACGGGGAACGCAGACTCGAACTTCGGTCCAGCTGATGGGGTGGCTCATGAGTTGCTGAATAGCCGCCTTAGAACGGCAGATCATCCTCGGCAATGTGAATCTGCTCAGGCTCGGGCGGCAGACTAGGGAGCACAATTGGCGCGGAGGTCTTGGGGGCGGCCGTTGAGCGGGAAACCACCCCGCGTTCGGTGGGCTCGTAGTCCACAGACAAACCGCGCCGCTTGACATCGTTCAGCATGTCCATGTGTGCGAGGCACTCGTGGAGGACGAGCCGGCTGTCTCCACGAACCAGTCGGGCAAGATTTCCTGGCTCATCTTCGGTGGTCTGCGCTCCACTCCGAATAGGCAATTCGCGCAGGAAAGCTCGGTGTCGAGCTTCACCTATGCGTGGGTCGAGCAGCAAGACGCAACCACGGTCGCTCGTTCGTCGCATGAGCCGACCAAATCCTTGGCGCAGTTTGGCGAGAGCTCGCGGCATGTACACACGTCGACGCTGGTCGGACTCTCCCATGGCTGCGCACTGGGCGTGGTGATAGCTATCGGGAACCCCGTAGGGCAAACGGGCAATCACCAGATACTCTAGGGTCTCCCCCGGAAAGTCTGCACCGTACCAGAAGGTGTCGACCCCCAGTAAAACGGAGTCGTCTCGCTCTCGAAAAAGGTCGGCCATTTCCTCTTTGCCGATCCCGCTCATGCCCTGATACCAAACCGGAGTTTGCCGTGGGGTGAGGGCGGCACATAAGGATTCCCCGATAGCGCGCACGTCAGCGAGGCTTGTCAGCAAGACGAGCATGCGTCCCCGTGTGCGTGTGGCCAGCCACTCGAGGGTTTCAGCCACATAGGACTGGTGGGCTGGACGATTGCTGGGATTGGGTATATCCCGCGGGAGACCTACGAGAACTCGAGAATAGTCGAAGACCTCAGGGACAGAAAAGGTGCGCACCTCCCGGCCAGGTGAATTGTCCTCGGGATCGGGCCGTTGAGTTCGGTCTAGACCTAGGTAGGCCATCGCGGGCTGGAAGCCTGCAGCAAGGCGAGTCGTGGCGGAGAGAAAGACTGCGCAGGCAAGGGTTGGATAGTAGACCTCGCCAAGTTGCTTGTCAGGCAGAAGAAGCCGTGCATTGAGAACGAGGTTTTGCGAAGGATTACGGTCCACGTCGTGAAACACGTGGTCAGAAAGGGTCGGCTGGCCGTCTTGCTCTGGTAACCACGCCGTCAGTTGTTTCACGAGGTCTACCAAGCCTGCACGGCCTAGCTCCAAAGCGCGCCTCGTCCTAGTGAATCCCGCGATTCTCCCAGCAGCGGCTAATTCGAGTAACCGCTCCAAGCTTCCTTCAAGGTGGCCAAGTGCACCACTGACTTCCATGCGTGCTTCGAGCAATGCTCGCCCATTGTCCCCCGAAACGTATTCGCGAAACGCCGAGTGCTCTTCACGTTGGGGTCGCGACTGCATCGCCTGTTGGCGCCATTGATCGAATGCCTCCACTCGTTGTTCGAGCGTGTGCAGGTGTCGCGTGGCCTCTCCCCAAAGCCGCAGGGCCTTCTCAAGTTCGTTGCGTGCAGGTGCATCGAGAGCGAGTTTGCGATTGAGGGAATTCAGGGGACGTGAAACACGCCCCTTGCCCGGTTTGTGAAGCCGAAGCAGCACTTCCCGAATATCGCCAAAGCTAAGAGAGTGACTCCAAGTGCTGTGAGCGACGCTGTGCAGGTGCTCGCACTCGTCAAAAACGACGTGGCGAAACAGTTCTACCCGTGCCAGTGCGAGGGCCTGATTGGTAATGACAACGTGGCTACGGCTTGCCTTGCGCGACGCGAGGGCTGCACAGCAGGTGGCCTTGTCACTCTCTTGGACACAGCAGCCACTGCGTGCTCGGGTTGCTTGCAGCATTGACGCTGCTGTGGCTCGAAAGGTCTCGCTGTCGGCCATGCGCACGGGGGGGCGGCTGGGTAGACGGTCAAGGTCTCCGTCGAGATCTGTCAGTGCGAAGAGAGCCATTCCTGTCCATGCTAGCCATGCCTCCGGCTCGGATTCGCTGTCGGGTACAGCGCTGCGCAATGCGCGCATACACAAGTAATTCTCTTGGCCCTTCAGAACGCTGATACGGGTTTCGCCTGACAAGCCCGCACGAGCCAAGGCGGTGAGAGCACGTGGAACCTCGCGCTCCATGGCCTGCTCCTGGAGGGCTCGGGTATACGTTGCAATCGCAACACGAATCTTGTGACGTCGAGCCCAGAGGATTGCAGGCAAGAGGTAGGCTAGGGTCTTGCCCGTCCCAGTGGGGGCATGGACCAAGAGTAATTCGTCGTTGGAGAGCGCCTTGAAGACTTGTTGTGCGACTCCATGCTGTGACTTGCGATAGAACGCTTCGGGCTTTTGTCCATGCTCCTGGGCCAATAGTGCGGGCAGATGGTGCTCGAAGAGATCGTCGAGCATGCGAACATCTTCGTGGTGGCCGGGCGTAGTCGACAGGGTGCAAGTGGGAAGCTCTTCTGCCGTCTGCCACTCCGCTTGCGGGGAGCCGGCAGCAGGTGGGAGGCCATCGAGCAGGGCGGTCAAGTCGTCGTCCGGATCGGGGCAGAGTCGTAGGCAGCCATCCTGTAGGCTGTCAGGGGTGGTGAACAGCTCACCAGTGCTTCGCGCCCACCGGCTGGGTTTGTCTACGAGCTGCAGAGCGAGGCTCAGCCGCGCCGCAGCTGGAGGAGTGGTTTTCTGTAGGCCCACCAATGCTCGAGTGAGTCCTCCGAGTGCAACGGCGACGACCTCAGCGGGTGAAGCCAAGAATCGACCCAGCAATTCCGCTAGGGCGCAGACCAAGGCTTCCGGCGTGTTAATCGTCGCTCCGCGGCCAACCCCGCCAATGCCGGGAAGCAGCGCCTGCAAGAGGGTGTTGCGATGTGTAGAGAGTCGTCCCGGGAGAAATGTCTGCGCCAATTCGTCGAGGCCAAGGACAATGCGCGTGCCCCGGGAACCTAAAGCCTCAGACCAGACCTCCAAGCCACGGCCATCTAGACTGACCACCGAGGCCTCTCCGAGGAACACTTCGAGTTGTTCCCATGCGGTCCGCGAATCCGGGCAGCCTTCAATGCTGCCCTGGTGGACTCCGTACTCTCGCGCCATGCGAGCAGTGGCTGACGATTGGGGCGCATCTGGAAATGGATTACACAGCTGGTCAAATGCCACCCATCCGCCGTCTGCATCCGGTCGCAGTGCTTGGATGCGGAACAGTCCGTCTGTTGAGGGGTCAGGTCCCGTGGTCCAGATTGCGACAAATGCAGTCGATGGGTGCGCCCCTAGGAGTTGGGAATTGGAGCCCCCTTGGGAGTCTGCGGTGTACTGAATCATGGCCGCCCCCAATCTAACGACCCATTGCCATCGGTTGGCGATAAATGGCCCTAGAGCGCCATTTCTTGCGGCTCTGAGGTGGCTCTAGTCCGGTCGACGGAGGCAGCCCAAGGCCGTAAACTAAGGGGCAAAGTTGGAATGGGGTTCGGTCCCCGCCCAGAGCGGCATCCCTCTGCTGCTCGCCTCCCTAACCCTCTTCCTAGACGAACGAATGCAAATCACTGAGATTCCCGTACCTGGCTATGAGCGCGTGGCCAGCTGCCGCGATGAAGCCTCTGGCCTGCACGCCCTGATCGCGGTGCATAGCACTGTTCTCGGTCCTGCCCTGGGCGGCATGCGCATGCTGCCCTACTCCTCTGAGGAGGAGGCGCTGTTCGATGTGCGCCGACTAGCTAAGGGCATGACGAATAAGTCGGCCGTGGCAGACACGGGCCTCGGTGGTGGAAAATCAGTCATCATTGGCGATCCTGCGACAATGAAATCACCGGCCCTGTTCCACGCAATGGGAGATTTCGTGGAGTCCTTTGGCGGAAAGTACATCACGGCAGAGGACATGAACATTGGCATTGCCGATCTCGATGAGGTGCGCAAGCGAACGCGCTGGGTTACGGGCTTGTCCCGAGAGTCAGGCAGTTCGGGCAACCCGAGCCCGTACACGGCCCATGGATGCGTTGTTGGGATGCGTGCGGCGGCAGAGGAGGCATTCGGCACCCAAGACCTGACAGGCCGGCACGTGCTTATCCAAGGCGTGGGCGCAGTGGGGGGCCGCCTCGCGATCCTGCTCAAGGAGCGTGGTGCCAAGGTGACCATTTGCGACATCAATGCCGATCGTGTTGATGCCATGTGCCGTGAGCACGGCTTCGATCAAATCAGTGATGATGACCATCTCGATTTGAAGTGTGATATTTATGCCCCGTGTGCTCGCGGAGCCACGATCAACGACGAGACGATTCCTCGGTTGCGCTGCCAGGTCATCGCAGGATGCGCCAACAACCAACTGCTTGAGTTTGAGCACGCAGAGGTCCTGCGCCGGCGAGGCATTCTCTACACCCCTGACTACGTTCTCAACGCGGGGGGCATCATCAACGTTTCCATCGAGCTGCTGGAGAGTGGTTACGACGAAGTGGCGGCCATGGCGAAGATTGAGAACATCTACGTCAACCTCAAGCGCGTATTTGAGATCTCACGCCAGGATGAGGTGCCCACCAATGTCGCTGCGGCGCGCCTAGCCGAACAGCGTCTCGCAGCGGCGGCGAACCCCAGCTAGTCTTCGAGGATCCGCGTTGCCTTCGTGGGCAAGGTTGCACAGCAACAAGCAGACCCCTGTCTGGCAATGGCCAAACAGGGGTCTGTTCACTGGGGAGCGAATCTGAAAGGGGTTACCCTCCCTGCATTCTCGAGCCCTACTCCTTACGGAGGAAGTCGACGAGGTCTGTTTCCAGCTCAGCGAGGCCGTACTCGGGCACGGTCAGGCAGCGGTACACAATGCGGGCTAAGGCTTCGGGGGTGTTGGGGTTCAAGTCCTTGGGTGGTGGATAGGAAAGGAAGTAGGACAGGCTCAGGCGCTCTACTTCGCCTCCTTGCTCTTGGCCTGCAAACTTCCAGGGCACCTCGTCGAACGGCAAGACGCCTGTGAGAATCTCGTACAGCATGACGCCAATGGCCATCACGTCCGCTTTGGACTCAAGCAGAAGGAGTGGATTGTAGTGAGGGGTGGTCGTGATGACTCCTTTCTTGTCCCTACGCATTGCAGGGTCAATCATGACTACGCTACCCGACGGTTTGATGATGATATTCTCAGGCTTTAGATCGCCGTGGTACTCGAGTTGGCCCTTTTTGGCAAGCTTTGTCAGGGAGCGTACGATCGTCAAGAACCAGTTGAGCCGTATGCCTTCCAGTGCTCGGATCTTCTCCCGCAGGGTCTTGCCGCGCACATAATCTTGGACTGCGATTGCTCTCCCTTCGTGCTGGAAGTAGTCCTTCACACTCACGAGGTTGGGGCTCTTGCAGGTTTCAAGCAACTTTGATTCACCTTCAATCAATTCGTCGATTTCGTGGACATCTAGGAAATCGATGCGTACCCCGTCTTGCCGAAAGAACACAGCCTCTGCTGGGGTTTCGTCGGGGCTGATGCCCTCGGGTTGACGCGAATCAGTGATCTCAAGAAAGCGAGTCACATAGCGGCCGCCACCGGCGACATCGCCGACTTTGAGGGCAACCTGCTTTCCTTGCTTATCCTCGGCGAGGTATACAAGGGAGAATCCGCCGCGAGCGACGAACTCGATCACCTTGTACTCGCCGATGAATTCACCGATCTCTAGCTTAATCATGGGGGGGTCGTGGACGGTCAGGGGAGAGGATGTGCTGGAGACAGACCAGCGCTCCCCTTTCATCGAATGTTCGGGGTGCCGGGATTGAGCCAAAGCTGCAGTCTTCCGCGCGAGGCAATCCGCACTCAGGCCTGACTCGGGGCACAAAGTGCTCGAAAACCCGCCCGTTGTGCTCCAGCTGCGCAGAAACGGCCCTAGAGCGACGCGTCGGAGGCCCCATTCCCGGGTGCGGGAAGACCGAGCGTGTCCAGAGGCTAGAGGCCCTGGGGCAAACGTCGTGGTGGCGCTTGCGTGGGTCCGAGCATCAGCTCGGCTTGTTCGGGCAACCCGAGGATCGCCTGGATCGAACCCAGCAGGGTGGGCTTCGAGACTGCCTGGGGAGCTCGGTGGGGCTGGTACCGCCATGCCCTGCCGTGAGAATCGATGATGCCCAGGTCTTGGCTATGTTGATTACGGATGATCCGCACTGGGCCCGGCCCTGTGTTCGAGGTCTCGTAAGTGGCCAAGGATCCAACCCTCTCGCCTTCGAATTCCAGCCACTGAACATGGACGAGGCTGGCATTCTGCATGACACGCTCCGGCTGAGATTGCGGATGGGTCTGTCGGCATCCCGCAACGAGGCTAAGAAGTATGGGAGTAAGCAGGCGTAGGGAAGTCATGAGGATTCAGTCTAACCGCCTGAATTGCAGTGCTCTAGACGGGTTAGGGGGCCGTGCCTATGATGGCGCATATGGACAGCGAAGCCCTAGAAAAACTGCGCCGCGCGGGGCGGATCGCATCGGAATGTAGGGAATGGGCGCGCGAAAACATTCGGCCTGGGGTCGAGGTGCGTTATGTGCTTGAGACGGTTGAGGCGATGATAGTCGAGCGCGGGGGCGCCCCAGCCTTCCCGACCCAGTCCTCACGTAATCAGGTGGCGGCGCACTACTGCTCTGCTCCAAACGACCCCATGACCTATGAGGTGGGCGACTGCGTCAAGGTGGATGTGGGTGTTCACGTGGACGGCTACATTGGGGATACAGCCTGCAGCGTGGACCTTTCTGAGGATGGGCACTGGCAACCCTTAGTAGATGCTTCTGCCAACGCGCTCAAGGCCGCCATTGCTACGGTGGGCCCGGGCGTGAATGTGCGTGAGGTGGGTTCGGCCATTGAGCGGGCCATCATGAGCGCAGGCTTCGAGCCCATTCGAAACCTGACCGGCCATGGCCTGGCTCGTTGGAAGGTTCACACTGCCCCTCAGATTCCAAACTATCCCGAAGGCGGTTCAGGCCTTCTCAAGGAGGGTATGGTGATTGCGATCGAGCCCTTTGCGTCCACTGGAAGGGGATTCATCTCCGAGCGCGGGAGGGCTGAAGTATTCATGATGCAGCGCCCCCCACGGAAGGCCAAGGGCCTCGACCGTGGCGTACTGGATGTTATTCAGTCTTGGCGCGGCCTTCCGATTGCACGAAGGTACTTCAGAGACCTTGATAGTGATGTGGTTGAGGACACCCTGACCAAGCTGGTTCGACAGGGTGCATTGATGCGTTTTCCACCACTCACCGAGGAAGATGGGGTCATGACGAGCCAATGCGAGCACTCCCTATTCCTTGGACCCGCTGGAGTCGAGGTCTTGACTGCGTAGGGGGGCCTGTGAGAGTTGCCCTCGTCACTACTCCTCCGTCGGGGCGCTCGGGCATCTTGGATTACACGGAGCAATTGATCCCCGGCCTGTGCAATCACTGCAAGGTTGCAGTCTTTGTTCAGGATGGCAAGGAGGGCGGGGCGCTGGCAAACCACCCTACCCGTGCCTTGTCTAGCCTGGACCCCCGTGAGTTTGACCGCATTCTCTATCAAGTCGGGAATGAACAGTCCCACGCTTTTATGCTCCCTGCGATTCGTGCGCTTGGGGGAACGGTGGTCTTGCATGACTGGGTTCTCTTTGACCTAGCCGTCGCAGCCAACCCAGCGCTGGCGAGAGGAGGGTTTGCCGGCCACCTTGCTGCGGCCCGCATGGGTGGCTTGAAACAAGCTCGCCTCTATGCACGTGTGCGGTCCGCCCGCCGTCGCCAACGGTCAATCAAGGCTCGAAAGAAACAGCTCGGTACTCGGACCGACGGCGAGGGCACTAGCCTCTTAGATGGTTGGCATGCATTAGAGGGCAAAGGATGTTGGAGCAGCGGTTGGTCGGTTATGCGACTGGCGCCGGGCTCAGAAGGGAAACGCGACCTGTGCCTGGAGTTGGACATCCCCGAAGGCCGGAAGGCCGAGATTGTCAGCGCCCATGGAACGATCGCCACGTGTCCGATGGGCACGGGGTCCCAGACGATTAGTCTTGATATAGGGAGTGCTGCCGACGGGTGCGATTGTACATACCTCGCCTTGAGTGTGAGTCCGCTCGATCCTACCCCGGTCCAACGCAAAAATGGGGATCAGCGCGCACTAGGAGCGTTCGTGCGCGCCATTTCATTGGGGGGACAGCCGATCGACCTAGCTGGCCCACGGCAGCAGCGCCGCAGCATCGAGTTGAGCGATGCTCGCTTCGATTTGGCTTTCAATCGTCCCGTGGTTCGCCACGCTGATGCATTTATCGTACATTCAAAATGGATGCGTGAGCAGATCCTCCATCAACGGGGTGCACCCACCCCTGTTGGAATCATCCCACACGGCGCTCGCCCGCTTGAGGGTGGGCAGGCTCACTCTGCCGATCGACGCACGCTAGGACTACCGGACGACGCATTCTTGATCACCAGCTTTGGGGCAATTCAAGAACACAAGCGCCCTGAAGTGCTCCTTCAAGCCGTGGCAATCGCGCGCAAGAGCTATCCCAACCTTCACCTAGTTCTTGCGGGTGAAGATCGGTTGGAGCGACTGGACCTTTCTGCATTGATCAAGAAGTTAGAGCTCAACTCGTGCGTAACCGTGACCGGATTTCTTACGGAACAAGAGATTACGCCCCACCTGCAAGTGGCGGATGTGTGTGTCAATCTACGCGGCCCTTCCACGGGGGGCACTTCTGGCGCGATTGCCAGGGCGTTGGGTGCGGGCCGCCCCGTCATTGCGTCAGGTGCTGCTGAGCAGGGTGAATGGCCAAGTGCGTGTGTGCGTACAATTCAGCAGGGGTCTAGCGAAGTATCGGATCTGGTTGAGGCTCTCATCGATTGGGCCACGCATCCCAAGGAACGCAGGGCGGCCGAACAGGCTGCTCGTGCCTACGCCGTCGAGGTCCTTGCGTGGCCTCGAGTGGGCGCAATGTATGCAGACATCCTAGAGCGCATGCCAGGGCCACACTCTACGCGTAAATCCCTTATCGCAGGAGCGATTGCGGGGGCGGATGAGCGCCGCAAGCAACGAACCTAGATTAGCCACACTGATTCTTAGGCTTCGGCCTTATGGGCAAAAGCGCAGACGCAGGCCGTTCGAAAAGTTAGAGCCGGTTCCGCCTGCTGGCACATCGCGGTACCAGACTTGGTAGTTCCACTCTGAACCCACCATGATTCGTCCAGCTGCAACAGGAGGTGCGGTGAGGTCAACGGCCAGACTCATGTTGCCCATGGCATCGGCTTGTCCCACGGGGTGGCGGAATAATGCCCCCCCCACACAGAGAAATCCGTCCATGACAGGTACTTGAGTCGCATTGGCACCATAAAAGAACATGCCAAACTGGCCGGCCGGTAATCCGGACGCATCGATCACGAGGTCGTTGGCCACCAAGCTAGTGGAACCGCTTGCTCCCATCAGCGCGCCTGATCCCGCAGAGTTGGGAGCAGCGACACAGTAACTCTGCCAGTCACACCCACCCCAGGGCTGCATCACGATGACATCATCGATTGCGGCCTCCAACTCAGTTGAGGGGCCACCGTCGTCGGCCTCGATGCTCAGGCGTACCGAGTTGCTTAGGGCGAGGTTGGGTGGGTAGGGTACTGAACAGCGCATCCAATCTCCCGCATCGGTGTGATTGACTTTGTAGCGCTCCACGGTCTCCCATGTCTGCCCGTCGTCATCCGACAGACGAATGGTCAACAGGTTCATGGCGTCTTGGAAATGATCACCGCCATCTGCAAACCAATACCAAAACCGGATGATCGGTCGTGGGCTATTGCTGAGGTCGATCAGAGGTGAAGTTAGGGTCGTCTTACCCGAGAGGGAACTGCTGGCCCCCGTGAACCAACAATCGGTTCCTGTCGGTGTGTGGTCATCGCTTGGCTCCGCAGGCGAACCCGGGGGGTCACCTCGCTCCCAAATGCCTGTGGTGGCTGTGTCCGTGCTTGCACCGACGGTCCAGCCCAGATCCTGCTCGATGTCATCTTCAAATATCGTGATGGCGCCATCGCCACCGATGGCCCACCAATTGGAATAGGGTGCCTCGGCGGGGGAAGTCCACAAGATGCCATTGGTGGAGCGCGCGCCCACAAACCAACGAACCTCCTGTCCGACTTCCAGTGCTGGCAGGGGTGCTTCGTATAGGCCTGCGCCTAAGTCCACTAAGGGTGCCTCGATTACACCGTTGCCGAGATCGTAGTAGAGGCGCTCGGTTCCTGCTTGAAGGTCTCCGGGCGAATCCTGCTTGAGCTTGATTGTCACGGAGTGACCGGCGGTGCTCGCCAGTTCTGGTCGACCCTGCGGGTAGCTGAATGAGAGCTGTGCCTTGCCGATCCACCAGACAAAGAGCCCTTTCTCTAAATCGCTGCCGATCACAATGCCGCTTGGGAAGAATGCGTAATTGCTCCACAGGCCATTGAATCGTGTTGCATCGTCACTTGGCCAAGTGTCGAACCAACCTATTTCGGTAGGGGCAAGGGGATTCGTGGAGTCAAAGACCCGCAGCCCAGCTCGGTAGTTCGCCTCAAAGATGCGGTTGCCATTGGTGTAGAGATTGTGACTGATCGCCCGGGCCTTTGAATTGAAGTTCCCCACATGCTTCAGGTTGGACAAATTGGATACATCCATCACGATGGTGCGTGTCTTTTGTCCCGAGCCGTCTTTCTCATCATTGACGTAGAAGAGTTGCCGGTCTGGGGAGAGCCAGCCCTGGTGAGAATAGGCGGCATTTGAATAGTAGCCGTAGTCTCGCACGTACATGTTCTTCTTATTGGTCACGTCAAGAGCGATCACGCCTGTCTGCGCGCTGCCTCCATTGAGCCCCCCGCAACAGAACGCAATCTGTTTGCCGGCGTAGGGACCGCTTGTGTAAGTCACGACTTGAGCGTCATGTACGTAGCGGGAATTCCACTGGCCCACAAAGGGGGGGTTGACCGGGTTTGCATTCAGGTCGTAGGCGCGCAGGCCGTACCCGCTACCCCCGGCCCGGTAGAGGTAGCCAGACACCTCATCGATGACCACGTTGTGGGTGGAGAGGCCGCCTCCTGATGTGACTGTGTTGGCAAGGGTGACGACGCCGGAATCAATCTGTCCAAGGTCGATAACCTGCATGCCCACATTGGCTTCCGTGACCGAGTATGCGTAGGTGCCGTGGGTCTTGATGTCACGCCACAAAGAGCTTGGACTTGAGATGAAGCCGACAACTGTCGGTGCCGCTGGATCTGTGATTTCTACAAACCCAGTGCCAGAGAATAATCCAATGATGGCGTATTCCCGGCCCGATGGTGACACGTAGCCCCAGCAGTCGTTAGCTCCCGCAGCACTTGAATCAATCCAGCTTGGGGGGAGCCAGGACAAGAGCTGCACGCCCTTGCGGGGGAACCGAATCGTACCCGTGCCCGTGTCGCCGCCGAGCCCAAACATCGATCCACCGGGCTGGCCGGGCGACTTGGGAAGTAGATTGTTGAGGACGGTGCCGGGAATATGGCCTGGCCCTGTCCAGGGTGGAACACGGTGTTGAATCTTGGGGTCGTCGTCGTGTGCGGAAACGACTACGGCAAGGGCGAAGACTACGGCAAGGATAAGGACATGTTTCATGATGGATTCAGCGCAGACCGGTAGGGTGCACAAGCTCGAAGTCTAGCAGTCTGTGGTCAAGACGTGCGCGGAGTGAGCCCCGGTTCATGCTTCGAGTGGTCGTAGAGCATGGAGAGGGCTGCATGGGGCCTGCATTGGATGCCCCGGCCCACTCCTTGAGCACTAGACCGTCTCCGCACTCACCTAGACTCGCTAGACTTCCAGCATGCTTGCAATCTCCGCTGGACTGGCGTGTGCCCTCGTTGCACTTATCTATGATGAGCCGACCCACCTTGGCACGTGGGCGAATTCGATTCATGGACTCCATCGCCCTGTGTCTGTGGCAGTTGATTCAGGGAATGCCATTCACATTGTTGAATCCAGTGCGCATCGCGTTCGTACTTTTGATCGGCAGGGGAACCAAGTCGCAGAGTGGTCCCCATCCTCCGACCCTCTGGTCTTTCCTCATGGGATCGCCATTGCGCCGAATGGCCTGCGATTCATTTCAGACACAGGTAACCATCGCATAGTGGTCGTAGACGCCACGGGTAAACGCCTGCGCACTATCGGGAAGCTTGGCGGTAGCCCAGGAGAATTCCATACACCCATGGGACTGTCAGCGACTGGAGACCGACTAGCGGTCGCGGATCGCGGAAACCGGCGGGTTCAGATCTTTGACTACGAGGGCGAACTGCTGCGCTGCGTGAATCTCCCAGATGACGACCGAGGAGCCTGGCCCAATGACGTGCTGTTTGGTCCGAGCAACATGTTGGCGGTGTTGGACGGGGGCCGGAGTCGAATCCTTGGACTGCAGGCCTCCCAAGAAGAGCTCTTGTGGACATCCATAGGTCAGTTTGGATTCTTCCCGGGCACCTTCGCAGCTCCGCGGGGAATGGGTGTAAGCGGATCCAGGCTGTTAGTGAGTGATTCGGAGAATCACCGCGTTCAGGTATTTGATTTTGCGGACCTTGCGCAATCAGCACTTGAGGCAGGGGACACTCCTAAGCCCGCCTACGTCCTGGGGATCCACGCAATCCGCCCGCGTGAAGGCCGGGGCAAGCTGCATTACCCGCAAGATGTGGCCGCAGCACCTGATGGCAGCTTCGCCGTTCTCGTTGAACCATGGGATGGCCGAGCCCAGATCTTTGAGCGGGCACCGGGAGCAAGGCCTGAACCGGATGCCCAACGCAAGATTACCGGTCAAGCCTCTGCTCATTATGGCATGCACCTCGCAAGTGATGGACCCATCATGGTGATCGTCGAGCCGGAGTCGGCCGAACTGCTCATGCATGACATCCGGCAACCCAATCCCGAGCAAAGACTGCCGCCTATTTTGGTGGCCCGCGCTGGAGGAAGGGGCGATCGCCTAGGATTGTTCCGAGAGCCGACGGGGCTTGCTGTAGATTACGATCGGCGCGAGCTACTCGTCTGTGACTCGGGCAACAGACGCTTACATGCGTTGCGTTTCAGACATGAGCCCACGGGGGAGATTGAGCAGGATTTCGAGATGGTGTCGGCCATCAAAATGATTGACTTTCAGAGCCCGGATGCCATCGGGGGCCGGTTGCTTGCCTGGCCCGTTGAGCCAGTGGCGGCGGCCTATTCTCGGGATGGCGGCGTGTTTGTCTTGGACCGTGCAAATGCACTCGTGCATTTGTTGGACGGGGAGTGGGCCTACCAGGGGAGCTTCGGCGGAAGAGGCGCCATGGCTGGTGCTCTCATGGGGCCTGTGGATATGGCTATTGATGTGAAAAGAGAAACACTGTTCGTGGCGGACCGAATGGCTGGGCAGGTTGTTCGATTCTCTCTTGTCGGCGGCGATGCTCAAGCTTTTGGAAAGGGGCGTTTGAGTGCCCCCCACGGAATTACCGTGGCACCGGATGGCAGAGTGTATGTCAGTGATTCTGCGGCTCACTGTGTGGTGGTGTTCTCTCCCGGCGGAGAAGAACTCCTGCGCTTTGGCACGCAGGGGATCACCCGTGGGTGTTTTGATTCTCCGCGAGGCCTGACGTTCAACCAATCAGGGGAGCTTGTTGTCCTCGACCACGCCAATCATCGAGGCATTGTCATGACAAGTGAGGGTGAATACGTTTCGGCCTTTGGCCCACGCTCCTATATACGTCCTGCCCAAAAGCCCGAGTCCTATCGAGAAGAGGACTATCGGGAATAGGAACTTCGAATCGAGGCCCCTTGCGAGGCAGTGCCCTTGTCCTGATAAGGCGACGTCTAGAGCAGGGTCTTCAGTTCGCTCAGCTTTGCAATGGCCTCGAGAGGAGTGAGTTCGTTGGGGTCGATGGCCTCGAGCGCTTGTTCGATTGCAGAGGGCTTGGGGCCGAATAGACCCAACTGGGTTTGGCCGCCCTCGAGTACTGATGATTCTGGTGATGAGATAAGAGTGCCAGTTACCGGGGCATGGGCATTGCCAGATTCGAGTTCCAAGAGCACCTGTTTGGCGCGCGAAATCATGCTCAACGGGACGCCTGCCAAGCGTGCCACTTGGATGCCATATGAGCGATCCGTTCCGCCTTCCTCGATGCGGTGCAAGAAGATGATCTCATCCTGCCATTCGCGCACAGCCACTCGAAGATTGTGGACGCCCTCTAAGCGCTCGGCGAGGTCTGTGAGTTGGTGGTAGTGCGTCGCAAAGAGCGTCCTGGCCCGCGAAGTGTCGTGGATATGCTCGACGATGGCCCAAGCGAGAGCGACCCCATCGTAGGTGCTTGTGCCGCGCCCAACCTCATCGAGAACAACCAGGCTCTTGGCGCTCGCGTTGTTGAGGATATTGGCGATCTCCACCATTTCCACCATGAAGGTCGAGGCTCCGCGTGAAAGGTCGTCGGCTGAACCGATGCGCGTGAAAATGCGATCCACCACACCGATGGCTGCTTCTGCGGCGGGAACATAGGAGCCCATTTGGGCCATAAGAACGATGAGCGCCGTCTGTCGAATGTAAGTGGACTTTCCCGACATATTGGGTCCGGTGATGAGCCCCACCATGCGATCGGTGCGATTGAGTCTTGTGTCGTTGGGGACGAAGGGCTCGTCAGTGAGAGTGTGCTCGATAACAGGGTGCCGGCCCTCGACGATTTTGATGCGCTCACCGTTGTCGATGACTGGGGCGCAGTAACGATTCTGGGCGGCGACTTGGGCAAGTGCAGCGATGACGTCGGTCACAGCGATCGATTGAGCCGTAGCAAGAATGCGCGGGACCTCTCTTGCCATATTCTCCCTCAGCTCAAGGAACATGTCGCACTCCATGTCCTTGCTGCGTTCCTCAGCCTGCAGAACCTTCTCTTCAAACTCCTTTAGCTCTGGAGTGATGTAGCGCTCGGCATTCTTGAGAGTTTGCTTGCGGATGTAGGCTTCGGGAACGCGATCGATCTGTCCACGAGGAACTTCGAGGTAATAACCGAACACAGAATTGAATCCGACCTTGAGTCCAACCATGCCCGTGCGTTCAATTTCCTCGGCCTGGAATCGGGCCATCCAGGCCTTGCCATCGCCGGCAATCTGTCGCAATTCGTCGAGTTCCGAGTCGACACCGTCCCGGATAAGGCCTCCGTCCTTGATCGTTGTGGGGGGTGAGTCCACAAGACTGGCTAGGATGGGCGTGACTTGGTCTTCAATTGGATCGAGGCTGGCACAAAGATCACCGAGCACCTTGGAGTAGACCTTGTCCAGCTTGGCCAGCAAGGGCTGGACTACGGCCAGGGAGGTCGCCAGCCCAAGTAGGTCGCGCGCATTGGCCCTGCCCGTGGCGACCTTGGCAGCTAGCCGCTCGATGTCGAGGACGTCGCTGAGAATCCCGCGCAAATCCTCCCGCAGGAATGGGCTATCCACCAATTCACCCACGCCGCGTTGACGGTAGAGGATACTCTCTGGGGTGCGAAGGGGAACCAGCATCCACTCGCGTAAGAGGCGTCCCCCCATGGGAGTCAAGGAATGGTCAAGGGTGTCGATGAGAGTACCCTCACGGCGTGCGCCCCGCTGGGTGACCACGAGCTCGAGGGTTGAGCGGGTAGCTCGATCGAGAATGAGGTGGGCTCCCGGATGTTCGCAAGTGAGCGCGAGGATGTGGTCACAGGCGCCACGCTGGGTCTCTTGCAGATACTCGAGCAAGGCGCCAGCAGCATTGATGGCAGGCGAACCGTCCTCGATGCCAAAACCCTCTAGCGTTGCCACCTTGAAGTGCTCTTTGAGAATCCTCAAACAAGAGTCTGTCTCAAATCGCCAAGGATCGCGTTCGGAGAGGCGTCTGCCAAACTGCGACTGCAGGATTGAAACGAAGGGTGCCTCTGATTGGGCAAGTTCGCCTGACCACAAGAGCTCAGCAGGCTCGATTCGGGCGCACTGATCCTCGATTTCGTCCACGGAGACTTCGGCGACTTTAAACTGACCCGTAGAAACATCGACCCATGCCAGTCCAGCTCTTTGTTCGTGCACGCTGAGTGATGCGAGCCAATTGCTTGCGCGAGAATCGAGCGCATCTTCCTCTGTAATTGTTCCCGCAGTAACGACCCGTACAATTCCTCGATCGACGATGCCCTTCGTCGTGCGCGGGTCGCTCATCTGTTCGCAGATCGCCACCTTGTGGCCCTTGGCCACCAACCTCATGAGATGGCCATTCATCGACTTGACGGGGACGCCGGCCATCGCGAGGGCATCCCGCCCCTTAGTCCGCGAAGTCAGAGCGATCCCTAACTCCCGTGCAGCAATCTTTGCGTCTTCCCCAAACAGCTCGTAAAAATCGCCCATGCGAAAGAACAGGAGGGCATCGGGCTGCTCGCGCTTGGCCTGGTTGAACTGATCCATCATCGTCACCTTGGGCTTGGCGCGACGGCTCCTGGCTGGAGTGTTCTTGGTCTCCTTGGGCATGGTCTCTTGCGGGGGGGGCAGCGGGTGCCTATCGAAGGAGCGGGATTCTAGCAGGAATGGGGCGTAAGGCATGGGGGTGGGCTGAATTGGGGGGTATGTTGGCACGTCCTTTGACAGGATGGGGTCTGACCCTACGGCGGCAGCCTGGCTGCAGTGATTCACCTTCCCCCCCAGCGTCCCCATGTATCTGCAGCAACCCCCACCCCCGCGCCCCCGCGCAGGGGGCCCGAGCCACCCTCTAGGGCACCCCAGAGGGTGTCTTCGGGTGCACAGGGCCATCGAGGCGGTGCTTCTAACAGCAATGTGCTCGGCCTGCGCGAGTTATAACGAACGCACCTATGTTGCCCTTGACCAGTTTGAGTCAGGGCGCTTTGCAGAGTCCATCGTGTCCTACAGGGAGGCCGATGTGACCGAATCTAGGTTTCTCAAGGGAGCAGAATCGGGTCTCGCGGCGTTCGTGGCTGGCCGCTGGGAACAAGCCCGAACCTTTTTCAGTCAAGCCGCCCAGGAGGTGGAGGATATTGAAGAGGAAGCTCTGATCTCTCCGCAGAGTGCAGCCAAGACTATTGCGTCTTGGACCATCAACGAGAGTTTCACCGACTATTTTGGAGAGGGGTACGAGCGGGTCATGCTGCATTCTTGCCTGGGCCTTTCATACCTTGCTCTCGGCCAAGTGGAAGACCTCCTTGTGGAGGTACGTCGGACGAATGCTCTGCTCGAGGTCGAGGAGGAGCTCTACGACACCGAATATGGGGCAGGGGGCCTGGGCCATTTCATCTCAGCCATCGGGTATGAGCTCTTGGGAAATGCCGACGATGCTTATATCGATTACAAGCGCATGGAGTCGAAGGGGCTTGGGGGAGGCCTTGTGGGCTCCGCCCTTGTAAGGCTCGCAAGCCAATTACACCGGGAAGACGAACTTGCACAGTGGGAGGATCAGTTCGGTGCTCGCCAGGCCCCGTCACCTGATGCGGCGCGCATCGTTGTCATCGCCGGGCTAGGTGCCGGCCCTCTCAAGCGTGAGGGTCGCATGGACATCATGACGCGTTCGGGAATACTGACGTGGACGGTGCCTCAGATCATGCACCGATCACAGGCGGTTTCGCATCTAACATTGGAGGTGGCGAACCTCCAAGCACGGGTCAAGACCGCTGAAATCGAAGACGTTACATCGATTCGGACCCGCAACCTCGAAGACCGCCTCGCTTGGCTAGCCACCAAGTCCACAGTGCGGACTTTTCTAAAACGTGAACTGCGCCGCAATCTAAAGGACAAGCATGGTGAGTGGGCGGGGCTGGCAGGCGACCTATTCAATGCAGCCACCGAGCGTGCGGACCTCAGAACATGGGGGACACTGCCGAGTAGCTGGCACGCTGCAAGTATCTTCCTGCCCCCCGGCAGCCATGACCTCGTTCTAACAGCAGCTGGGCAACCTTCCAAATCCCTAGGGCGATTCGAGCTCGCCCCAGGCGAGACCATGTTCGTCATGGCCCGCACTCTGCGCCGCCGACTCTTTGCACACGCCATCGGGGGCAACCCGGTGCCGTTAACCCCACCCTCTGCCGAAGCCTCCACGGACGCATAGGATTTTTCCTCATTCCATTCCCTCCGATACATTCGTTTCCTCCTCAACCATGAAGACCCTCCACTCCGCCACTCTGATTCTCTGCCTTTCGGTGTTCTGTTCGGCTTGCAGCAGTACGCGCTACAAAGATGCTCAAGATCCCGAGACAATCAACGCCGACTGGGGGTCGACCGACCTCCAGGCCTTCTCTCAGCACATGGTCGATTCACTGATTGAGTCGCCAGCATTGGGCTACTTGCCCTCAGCAGGCAAGACCGATGATCTGCGTATCATTGCCGTCATGGGAGGCGTCGAAAACCGCACCGATGAGCACATCGACACCAGCGGCATTACCGACTCGGTACGTGCATCTTTGCTCCAGAGCGGCAAATTCCGCTTCGTGGGTGGCGCCCCTGGCCAGGGCGAAATCGGCGAGCAGGTCCGTTTTCAGCAAGGCTCCGGGAGGGTGAACCCGGAGATGGCCAAGGCCTTTGGTAAGCAGCTTGGCGCAGATGTCGTGGTGTACGGTGCCTTGCGGAGCATTACCAAGAAACAGGGCCGCTCCATTGAGAACTTGGGCACGAAGACCAAAGACCGCTACTACCAGTTCGTCTTGAGCTGCATCAACATCGAATCCGGTGAGATCCTGTGGAGCAACGAGGAAGAACTGCGTAAGACGCAGGTGACCAGCTTATTCGGCTCCTGACAGGCCTGCTCCGGAATTCTGGGCTAATAGGGCCCCCGAGACCCTCTGAGAGGGCCTCGGGGGCCTTTCTTTGAGAACTCGCAGCATGTCCGTTCGGTCTGCGGATCGATCCCGCTCTGATGACTGAGAACGAAGCAAACTATGGAGAGAGTGGAGGTGAGAGCCGCTCGCGCAACCCGCTGGAGCCCTTCCCAGCGGGTTGCTCTCTTTGTGGAGGTCCTTGGCTGCGAGTCGTCGGCCTTCTGGCAGGCCTTTGCCCTGGAGGGTTCGTGGTCAGGAGAATAGTCAAAAACTTGAACTTGAGCATTCGGTCACGGGGTGGATCCCGCTGTGAACCGTGCAGCTGATTCAAGCTGCGCTGGGGATCATGACTCTCGTTGAGTCATTCGAACCCGTCGGGTACACCCCGGCGGGTTCTCTTCATTTGGAGCCCTGCCGGGGTCCGTTGATTAGGCCGTGTCTTGGTATGGCGCTGGGTTCGATCGGGCCCTAGCATCCACATCCATGGCTCTCTACCTCATCACCGGGGGTGCCGGATTCATCGGCTCTCACATCGCCAGCGCACTCATCTCCCGGGGAGACCGGGTCCGAGTTT
This sequence comes from uncultured Planctomycetaceae bacterium, assembly GCA_964469565.1. GTDB lineage: Bacteria > Planctomycetota > UBA1135 > UBA1135. The sequence goes on from CAYXZD010000003.1 coordinate 184,304, forward strand.
TGGATAACCTTGTGAGTGGGCGGCTCTCGAATCTAGAACACCTTGGGCTGGACCCCGCCAATCCCTCCGGGTCCGCATCTTCGGATGCGCTGGAGTTCGTTGAAGGCTCGATTACCGAAGGCGAGAGCTGTCGACCGGCAGTGGTCGGAGTGGACGGGATCTTCCATGAAGCGGCGCAGGTCTCGGTTCCGGCTAGTGTGGAAGACCCGCTCGGTAGCTACGCAGTCAACGTGGGCGGCACTCAGAACCTTCTTGAGGCCGCGCGCGCGGAAGGCGTGGAGCGCCTCGTCTTTGCAGCTTCCTCCGCCGCATACGGAGAGTCTCTAGAGTTGCCAAAGCATGAGGCCATGCCCACGAATCCTTGCTCTCCTTATGCAGCGGGAAAGGTGGCAGCCGAGCATCTCTTGGCGGTGTATGCCCGTTGTTATGGGATGAAGACGGTGCCCCTGCGTTACTTCAATGTGTTTGGGCCGCGGCAAGCCGATGACAGCCCTTATACGGGGGTGATTGCGATCTTCGCACGAGCGTTGCTAGAGGGTCGTCAGCCAAAGATCTACGGAGATGGAGAACAAAGCCGTGACTTCACCTATATCGACAATGTCGTGCAGGCCAACCTTCTAGCGATGGATCAGCCTCCCGCGAACTGTGGCCAACCGATTAATGTGGGCTCCGGGAAGCGGATCACACTCAATGAACTCCTAGCGGCGATGGCTGCCGAACTGGGCGTGAACCCTACCGCTCAGTATGGGCCAGAGAGGGTGGGTGATGTGCGCCACAGCCTTGCGGAGATTACCCGTGCGAGGGAGTTGTTGGGCTACTCACCTTCAGTGGGCTTCGAGAAAGGTCTGCGCAACACGATGGCCTGGTACCGGCAGGCCCTAGGAGCCTAGGCTGCTATCCCGCTGAGGGTGGCTGGAATGGGCTCCTGGGGTACCTAGGACCCGGATTCTGCGCTGATATTCGTCCCGTTTCGGGGCTTTATTGAGGTTGCCGCACCGATGGTAGCCAAGTACCCTTTCGGGCCAAATTGCAGCCTGTGCTTCCTACGGCTCTCTATCCACCTCCCCTATTGTGCCCAGCGGCACCCCACGACCATGGGTCATCAAGAAGATCTTCAACGACTATTCGGCCTGAAAGACGTCTCGTATCGAGTCAACCTGACCAAGGACGAGTTGTTTGATGCAGCCATTGCAGGCGATCGCGGCCGGGTCGAGATGGATGGGCCCGATGATGCACAGAAGGCTTTTCCCACGAAGCTCGGTAAGGATGGGCCTCTCGTTTTCTACACCGATCCCAGCTGCACCGGCCGGCCTGTCCAGGACACCTTCGGGGTGGCATGGCCCGAGTACGACGAGAAAGTCTGGTGGAAGCCGGATTTCCAGAAGTTCCCAGCCGAGCATTTTGAGCCTCTCATGCGCCGTGTGGGTGAACACCTCAATGAGCGATCGGCGAGCCTGTTTGTTCAGGACGTGTATGCCGGCTCGGACCCTGAATACGCCGTACCGTATCGCTTTGTGGGCGAGTTCGCCACCCACGCCATGTTCGTGCATAACATGTTTCCCAAGGGGATCGAAGGTGTGGCCGACGAGGATGCTAAACGCTGGACGTTGCTAAACGTGCCCTCGTTTACCACCGACCCCGAGCGCGACGGCACGCGCGCCGAAAGGGCGGTCATCATGGATTTTAAGACCCAAATCTGCCTCGTGCTGGGGCGGGCAGATTACTGCGGCGTGAATAAGAAGACCATGTTCACGGTGATGAACTACATGTTGCCCGAACAGGGGCATATGTCCATGCACTGCTCGGCAAACGTGGGCAAGGGCGGCGATGGCGCCATCCTGTTTGGACTGTCCGGCACAGGCAAGACAACCTTGAGCGCTGACCCCGAGCGCTTGCTCGTGGGCGATGATGAAACGGCCTGGACGGAGAGCGGCATTTCCAATCTAGAAGATGGCTGTTATGCCAAACTCATCAACCTTGATAAGGAGGCCGAGCCCATCATCGCGGCTGCCCTCTCAATGCCTGGCACGCTTATTGAAAACGTCCCAGCCTTGCCGGGTAAGCGCCTTGAGGACACCGACCCCCAAGAGTTCGACTTGTTCGACAATTCACGGACGGAGAACACGCGGTTCAGCTATCCCTTGACGTGTAACCCCGATGTGGCTGAAGGAGCGCGCGGACCTCATCCCGAGACCATTGTCTTGCTCACTGCAGACGCCTTCGGAGTCCTGCCGCCGGTTTCGGTGCTCGATGCCAAGGAAGTCATGTACCACTTTGTCATGGGTTTCACAGCCAAACTCGCAGGTACTGAGGTCGGTATTACAGAGCCCAAGGCGGCGTTTAGTGCCTGTTTTGGCGCTCCATTCATGGCCCATCACCCCAGCGTGTACGCGAAGGGACTCGCTGAGAAGATGGCCCAGCATGATGCGCGCTGCATTCTTCTCAACACTGGCTGGGGCGGAGGCCCCTTTGGGGTTGGAAGTCGTATTTCAATCAAGGACACCCGTGCACTCCTGAATGCTGCATTGCGGGGGGATCTGCACGCTGAAGGCGCTGAATACGATGTACACCCCGTCTTCAATCTGAAAATGCCCAAGAGCTGTCCAGGTGTGGAGGCTGAAATCCTGAATCCCCGCAATTCGTGGGAGGACCAAGACGCCTACGATGCTGCGGCGGTCAAGCTGCGTGACATGTTCCGGGCTCACTTTGAAGAGAAGGGCTTTGATGAGCTTGGCGTAGAAGCGGTGATGTAGGGCTTCCCTAGCCCACCGGGCGTTGAATGCCCCGAGTGCGGCCCGCTTTCTTGTTTGCATGCTCCGGGCGGAAAAGGGCCACGGGGCACAGATATGCCTACTGCTCGGCCGGCGGTTCGGCATAATGTGAGGCGGTTAGCCAATCACCCCTAGGAGCTCCCTATCATGACGGACATTTCTGAAAAGGCCCAGGGCCTCTACCTCGACGGACTCAAGCTGTACGGCGAGAACAAGCATCAAGAGGCGGTGGAAGTCTACCGACAGGCACTAGAGGTGCAGCCGGAGTGGACTGATGCCATGCATGGGTTGGCCATGGCCTTGATGCACTCTGGCGACGTGGACGAGGCCATTGTGGTCGGCAAGCGCATATGCGAGTTGGATCCTGATGACGCGTTCGCCCATACAAGCCTGTCGATGTTCTATCAGCGCAAGAGCGTCATTGCCCGAGAGGAAGGCGATGCGATTGCGTCTATGGGCTACATCGAAGATGCTGAGAACGAGGGCTCAAAGGCGCGCATGATTTCCTGGAAGGAAGAGCTGAAGAAAAACCCAGATGCGCCTCCGCCGGGTCCGGCGGGCAGCATGAACGTGATCCAGTAAGAGCTCTGCTCAACCGAACGGCTTGTGATGTGTTGAATGGGGAGACCCAGCGGGGGCGGCCATCATCCTGCCCAGGCTATTCCTCGTCCTCGTCTTCCATGCCCAAGATCTTGCGACCTTCGGCGCTGATGAGCTGGGGCGTCCACAGTGGTTGGTACACCACCTCGATTTTGGTTTCGGTGATCCCATCGATGACATCGACCCGTCTGCGCATCATTTCCGGAATCTCTTGAGCACTTGGGCAGGACTGGGAAGTCAGGGTCATGGTGATGTTCACGACACTCTCTTCAACGCCGACTTCATAGATCAGGCCCAGGTCCACGATGTTGACCGGAATCTCAGGATCAAAGACCTTGCGCAGTTCGGTGTAGACGTCTTCGGGGGTGACCATGGTGAATCTATGTCGGAGCCTCTTGGGGCCCGTGAGGAAGTGATGGAGTGGGGGCGGCTGGGAGAGGCAGCAGAATACTCACGTCGCCCCTCAAACTCTACCCTTCACGGTAGGTTTTGCGGAGTGCAGGTGTGCTAGGCTGGCTGAGTCATGATTCAGTATGAAGGAAGCCTGTTTCGCCCTCCCAGCGAGGCCAACTCACTCATTCTGCAGGCAACGCTTGGGTGCAGTTACAACCGTTGCACCTTCTGCGCCATGTATCGCGAAAAACGATTCAGGGTTCGTTCCTTGGAAGACCTGCGTGCGGAAATCGCTTGGGCAGGCACTCACATGGATCGGGTGCACAAGGTCTTCCTCGCAGATGGGGACGCCTTGATTGCAAAGGCCAGCTTCTTGGAGGCAGTCCTCGATGAATTGAATGCGACCTTTCCGGATCTACGGCGAGTCAGTGTCTACGCCTCCCCTCAGGCTCTTGCCGTGCGCACGATGGAGGAGATGCGTCGACTCAAAGGAAAGGGGCTGTCCCTGTATTACCTCGGCGTGGAGTCGGGGGATGACAGGGTCCTCGGGCACTTGGAAAAGGGAGTCGACGCCCAGGAGATGGTTCGTGTAGCGCTCAAGGCGCAGGCCGCAGGGGTGAAATTGTCGACCATGATTCTGCTCGGGGCAGGGGGCCGATCAGGATCTCTTAGGCATGCTGAGGAATCTGGAAAGGTGATCAGTGCGATTTCTCCCCGCTTCATCAGTACGCTTGTGATGACGCCAGTTGAGGGGACGCCCCTGTGGGATGAGGCCCAGTGTGGGCAAGTGGATGAGCTGAGTCCGGTTGAGCTGGCGCGCGAATTGCACAAGTTCATTGCCCATCTGGACGTGGCAGGGGGCGTCTTTCGTTCCAACCATGCCAGCAACTACCTAGCCCTCAAGGGCAACCTCCCCCGTGATCGGCAGGCACTGCTCGATTATCTCGATGGTGTGATAGCACGGCCCCAAGCAGCCCATTTCGCGCCGGAGTGGATTAGGGGGCTGTAGGCACAGGCCCAAGAGCCTACGCAAAGCAGACGAATTTGGGCCTTCCCTCCACGGCGGCGCAACGCACAATGGGCGCCTCCTTTGTTCCTGGCCCGAGGTTCCCCCCATGTCTCCACGCTGCGTTCCGGCCTTGTTCGCCGTCGCCCTACTCTTATCCTCCAGTCGAGCGACGGCTCAAAACCGCGCGCTGCCCCCGGAGCCCCATGCTTTACAGGGAGTGCAACTGAGTCTGGGCGAGGACGCTCCGTTGCGGACGCTGCTTCTTCGTGACGGGCGTATCGAGGCTGTGCAGTCGGCCACAGATACCATCCCAGCTGACATGGTTGTCATTGATGGAACGGGCCTTTTCGCGACGCCAGCTTTCATTGACGCTTGGACCGCGACCGGGTGTGAGACTCCAAGTCCTGTCGCATCTCAGGACCGGCCTGCTTCGGAGGGTGCCAATGTCCGGATTGATATGCGGCATGCGAACCGCAAGGGCATCCAGCCAGCGTTTTCTGCGGCGAGTGTTTTTGGCCTTAGTGAGGACGAAGCAGAGGGTCACCGCCAAGCCGGTTTTGGTGTACTTCTCAGTGCTCCCGGGGGAGAAATACTCGCGGGACGCAGCGTCTTGGCCGTGATTCGGGATGCTGCTGCACGCAACCTCATTATCCGAGACCAAGTGTTTCAGCATGCAGCATTCCAAGCGAGCGGTGGGGGCTACCCCAATACCCTCATGGGTTTCCATGCTCAGCTACGCCAGTTCTTCTACGATACGCTTCACCACCAGCAGCTTGAGGCGCGGCGCCTAGAGGGAAAACTCGGAGGCCGCCCAGCCTATGATTTAGATCTTGCCACAGGTGCGTTGCTGCTATCAGGTGAGGAGCGGGTAGTGTGTCGTGCGGACAGTGCTCGTGACATTCGGCGCTGGATACGCCTAGCGGATGAATTCGGCCTCAACATTGCCATCGCAGGGGGGCGAGATGCCTGGAAGGCTGCTGCGGAACTCAAGGCGCGGGAGATACCGGTTGTTCTCAATCTGGACTGGGGGGAAGAAGTTGCGGACCCAGATGCCAAGCTTGATGACGCGGATTCTTCAGAGGGCCCGGTGAACTCAGCGGAGATCCAGGAGGGCGATGGAGCCGCAGACCCTGAAGCGGCAGGGGTGTTGGATTCAGTCCCCGATTCCGAGCTTGGCGATGATGAGACTTCCGAGGAGGATGTTGGTCCAGATTTCAATTACCACGAGCCTGCAGCTGTCGCTCGGGAGAAGCGGCGCCTTTGGGAGGAGCGGCGTGACAACGCATTACGCCTTCAAGAGTCTGGGGTGCGGATTCTCTTTGGTACCGGAGCAGGGTCTGCGAGCGATCTCATGAAGAATATACGTAAACTCATCGATCTCGGATTCCCGAGCGACGCAGCACTCTCTGCCCTCACAGGTGGGACGGCTGAGTGGTTTGACCTAAGCGCAGACTTTGGTCGGCTCACCAGTGGCCGCTCAGCCACTTTGAACCTTTGGAGTGCACACCCCGCTGAGAAGGAGGCTCAAGTGGTTTGGTCCTTTGTAGACGGGTATCCCCAAGAATTCGAGGTGGAGACAGATTCGTCAGAAGGCCCTGCTGATGGGGTCGATCTCAGCGGAGACTGGGACTACACACTGACATTCGGCGAGGATCAAGAGGGCTCGATTTCCCTGAAGATGGACGAGGGCGGGGATGTCACGGGTACGGCAGAGATCATGAATCCGCGCGACGACACCCTCCAGACAGCCAAGGTCACCGGTCATGTGAGTGGACACAAAGTGAGGCTCACCATTCGCGTCAACTTTGGGTCAACGGAGAGTCAATTGAAGTTTGCGGGGAAGGTCAAGGATGATTCGTTCAAGGCCAAAGGAACCTTCAAGGCAGGTAGCTATGAAATGGACCTCGCACTCAAAGCAACCCGAACACCTGACCACCTGAATGGAGGTGCTAACTAGTGGCTACTACAGTCATTGCCAAAAGGGCTCTTGGGGCCCTGCTTGCCGGTGCGCTCGCGACAGCGGCTGCGGGCTCTAGCGATCACCCCTTTGAAACAGACGCTCATCGTGTCCCACGATTGGAGTTGACCGGCCCGGTGGTTCTGCAGGGAGCCACGATTCACAGTGCGGTTCGCCCCGCATTTGTGGGGACCGTTGTGGTGGCTCTGGGGAAGATCGTCGATGTCGTTCCCGCTGATGCCCCATTTGAAACTCCGAAAGGTGCTGTGGTGTGGGATCTCACTGGCCAACACCTCGCTCCTGGCGTAGTAGACACCCACTCTCACCTGGCGATTGAGCGGGGAATCAACGAGGGGACGGTCTCGATCACGGCAGAGGTGACCATGCGCGATGTGGTCAATGCCGATGATATTGGGATCTATCGGGCTCTCGCGGGTGGCGTGACGACCATCCGCCTCTTACACGGATCGGCCAATGCCATCGGCGGCCGGGATGCAGTGTTGAAGTTGCGTTGGGGTGTGACGGCGGACGAGCTCTTAATCTCGGATGCAGAACAAGGCATCAAGTTTGCCCTGGGCGAGAACCCTAAGCGATCGAATTGGGGAAGTGCGGGCCGCTTCCCAAGTACGCGGATGGGAATAGAGGCGCTTTATCAGCGCGCATTCGCTCGTGCCCGGGAGTATCAGGCGGACTTGGACCGGCATGCCGCACAGGTGGCGGCTGGTGAGGATCCCGCGCCGATTCGGCGCGACCTTCGCCTTGAGGTATTGGCGGACATTCTGGCTCAGAACGTCATTGTCCATTCACATTGCTACCGAGCGGATGAAATCTTGATGCTCATTCGTACGGCACAGCAGTTTGGGTTTCGAATCGGCACCCTGCAGCACGTCTTGGAAGGCTATAAGGTCGCCCATGAAATGGCCGAAGCGGGTGTGCCTGGTTCAGCATTTGCGGATTGGTGGGGTTACAAAATCGAAGCCTATGATGCGATTCCCCAAGCGCCGGCACTCATGATGGAGGCTGGCGTGCTGACGTCGATCAACTCTGACTCCGACGAGATGATTCGCCGGCTCTATGGGGAGGCGGCCAAGTCGATTCACTATGCGGGGCTCGACCGGGTGTCGGCCCTGCAGCTCGTCACCTTGAATGGTGCAAAGCAATTGGGGCTCGGGGACCGTCTGGGATCGATCGAGAAAGGCAAGGATGCAGACATGGTGTTGCTCAACGGCGACCCCCTCTCAAGCACTTCACGCGTTCAGTGGACAATGGTAGAGGGCGACATCGCATTTGAGCGCCGCGATGCTTTTGGGCTGGATGGGGGGACCCTTGAGGTCAGGCCCATTGCGGAGCCTCCTCGCCCGGGTGCGGCAGATTTAGAGGGGCCGCTGACCGTGTTGGCGGGCGGCACCATCCACACGGTGACGGGTGGTGTTATCCAAGGCGGCACCCTAGTCATGCGAGGCAACAGAATCGTGGCCGTTCAAAAAGAGTGGAGCGATTTGAAGGGCGCACGCGTATTGGATATGACCGGCCTGCACTTGTGGCCGGGAATGATCTCACTCAACAGCACAGTAGGCCTGCATGAGATTGGGTCAATCAAGGCCACAAACGACACCTCCGAAATCGGCGGCAATCAGCCAGACTTGCGGGTCACGGGGTCGATTCATGCTGAATCTGCCCACGTGGGTGTCACGCGCCACAATGGAATCACGCGCACGCAGACTTCACCCCAGGGTGGAGGACCGCTGCGAGGTCAGTCAGCAGTATTGAAGTTGGACGGGTTCACATGGGAGGAGATGTTGACCGTGGACCGAGACATGCTGCACGTGCGCTTCCCTCGCATCTCCAACCGTGATGAGGACGATCACGCAGGCCACGCGGGAACGGAACACATTCACGACAACATTTGTGGTCACAGCCACGGTGAGTACGACTGTTACACTTCAGGTGCGGGTCCCGTGGCTGTCGATGGCGAGGAGGGTGAGTCCCGTGGAAAAACCGACGAAGCCGTCAAGGAGCTAGCTAAAGTATTCGAGCAGGCTCGTGAGTATGGGCGACGCAAGGATGGGGCGCGCGAATATGGCCAGCCCACCCCGGTCTTTGATGCACGACTTGATGCGCTTGTGCCCTTCGCCCGCGGGGAAAAGCCGATTGCTTTGCACGCAAGCAATGCCCAGACCATTCTGACTGCGGCTGAATTCGCCCAGGACCATGATCTGGATGCCGTGCTTTATGGAGCGCGCGAGGGTTGGAAGGTGGCCGAGACTCTCGCTCAGATTGGCATGCCCGTTGTGGTGGGTTCGGTATGGGCCCTGCCTTCAACCAAGTACGACCCCTATGACAGTGCTTTTGCGAACGCGGCCGTGTTGCATCGAGCGGGAGTGCGCATCGCGATTACGACGAGCGATTCAGAGAACGAGCGCAATCTGCCCTTTCAGGCCGCAACGGCAGCAGCATTCGGTCTTCCCCAGGAAGAAGCCGTGCGGGCAGTAACCTGGTACCCCGCACAGATTCTGGGTCTTGAAGAGCAATTGGGAAGCCTGCAAGCCGGCAAGCTAGCGGACGTGGTCGTTACGACTGGGCACCTACTGGAGATTGACTCGGCTGTTCAGTACCTGTTCATCGATGGCCAGGAAGTGGATTTGTCGGATGACAAGCACTCGCTCCTGTATAAACGCTACAGGAGCCGATTGCAGGAATTGAAACGCTGAATCACCTCGGGTCGTCAGTTTCAAAGACCTCAAAGTAGGGCGCCATTGCTGACCCTTTCCATTTCGAGGAGCGGCTTGCCCCGATTCTTACCGTTACTGGACGAGTAGAACAGCGAGGAGGCCGACCCAAAGCACAATGCCAAGAATGGCCTGCTGGCGCTGGGCGGGCGTGCTCTTGCGGTTTATCATGAGGAGTGCAGGAAGGGACTCTGCTGGTTTCATGGCGACTCCTTATAGTAGGCCCAGCGTGGATGGTTTTCATTCCGGTGATTGATTCTCGAGGGAGCGACTCGCCGGATAGCCCCTAGGAGTTGGTCGGAATGCCCTCCCAGGGGCGTAGAGCCGCATGGGCTACAATTCCTCAACTGGTCTTGGCATAAGAAAACGATGAGTAAGAAACAAATTGAGGTGGCTTGTCCGTGCTGCGCGTCCGTGCTGGTGGTTGATGTGCTGACAAGTAAGGTGATGGGCCACCGCCCTCCTAGTGAAGTGGATGAGACAGGCAAACCGGTTCTTGATGAGGGCCGTTGGCAAAGTGCTGCTGAACGGGTGGCGGGCAGGCACACTCGGGGCAAGGATGGGTTTGATGCAGCCCTCGGCAAGGAGCAATCGAGGGAGAGTGACTTGGACGATCTATTTGATGCGGCCCAGCGTAAGCTGAAAAAACGCAAGAAGGACCTGGAGGGTGGGGGCGGCTTCTAGGGTTTCGGCGGCAGTAGCTGGGAGGGGATGGGGTTGATCCAGGAGGGCTCGCCCATCCCTATCCCCCGCCCACCCATTGGGGATTGACGATCGCCGGCTGGTGTCGGTGGCGGGAGAGCTGGGGAAAATATGAATATTCGAGGGAAACGAGGATTGCAGACTGGCTTCCTCGTGGGCGTGGCGGCTCAATACGCCCATGTCCAAAAGCCGTTTCAGCGCCATCAAGGCCTACAAGAACGAGGAGTTTCTGGGGAGTCCAGATGCTCGATCCCTGCGAATCCTTGCCGAGTACCTAGAGCCCGAGTCGCGCTTTGAAGAGCTCGACGTCCAGGACACGATCGTTGTGTTTGGATCTGCCCGCACGCCGTCCCGGGAGAGCGCTGCGGAAGCCCTCCAGGCAGCCGAAGCCGGCGAGGGCGATCTTGCCGCCGCCCAGCGGGGCATGGAGATGTCGAAGTTCTACGAGGCGGCGCGTGAACTCTCTGCACGCCTCACAATGTGGTCTAAAGGGCTTGAGGGTACCGGGCGGCGATTTGTGATTTGCTCAGGTGGGGGCCCGGGGATTATGGAGGCGGCCAATCGAGGGGCATCCGAAGCGAAGGGCGAAAACATTGGTCTCAACATCTCCCTACCGTTTGAACAGAACGACAATCCCTACATCACTCGCAGGCTGTCTTTTGAATTCCATTACTTCTTCATGCGCAAGTACTGGTTCACCTATCTCGCCAAGGCGTTTGTCGTCTTTCCAGGCGGCTTTGGGACGCTTGATGAGTTCATGGAAATCCTGACCTTGATCCAAACTAAGAAGATCAAGAAGCACCTTCCGATCGTTCTCTTTGGGAAAAGCTTTTGGGAAGAGGTTCTGCACTTCGAGCCCATGGCGCGCTTTGGCACGATCAATGTGGACGACACGGACTTGTTTTTCCCGACGGACTCCGTGGATGAGGCCTTTGAGTTCCTTGTCAAGGACCTGACCGAGCACGCACTTGGGAATCCTGGCGGGAGCCTGTAGGCGACCAGGGGTTTTTAGTTTGACGGTCTACGTAAGCGATCTTGGTGAGGTCGCCTATGAGTTTCACATGAAACGGACCTAGCCCGCCAAAGTGTAGAGCCAGGCTTCAAGCGCGCCTGTTTCCCTCTAGGCCTTGCACGATGCGTTGAGCCCCCGGGGTTAGCTAGACGCCGTTCACAGGGCTTCCAAGTGGTGGGTCGGCATCCATCCTGCTGATCCGGAACCCCGCAGATTGGATCGGGGGCCGAAGGTTGCCCATGGAGCTTGTCTTCAATTCACCCTAGGACTTGGAACGCCGCGCCCCCATGAGATCTTCATCGGGGCGGATTCTAGCTAGGCGCTAGGACCGGGGTTGCCGATACGAAAGGGCCATGGGGGCAGCTGACACAGGCGTGAAGAGGCGTTAGTGTGTTCGACCCAATGGTTCTCCTCGAACTCCAAAGCCTTGGAAAGAGCTATGTCAGCCCTGCGGGTGAGGCACAGCGCATCGTGGATATCGCGCAATTCACCCTTCAAGAACGCCAACAGGTAGCCCTGGCTGGGACGAGTGGTTGTGGGAAGACGACGTTTCTGAACATTATTGCGGGCATCCTCCGGCCTGACACTGGCCGCGTCCTCTTTGAGGGGGTGGATACGGTTGCGCTCAGTGAGGGGAAGCGTGATGCCTTGCGGGCAGAGTCCATGGGCTATGTGTTTCAAACGTTCAACTTGCTCGAAGGGTACACGGCTCTAGAAAACGTCTTGCTCGGAATGCTCTTTGGGCCGGGCCCGGACCGCGCGCGAGCGAGGGCACTCTTGGAGCACCTTGGTCTAGGCGAGAAGATTCATCACCGGCCCAGTCAACTGTCTGTGGGGCAACAACAACGAGTCGCACTTGCGCGTGCACTGGCCAATCGGCCGCGCCTCGTTCTTGCTGATGAACCGACCGGTAATCTTGATCCCCGCCACGCCCACGAAGCTTTGGGGATGATGAGGGAGTTGTGCGAGGCAGAGGGCGCAGCCCTCTTGTTGGTCAGCCACGACCCAAAGATTCTCGGCGCTTTCGATGAGGTCATCGAGTTCACTGAACTGAATCGCGCACTCGCCAATGAGGGGACTCGACCATGACAGGGCCACGCTCCATGTTCATGATCGTCAAGCGGTCCATGCGCCGGCATGTTCTCTCAACGGTCATCACGGCCTTGTCGGCAGCCCTGGCCAGCGGCCTCGTTATGGCCGTCTTCAGCATCTCCACGCAAAGCACGCGTGCATTTGCGGGGGGCAAGATCGGCTTTGATGCGGTACTTGGAGCCCGAGGTAGCTCACTCCAACTCGTTCTCAACACGATTTACCACCTTGAGACCTCACCCGGAAACATCCCCTGGTCGCTCTACCAAGAGATCAAGGCGGACCCGCGGGTGTCTCTAGCCGTTCCGTATGCGGTCGGCGACAATTACAAGGGCTATCGAATCGTCGGTACGACGACCGACCTCTTCACAGAGTTCGAGTATCAGGAGGGCAAGCGCTATACCGTCCGTTCTCCAGGGGTCGTCTTCGATCCCAATCTGCGTGAGGCCATTGTTGGGGCGACCGCAGCCCGTGATTTGAATCTGAGCCTTGGTGATGAGATCAACCCCTACCACGGCATCCGGTATGACGAGAGCGCAAAACACGCAGAGGTCTATCGCATCATCGGAGTGATGGAGCCCACAAACACGCCGTCCGATCGCGTGATTTGGATCCCGATTGAAGGCGTTTACCGTATGGGGGGCCACGTTCTACGTGGAAAAGACGGCCAGGAGTTTGAGGCCGAAGCAGGCCATACGATTCCAGACGAGCACAAGGAAGTCAGTGCGGTCATGCTCAAGTTCGCCAGCAAACAGGCGGGCTTTTTCTTGCAGAACCAGATCAACCGCCAGGGCAAGACGGCAACCCTCGCTTGGCCCATTGCCCAAACCATGCTCGATCTGATGAACAAGCTTGGCTGGATGAACCGCATTCTCGAACTTGTGGCCTATTTGGTCGTGGTTGTCGCCGCAGGATCACTCCTTGCCAGCCTCTACAATGCCATGAACGAGCGCCGGCGCGAGTTCGCAATCCTGAGGGCACTGGGTGCACGCAAGGGCACTGTGTTTGGGGTCATCGTTCTAGAAGCTGGGTCGATTGCTGCTCTAGGAGCCGTGGGTGGGTACATCGTGTATTACACGATCCTGACGGTGGCTCGGTCCATCGTTCTTGAACGCACTGGGGTTGTACTCGATCTGGGGGCCGTGCATGCGTCCCTGTATTGGACACCCCTGTGTATGGTGGTCGTGGGGTGCTTGGCGGGCCTCTTGCCTGCATTCAAGGCTTACTCAACGGATGTGGCGGGTGTCCTCGCGCGCAGTTAGACTCTTCCTCCCATGGCTCAATCCAAGCGCATCCCAAGACACATTCTTTCGATACTTACCCTGCCCCTGTGGGGGGCATGTGGCGGAGAGCATGGCCACCACCACGAACCTGAATCTGGATCGGGAGGTGGCCACTCCCATAGTGCGCCGCACGAAGCTGTAGGCGGCATGCTCATCGAGCTGGGCGATCATTACGCACAACTTGAAGTTGTGCCCGATTTCGAGGCCGGCGAGTTGCGGCTGCATTGTTGGGATGGCCATGCTGAGAGCCCGGTGCGCCTCACCCAGCCAAGTGTCGAGGTGAGTCTCACCCTTGGTGGTGCTGAGGTCACTCTCACACTCGATGCGCAGGCCAGCACCCTGACGGGCGAGACAGTGGGTGACAGTAGTGAATTCCTTGTTCAGGATGACCGGTTGAAGGGCTTAGCCGCACTCGAAGGTAACGTGGATTCCCTCGATGTCCTCGGTGCTGTGTTCGAGTCCATCCACATTCACTATCCCGATCACTAGTCCATGACACGCCTCACAATCGGATTTGCATTGCTGCTGACGGGTTGTGGGGGCACGGCCCAGCCAACTCAGGAAGGCGCAGGGCAGCCGGCAGTGGAGCGTGGAACTCCCCTAGACGCACCCATTCCCGAACTCGCGATCACTGACCCCGGTGCCGTCGCAGCGGGTGCCATCAGCAAGGTGGCCGAGGGTCTAGAAGGGCAGGACCTTGGTGGCATGGGAATGATCGACGCACGGCGCAAGGGCACAGCTGTTGAAGGCGTCACAGCGGTCTCCTGGTCGGACCTTTCCATGCAGGACATCGAGATGGAAGACATCCTTGATTCCCTGCTTTACCCAGAGGAATACGAGGAGGGTGAGTTCACCTTTCCTGATCGCATTCAGCGTAACGATGGCGAGGTCGTGTCCATCGTTGGCTACATGATCCCTCTCGAATGGAAAGAGACCCGCGTTCCCGAATTCATGCTGGTGCGTGACTTGCTGGGTTGCTGCTTTGGCGGATCGCCTCAACCCGATGAGTGGATCAATGTCATTATGGAAGGCGAGGGAGCGGACTACTTTCCCTACATTCCTGTCATCGTTACGGGCAAGTTCAAGATCGAGGGTATCGAGGACGAGGCGGGTTACGCTGCGGGTTGTTTTCACCTCGCTGGCACCTCAGTCAGCAAGGAACTCTAGCTCGGCTCCGCTTCCTTAGGGCGAGCTCGCCTATCAGAGCTCGCCGCCTATCGCCTCAAGGGCGTCCATGGTGCGCTGCTTGAGGTTGACTAGCCGGGCATCTAGGGGATTGGCCTCAGGCCCCTGTTCAATCGCTGACAATGTGGCGACGAGGGCTTGGCCAAATGAACTCAGTGTATCGGGTCGTAGGTCCGGAATAGGGTCGGGGCCGCACGCGACGATCCACATGGTGGCCCCACCCTGCTCGATGTAGTGGAACTGTTCGAGGTCGCAGCCTGGTTGCCCAATCAGGCGTCGCGTTCCCATTGCAGAAAGTGTTTTTGCCTTGAGCTGCACGAGGGCAGCTACAGTACCTGTGGGGAGCTGCACTTGGGCAGGATTGCCCTGACCCACCAAGAGCCGGTCCCCGTCAGTCCAGCGTAGGAACACTTCGCCCTTGCGGCAGGACCGTAGCTCAAGGCCCAGAACCTCGCGCGGCAATGCTCCGGCGGCCTGAGCTTGTGGTGGCAGTTGCGGTCGAGGTCCCGCTTCAAGATCGGCTAGATTCTGGCGGAGACGGGTCAGTGCAGATGCGTTCGGCTCTGTCTGAGGGTGAAGGCTAGGGTCGAAGGAAGCTGGTGCGGCGAGGCCCTGAAGATGGCTTTGGATTAGACCCCAAGCCTCAAAGCGGGCTTGTTCGCCCGTTGGGCGATCGAAAAAAGTGTCCGTGCGCAGGAGTTCCTCATGGAGATACCAAAGGGCGGGTCTGTGACCCCAGCGGACCAGCAGGTCGGCCGCCGAGCGTCTGACAGCACCCGCAGGATCGCTCAATGCCCCGCTGACGGCCTGGACATGAGCCTTGCCCTCGCAATTCCCGAGGGCAAAGAGGGCGGCCACCCTCACTTGGGGGATCCGATCGTGCAGGGCGCCGAGGAAACGGGCCACTTCGCCTGGCTGGGGATGGGCGGCGAGAGAGCGTGCTGCTTGGGGGCGCCAAGGGAACTCGGAATCTGCAAGACACTGCCACAGGAGGCTGCGCAGTTGGGCATCGTCGAATTCGCCAAGGATCTCAACCAAGGCAGAGCCTAGGCGGGCGGCGCTCTCACTGGTGGTCCCGGCTTCTGTTTGGAGCCCCATCAAGATGACTTCCTGATCGGAGGCCGCACTGTTTTCCCAAAGCCGCACGATGCGGCGAGCGGCCTGTGGACGGATCATGGCTCGGCCAGAGCGAGCAGCGGAAATCAGGCGTGTGAACTCGGATGCGGTCGTCTTGTCTTGGAAGCCGAGGGCAAGGGTGGGGAACAACGAAAGGACGGCCAACAGTCCGACACCAATCCGGCATACAACGTTCGATGGTGGCCGCCACCTCTCGTGATGCGTTGAGGTTGCTAGCGCACACTCGGCAGAGTTCATCGCAATCCTGTACTAGGCGTCTTGCGAGTCACTATCGAGGGAGCGGATGGTCATTCGGTATAGGCTTACAACAAAGCCATCTTCTTCCACTTCGCCCACACTGAGTACACCCTCCAAGACAATCCGCCCGGGGGTGAATGTGGTCAAGCCCTCTTCAATAGTGACATCGATAAAGTGTTGAACCTTGGAGCGGCCACACTCACAGGACTCGGGCACAAACTCGAAGGTGTCGATGCCCTCAAGAGTGCCGAGGGCCATGTAGCCCTCAATGCGCACCCGTTGGCCGTCGAGTGCTTGCACTTCAGTGGGAAGCTCCTTCCCCGGCCGGTAGTTGATTGAGGTGAGCTTAGCCATGCTGACTTCCTGCACTTCATCATCCGCCGTCAGGCAGAACCCCGTTCTTGCGGGTACCCCACCCATTGCTGAGGGATGTGCACACATCAAGCTCGCGCCGCGGGCAAGCGGAGCGGCACTCAACAGGGCAATCAAAACACAGGTGCGCAACATAGCTGGGTTCTAGTCTAGCCCAATCGGGCCTAGATTGCCCGTACTCTACTCGCGCTCAGCGAGTTCGGCCCAGCGCTCAAGGGCTCCGTCGAGCTCCTGGGTGGCACGCTCGTGTTCTGCTGTCAGTTGCAGGGCTTTTTCATTTCCGTTGCGGTATAGATCAGGGGCACTCAGCTGACTGTCGAGCTCGCCCAACTGGGCCTCTAGGGCGGCGATGCTCCCGGTCAGTTTGTCGAGCTCTGCACGTTCCCAATTGCTCAGTCGGGCCGGCCCCTGCTTCTGGCTCTTGGCCGCCTGAGCGCGTTCGGCTGCCTCTGCAGCGGCGCCTTGTTGCTTGGCACGCTCTCGCTCGCTCCTCTGTGCCGCGGCTTGCTCAAGCAACTCACTGACATCGCCATGATGCAGTCTGGCTTCGCCTTCACCGTCGAGGTGCAGGATGTGAGTGGCCACCCGGTCTAGAAACCAGCGATCGTGGCTCACTACGATGACGGTTCCTGCAAACACGGCCAGTGCTTCTTCAAGGGCCCGCAAGGTGGCTAGGTCAAGATCGTTGGTTGGCTCATCGAGGAGCAGCACGTTTCCGCCCGCGAGGAGCAGCTTCGCCATGATGACTCTGCCGCGCTCTCCGCCGGAGAGCTTCTCAATCAGCAGGTGCTTGAGCGCCCCAGGGAATAGGAACTGCTCCAGGAAGGATGCAACGCTGATGCGTTGTGAGCCGACCGAGACGAATCCACCATCCCCAGCGATCTCCTCGACGACGGTCTTGGTCCCATCCAGGCTTGAGCGGTGCTGGTCCACAGCAGCGAGCGCCACGGTCTCCCCCACAATCCTCTTTCCAGTGGTGGGCTGCAGGTGCCCCTCTATGATCTTGAGCAGTGTAGTCTTGCCCGCACCGTTGGGGCCCACAATGCCAAGCCGCATCCCTGGTGTAATCTCGAGGTCAAGCGGGGGCACGATCTGTGCGTCCCCATAGGAATGAGACACTCCACGCAATTCGATCACTTTGTTTCCGAGGCGCGGACCCGGTACGAATTGCATTTGCAGGTCGGCCGTGCGTTCTTCGGGCTCTGCATTGACTAATTCCTCATAGCGCTGGATGCGAGCCTTGGCCTTGGTCGAGCGCGCCTTTGGCCCGCGACTCATCCACTCCGTCTCACGTCGTAGGAGCAACAGTCTGGATCGTTCAGCTTGCGCCTCATTGGCAAGGCGCGCGCTCCTTTGTTCGACATACTTGGCGTACCCACCCTCATAGAAGTGCAGGCGCCCCTGATCAATCTCGACAATGCGGTCCACCGTCCGATCCAGTAGGTAACGATCGTGGGTGACAAGTACGAGGGGCGCCTTAATCAGTCGCAGGCGCTCTTCGAGCCAAGCGATGACAAAGGTGTCGAGGTGGTTCGTGGGCTCGTCGAGTAGGAAGAGATCGGGGCTGGCGAGCAGGAGGCGAGCCAGCGCTACGCGGCGCAGTTCGCCCCCGGAGAGGTTTTTGCACAGGGCTTCGGGGTCCGTGAGGCCCACGCCGCTAATCGTGCCTTCGACCAGATGTTCGATGTCGTGCCCCCCTAGCTCATCGAGGCGGCCTTGGAGGATTTCCTGGCGACTGAGTTTGCGTTGGAGTTCTTCGTCACGGAGTCCGGGTGCACTCAGTGCGTCGTGGAGCTCCTCCAGCTCAATCAGAAGTGTTTCACGGCCCTCAATCCCCGAGCGTACGGCACTTCGAATGGTGAGGTGTCCCTCGAAAACGGGTGCTTGCTCCAAGTAGCCGATCTTCAGCCCGCGGGCTTGCACACGTTCTCCCTCTTCAAGCAGCTCACTGCCGAGGAGTACGCGCATGAGCGTGGACTTCCCGCAACCGTTAGTTCCGATCAGGCCGATTCGGTCGCCTGAGCGTACGGTGAGATCGACTCCCCGCAGCAGAGGACGGTCTGCATCGAATGACTTGTGTGCTCCAATGAGACTTAGGAGGGCCATGGTGGCAGGAGGTTACGGTTTGTGTACCAAAAGGGAAGCACTAGGGAGGGGACCCTTGTGGAATGGGCCGCCCTTTTCAGAATAGACCCATGCTGCCAACTCTTCTTGCATGTGCCTCGGTTCTAGGTTCCATGGTTTCTGCTGATGATCTCAGTCGCAAGGATCAGGAGGTAATCGTCGCTGAGTACCTTGGTCTAGAGCGCTACTCGGTGGAAGCGAATCTGCGAGGGTTGGAACTGCTCCGGCAACTCGAGGATGTGCCCATGCCAGATAAGCGGGGATTGGCTCGCTGGGAAAAGTTCTTCACAAAGCAGAGCAAGGATCTTGCCGCCTTGCCTCGGAAGGCAGGTCTGTACTTTGACAAGGAGGGGGAGCAGGGGCGTTATTACCTTAGTGGCCAACTGCGCCGGCCTAGGGGTCTGTTTGTGGGTTTGCACGGGGGGGGAGTGGGGGCGGGGAGTGCCGACACATCACGGGGCACGTATGCTGACACGCTCGTGCGCCGGGATTGGGTGGGGATCTTTCCAGAAGTCTTAGAGAAGACGGAGCTCGGCTGGACCGATGCCGGTACACAAGAGTGGGTCCTCACCTTGATTGACCGGGCGATCGATACGTTTGAGATTGACCCCAATCACGTATACCTCGGCGGACATTCCATGGGCGGGT